>JAKVCA010000018.1 GCA_022448315.1 Pirellulaceae bacterium | reverse complement strand
CAGTCCGCCTTGAGGCAATTTTCGTTCGGGGTCTGAAAGCCATACACCGATTGCATAAGCCGTAACTTCACTGCAGAAAAAGGCGGCCCACGGACTAGCGAGTGGAAATGCGACAAGGAAAGTGTCGTTGATGAGGGGGGAAGGTTGCTTTTGACCCAAGGGCGACCTCCCCGCCTTCAGACCGGCAGCAATGTGCGTTCGATGAGTCGCGTTTCATTGGGCTTATCGGTCCCACATTCAAATGGGCTTCGCGGAGTGATTTGACAGGGCCACTCATGTGGCCCACGATAATTCGATGCAGAAGAACGGTCCGTGGGCTTTTTCATCAATGTCTGGATAAACAGAGAGATACGTCTGATGACTTTACATCGCCGGCAATTCGTTGCCGCCACTGCAGCCGCATGCGGAACCTCCATGGTGGTGTCTGGTGGCAGTTCAGCATCACAAGAGGTCGCAAAAATTGAAAAGCCGGGGCAGACTCCCCACACCAAATTTGCGGTGAATGTAGAAATGTGGTTTACCGGTCTCCCCTTTCTCGATCGGATTCGGCAATCGGCGGCTCTGGGGTTTCCGGCAGTGGAGTTCTGGCCGTATGCCAACAAGGATCTTGATGCGATTCATGACCTCTGCATGGAATTGGGCATCGAGGTTTCGCAATTCACGGCTTGGGGATTTACCCCTGGTATGAACCATCCCAAAAACGAAAAAGCGTTTCTCAGTACCATTGAAGAAGCGTGTGAGGTTGCCCACCGTTTGAAATGTCGAAAAATGACCGTTGTTGCGGGCAACAATCAAGAGGGAATGAGCCAGGAACAAATGCTGGGGCAAGTGACCAAGGCGTTAAAGCTTGCGGCACCGACTCTCGAATCGGCTAAAGTGATGGCCATCCTTGAACCCATGAATGGACGAGTGGATCATCCTGGACACTGTCTGTACGGAAGTCCTGATGCGTTGAAAATCTGTCGCGAGGTGGATTCGCCATTCGTTAAGATCAACTGGGACCTTTATCACATGCAGATCACCGAGGGCGATCTTTGTGGGAGGATGCGCGACGGGCTTGATCAAATTGGTTACCTTCAGCTCGCGGATCATCCGGGACGCTTTGAACCTGGAACGGGCGAGGTGCACTACAATCGAGTGTTGAAAGAGGCGTATGATCTTGGGTATCGAGATTACGTCGGGTTGGAGTGTCGTCCCAAGGAAGGCGAGTTGCAAGCAGCTCAGCGCGTTAACTCTGCCGATCAATGGTAGGAGGATTTTCGCCCATGAGCTTTTGTGATCGGCACCGGTGAGCGTTTGATTTGCAAACGCGTTGGAAGGCATGCCCTTGAAATCGGGGCGATAGCCATGTGTTTACTTTCAGGGGGATCAGAGTTCGTAGTCCAGTGATGGCGGAGTTGGGGGATCGACGTAACGAATTTCGTTATCTCGCAATCGTCTCCTCCAAGCTTGGACACGCCGAAATCTTTGGTCGGCATCGGCGTCAGGAAAATAAAGTTCGGTCGTTCCTGTGATCTGCATCAGTTGTCGAATCGCAAGACTGCGGATCATGAGATTGGGATGGTCGAGACTGCTCACCAGTAGATCAGCGCCACCCTCTTCAAGTTGTCTTTGGGAAAGACCGCTCCAAAGCTCGAAAGCCAATTCTCCGTCTTCTCCCTGACTCCTGAGTTGGTTTTGCCATGCTCGCGCAAATTCGGGTGAGTTGACCATCGCCAACTCCACGAATTCAAGGAGTCTGATTCTCCAGTTAGGACGATTTCTCGGTTCCTCAATGGCGGCGAGCAGCGGCGCTGTATCTCCAAGTTGCGCGAGGAATTCAGCGGCAGGGATGCGCAACTCGATGCGGTCGTGATGCGTCAGTCGGTGCAATGAGTCGACGTTCGTCTCTCCCGGGCTGATTTGGCGGTAAAGTTGAGTGGCTGCGATCTGGTCGAGTTGTTTATCTTTTGCGATCCAGTCCGGCAATGTCTTTAACGGACCGGCATGGTGCTCGACCCCATCTTTCCATGTGGTTGCCATACGAGGTCCGAGCAGGTGGCTCCTTGAGACGCCTTGGATTTCGGTCTGACCCTCAATTCCAATGATCTGATGGGTCCAAATTCTCGCTCCTCGGATTCGGTCGGTTCCCGGTGGAAGGAAGGCGGATCGTGTAATCCCAATCGCGCTGTTGGGGTCGACCAGGGTGACTCTCAGGAGTTGCTCGCCGAGCTGAACCAACATATGGCGTCCTGGTTTTCCATTCGCTTCAATGATCATTTTTCCATGGTGAAGACGAAGGCCTGTCGACGTACCGATGTCCGGCGAAATCTTCTTGCCATCAAGAGGAGCAAATCGAGCTTCTGTGGTGCCGATCAGCGTTAATTCAGGATGACGTTCCAAAGTCCAGTGACTTCGAAAAATTGAGAGGTTTTGTACCTGTAGAGGAACCAAAGCGGGAGAGTTATTTGTCCAGTTCCACATCATGTTGTCGGCAGTGCGCGATGCGACCAGCGTCCCTGTCGAAAGCAGAGTTGCGGGTGAGTACAGGCTGGGATCGTATGCGGTCGGGGTCCTCATGGTAGAAGAATCAGGTTCGCTGGCAGAATCATTTGCTCCTGCAATATCCCCAGCAATATTGGGTGACGTCATGGGGGCGGCTGACTCATCGTTCACAGGCAAACGCTGCGGCTCTTGCGAATCTCGGTTTACTTGGGCTTCTTCTTGTTGTGAGGTGTCAATGCGAAGTTGCTTTTCAGACTTTTCCGAGAGGGTTGATGCGACCTCCAGAGGTGAGGAATCGATCAGGTTTTTGAACCAAGTTTGAAGTGTCCCCGTGAGGGCGAGTACAAGGAGAGTGGTCGCGAGTGTGAGTCCAGCGGTCACGGTCAAGGCCGAGGCCTGTCTTCTTCGCTTTTTTCGTTCCACCCAGCTCGGAGGCAAAATGGATGTGGGGCGAGCGCTGATGGCAGGCGAATCGGTGTCCAAGCGGTGTTTGCCGTCAGGACCGGCCTCGACTTTCCGTGAGGGCGAGGGTGAGGGCGCAACGTGGGGTGGAAAGGGTAACGCTGAGCTCGGTCGGTTCACTGCCGGAGGAGTGTGTCGACCATCCGGAGCCTCAGGCAAATCGTCACATGGTAGTACTTCTTGGTGGGGTCGATGGGCCGTGTCCGGGAGCGGAGGTGCTGAATCTTGGGTTTCGAAATCGTCATGATTCGGCGGCTTACCAAAGAACTCGGTGGCTGTTGAAGCCTGACGATCAAGACGGTACAAGCGTTCACGAATTCGCGAGGGTACCGATGCGGGGTGCTGGAGAACCTGACAAAGAATTTCATGACATGATGCCACCTCGGCAAGGCTCTGGTCGGATTCTAGTAGGGCTCGCTCGAAGGCAACGGTTTCTTCCTGGTTCAGAGAACTGTCCAGATATCCCGCAACAAGGTTGGGGTCGCCGCTGTGAGTTTTTGAGTCAAGTCGAGGAGCATCCATTTGCCGGCGTTTGCTGACGGTTTCAATGCGTTCGATCAATTTCTGCGCATTTTGACTCGCCTCGATCTTCTCCTGCAAGTCGAGCGCGTCTTTCGACGCTAGAACCTGATCGCGGTAGGCAAGGAGCGTTCGAAGGGTTAATCGCATCTTTTCACTTGGTCAAATGGGTGAGGAACATCACAGATAAGTCGCAAATCATTGGGCCTTGGGGCACTGGATTCGCGTCGGCAGTGGGCTGCTGTACGTGTGTGGAGAATTACCGAATTTCGGTTTTCTTTTAATAGTGGGCGCTCATGTCTGAAATCGTACACAAATCCCAAAAAAATGATTTTCGATGTTGAGGGAGTGAGCAGGCTCCTGTCGAGCGGTTTTGCCAACAGGTATAATCCGGCGATCATGTTTCGACGCCTGTGAATCCAGTTGCCTGGATCGTGCGTTAATCGGAACGTCAGGGAGAGTCACGAAGTATTTCAGCTAGCAATGCAGGCCGATGAATCGTTTCAGTTCCCCTTTGACCAGGTGAAAAGAAGCTCGGTTGGATGTCGCGGGAGTTTGGGTCTGAATTCAAAGTGGTGATCTCGATAGACACAAGTTTTCGAGTGGTCCTTTAGTTGTGAGGAAGAACAAGCGTGTCAGAGAAAGTTGTCATCATTGGTAGTGGTCCTGCTGGTTGGTCAGCTGCGATTTATAGTGCTCGAGCGAACCTGGAACCCTTGGTTTTTGAAGGCGCGATAACCGGGGAGAATCAAGAGAATGGCACGTTGCCTCTGGGGCAATTGAACTTGACGACTGAGGTCGAGAATTTCGCCGGATTTCCTGCAGGAAAACTGACCGATTTTCTTGATACGGCGCTCGACGAAAAAGATCGGATGATGCTTCCGCCGAATGACGAGAAGCATGCGATTACCGGCCCCGAGTTGATGAACTTGATGCGGCAGCAGGCTCGCAATTTTGGAACGCGCATCATCACCGACGACGTGGTGTCCGTCGACTTGAGCAAGCGACCTTTTGTTGTCACCCCGAGAGATCACGAAGCGGTGGAAGCTGAGACCCTGATCATTGCGACCGGGGCCAAGGCAAATTATCTGGGCTTGGAGTCCGAAAGCGAATACAAGAATCGAGGAGTGAGTGCCTGTGCCGTCTGTGATGGCGCGCTTCCCATGTTTCGCAATCAGCCTCTGATGGTCGTGGGAGGAGGCGATTCCGCGGTCGAAGAGGCCACCTATCTGACCAATTTTGCTTCGAAGGTCTACCTCGTGCACCGCCGCGATGAATTGCGTGCCTCAAAAATCATGGCCGAGCGAGCTATCCGAAATGAAAAGGTAGAAATTGTTTGGAACTCGGTCGTAGAGGAAGTGATCGGAGATGGGACCAAACTCACGGGAGTTCGCCTCAAAGATACCGTTGCGAATACCGAGCAGGTTGTGGACTGTGCCGGCATGTTTGTCGCGATTGGGCACACCCCGAACGTCGCTTTTCTTGATGGTCAGGTCGAGACGGATGAAGCGGGCTACATTCAATGGTCGACGCCTTTTCGGACCTACACGAGTGTGGAGGGTGTCTATGCTGCGGGTGATGTGGCGGACGATTACTATCGTCAAGCGATCACCAGTGCGGGTACCGGATGTATGGCGGCGTTGGATGCGGAACGGTTTCTGGCGTCACAAGAGTAGTTGCCCGCGAGAGCTCGTCGAGCGAGGTGCGACGAGCATGTTTTCGTGGGTTGGCTCGTCAGGCACGATCAGACGCCGTTTTTCAGATCTTGAACGGGCACGTCCCAATTTTAGGGTGGTTTCCTATACAATGTGCACCCCATCGTAGATCATTTGCGCGGCGAGTGATTGAAGTGCCAAGAGCCCTAATTGTTGTTTGAGGGAAACCGATGAGTGACGCCACCTCGAAGATTGAGCAAGACCGAGAGATCCTTGCAACCGCTCAGGCGGAGGGCCGCGCAGCAACCTTGAAAGCTTGGGTCAAACTCTCAGGTCCAGGCTGGTTGCAAAGCGCGATCACGCTGGGCGGTGGTTCCCTGGCGGGAGCCCTGTTTTTGGGGAGTCTTGGCGGGGTCAAACTTCTTTGGTTGCAGTTGTTGGCCATCATCATGGGCGTGGTCATGCTGAGTGCCATCAGCTACGTCACGCTCTCCACGGGGCAACGCCCCTTCAAGGCCATCAACACGCATATTAATCCAGCATTAGGCTGGGGCTGGCTGATCGCAACGAGTTTGGCCAACATGATCTGGTGTATGCCTCAATTCTCACTCTGTTTCGGGGCCTTGGAAGGAAACCTGCTTCCGGCGGGGACACTCAACAGCTTGAAAGTGGGTGGGGTGACCGACGGTGAGCCCAGTTGGTGGGTTGCGTCTTCCCCGAAACTGATCGTATCTGCCATCATTCTGATCCTCGTCAGTTTTGTTGTGGCGTTGAATGCAAGGCGAGGCGTCGCCGCGAAGATATTTGACTGGGTCCTCAAGGGCTTGGTGGGGATGGTGGTCATCTGTTTTTTCTTGGTCGTCGCCGTGTTGACGTATCGAGGTGAGTTGGACTGGGGTGCCATTCTGGCCGGCTTCATCCCGGATATTGGGCAGTGGAATGGTCCCTCGGGCAAAGTCGGTGAATTGGTGGCAAGCTTGCCGGCGGAGGCCCAAGAGTTCTGGACTGGCAAGGTCGTTACGCAGCAGCGAGCACGGATGATCGGCGCGGCGGCAACGGCGGTTGGGATCAATATGACTTTTTTGATGCCTTATGCCTTACTCCATCGAGGATGGGATAAGACCTTCCGGGGCCTGGCCCGGTTCGATCTGTCAACGGGAATGGCGATTCCTTATATCGTTGTGACAAGCTGCGTCGTGATCGCGGCTGCTCATGCATTTAATGGAAAAGCAGACTCTCAGCTGCTTTCTAACGACCCGGAGGTTTTCCAAAGTAGTCCGACCTTCGGTGGGACTCAGAATAATTTTATGGTTCGGGTCGAGCCTCAGTATGCGGGCAAGAAGTTTGCTGAGGTGGAGGGATCCTTAACGGACGAAGAAAAAGCAGAGTTGATTGCCAAGATGGCGGCCCTTCCCGCCGCTGAAAAAGAGATTGCATCGTCCATGGTTCAACGCAATGCTTCGGATTTGGCAAAGACCCTGATTCCTGCCCTGGGTGAGCAGGGAGCGAGTCTGATTTTTGGACTCGGTGTGTTTGGAATGGGTTTCTCGACGATCATCATTTTGATGCTCATCAACGGCTACGTTTTTTGTGAGGCGATGGGGAAACCCAATGGTGTTTTTCCCTATGTCTTGGGTTGCCTTGTGGCGGGCGTGGTGGGCGCCATGTGGCCGATGTTCTGGGCCGGGGATTCCAAGTTTTGGCTTGCGATTGTGGCTTCGAATTTTGGCATGATGCTTCTGCCCATTGCTTACTTCACCTTTTTCATGATGATGAACAGTCGCTCATTGATGGGCGAGGAGAAACCGACAGGGATTCGAATGTTGGTTTGGAACTTGCTGATGGGGGTTTCCGTAATGGGCGCCGTCGTCGCGGCTGGGGCTGCCATTTGGGAAAAGATGAACGATACGAGTTCCCAAAATGCGATACTCGGGGGGCGATTCATTGTGGGAATGGTCGTCATCTATGTGGTGCTGATCATCCTGGGATTTGTGACCAAGCGAGGAAAGCAGTCCCCTGAGATATCCACCTAGTGCTTGAGTCGTACTGCTTGGGGCAACGCGTGGTGGTGGGTTTCGTCTGTCCTCAATGTGGCAATGGATGACCGACCAGTGACAAGGCTGATTTAAGAAAGAGGCATGAGAGATGGATCTATCGGTGAAAGAGGCTCGTGATCCTGGAAGCGTTGGCAATGAAGTGCGCATTCAGGGGTGGGTCCGCACTCGCAGAGATTCAAAACATTTCAGTTTTGTCGAGATCAATGACGGATCATGCCAAAGTAATCTTCAGGTCATCGCGGATAATTCACTGCCTAACTATGAGAACGATGTGAAGTCTCTGGGCGCAGGTGCGAGTGTTTCCATTCGAGGAGAGATCAAGGAATCGGGTGGCAAGCAGGCCACCGAATTGCTGGCTTCTGAATTGATCGTTCATGGACTTGCTGATCCTCAAACGTATCCCTTGCAGAAGAAGAGACACTCGTTTGAAAAACTTCGTGAATGGGCGCACCTCAGGCCAAGAACCAACACTTTCGGTGGTGTGATGAGGGTGCGAAACTGCATCAGTCGATCGATCCATAATTTCTTTCAGGAATCTGGATTTCTTTACATCAATACCCCGATCATTACGGCCAGCGATTGCGAAGGTGCTGGCGCCATGTTCAGGGTGACCTCGATGAATCCAGAACAACTCCCGCGTACGGACGGAAAGGTCGACTACGCGCAAGACTTCTTTGGCAAGTCCACCTATCTGACGGTGAGCGGTCAGCTGGAGGCCGAGATTTTCGCATGTGCCCTGGGCAAGGTTTATACCTTTGGTCCGACGTTTCGCGCGGAGAACTCCAACACTTCACGGCACTTGGCCGAGTTTTGGATGATCGAACCGGAAATGGCCTTTTATGAATTAACGGACAACATGGACTTGGCCGAGAGGTTTCTGAAACGGGTCTTCAGCGACGTCTTGCAAGATTGCGAAGAGGACATGGCATTCTTCAATCAATGGGTCGATAAGACTCTGCTTGAGACGTTGAAGGAAATCATTGCCGCCGAGTTTGTGAGGTTGCCGTACACTGAAGCGGTGGAAATTCTGATCAAGTCCGGGGAATCGTTTGAGTACCCTGTAGAGTGGGGCACGGATTTGCAAAGTGAGCATGAACGCTATTTGACCGAACAGCACTTCAACTCGCCCGTGATTTTGTATGACTACCCGCGATCAATCAAACCTTTTTACATGTACTGTAACGAGGATGGGAAGACGGTCCGCGCGATGGATGTTTTGGTTCCGAAAGTCGGAGAAATCATCGGCGGAAGTCAACGTGAACATCGACTGGATGTCCTGAAGGGTCGCATGGGAGAGCAGGGTTTGGATCCAGCAGAATACTGGTGGTATACCCAACTGCGGGAGTACGGAACAGTTCCACATGCGGGCTTTGGTCTCGGGCTCGAGCGACTGGTGCAGTTCGTGACGGGGATGGGGAACATCAGAGACGTTATTCCATGTCCTCGAACGCCAGGCAATGCCGACTTCTAAATCGTTTTCCGCGCCAGCGTCATGCCCCATTCGAGCATGCTGAGCCGGATAAAGCTTGCCTCGTTTTTTCCCAAGGCGTTGCGGTGCTCGTCCCCTCACTCTGGTCCTTGATGTCAGGATAGCGCGAAAACAAAATAGACGGCAGTGGTTGGATCTTCCGGCCCCCCTTGCGGACAATCTCTGGATGCAACAGGTGTCGATGGAGCGTGGTGTTGGGGTTGTCCAGAGCATTCCTGTTAGAAAGTGATTTGTTACCCAGCCCCTGAATTCGATTCAGTAGAACACGAACCGAGGTGAAGATGATGTCGCGTATTAGTCTTGCTTTACTCTTTATCGCGTTGACTACAACATGGGTGGCGGCGCAAGATTCTCCAGCCCATACCAAGGATTCCTTGGCGAAGGTGAAGGAAAATATCAAAGCCGAAAAAGCGCTTCTTCTGGATGTCCGAGAGCAGAAAGAGTGGGAGGCCGGTCACCTTAAGGCTGCACGCTTGGTGCCGCTATCCGCATTGAGTGAGGCGGGAGAGAAAACGCAAGGGATGAAAGATGTCACCAAGGACAAAATCCTTTATTTGCATTGCCGCTCTGGCCGCAGGGTGTTGAAGGCTGCTGAGTTGCTGAAAGCGATGGGGTATGATGCGAGGCCGCTCAAGTGGGGATACGAAGCGTTGCTCGACGAAGGATTTACGCAGGCCAAGTAGTTCAGGCAGGCATCCTGACAAGGCATCTGGTCGACATGCGTTGCTGGATGGAAGTAAGTAAAAATGGCACCTTGATTCCTTGGAGTTGAGGTGTTTTTTTTCGGCCATAGAGGGTCGGTAGGATACCTTTGACGTGCGGAAGTCGTGCGTCGAACTAGGGTTGTAAAGGTAAATTGAATCATGAATCGGAAAATGGTCATCCTGACCGAGGGGCACAGCAACCCACGAACGGCCAAGACCGCCTGTAGTGTTATTCGGTATCGACCTGATGAGGTCGTGGCCGTATTGGATTCGACTCAAGTGGGAAAAACGACTCAAGAAGTGTTGCAAGTGGGGGGCGTGTTGCCATTCATCCGCGATTTGGCGGAGGCGGGCCCTGCCGACACACTGTTGGTAGGAATTGCGCCTCCCGGCGGTAAGATCCCTGCGAGTTGGCGGGCCATTATCGTGAACGCCTTGACTCAGGGTATGGACGTGATTTCAGGCCTGCATGAATTCCTTGGTGATGATACCGAGTTTGCCAAGGTGGCCACCCAGAGTGGCGCTAAAATCTGGGATGTCAGAAAAAATGATGAAAAGGAAATCGCGCAATGCAAGGCCCTGGATGAGTCCTGCTTTCGCGTCCTGACGGTCGGCAACGATTGTGGTGTCGGTAAGATGGTCACTGCAATCGAAATCAATGCGGAACTCAAGCGACAGGGAGTGGATGCAAAATTTGTTGCGACGGGCCAGACTGGAATCATGGTCGAGGGTGATGGTTGCCCGATCGATTGCGTTGTGGCCGATTTTGTGAGTGGGGCGGCCGAACGGCTCGTTCTCGATCGACAACACCACGACTTGCTCATGATCGAAGGGCAGGGGAGTCTGGCTCACCTCGCCTATTCAACGGTGACCCTTGGTTTGCTGCACGGTACAGCGCCTCACGCAATGATTTTGGGATATGAGGTGGGTCGTCACGAAATGACGAGCTTGAATCATCGGCAGATTCCAGCCCTTGATAAAATCTTGCGGGCTTTTGAGATGATGGCGAACCTCAGGCACCCCTCTCAGGTGATTGGGATTTCGATGAACAGTCGACTTCTGACACAAGAGGAAGCAACGCGGGAGAAAGCCTACATCGAGGAGCAGTTTGGCTTGCCCGTATGTGATGTTTTTCGAGACGGCCCGGAGATCCTTGCAAACGAAGTGCTTCGACGATACTTAAAGCATCGGGAAACGTATCCGCGGTGAACCTTCAGCTTGGGGCAGGCCTCAGCAGTTGCTTGCCCTCCGCATCGCTACGTGTACCAGTCCTGACTCCATTTTTATTTTGCAACTCCATGAGGATTTGCCATGACAGCGAACGCCATTCATCTCCATTCGTCCGACAATATCTGCGTCGCCTCGGAAGATTTGCAGTCCGGGGACTGCGTGATGGTTGATGAAGAAACGGTAACGGTTCAACAGGCGATTAAAATGGGCCACAAAGTTGCGATCGCATCCGTTGCTTCAGGGGAAGCTGTCCGGAAATATGGTCAGATTATCGGATTTGCGACGCAAGAGATCGGTCCGGGTGATTGGGTTCACTCACATAATCTCGTCAATGGCGACTTTGAGCGAGATTATGCCAAGTGTGAGAGCATTCCAGAAGCGCCAACGCCAGTTACCGACCGGCAATTTATGGGTTACCGTCGTGCCGACGGGCGTGTCGGAACGCGGAACTACATTGCGGTCATTTCGACGGTCAACTGTTCTGCGTCTGTTGCAAAAAATGTCGCGAAATATTTTGAAGAGGATCGACTATCAGATTATTCCAATGTCGACGGAGTGATTGCCTTCACGCATCAAAGTGGATGCGGCATGCAGTACCAGGGTCCGGGCCATCAAATGCTTAATCGTGTGTTGGGTGGTATGGCGAAACACCCAAATATTGGCGGCTACCTGCTTATTGGGCTTGGTTGCGAACAGGGCGCGATGGGAATTCTGTTGCAAGACCAGAAGCTGGTGCAAATCCAAGGCGTTCCAGCTGAAAGGCAGGGCCCTCCTGTTTTTGTCATGCAGGACCTTGGGGGAACCGCGGCCACCATTGAAGCTGGAATCCGAGAGGTCGAACGGTTGTTACCTTTGGTGGATCAGGCTCGGCGGGAACCCTGTCCCGCCAGCGACCTGGTGTTGGCGACCGAGTGTGGTGGTTCCGATGGGAATTCGGGCGTGACGGCAAACCCTGCGTTGGGAGTTGCTGCGGATCGACTGGTGGCATCTGGTGGAACGGCGATTCTCGGGGAAACCACCGAGATTTATGGGGCGGAGCATCTGTTGACGAGACGAGCTCGAACGATCGAAGTTGCGGATAAACTGCTGGAGCGAATCGAGTGGTGGAAATGGTACGTTGGAGTTTTTGGAGCGGAAATCGATAACAATCCTTCCGTTGGCAATAAGGCCGGCGGCTTGACCACAATCACTGAAAAATCTCTTGGCGCTGTCGCGAAGGGGGGGACCTCGACGCTGGAGCATGTCTATGAGTACGCCGAGCAGGTTACCGCATCGGGATTCGTCATCATGGATACTCCGGGGTACGATCCTGCGAGCGTTACAGGAATGGTTGCAGGCGGAGCCAATGTCGTTGTTTTTACCACCGGGCGTGGGAGCTGTTTCGGTTGCAAACCCTCACCTTCGATCAAACTGGCAACAAACACCCCCATGTTTGATCGTATGGAGGCAGACATGGATCTCAACGCCGGAACCGTACTTCAAGGTGAAAGCCTGGATTCGGTGGGGGAAAGAATCTTTGACATGATCCTCAGGGTTGCTAGTGGAGAGCCTACGAAAAGTGAAGCTCAGGGGATCGGGGATGAAGAGTTTTTACCATGGATCGTGGGGCCGACCTTATAGAGGAATCGATGTCGCATGCCATGCGACGAAACTTCAGGGGTCATTCTCGGGTTCGCTTATGGCATCGAGTACGTCGAAAAACCAAAGTCCAAGAAGTTGATCGCCTCATTCTAATACCAAGCACGCCGCTGGATTTCTGGTCTGACCGGATTTCCACAGAGTTCTAACGATCCAGATCCAGTTCTTCCCAGACATATCCAATGGGCGTCTTCAGTTCCTGTTCGGCGATGTACGCCCAAGGTGTCCCCGGGTGGTTGTCGATCACGCCTTGGAGAAGCTGGGTCGCTTGTTCCAGTTTTGAACGCATCAGGCTGCTGGTATCGATGGTATCCCCTGATTCCAGAACCCAGACGTCACTGTCCTTGTTTGCAAAAGACTTGCCGGTTTTCAGTTGGGCCAACATGCCGTTGTAACCGTCAACACGGACCACGTGCGCGAGGGCTTGCCCCAATGCCAGATCATAGGCTGCCTGCCATCTAGGGTGCGTGATCTTCGCGCGATCTCCTTCTCCTTCTTTGAGCAACTCATAAACCTGATTGACCGTTGGACTGAGCAATGCTGCCGGTTGCTGGGCTGCATCCAATTCACGTTTCATGGCGGCTTCGTCGTCCGCGGAAAACTGGACTGATGGACTTTGAAGAATGGGGATCATCGCATAGCGGTCGGCGACTGCAATCAAGGCCGAGATTGCTGCATTCGATTTGACTTGCTCGACATATTGATCATGTGGAACGTAGAGCGGCGTATATTTTGCCATTTTTGCTGCATTGAATCGTGCGGCTTCCGCGGAAGGCCACGTTTCGTTGAAGACACCGCCACCCATCATTCGATTGGCTTTGGGGCGAATAGCAAGGAACGTGCCTCCCGCAGCACGACTGACAAACTCAAGCCCCCACGGTCCAAAACCGGAGTCCATCAGAATGGTGCCACCCCCGGGATTGGAAAATTGGAGGAACTCGGGCGAGGGTGTTTCAGGACCGAAGCTCAACGCTTGAGTACCGATCTGGGATCGTCCGAAAGGCGCGGCGTAGCCGATGGTGAAGATGGGGATCGTCAATTCACGTGAAAGTGTGGCCACGTCGCCCGCTTGTTCCCAGTCGCCCCCGTTTCCTGCGGTAACCAGCCCAACCAAAACCAGTTTCCCTTCGGTTTCTCGTGCCCGACGGTAGCGCTCTAAAATTTGCGCTAACGCCCGCATGGATGACCCAGGTTCCGTACCAGTACCTCGCGCTTTGCTCAGTGCGGTCGAAATTTCAGACATGTTGCGAGAGGGTGTTTCAATCAGGTATTCGACATCCGAGGAGAATCGGGCCACGACAGTTTCAAGATTGGTTGGTGACGACTCTGAGTCTTCATACCAACGTCGAAGTTCACCGGTAACCGTACTGGCAAGTGGGATTGCTTCGGCGGAACTGTCCACGAGCCAGATGACCAACGCGGGTTCCGACTGGGCGTACTCGGACAGGACCGAAGTCATACTGTTCACGGCGGCGGTTTCCGTGAGGCTTGCGGCGTCACGATTGGTTTGTCGCGTTGGTCCTCCGGTGGACATGCGGGTCGTTTTGATCGCCGGTCGACTTTCCACGGCTTTGACCTTGGGTTCATCCGAGTTTTTCTGAGTCGACCCAGTTCCCGATTTGTTTTGCCCTGCGACCTGTGGCGAGTTCGTCGTGGAAGAATTGCATCCAGCGATCAAGAAGACCGTGAAGATCAGAAAAGTGAAAAATGCGCGAACTTGCGGATTGGAGAATATGTTCATGGTAGCTCCCAAGTACCTTCTTGATAGCGAGATTTGCGTGGATCGAACTCGGTCACATTATCCCATTGCACGGGGATGAAGGGCTGTCGGTCTTTGGCCGCGACAAGTTGATTCCAGCTTGGAGAGGAAGAAAGTTGTGTACGTCGCGGCTCAAGTTTCTGACCGCCTCCCATTAATGAGAGCTCAAGTTGAACCAACTGCTTCAATGTCTCTGCGCTCTTGGTTCTATCATACGCGGCGTCCCGAAATTCGCGAAATGTCATCAGGTGTGAAACCGATTCAAACGCGAGTTGAACGGACTTGGAATCCGCCAATGCGAGTGCCTGTTCATTTGCTCCTCGCCGCACAAACCGAATGCATTGAAGCAGCTCGTTTTGGGCGGATTCATCGGCAAGGCGAACAGACGCGATATTCTGAGGTGATTCAAGCAGGTCCTTGGAGCGATTTCCAGTGACTTTGAACGCGAGTGTGCGGAAACGTTTTTCTTCCTCAGGATTGCGTGCAATCTCGATTAGAGCTCGAAAGGCATTCATTCGGGCTTCGCCCTCGGTATGAAACGCGCTGATCAGGTAAAGCCGCATGGCCAGTCGATGCGCGCGTGTGTCTAACCGATAAGCGGCGAGTTCCTCTGCATAATTTTGGTACGCATCCCAATCGCCGTCCGCCAGGTCTTCAAGTCGCGCTGGATCGACGGTCACAATATGTTCGACGATTTCTTCTCGAGGAATCAGAAGCTGGGGGACGCCCTGCTGAGGACTTTCGAACCGAAGGACGATTCCTGACTCATCATTCTGAATGACTTCCCCCACCAGAGGCGTGGAAAGACCCATTCGGTAGACGACATCGGCGCCGACCCACGCTGGAAAGGAGAAGCCCATCATGACGATGAGGCAGATCCACCCCATCATGATAGGCCGCATGAGTGACGATGACTGTGCCGGTGAGGACATACATGCTCTCCAAAATGAGCTTACTGACGAAGTAATAGCCAGGATTTCAGCCATGCCTGTTCTCCGTCGATAATTTGACTCACTACATCCATACGCCTCCTTGCATTCTCACGGTAATCTTCATGGATCACTTTGACTTGAGGACTGAGGGAAACATGATTCACTTCAATCCACAGTTGCAAGAGTTGTAAGAGGATTTGTTGAGCTGCGACCGTGCGTTGCAAATCATTTGCGTCCGACAAGTAGGCACTTGCCTCCAATGTGTTGAGGCAATCCTGATAGGGTGGCTTTCCCTCGAGTGTTGGCGAATGGTCCACCGCCCAGTGGTAAAAAGCCCTCGTCAGTTCGACCATCGCTTCTCCGGGAAGCAGGGGCTTTGAAAGACCGGGGGTTGGATCAAACAGGACGCGTCGCTTTTCAATTTCGGCGACGCAATTCTGCTGTAAACGAGTCCATGAGTTTGAGTCCTCGCCTCCAGTTCGACTGGATGAGAGTTGCGTGATCGCTCTTTCCAGTAATTTTCGACGCATCGAGTCCGAACCTCCTTCGCCACCATCCAGAATCAGATCCAGATTGAGTAGTGTGGAGACGACTGCGACACCCTGATTGAGGCTTGTGCCTGGTTGATCCAGTTCATCGGCTAAAGCCAGCAATAACAGGCTCCAATTTTTTAATGGATCGATGATTGCGAGTAGTCGTTTCTGATCGTTGGCAGGGCGAGCGATGAGCAGAAATCGCGCGAGGGCTTGCGCTTCGTTTGATTTGTCGCTCAGATCCACTCCCGACGACAGCTGTTCGCCTACGGCACGAATGGTCGAGATTGCCGACGCGGTGCTCACGTTATTGAGGTTCGTCAATCGCCCGACCAATCGGTCCAAATTGCGACGGTCAGTAGGGGGGGCGGTTGTTGGTGTTGCCGTTGAATCCGATGCCGCTTCGAGTTCGGGAGGACCGTTGGTCAAGTTTTTCTGAACGACTTCGGAATCTTCCGGTCGCAATGCTAATGCAGCAGCCTGATTGCCCCAAAAGAGGAGTTTCAACATGACATCCTGCATCTCCTCATCGGAACGCGTGGATGGATCGACCAACAGGTCCGTTTGGCTCCGGCTTGCCAAGCGATTCCATACGCTGCTTGCTTCCTTGCCCGTTGGGCTTCGAGTAATTCCCAATTGCCTTCGTAAGGCCGAAGCCACTTTCACTGGATCGTCTCTGTCCACCTCCAAATTGAACTCTCGATTGATTCGACGGGCGAGCTCCCGGGCCAGTTCGGGGACGGTGCTAAATTCCAACTGATCGAGTAGTGCTGGCAGATGATCCCGATTGCTCGGCATGATGCAGATCTGCATCAGACTTTGATACTGCTTCCACGATTCAGGAGAGACACGCATCAGCTCGACCAGCAATTCGGTGGCCCAACGGCGTTGCTCTCCATCGCTAACCAGTGAGGAGGCAACCTTGCGGAGTTGATCAAATCGATCCAGACTCAGCGAGGGGGCACTCGCCGCATATTCAACCAGGTGGTCAAATAGTCGTTGAAGGTAATCCGCCTGGTAGCGTTCGATTGTTTCAGTGCCACCCGGCAAAGTTGTTAGAAACGTTCCGGTTACTTGGTCGAGTTGTTCCTGAAAGAGGGCTTTCTGTGACTCTTGCAGGTTGTCTTGGTCGAGTAGTCGACAGCCGAATTCAATGAGTTTCATGCCGTGGCGATAAAAATCGCCTCCGGAGGGAAGCCCATTTTGCGGCGGTCTGGCTGACTGAATGATCGAATCAAAGATGCGCTGGCTTATTTCCGATTCAGGCTCCAGTACGAGGCAGTCGCGAAGTACGGCTTGGAGGCGGTTGTGGGTTTCTCTTCGCTCGAAGCTTCCGAGCCAACCTGCGACAAGATTTTGATAGCCATTTTCTCGAGTGCTCGAATCAGTGGAGGCAAGTTCCCCGGCATACGCTTGGAAGTCTGGGACGCCGCCGATTGCGGTGGCCACCGAAGTGCTGAGTCGATCGGTCCACCAAGCTGGCGGTTCAAATTGCCCCATCCGACCGCCGACACCCTCGTCTTCATTCCCCTTATTCTGCTCCGAACTCTCTGGATTCAGGCTGTACTGAACACCGACGTAAAGCGTTGTTGCGAGCAGTCCAAGAAAGACCACACCAATCGCTGCAACAAATAAGCTGCTTCGTCGTTGCTCGACCGATTTGCGATCCTTGTTTGAGCGGATGTAATGGTCGATAACCGCTGCGACGTGTTCCTTGGAAAGTCCCCATTCTTCACCCAGCATGTAGAGTCGCTCTCGACTCTCCAAATCGATCCAGACGCCTTGGCCCACCTTTTCCTTCACGGTCGTTTCTACATGTCGTTCAGCTTCACTCGCGGAGATACGCCGAATCTCAAGTTGTTTGGCGACTTCGGAGATGATTTCCTGCGCTTGAGGATGGTCCAGCTGGTATTTTTCCTCAGCAACCTGGATCGCCTTTTGCTCACGTTCAAACGTTAAAATTCGGTTGTCAAGTTTCTTCAGCTGACTCGCAAGGTATTTCGCAAAGCCCCGTTCCCACCTCGTGTATTGGCGTTTCTTCCGTGTTTCCGTCTGTAACTCGGTCAGCGCTTCCTCGAGCAATTCGCCAGGAAGTCTCATTTCTGCTGCAATTGTCTGAAGTTTGATTCGGGCGGTGGAAGTCAATCCCCGCTCCGCAGCGATAACAGGACCCGCCCGGCGCAAAAAGGTCTTCAAACGCGCGTCACGCTTAGACTGTTTGTCCGATTTTTTAGGTGTTTCCGACATGCAGGTCACTTATCGATGGCGTTGACGTCACAAATCGACTCCGCATCTCGATGCTGGAGGCCTAAACGTGGGCGAATTCGTGTTGGCTACAACGCGAGTGATGTTGCCAGGGCATCAAACTTCGTTTTCCAGTTGTCATAGGGAATTTTCGGATGAAGGACCTGAAACTGTTTCCAGATCTTCTGGGCTCGATCCCTGTTTAGACGTCGCAGTGAATCGAGCTCGTAGTATCTCGCTTCAAACCATGGCTCCGTACCACTTTCCAGGCCTCGTAAGATTTTTCCCCAGCTTTCGACGCAGGTGGAGTAGTTTTTGTTCCGGTACTCTGAAAGACCCAGATAACGAAGATAGGTCTGATTGTCTGGAAACGCGTTCACGAGGTGGTTGAATGTTTCTGCCGCTGCTGCGTTTTGCTCCAGTGAAAACTGATGAACTCCTAATTTGTAGAGAGCGACCCGCGCATTTCGGTTTGTGGCGAGTGTCCCGGTATCCGTTCCCAAAATGGTGACCAGCTCTTGATATAGAAGGACCAGTTCACCTGCGACTTTATCTTGTGAAGCCACAGGAGTCTCGCTGAACTTGATCTCAAGGTGTTGCGTCAAGTAAACCAGCCCTGCCTGTCGATAGGCAGCGGCTCGAGCTCGATCGACCAGCCAGCGCGCTTCGGTGGCGACAAGCGGGGCATTCTTTTCCCTGCGAGCCTGCATCAATTTCCAATAGTGAAACTGGCTTACGGATGGTGTTGCGTCTGGTAGCGAGTCAGCGAGGAGTCTCGCCGCGTCGAGTTGCCGGTCGGCTTCGTCATCCGCTTTTTCACCGAATGCGGCTTCGGTGGCCATCATTCGTGCGCGTAGCCGTTTTTCGGTTTGCGTCGTCGGATTGCCTAATCGGCTGAAGAGGTCCACATCGGCGTATAATTTTTCGGCAATTGATGAGCGGGTTTCCGGATCCTTTTCTTTTTTCCAGAGATCGAAGCGGACGCTGCAGATTTCGAACCGGGCCAGAAGGTAGTTTGCATCCTGTTTGGTGACACGTTCCAACGAAGCGATCGGATTGCTCGAGGTGCCTGACTGACGCTGGAGTCGGGCAATCTGATACTTCGCTTCGGAAGCCTTCGGATGATCTGCAAACTCAAGCGTGATCACCTGAAACGCATCGATGGCCTCCTGAATCTTTACCGGCTCTTCGGCGGCCAGTTGTTGAAGCGAGATGGACTTCATCCAAGCAGAATCCACGGCGACATCACGGTCGAGGTCCTTCAAGGTTGCGGTCGCTTCATGAAAGTGCTGCGCGGCATTTGAGAATTTTTTTGACTGGTATTCGGCCCATCCGAGTTGCATCAGGAAGTAGCCGTAAAGCTGAGCATGGGTTTTCGCGCCAGGCAGGGAGGCAATTTCGTTGAGTCGACGCGAAGCAGTTTCGAAATCTTCAACCCTCTTTGTGCTCTCTGCCTTCGAAAAGAGCCGATATCCGTCGAGCCAACCCAAAAAGAAGTTGTTAGAGGAGGGAGGGGAAGAGTTGAATTCCGCGAGAATCTCCGAGGCAAGCTTGAATTGCCGCTGACGCACAAGACCTTCATAGCCCAGTCCTCGGAGTGAATCGGCCTGTGGGACTTGACTGGCGAGTGCAAATTCACCGTAACGAGCAAGTGTGCGAGACAGTCGGACTTCGGGCAGGCTTGCTGGGGGGCCGAGGTCGCGAATCTTGTTGCGGCCTCGAGCGATGGCCTCCTCGTACTGTTCGGTGAGCAGTAAAGCCAGAATCAGCTCGCCCTCCTGATCCTCACGAATACTGCGGTCGACTCGGGGTGATGCAAGCCAGTCAATCCACTTCTCCGCTTCAGTTTTATGATTATTCATTAACTCGACGACCGCGAGTCCCATTCCGGCACGAGCTCGCAGTGGCATTTCCAGTTCAAGGGATTCGGGGTCAGCGATTTCATAGTCACGGTCGAGATCGAAACCGAGGAAATCCGCAAAGCGTTGCCTCGCTCGATCAGCCGCCTGACCTCGTGATGTTTTATCAACGAGCCCAATCGCCAGGTAATAATCATTCCACGCGGCGTAATAGGAAGCTCGTAGCAAGGCTGCCTTGAATTTGTCTTGCTCCGCGGCAATCTCATCGAGTCGGGTTTCGTTCTCCTCGATATCGATACGTTTCTGAAGCGACTCAATCTTCTCTTCAAGTTCGCCAGTCTGGCGATCAAATTGTGGCACCAATGCTGTGAACTGCCCGACAGCATCATTCCGAGAGTCAAGATCCGTTGGGATTTCCATCCACCGACTCAAGGTCAAGAAGGCCTGTTGGTATTCGGCCTGAATGAGAAGGATATTGAGTTCGGGTGTCCTTAGTTGAGGACAGACCAGAAGTACCTGTTCAAGTTGTCGGAGTAGGAGGTCAAGCTTGTCATCTGAAGGGTTGCCGTTCTGTATTTCTCGAGTGTACAGCTCGACGAGTTGTACTCCGATCCGCTCCCTTTGCTGGTCGTCGTTGGAGGACGTAAGTTTTTGTTGTAGATGGATGCTGAGAAGGTCATTTAAGTTCAACCGATTCAGGTACTGAGTCAGCCCATCCGGCGAAGCGGATTGCGCCGCGCAAGTCGAGTGTATGGCCAACTCGGACATGACCGCGCAGACCAAAACGCATACCGCAATAATGCAGCCTCGATTCGGTTCGGTTACGTGGATTCGGTTACGGAGATTCATTGGCAGGCACATAGGAAACGGAAGTGAACCCGGCTTCACGACAAGCCTGAATTGCGGCGGCAGTCATATCAAAGGGGACCTGATCGTCCACTACAACGAAGGAGCCATCCTCTTTGTTCTCAAAAACTTGAAGTACCTCCAAAAGCTCGTCGTAGGCGGTGATCTCACGACCCCCTAGCTTGAAGATGCTCTGAGTTCCTCTTCGTTTGACATAGACGACAGCGGGTTCAAGGAAGCCCTGCTGCGAAGATTCCTGAGTTTCTTCCTGGACTTGAATCATGGGACGAAGCTGGCGTTCTGCTTTGACAAAGGTTGTTGTGACAAGGAAGAAGATCAGCAAGAGGAATACCACATCGATCATGCTCGTCATGGATAATTCCAAGTTCGCTTTCTGCCGTTGTTTCTGACTCGATAATCGCATGCTTTTCGTCGCTTATGGCACTTCAACAGTAGGAGACAATTGGGGTCATGAGCTGACTTGGACGCCGACGCGGATCTGACGAATCCCGAGTTCGCTGAGCTTTCGGACAAGTTCGTTGACCAAGTCACTGGACCGGCGATGATCGCAACGAATCATGATCTTGACCTGACTGGGATCTCCGCCGCGTGCGGATAATTCCTGCCCGACAAATAGCAAAGTTTCACTCAGCGACACGGTCCGGCCACTAATCACGATGCTCCCTTCGGATGTAATATTGATCGTGAAGGTTGAGGTTTCCTGATCGTCTGTCCCCGCAAGTTGCGGCAGTTCCAGAGGTTCGTCGTTGACATACGTAATTTGAGAGACCGTCATGAAAAAGATGATCAATAGAAACACGATGTCGATCATGGGCGTCATGCTGATGCCGAGTTGGCCCTGCTTTCGTGGCTTGCTTAAACGCATGAAAGAGTTCCTTAGCTCCGCTTGCGAGCCAGAGGTAGCAGGGCCCGCTCAACGCGTTTTCCAGCTTCCGCCACGAGCGAGTCAATCTTGTTGCGAAAATAGCTCAGTGCGACCAAAGTTGGAATGGCAACGAGGAGTCCAAGTAGTGTGGTGATCAATGCTTCACCGATACCTCCTGCCAATTCTTCGGGTTTCGCCATGCCTTCTTTCTCAGCGATGGTCATGAACGCGCTGATCATACCGAGGACGGTACCCGTCAGTCCGAGCATCGGGGAGATTTGCCCAATTACGTTCAACACTTCGGTTTTACGATAGAGTCGCCCCGTAAAATCCTCGCCGGCTTCCTCGACAGCGCTTTTGTATTCTGCGAAACCAAACTCGCTGCTTTGGTACCTCTCCAGACCCGCGAGGATGACGTCTGAAATGAGGCTGTAGTTTTCGGGTTGGTAGCAGAACTCAATGGCCTGATTGATTTCGCCTCGAGCAATTCGTTGTTCGAGTTCTGCAAGGACATCCTCGGGCATCAGTTTCCGTTTGCTGATCGAAAGCATGTGCTCAATGATGAAGTAGACACTTACAAAAGAGAGTAAAATGATCAGTGCGATGATGGCGATGCCGAGAGGGTCGCCAGTGAACAGCAATTCCAGTACTCGATTTTGAGACCCTTGCGCACTGTTGTTTTCCGCCACTTCAGTTGCCGCTGGAGTGACGGGATCCACCAAGTCTTCACCTTCTTGCGCCGAGAGTCCCGCGGAGCCTGTGAAGCAGAGAGCGATGGTGAAGATGCTGGTGAGCACAATTCGACGAAAAGACAAAAACATGTTGACGCGATCCATGATGGGTATGTTTCAATGGAGATGCTGCGATGGGAACCAGAGTGACTTCACAAAATTGGAAAACTTCAGGGGGCTCGACGTTGTTGGGAGTGCCAACTGGCAGGATATCGAGAGTTCAGTTCATTCCAAAGGATACCTGCTTCACGAGGATGATTCGTTGATTCCAGGGACGACGCAACTCGACTGAGCGCAGCGCTGGCGACCTCTTCAGCAACATCGTCCAATTCTGCCGGGATTTTTAGCAGGTCCAATTGACCTTTTTGGATTGTCGTTTCCTGCGTCTTCTCAATTCTTGAGCAGCCAAGCGCGTAGTAAGCAATGGCCTGCAATGGACGCGAATATTGGTGAATACTTCCAGCGACCTGTGCTTCCCGATTCTGAGTGCCGTTCTCGAGTCGTTCCATTTCGAAGCGAATCAGGTCCACCCATTGTTGCTGACCCTGCGATGGAGAATCGATCGCTTGAAGCAGTTCGAGCGAGGTCGAGTTCTGGCCTGCTGCAACCGCCAATGACGATACGTAGAGGGTCGCCGTCTTACTGGGGGCTTGCAGTGCGGAATAGGTCTCAAAAGTGGCCTTCCAATGCTCTTCAGCCTCCGCCTGGTCAAACCAGACGGGCAGCAGTTGCATGCATATGCCCGTAGTTGGATCGGACCAGTTTCGATTGTCCCCCGAAGAGAGTACGTCTTGCAGAGTGGCAGAGCTCACGGTGCCACTGCGAATGATTCTGTCGATCTTCAATAGAGGAATGAGGGCAGCAGCACGTTGTCCTTGAGCAAGTCGCCCCCGTAATTCCCCATACCAGACTTTGGCCGCAGCAAGACTGATTCGATTCCCGTAGGTTTCCAGAAGTGGATCCACGCAGGTCAACAGGTCGGAGTCGTTACCCAGTCGAAGACGCCAGTCAAGGCGATAAAGAGGTAGGCTCAGCTTTGACAGGAGGTCGTTGAATTCCTGTTGTTGATCGTCTGAGACTTTACCGGAGACAATTTGGTCCCACGTCCATTGTCGACCGTCTTGCAGTTTGATTCCGTCCTCATCGAATCCTAGAACTTCGACATTATCCAGTAATTGGAGATTTCGAAGCACCAAATGGTCGGCCCCTGAAACTCCTGAAGGCTTCGTCACCAAAGTGAGGGCAAACGCCATCCAGAACACTTGGACGGATAGGTGACTGACCAGGAATCGTTGTCCGCACCACTGTCGCGGAAGCTGTAACAAGCCTCTGCTGAGCTTCATCAAAGATGCGTGCGGTGATGACAAATGAATACACCCGGCTGAAAGGATGGCGGCAAACTCGGAAGTTTGAGACTACTTGGTAAAGTTCGCCCCGGCAAAATGCATCCTATCTGTCCCCCAAAATGGCGTCAACAAAGAGGCAAAAGACAGGCTTGGTCGTCTGAAGAATCTGGGACTCTGTCGGCTTAACGGCGGAGATCACACGAATTCCTGATAGAGTGGTTTGACAATAAGTTCAGGAACATGGGTATGCCCGGGGAGTTGAGCAATGGTGACGACCATCGCTCCAATGTCTTCCGGTTGGACCATGATGGCCTTGCGCTCTTCGGGCACAGGCGTCGGCCGTTTTTCAAGGATGGGCGTGTTGACCTCACCGGGATGGATGGTCGTCACTCGCACGCCGTTCGGTGCCTCTTCATTGCCTACCGCAGTGCTCAATGCGGCCATGGCGAACTTCGAGGCACAGTAGGCAATGCCACCGAGACTCAGCGCTCGCACTCCGGAGATCGAGCAGATGTTGATGATCAGTCCATCATGCCGTTCCCGCATTTGAGGAAGGACTTGATACATCGTGTTGTACGCACCGGTTGCGTTGATCTGCAGGACGTCGTCAAACTGCTCGGGCCTCATTTCGGCCATGGTTCGGTTGGGGATGTTGACGCCCGCGGCGTTGACGAGGATGTCGATCGGTGTCGATTGCCGGTCCAGATCTTCAAAAACTTGTTCGACCTCTTTCCGGTTTCCAACATCCACAGGAAAAGTACGGACACGGTTTTCTGCATTGAGATTGGCTTTTGCCTGATCAAGTTTTGCTGCCGTTCTACCGAGCAGGATCACGTCGCCTCCCGCGTCTAAAATGGCCTTGGCAATTCCCAGTCCAATACCCGAGGCGCCACCGGTGATGACAGCCGTTTTTCCTCCAAGTCCCATGACAAACGTCCTTTCTGTGGCGGCAATAATCGAGGTGCGATTTCGCGTAAGGGGCTCACGATAAAGTTTCGTCGCCGGCGATTGGCATGAATCTCGGTGTCGACCTCAAACCCGCTTCAGCGAAGGAATGAAGATATTCCCCTTTTTTCCTGACAAATTCATCAAGAAGGGTGCGCACAAGACGAAAGCAAAATCCTGTCGTTGTCAGGCTTTCACGCTCCCCAACCGGGTCCTTGACCAGTTAGACTGGAAGCGAACGACCTGTACTCGTTCCGAAGCCTACGATTATGTCGCAGCTGCGGAGGTTTTGGAACCGTCCGACTGGCGTTCCACTGGCCGTTATCGCGACTGGAGTTTCTGGGTGGCATCAGCATCCTTGCCAAAAATCGATGATTCTTCCAACGCCACAGGTTTCTGGCAGGGGTTGATGGGGCGGGCTGGAGATGACCAGCATCGGCCTCTGGATACGCAGGTCAATATTGTCACACCAGAGAATATTGAGTTTTCATATCACGTCGCCGGACCGATTGCCCGGTCGCTCGCGTTTCTGCTGGATCTGCTGTTCTACTTTCTGGCGTACATTCTTCTGACCGTCGTTCTTGGCATGGTGTACGCGTTTCTCATCTTTCCGGCTTTGAATTACCTTAATTTGAATTGGTTGCTGGCCGAACTTGATTTTATTTTTCAGGGCCTCTACATGGTGGGGCTCTTTTTAGGCTACTGGTTTTACTGGGGTATCAGTGAATCCCGATACAATGGAAAGACACTGGGCAAGCTCATTTTGGGCATGCGGGTCGTCTCTCGGACGGGGCATCCCATTGGGGGTTGGCAGGCAATAGCTCGAACTTTTGTTCGAGCCACCGAGGTGATGCCCTTAGCGCCCAACCTGTTGTTTACTGCTATGGTCGAGGGTGAAGAAGCCGTTTACAGTTGGTCCGGTGAGCCCGTGACCGTCATGTTTTTTGTGCCGACGTTCTTGGTGGCCATCATTTGCATGACTTGCTCGCCACGATTTCAACGCATTGGGGATCTGGTGAGTGGGACGATGGTGGTTTACGAGCATCGTGGTTGGATGCCTGGACTTGCCGAACTCGAAGATGAGCGGACGCCGCATCTGGCGGAATTGATTCCTCCCGGGTTCATGATTGATCGCGAGTTGGCGCGGGCTCTGGCGGCTTACGTCCACAAACGACGTTATCTCACGCCCCTTCGCCGTCGAGATATCGCCCGACATCTGGCCGAACCTCTGCTGGCAAGGATGGATTTGCAGTCGGATACAAGTTACGACCTTTTTCTGTGCGCGCTGTACTATCGCGCCTTCGTGGCGAGGGGAACACTGGCTGAAACCTCTTTGAACTCAAATGGGTCTCTGGATTCAGGCGAAGCGACTTCGATGGTCGTTGAGAGTCAGGGGGTGTCATGAAGGTTTCTGAACTCCTTGAGCAACGACAAAATCAATGGGCCAGACTGGAAGAACTTGGCCGAACCCTCGGGGGTCGTCGGAGTCGTCGGTCTGCCCAACAAGTCTCTCTTTTTGGCAAGCTCTACCGAGATGCGTGTGCTGATTTAGCCCTGGCTGATGCTTACCAGTTGCCGCCTGAAACCGTCGAGTATCTACATCGTTTGGTGGCCCGAAGTCACAACCTTTTGTATCGCTCGCGGGGATTTGATTATCGCGCTTGGGCACAAACGTTGTTCGTGACTGTACCACGGACGATTTTCCGCGATGGCTGTGTCCACCTGGCATTCGTGATGTTCTGGTCCCTTTTTTTGATCTCAGCCTTTTCTGCTTACCAAAATTCGGAATTTGCCGAACGGATCGTTGGTGTGAATTCGCTGGATCAAGCCGAGGAGAGTTTCTCCATCTGGCAGGAGCGAACTTTCGGGCGCAATTTCAGTATGGCCTGCTTCTACATCTGGAATAATGCGGGTATCGGCTTGCAATGCTTCGCCTGGTCCATTCTCTTCGTTCCCGGTTTGTTTACGTTGTCCTATAACGCGGTCCAGTTGGGTGCCGTGTTTGGTTACATGTTCCGGCCTGAACTCGGAGAAGCGAGTCAGAATTTTCAGACCTTCGTAACCGCTCACGGCCCGTTTGAACTCACGGCGATCGTTCTTTCGGCAGGTGCCGGCTTACGGATTGGGCTCGGGCTCGTGCGGACCCGAGGCCTGAGTCGGATCAGTTCACTGGCGAAATCGGGTCGAGAAGGACTGCCCATCGCGGCTTGTGCCGTGATTCTTTTCGTGTTGGCCGCCCTCATTGAGGGGTTTGTTTCTCCCTCAAATTTGCCTTGGGCGGCAAAGGGATTGGTTGCGCTCATCACCAGCACCATGCTGCTGGTTTACTTTGTGGTTCTTGGGTTTCCCCGAGGAGGTCAGCGTGAGGCTTGATCGCACCCACGTCCGCATCCGAGAGCGAAATGTCTTGGAGATTCTGGATCTGACTTTTCAGATTCTTCGTGCGTATTGGAGGCCCTTCGCCATCTTGACTGTTCTGGGGGCACTTCCTTTCGCATTGATCAACCACTGGCTTACCGCATGGCTTCTGGATAACGAGGTCGGTGGTAGCGATTTGCCCATGTCCTTCATGTGGCACCAGACCCTGTTGGTTTTTGTCGAAGCGCCGCTGGCTAGCCTGTTGTTGACGACTTATCTCGGGCATGCGGTTTTTGATGAGACCCCCGGACTTTCCAAAATGGTCGGGGACATTCTTCAGGGATTTGGAAAAATCCTTTGGGCGGTGATGCTTTTGCGCGGAGTTGCCCTGCTCGTTTTGGTCATGGTCTTCGCAACACTCGACGGGGGCACTTGGAGTCCGTGGCGGGTGATTATTGTGTCCTTTCTGATCACCATCGTTTATTTGCTCCGTGTGTTTCGACCCTTCGTCTTGGAGTTGATCGTCCTGGAACAACCTCGTTGGAAATCCAGCGATCCTCAGCATCCTTCGTTTGGACAGCGATCAGGCCAAATTCACAATTCGGCGGCTGGAGTATTACTTGGGCGAGGCATGCTGTTTACCGTGGTGGCTTGCACCATGGGATGGATGGTCTTCGGGGGAATTTACACGGTGGCAGGGATGTTCGCCCACAACTGGTATCCCGAGGGCTGGATGATGACGGTGGTCTGGTCCGGCTCGCTCTGGGTGGTTGTTGGCTATATGACTGTTGTTCGCTTCCTGAACTATCTGGATGTTCGAATCCGCCAAGAGGGGTGGGAGGTCGAGCTGCTGATCCGAGCTGAGGCGCAAAAACTGTCGGAGTCGCTGACATGATCCCGATGAAATATGGCATGAAGTTTCAAGGCTGGGCGACACGTGCTCGTCCCGCATTTCGACCACTGATTTGCAGCGTGTTTTTCGCAACCGGCGTGTTCTTGGCACCAACCGGGCTGCGAGCAGATGACATCCTTGACGCAATGCCGTGGTACGATTCCCGCGCTGCTGAGGTCAAGTCTATTCCTCTCGATTCCTTCGACGCCTCAAGCGCAGATCATCGTGATACTGACTGGGTCTACACGCCGCAAACCGCTTCGAATGGATCATTTTGGGACTGGTTCGACCGGTTTGACTGGGGCGATTCTGGCGGTTTGAATCCTGGGACCATGAATCCAGCTTTCGGGCAAATCATCAACGTGATTCTCTGGTTGATTGTGGGGTTCATTTGCCTCGCCTTGTTGATTTGGATCGCCTGGTTACTCATGAAGCAGGAGTGGCGTTGGCAAGATTCCGAGGATGAAACCGACTGGTTGCAGGAGCCGAAAATCGATCCGGCGCGTTTTGAAGCGCTGCCCTTCGAGGTCCAGATCCCTGAGGCCGATCTTCTTTCACTGGCCCGCAAAGCTCAGTCGGAAGGAAAAAATCGGGAAGCGATGATCTACTTGTACAGTTACATGTTGCTGATGTTGGATCAGAAACACTTGATTCATCTGGCCAAAGGGAAAACCAATCGAACCTATTTGAGAGAGTTGCGTGGTCAAAAGGCGATTCATAAGCTGCTCGAAAAAGTGGTGGTGTCGTTTGAGGATGTTTTTTTTGGCAACCTCGCCTTAGATCCCGATGAGTTTCAGGATCGGTGGGGAGAAGTGAGCAGGTTCCACGAGTTGATTGGCATTCAAAAGGCTTGAGGGGATCCATATGTTTCCAAGGTTTGGTGCGGCTATCGGTGTCCGCCTCGCTCTATTGCTTATCCTCGGTGTGCAAGGGACTGGCGTCATGGGCCAAGATCGACTGCCCGTCAGATATGGCCAGAGAGGTGGACAGGGCAGAGTCAGTTTGAACGGGACATCTGCGTTCGCCCGACTGCTGCAGGAGTATGACCTTGATGTTCAATCTACATCTCGGTTAACGCCCAGAATTGACCGCCATGATGCGCTCTTCTGGTTCCCGGATTCAGATCGAGAAGACTACACCGAAGAGCATGAACGTCTTGAAGAATGGTTGCGGAGTGGAACGGATCGACGCTTGATCATCGTGGGGCGTCACTACGACGCGACAATTGACTACTTGACGCAAATTGGTCAATCCGAGGATAGCGAGCAAGGCCTCGATTACCGGCGTTGGCTGGCTGAGGCAGTCTCGGTATCGCACCTCGAGTCTCTCGAACAACAGGAAACCTACTTTGACGGCTGGGTCGAATGGACCCCGGGCAGTCGAAGGCGATCGAGTCAACTCGGAGGCCCTTGGGCGGCAGGACTTGAGAATGCGAACCTGACGACGAGTCGCTATCCTAACATTCCTTCGTCTGAGGATCAGAAAAGCCATCCCACACGCAGTTACGAGGTCAAGTTAGAGGCCGATGGAAAACCATTTGCGGTAGCGATCCAAGACTCTCTCTGGAACGGTGGCGAGGTGATTGTCATCAGCAACGGCTCGTTTCTATTGAATTATGGTCTGACCGATGAGAGGAACCGGCAGGTTGTCGCCAATATGTTGGATGACCTCGGGGTTGAGGACGATGCCGACCTCCTTTTTGACAGTAACCATGGGTTGCGGGATGTCCTTTTTCTTGAGAGCGATGAAGCAGGTCTGCGTGTCATGCAACGGGAGGAAAGCGGGCAAAAGACGATGTGGGATTGGATGACCGAGTGGCCTTTTTCATTTTTCATTCCCCATTTTCTGGTCCTTGGTATCCTCATCTATTTCGTATTCTATCCCATTTTTGGAAGACCCAAAAACTTGGCTTTGCCATCGAGTACGGACTTTGGCCAGCATGTCGAGGCGTTGGGTGAGTTGATGGAGAAAACTCGGGATCGAGCTTATGCCATCCAGCACATCAATCACTACCACGAACAGACCAAAAGCGATTCGCGTGGACTCGGGAGTCCTGCGGCGAGTTCTTTACAGAAAACGACGAAGCCTGACGGTAAATCACGAGATATTTAACGAGATTCAAAAATGACCAATTCACCCGAATCCACAGGTTCCGGAGAGCAACCGCCGATCGAGTTTACCTGCGCGTCATGTGACACGCTGTTACGAGTTCCGGTCGGCTATGCGGGACGAGCCGTCCGATGTCCGCAGTGTCAAAGCGTGGAAACGGTCCCTGCATCACAGGGAGGGACGCCCGTGGGATCGGCCAATGCCGAAGACCCATTGAACCTGTCGTCCGACGTTGAGACGACGTCAAGTGAGGCGGAGACTCAATCTTCGCCTTTCGGAGGGAGTCCCACCGCAGCAGGGAGTGCTGTTGACAGTGCAACCGAAACATCGTCAGGAGACTTTGCGAGTCAACCCTCCCCTGAACGCCATGTCCAGGTTGGAGCAAACCTGAAAAGTCTCATTGGGAATGCCGGCAAGTATGAGACCAAGGAGACACCCACCAAAGTCCTTTTTGATCGGATTGTTGCCGAACTGGGTAAGATCTACGTTGGACAGGACGAGCTGGTTTTGGGGACACTGGTTGCCCTCTTTTCCAGTGGCCATGTGCTGATTGAGAGCGTCCCGGGATTGGGAAAGACCTTGTTTGTGAGGACGTTGGGGAAGGTGCTGGGATGCGAGTTTGGTCGCATTCAATTCACGGCTGATCTGATGCCTTCGGATATTACCGGCGCTCCGATTTTCAATATCAAGGAGCAGGAATTTCTCTTTCGTCCTGGCCCCGTGTTTACTCAGTTGCTTTTGGCAGATGAGATTAACCGGGCACCTGCGAAAACGCACGCAGCACTCCTGGAAATCATGCAAGAGTATCGAGTTACCGTCGATGGAACCTCGCATCCCTTGGCACGACCTTTCCTTGTGATTGCCACTCAGAATCCTGTGGAATCGGAAGGGACCTATAACTTGCCTGAGGCCCAGTTGGACCGATTCATGTTCAAGGTGGTTGCAGATTACCCAACGCAACAGGAAGAGTCGCGGATCCTTGAGCTTCACAGTCAGCAGATCGATGTGGCCACGCGTCTCGATGAAGAAATTGAGACGGTAACTTCCGGCGAGGAAATCCTCCAAATTACAGCGGCAAACGCGCAGGTTCGTGTCGATCCAAAACTGGTGGAGTATATCAATAAATTGGTGAGAATGACCCGGCAGTGGCCCCAGTTTCACCTCGGTGCGTCGCCTCGAGCTGGCCTCGCATTGATGCAAGCCGCGAGGACTTTGGCCGCCTTCTGCGGCCGTGACTATGCCGTACCCGATGACGTGGTGCAGATTGCCCTTCCGGTCCTGCGGCACCGCGTTATCTTGACGGCCGAGGCAGAGGTGGAGCAGCAGAGCGTTGATGATCTGCTGACGGATATGATTCGAACCGTGGAGGTACCCAGAATTTGATTGGGGAGCTGAGTACTGCATGGCTGGCACAATTGCCGGTGGACTCGCAAGGCGATCTCGCTGAATGGGGACGCATGCTCACGGATTACCCGCTTCGTTTGATTGGGGTGATCCTGGTGCCCCTGTTCCTGCTGGCGGTGCTAGGCAAACTGTTTCCCACTCCGTTGGTACTTCGTTGGGGAACGGTCGTTGCTCTACTGAGCACCTCGGCTTCCTTGTCCGGTCAGGCTGGCTGGACCGCCATGTTGGCTATGGAGGCCAGCGTGATCTGGCTGGTTGCCAACTGGTTCCCGCGAGTTCCTCAAAGGTCAAACCGAGTTCTGTATCGAGCACTTTGCGCGATTGCTCTGGGCTTGGCATTGCCACTCCTCGGGAACGTCGGGGCCGTTCTGGTGCTCGATCTGGTGTTGGTTGCAATCCTTGTCGTGGACCTGTTTACGGTTCCTACCCACAAGACACTGACGGTCCAAAGGCAGGTATTGAAAATCGTCTCCTTGAAAAAACGACACGATGTTCAACTGCACATTGTCAACCATCGTCGACGACGTTTGCAATTTGAGTTGCGGGATGATGTGCCTCAGGAGTTTGATGCCCTGCCCGAACGGTTCGATATTCGACTGAAGCCGCAGACTCGTATGTCGTTCAAGTATCAGTTGATCGCCAGTCGTCGGGGTGAGTACCCACTGAATCAGGTGCACGTCAGATTTCGAAGTCTTCTCGGCCTGTGGCATCGGTATACCCACTATCCCGTCAAATCGACACTGAATGTTTATCCAGACATGAAGCAATTGGGGGAATATGCCGTGTTGGCTCGAACCAATCGCCTAAGTCTCCTCGGTGTCAAACGAACACGCAGGGTAGGGCAGGACAACGAGTTTGAACGGCTGCGGGATTATTCTGTCGATGACAATTTCAGGCATCTTGACTGGAGAGCGACCGCGCGAAGAAACAAGTTGACCGTGAAAGACTTTCAGGTGAACCAAAGCCAACGTTTGATTTTCATGCTCGATTGTGGGCGCATGATGACGAATGAGGCTCAGGGGATCAGCCTGCTGGACCATTCCATTAATGCCATGCTGATGGCCAGCTACGTTGCACTTCGCCAGGGAGATTCCGTAGGGCTGATCTGTTTCAGTGACCGAGTCCATTCATACGTGCCCCCACGAGGCGGTATGAAACAGATGAACCAACTTTTGCATTCGGTATTCAACCGCCACCCACAAATGGTTGAATCAAGGTATGACGAGGCTTTCCTTTATCTGCGGACCCACTGCTTGAAACGATCCCTGGTTGTGATGATCAGCAACGTGATCGATGAGATCAATTCCATGCAGGTGGAGCAGTACCTGAGTACGCTGGTCGGTCGGCACCTGCCGCTGGGAGTTCTGCTCAGGGACCATCGACTTTTCGATGCCGCAGAAACTCGCCCAACCAAACCCCTCGAAGCCTTTACCGCCGCCGCCGCAGCAGAAATCTTGAGTTGGCGGCATCAACTGCTGGTAGATCTGACCCACCGGGGTGTTCTGGCCCTGGATGTCTATCCAGAAGACATGACAGCTCCGCTCGTGAATCAATATTTGCAAATCAAAGCACGGCATCTCCTTTAGGATCTCCTGAATTCCGGCGGGTTTCGCGGGGAACGAAGGCCGGCGATCTCTGCCCCGTTGATATTCCTCTCCAGGACGTTTTCAGAGCTTGTTTTCCCAATTCCCGAGGTCTATCGTTAGATGGGTTGCTTACCGGCGCCTTGCGTTTTTCGTTCACTCTTGGAGCGGTTTCTAGATGCAGGACGCCAAAGAAAAATCTCTCCTGAACAATGATGAGGGAGTCCGTTGAGTTCTGCCAGCACGGTTCATGATCTCGCTGTTGAAACCAGCGATTTTTCCGTTTCTGAACGGAATTCGATCGAGGGGCGTTCCGTCGAAATCGGAGAGGAACTCTATTCCCAGGTGCATCGAGAACGCCCATGGATTTTCCAGAGGCGTTGGTGGGATGATCGCCTGATGGACTGGTCGATGAGCGACGAGGAATTGAAGGTTCAGCTCTTTCGATTTGTCGATGTTCTGCCGATGTTGACCAACGACCGAGCCATCTCGGATCACCTGGCGAAATACCTTGGTCAGGCGAAGTCGGGGATGCCCGCTTGGGCGAGACAGGGTCTTCAGGGAACGGCAAGCATCTGGGGGCTGCGATCGATATTGGCAAAAGTTGCTCGCGTGGGCGCAACAGATTTTGCACGTCGCTTCATTGCCGGCAGCGACACCCAAGAGGTGATCCAGACGGCACGACGTCTGCGGCGATCCCCTCAAGGATTTACCCTCGACATTTTGGGAGAAGCCGTAACCAGTCAGCAGGAAGCGGATCGGTATTTTCAGGCCTACACTGATCTGATTACAACCGTCGCACCGAGCGTGAATGACTGGTCAGAGATCACTCAGGTGGATTGCGACCCTATGGGGCGACTCCCGAGGATGAATCTATCTGTGAAACTGTCAGCGCTCGATCCACACTTCGATCCCATTGATACGGAGGGTGTGTTGGAAAGGGTGGGGGGGCGCTTTCGAGAATTGTTGAGAATTGCGCGGGAACATCGTGCATTTATCAATGTGGATATGGAGTCTTACGAGAAAAAAGACCTGACGCTGAAGGTCTTTAAGACCATCCTGTCCGAGAATGAATTTGTCGACACCAGAGACGTCGGAATTGTCATTCAATGCTATCTAAAAGATTCGGCCCATGATTTTGTTTCGCTCCGGGATTGGGCTCGTCAGCGTGGGACGCCCGTCTGGGTACGACTTGTCAAAGGTGCCTACTGGGAGCACGAAACCGTTCTTTCTCAGTCGCTCGGGTGGCCGGTTCCCGTTTACCAGCAGAAGTGGCAGTCCGATGCCAATTACGAGCGTCAAATTCGATTTGTGATGCAGAACACCGACGCGCTTTTGCCTGCGATCGGCTCACACAACCTGCGGTCCATTGCCCACGCCTTGGCCACTGCGGAACACTTGGGGTTAGAAAAGAACGCCTATGAGATCCAAATGCTTTACGGCATGGCCGACGCCGAGAAGCAGAGTCTCATTCAACGGGGCCATCGAGTCCGGGTCTATATGCCCTACGGGGAGTTGATACCCGGAATGGCGTATCTGGTGAGGCGTTTGCTCGAGAACACATCGAATGACTCATTTCTTCGTGCTGGAGTCAAACAGGGGGTCTCCGTGGAGCACTTGTTGACGACACCAACCGGGGCGATACAAGACGTTAAGGAAATTGGATCGACGCAAACCGCTGCCGATCGAGGTTCGAGTAACGAAGAGACTGATGCCATGAATACCAAAGCGACGTTTGTCAACGAACCTCCCGTCGATTTTTCGATCGATGCCAATCGGGCCCGGATGCAGCAGGCGCTGGAGAAAGTGGAATCTCAGTTTGGGCGGTCTTGGCCCCTGATGATTAGGGGTGAGAATGTTGCCGGAGAAGGAACATTGGAAGTTCGCGATCCGTCGAACTCAAACCGCATCCTTGGAACCTGCGAAATCGCGTCTTCCGATCATGTGGATGTCGCAGTTGCTGCCGCAAAGGACGCGTTAACCTCTTGGTCGAAAACAGACGTCCGGCAACGCGCCGAATACCTGAATGCGCTTGCGGACGAGATGAAGCGACGATTTTTTGAGTTGTCTGCGTGGGAGGTGTTTGAGTGTGGAAAGCCTTGGCGTGAAGCCACCAATGACATCTGCGAGGCAATCGACTTTTGTCGATTCTATGCGGCGGGTGCTGTGGAGATGCAACGTTCTCAGGGGGCTGATGTCGCTGGGGAAGAGAATCGATTCTCCTATTCCCCTCGAGGGGTTGCGGGCGTGATTGCACCCTGGAATTTTCCCCTTGCGATTCTGACAGGCATGACCACAGCGGCTTTGGCCACTGGAAACACGGTTGTCATCAAACCCGCGGAGCAGTCGAGTCTGATGGGGAGTCTGTTCATGGAGATGGTGGGCAAGGTCGGGTTTCCCAATGGCGTCGTCAACTTGCTTCAAGGGCAGGGAGATGTGGTAGGTGCCGGTCTTGTCCATCACCCTGATGTGGCCTTGATCGCCTTCACAGGTTCGAGAGCCGTAGGGCTTGCCATCAATGCCGCCGCGGCCAAAGTCTCGGCAGAGGGGAGCCCGTTTGTCAAAAGGGTCATTGCGGAGATGGGTGGAAAAAACGCGATCATTATTGATCGGGATGCGGATCTTGATGAGGCGGTCCTTGGCGTGAATCACAGTGCGTTTGGATTCCAGGGTCAAAAATGTTCTGCGTGCAGTCGGGTTATTGTTCTTGAGGATGTTTACGATCAGTTCGTCAATCGCTTGATTGAATCGGCCCGTAGTCTGGTGGTTGGACCTGCAAAAGATCCAGCAACTCAGGTCGGACCGCTCATCGATCGCGAAGCTCAGCAGAAGGCGATGGAGTATATTGAGATCGGTAAGACTGAAGGGGAGTGCGGGCTTGAAACCGAAGTTGGAGAGCTTGCCGAGCAAGGGTGCTTTGTGGGACCTCATATCTTCACAGAGATTTTGCCTCACCATCGACTTGCTCAGGAAGAAGTCTTCGGTCCCGTTCTCGCTGTCATTCGAGTGGCCAATCTCGATGAGGCCATCTCAGTTGCAAACGGAACGGACTACGCCTTGACCGGGGGGCTTTACTCACGAAACCCAGGTTCACTGGAACGAGTCAAACAGGAAATGCTCGTCGGGAATCTCTATCTGAATCGAAACATTACCGGAGCCCTTGTGGGGCGACAGCCGTTCGGCGGATTCAAGATGTCCGGGATCGGAAGCAAGGCTGGGGGAAACGACTACCTGCTTCAGTTTGTTGTCCCTCGAACAATCACCGAAAATACGATGCGACGCGGCTTTGCACCCAACATTGAGGTTCAGGAATAGCGGATCGATCGAGCCGTTTTGGTCTAACATCAAACCAGCGAGATGGGTTTTCCGAGTCGAGCTGATTCCGTCTGTTGCTGGCACAAGATAATTGCATCGCGAGCTAAATTGCCCGAAAGTAGGTTCGAGGGTTCATTCTGGTTGACGGACGTCATGACTTCTTCGATTTCAGCGACGAACCCTTGAATAGGATCGCTTCCGCCTGTCAGTTCAGGGCGGAGCACTTCGCCATCGTGAGTCAGAATCTTGAATGGCATCACTTCGCCAGCGTCTGTAAAGCCGGCGAATTCGAATTGAAGTGTTGCGCGTTCAAGGTGGATCTCAAAGCCGTGAGTGAAAGGGCGTCCTTGTTGATTGATGACTCCTCCGCATGCGGAGACGACCACCGAAGGATCGTTGAATCGGTAAACAGATTGGAAGTATTCCACGACATCACCTCGAAATCGACCGGTGGTGTCGACGCTTGTTGGCATTCCAAAAAGCAGGCGAATCAGGTGCGCGTCGTGGACATGGAGGTCGATCATCGGGCCTCCGACTTTTTGAGGTTCGTAGAAATCACTTAACCAAAGCGGATCAGAAATGACCCGTTTGAATGAGCCCCCAAGCAATCGGCCATAGTCCCCGGACTGAATGACACGACGGGCTTCTGCGAATTCGGGAAAGAACGGTAGGACGTGACCAACCAGCAACTGTTTCCCGGCAGCTTCAGAAGCTTTGACCAGCGTGTCACATTCTTCGGCCGTCAGGGCAAGTGGTTTCTCACAAAAGACATGTTTGCCCGCCTCAAAAGCCTTGAGCGTGGCATCCACATGGACGTGAGGTGGTAAGCACAGGTCAACCAGATCCACCGTGGAATCGTTGAGTAGGTCATCCAAGCTCTCATGGGTCGCGATGCCATCCAAGTTAACCTGCTCACCAGGAGGCCCAAAATTTCCTTGAATCGAGGTCCAGTCACCTGCTCGTTTCGCCGCGTCACGCGTACTGATTGCAGCGACTTCGACATTGCTGAGGCGTTGATAGGCGAGCCAGTGGATCCAGCCCATAAAACCGATACCGGCGATTCCAATTCGATTCATCAGACTCCCTTTGTAATTCAAGACGGTCGCTCTCATTGAGGAAATGAGAAATAACGGTGAGCTAATGTTGACTCAGGGGTGATGCTTAATCCATGCCGGGTACCCACAGCTTGGAGCTCCCGCCCCCGTCCTCGGATGAGGTATCGCTGTCGGGAGTCCAAAGGTTTTGTGCGGGGGACGCGTCAGCCGGGGGTGCTGGCGTGCCGGCTTGGCCCCGGCCCTGAAGCTCCTTGGGATCAATCACGCCGTACTGGACCAGAAGTTGGGCAAAACGCTGCGCGACGCCGGGTTCTGAAACGTAGCGTTTCTGAATCTTCTTACTCACCTCTTGGGCCAGGTCCAGGAATCCACGACTCAGCGACCAATCAAGTTGGGTCAGCAGAAGGCTGCTGCGTGGAATTTCCGTCTGATCGACCAGTTCATCAAGAACCTCAAATTGTTTTGGCCCGTCGTCCAAATTAGGGGAGAGGTAAGCACAGAGCATCCGCAGGTCATACTGCTCGGTCGGATCCATGTCTGGCTGACGTTCGAGTTGAAGCGTCGCGCCCTTGAGCAAGGCATAGCCGTGCCCAGCGATACGGCAAATGTGGATCAATCGAGCAAGCTGCTCATCGGAAAGTTTGGTGAAGTCGATTTTTGAAAACCGACAGAGTGGAAGTCGATCGAGATTCACATTGGAAGGATCGATACTGTCCCGAATCGGCAGACTTAGAGCCTCCCGAATACCGTTGAGATCGATGGGTTCAAAAGAGGTCGTATCCAGAGATTCCTCAGTGCTCATGAGCCAGGCGAGCAGCTTCAGATGATTATTGGGATCCGCTGCCGCTTCGCGTGGCGTCTGCCCATCAAAACACGAGAGCGGCAGGTCGGGCCACGTTTCGGTGTAGAACTCTCGGTACTGAGCCTCAAGGAGTCGCCTTTGCGTGACGGGTTCCATCTGTTTGTCGAGAAACCAGCGAACCCCCATGCGAATGGCCATGACTTTTTCTTGCGCTAGGGTGTTCTCGCTTTCTCTTTCTCCAAGTTGGTCGCCAAGAATCTCGCCAGCAAGCCCGACCGCGTCCTCGTATCCCATTTCGGACCAACCTTCAATTTCAACTCGCGGTTCCCGGTCGGTCTGTTTGCCATACACCATGATGGATCCCATGACGTTTGGGATTTCATGGTGCTTGATGTCGGAAGAAAGCTCTTTCTGTTTTTCACGGTCGAGCAGGACAAAAGCCATCTTGGGAGGCGGTTGATCCGGGTCGGGCATCACTGCCCGCTGGATGGTTTCCGCACGACTGGAGCTCTGAAGGAGACCCAATACGTTCTCCGCATCCTGGATCGGGTAGGTTGCTATTTTTTGATCCGAAACGGTATCGTCGAGCATGTCGTTCACGAGGACCTGAGCCGTGGCCTGTGCTTCAACAGCTTCTTCAAACGGGACGCCCGGCGTGTTCGCATACGCATTCCAAGCCTTGCTCATCGACTCGTTGGAACCAATGCGACTCTCGAGAATCGCAATGGCTTTACGAAGAATCGGCTGATTAGGATGGTCACGATCCAGTTCTCGAAGTTTTTCGAGGGCGGATAGCCAACGGCCACGTTGAGCATTGGCGCGGACGGAGTTGTAAGTCGTGGCCCAACCGGTTTCGCCGGGCGCTGTTGGGAGGTCGGCATCATGCTTGAGAAAGACCGGTGTGGATGGATCCGCGAAAGTGTTCATCAGCAAGCGGGCCACTTCGGAATCAGGTTCTTCAGCCAGCGTGTTGTAAAGAATCAAGTGGGCACGGGCAGCAGTGGTGTGACCGTGATTCTGCAGCAACGCGCCCACGATGCGAATGGCGTTGAGGACGCCACGGCTTATCGTGCGGTCGTAGAGTTCCAAGGCGCGTTGCAGGCAATGGACAGCTTCTTCCACCTTGTCTTCCACAGCGAGGAGCGTCGTCTTCTGCCCCAACGCGACCGGGTTGTGTGGATTGTGCTCAAGCAACTTCTCGACCAGTGACTCTGCCTGCTGGTACTCGTTCAGTTGAATCAAAACGCTTGCCTTGGTCGCAAGCAGGCAATCTTTCTCTCCGTGTTTTTGTATGGCACGATTGGCCGTGTCGAGTGCCGCCGCTTTCTGCTCTGAGCCCATTGCCGAAAAGATTGCGTTGAGATCTTGGGTGATGTCTTTGCCACAGCAAAATTTGATTTTTTTGTCGGCTCCGCCGACACATCGTTGATAACCATCCAATTGCATGGATAAGGCATCCTATATAAAAGTTACCGCCGCAAATCCATAAGGAGGCGGCTTTTGTGTCACATCTGGAGGCGTGAGGGAGTTTCACCGGAGTCGCCGAGAGGCCGGAAGATGCAAGGACCCGAAAGTCACCCAAACGAACGCTTGCACAAGGATCCGTAATTGACTCCGTCCGTTGATCAGGGCAGGGAGGTTTCCTGGCAATGGCCCTTGATTTACCAGCATTACCGACTCTTGAATGTACGACATGCGGTTAAGAGAAAAAACCGGGTAACCAGCCAACTCCCCCGGAAAACTCCTTGATCCATTCAATCGCGAACAAGCTTTGCCGGGAATATTCAGCGGCTTATCATCGGCGGCATCACGGGTTACCAGGGAATTTCTTCGCCTCGCAGGATGTCGTCGTCAGATTGACGTTTCCTCGCCAGATGGCTTTGTCCCTCCCGGATGACCACTTCGGCGGCAAACGGCTTGGAGTTGTAATTCGAAGACATCACAAAACCGTAGGCCCCAGCTCTTTCAAGTATAAGAAGGTCGCCAATGGCCGCTTTCGGCAGACGACGACTGGTGACAAATCCCCCTTCTTCCTGTGTGAAAATATCGCCCGATTCGCATAGCGGGCCACCCACAATCACGTCTTGGTAATGAGACGGTTCGGATTGGGAAGATGAGCCGATGGAGATGGGATGATGCGCGCCGTAAAGGATGGGTCGCGCCAGGTTGTTGAAACCTGCATCCACCAGATAGAACTTGTTGTCCCCCATTTCCTTGATGGCTCGGATCTCCGTGAGCAGAAAACCAGATTCAGCGACGAGATATCGACCGGGTTCAATTTCTAATTCAATCGAGTGCCCAAGTTCATTCTGCAGTCTCTGGCGAGTTCCATTCCAAAGGTCATAGTACCGTTCCAAGTCGATTGCCTCTTGATTCGGTTCGTAGGCAATCGGCAGTCCACCTCCGGCACTAATCGTTTTAATCGGTGCATGATGTTCCCGAGCCAAGGTCTCCATCGAGTCGCAGACCTGGCTTAAATGTTCAAAGTCGGTTCCAGAGCCGATATGCATATGGAGACCTGAGATGGTCAAGCCGTATCGTTCTGCACGGGCAAAGCACTCGCCAACCTGTTCGTGCCAGATGCCATGTTTGGACTGGGGGCCCCCCGTATTGGTCTTTTGACTGTGTCCATGGCCGAATCCCGGATTGATTCTTAGAGTAATCGGACGATCTGGCATGCGTTCGCCGTATTGATCAATCATGTCCGGTGAGCCCATGTTGCAGTGAATGTCATGGGCAACGACCATCTCAATCGCGGCGCGATCAAAAATGTCGGCCGTGTAGACAATGTCGTGGTTCTCCTGGCCTGGCCTATAGCCGACTTTCATCGCCCGAACGATTTCACCGGCACTCACAGCGTCGACTTTGACTCCATGTTGTCGCACGAAGTCAAGGACGGCTAATGTTGAATTCGCTTTCTGCGCGTATCGGATGACGTCAAACGATTCAAGTTCCGAGATGCGATGAGCGATAAGATTCAGGTCATAGACGTAGGTTGGTGTTCCGAAATCCTGAGCAAGCTTCGCAACATCCACGCCCGCAATTTGGTTGCGATAAGCGGGGAAGTCCAGAGTCGAGGAATTAGGAGATCGAGTCATTTCTTTATCACTCTGTCAGCATGAGGCGAATCAAGAGGGATCGTGATCACTGGGCTTCGCAGGTCACGAACCTCAATTCGCCATCATATCGGTTATTTGCGTTAACCCAAGGCCCAGTTGGCAAACGTCCAGGTTTGGATAAGTCCAAAACGACGAAAGTTTCAGGGAAGGCAACAGCCGTATTCCGAAGCATCTAGCCGCTTCCGGCAGGTACCGAAAGGGGGGAGTGTAAGGGCGTTGAGGTTCGGTGCGGGGCGTCCTGGTGAAGCATGACCAGGAATCATCCGACGTGGGTATGATCCGTGGCCGCTCATCATGACTGCGATTTAACGACTCAAGAATTTCTGACAGGCAATCTGCGGCCGATCAAACCGGTCGCACCAGCCCATCACGATGCCGCGCATGGCTTGCGGGTCTCCATAAGTTGCATACTGAATGCGTTCGCTATCGCGATTTGAGATTAGGACTTCGACCAGCCCTCCTTCACCCGTGAGGCGAAGGACCAATGTTCGTCCGCCTTGATAGTCCGCACGATCGGTTTTCGTGGATAAGGTGGGGAGATTCTCTTCAAGTTGTCCTTCGATTTCGACTTGGTATCCCGTGAGGCTATGAATACGATTCGTTCTTTCGGGGGACCGGAACGATTCATTGTGGATGGATAGTATCGCTTCCGAGAATTGTGTGTGTGTCAGTCCTTTCGCGGGTACCACGCTTGGTGATGATGATTCAGCTGAGTGGAGAGCACCGTCTGTTGCAACGGAATCGCGTGTCGGAGATTCAATCATGTTTTGGAAAGCGACCCAGCCGGCCAGCTGTGCCTCGGACAAGGTCGCTTCTTTTCCCGTTCGTTGGTGGTGAGCCACCGAACGCAGCCAGCGTTTTGTTTTTCGGGGCAGTCCGACTTGGCTGTTGACGACCAAGCCGGTCACTTTCTGCTGTTGGTGTTTTCGACGGATGCGTGTCTTTCGATGGTGGATGCGATAGCCAAAGCTGTGGACGATATTTTCTGCGCGGCGAATCAATTGCTTGGTCAGTTCGGCATTGGGGGAAGCTTCTTTGCTGTGTTTTGAAAAGGAAAATGTCATGTCGTCGGCGTAACGGGTGTAGCGAAATCCCAGTTGCTCTGCGGACTTTTGTAATTGACGATCCATAAGGTAATTGACCAAATTGCTCAGTTTGGGACTCGTCGGGGCCCCTTGCGGTAGTCCCTCATTGAAGCAGACCCAGGTCGTCAGCCAACGTGCAGTCTCCGGATTCCAGCCGATGCGTTGAAAAAAAGCTTCGACTCTCCGGGCGTGTGTCGAAGGAAAAAAGTCAACTAGATCGAGGCAGACGACGACTTCGGACTCCGTGTGAGGCTGAGCGTGATCCACAATGGATTTGCCTTTCTCGAATCCTGTGGCTGCTTCGTGGACAGGAATCCGTTGAAGAAGGAGACGCAGAATCTTCCTTTGCATAGCGCGTGTTTGGGTGTCCGGAATCTGTAATCGCCGTTTTCTACCATTTCGTTTTGGGATCGAGACTCGTCGGTAGGCGGGCTTCTCGGTGCTCTGAAATCCTGGGGCAAGGTCGAGCCGCTTGAACAACTCCCGGAGGTCGTAGGGTCCCTGCTGGGCTGGAGGTGTCGTGGTGAAGGGCTTCCCGATAAATCTGGGCCGTCGTCTCCAGGACCCGTTCGTTGACTGGCCCTGAAAAAGAAAAAAAAGCACCACTACGGCCAAAGCGAATACGCTCATCACTACCAGCATCAGAGAGCCCTCGCGTGATCGATCGTTGAAAGAGAACGTTCTTCGTGATCAGCCGTCGAAACTTCGTTCGCATAAGATTGAAAAAAGCGGTTACTCATGAGTAACCGCTTTCGCCTTGCTAGGGCCAAGGCAATGCTTTGGCCCCATGACCTATCCAAAGGATTACCTTTGGATAGGTCATGTCCCGTGGTGTCAAAACCAAGCGTTTTGACGCGGCTGACGAAGCATCAGCCTGTGCCGAAGCACCTCCAAGGCTATGGAATCATTTTAAAATTTCTCACGCCACCGGGTCAGCGACGGTGTAATTTTGCATGAGGGTTGCAATTAACGTAGACGTTTTTTCAGGGCATAGCCACCAATTCTCGCGTCTTTTTTCGAGGATGGGATTCAGTCCATGGTTTTTGCCCACTGTTTCTCGAGTCGTTGAGGGGACACTTTTACGGAGGTTCCAAGTTTCTGTGCCCACAACGACACTCGATACTCCTGAAGCATCCAGCCGAACTCTGCCAATTCAGGATCCACGATTCCATCAAGGTTCTGTTTTTCTTTGCGGTCCACGAATTTCGAAACCCAGGGTTCGAGCAGATTCATGAGTTCCTGGTCTTTCGAGAGGCCGCTCGACAGTTTCTCGAATCGAGTTTGGATGGCCTTTAAATAGCGAGGATAATGCTGAAGCCAGAGCCATGGTGTCTGAAATAAAAAGTGGCGGGGGAATAGATGTTTTAATTGCCGCTGTATGTCTTTTCGGGACATAGTAGCTGATGTTTTGTGTTGATCCTCGCGAGCAAGACGGACAAGATGGTACTCCTCAAACAGTTTGGGGAGGACCTTCATCACTTGTTGAGTTGCGATCCCAATTTTTTCGATATCGTTTTCAAAACGCTTTTCCCAACTCTCTGCGTTCCGGGGGATTTTCTGGCGATCAACAAATGCCAACCGTGCAAGAAGCAACCCCAAGTCATCATCGAAATCTACGGGTGTGATGATCCCGCCAGATTTGACACGCCATGTTTCTCGGTCTGGTAGCCATTTGACCTGGGAACGGAGTGATTTGCGGCAGCGAATCCATGCGAGTCGCGTCAGGCCGAGTTGTGAGAGGTAGGCCGCGGTTTCCTTCAGGTCCACAAGTTTCAGTCCAGCGGATTGGCCGAGATCCATGATGGCCGGATAGGCGACGACATCGAGCTGATTTCTTTGAAAGGTAATACTCTCCGGGAGTTCGTCGAAGTCCCACGTTTGCAATTCATCACGATTCCAGTCCTGGTGGTCAATTGACGTGTAGCCGGTTGAGGCCACTCCGCATTCGCGTCGAAGCAGACCCAGGTCTCTTCCCATCGCGACCGTCTTCGCATCCGCATCTATCACCTTCAAGTTCATGTGCAAATGGTCAGGAAGCTTTGAAATTTTAAAGTCAGCTGCGGTAATTTTCTCAGAAGCTATGTCACCCAACATGCCGGCGACTGTTTCGTAAAAATCACCCTCTCCATACTTGAGGCGTGTCAGGATCTTTTCGGCCGTATCAGGAGCGGGAACCAGCTGCCGCCGAACAGGTTTTGGCAACGACCGGATGAGTGCAATGATCCGCTGTTTCATTAAGCCAGGTACGAGCCATCCGAGTTGGCGAGAACTGATCTGATTCAGGCTCTCCACCGGTACGGTCAGCGTCACGCCATCCGCTTCATTGCCTGGCTCGAAGGCGTAGTTCAAGGGCAGTTGCATCGTTCCCAAGTCGAGCGATGAAGGGAAGTGCCCAGTTTTGCTTGCCGAATTTTCGGGAAAGAAGTCATTCTCAATCAGGGTCAATTGTTCGGCGAGCGCCGGATCCGACTTCAGTTTTTTGACGAGTGAGCCGCCATCATAAACAGACTCGGGCAGTCGTTCGTCGTAAAGCTGAGCAAGCTGATGGGGGTCAATAATTCGATCCGGATCGCGACTTTTCGCCGCCTCGTTTCCTAGATGTCGCAGCAATTCCTGATTTCGGAGGAGAGGCTCGATATTGCCCGTGTAATTCTCTTCGACCAACCCCTCTTCGATGAAAAGACGTCGTGCGGTCTGCGGGTCGCGTGGGCCCAAAGCAATTCGCCGCCGTGCAACGATCGGGAGGCCAAACAGAGTCACTTTCTCGAATGCCATTGGCCGTTGTGACTTTTGGTGCCAGTGCCCATCGCTGACCTGCCGTTTTACAAGGTGTTCGGCGATGGGCTCAATCCAGTTGGATTGCAATTTGGCCGCTGTCCTACCGTAGCGTTTTGTGGTCTCAACTATTTCATTGACAAGAATCCAGTCTGGTCGATTCTCAAATAGGCCAGATCCGGGCCAAAGGTTGAACTTGAGCCCGCCCGCTCCCGTGTATTCAAATTTGTCAGTTCGGAACGCGACACCGGAAAGCAGGCCGGTCAGTAAGGCCCGGTGGATGGCATCGTAGTTGTCGCTGCGCGGCCCGGCACGCATCTTCGCAGACTGGCAGATGGCGTGGAGTTGGCGATGAAGGTCTGCCCACTCGCGGAGCCGATTGTAGGAGAGAAAGTTCTGTAAACAGGCTTTCCTCAATTGGCTTTGGGACAGTTTTTTCTTCAGTTCATGATAGAAGTCCCATATTTTCAAGAGACTCATAAAATCAGAACTCGTGTCCGCGAATTTCGCATGCTGTTCATCCGCTGCCTGTTGTTTCTCGGCAGGCCGTTCGCGCGGATCTTGAATTTCCAATCCCGATGCCAGAATGAGCACGTCGGCGAGACAACACAGATCTTTGGCGGCCAGAATCATGCGGCCGACTCGAGGATCCACCGGAAGTCGACTGAGTTGTTTGCCAAGTGGTATCAGGCGATGATGTGCGTCAACCGCTCCGAGCTCAAATAGCGTCTTGTAGCCATCCCGTATCGCTTCAGGACGTGGAGGATCAATGAAGGGGAAATCGCTTATTTTTCCCAACTTCAGTGACTCTGTTTGTAGGATTACCGATGCCAGATTCGTGCGACGGATTTCAGGTGTGCTGTACTGATCCCGACCCTCATAATCGGTTTCCGAATAGAGCCGCAGGCAGATGCCGGGACCGAGACGACCACAACGTCCTGCTCGTTGATCTGCTGAGGCTCGAGAAATCGGTTCGATTGGCAGTCGTTGGACTTTGGTTCGCGGCGCATAACGACTGACTCGCGCCGTGCCCGCATCGATCACGTATCGGATACCTGGCACGGTGATGGAGGATTCTGCCACGTTGGTGGCCAGGACGATTCTGCAACGGCCCCCTGTTTGGAAAACTCGATTTTGATCTTTGCTTCCCAGGCGCGCGTAGAGTGGAAGTATCTCGAGTTCCTTGCGCTGGATCTGGCTGGCAAAAGACGATCTTAATCTCTTGGTCGCCGCACGAATTTCAGCTTCTGTTGGCAAGAAGGTGAGGATGTCGCCCGAGCCTTCCGACTGTAGTTCAACCACGGCATCAGAGATTGCGGAAAGCAGGTCTCGCTCGGGACGATTTGAATCGTCCGAGATTTCCTCTTCCATCAGCGGACGATAACGAACTTCTACGGGATAGGTTCGTCCTGACACCTGAATGATGGGCGCGGCTTTGCCTCGCAGTTCAAAATGCTTTGCGAATTTCTCCGCATCAAGCGTTGCCGATGTCAGGATGATTCTCAGGTCTGGTCGCTGATCAAGGAGCCGCCTCAAATAACCCAGCAGAAAATCGATGTTGAGAGAACGTTCATGGGCTTCGTCAATGATTAGTGTGTCGTAGTGATCAAGAAAGCGATCGCTTTGGGTTTCCGCGAGCAGGATACCGTCCGTCATCAGTTTGATGAGGGTGTTTGGGGCCGTCTGATCGGTAAACCGTATTTTGAACCCCACGGTGGAACCAAGGGGGACCGCCAGTTCATCTGCAATTCTGGAAGAAAGGCTTCGAGCTGCGAGTCTTCGAGGTTGTGTGTGTCCAATCAGGCCGTGGATACCCCGTCCAGCTTTCAGGCAGAGTTTGGGAAGCTGGGTAGACTTTCCGGAACCCGTTTCACCACAAAGGACGAGAACCCTGTGGCTCTGAATCATCTCGACGATCAACTCTGCATGTTCGGTGATTGGTAATTCAGAGGGCAGGATAATTTTGGGAACGGCAGCCCGACGCTTCTCGCATTTTTGGTGAGAATCCTTGATGCGTGATTCAATTTCTTGTTTGAGCTCCCCAGACCGTTTGTCATCTGCTTTTTCGGCCTGTTTCCATAACCGTCGAATGCGATGCCTGTCGGCTTGCATGACGTCGCGAAGACGGGTCGTAATGTCTGTCTTGGAAGCCACGAAACTCAATTTCCCAAAAGCTCGACGATCAGTCACTTGTCTGAGAGAAAATTGCCCGCCCTTTTATAGGGTACCCACCGTTTGATTGTTAGCCATCTTCAGGCTTGTGATTGGCCCTGTGATTGAACGGATGCTCGTAGATGACATTTGAATGGACATGACATTTGAATGGACTTAGTGACCGCATCGAGGTTTCACAGTAAACTGCGTTCGTGGGGGTTGTTGCCGTCTCGTTTCCGGGGACAGAGGACCCTCTCTGGCTTTAACGTGAGTTGAATTCATGTCATCAGGCGGACCGACACAAAAGGAACTGCTGAGTATTCTGCCACAATCTGGGGAGGTGACCTGGATTGGGTTGCGGCCTGAAAGACGGCAACCGGTCATTGAAGTGAGCGAGGTCGAGGCGACAACGGATGTCGGTTTGGTGGGGGATCGCTATGCCAGCAAGTCCAAGCGAGATCGGCAAGTGACGTTGATTCAAAGTGAGCATCTCGCGGCGGCCGGTTCGATGCTTCATCGAGATCCACTCGACCCAGCGATCGTTCGCCGGAATATTGTGGTGGCGGGTGTGAATCTCCTTGCTTTAAAAAACCAACGTTTCAAAGTCGGTGATGCGATTCTGCAATTTACGGGCCTGTGTCATCCTTGTTCTCGGATGGAAGAAGTCCTTGGTCCCGGGGGATATAATGCCATGCGAGGTCACGGAGGGATCACGGCGGAGGTTCTTGAAGCGGGGACGATTAAAATTGGGGATGCCGTTTGTCTTTTCAGAAAGGCTCACGATTCAATCCAGCCATGAGAACGTCGTGGGTTTCGCGCGTGAAGTGTGTCGCTTGTCGTTCCGAACACGCGATTTGGAATTGTTGACAACGGCGGTTGAAGTTCCTAGCATTCTCTATCGATCGTCATGTTCTAGAGCTCCCGCATATTTTCACTTATCATGTTGCGCTTTCGCTGGCAAAAATCGCGTTGAGTGTCACGATTATATTCTGACGCAAGATGTTCCTGTTTTGACTCTTCGCCTATAAATCGGCTGCAGTCAAGATGAATCGAGTAAGGTAAGAAAAACTAACGCGTACTCATGGAACGCCGGCGAGTACGAGGCCCGAATATTTCGCTTCCATATGGCTTCATCCTTTCAAAACGAACCCACATTTATCGCTCGTGAGCTGCAGCTTTCTGTAACTCAGGTGCAGCGAACACTCGGGTTGTTGGATGCAGGGAACACCATTGCGTTTGTGACGCGTTATCGCAAAGACCAGACTCAAGGATTGGATGAAGAGCAGATTCGTTCGATCAAGCATGCCTCTGAGCGACTACGAGGTCTTAATGATCGGAAAACGACGATCATCAAGTCGGTCAAGTCTCAGGGTAAACTGACTGCAGATCTTGCCACCAAAATTGAGCAGGCTGACTCGATAAAGCAACTTGAAGATTTGTACCTGCCGTACAAGCCGAAAAAGCAAACGTTGGCGACGCTTGCACGGCAAAGAGGTCTTGAGCCTCTAGCTCAAAAAGTACTGAGGGAAGGCTGCCCACCGGGGGAACTTGCCGAACGGGCCAAGGTTGATTTAGATGCAGACGACAGTCTTCAGACAATCGATGAAGTTTACTCGGGGATAGGCCACCTCATTGCTGAGGTATTCAGCGAAGATGTCGAGTTGCGAGCCGCGCTCAGAAAGCATCTTTGGAAACACGGGATGATGGTGGTTTCTGCTGCGACCCAAGGAATGGAGGCGTCACCGGAGGCTTTGACTTCGAATTCGCGTTCGCACATTCGAAGTCGAAAAAAAAACAAGAACGACGAGGCCTATGCAGGCTACTTTGACTTCCGTGAGTCGATCCAAAAACTTCCTCCTCACCGTGTGTTGGCAATTAATCGGGGTGAAAAAGCCAAGGTTCTCCGAGTCAGATTCGAGTTTGATTCAAGCTCGATATTTGAATCGACGTCCAGGAGATTGATTTCGAAGACGCATGCCAATTGCGAAATGCTTGATGATTGCTTGCGAGACGCGATCACGCGTTTGGTGATTCCCGGGCTGGAACGTGAAGTTCGACGCGAGCTGACGGACAAGGCAGAAACGCATGCAGTGAGGGTTTTTGCAACCAACCTGCGACACCTGCTTCTTCAGCGTCCCGTCGCAGGGAGATCCGTTCTCGCCATCGACCCTGGGTACAAAAGCGGATGCAAGATTGCCGTTCTCGATGAAATGGGCTCCCTGGTTGAATCTCAAGTGATTTATGTCATCGGCGGTGTTGAAAGACAGAAGGCAGGTCGAGCATGGCTTGTCGAAGCCATTCGTCAAAATCAGATTTCAGTGATTGCAATTGGGAATGGAACTGCCAGTCGCGCGACTGAAGAGGTGGTGGCGTCGATCCTTGCGGACGAATTGAAGGACAAGGAGGTCGCGTACGCCATTGTCAATGAGGCGGGGGCAAGCGTTTACAGTACGAGCGCGGCGGGACGAGAGGAGTTGCCCGAACTTGATCCGACCATTCGTAGCGCGATTTCAATTGGCCGCCGCTTGTTGGATCCTCTGTCAGAGTTGGTCAAGATTTCGCCGGAGCATCTAGGTGTCGGAATGTATCAGCACGACATTAAATCCAAGCACCTGCGAGCATCTCTTGATGAAGTCGTTGAGTCCTGTGTCAATTACGTCGGCGTTGATGCAAACACGGCCAGTCCTGCCCTGCTCAAGTATGTCTCCGGCTTGAACCAGTTGAGTGCGCGAAGGTTTGTTGAATATCGACGGGAACATGGATCGTTCCAATCAAGAGAGCAGTTTCGACAGGTTGCCGGGTTCGGCGAAGCGACCTTTGTTCAGTCCGCAGGCTTCCTGAAAATCAATCAGGCGGCCAATGCTCTGGACGCAACATGGATCCATCCGGAGAGTTATGCCATTACAGAAAAAGTTTTGCAACAACTGTCCTGCACGCAGGATGATGTGAGAGCTTTGCTGCAGTTACAAGGCAAAACGAAGGGATGCGAACCCACGCTCGCCGAAAGCGGTATGGCAGAGGCAATTGCGAAAGAGTCTGATTCTGGAGAATCGAATTCGCCCTCCTGTTGCGGCGAGGCGCTTCGAAACCGACTCAAGAATGTTGAGATCTCGGAGCTCGCTCGCGATCTTGAGACAGGTGAGCTCTTGGTCCGAGATCTTCTAGCGATGTTGCTTCGCCCCGGTCGCGATCCAAGAGAGTCCTTGCCACCTCCGGCCTTCCGCACGGCGGCAACGCGGATCGAAGATCTTGAGCCCGACATGGAGATTGAAGGGCGGGTGTTGAACGTCGTAGATTTTGGTGTGTTTGTTGATATTGGTCTCAGTGAAAGCGGGCTCGTTCATATCAGCCGACTTGCCGAGGGCTACGTCAAGGATCCGCATCAAACATTTTCAGTCGGCGAACCGATTCAAGTCTGGGTTCTCGATGTGGATAAGCAACGTCGGCGAGTCGCGTTGACCGCGATCGATCCAGCCGGCGATAAGGCAAGGGAGGAACGCGGGCTAAATCGCGATACCGTAGGTCGAAGGGGTGGCTCGAGACGTTTAGGCCAAAGTGCGAAATCTACGCTGAGACGTCGAGATCCCGGGAGTGCCGACGCGGAGTCGAGGACGGGCAATCAAAAGACGAATATCGAGCCGTTAAAAGCTGAAGTGTCGGAAGGGAAATCGCCGATGCGATCTTTCAACGAATTGATGCAGTTTTACAAACACAACAAGCCTGAAAGATGAGTAGAAAGATCGATGACGGACTTTAATGAAAGACTGCAAAAGGCGATAGATCGCGGGCTTGTTCGAGGTGTTGAAGAAACCGAACGTGACAAGAAGAAGAGGTTGTCTGAGGAGGAGATCCGAGGGCTCTACACCAAATATCGTTTGGAACTTTCGGAGTATATCGAAGGCTGCTTGGGGCATTTGCCCACTCACTTTCCCGGATTTGAAGCGGAAACGATTTTCGGGGATCGAGGATGGGGCGCCGCAGTCAGCCGTGATGATCTCTCCTTGCCTGGTGGGGGGCAACGTAAAAACCTTTACTCACGTCTGGAAATGACGGTAAGGCCTGCCTCGCGCTATGGGATTTTGGACATGCACGCCAAGGGAACCATACAGAATAAAGAACTCTTTCGTCGGCAGTATTTTCAAGAGATTGCCGCTGTCGATCTCCAAGCCTTCAAAGAACTGGTGGATCAGTGGGCGCTGGAATTTGCAGAGCAGTATGCGGCAACCAAGCCTTAGTTGGGGAAGTCAGATCGATCTTGGGGCGCTTCTCTCCTCGATCAAGCCGTAATCGCGGTCAACGCCAGGAAGTCAGGCTGGTTTCGAATGGTATCGAAGTCAGGTTCACTTGCAAGCATGCTTCGATAATGCGGATCGATTTCAAGGGCACGCGACAGGTACTCGACGGCCAGTTTGATATGACTGACCAGAGCCCAGTAGCAAGCGAGGTTGTATTGAACGATGCCGGTTTCGTCCGGGATATCGAGAGCGTGTTCAAGCGCTTCGATCGCGAGATCCACCTGCCCCAATCGCTTGTAGCACCAACCAAGGCCTAAATAAGCCTCGAGATTCTTTGAGTCAAGATCTATGGAACGTTGCAGCCAGGCGATGGCATCACCATAACGCTTGGATGCTCGTAGAAGCTGTCCGCGAAGATGAAAGACCTCGGCTTGAATTGAGAACACTTCGTCGAGAGCCTCTAAAGACCGTAAGCCTCGATCCGCCATGAGTTCCAGCAGTGCGGTGTCGAGTTGAATGTTGTCGTCGCCAATCATCATGAGCTCGAGGTATCCCTGAGCACATTGAAGTTTTTTCTGGCGTCTTACTCGCTCCGCTTTCGACACAGAACACCTTTTCAGACAAGTATCAAGTCAGCCCGCTCGAGAGCGATCGCTTTACCCTGTTGCCGACCGGAATGAGTGGGAGGCCATCTCATGAAAATCGAGAGGATTCGTTTGTTACGAGAGACTTAATCCTCAAGGTACAACGCGAGAGAGCGACCCGGTGTATTCAGCTTGAGCAATGGGGCGAATTGTTCCATTTCTTTATCAACCAGTGAGAAAAATTCGTCAAGCGGGCGTCGTGGTCGATTAATTCGATCGAAACTCTGACAGAAAGCCTCACGCTCATGCCACTTTTTCGAGAATGAGTCGGGAAGCAATGCAGAAAGCGAGACAATGAACTGACCGACAAGTGCATTGCTAAGGCTCCAACGAGGGTCGATTTTCGTGTGATTCTCAATATGACGACAAAGCGTCTCAGGCAGTTTCCATGACCTCGCAACAAATGACCCTGCACTGGCGTGATTCCAGCCGAAGATTTCTTTTTCAATTTCAGACAGTGATCCTCCTTCCTCAACCCGATATTCGAACATCTTCGGGTATTCGTTCGGAAATTCTCTCATCAAGATTGGAATGGCAAGGTCTTGCAGGAGCGCCGCGGTAAAAAGGTCCTCGTTGGGGACGTCGACGTTGAGGTACTTGCTCATGGCCTGTGCGAAAAGTGCCCGACGCAGTGAATCCTGCCACAGCAGGCGGATATCAAAACGGCCAACCTGCATGCTAGGAATCAAACTGAAAACAGCAGTCCAAAGGGCAAAGTTTTTGATGGAACGAATGCCGACGAGGTTGATTCCGAGTTGGATGCTGGTGACTTCGTTGGCAAACCCGAAATAAGTACTGTTGATGAACTTCAGGATTTGACCTGCTAATCGTGGGTCAGCTTCAATCGGTAGCGCGTATTCTGCGGGGCCGTTGTCTTCGTTTTTGGTCAACTCCAGCAGATGGATCGCGCTATGAGGTAAAGCAGGCAGTTGTGCCGAACCCAAGACTTCTTCCATGTTACAAAGATAGGCCGAAACCATGGGCTTTTTCCTGAGGCGTGACATTCGCGGAACGTGAATTCAAACTTCGACTGAAGAAATATTTTTCGAAGTGGATTCCGGAGAGTAATCGTGGTCACTTTTGCCAATTTGCTTGGTCTAAATGACGAATTTTCGAAAGGGTAGGTTACCCATCTCGGTAAGCAACTATCTTCTGTGATACCTTGGCATTTCTAGTGTCTTGCGGGGCATATTTTGACCACATTTGCCGTGTGGTTGCGTCAACGCAACTCCTTATGCCCGGTGAGTCGATCCGTATTCTGTCCAGTCGATTCGCACCTCGTTGCCCGCAGGTCATTGAGAACAATCATTCATTCGGATCAAGATGTCGTTACCCACAAGATCTTTCCCCGAGCCTAATCGTTATAACCGGCAGCATGCTGACGTTGCCGTAGAGTCCGTCTCCGCCCTCAAACCCGAGTTCGAATGATGTCTGAATCGACTCCATTCCTGACGGTTGTTTCGTTAGAGGAAGCACATCGGCGATTTGCCGAAGCCGTTTGCGCCGTACCGCTTGAAGGGATTCAAGTTCCGTTATTAGACGCTCTAGGTCAGGTTTTGTCAGAATCAATCTATTCCAAGGTCAACGTCCCATCGTTCGACCGATCGAATTTCGATGGATTTGCGATTCAGGCATCCGATATTCAAACGGCTCAGGAAGATCGTCCAGTGCAGTTGAATTTGAAAAAAGAGCATGTGTTGACCGGGAAGGTTCCGGACGCCCAAGTCGAGTCGGGGTATGCGGTTCAGATTTCCACGGGAGGAATGCTTCCCAGGGGGGCAGATGCCGTCGTTCTGGTGGAGGATTGCTTTCGAGATCAGCAAACGCTCTGGGTACGTCGTTCGGTGCAGGCTGGGCACGGCATCTCAACCGCAGGGGGTGATATCGCCGTGGGTGAGTTGGTCCTGCCGAAGGGGACCGAACTGACAAGTCGCGAGACGGGGGTGCTTGCTGCAGTTGGGCAGTCGGAAGTCCCTGTCTGGCGTCGTCCCAAAGTCGCTGTCATCTCGACCGGAGACGAAGTGATTGGTCCTGCGGAGCCAATGCAACCTGCGCTGGTTTACGACTCGAATGCTCGGATAATTGCGGATGCGGTACGTGAAGTCGGAGGAGAATCGCTCGAACTGGGAATCGCAATTGATGATGAGTCGCAGTTGCGCGACTTGCTTTGGGAAGGCCTTGCCTCGGCGGACATCGTCGTGATGTCTGGCGGAACGAGTAAGGGCGAAGGTGACCTTTGTTATCGAGTGGTATCTGAACTCCGAAATCCTGGGATCGTTGTTCATGGTGTTGCATTGAAGCCAGGAAAACCGATCTGTCTCGCTGCATCGAACGGGAAACCAGTCGTCGTCTTGCCTGGGTTTCCAACCTCGGCAATTTTCACGTTTCATGAATTTGTTATCCCCGTGATCCAGGCATATGGAGGGCGAGCTTCTCATGCGCCGACGGCCATCCAGACACGGCTTCCCATGAGAGTGCGATCCGATGCTGGTCGTACCGAGTTTTTACTGGTGGGGCTTGTCCCTGGTGAGGACATGAGTGGGACAGAGTCATTGCCTTTGGCCTATCCCATGGGCAAAGGGTCAGGGAGTGTCACAAGCTTTTCGAGGGCCGATGGATTCATCAAGCTGGAGCAGGAGACTGAACTTGTTGCTGCGGGTGAAACCAGGACGGCCCACCTGTTTTCAAGAGAGTTGACACCTGCTGATCCGCTTATCATGGGGAGTCATTGCCCGGGCATTGACCTTCTGCTGACCCTTCTCCAAAAACATCAACTTCACCCTCGATTTTTTCCTGTCGGTTCAGAAACAGGCTTGGAAGCCTTGCATCAATCGAGATGCGATATCGCTGGTATTCATCTTTTTGATCCGATATCGAACTCTTACAACCGGCCCTTTGTTGACGATGAACATGCGGAGTGGGTCCCTGGATATCGTCGAGAGCAAGGTCTGATCTTCAGAAAAGAGCATGCGGAGGATGCAGGCCTGACGCCTGAGTCGGCGTTGCGCTACGTCAATTCCGAATCCAATTTACGGATCGTGAACCGAAATTCGGGTAGTGGGACCAGAATCCACATTGACCGATGGCTGAGTGGACGACAACCCCCGGGGTATTCCATGCAGGTGCATCACCACACTGCCGTCGCCGCTGCGATTGAGCAGGGACGCGCTGATTTTGGAGTTGCGATTCGGCAAGTCTGCAATGAAGAAACTTGCCACTTCGTTCCGCTGACCGTCGAATCGTTCGATTTCGCAATCGCCCGCTCACGACAGGATCGCGCTTCCGTCAGGAAATTCTTCGAAGTCCTCCGAACACCTACAACCATGCAGAAGTTCCTTGAGTTAGGGTTCCTTCAGCCATAGCGGACAGGGCTATACCGTAGATGACGTTTGGGATCTGCCCTTTGTTTGTCAGGGCAAGTCGTTCATTAATCCGGACGGACGCAGGATTTCTCCTCGTCCTCCTTCAAGGAGATCTCCGTGATAGAGGTTGAATTCCGAACCGCTTAAATGCTTCGGGACCTCGAATCCGTGGGTGATCAAACGGTCGAAAATGGGTTTCATCATGGGTGGGAGATATTGGCAACCCATTCGAAATGTTGGCAGCAAGTCGCCCGTTTTTCCAAACAGTCCAATGGTTCCACGTTTCATCCCGGCTCCATGCCGGATTCCGGAATCTCCGAAGACGAAGATCGTCCCTGCACGCATATTGAATCCCACCAAGTCGCCCGAGTCACCACCGATGGCAATCAGGCCTCGTCGCATGGAGTGTCCAATTTCGTTTCCTGCAGAGCCGTGGACCATGATCCATCCACCCGTCATTCCTACCGGGCTACCCCGGTAGGCGGATCCCACGAGATGACCGGCGTTGCCATGAACTTCAATATGACCTCCAGTCAGCTCACCCCCTAGCCAGTCGCTGACATTGCCCGTCACCTTGATTTTACCTCCCGACATCTGGCTCCCAAGATGTCTCCCAGCATCACCTTCGATTACGATGCTGCCGGAAGACATGGAAGTGCCGAGCCAATGGACGCCGGAAAGGTCACCTTCCCAGTTCCAGTGCTCATCGCCTGGGTGGCCGACGACATCGAAAAGGTTGCCGAATTCTGTTTCCTCATTGCCATGGAAAATCGGTAGTTTGAGGATCTCGGTAAGCGATAACTCCCTGCAGCGGCAGGGCGTGATAGACTCCACTTCCACGGGAATGTGTGTCTTTGAGGAATATTGAACGGTGATGGACATATTGCCGACTCGCGGAAAAGTCGAAATTGGCTCGTGACTAGGGCCAGAGTGAAACGGTCAACTGGACCATCAATGCTACCAGAAACTATCGTAGAGCTGACCAAGCGTCTACCCAGGAGAGCGACGTGACCGAACGGATTTCTTCTGTCAAAGAAAACGGTCTACCATCCCGGCTTGGTGCGATTCTTTTGTGCGGCGGCGAAAGTCGTCGCATGGGGACTCCCAAAGCATGGCTAGACTGGAATGGTCAGCCTTTACTTGAGTACTTGGTCAGCATACTGAGTCAAGTCAGTAAAGAGATTGTCGTGGTGGCAGCACCAGGGCAGGACCTTCCTGATCTCCCCGCGGGTGTCCGTCGTTTCGATGATCCCGTCCGATATGAAGGTCCCCTCTTTGGCATGAGGGTGGGGCTATCGGCAATGCCGGAGGATTGCACCTCAGCCTTTGTGACAGGGTGCGATACCCCATTCATTACAGCCAACTTCATTGAGGAGTTGGCGTCTCTTCTCGGGAATCATGAAATAGTGGTTCCAAAGGATGACCGTTTCTTTCATCCACTGGCTGCGATTTATCGGACAGCATTGGTGCCTCGGATTCACGATTTAATTCAGCAGGGGAAACGCAAACCTCGCCAATTACTTGATCTTTCCGACACGTTGCCTGTTGATCCCCAGGAGCTGAGCACGTTTGATTCATCAGGACTCACGTTGCGGAATATGAATACCCCAGAAGATTACCACGAGGCTCTACAGCTGGCGTCACAAAACAAAGGACCTGAAAAGGCCTAAGTTCGGTTTATCGGTTGGAATTCTGTTCCGAATTGGAGAGGGTCCACCAAAGGTCTTGATAGACCGAGATGGGATTGTTGACCTCTTGTTCGAGCCACTTTTTCACCAGCCTGGCTTGCCCTCGCGTGGGTGCCCGATGAGTTGCCATCAAAAAAACGTGTTGAATCTTCTCATCGACCGTCAAAGGACTTACCACGATTCGATGGAGTACCTCCGCCATTTCATTGGTGGTCAACCAGTTATTCTGGACAAGTCGCCAATTCAGGCCGGCTTGCGGTGACGCATCTGCTTGCGCTGTTCCTTGCGGCGAGCGGTTTGATGGTGCCGAGGATTGGAAGCCATCACGCAATGCCAACACGGCTTGCGGACCCTGTTGAAATGCCTTGTCCATGGAGGCAAGTCCTTGTTGTACCGACACAAACCTGGGCTCGTACTCGTAAAAGAAACTGAAGAGCGCCGGAGTCCCAAGCCAGGGGGCATCTGCGACCAGGTCGTTGTCTGGAGATGTGTCCAGGCTCATCGGTCCGCTTAAAGCGATCCAGTAAAGGAGCGAGGCAAGTTGAAAGTCGTGAGCGGCGAAGTCCAACGCCAGTTCATTAAGCGTGTGATGGTTCGCTTTATTCGTGGGATCATTGGTGGCTGGGCCGGACATCAGAGGAAATCCGAACGCTTCGGTCCATACCCAGTTGACCATGGTTTCAGGAAACCTTTTGTCGCGAACCAAGGCTCGAGCCAAAGCACTACGCCGATCGAACTCGTCAACTCTTCCGCTTTGCGGCCATGCTTCGCCCTCCGAGAATTGGGGGAATGCTGCAATTAAGGACTTGCCGCCATTCTCGTAAAAAATCGCGGCTCGAGACGGATCTTGCAGTTCACCTGAAAAATCTGCATTCCTAAGTTCGACGCCCGACTCTTGATTCCCACGCATCATTAATTGACGAAAGTGGGCGTTGATTCTCCAGAAACCATCTTGAGAAATCTGACTCGAAGACTCTGGGTCATGGCATCGGGCGCATCGAACTTTTTCGCCCCACAAGAGCTGCACCGTTGACTCTGTGGCACTGACGCCTCGAGCATCGTTGATGGAGACGAGAAAGCTTGTTGCTGGATTGAAGTCAGGTTGCCCTGGCGTCACGTTGCCCGTCGCAGTCACGAGCGACATCGCAATTTTATCGAGCCCTCGATCCAGTGAAAGTTGCTCTTGCAAATGTCCAATGAAAGCGTCTGGGGAGATGAGAGGTTCATTGCGAGCCAGTTTTTTGGACAGCAGGTAGTTTCCCAACAGAGTTGCCCAGTGGCGAGTGAATTCATCCCGGTAATCGTCGCCATACAGCAATTCGTTGACCACTCTTGGCCGACTCAAGGGCACTCGGGATTCAAGGCGAGTCTGTTCCGAGTCTTCCATCGACCTCCCCAGGATGAACTGAAACACTCGGTCTGCCCATGCCAGATCTCCAACTTCCTCTGCGGGTTTGATCCCCGAGTTTTTCCAGCGATCTTTAAATTCCTGGTTCAGTCGTGTGACAACAAATTCCGTCGGTAAGGTATCTCGGTCTTGCCACGGGGTTTCTGCCAACAATGGTTCGGAACCCGAGGGGAGCGATTCAACCTGCGGCGTGGGTAGAGGAGTGTTTGGTGTCGCCGGAGACGTAGCGGTGTCAGGCCCATCAGGAATCGTCGGTTTGGATTCGGCCAAACGGGAGTCTTCGGTTGTATGCTGAGGAGGCTGAGAAATGAGAGGTTCTGATCTCTGTTCGCTCGGCTTAGGCGTTGGGGTCGCGAGTTGATCTGACTTAAAGGATTCTCGAATCGCCATGAGGACGACCACGGAAAGGACAGCAAAGATGACCAGAGAGAGGGAGGCAATGATTCCGGTCCATCGCCGAACATCACGGGGTCTGTTCAGCATGGATGTCTCAAGGCTGCGTGGCGCGACCACGGGCGAAGACCCAGCGGGCTCTTTCATCGCCGTTTCAACCATGACCGCAGTGCGCGAGTCATTCTCTTCGCGTGTCTCATTCAGCGTCTCCAGAATACGATCGGAAAGATCGGGCGGCTGATGGTTTCCCAGCAGCTCTTCCAGACTGACACGCATGATTCGAGTTGAGATTTTTTTAGTCATTAAGTTTTCGCTTCAAACAATCGCGAAGCCTCTGCTTTGCTCGCTGAAGTAGGTTTTTGGCACCGTGGGGTGACAAGTCCAGATCTGTGGCGATTTGCTCGCGAGTTGCCTGATCTCGATAGCGCAGCTGTAAAGCCCGCTGAGCACGATCTGACAGGTTCCCCGTGCAATCTTTTAGGGCGGCCAGCATCTGGTCATCTGGTCCATCATTGCCCGCCCATTCACTCCATCTCTGATCACGCTCTTCTACCAGAGGAATAATTTCCACCCGGCCGCGGCGTCTATGCTCATCGATATAGAGGTTGTAGGCCACCCTTCGGAGGAATGACCATGTTTTGGGCCACGCTTCATGAACAAAGCGACTCTTGAGAACCGCGAGAAACGTCGCCTGGGTCAGATCATCCGCGAGATCCGGACTGGCACCTAAACTCCTGAGGTATCTCCAAAGACCTGCCTGATACTTTTCGATCAGGAACGCCGCATCGACACCCATCGAGTTTTGAGTCGTCAGTTCATCCATCGAAGTCACTTGAAACCCAGCGTTGAGCAGATAACGAGATTCTTCCAAAAAGTACTCAAAAATAAGCCATCCATGAGGGGATGCGTGTGAGTCCGAATTCTGAATGTCCCTTTGGCCCCAGACTTTTCAAAAAGAAAGGGCCGTGACACGTCACAGCCCTTTCCTTGAAAGTTTAGGGGACGAAGCCGTTATCGCTTACGCAAAAAGTTCCTTGATCATTCGACCGCTGTTGGCAATCTTCATCGGTCGGCCACTTCGACTGGTGAATGTGGTTTCCAAAGAAATACCGAGGGCGTGGCATACCGAGGCCATCAGATCTTCGGAGGTGTAAGGTTCTGTGATCACCTGAGTACCATCCGGGCTGGTCTCACCGACGGAGATACCGCCGTTGATGCCAGCGCCACCGACGACCGTGCTCCAGCTCCGCGCCCAGTGATCACGTCCCGCATTGCCATTGATATTTGGCGTCCGGCTGAATTCGCCCATCCAGATGATGGCCGTATCTTGCAGGAGTCCTCGCTGTTCAAGATCTTCAACCAGAGCACTCATGGCCTGGTCCATGACGGGAAGTTTGTCGCGGAGGGTTGGGAAAATATTCTGATGGTTGTCCCATCCACCCAAGCTGACTTCAATGAAAGGCACGCCGGTCTCAACAAGTCGACGGGCCATCAAGCAACCATTACCAAATCCGTTTTGGCCATAACGCTCCCGAACTGCTTCGGATTCCTGATCAATTTTGAAGGCAGACATCTGCTGACTGGTCATCAGTTTGAATGTCTTATCGATCACATCCATGTGCTCTTTGACAGCAAGACCTCGATTCTGATCATCCATGTACTTCTTTTCGAGTTGCATGAGTGCGAGTCGGCGAGCACTCAGTCGATTGACGTCCATGTTGAGGTTCAAGTTTCGAACTTGACCATTGCTGCTTACGGAAAAGGGGGACCATGCCATGCCAAGAAAACCTGGCCCAACGCTGTCGCCTCCGACAGATACGAATGGGGGAATTTCCAGTTCAGGTCGCTGTTCGCTGAGTTCGTGAGCGATCACCGAGCCGTAACTTGGGTGTTCGATGTTCTGGCTCGGAACATAGCCAGTATGCATGTAGTAGCGACCGCGTCCGTGATCGGCTTCACGAGTGCTCATCGAGCGAACAACCGCCATCTTGTCCATGTGTCGAGCGAACTTCGGCATATGTTCTGAAATTTGCACGTCACCACTGGTTGAGATGGGACGAAATTCACCACCATTACGGTGTCCGGTTTTCAAATCCCAGATATCCATGGTGGAAGGCCCGCCTCCCATCCAAAGAAGAATGGCACTCTTCCGATTTTGTGCAAGCTCGGCAGCGTTTGAACGCAAGGTGTGTCCCATTGCCAACGCAGATCCAGACAGCGCGGATGCGCCCGCCAAGTGTCGCATGAAATGCCGACGCGACATGCCGTTAGGAGTGGAAAGATTCATTATCGAGCTCCCGCATAAGTTGGGTTGCGTTCAACTGATCGACAAAGGCTGTCGATTTTCAAATTCAGATGGACGAAACAAAATCACGTATTGGTTGTAAAAATAAGGGGTCGATCTTCAGCCTGATGGCACTACAGATGTTGCCCTCTAATGGTTGAAAATAAATTCGCTTGAGTTAAGAACCAGCCACCATACATCGGACAAAGCCGCGGTGGAATCTTGCTCGTGCAGGTTCAGGAAAACCTGAGCGAGTTCCAGCTCATCTTTCGTGGGCCGCCGCGCCAGTGCCGACATGTACAGGTATTCAATTTTCTTATTGCCGGGCATGGGGGTCTTTGCGATCTGATCCAGAAATCCTCCCGGTTGTTCACCCGTCGCACGCTTGATCAAATCTCCGTTGAACATCATCAGGATTTGAGGAATTGTCCCGTTGAAGGTGGTGGTTTCATCGCCTTCATCAGTCCCGAAAGCGGAGGTGAACTGCTGAAGCCAGCGATTCTTCAGTTGCTCCTGTTCTTCATAAGATCCTCGATTCCCGGCGGCTTGAGTGGCGACCACCAGCGATTCGTAAAGTTCTTCAGCCCGCATTTGCCGCAGATAGAAGTGAGAAAACTTGGGCGACTCTCCCAAAGCAGGGTCATCCGATGAATTGACCGATGTGATCTTGCTGCTCAGAGCATAAGCTTCACTGAGAACAATCCAAGAGATGAGATCTTTAGTGTTATACGAAGATTTACGGAACTCACTTCCCAGATACTCAAGCAATCCAGGGTGCGAGGGATTGTTGTGCGGTCCCAGATCATCAATCGGCTTGGTGAACCCATACCCGAGAAAGTGTCCCCATAAACGGTTGACCGCTGCTTTGTCCATGTATTCCGATTGCGTGATCAGATTGGCCAGTTCCTCACGGCGGTTGACCTCTTTGACTCGTCCATCTCGAGCAATGGCAGTCCCATCGACAAACACGGGGAAGGCGGTGCGGCTGTAGCCACTACGTTCTTCGTAGTAAACGACCGCTTGCGTGACATCGGGTCGAGCCCCTTCACCTCGAAAGTCTCGATCGCCCAAGATGGAGCCCATTCCGCTTTGATCGCGGCGGTTACCGACTCGCCGTGCATTGGCCTGGCGAAAGAAGGCATTCATTTCCCAGTATTTTTGTTGACGCCATTCATTGAATGGGTGGTTGTGACACTGCGTGCACTGAACCTGAAGTCCCATGAAAATCTGTGAGACAGAAGCGGTCGCCTGAGACGCCTGTTCTTCATTGACCTTGTCGATCAGAAAATTGGCCGCACCGTTGAAGTTTTCAGTGCCTGGTTCGGTATTGCCTTCGGCGGCAACTAATTCGTGCACCATGCGATCGTAAGGCTTGTTTCGGGCAAAGGTATCGCGGAGATACTTCTGCATCCCTTCGCGACTGATCATGGAGTTGTTGTCGTTACCACCGGTACGGCCGATCAAGATGTTCGTCCAAATCGTCGTCCAGTTCCGAGCATACTCTTCCACATAGGTCTCGTCATAAAGCAACTTGTTGACGAGTTCCTCCCGCTTGTTTCGAGACTTTGAGGAAGTAAATTCTTTGAGTTCTTCCACTGAGGGGATGCGACCTAGCAGATCAAGATATAGCCGCCGGCACCACTCACCTTCACTCGCGGGTTCCGCAGGTTTCAATCCGTAGTCATCCCAAACCACTCGAATCTGCCGATTGATTTCATTGACTTGAGGCTGTTGAACTTTGGTGTTGATTTTCCGTTGGCCAACCGCCATTCCAGAAATGACCGCGAGCAATAGAAGGGTCAAGGAAAAATACCGTCGATTGATCATTTGCGTCATGCCTCAATTGATTTTTTCGACCTTGCGACGACCATTCGCTTAAGTTCGTCGGCGATACAGCAGGCCTTTGCGAGTCCAGTGAAGGTAACGGATGTCGGTACCTAAGTACTCCCCAAAGTTAAGAATTTACTCCCCATTCTAGCCAATTTGCATCGTCCCGCATCGGCTTTCTGGGACCAATGACCGAAACTAGAATTAAAAAATAAAGAAAATCAGTCGTTCGGCAGAAGTACGACTAAGATCGCGAGTGTGTTTTTTTAATACACTGTGCTATTTTAATACACACAAAATAAAACAGGCGAACGATACATCGGGGTTCCGGATCCCAAGTATCGTTCGCCTGGTGGTTCCGAAGCGCTTCGCCCCGGCTCTCACAGTTGCGCCTTTCTCGTATGGATGAGAACTGAGAAAAAACCGGCGTTTTGCACGGAAGTCTCTTCTCTCGATATGCAGCGAAAAGGGAGACGCCTGAACTGTAGGCTCGCCATGAGCCATTGTGTCCCAATCGGGACATCTCAGATCACTGGCACATAAACAGCACTTTCTGTGCCAATCACCTTGTGGTGCTCGTCATTTGGGCGGTTACCCCAAATATTGGGGGCGATCATCATTGTCGGAGTCATTATCCAAGTATCGCTTGAACCAAGAGACAAAGATCATCAGGGCGAACGGCACGATGAGCACGAATGGGAAGAAAACCATGAGGCCGATTCGTTTGCCCTGCGCGGCAGACCACAGGTAGGAGCCGCCGCTTGCTGCAACGGTAGTCACCAGCATGACCGTGAGCATGGCGGCGATCCCGAACCGAAACTTGAGGCGATTAGACTTGGGCCTCTGGGGTTTGTGGGGTTGAGGCATGGTTTTTTTGGATCTCCGCAGAACGTGGCAAATACGTCTATTGTCGATTATCCCGATTCATTTAATTTTTCTTGCCACTGTCGCCGATGAACAACATATCACATCGGTCTGAGGTGCGCGAATTGGACATCTTTCGGCACGCACCGACTGACGTGAGTCTGATTCCAAGGTGAATCTTGACTCGGTGATGACCAAAAAAGAAGCTACGAGTGAGTCGTTGAGATTGGCAACCTCCAGCTCGTTCCTGGAGACAAACTCCCTCGGGTGACTTTGAATGGCTCCACAACCTGTTCAGGTTGCAAGGACCACACGATCGTCGATGATCGGGTGGTCGAGGGGTCTCATAAAACGCGAAGGTGGGATCGATTGATGGCATGTGGAGTTGTCTCAATCGGTTCGGTTAACGGACAGGGGGGTCAAACGCCGTTAGCTGTGCAAATCTGGCCCAGCACTCAATGGGAAGGATATCCCTCATGCGATCCGCAGTTTTATTAACGGTAGCCATGGCCATACTGAGCTTTGGCTTCACCGGATGTCACACGATTACCGTGCATCGTGGCGCCGCCTGCGTCACTGACGAATGTTCTTCCACTGCACAATCCGATTGCGGTTGTGGTCCTCTGCGAGGCGGTTGTGGTCCTCTGCGATGCGGTCTGCTTGGTGGCCGAGGGGCTCACATGCTCGGGCGAGCCGGAATGGGTACGATGCCGCCAACCGTTGGCTATCCTTACTATACGACACGCGCCCCGCGCGACTTCCTCGATAGTAATCCGCCTTCCATCGGTCGCTAAATGTGACACCTATGTGACCGAGAGAGGTCAGCGTCAAGACAAAAAGATTGAGGCCATTCCAAAGGGATGGCCTCAATCTTTTCTTGAATCAGTTTGTCGCGTTGGTCTGCACCCGGGCGGTCCGTCGTCCTAGTCGTCGAAACGGCTCGCCACGACCGTGATGTTCTGCCCCCCGAAGCCAAAGCTGTTGTTCAGGGCGTATTTGACATCTGCTTCTCGTGCAACATTTGGAATGTAGTCCAGGTCGCAGAGTGGGTCGGGGTTTTCGTAATTGATGGTCGGCGGAAGGACGCGATCTCGCATGGCCAGCAGGCAGACGATGAGTTCGGTAGCGCCCGCGGCAGCAATCAGGTGTCCCATCATACTTTTGGTGCTCGAGACCGGGACATTCATGGCGTTTTCACCGAAAACTTCTCGGCAGGCTTTTGACTCCACTTTGTCATTCACTGTTGTGCTGGTGCCATGGGCATTCACGTAGTCGATGGCTTCGGGGGCAAGACCTGCATCGGCAATCGCCATGTTCATACAGCCGATGGCGCCCCGCCCTTCCGGATGAATGTCCGTTATGCGGTAGGCGTCAGCGGTGGAGCCGTATCCAATGATTTCACCATAGATATGCGCGCCCCGTTGTTTCGCAGACTCCAGTTCTTCAAGGATCAGCATGCCACTGCCTTCCCCGAGGACAAAGCCATCTCGAAGTCGATCAAATGGGCGGGAGGCCTTCGTCGGTTCGTCGTTGCTCGTTGATAAAGCGGTCAGGAGGTTGAATCCAGTGACACCAAAGGGGTGGATCATGCTGTGAGTTCCGCCCGAAAGCATGACGTCAGCATCTCCGCGCCGAATAATCTCCGTCGCCTCACCAATTGCCTGACTGCTTGCCGCACAGGCGGTCAGGCAGTTTGCATTCGGCCCTTGAGCATCAAACAGCCCAGCCAAGTGGCTTGCGGGCATACTCGGTTCCTGCTCGAGTTCGACGAGAGGGTTCAGGGTTGAGAGGCCCGCTTCCGTGAATTTGACGAGGTCGAGTTCTCCGTCCTCGCCCAACGCAGCGGTCATCATGTGTGTGAAAGAGTTGAAATCCTGATTGCCTTCACCGCTTCCAAGATAGACCCCAAAGCGTGTGGGATCTTTCAAAGAATCGAGAAACCCGGAGGCCTCGACGGCTTGTTTGGCGGCACCAATCGCAAATCGAGAGTGTCTACCGCAAAACTTCCACCGCTCCTCATCTTCACCCGCGTCAGACAACTCCCAGTTTTTGATTTCAGCTGAGATGCGGGTTGGAAATCGACTGGCGTCAAAGATGCTGGTGTAGCCAACGCCCGACTGGCTCTCTTTAAGGCCGGACCACATGGTTTCCACGTCGTTGCCCATCGGGTTGATGCACCCAATGCCGGTGATCACAACTCGGCGTCGCATCGTAGGCCCTCGTTATTTCTGTTGACTAGGGGGAATAAAAGACGCAGTGAGGAGTTAAAAATCGGCCACCCGTCAGTTTCGAGGTGAGTGTTCATCGGTGGACACTTCAAAGTCCTGATGAATCGATTGTTATCGTAGGCTTTCATCTAGGAGTGGGCGGGAGTGGGCGGGAAGCTCTGCTGTTCCGCCTCAAGCAGGTGCGGCGGAACTTCAATTTTTGACCCATCTTCATTCACGCCGACTTCAAAGATTTTCATCGACCGAAGCAAGCGCAAAAAGGCAGCGGGTTCGAAAAGTTCAACTCCCTGAAATCGGTCATCGAGGCAGGCAAACATGATGTCAATTTCTGCCTGAAGCTCGTCGCCGATGTGGCTCTTCCCAGAAACAATGGCACCATCCGGTTGCAGACTTTGGATGGAGACGTTGTAGGTCAGCGTCTCTCCGGGCAAGGCAGGCCTTAAAAACCTTGCCTTGGCCAGTTTGGCAAGCACCACTCGAGCCTCAAAATTTTTCGCTTGACCGACGAGGAGTCCGCCAGTCTGTGCAATGCCCTCAACAACGAGAGACTGTGACAACTGCGAAAAACTCGGGACGTAGTCCACCACATGTGGCTCGGAGAGGGTCACATTCTTAATCGCTGTAGCTCGCGTCCGACTCACGAACTCGGTGAAGCAGTCAATCCAAAACCAGCGCATGGAACAGGTGATTCTCGACTAAAACCAAAGAAGTGAAGGACGAAGTTCCCAAGCCTAGCCGTTTACTTTGGTTTCAACGTAACGACAGAGATCGGATACGGTGAGCAGATTTGCGAAGTCCTGTACCAAGGGGTTGGTTTCGAACCGCGTCAAATCGGCGAACGGCATTCGCGCCTTCAGCTGCTCAAGGCCTTCGGGAGTAACTTTGCCATCCTGAACAAGTTCACTGCTGGTCAAAATGTCATCCGGGAACAGCTCTTCTCGGGGGATTTCGATATCGAAAGCCCGCTCGAGTTTGTAGACAATGTCCAAAAAGTCGATCGATTCGGCGCCCAAGTCACCAACCATTGTTGCATCGGCCGTGACTTCGTCGTCATCGACTTGTAGTGCGTCCATCAAGGCGGCTTTGACCTTTTCGAAGACCTCTTCTTGAGTGTAAGCCATTCGTTACTTCTCCAAATGTTTTCTGACAAAAACCAGCGTGTGTGGTTACGTGTTAAGTTACTCGAAAATAAACCCCTGAATAGGGGAAATCTGTTCTGGTTTACGAGTTACGTGGTCTGTTGCGTATTGGTATGTCCGCTGAGCAGCAGAGAATATTGTTGCCGCAGGGCGGCTCGGGTACGTGGGACAACAGCTTCCATCGCGCCGCTTACCTGGTCGGCTGCAACTCGTTCCAAAATGAGCCTTCCTGAAACAGCAGTGTGCCCCTCCATGCTGCCTTGCGTCTTTAGTGTGATCAAGGATCCATTCGTTTTGAAAATCGAGGCCTCGACCAGCAGCTGTCGGCCAGGGGCAACAAAGTCTTGGTACTTCACATTGCGGGCTTCTCGCAAAACGACGTTGGGAATGTCAAAGTCGTGTGTCGCGAGGACAAGCCATGAACTTGCCTGATACAGGGCTTCTAGCATCAAGACGCCCGGCATGACCGGGAACCTCGGGAAGTGATCCTGAAGGTAATCTTCTGATAGGGATAAACACTTGATCGCCCGTATGGATTCTCCCGGCACAATCTCAAGTATGCGATCCAGTTGTGGTAGCGGCATTTCCCAGCCTCTTCTGATCTTACGCCCGGGTGAATTCCCGGGATCACTTCAAGCGATCTCCACCGCTGATTTCGAGTTTCCGTTAGAACTCAAGAGCGGGTGCCTGCCTAAAAACAAAAGTGGTCAAGGAAACTCATCGGCGTAAAATCTACCTGCTGGCACCTTTCGGATGCGGCAACTGCCCATGAGGCCTTGGGTTTTGGGTTTCTCAAGACCCCCTGCGAACCTTTGCTCGATGCGGGTGCTTGGTCCGAGCCCCGTAGGCTCCCAGAGCAACCGAACCTTGGCGAATCAAACTCAATACTATAGCAATGCCGTCCAAACCGCTCAACCGAGGTCTGTCGAGGGGGCGGGATCGATTGTTTTAAGGACACTTCACGCGATAAAGGGGCTCATTCTTTCTTTCTGTGACCGCTAATGGTTCTTAATCTTTCTTTGGGGCCTGTTTGACTTTTTCGTGATGCGGAAATGTACTGTAGCACTTTGGAGCGTTGCGTTCGCAAGGGTCTGTCTCAAGGAGGAGATTTGCGATCACCCGGATTCCGATGATCTTGAGGCGGCGAATTTTGCCAAACCCAAGAGGCGAAGAATTCATTTGGGGTGTGATTTCACCACGGACAAAAAAAGGGGGAATTCGATTCCCCCTTGTCTGCTCGGTCCATTTAATTTCGCTGTAGGCGGTTAACCCTTTGCGGAATCGATCATCTCTTGCAATTTACTTTTCGGTTGGACGCCCATCGCTTTCTGAACCGCCTCACCATTTTTAAACACAATAATCGTCGGAATGCTCTGAATGCCGTAGTTCATCGCAATCGAAGGGTTTTGATCAGTATCAAGTTTGCCAACTTTCGCGGTTCCTGAGTTTTCCTCGGCCAACTCATGAATTACAGGCGCTAACGCGCGACAGGGTCCGCACCAAGGTGCCCAAAAATCGACGACCACTGGGGTGTCTGATTTAAGAACTTCTGCTTCAAAATTTGCATCGGTGAATTCGGCGACGTCGGCCATCCGTAGGTTCTCCATCGAGAAAAGTCGTTGAGTAGCTAGGTAATCACGAATTCTAAGAGGACTGGTTAACAAGTGTCAATGAAGGTCACAAAACAGCCGCATCGGTCCGATGATCAGAGGACGCGCCCAAGACTGAAATTTGATTTGCTGAGTTCGTTATAATGCAGCCCGTTTTGTCTCGGCAAATTCCTGAATGGGCGGGAGCGTCCCAGTTTTTTCGAGAGCATGCCCAAAAGTTGATTCGACTCACCTTCGTTGGAATGCTGTTCTGACAGGACACTGCCGTCGCATTCACAACCATTTCTATCGTTTCACTGACCGAGATGCCCCATAGGAGTAATGCATGATGGCCGCACAAAGAAACTCAACTTCACACCAGGCCCAGAGTTCAGCTTTCCAGGAAAGTCGTCGTCACTTCCTGAAAGTGGCCGCAGCTTGTTCGACCGTCACGTTGCCTTACTGGTCCTGGTCTTCGAGAACCATGGCGAATGAAACCTTGGCGAAAAACGATCGGCCTCGAGTGGGGTGCATCGGCAATGGGGGGATGGGACGCGGGGATGCGAATAATGCCAAACGCTACGGCGATATTGTTGCAAACTGTGATGTAGACCGGTCGCACGCGGAACGTCTGAATGAGCAAATTGCCGGTGGTAAGTCTGAAATCTACGAAGACTATCGCAAGTTACTGGACCGAAATGATATTGACCTTGTCACCATCAGCACACCGGATCACTGGCATACCCGAATTGCGATCGCGGCCCTCAAAGCGGGTAAGGACGTTTACTGCCAAAAACCGCTGACTTTGACGATTGACGAGGGCAAAATGCTTCGCAATGTGGTGAAGGAGACGGGGCGAGTCCTGCAGGTTGGAACACAGCAACGCAGTGAAAATGCCAACCGGTTTCTAACCGCGGTGGCACTATGTCAGGAAGGTCGCATCGGGAAGATCAAGCGAGTTACGATTGCGATCGGTGGCGCACCGACCGGTGGCCCTTTTCCTGTGGAGGAGGTACCCAATGGGCTCAACTGGGAGATGTGGTTGGGGCAGGCGCCCAAAGTTGATTATCGCCGACAGCGAGGGCACCACGATTTTCGCTGGTGGTACGAATACTCGGGCGGCAAAATGACCGACTGGGGCGCTCACCACGTTGATATTGCCCAGTGGGCCATCGGGATGGACCAGAGCGGTCCCGAGTCGGTGGAGGTGGTTGAGGTGGATCATCCCGTGAAACTTAATCAAGGGCGTCCAGGCCGTGATGACTCATTCAATACGGCAACCCGCTTCACCGTTCGATGTCGGTTCGCAAATGGTGTTGAGATGTTGATCAAAAATAATGCTTCTGATCTGGGATTTGACAATGGCATCATGTTCGAGGGAGACAAGGGCCGGTTCTTCGTCAACCGCGGAAAACTGACCGGCGCTCCCGTAGAGGCCCTTGGAGAAACACCCATCGCTCAAGACATTTTCGTCAAACTTCGTAAAGGAAAGCGGCTTGATAACCATATGGGGAATTTTATGGAGTGCTGTCGAGATGGTGGGTTGCCCGTCTCCGATGTTTATTCTCATCATCGAGCCCTCACCACCTGCCACCTTGCCAACATTGCAATCCGCCTTGGCCGCGATCTCAAATGGAATCCCGGATCGGAGCAGATCATGGGGGACGAAGAAGCGAATGCTTGGCAATCTCGAGAGCAACGGTCTGGCTACGAGATCGAGGCGTAAAATTCCAGTGCTGAAGATGTGAAACCTGGTCGTGTCATCTCTCCATGAGTTGGCACGATTTTTTCGTTTCATCAAACCCGTTTCTGAGCGTCACGAACTCGACGTCAGGGTAAAACTCACCGTTATTCTCATTCAGTTTTAAAAGGTGAAGATGATCACTCCCCGGGTCGCCATGGTTTGGGGCCATTGGGTTTCGCGGAAAGAAACTTGGCATCAACACGCTGGTACCACCGATGGAGAGCTTCACGCATCTGCGAAACACGCGCTGGGTGTTTTTGGGCCAGATCTATTCGTTCACCGGGGTCATCTTCGAGGTGGTAGAGGTGAGCTTGACCATCTTCGTATCGTTCGATCAACTTCCATTCTCCCACCCGAATTGCACCTCCGGGAATCCCACCTTGGTTGGAATAGTGTGGGTAGTGCCAATAAAGGGCTTTGCGGTTCAGCGTTTTTTCCCCGTTCAATAATGGAACGAGACTGACGCCATCCATATGTTTCTGGGGTAGCAGGGGTAAACCTGCAGCATCAAGGAGCGTTGGCATAAAATCTGTGCTGATTACCGGAGCGTCGCAGGTGCTGCCCGGTTTTGTATGTCCCGGCCATCGGATCAAGTAAGGTTCTCGAATGCCACCCTCATATAACCACCCTTTTCCGCCACGAAAAGGAAGATTGCTTGTTGGAGAACCCTCGGATGTACTTAATCCGCCGTTGTCACTCATGAATGCCACGATGGTATTGTCCGTGAGTTCGAGTTCGTCGAGTTTGTCGAGGACCTTGCCAACCGCCTGGTCCATCGCCTCCACCATGGCTGCGTAAACGGCCTGGTTTTGACGAATGCGCACCTGCCTTTTTCCTGCCTTGGGAAAGACTTGCTCTTCGTCCGCAAAGTCGGGCCCTTCTTCCTGTTTGAGCGAGGCCGCTTTTTCTTTGTACTTGTCGACCAGATCCGGGCGACCCATCAATGGCGTATGAACCGAGTAAAAAGCGAGATAGGTCAGGAAAGGCTCGTCTTGATGAGCCTCCATGAAATCACTCACCTCACTGGCCAAGCGGTCAGGTAAATGCTCACCGTCAGGGCCGTCGCTGAGCCGCGGATTTCCGTACGGCGAGAAGTACTTCTTGCCTCCGTAAGGCCCGCCACGCACAATACCTCCGCGGTTGATGTCGAATCCCTGATTTTCGGGCCAGAACTCCTCCGTCGGGCCCAAATGCCATTTGCCTGCGAACATTGTCGCGTAGCCCTCCGCCTTAAACGCTTCGGCGAGCGTTGTTTCTTCGAGGCCCATGACGTCGTTCAGAGGGGCGGGAAGATAAGTCGAGGATCGCCTACCGCTAAAATAATTTGTCGAGTCCACTCGCGACGGATATTTCCCGGTCATGATGCTATACCTCGTTGGACTGCATACCGGATTCGCCGCGTAGCCTTGAGTGAATCGCATGCCGGTCGCAGCGAGGCGATTGATGTTGGGAGTCTCGTAAAAAGTCTTCGGGTTGTTGCAGCCGACATCCATGTAGCCCAAGTCATCTACGAGAAAGAAAACAATGTTGGGCGGACGTTGTTCGAATGCGTTGACTCCCAGAGAGGGCAGAGTCATTCCGAGGGTGATCGAAAAGAGGAGTTTTTTAATCATGACGAAGCCATACATTCTGCATGTCTTGATGGAATGAACGAGAGTCGACTCTTTCAGGGCAGTTGCGGATTTCTGGACCCAACCTGTCCATCAGGTGGTCAACTTTGAGAACGGCATGATACCCCATCACCGAAACGATCGCGACGTATTCCTAGATCGCTGACCTGCGGTGAAATCGGAAGAGTTCCAACTTCAAAAAGACGGACGATTCCGGGAAGTACGAGGGTCCGTTTCTTCCGGGGCTTGGGCCGTTTTGAAATGTCTGAATTGGAGAAATTAAACTCAAGAACGGAGGCAGCGGGCATCGTGCGTGAATGCCGTCATTCTTGTCGTGTAGCAGGACGGGCCGTTCTTAAATTGATCGAAGCGGATTATTGCTCTCTCGGCGGGAAATTGATGTCAAAAACATGCCAATGGAATTCTCCACCTTCATAGCGTGACCGCATCATGCGCACCATGAACTCCGTCTCTCGATTGACTCCCCCCTGAGGATAGGTCATGCGGTAGACCATCGCGATTTCGGAATCAGGTCGTTTGAAAATCGCCTCTTGGACGCTGACGAATTCAAAGATGGCATCGTTGGCATGCGCGACAATATCTGAGACCGGTGGATTGTCAAAAAAAGACTCAAGCTCTTGTTTGGGTGAAAAATCACGTGACAACATGACTGCCACCAGTTCCGCTTGCTCTTCGTCGGTCGAACTATCATCCACCTCCTTGGTGTAGATGGCCTCCAGATCAGTGCCCGGCAATTGCCGATCGGAATATTGGCGATGAAGTTCATGGGCCTCACGCAATTTTCCTTCAGCGACCAGTTCGAGCCATTCACTGAAATGGACTTGTCCTTGATGAGACAGGTGGTTCCGCATCATGGTGTGGCCGATGACGGATGTACTGATGAAAAACATGGAAAGCGTCAAGCTTGCGACCGCGAGGCTGCGCCCCTTGACTGGATGCGCCGACCGGAAAATTCTGATGCTGGCAAGCAGGCCCAAGATCACTGGAGCCATCGCAACGACCGCCAGACCCGGATTATAAAGCGCGATTGGAGAGAAAAGAGAGAGGACGAATGCCGCGATCGCCATGCCGGAAATCGGCACGTAATGATCCATTTCTGTCGGCTGATCGGCGCGGGGAAGAGCGGGCGTTTCGGACATAACTGGCTTCGCTTCAGATCGGGTTCTAAAAATATCCGGGATGCTTGGGATAACAGTTCACGATGTCTGCTGAACTATTGTCTCGCAATTGCTGGACGAAGGGGGTGTGTTGGTCCCGTTTTGTTTACGTCAAAAGGTCATTGCATGTTCGGCCAATCTTCTTCGAACCGATCGCCCATCAAACAACTTCGACGCTTTTTTCACTCGCGAGGCTCCGATTCAATTTAGCGGTTGACCCGGAGTGCGCCTTTCTGATTTTCGAGTTGTTCTCGCCGTGTGTGATACTTGTAGATCAGATCGGCTTGTGAATCGAAGGGCTCATAGTTTCCATCCACGTCATCTTCGTGTCGGCCCGTTTCCGAAAACCTGCCTCGAGCCAAAGCTCCGCGTGACCGACTTTGCATGAAACCGATCCAGATCCTGTCCGGTCCGATGAGCATCATTCGAGAGTTGGGGGTGGCTTGAACGGTGGCCGCGGGCAAGGGTGACAATTGCAGCGAGAACGCAACGATGGAAACAAAGATCCATGCCACCCACAGGGAAAGGACGGATCGTCCAACGATCTCAACCCAGTAATTGAATCGAATCCGGTGCCTCGAGAGGATGTCTGTCGTGATTCTGAGGCCGAAAAGACTGACCAGAAACAATGACCAGAAGCAAATGAAATCGAGCAGATAGGTGTAGGTGGCCATCGCGCTGATGGCAGGCGGACCGCCGACGACCGGTTTGTCCAAATAGGAGGCCAACGGCTCAAAATAGTTCGTTGCAATGAGTCCCGACAGCAGCAACACCACCAGGGTAAGCAGGTTGCTCCACAGTCCCATGAACCAACTTGCGGCAAGGACCGCAAAGAAAACGAAAATCAGGATGAGTGTCATCATGGCACAATACTACTTTTTAAGGACGCGTTGGAGCTCTTGAATACTGGTGGTCCCTTTGGCAACCAAAACAATCCCCTCGTCCTTCAACGAGATGTGACCACCTTTCGATGCCGCCGCGGTTAAAGCATCCAAAGAAGGTTTTTTGCGGATCACCTCTCGAATTTCTTCAGTGATGACGAGAAGTTCGAAAATGCCCGTCCGGCCATAGTAACCAATGCCGTTGCACTTGGGACAAACCGGAATTTCTATGGGATTGCCTTTCTCGTCGACCTGTTCCTCGGGTGGAGGTGGTCGCCACTCATCATAGAACTTTTGAACTCTTCCTGTCGGAATACCAAGCTTCGCCAGCATCTGCGGGGAAGGATCGTAGGGCTGCCGACAGTCCTCGCATAGTTTTCTAACAATTCGCTCGTGCAGGACGGCCGAAAGAGATTCCGCGAATGCAGCGGGGTCCGGCTTTAGAGATAGAACTCGCAAAATGGCTTCCAGTGCACTTCGCGAGGGGATGTATCCATAGAATTGTTTCTGCTGGTCACGTATCGTTGTGCAGACCTCATTGACGACTTCGCCACTGACCAGATCGGGCAGGCACATGACGTCCGGTTGGCGAAGCAGAAGTTGGGGTAATTTATCCAAGGGAGTCTCATCAATATTCGGGTCGAACGTGATTTGGGCGACATTGATGATCTCAGGTTCCAGCGCATCCTGACTTTCAATGGAATAATAATCGCGAGTGAAGCGATCGACGCTATTGAGACCGCACCGCCAAAGCGTTGATTTTCCATCCCCGGGCAAAGAGCTGAACAAGATCAATCCCTCAGAGGCCTCACTCAGTTCTTGAAATGCGGCCAGCAATTTGGGGCGAATTCCGAGGTCCTCAAGTTTCTCGAGTTTCTTTTTGGGGCGATCAGTCCGAAGAACGACACGCTCACCGGTGCGCACTCCCTGACTGGTGATTTCAAATCGATGGGTTTTGGTCATCCATTCCGCACCAAACTCTCCTTTTTGACGGTTGCGACGCTCTTGAAAATCTAGATTGGCCAATTTCTTCAGTGTGGCCAACATGAGATCACCCGACGCTCGATCCCGTGGAGGCAGGTCGTGCCAGACTCCGTCGATTTGAAATCGAACGGTCACCTGATCTCGCGTGTAGTCCATGAGGATGATGTCGGCTCGTTTGACGATCGCTTCTACCAACAAGAAGCAGCAATCGGGAAAGCCGGGTGATGGAGTCACGGCTTCCATGTTGGCTTCGCGAATTTCTTCGGTTGGCCCATCTGCGAAAAGCGTGATCGGCGGAAGTTCTACGGGTTGAGCTTTGTCACTCATCGGAGTTTTCCATCAAATATGAAACAAATTATGACTGTGAGGCTTTCAGGACACGTTGAAGCTCATTCAGGCTGGTTACGCCAGCGAGAACAAGCTTAATGCCTTCATCCTGAAGGCCTTTGTGGCCCGCTTGCCGCATCGCTTTGGCGATGGTCTCAACTCGAGGTTGATTGACGATCGCATTTCGAATGGAGTCTTCGACATCAAGTACCTCGAAAATGGCGATCCGATCGAGGTAACCAAGACCACCGCAAACCGGGCAGACAGGGGGTTCGATTGGGCGACCCTTTTCATCCACCAATTCTTCGGGTGGAGGCGGTTGCCATTCTCGGTAGAGCACGTCAATCTGACCGGGTTTCAGTCCCAGTTTGGCCAATAATTGTGGGGCGGGTTGGTAAGGTTGCTTGCAGTGGTCACAAAGCCTTCTTACCAGGCGATGGTAAACGACGGCGGAAAGTGCCTTCGCAAATTTACTTCGATCCACCTTGAGTGTGAGAATTCGTACGATGGCTTCAGCCGAAGAACGAGCTGCCATTCGCGTGATGACAAAACGGTTTTCGTTGGCCACCTCATCCGCCAGACGATCAAGGACCTGCGGGTCTTTCGGTTCGGGCAGTACAAGGGCTTCGGGTTGTTTCAGCAGCAGGCTTTTGAGAGTGGAGTACTCCTGACCTTCGCCCGATTCATAATAGGTAAAGTCAATGTTCTCGACGTAAGTGTCGTTCTCATGATCGTTTGATTTAGGCACGATCGCATTGAAGTCTCTGAGAATTCGATCTGAACTTTCGAGCACCGCATTCCAGTTCGTGGTCGTGCCGTCTCCAGGAAGGCAGGAGGCGAGTACGATACCGGACCCATTGAGGTGGCCTTTGAGTCGTTCTTCGACCGAAGGAATCATGCCACATTCGTTGAGTGACATGATCTTCTTTTTCTCACCGATCAGCTTGATCAGGACCTTTTCTCCCGTCTTTACGCCCTGAGACGTAATCTGGGATCGGCTCTTCCCACCCGGAATGGAGACGTTGAACGAGCCTGTCTGTTTGTTTTTGCGGTCTTCCGGATTCATGCCGGCGAGTTGTTTCATCCCATAGAGCATCGCATCGCCGAGTTCGCGGTCCATGGCTGGCATGTCATGCCAGATCCCATCAACCTGGTAGCGAATGGAGACCTGATCACGGGTGTAATTCATCAGGATCTGGTCGAAACGTCGCGTGATGGCGTCGGTATAAATCGACTTCAACGTTGGGTAGGCCATGTTTTGCCGGAGTGAAATCAGGCAAGCTTGCTGGCTACTTTGGTCACGTGCCGAGGGCTTGAATTCGACGGGGGGGCCTTCCTCTGCCATCACGGGCGCCATGATGACTTCCGGGCCACCTCCCTTTCCTTTTTTTCCCGCATTGCGGGCTGCAACTTCCATTTTGATCCGGGATCGCTCTTCTTTGGAGATTTTTCCATTGCGTAGAAAGAGGTAAACCACGGAGGGTGCAATGGATGCCGCTGCAAAGAGCGGAAAACTCAGCAGGAAAAGAGGGAAGGAAAGGATGAACAGAAAACTGACGAAAAACGCGAAGACGACAATCGGGTTCCAGACTTCAGGGGTCAGTTCCGTTCGGGCCCCAAAAATTTGCGTGTCCGAATTCACCAAGGCCGCGAGTTTGACCCAGACGACGGTGACAAGCGTAATCGAAATCAGCTTGTACATGGCCAGGTAAAAACCTGGCCCTCGCAGCATGTCGTGAGGGTCTGAGCCGGGCTCAACAAAAAAGTTGGGCCAGGACTCTTGCCCGAAGGCAAGCCACGGTGTCAATCCAACCAGAAACAGACTGGCCGGGATCATTCGAGTTTGAAACATTAAAGAATGCCCGGTTGAGAAACGTTGATTCCTTTGAGCGCCATTTTGAGTGCATCTTTGTTTGGTGCGACCTGGAAGGCTGTGGGGCGATCGATCAGTTCCTTGTCGATCAAAGATTTGAGACTCATGGTGAAGTCCTGCATACCTTCTTCCGCACCAATTCGAATGGCATCGGGAAGTTTATTATCGTCTTCCTCCAGGATCAATTTTTTGATCGTCGGATTCAGAGTCATCACCTCGCATGTTGGGACTCGACCCACGCCTTCGGCAATGGAGGGGAGGAGTTTCTGAGCGATGATGGCTTTCATGTTCATGGCCATTGCGCTGCGAATCGCCCCATGCATTTCCTCGGGGAAGAGGTCCAGAATACGTCCGATGGTACTCGGAGCGCTGGAAGCGTGAATTGTTCCGAAAACCAGGTGACCTGTTTCAGCCGCATGGATCGCCGTCAAAAACGTCTCTTCGTCACGCATTTCGCCCACGAGGATGATATCCGGATCTTCTCGAACCGCATGCTTCATCGCGATGCTGAAATCCAAGACGTCGTGGCCGACTTCTCGTTGGTTGATCAGACACTTCTCTTCCTTGAAAACAAACTCAATCGGATCTTCGAGTGTCAGGATGTGCTTGCGATAGTTTCGATTCACATAGTTCAGCATGGAGGCAATGGTCGTACTTTTACCGGAGCCGGTCACTCCCGCAAGCAGCACCATTCCCTGATCGTAGTGGCACAGACTTTCGATGACCGGCGGCAGATTGAGCCCTTCGAAATCGGGGATGAAGTTGTTGACGCGGCGAGCGACCAAGCCGATCCTGCCAAGCTGTTGGAGCATGTTGACGCGAAACCGCCAGTCAACGCCGTCGACCTCGACCACATGAGCAAAGTCACAGCCGCCTTCGTCCTCGAAAATCTTTCGAGTTCGGTCATTCATCATCGGGAAAAGAAGCTCAACCATTTCTTCAACCTCGATGGGAGGCCGGTTTAACGGCTTCAGCGTTCCGTTCACCCGAATGATGGGCGCGTTGCCCACTTTCATGTGAAGGTCACTGCCTTCAAGTTTCACCAGAGCTCGAAAGAATTTGTCGACTTCGAGTTCGGGACGCTCTTGCAGAAGACGCGTCTTAAGATCGCTTGGAGTCGATTCGGAATTGTTCCCGGGATTCGAAGTGTCACTTTCGTTGGGATTGGTGTCAGTCGTCGCCATAAGGATCTGATCTCCGTGGGTGTTCTCGCTGTTGCAGAGGAGGATGGATGGTCCTCTACAATCGAACCGGGATGTGTTGCTGAGCCATCAGCTCTTTGGTACCCCGAATGGTGTATTCGCCAAAATGAAAAATGCTTGCCGCGAGTGCCGCGTCTGCTTTTCCTATTGTAATTGCATCTGCCAGATGTTCAGGTTTTCCTGCACCCCCACTGGCAACAACGGGAATGGAAACGGCCTCACTGACGGCGGCGGTCATTTCAACATCATAACCGTCCTTGGTCCCATCGCGGTCCATACTGGTCAAAACAATCTCGCCTGCACCGAGTTTTTCGACCTCTTTCGCCCAACTGACAGCTTCGCGGCCCGTCGGGATTCGCCCCCCGTTGATATGGACTTCCCAGCGTTCTCCTCCCTTTGAGGGGATTCGCTTCGGGTCGATGTTGACCACGATACACTGGCGTCCGAATCTTAATGCGGCCTCGCGAATAAATGCCGGGTTTTTACACGCCGCAGAATTGATCGACACTTTATCACAGCCAGCCGAGAGTAAAGCTCGGATATCCTCTAGATTCCTGATGCCGCCTCCGACCGTCAACGGCATGAAGATCTGTTCTGCCGTTCTCTGCACAACATCGATCATGATATCACGATCTTCATGGCTCGCTGTAATGTCCAGAAATACAAGCTCGTCCGCGCCTTCCCTTTCGTAGCGGGCGGCGACCTCAACCGGATCCCCTGCATCTCGTAAATTGATGAAGTTGGTCCCCTTCACCACACGACCCGCGTTGACGTCGAGGCATGGAATCACACGCTTTGCGAGCATAGTTCAGTTAAACCAACGGAGATGAGAAAAGTGGAAAGGGATCTTGCCGGATCCCGGCCCCGAAATGAAGAACCTTGCGAACCTGAGCGACCCGGGAAGATATCGTCTTAGTTTGCCCAGCTTCCTAATCCGGATACTTTAAGCCGGCCTGAAAAAAGGGTCAACCAACGCCCCAGCTGTTCCTCGGCGGCTTGTCGGTCAGCTTACGAGGTCGGCACTTTTGCAATGGCTTCTTTTCGTGATCTTTTATGAATCCTGAAACCCCGTGTGCTGCCAATTTGATCTCGGCTTGGGCGAGGACCTGTTGAGTTGCCTCAAGCTGCTTCCCTTGCGTATTGACCGGCATGTGCTTGCTATACGGCCCAACAAAAATGCAGACCCACGCCTTGTAGGTGGCGGGTCGCTTCGACCAGGTTGAAGCTCCCAATGAGTCGCTCCATGCCCCACTTGGAAATCATTCGAATTCGTTCTTGAGCAGCGAGGCAAGTGTAAAACAACCTAGAGTTTGGAACCATTCGGTCGCAGATAGCACGGCACTGGCACGGATGAGCAACGAGCGATGATTCAATTTTGAAGCCATCAAGATCACCTATGATGAAAAGTGAAGCAGGCAAAATGCGTTCGGGGAAAATCCATCAGCGGACGGGAGATGCTGACCGCAGGTTTCGAGAACAACCGTTGATTCAAAAACTGGATTGCTCAAAGCGATCAATTGAATCCTCGATGACGTCGCAGTGAGGCAGCGACTCGAGGAACAATCTCCCGTAGCTTTTGGTTTTGATGCGAGGGTCAAGAATCACGACCATTCCCTCATCTTGCTGCGTTCGGATCAGTCTTCCAAACCCCTGCTTCAGTTTTATGATTGCCTCGGGCAACTGGTAGTCTCGAAACGGGTTTCCTCCCGCTTCCCGAATTGCCTCCAGCTTCGCTTCGATGAGCGGGTGGTCTGGGACGCTAAATGGCAACTTGGTGATGATGACGTTTCTCAGGGCGTCGCCGGGTACGTCAACCCCCTGCCAGAAGCTATCGGTACCAAGTAATACACCCCGGGGATTGGTCTTGAAGCGATCAAGCAATTGACTGCGAGGTAATCCATCGCTCTGGGAATAAAGTGCCAAATCGTGGCGTGCCAACCATGGAGTCAATCCGCGTTGAACCTTATTCAGCAGGTCGTAACTGGTGAACAGGACGAATGCGTGCCCATCGGTTTGGCCGACGTAATGTTCGATTGCGCGGACGAGCTGAGCTTCAAAGAGAGTGGCCCGACCGGGATCCGGCATGTCGGGGACGATCACGATTTCCGCCTGTTTTTGGTAATCAAACGGGCTGTCAAGTTGCACGCTTTCGGCTTGGGTCACCCCCACTCGTGTTTTGAAAAAGTCAAACGAGTCGGTGGGACCGACCGACAACGTGGCACTCGTCATGACGACACTGGGCGTACAGGAAAATAGTTGTTTTTGTAGTGCGGCGCTGACGTCAATGGGAGATGCCGAGAGCTCAGTGCGGTGCCGTCCTCCACGACCAGAACGACTTACAATCCAATGGACGAGGCCTTCTTCAGATTGCTCCAGCCAGCCGAGCAGATCCTGAGCGAGAACAATGCAGCGGTCGTGAGCTGAGATGAAGTTTTGCCGATCGGAGTCATCGTCGAGCTGATCCGCAAGTCGGCGAAGTGATTTAGCCAGATTCGTCAGGTCCGCTGTCAAATGATTCTCAACGGGGATCGGCTCGCGGACTCGTCCATTGAAGTTTCGAATGTTAGCCAGTTTGCGCGAGTGCCATTCTCGAAGCTCCTCGAAGAGTTCTGCAGCACTCGAATAGCAATTGGCAACCAGTCGCTGCTCTCGAATATATTTGTCGTGAACCAGCAAGCCTTTTTGAGTCCGGTCGTTGTAAAGTTTGTTGAGGACGTATTCGACCTGTCCGCTCGTGACCTGAATTCCAAGGTGCTCTGCGGCAACCGCTTCGAGGGTATGCGCTTCGTCAAGAATGGCCGTATGGTATTCCGGCAACAGGCTGACTCCATGCTCCCTTAAAGCGAGATCGCTGAAGAACAACGCGTGATTGACGACGAGGATCTGGGCGTGCTGAGCACGTCGTCGATCGCGATAGTAATAGCAGTCTTTGTAGGTCGGGCAATTTTTCCCCAGGCAATTGCTGTTGTCGCTGGCAACTTCATCCCAGATGGAGCCTCGAGGCGTGAAGGGGAGTTCGGAGCGGGAGCCATCGTGAGTCTCAAGTTCCCACTGTCGAATCTGTTCGAGTTGCTCGAGTTCTTCGTCACGTGAAAAGAGGGTAGTGGCCCTTCTCAACGCATGGCTCAATCGCCGTTGGCTCAAATAATTGCGGCGTCCCTTGACCAGAACGGCACTGAACTCGCGAGGAATAACGCTGTTAAGAAATGGAATATCCTTGGCGAGAAGCTGTTCCTGCAGAGAAATGGTATGGGTGGAGACAACGATCTTCTTATCCGGTGAGGCTTCATCGCTTCCCTGATTTGCCGTGGCCGCGAGAATTGCAGGGACAAGGTAACCAAAACTCTTCCCGACGCCCGTCCCTGCTTCGACGACCAAATGATGACTCATCTCTATGGCGTTGGCGACTCGATCCGCCATCTCGAGTTGTTGGGGGCGAAGTTCGTATTGTGGCAGGCGAGCGGCGATCCTTTGGTCAGGACCTAGAATTTCATAGGGGCTCAAGGACATGGTAAATCTGTCGCTTCAAGGGGCTTGGCGGTGTGAAGCAGGGCAACGGGGGGGTAAACGCTCGGGCGGGATAGAGACGCGAAAGTCGGGGACGCTCGGTACGACAGGAGGGGTGCGCGGTCGCGCGGGGCGCAGGACGCGGTTCGGCGGCGGGAGGATGTTTGAAGGGTCATGCCCATTCCCATCGTGGCTTGACCTCAGGATTCACAAGGCAATGATCGGGCCACTTCCCCTGAAAAAGATCTGCGATGCACTGAGCAGCAAGGCAACTGGCAAGCCGTGTGGATTCCGCATCGATGCCACCCATATGAGAACTCAGGAGCAGGTGAGGTGCTTGAAGCAGAGGGCTGGAAAGCGGAAGCGGCTCTTGTTCAAAGACATCAAGTCCGGCGGCGAAAAGGTCTCCCGCATGCAGGGCCTCGCAGAGGGCCGTTTCATCAACAATCCCACCTCGACCCAAGTTCAGCAGGATCGATTCCTTCTTCATCTGTTTCAATGCATGTTCGTCCACAAGGTTCCGTGTTTGGTTTGTGCAGGGGATGTGTAGACTTAGAACATCCAGCTTGCGAAGAAAGTCATCGAAGTGTTCCATTTTCTCGACATTCAGTTCTTTCGCCTGCTCCGTGGTCAGGTTCGGGTCAAAGGCGATCACTTTCATTTCAATCGCTTGAACACGACGGGCAACAGTGCGACCAATTCGTCCGAGACCGACAATGCCGAAGATCTTTCCCGCGAGGCGAGGACCGGCCTTGCGAAGCCAGTTTCCTTCACGAACTTCACGGTCATGGCCCAAAATGTCGCGCGTTAAAGCGAGCAACATTCCTAAAGTTAATTCAGCGACCGAATCCTCCAGCGTTCCAGGCGTAATGGTGACCGCAATACCACGCTGTGTCGCCGTTTCAAGGTCAACGGAGTCGAAGCCGACGCCCTGCCGAGCGACCACTTTGAGATTCGAGTTTGAAAGGACGCGTTGATTCAGGGGTTCGGTCCCTGCAAGCATTGCATGAATGTCGCCCGAGAGGGCATCCATGATGACGTCTTCTTCCAGGGTGTCGGCGCCTTCATTGGGATACACTACCTCAAGTCCTGCGTTCTCGAGGATATCCAAGTAGGGGCCCGGCTGACGCACAAGCATGTGAGGGGTCACTAAAACTTTCGACATGCCATCTCCCTGAGTTCCTCTTTACGCAACAGAGCTTGCCCCGTTTATAAAAAGTTTTACGGTCAAAAAATGATTTCGAAGTCGTCCGTCCGCGGTTTGCCTTTCCGCGATCCAATCTCGGCGCTCCGAGTTATTACTAGGATTCGTCGGCCAACGAACTTTTGGATCATACCCAAGTTCCGCAGGTTCGACACCGATAGCCGGTGGTTTATCCGCCGGTTTCGAGTGGTCTTTCGAGAATTTTTTCCTACAATCGACCGCCTCAGTCCGTGAGGGATCGAACGTGACATGATCGGGGACTGGGACCCAGGTTTTGTCGGTAGAGCGAAGGCGGTGCGGCCGGGATCCACCGTCAGAGTCCATTATTCCCACCATTCCGGAATGACTTACATGGCGGATAACGGCGATAACAAAATTCACATCATCGGAATCGGTGATGATGGGATCGAGGGTCTGAGTTCAGGGGCGCGGACGCTATTAAGCGAGGCGGAACTGGTGGTCGGCACGCCGCCGACTTTAGCCCTCGCCGCAACACCGGATGCAGAACAGGTGGTTCTCAAGGGGGACCTGGACGAAGCCGTAGAGCGACTTTCTCAAGCTCAGGATCAGCGAGTGGTCGTGTTGGCTTTGGGGGATCCATTGTTTTTTGGAACCGCTCGATTCTTATTTGACCGCCTTGGTAAGGATCGCTTCAAGGTGGTTCCCCATGTGTCCACCATGCAGCTTGCGTTCGCTCGAGTCAAAGAGAGTTGGGATGAAGCGTACCTGACCAATCTTGCCACTACTCCGCATGGAAAAATGCTGGATCGGATTCGGACGGCGCAGAAAGTTGGCCTCTTTACAACCGAGGAGTGGCCGCCGGCGAAGGTGGCGGGTGAATTGTTAGATAAAGGCATCGATTACTTTTCGGCATATGTCTGCGAAGACTTAGGGTCGCCACACGAAAGGGTTACTCAAGGTGAATTGTCAGAAGTGGTGAGCATGTCTTTCAGTCCCCTGAATGTCATGATTCTCATTCGAAAGCCGGATTTGCCAGAATCTGCCGTTCTGCCTCAAGGACGACGCGTGTTTGGAAACCCGGATAGTCTCTTCTTGCAGGCCCAGCCGACACGTGACCTGGTGACCCCCGCCGAAATTCGTGCGATCGCTCTCGCGGAGATGGCCATTACGCCCAAGGCCGTGGTCTGGGATGTCGGAGCGGGTAGCGGCAGTGTTGGAATTGAGGCCGCAAGGATGGCATGGCAAGGTGAGGTGTACGCGATTGAATCGAATGCGGAGGACTATGAGCTGATCACGGAAAATGCCAAAAGGTTTGGCGTTTTTCATCTCAAGCCGATTCACGGGATCGCTCCCGAAGCGTGGAACGATCTGCCCGACCCTACTTCCATCTTTGTAGACGGTACCGGTCGCAGTGTTGTGCAAATCACGCGTTGCGCATTTCAACGTCTCGTGACAGGCGGAAGAATTGTGGTCAATGTCGGAAGTCCCGAGAGACTTGCCGGTGTGCAGGCCGCGTTGTCTGAGGTTGCAGGGGATGTCGACGTGATTCTCGTCAATGTTTCCAAGGGCACATCGCAGCTTGATACCTATCGACTCCAAGCCATGAATCCCAGTTTTTTGGTTGCGGCTACCAGAAGCGAATGATCCTCGGATGTCCCCCAATTCGACATGGATTGAGTAAAAGTTGCTCGGCATCAAAGACGTGCCTTGGAAGGTATGGTCTTGTGATTAACCATTATGCGACGGCCACATGCAAGATTCGGTGCGATCAAGCCATGACGAGCAAACGCAATTTTTTTGACATGGTTGTTCAACGAGGTGAGAGAGAATGACGGAGCGATCCAAAGAACGTGAACAGCGGTGGATTTTTGGATGTGGCTATTTGGGCTCTCGAGTCGCGAACTTATGGAATCGTCAGGGACATGAAGTTCACGTGGTGACGCGTTCAACGACCAAAGCTGAACAAATGAACAAAAAGGGGTGGGTGCCCCATGTGGCAGATGTCAAAAACAAGGAGACGTTGCCGCAAGCCGTTCATGCAGATCGCGTTCTGATGTCTTTGGGCTTTGATCGAGTAGGTCCAGAGTCCATTCACGACGTCTATGTGGACGGCTTGAAGAATGCGTTGGACTGTTTCCGGAAGCCCCCAGGTTCGCTGATCTACATAAGCACGACGGGGGTATATGGTGCCTCCGAAAGCGATTGGGTCGATGAGTCGACGGTGTGCAGTCCCAGTCGCGAAGGGGGTAAGGCGAGCTTGGCATGTGAAGACTATCTTAAGAGGCAAGCGGTTGATGGAGCTGTCAGTATCCTGCGACTTGCCGGAATCTATGGACCAGATCGCGTCCCCAACCGGGCTAGTCTTGTGGCCGGAGAAGCGATCCGTGGATTCTCGACCGGCTATTTGAATCTGATCCACGTCGATGACGCCGTTCGGGTCGTGGATAAGATGCTTGAGTTTTCCGGTCAGTACTGTCTCAATGTTTCCGATGGGCATCCTGTCTTGCGAGAAGAGTACTACCGGTGTCTTGCTCAACTTTACGGAGCACCCAACCCCAAGTTCCAGTCGCCAGCTCCAGATTCTCCCAAGTCGCAACGTGGCGCAGGAAGCAAACGTGTTTCGAACGGAGCGCTCGTTCAACTGACTGGGTTCACGCCGCTATACCCGTCCTACCAGGCAGGACTTTCAGCGATTGTCGCTCGCCAAAGTGAGTCAGTCTGAGTCGTCTGTTGTGAGGTCTTGAGCCGTTTGAATTCTTCAGATGCCCGTGGAATATCGGAGAAACCAAAGTGCCTTTTCCAGCCTTTGATCGCACGAAATTGAAGATTCGACCTCTTCGTGAGCGAACGCATGATCTCGATTATCCGAGCATGGCGATTCATCGTCATAGCGATCGAGAGCCTTTCGAGCACAAAGCACTTCCCATCCTCGCAGAGCGTCTGATCGACGCCCATCGCGAAGGCAGGACGACGATGCTCTCTTGCGGTGCGCACGTTTTACGTCAGGGGAACTCGCCACTGCTGATCGATCTTATGGAAAAAGGCCTGATTTCTCACCTCGCATTCAACGGGGCGGGCGCGATCCACGATTTCGAAGTGGCGATGATTGGGCAGACCTGTGAGAGTGTCGCCCGATACATCCGGGAAGGGCAGTTTGGCCTGTGGGAAGAAACAGGTCGATTGAATGAAGCCGTTTCTCGAGGCTTTCAAGATGGACTAGGTTTTGGTGAGTCGGTGGGACGAATGATTGAGGAAGAGGAGTTCCCATTTCGTTCCCTAAGTGTTCTGGCCGCGGGTTATCGGTTGCAGGTGCCCGTCACCATTCACATCAGCGTTGGCCAAGACATTGTCCACGAGCATCCCAATTTTGACGGGGCAGCGGCAGGTGCGACGTCTTATCAGGACTTCTTGATCTTCACCCAAGCCATCACCAGGTTGGAAGGCGGGGTGTTTATGAATTACGGCTCAGCCGTCATGGGCCCCGAAGTTTACTTGAAAGCGTTGGCCATGGCCCGAAATGTCGCACAGCAACGGGGAGAGGAAATTCGGAACTTTACAACCGCAGTTTTCGATCTGCCAGATTTGGGTGAGGATCTTTCCGCCGAGGCACCTAAAAACGATCCGCGATACTATTTTCGCCCCTTCAAGACGATTCTGGTGAGGACCGTCGCCGACGGAGGGCAAAGCTATTATGTCCAGGGGGATCATCGCCTCACTTTTCCCGCCCTTTACGATGAGATCATGAAACGGTGGTCTTCATGAAGCCAGAGCGTCTCAAAGAGCTTGTCGAAAAATTGTCCTCGGCGAGAATCGGAGTTCTCGGCGATTTCTTTCTTGATCACTACCTGGTCGTCGATCCGAAACTTGCGGAGCCAAGTGTCGAGACTGGAAAGGTGGCCCACCAGGTGGAGGCAATACGTAGTCAGGCAGGTGCCGCTGGGACCGTCATCAACAATTTATCTGCTTTGGGTGTGGAAAAATTGTTTGCGTTTGGAGTGACGGGCGAGGATGGGTATGGCTGGCAGTTGCGAAATTTGTTGAACGAGTTGGGTTGCGGCACCGAGGGGTTGGTGACATGTCACGATTTGCTGACGCCCGTTTACATCAAGCCGGTAGATCGTGGCCGTCAAGGGCTTTCGGCAGAGCACTCTCGCTATGACATTCGTAATCGCAGAGCAACTCCCGAAAAAGTGACTCAAGCCGTCCTGGAACAAGTGGAGCGTCGATTGCCGGAGTTGGACGCGTTGATCCTTGTGGATCAGGTTGAAAATGAGAGCTGTGAAACCGTCACGCCGTTGGTGCGGGAGTGGTTCCAGCGACTCGCGAGTCACGCGACTTCCACCCTGTTTTGGGCAGACAGCCGTTTTCATATCGACGAATTTCGAGGCGTCTGGATTAAACCAAACCATTACGAGGTGATGGGGCACGTTCCTACAGGGCCCACGGATCGAGTCGATTTCAGTGAAATCAAAAAGGGGCTCCCTCGGTTACGCAGTCGCAATGGCGCACCCGTAACGGTGACGCTGGGCCAGGATGGAATGTGGATCAGCGATCCGCTCCCCAAGCAGCTTCCAGCATTTCCAATTGAGGGACCTGTTGATTCGACTGGGGCAGGCGATAGTGTGACGGCCGGAATGGTTGCTGCACTTTGTGTCGGAGCGACTCACGAAGAAGCGGGTTGGATTGGGAATCTGGTGGCCTCGATCACCGTGATGCAGTTGGGGACGACCGGGACCGCGTCTCCGCCACAAGTGTTTGCGCAATTACACGAGTGGCGTACACGATGCCCGGATCTATTTTCTGGATTGCCCTGACCTGTCTTTTTGATTCAGTCGCATGTTCGTGCCCAGGGTTCCACTGGGCAAGTGAGTGAATTCGAAAATCGATGATGCGAGAGCGCTCGCGCGGCACGCCGACACTTTTGGGACGCTCGCCGCGACTCCACCAGCGACATCTGCAAGTTCGAACCTTGCACGCATAGATTTTCCGACCCCTACAGCTTAAACCGCTCCTCGCCCGCCTTTCACGCAAAGCCATTGGGACGCGCTATCCGGCAACTTAATTTGTGACACGTTTTCCACGAACTTCAAACGGTGGGGGTTGGCCTGCAAGTCTGGATTTCGCTTGCGTTTGCAGCAATCCCGAATGTTTTACTTTCAACATCTCCCCCAGTTGGTAGCCTGCTCTGGTGAAACGGAACCCAAGCCTACAGGAGCCAAGATGGATTCGTCAGATTCCTTTTCTGAACCAGGTCGAGATATGGATTCGGGTATTTCTGATGCGAATGCTGAATTCAGTGACGCCAATCGCACCACGGTTGAGGGTGATTTTGCTCAAAAATCAGAGCCCCCCACCACGTCGGAATCTGCTGCCAATACGGATCCGTTCGCATTCGATCAGGCCGCCTCTGAGCCCTTCGTCGGTCAGTGGAATCAGCTTGTCAGTCGAACCAATTGGGACAAAGGCCAAATCATTTATGAATGGCGGCAGGCATTGATTGATGCCAGTGCGCCGGCAACGACCTATTCCGATGAGGCGTGGGCGCAACTTGTGGGGAGTGTGACCGGGCAACATGTCGGTCGACTCCGACGAGTTTATCAACGGTTTTCCGAGTCTCAAGAGAGTTATCCGGGGCTGTTTTGGACGCATTTTCAGGCGGCCCTGGATTGGGATGATGCCGAGATGTGGCTGGAGGGTGCAGTCAAGGAGTCTTGGAGTGTTTCCAAGATGAGAAATCAACGTTGGGAGACCCTTGGCTCGTTGCCAGAGCAAAGGCCAGCGGAAGAAGATGTGGTTGCCGCCGACCTCGACGAAGATTTTGAGCCTGCGTTGCAAGAGCAACCGGAAACCGTTCCTCAAAATTTTGATGAGTCGACCGCCGGGCCGCGCACTGAAAAGCCTGATTTCGGCGAGGAAGAACAGCACTTCGAAGGCGGGGACGTCGATCCTTCAGGCGCATCGGTTTATGCGGGCGAAGTGGACAACGCCATTGAGTTTGTTCGACCCTTTGAGAATCTGAAAGATCTTCCTGAAGATCTCGCCGAGGCCTTCGAGAGCTTTAAGCTCTCGATCATCCTCCACAAGTCCGCGGGATGGGTGGAGGTTTCCAGCGAGGAAATTTTGGCTTCACTTGATGCCCTGAAAGCTCTGGTTGATGCTCCGAGTGGTGACCAGTAACGGTGTAGGTAAATTTACCGCCGTCATGGAAAAATGCGTTGAGAATCGACACAATGTTGGATTGGACATTGTACGGACGCCTCAGTACGGTTCTTATCGCGCAAATCAAATCGCACAAAGTTCGTTCTGGCATTGCAGCTCAAACCCAGAATCTTTAATCCCAATTTAAGTGCCCCTTGGTGAAGAGAGGGAACCATGGCAACAAACGCACCCTTAAATCGAAAACTTCGAATGGCCTTGATCGGTGGTGGACAGGGGTCTTTTATTGGACGAGTCCATGCGACCGCCGCCATTCTTGATAATCGGGCCGAATTGGTTGCAGGCGCCTTGTCATCCAACCCAGAGCGGGCGAAAGCTTCGGCACCGGACTATGACATTTCCGAAGATCGGGCTTATGGCTCCGTCGCGGAATTGCTTGAAACAGAAAATGAGCTTCCGGAAGATCAACGAGTCGATTTTGTTTCTGTCGCAACACCCAATCACACGCATTTCGAAATTGCAAAGGCGGCGGCCGAGGCCGGTTTTAACGTCATTTGTGATAAGCCGATGACATTCGATCTAACTCAGGCCGAAGAACTTGGCAAAGTGGTGGATGAATCGGGCGTCGTGTTCGCCGTCAGTCATAACTACACGGGTTACCCCTTGGTCCGTCAGGCCCGAGAGATGATTCTCAATGGCGAACTCGGTGAGATTCAGGCGATTCGGAGCAACTACATACAAGGCTGGTTGCGAACGCGACTTGAAGAGTCTGATCAAAAGCAGGCTGCATGGAGGACGGACCCCTCGAAAAGTGGCGCGGCGGGGTGTTTTGGCGATATTGCGACCCATGCCTACAACCTCGGTCGTTACATGACCGGTCTGCTGCCAGAGGAAATCTCCTGCCATCTCAAAACCTTCGAGTCGGGTCGGGCCCTTGATGACTACGGGACTGCCGTGATTCGTTTCGAAAACGGTGGGCTCGGGACCGTGACGGCATCCCAGATCAGTCACGGACGAGAAAATGATCTGTTTATCGAAATCGATGGCACAAAGGGAGCGCTTCAGTGGCGACAGGAGGACCCGAATCAAATGATGGTTCGACAGAATGGCGAGCCTCATAAGATTTACACGAGAGATCCGAACGCTCCTTTTATGAATGATAGTGGGCAAACGGCGTGTCGATTACCCAGTGGCCATCCCGAGGCCTTTTTCGAGGCCTTTGCGAATGTGTATCGCTCTGCGTACGACAGCATGTGTTTGCGTGCGTCAGGGCAGGACTTCGAGAAAACAGATACCGTTTTCCCCAACGTCAATGATGGCATCGAGGGAATGTATTTCATTCAGCAATGTGTTGCGAGCAGTGCGGAAAACGGCGCGTGGTTGCCACTGAAGCATGCTCGGGCCCGCCGCTAGGTGCCCGTGGGTTGTCTAAGGCGTGGGTCGTCTAAGGCGATCGCTCGTATTCGAAATGAAACGAAAAAAGCCCCGCGTGAGATCCCATCACGCGGGGCCTTGTTATTTAGATGTTTCAAGTATTTAGGATCTTTTACGGGGCAGGCTGCAGGATTTTCAGTTCGTTGCGAACCGACGAGATCCCGGGTTCCAGGCGAGTGATCCTTTCCGCCCAGTCTTTTTCTGAAGCCGTATTGACCGTTCCCGATAGGGTGGCGACTCGATCTGAGATCTGCACTCGAATGTCGTTCCCCACCTTCATCAGCGGTTTGATATGCACGAATCGTTTTTGGAGATTGACCGCGACCATGGAGTTGTCGGGTCGAATGACCGAGAAGTCCGCACGCAATGGAGCTCGTAAAATTCTTCGGCCGGATTGAGTCTGCTGCTGGCCGCCGAAAAATTGACTGAAAATGTTCCGTCCTTGCTGCGATCCTCCGAATGCAAATGCCCTCGCTCCAGCAGCCTGAGGTGAATCGGCTCCGGCAGATTGACCCGTCACTCGACGGTCGTCAGAAAACACTTCATTCGCACCAAAAGCATCGGCCAATCCGAGTTCTGGAGGACTCAAGCTTTGACCGCCTTCTCCACCTCCAGCATTACCTGTTCCGGTCTGAGCCGTCGCTGATCCGATCAAGAGCCCTGAGGTGAGGGCGATAGTCAGCAAAAAAAGAACGTTTGGACGCATGACCGGCCTCATCTACTTTTCTTAAGAAATGAATCGTACCCGTGACCTGCCTCGTTCCATATGGCTAAAGACGGGCGTGACATATCGAGCAACCCAACGTTTCCGGGCTTGGCAGGGAGAACAACCTCCATTCTAACCTCAAAACAGTTGGTTCTCAGGCGTAAATTATCTATCGGTTAACGCGTTTTGCGAGTCGATGAATCCCTCGGGCCCTTGAATCACCGCCCCAACCGTCAATGTAAGAACCGCGATCGGGCCATGATGGACCGATGAAGACCCAACAAACGATGAAATTCGAGGATATTCCTAAAACTTTCGGTCGTTTTCCTTGGTATGAATGTTCAATGAACCGTCAAAGTCCGCCATGCGACTGGGGGACCCCACCTTCCTGCTCGGTTATGGTCCACACTGCGTGAACTGCAAAACGGCGGAAAATCCAGCTCTGAGGAGAATTTAGCGTGTCGAATCTTCGAGGCACTTGGCCCAAACGGCTTCCGGTCATCGCCCTTCTGGTCATATTTTCGGCGATTTTTGCCAGGGGAGGAGAGGCATTGGCCCAGCGGCGACCCGCTCCCGAACTCTTGCCCGACAACACGTTGGTCTATGTCCGTATCCCGGACATTCAGGACTTCACCGCAAAGATGCAGGATACAGGTATGGGCCGTATGCTCGAAGACGAAGACATGCAGCCATTTGCAGCAGAGATGTATGACTTTGCCGCGGAAGAATTCGAGCAGTTACGGGATCAGATTGGTCTATCGCTCGATGAAGTGATGGAACTCCCCCAAGGCGAATTCTGTTTCGCGATCGTTGAGACCCCGGATTCGGACGTCCCTTTCTCCTTCGTGATGTTGCTGGATGTCGGCGAGAGTGTTGACTTGGCCAAGATTGCGGAAGAGTCAGGCGAAGCACTCTTATTCGATGCAGGTGTCGAACAAGACGTCGAGGATGTTGGCGAGACGAGTTTGAAGACGATCAATGCGGCCGACCCAGAAGAAAGACTGGTCTACTTTGAGCGGGAGGGAACGTACGGGGCGTCGAATAATCCAGACCTCGTTAAAGAGATTTTGTTGAGGTGGAACCTGAAGCCGACAAATCGGGATAAGGTTTTCTCCAACAATCGCAAGTTCGTCACCATTATGAATCGCTGCCGTGGAACGTCCGATGCACGCCCGGATGTTGTCTATTTTGCCGATCCCATTGGCATATTTGAAGCGACTCAATCAGGAGCAGCTGGGGCAGTGGCGATGGCATTTGCCCGCTCGATTGGCGTGACAGATTTTCTTGGGATCGGCGGAAGCACCATGCTTGGTGTGGACGATTTTGACGGAATGTCACACATGCACCTTTATCTGGCGTCTCCTCGCGAGGGCGTGATGAAAATGCTGGCAATGGAATCTGGAGAAATCGTCCCTCCGACTTTTGTGCCAGATGACACCGTCACTTACATGACTTTGAATTGGGATGTTCCCAAAACATTTGATGCTTTCGAGGAACTCTTCAACCGTGTCAGTCAGAATGATCCTGATGCGTTGAATATCGCCATTGAGAACAATCTCAACGAGAATCTTGGCATCGACTTCGTGGAAGACATCATTGGTAATCTCAGTGGCCGAGTGGTCTACATGAGTTACATCATTCCTCCGGCCCGTTTAAACAGTCAAACCAACCTTTTTGGCATCCAAATGTTGGATATCGATGCGGCCAAAGAGACCATTGAGACAATGTTTGAGCAAGATAATTTTCCTGAGCTCAAGGAAAAGAAAGTCCGTGGTATCACCATTTATCAATTGCCGGGGCCAGGGGCTCGTCGCCGTGCTCAAGAGAATCGGGAACGACGGGACGATCGGGGACGACAGGGCTCTGAGGATGAAGATCCTTTCGAGTCACAGAACTTGCGTCGACCCGAACCGGGATTTGCTTTCATTGAAGACTATCTCGTGGTCTGCGATTCCATCGAAACGATTGAAATGGCGATTCAAACCTCGGACGGTCGGGCTGATGCCTTGGAGTCGAACGGAGAGTTTCTCGATGTCTTGGCAGAAGTGGAACGGCAAACAGGGAGTTCGCGAGCCGGCATGCTGATGTATGCACGTCCTCAGGAAGTTCTTCGAAACTTCTATGAACTTGGGGTCAACGAAGAGAATCGACAACGCATCATGGAAGCCGGGGATGATGATCCGTTTCTCGGTAGGCTGGGTGACCGCTTGAACAATGTTGACCTTCCGTCGTTCGACGTCATCGAAAAGTTTCTGACGTCCAGCGGAGGCGTCATGACGTCTGATGAGTCAGGCTTTCACTATTTCTCATTTGGCTTTCGACCTAACCCAGACGAGTAGTGCAGGTTTTGGAACCAGTCCAGCTCTTGGGCAATACCTTCTGCCAATCGATCGACTTGATGATCGGTCGGCAGGACGCCCCAGGCATACGTTTCGACTTCGAAGTGGTTGACCGGATATTTGGTCTCCGAGATCGCCATTAAGAATTCACGGATCTCGTCTTGGGTGGATTCCAGTAGGCCCAAGTGCTTGCGGTAGATGGGGACATGAAAATGCGTTCGCCATTGGGTGGATTCGTCTTCGAGTCCGCAAGCGTGCATGGCGAGCGGCAGGTCGTCATAAAATCGCATCGCTTCATCCGTGCCTTCGGACTTCACCGTGGTCTGGTGTAGGTAACGATCTTCCGCGAACTCTCCAAGTTGAGACATCAAGTTTTCGTGGCTCGGTGACCCCTTTGACGGCAGGACAAACTGAATTGCGGCAGAGACCTGAACCTTCCCGATGATGATTTCGTGTTCTTGATAGCAAGTGATGGCGTGGCTCTGTGACTCGTTCATCACTGCGGAATGGCAAATGTCGTGGCAGACACCTAGATATCGAAGGTGCCGTTCACGGCTTGACGTGTCACCCGCCAACAGAAATCTCTCAAAAAAATCGACGAGATCATCGGCCGTGTCGATCGCGCAACCTGGTTCGGGCTCAAGGCAGATTTGAATGAGACGCCCCGTTCGTTCTTCAAGCGACTCCAGTTGCTCGGCGAGCCGGGCAAGATTTACACCGCAGTTTTCCAGAAACGAATCTTCCACCGCCAGATTCCCCCACCCAAGAGGCAACGTGGAGATGCTCCCCCGCATGCCCTCAGGTAACAGAGTATCCATGCATTGAAACAGCCGGGTCGTGTAGTCAAGCCGGTCCTGTTCAGACCACGTTGGCAGGTAGACGGCATGTTTGACGACTGGCTGGTGGAAATCTCCAAAAGGAAAGCCATTGAACGTGAAGGGAATCAAACCCTCTTGATCCAGCCAGTTCTTGAAGGTCTTGAGCTCTTGGTCTCCGAGGCTTTGGGTGGCCTCGGATGAAAGCCAGAGGCCGATGCCCATAGGTTGGTCAGGAGAGAAAAGCTGTTTAACAGCGACAGCATGCTCTTCAAGGTTCGCCCGAGTGGTTTCGAGGTCGGCGCCGGCATGGACGTTCGTGCAGTACCCTAGTTGCATGTCATTCTTTCGGACTCAGGGGGTGGGTTGTGCTGCTGATCGGAGCGATTTGACGACGGAATACGTCTTCAGACAAAAAGTGCCGGACCGGCATCTTTTCGTGGATTGAGCCTCGATTTGCTTCGGTATACGAGGCCTCACATCACGGCGGGGCATCCCAGTTTCTCTGGCTTATTTTACCGGACAAGCGAGTTCATGAAACATGAGTGGCTCGGAAGTCACTCTCACGAAATCTTGCCTCCAATTTCAATCCATCAACTGGGATTTTGGAGCCGTAAGGTGCCAAAACCCCAAGCCTGCCAACAGCCACCCTGTCAACTGAAGAAGTCCACCGATAGGCGTTACCGCACCCCAATAAGTTTGTCCCGTCAAGACGAGACAGTAGAGGCTGCCCGAAAAAACAACGGAGCCCAGCAGGAAACAGTTGGCGGAGCATCGGAGGGTAAAAAGATTGGCTTTGAGTAAGGCAAGGCCGATCAGGAGTAACGCGAGCCCGTGAAACATCTGATACCGGACACCAGTCTCCCAATTCTCCAATCTCGTTGATGCAACGGAAGCATCTGTGTACCAGTCCCCGATGACCTGTTTCAGGCCGTGCGCGCCAAACGCGCCCAACGCGACGCCTGTGGCTGAGATCATGACGCCGCTCAAAAGGGCCCATCGTGGTTTCATGAATGGTTTCTTCTCTGACAGGGAAGTGTTTACTGCAATCGTGGCGCCCTTGCCATTGGGTAAGTCATCTGCGTGGCGGAAGCGGTATCCAAATGCTTGAGGGAGTATGCAGGCCCGAAAAATGAGTTTCAGGGTTTCGAGTTACTGACAGGGGACGAACAAAAGACATGAATAGACATAGTACGATAGCTCCCAAACTCAAAGCCAGCCCAACAACGGCGCGTTGTCGAAATGATGAGGTCGTTCCCCAGAAGCTCATGGTCACACCAAGAAGACATGGAACCATGCCCCAGCCCGTGAAAAACGAGGCAATCAACCCGAGGATTCCCAAACCTACCGCTGCGGTCGCGGCGCCGCGAGCCGTATAGCTTTCGGCAAAGCGATCTGGAATGAGGGTATCTGGCTTTTCTGGAGTGACCTCAGCGGCAAATGGTGAATTGCCTCCCATGCCGGGATGATTCGAGGGCTTCCGGGTCGTCGAAAACGGACTCGAGGTGATGGGAATGGCATCGATAATCAAGGGTTCGGAGACCACTTCGGCATCGATGATTTCGACATCGACGATTTCGACACCCTCTTCCAGAATGTCGTCTCCTGTACCCGAGGATGTTTCCTCAGGTTCGGGTGGCGTGATTTCGCTCGCGTTTTGCGATTCTGAATCTGGGTTCATGGCTCGCTCAGGTCCAAGGGCATCTTATCGATGAACTCGGGAGAATGCAGGCTCGAATTCCTACGGAAACGGTAGTGGTGACGACCATCTTGATTCAAACACCTTAGTCTATTCGACGTCGCAGCGAGGAGAAACTGCCTCGGGGGCCGATCAACAACGCGCCTAAAATAACATAAATTGGGCAGCTTCAGACTCATTTTAACTTCTGTCGATCGAGCGACACTCAGCCTGTATCAGCACGGACGAAGACGGGCAGGATTGACCAACCTTGTTTGCCCCGCTCGCTGCGATGGCAGAGCCACCTACAATGGGTCCTGTTGGCACGACTCAAGCAAAAGAAAAGTACAACGATGACTCACGAACATTATGTGTCCCATCTGGAGAGCGCGATCGATGGAACCCGGTTTGAACCGGGGCAGGTCTATACGTTGCACAAAGATCGTCCACTCTGGGTCAAGTATGATCTTGAGCGAGTGGCCGGGGCTCTGTCCAAGGATACCCTTGCCGATCGAGATCCAACCATGTGGCGTTATCGGGAACTTTCGCCTCTGGGAACAGAGACCTGCGAGGTAACTCTCGGCGAAGGGATGACGCCTTTGCTGGATTGCCCTGAGCTCGGACGTAAAATTGGGCTGGAACAACTTTGGATCAAAGACGAATCGCAATTACCGACGGGGAGTTTTAAGAGTCGAGGCATGGCCATGGCGGTGACCATGGCCAAGAAGTTCGGAATTGAGTGCCTGGCGTTACCCACCGCAGGGAATGCGGGTGGGGCGGCCGCTGCGTACGCCGCAAGGGCAGGACTCAAATGTGTTGTCTTCATGCCGAAAGATACGCCGATCGTTAATCAGCTTGAAGCCAAATGGTATGGCGCCGAGGTGTACTTGATCGATGGTTTGATCAACGATTGTGGACGACTCGTCAAGGAAGGCCAATCAAAATTCGACTGGTTTGATCTCTCAACGTTGAAGGAACCGTATCGTATCGAGGGAAAGAAGACGATGGGATTGGAATTGGCCGAGCAGCTCGACTGGCGTTTGCCAGATTCCATTTTCTATCCCACAGGGGGTGGGACGGGTCTGATCGGGATGTGGAAAGCATTCCAGGAATTGAATGGAATGGGTTGGTTGGACTCGGACGTGTTTCCAAAGATGATCTCTGTCCAGTCGACCGGTTGTTGCCCTATCGCAAGAGCTTATGAACAAGAGGAGCGATTTGCTAAGCCCTTCGAAAATGCCCAAACCTTGGCGAGTGGACTTCGCGTGCCAGTTGCGGTGGGGGATTTCATGATTCTTGACGCCGTTCGAGAAAGCGGCGGTGCGGCCGTGGCTTATGATGAAAACGGACTCCGATATTGGCAGCGTGAGGCAATGGTTTCCGAAGGGATCGCACTTTGCCCCGAGGCCGCAGCATGTGTTGGGGCGGCCCAGAAAATGGTGGAAACTGGCCAGCTTGATCCGAACGAGAGGGTGGTGATTTTCAATACAGGCGCGGTCCAGAAATATGTTGAGGCAATGGAAATTGGCCTGCCTGATTTTGAAAGCTGGGAGCAGGTTGAGGCAGATTTAAACGGCTGAATCTTGCCTTCTTTCCAATCCCGTGAACGCTTCTCCGTGAACGTTTCTGAAGTGTCCTCACTCTCGAAAAACGACCATTCTCCAAGTCAGTCCTCACGGTTTTTGAGAAACATGAGACGAGAGCATGGCAACATTTAAGCAGCACACACTGAATTGGCGTCAGCCCATTCTTGATTCCGTCGTTCGCTACCTTGCCGATCACCATGTTCAGAATGGACATTTTGATCTGGGGCGACTTGTGGCCGTCTTGCCGAGTGGCGTAGGTGCTCGCCGTTTGCTTCAGAGACTTGTGCTGTTCAGTGAAGCCAGGGGCTGGAGTTTTGTCCCTCCACGGATTTCTACGGTTGGAGGACTCCCGGAGTTGCTTTACCAACCGAAACGCCCTTTTGCCGAAAACGAAGTGCAGTTGTTGGCTTGGCAGCATGCGCTCAAACGGCTTTCTCCAGAGGATCTTCAAGACTTGCTGGCGACACCACCGGAGCCCAGCGATTTCTTCGGTTGGCTCGAGTTGGCCCAACTCATGCAATCTCTGCATCGAGAGTTGGCAAGTGACATTCTCAGCTTCGCCGACGTCATCAAAGTGGGGCTGGAGGGAGGAGATCTGCCCGATCAACGCCGCTGGGCCGTCTTGGAGAAAATACAGACACAATATCTCGCAATTCTTGATGAGTTGGGTTTCTGGGATCGTCAGACGGCCCGATCCATGGCCATTCAGTTTCGAGAATGCCATACCGATCAAGAGGTATTGATCATTGGGGCTGTGGATCTGAATGGTTCCATGCGGGCCATGCTCGATCAGATTGCCTCGAAATTGACCCTTTTGAAGTTTGGCAATCCTGAGGAGCCCCGTTCTTTTGATCGTTATGGTTGCCTCGATTTGCAATTCTGGGAAGCGCCCGCGATTACCTTGGGTGCAACCGAATTGGTCGTGACCGATACTCCGGACGATCAAGCGTTGGCCGTGATGAATTTTTTTGAACAATGTGACCCTGATCTGACGGTAGAAGCGCTGACCATCGGCGTGCCCGATGATTCGCTTTCACCGTATCTGGTGCGCCATGCTGAGGCCTTCGATCTGTCATTGCATGAGTCTGTTGGTCGTCCACTGGAACAGTTACCCATCGGGCTTTGGCTACAGTCCCTCGTCGATTGGGTTGAGTTCCGGTCTTATTCGGCGCTTGCATCCTTGGTGAGGCACCCTGCCGTTTTCGCACAGCTTTCGCGACAGTTAGGTCATTCAACGTGGCTCAACGTGCTTGATGAGTACCACGGAGAACATCTTCCCGCTTTGATGACGGGGGTTTATGGCGGTCCTCGCGGCGCGATGGTTTCAGCGTTGCTGAAGTTTGTCGATCAGTGGTGTGCGCAGGTAAGTACCAGCCAAGAACGACGCCTCGGGGATTGGGGGGCCGCGTGGCTGGAATGTCTGAACTCTTGGTGGCAAGGTTGCGAATTGGACCGTGAGAATTCTCACGAGAGAGCAACCCTGACAGGCCTCTCAAAACTTCGAGATGCCCTATGCGGTTTTGAGCAACTTCCTCGGGAGATGCAGCCCAAGGTTCGGTCCACACACGCGATGCGATGGGCCATTCGCATTATCCGGGGAGAGCGTCTGACGGGTGACAGTCCTGGTGAGGCAATTCCCATGATGGGTTGGCTGGACCTCCCCTGGGATGATGGTTCTCACGTCGTTGTATGTGGGTTCAACGAGGGGGTCGTGCCGTCTTCAGAAAAAAACGACCTGTTTCTGCCCAACTCACTGCGAAAACGACTTGGGATCATGCACAGCTCCCGAAGGTTTGCTCGGGATGCCTACTACCTGAACTTGCTCATTTGCAGCAAGGAGAAACTTCGTCTTATCGTCGGTCGAAGGAATGCGGAAAACGAACCGCTGATCCCCTCGCGACTTCTGTTTCACGATGAAGAGGATTCTGTCGTCAGCAGAGCGTTGCAGTGTTTTGATTCCGAGCCACTGACTTTCCGCGTTACCTCCGTTGAGGAACGAACTCAGCGAGGCAGCACCGAAGAAAGTCCTGCTGTTCTCGGATTGCCCATACCTGTCTCGCCCGAATCACCGTGGACGTTGTCACCAACCGATTTTGGACGTTACCTTCGGTGTCCTTATCGGTTTTACTTGTCTAAATATCTGCGTTTGCGAACATCCGATGATCTGGAAACGGAGCTTGGGCCGGGGCAGTTTGGTGATCTGATCCATGAGGTTCTGAAACGATTTGGCAAATCCAAGGTGCGTCACTCGGAACAGGAAAGTGTCATTTCGAAACAACTTTCCATGTTGCTTGATGAAATCGTTCGCGAACGCTTCGAGCACAGCCACCTTCCAGCACTGGACATGCAGTTCGAGCATGCTCACCGACGGTTGCAAGACTTTTCCATGGCTCAGGCCGAATGGGCCGCAAGCGGATGGAGAATCCAGGAGGTGGAGCAGTCCGACATTGCCCTGCAATTGAAAACAGAGTTGGGGCCCGTGGCTATCCACGGTCGTTTTGACCGGTTGGACTACCATCCGGAAGAAGATCGATGGATGCTTCTGGATTACAAGAGTTCGGACGCAGGTCTTGCACCTGAAGAGACCCATCGCCAGAAAAAACGTGATTGGATTGACCTGCAATTGCCACTTTATTACTGGATGCTCCGCGGAAGCGATCCTAACAAGGTGAAGGTCGACGTGGGTTATGTCGTCCTGAGTCGAGACTCGGATAAGAATGGGTTCAAGGTTGCTGCCTGGGGCCCGGAAGTCTTTCAGTCTGCACTGGAACGAGCGGAGGAAATTGCCACGTTGATTGTCGGTGGCGAATTCTGGCCACCGAAGGAATTTTCGGCCTCGGAGCAAGGTTACGATGATTTTGATGCGTTGCTTACCTTACCTGCACCGAACGACTCAAATTTCTAAGATCGTTTCAATCTCGTCGCCGGCCATGTTTCGCTTTGGAGCAGGTGAAAGATGATTATTCTTCTTTTTCGTCATCCCCTTCATCACCCTCTTCGGCAATCTTCTCACCATTCGCTCCACGATCCGCCAGTAGGTAGCCTGCCCAGAACGCCGGGTGGCGACTGTCGGGAGGGAAGGCTTCGCGACCCTCTTTGAGTCTCGGTTCCGCACTGGGGTTCAACGGTTGTTCGCGAGCCAGGACGATACTCCTTTGCCAAGCGGCTGCCGCGGAATCGTTGGGCAGTTCCCTGACAAATTCTCGCATGAGTTCAAAACTGGTTTGCCCTGCCATCCGCCAGCGACTGATCAAAACAGTATCGCAACCACTCGCCATGAGTCCACAGATTGCAGAATAGATTTCCTGTCCAGTGGCATTTTGTCGAAAACCTTTTTCTGCTGCCGTGTGAAAGCCGGGAAGAACCAGGGTTGCCGGACCTTCCCACGGGAGCATCATCCAGTTGTAGAGTGAAGATCCATTTTCCCCGTTGTCCAACTGCATGGGAGCCCATCCATAGAGTCCGCTGCTTTTGCCATCAAGGTCATCGAGGACCAGAATCGTGTCGCAAAGTCCACCGATCAATCCGCTGGGGCCAGGCAGGCGTGTTTCGAATTGGACCGCATTTGGATTTTCAGTCTCGATTTCCTTGAACCATTCCTGCGCGACCTCTGGGGTATCTTTGGGGAAGAGGCGTCCAGTCACCACGCCAAGAGGACGATCGGTTTTTGCCACTTCCTTGTCAGTCACCGACGTTCCCAGAGTCGGCGCGTATCGAATGGTCGCCTGTGAAAGCAGGGTTTCTTCGGCATCGTCGCCAAGAGGCAGCATTTCAAAGGGGAGATACCAAAGCAGGCCGTCGGGGATCACGACAATTTCGTCAAACTGAGTCCAGAATTCTTTGTCTCGAGTGGGTGCCAGGATATTTCGAAGTGAAACAATCGATTCGTGCCAATCTTTACTACTGAGCGTCTCCGCGTCCAAAGAGGAATTGCGGTCGTAGATGCCAAGATTGCGGTACAGTTGAGTGAGTTCTCCGCGTATGTTTTTTGCTTCGGGAATCGGTTTTAGAGAAGATTCGCTTTGGGTGATCATACAGGCGTAAACACCAAGGCTGGATTCAACAAACATCCAAACCAGTTGTTTCTCTCCAAGTTTCTGTTGGATATCAGGAATCGTTGTAATTGGGGGGAACACGAATTCCGAGTGTTCTCGACGGAGTGACAAATCGCCGATCATCGCTTCCTGTGCGGTCGAAACAGATGCAAGTTGTTGAAGAAGTTGTTTCTGTTCACGACGCTCGTCTGAAGCGTCATCGGGATTTACCGGAAGGGCGTTCAAGGCTGCTCCGAGCGCATTCGCTTTCCTTTGCAGTTCCACAAGGGCTGGGTACCGGAGCAGCATTTTTTGCCTTGCTGCGAGGAGATCTCGATTGAGCGCATCATCGGGTGCCGACACCATCCAGCGCAATGCCAATGCTCGACCTCCCAGTGGAAGACTGCAATAGAAGACATGCCGACGAAGACGATCTGCAATTTCAATCGCCCGGTCTGTTTCTTGTCTCGCGATGGCAATCGCCATCCACCGTTCGTAAGGTCCAGGATGGGGTGTCAGGACGAGGGACAGCGTCTCCATTGGATCGATCTGCCAATCGGCGGCCGTCGGTTCACGCAGCAGCAAAGTGTAGAGTTCGTCTGCGACCCGTTCAGAAATGGAATTGCTCTTGAAGAATCGGTCGACCAACGCCAGACGAAACATCCAGATGCCCGAATTGCGTAGCAGGTCCATGGAGGTGCCCAAGCTGCTCATGCCCTGTGTCAGCTCACCCGACTGAAATTCTGCGTGAGCTTGGGCGTAAGCAAGTCTTGCAAACCATGGGGACCTCGCAAGATCAGTTCGACCGAAAAACCGCTTACTTTGAGTCAGCAGTCCTTTTGCAGTCACTGGATCAGATCGTTGTAGACTGCAACTGGCCGCCAGTAGCGGAAGAGACGCTTTAAGCTGTTGAGACCCGCGAGTTCGCGCCCATTGTGCGGCCGGTTCGAGCGGCGCGTAAACCCCACCAACCTTGGACATCAGGTGAACGGTGGTTCCCCAGCGGAATGCTTCTTCAAGGACATCCTGTTGGTCGTAAGCGGCAGCTGGAAACGTCGCCTCCATTAAGAATGCTGCAGCATCCTGTGGCTTTGCTTGGAGCAGTTTGATCTTTCCCAGTTCGAGCAGTGCGTGGGAACTCAAGGGGTGATAATAGCCTCCGATAAGTGCCGATGTTTGAAGAAGACCTGCGGCTTGATCCAGATTGCCTTGCCCCCGCAACGCCATGGCTAGAGGAATCGAGGCCCAGGCTTTGCCCCAATGATTGATGGAAGACTGGTTGCGACTTAGCGCCGAGACCAGTTTGCTGACCATGGGGTCATGCTTGCCCAGTGGCCCAAGGATCTGGTTGCGACGTTGAATGGCCAAGGTTATGCATTTCGCAATTTCTGCGACATTGAATTGTCGCAGTTCGGGTCGTTGAAAAACGCCCCCCTGCTGGAGCACCTGTTGACCATCGTTATTGCCGGTCAGTACCGACATCGTGTCAGGGAAATTTCCAAGTTGTCGACCAGGATTCCCCCAGGTGATTCGAGCTTGGGTCCAGTCTCTGGGAGTGACCTGTTGGCCTTGGAAATCAACTCGACTCAACCAGGTTGGATCGGCCAGGACATAGCTGAGCGCATTGTCATATTGCACCAGTGCAGCATCGATTTCTCCCAACTGGTAAAGGCACTCCCCCATCATGGTGTGGTAGCAGACGGAGTCGACCCACCGACTCGTTGCGCCTCGGTAGCCCGTTGCCCTCGCTCGATCAAAAATCTTCGCTGCATCACGGAGATCGCCTCGATAATAGTTGGCGAAGCCCGAGTAATAGATGTCACCTGGATACCTGACTGATCGCTGCTGAGCTTCCAAGGTTTGATCTGGTGTCGACAGGAACCAAATTGCTAGCACTAAAGGTGCAAGCACTGACAAGAGCGTTTTTCGTTTCTCAGGTCGTTGATTAATGGCGACCTTTTCGCGGTCTCGGGCATGGATGTTCGAGAGCATCGGAAGATTTTCTCCTGAGGAATGAGGCTCCTCTGAATGCCATTTTGGAAAATGCGTCCAATTTGACGCAGGCCGCCTAAACCTATGCCGTGGGCATGGGCGATGTTTATGTAGCATACCGGCCTGTCTTGTTTGATGCGACAGAATCGATGTCGAAAGTCGACACGCCTCTTCGTTTCAGTGTCGGAAACAAATCTGAAATTTATTGATTTCTTTCAATGACATCCGTCGGTTCGGCCGATAACGATCATACCGGTTAACCGGACTGGGATGCCGAATGAACTCAGATGGTGCCTCGACCCTGGCACGTGGAGCGAATCCAAAGATGAAGACAAATTTTTCCAAGCCTTGGATTGTGGGAATGCTGTACACGGTAGCTGCACTGGCTCCCGTTGCGATGACGGGGTGTCAAGTCTCCTATGGCGGTCAGACACTTCCGAGTCCTTACTACCTCAAGGATGACATTCAGTACTACGAAAAGGGTCCTGAATTCAAACTGAGCAATGAAGTTGCCGCCATGAAGCAGTACGAAGAAGAGCAAGAGATGCTTGGCAACTAGTCAGTCAGGCTCGAAACTTAAAAAACATCAAAGCGCTGCTGCGAACTTCCGCGGCAGCGTTTTTTGCGCGCTCTGGTTGAGCAAGCCAGAGTGTTAATCCGGATTTCAATCGTCGCGGTGGTAGGATTCGCGGACGTATTTGATGGAAATCGCGATCAGCAATGTCAGCACAGCGAGTGCGAAGACGCTCATGCCGATGGCGGCAAGATTGATGCCCTGAATTGAAAAGGAATTTGAGGGGGCTTGTTTCCAAGTGCTTGGGGTGCTGGACGCGGTCGACGGTGACTTGAAAAACTGCTGGACGTAGGTTTGGTCGTCTGCAGACAATTCGGATAGCTTGACAAAAAAGTCATCGTGTTCCTGCTCCAGAATGACCACGTCTTTCTGCAGACCTTTGAGCCTCGCAGGCATCATCCAAGATTCTGCCGTATTTCTCCAAGGCCGATAACTTGCTCCCTTGAGCGTTGCTTCGCGACGTTTCCGCAGGTCCAGTGTTTCACAGGTAAACATCTGATCCTGTGATGAAATCTGATTAAATGGGACGAGCACACCGTCATCTTTTAGAGCCTGCCAAAGTAAAACATTCGCCCCCTCGGCTTGGACAAAGGTTCCCCGAAACGAATTTCTGCCTTGGATCACCCAGTATTGACCATGAAAGGCCGGATCGAGCGCCTTCTTGATTTGCCTCACGTAGATCTGGTCGGCGACGCTGAGACGCTTTTGCTCCCAGAGAGTGGTTTTGTCGTTTCCGACAATCTTGATGGTCTGGCCATCGATTCCGCCGAATCTTCCTTGGATCTGCGTTCCCTCATCGTCGGTCCAAGTCCGGGTATCAATGAACAGTTCCGCTCGGTTGTCAGTTACGCCTATTGTTCCCGCCGGTTGATAGGTTCCCGATGTGACTTGCTGAACATATTGTTGGTCGGCTTTGCTCAAGTCGTCCCACGAGAGTCGGATGATTCGGCCGTTCGCGTCGATTTCAACAACACGATCGACCATCCCAGAAAAGAGACCTTCGTAAGTTCGGCCATCCCGGGTCGTCCACATGCGTCCCCATGTGGTTTCCGGCATGACCATCATCAAAAGAATCGCCATGAAGCATGCGGCGAGGAATTTGCCATTCAAAAGGGACGGAATGAATCGCTCCAAGTTGGGGTCGATAGGTGCGTTTGCATCTCGATCAGGTTTGGCAGGCTCTGTCGGATTTCGTTTAGGCCCCATTTTTTCCCCGAGCGTTGACTCGGCCCTCGATGACTTGAATACTCCAGGTCACGCGATGCTTTGCAGTCCCGCAGCGTCCAAAAAGTTTTGGATTCGAGCGGGCGATGAGGAATCGCCATCGATGGAAGGCCATCCACGCAAACTTGCGGCGTTGTCCGTTCGTAAAAAACGAGACACATGATCATGCACGTCGAGCACGCCCGCTTCACGTTACTCGCTATCATGTTAGAACGAGATCTTGATGTGGGCAATTCATCAGAAACCCTGATGTCCGGTGTCGGGGGAGGACTTGACGCACGCCCTATATTTACAGCGGTGGATCTTCGAAGATTGGAACTCGGGGGCTTCCCTGCGACCTTGTTCCACGCGGAATTCTTCTAAGCCACGTTTTGCCACGCAACATCTAGAGTAAACGATTGGGTGACTGATGCGGGAAACAATAAGATGGAGCGCCGGGGGAGTCCTTCTGCTATTGTTGGTCTGTGCGTTAGCCGCTTGTCTATCGGTCGGGACATTGCCGACGGCCGACTTTACCCTGGCCAACGGATCCGAACCGCAAACACTTGATCCTCATCTGGCCAATGGACAACCGGAGGGGCGGCTGGCTTACGCGTTATTTGAAGGGCTCTACCGTAAAATGCCTCTTGGCGTTGAGTTCGATCGGCGCGGCGAGCTGGTAAGGCAGCCCCAGGTCGATCCACAGGGGAACACACCCTTGGGGCCTGCACCTGCAATGGCATTGAGGCATGAGCTATCCGAGGATCGTCGAACTTATACGTTTTATCTGCGCGAAGACGCCAGTTGGTCCGATGGAGAGCCCATCACGGCTCACGATTTTGTTTGGTCGTGGAGGCGACTCTTGCATCCCGAGACCGCTTCGCAATATGCAAGTCACCTCTATCACGTTACGGGTGCCCGAGACTTTAATCAGGCGAGAATTCGGGTCGGTCAGACCGTCGAGCTTGAATTGCGCAACCGACCGAAGCCCGAACAGATGTACCCCCATGGGACGATGAAGCGGTTTGAGCTGGCCGGGATTGAAATCCATCGAGGAGAGTCGGTTGAGGTCCGAGAAGAACTCGACGCGAACCTTGAACTTGGACCGGAAGATTATGTGGTTTACCAGCTCAATACAGGCAGCCAGATCGAAGAGGTCAAGCGCGGACCGGGGCGTCCATTCGACAGCGTGACCGTGCTTTGGGTCCTGCCAGATTTTGAAAGCGAAGTGGGAATACGCGCGATCGATGATTTCACGTTGGAGGTGGTGCTCGCGCAGCCAACATCGTTTTTCTCAGAGTTGGTTGCGTTCTACTCGCTCTGTCCCGTTCCGAGACACTGTATTGAAACCCATGGAGATACCGACTGGACCAAGCCCGGCAATATGGTGAGTAACGGTCCGTTCGTACTTGAGTTGAGGCGGATCAGAGACCGCATCCGATTGAGAAAGAACGATCAATACTGGAATCACAAGGTGGTTCGATTAAACCGCGTCGATTTCCTCAGCGTGGATAAGGAAACCACTGCACTCAACGCTTATTTGAATGGTCAGATCGATTGGTGCACGCTGATACCGACCGCCTTGGTGCCTCAGCTCGCCACAAGGGATGATTTTCAAGTGGCCCCGCAGATGACCACATATTTTTATCGTTTCAATACGACCAAGGCACCCTTTGATGATGCGCGGGTCCGAAAGGCGTTGTCCTTGGTTATCGACCGGAAGCAAATATGCGACAAGATTACGGGGGCTGGAGAACGCCCCAGCGAGGTCCTTTGCCCGCCCGGGATGCGAGGCTATCTTCGCCCATCACCACGCCCGCCAGCAGGCGGTCTAGTCAATCTGAAAGTCGATGACTTATCTGAAGACCTGAAGGACATGTTGAATGCTGCTTTCGAAGAGGGAGCAATCGGTTTGGATTGGCCGTTGACCACGAAATCCCAACGCGAACTGAAACGCCAAGTGGCGAGAAAGTGGTTGCAGGATGCGGGGTATGGCCCAGGCGGAAAGCCATTCCCCAGAATTGAGCTGCTCTACAATACGGCCGACAATCACCGCGCCATTGCCGAGTACGTTCAGCAGACTTGGCGAAATCAGCTTGACGTCGATGTTGAGCTGGTAAACGCCGAGTGGGGGACCTACTTGAGCCGAATGAAGCAAATGGATTTTGATATCGTGCGGGGTGGTTGGATTGGGGATTATCAGGACCCCCAGACATTCCTCGAACTGTGGACGACGGGAAATGAGAACAACCACACCGGCTGGAGCGACTCCGAGTACGACGCCATGGTGATCGATTCCGTGAATCTGCCTGAAGCTCAAAGGATGCGGGAGCTGGCTCGGGCCGAAGCGCTCGTAGTGGAACATTTACCCTTTTTGCCGATCTACAACTATGTTTCACGGAACCTCGTCGATAAGCGATTTGTGGGCTGGTACCCCAATTGTGAGGATGTGCACCCCATCCATCTCGTGCGCCGGCGACCGCTTCAATAAGTCAAGTTCAGGATGGTCGGCAACGAGGTTCGATTTGGAAACAAGAAGATTGCGGATTGGGTGGGGATCCCCTTTGCGTTTAAGGACTTAAATTCTCCAGTTTTCCTGGAGAGGTTAACTTTCCCTCCCTAACGATTTGACAAGGGGGCAAATTCCTTCTCAGTGTGTGTGAAACCGGATTGTTTTACGATTCCTCAGGGGTTAGACTTCCTTCGTCATGCGATCTTCACATTGTTTTCAGGCATGATTCGGAAAAACCCGTTCATAGACTTGAGTTTGCGGGTGTTTCGCCAAGGATTCATTCTCCTAGACTGACGCATGTCGAGTCGATCGATCCATGAAACTTAATGGAATAAGTCATTACCAAGGCTCTGAGATGGAATTGAGCAGCCTGACTCCTCAACTCGCGTGTGCTGGACGCGATGACAAGGCCTCTCGAGTTCGGACCCTTGCACTCTCTCTCACACTCTCCCTTGTCCGGGAAATCCTTTCAAGGATTGAAATGAAGCAAAGGCAACTAGGATGAATTTGCATACGCTTGGACGGCGTTCGCGGAAACGCGGTCGATTGTTTGTTGGAGCTGTTTTTGCCGTTGTTCTCGCCTGTTTTATCGCCACTGGTACGTCCGTGGCATATGCCCAGTCTGCGGAATCCACCGGCGATGGTGGATCAACGTTTATGACCGAGTTTGGGTTGTGGGTTCTTACGCTTTTGGGTTCGATCGCCGCCTTGGTTCAGGCGGTAACTTTTTTCAAAGGAATGAAAGCGGCTGAACCGGGCAACGAGCGGATGATCGAAATTGCTGAGTATGTACGCCAGGGGGCGGGCGCCTACCTGCGGCAGCAGTATAAAGTGGTCGCCGTATTCTTCGTCATTATGGCAGGCGTCTTGGCCTTCGCGGCTTACATTGGAATTCAGGCGACGTTCGTCCCGTTGGCTTTTCTTACTGGCGGATTTTACTCGGGGCTCGCCGGTTTTATTGGTATGAAAACCGCGACGCTCGCGAGTAGTCGGACGGCGGCAGGGGCTCAGAAATCTTTAAACGCGGGACTGCAGGTCGCTTTCCGCTCCGGGGCCGTGATGGGGCTTACGGTTGTCGGCCTTGGCCTTTTGGACATGTGTTTTTGGTTTGCAATTCTTCGGTGGGTTGTGAACCTTGACCTTGATGGGGTGACGGTGACGATGCTTTGCTCGCTCATGGGGGCCAGCAGTCAAGCCTTGTTTGCTCGCGTTGGAGGAGGGATCTTTACGAAAGCGGCTGATGTGGGCGCGGATCTCGTGGGGAAAGTGGAGCAGGGGATTCCCGAGGATGATCCTCGTAATCCGGCAACCATTGCTGATAACGTCGGCGATAACGTGGGCGACGTTGCAGGGATGGGGGCGGATCTCTACGAATCGTACTGTGGATCAATCCTTGCGACGGCAGCTCTTGGGGTCGCCGCTTTCTCTCCTCAGATGCTTTCGATGAATGTGGAAGGCTTTGACAGTTCCGATGTGATGGGCTGGAAGGTCGCCGCATTGTTTTTGCCCCTCATTCTCGCGTCCCTTGGGATCTTTGTCTCCATCGCCAGCATCTACACGGTGAAGACCGGTGAGGATGCGAGTCAGAGTGCCCTGCTTAAAGTGCTCGGTAAGGGGATTATGGCAGCGACTCTCGGTGTCAGCATTTTGGCGATCATCGCGACTTACCTGTTGCTCAGTTCAGCGTTCATCGGCATTGCCGGGAGTATCGTTGTCGGGCTGGGTGCGGGTTGGCTGATTGGTAAGTGGACCGAGTATTCGACCAGTGATGAGTTCAAGCCGACGCAAGCCCTCGCCGGGCAGGCGGAAACAGGGCCAGCAACGGTCATTATTGGTGGTGTTGCCGACGGCATGAAAAGTGTTTGGGTGCCCATCATCGTGGTGAGCGTGGGAACCCTGCTCGCATTTGGGGCGGCCAATCAATTCAACTTCGTCGACGTGGAATATTTCTCCCTCGGGTTATACGGCGTCGGTATCGCGGCCGTGGGGATGTTGAGTACGTTGGGCATCACGTTGGCGACCGATGCTTACGGTCCCATCGCCGATAACGCAGGCGGGAATGCTGAGATGTCAGGCCTGGAACCGGTCGTTCGCGAGAGGACAGACGCACTCGACAGTCTCGGAAATACAACGGCGGCAACGGGTAAGGGTTTCGCGATTGGGTCGGCAGCGTTGACGGCCCTCGCTTTGCTGGCCGCTTATGTTGAGCAGGTTCGAACCGGCTACGATCGCTGGACACAGGATCCCAATCTGGTTCTTGCGGCCGAACAGCCATACAAAGTGACCGATGGGTTCGTGATTTACCAAGATGCAAATGGTGATCGAACAGGTTTCCTCGCGATGCCTGGTGACGTTAGTGATCCCCGAATTCGCGACGTCTGGCGCGGATACGACGTGGCATCCAATGATATTCCTGTCTCCATTGAGCCCACCGACGAATCGCAGCCCTTGGTCACCGTTGAGGAGAGAGAAGACGGTCAGTTGCGAGCGTATTTCACAGCAACGGATCGGGACTTGATCAACGTGAAAACAGCCTCGCTTCCAGATTTCGCCAATTTCTACAATGTTTCCTTGCTGAACCCAAAAGTTCTGATTGGCGTCTTTCTAGGGTGTATGGCGACGTTTGTCTTCTGTGCGATGACCATGCAAGCGGTCGGCAGAGCTGCCTACGGGATGGTCGAAGAGGTGCGTCGACAATTTAGAGAGAAACCTGGGATCATGGAGGGGACCGATACGCCAGATTATGCGAGCCCCGTCGAAATCAGTACACAGGCGGCTCAACGCGAGATGATTATGCCTTCGTTACTCGGGATCTTGACGCCGATCGTTGTTGGAGGCCTTTTGGGAGTCGGCGGCGTGATGGGACTCCTCGTTGGGACACTGACCTGTGGATTTTGTGTGGCCATTTTCATGGCGAATGCGGGAGGTGCCTGGGATAACGCGAAAAAGTATATCGAAGCCGGCCATCTGGGTGGAAAGGGATCTGACGCTCACAAAGCCGCCGTCGTGGGTGACACGGTAGGCGATCCCTTCAAGGATACCAGTGGCCCCAGCTTGAATATCTTGATCAAACTGATGAGCATTGTCAGTGTGGTTGCCGCAGGATTCGTTGTTCGTTACAGCCTCATGGCGTTAGGGATTTTCTAGGTGGAAGTCGCCCTTATCTTTTTGAGGCAGCCCTTTCGGAGGGTTTTTGTCGGGGCGAAGCAGGTTCCTCCCCACAAAATCTCGTTTTTCCGGCAATCCGCTCGAGAGTTGTGCGGTTGATCCCGTGAGAATCGACGAAGGCGATCCCCTTGCAGCGAAACTTGGGCCTCCTTGCCTTGGGGAACGATGCCCTTTGCCGAACTCCTATCTCGTGTTGCGGTGCTGCGATCACTCCATTCGTTAAAGTCAAAACCCTCGGAAAACCGCAGGAAAACCATAGAAATTAGTGTAGACTTCGGTATTGCCCTGACTATTCTGGATGGAGTCATGGGTGATTTGCGTAGACGATAGGCAAAGTACTAGACGTCCTTTTCATCCTTGACTAAGAATAAATCTCACGGGCTGGCTCGGCTGATTTGTTGTGGGGGCAACGATCGGTTCACTTGACAGCGTCCCTATCCACTGGGAGGAGAACCTCACCTATGAAGTTGAAACTTCAAGCTTCCTGGACACTTCGAATCACCTTGACGATGGCTCTTGCTATTGGTCTTCCCGCTGTCACTCTGGCAAAGGGTGGTGTCTCGCAATCTACAAAACCGGCAGCAGACCATGAAGAAGTCGAACTGTTCGCTGCAATGGCAGCTGGCGACATCGAAGTTGAATTGATTCCCAAAGATTCGACAAACTGCACGGTTCGGTTTGTGAACAAGACTGACAAGCCCGTTGCTGTGAAGCTTCCTAACGCATTCGCCGGAGTTCCAGTCCTCGCCCAGTTCGGCGGCGGCATGGGTATGGGCGGCGGCATGGGCGGCATGGGCGGCATGGGCGGCATGGGCGGCATGGGCGGCGGCGGCATGGGTATGGGCGGTGGCTTCCTGAACCTTGCTGCCGATAAGGTCGGTACGGTTAAAGTTGCTACGGTCTGCTTGGAACATGGCAAGACTGACCCAAATCCTCACGTCAAATACGAAATGCGACCCATCGCTGAGTTCACCGATAACGAGCAGACGATCGAGATTTGCCGAATGTTGGCCAACGGAGAGATTCCGCAGAAAACGGCGCAAGCCGCAGCGTGGAATCTGATGGACAAACTCAGCTGGCAAGAGTTGGCGGCTAAGGACAAGGTTCGACGCAGCAATGGATACTACGAGAAGTGGTTTTCCTTCGCGGAGTTGAATCTCGCTCAACGAGCCATCTCTGTCGCGGCTCAGCGAATTGAAGCTCGCGGAGCGACTCAACCCGAGTCGCCTGGCGAAAGCTACAACGAATAAGAGAAAGTTAGAGACGCTACAAAGCCAGTGGGACTCCCGCTGGCTTTTTTTATTTCTTGATCCAATTTTCCGATAGGGACCTTCCGTTACGGCATTCTTGAAGAGAACTAAGATCCATAAAAACGGTGCCCCCGGATAATCCCCGCGAGACGCTATTGGGTTACACTAACGGGCCATTGCTGGAATTGAGTTCACTCCCTGAGGGCATCCCTGTTGGAGTAACTTCCCCTGTCGAGGCCGGCAATCGGTTGAAGGGACGCTTTTGCGTGGGTTTTGAGCCTTCTGTGGATGGGAGTTTATCTTGATGACAACGTTCTGTCGTTTTCGAATGTCTCCGTACAGGTTCGTCAAATACGGGTGGGCATGTTGTTTGGCAGTGCTCAGTTTGCAAATGAATCCCGTTGATGCTCAGGACCTGTTGACCTACGAGGGGCAAGGTGGAGTTGGCGCTGGCAAGCACATTGTGTTTATTGCCGCGGAGAGCTCGTACCGGTCAGAGCTGTCGATGCCCCTCATGGCAAGGATCCTGTCGAGGCAAGGTTTCAAATGCACTGTTTTGTTTGCCATGGATCCGGAATCGGGAGCGATCGATCCGCGAGTCAAAAACAACATTCCCGGGATGAAGGCATTGGAGACGGCCGACCTGATGGTCGCGTTTCTGCGTTGGCGTGAGTTACCCGATGATCAGATGAAGTATTTCGTTGAATACACCGAGTCGGGCAAGCCGATTCTCGGGATACGAAATGCAACTCACCCATTTCGTTACACAAAAAATCCGAATAGCCCGTATGCACGCTATGACTCCAGTAGTGAAGCACCCAAGGGAGGCTGGGGTAGGGCGGTCTTGGGTGAGACCTGGGTCAGCCACTACGGAACCAATTTGAAAGAGAGCACCCGATGCGATGCGGTTTCCAGTGAGGTGCATCATCCGGTCTTTACAGGGGTGAATCGCAGTTTCTGGTTGCCCGACGACGTTTACGGTATCAGCGAATCGCTGAGAGGTGATTGTCGACCGCTTCTGCTGGGGCAACCTCTCGGTGATTGGTCCCCGACGGCTACGCCGGTGACAGATAAGCCGGCGATACCCATCGCGTGGACCAAGCCCTACAAGACAACTTCAGGCCGCGACGCCCGTGTTTTCACGACGACGATGGGGCATGGCGACGCGTTCAAAGTCGAGGACTTTCGACGCTTCCTTGCCAATGCTTGTTTCTGGTGTCTGAAGATGGAGGATCAAATTGATCCCGAAAGTGATATGGCCCTGTCGGGGCAATACGATCCAGGACCCGTGGGAGGGAAGGGATTGGAAGTGGGTATGAAACCCACGGACCCTGCCTTTGCCATGCCGAAGATGGACAAGCAGAGGACCCCTCAAATTCGAGCCGTGATCGATGATCAGGGGCCCGGGTGGAGATCTCTGGCCGCGAAAGACTTCAAGTCAGTCAACAGTGGAGAGGAGACTTGGTCTTGGCGAGACGGGACGCTTTACTGCACAGGCCAGCCAGTAAGCGTTTTAAGCACAGGAAAAACCTACAAGAATTTTGAGCTTGTGGTGGAATGGATGCATGAGAAAAAGGCTGGGAACAGTGGTGTTTTCGTCTGGGTGACTCCCGAATCCATCAAGCGACTTACCGAGGCAGGGCGTCCTGGCTTGCCTGACGGCATTGAGGTGCAAATTCTCGACCATGGATATACCGAAAGAATTCGGGCCGGAGGTGGAGCAACAGACTGGTTTGGAACCAATGGCGATGTTTTCCCCGTGCGTGTTCAAATGAAACCTTTTCCGCCACTCTCTCCGAACGGCAGTCGAAGTTTTCCGCGGAAACATAAAGCAAACGGTCATGGAGAATGGAACCAGTATTACATCCGAGCGATCAACGGTGAGGTTCGACTATGGGTCAATGGTCATGAGGTTTCTGGCGGGACAGACTGTCAGCCCGCGGAGGGGTACCTTTGCCTCGAAAGCGAAGGTTCGCCCATTCAATTCCGAAAAATTCGAATCCGAGAATTGCCTTGATCGAAAGTCGTAAGCAACGGTTGGCCTCCATAGAGACTCCAGAAATGGTTGAGTCATTGGCGGGTCACGAAGCAGAGTCTCACGAGCTCTTCGGAGTTTCCATGCGCGAGACTCCTGATTCCGGCGGAGGTCTCTTGGGAGATGGTGGTCGCAGGTTATTGGTTTACCATGGGCTTGTCGCCGCTTTTTGTGTTGTGGTTGTCTTTCTCTCGGTGGCGATGCGTTCCACGGGAGACCAGCATGTTTTCCTGCCCGGGATGAGCATTCCGCTTCCAGAGCTATGCATGACCAAAACGGTTTTAGGTATTCCATGTCCAGGCTGCGGGATGACGCGTGGTTTCATCTCCATTGCTCATGGGCAATGGACGCGTGCGTGGGCATTCAATCCCGTTAGTTTCTTGGTGTTCGCGTTGGTGGTAGGGCAGATCCCATGGCGTTTTGTCCAGGTGATGCGAATCCTCAAAAAACAAACCGAACTGAATGCCAATGTTTTTTTCGTTCCCGTATTGGTCATGGTCGTGCTGCTCTTTGCACAGTGGCTCATCAAGATGGTGACTTGAGGACCCTGACTTTTCAAGATCCGCGGTCGAGCGTTCACGAGGTAATCCAATGAAAAAGGTGGATCTGGGCCATGCAAAAATTGCGGTCCATTTGGCTGGAGACAAAGGACCGATTCTTGCGCTGGCTCACGGATTTCCCTTGGATCACAGCATGTGGAAGTACCAGATTGAATATTTCTCGACGCGGACGAGGGTGGTCGCATTTGATCTTCGAGGCTTTGGTCAGAGTACGGGAGGTTCGGGAAATTGCACGATGGCCGACTATGCGGATGATTGCGCAGCCGCACTCACGGCTCTTGGATTTGAGAAACCTGTCATTTTCTGTGGCTTAAGCATGGGGGGCTATGTGGCGTGGCAATTCTGGAAACGCCACCGTCAGATGCTGGCGGGTTTGATTCTTTGTGACACGAGAGCAGCAGCAGATACCGAGGAGGTAGCGCGAGGTCGACGCCGTATGGCGTTTGATGTGCTGGCGCGTGGCTCTCATTTTGTTGCGGACGCCATGCTGCCCCGCCTGATGGCTCCTCAGACGTTTGAACAATTTCCTGATCGAGTGGAAATGCTCCGGCGAGTCATGGCAGAGACTTCGCCTGAGGCCATTTCAACCGCACAACGAGCGATGGCTTCTCGAATCGACGTCACTCGCTGGCTGCCCCAGATTGATATTCCCACGTTGGCGATCTGTGGGGTCGAAGATGAAATTTCAAGAGTGGACGAAATGGAGACGTTTACCGAGCAGATGCCGATGGCCAATCTGTCGGTGATTTCGTCGGCCGGTCACATGGCTCCTTTTGAGAACCCGGCGGCCGTCAATGAAGCGATCGAGAAGTTTCTCGAGACCCTTGTTGACTAGCTCCCATTGCCGTTTTTCGATTGAACCAGGAACGCCAAGCCATTTACTTAGGCATCCCTCGAAAATTCCTTCGGGCCGACGCGTCTCGGTTATTGCTCTTGAATACGGAAGCTGGAGATGGATTTCACCACGATGTGGTCATCTGGGAAGGTGTGCACAGACTTGAGTTGGACCGATTGGGCACGGCATTGAAGGTGAATGAAGCTGAAGCCACCCATTGAAATTCGCCCGCTCGAATCAAAATTGTGAACGATCGAGTTCTCGGCTCCAAATTGCTGCAATTCTTCTTGAAGCTGGACAAAGAGCGCCGAGGGGACAGACTCCACACTGAATTGCGCGTCGTAAACAATGGACTCTCGATAATTCAAGCTTTCTCGATGGGTTTTGCTCAGTTGGCCTTCAACCAGGCACCGACGTTGTGGCAGGGGGTGCTGCGCGGAGGCGGTGACTTCGGTCAAAACCAACGGGTCAGACGAGAAGCGAATGACGTGACCCGAGGTTGTTATATCGACGGACAAGTTATAGCAATCACGCTCGATTTTGCGATGAGCGTGGACTTCAAATAGCTCGGGATGAAGAGGCCTGCCATAAACATGATATGCCAGCTCAGCAACTTTGGGGCGAACGGATAGCACGCTTTCGGTCCTTAGTTGTTGGAGGTGTTAATCAGTGCGGGGTGAATGACCGAAAGAAAAGTCGTTCATTCGCCAAAGAACCTGATTTCAGGATCCCATGAAATTAAAAAAATAAAAAGGTCGCCGGGCGTCGCGACTATAGGAATTTGTTTTTTCGCGATCGAGTTCGGCCAGCACTGGAAACGTTGATCTCATGTGTTCTCCAGCGAGTTCGATTATACGTCCTGTCCAGGTCGCGACAAAGAGAGTTTTATCCCGCCTTGCGATCTCGCCTTGACAATATGGCGGTGGTCTGAATCATCGCCAACCGCACGGTGTAAGTGAAAGGCTGCCGTGATTTACCTCGCTGAGACGTGAAGCATGGAGTTGCTTCTTTGCCCGAAAAAGAAACAAAAGTGCTTGCAATCCCGCGCTTGTTTTAAAACAGAATCTCAAGATCAGCGGGCCGATTTTCAGACCGCTGATCTTGAATGGGAGGCTTGGAGGCAACTACTAGAGTGGCCGAACGACCGAAATGCTTCTGAGGTAATCAAAATAGGTTTCAGGTGAGAGGACACCTCCTCCCATTCCGCTGTTGTTGACGCCCGCGTAGGGAATGCCGTGGGCAATCACGTTATGTGCATTGATCCAGCCATTGCCGGCGTTGAACGCTTCGGCGACACGTTGGGCTCGCGCAAGGTCGGCTGTCCAGACACTATTGGCCAGACCGTAGTCCGTGTCGTTGGCCCGTTCAATTCCCTCGCTTTCCGACTGGAATTTGCCCAAGTAGGCGACCGGTCCAAAAATTTCTTCACGCGCGGCAACGTTGTCCAATGGCCCCGCAAGCAGCGCGGGTTTCACATAATACCCCTCTCCGCTCCCCTCGACCTCACAGGCCCCGCCTTCAAGGACAAAGTCGGCGCCACTCTTCGTGCCCTTGTCCAGGTATCCAATAATGCGTTGCCTTTGTTTTTCATTCACGACTGGACCCATTTGGGTGCCACGGTCCAATTGATAGCCAACCTTGATCCGATTCAGTCGAACCACACACTCGTCAATGAACTCGTCATAGATGTTTTCATGGACCAGCCAACGCGTGGCGTCACAACAAACCTGACCTGTATGGAAGGTGATCGCTTCAACAAGTTTCTTGGCCGTTTCAGGAATGTTGACATCATCAAAGATGACTGCGGCTCCCTTGCCACCGAGTTCACATTTCACCGGTACGAGGTTGCGTCCACAGGCTTCTGCAACCATCCGGCCGACTTCTGGAGAGCCCGTGAAAGACATGCGTTTGAGTTTCGGATTGCCGGCGAGCGCCGCGCCTGCGGTCTCTCCATAGCCGGAAACGATATTGATTACCCCGTCAGGGATTCCTGCTTCCTTGGCAACTTGCCCAAGATAAAGGGCCGTTAGAGGCGTATCTTCAGCAGGCTTGATGACGACCGTATTACCCGCTGCCAACGCCGGACCAATGCCCCAACCGACGAGAAGGAACGGGAAGTTCCACGGCACAATGAATCCACAGGGTCCCCATGGATGTCGGACGGTCCACGCATCATGGCCTCGAACGGCCAAAACGTTTCTTAGCTGGGCGTGCTGCGCAAGGTCTGTAAAGTACCGAATCGTATCGATGAAATTTTGAACATCACCTTCGGCTTGAGAGAGGACTTTTCCCGCATCAAGGGCTTCGAGCTGAGCGAAAACATGCTTCTTCGACTCGACTGCCTCGGCCAAACGATGGAGCAACACGCCGCGTTCGTTTGCCGGCATCTTGCTCCACTCCGAATGGTTGAATGTTTCCAAAGCAACATCAACCGCGCGATTGACATCGACCGGAGAGCATGCGGCGATCTCTGAGATTTTTTGACCGTTACCGGGGTTCAGGGTTGTGAAAGTACCGTCTGAGCCCTCACGGGCACGACCGTCGATCCACGCCCCGATAAGTCCCTGAGAAATGAACGCTTCAACTTCTGGTAGCAATTGGATCTGTTCTGCCGTAGCCACTTTGTCACTCCTGTGTCATTCCGGAAACTAACGAGAGGGTCAAGGCTCAGGAAGTCGGGGCCAACTGCCCTGACGCTTGGGACTGCCTTGAAGCTTGGGAATCGTGCGGCACAGGAATGATCGACCGTGAATCGGAATCCTGACAGCGCGACTACAGAGTCTAACAAATTCAACTTGGCGCGCTCAATCAAATCGCAGCGAGGGGATTGAATGCTCTCAATGAACTTGATTCGAAGGTCATGAGAGTAGGACTTCTTCCACTTGAGGTCCTTGTTTCTACGGTGTGGCTTTGCAGCTCCAACTTTTCTGAAGATTCGAGCTGAAACACGGCGATTCAAAACACGGCGATTCAAAACACGGCGAGCTTTCGTCCGGCGGTCGCATCGAACGGGGATCGGTGTCGTCCACTCCGGATCGCATAAAAAAACGCATAAAAAAAGCCGCCCTCATCGGGCGGCTGGTCGAGTCACTTCTGTCGGTGCTTTCATCCGTTCGCTATCGAACCTTCTTTTGAGAATTGTTTCTCCACTCGGTTCGGTTTTCAGCGACAGATCTGGGGCTGTTTTTAGGTGAGTTGAATGCGCTGGTCTCCGGGCCGGGCAGTGGACCAGGGGCGTCTTCATCTTCGGGTGCAATGGACGGAGTGGGCATCGGAACCATAATCGATTCGCCCTCTTGGACATCGACAGAACCAACCTCTTCAGCCTCATGTTCGATCAAAGCTTGCCCGGCCATACATGAATCGCAACCATAACCGGCTTCATAGTCGCGATGTCCCCAAAGGTTGGATGCCCCGGCCAAAAAGCCTAAAGGTCGGCCACCCGCGTAATTGCAAGTATCGCAATCGTATGGATAACCTTGCGGCATACCGAAGTATGATCCAGCGTATCCCAATGACAGACTCCGACTGACATGAGCCACATGTTGTAAGGGGTTTGAAGGAACCGCTTGGTGATCCGTGCAACCCACTCCTTCACAGTCCTGATGGCCCAAATAAGGAAGGCTTTGGTGCGAATAAGCAGTATCGCCGCCATAGTAGTAGGAGGCGCAACCCAAGCCTGGTAGCACATAGAGTGCCGGCAATAAAAGACTGAGCCAACGAGTCATATTGATTCTCCTGCCAGTTGGGGATTCCTTGGCACGACACGGGGGGAAGTGACCCATAGGATGGTTTTCTGATCACGATCTAAGTTCTTCGCGTTCGATGCTGGCGCAGAATCGTCCGCAAAGTTTGTATCGTCCGCAAAAACTGCCTGATCAAGAAAATGTCCGTAAATTACTTATTTTGTTCTGGTGGCTAGCAGATGGAGGAACGTTGACGCTGGTGTCAAATCGCAGTTCGACTCGCGACAGAGTGGATTTTTCGGCTCTCTGCTTGGCATGAAGTCGCGTGAGGTTGCTGGATTACCTTACGCATCCTGATATCCTGTGCCTTTTGGCCCGAAGCGGTTTTGCCCATGGACTTCAGCGAGTGACTGGCAATGTCTGAACCAATACAAATCCAAGGGTTCCACCATATCTCTCGTACAACGTGCGACGTGGGGGCAAGTGTGCGGTTTTATAGGGACCTGCTCGGGTTCACGGAGCTCAACCGTCCGCCCTTCAATTTTCGGGGCGCTTGGCTGTATGGATATGGGATTCAGATTCATATCATAGAAAATGCGGCCTATCTGAATGAGGTGCGAACCATTGACTCAAAAGGGGATCACATTGCATTTCGTGTGGCGGATTGCGAAGAGATTCAGTCGCGTCTGAATGCAGAGGGGATCCCCTACATCTTCAAGATCAATGCCGGAGGGATTCCGCAAGTCTTCATTCATGATCCCGATGGCCATCAAATCGAACTGGCGGTGGTGGGTGATCCATCGATCGGCTACGAACCGGACCGAGCCTGAAAGCTCAAATGCCAGCATTTCCCAATTTGCGAACCTCGGCCTCCATTTAATCGTCAGCCGGGTTTGACGATCTGCCGATGCTTCCAAGGGGCGACCCGGCTCAAGGATTTACGTGCGCCGTGATGGCATCGTGGACCGTCGAGTCATGTCGTGTTTATTTTGGAAGCAGGGGGCACATCGCGGGAACGTCATTATGCGCCTTCAACTACGTTGGCTCGTTTTATGCATTGGAGTGTCGTTGTTGACGGGTTGTCAGCAATGGCCGGCGCTGGGGTATCGTCCAGTAATCTACAACCCCTTTCCGCAACTTCACCAAGTCGCGGTTCTGCCATTCTTCAATCAAAGTAATGAGCCTACGGTTGATGGTTTTGTCGTTGCTGAGATCTACCAGTCTGAACTCCAGAAAATCCCTGGCTTTAAGGTGATGCCTGTCGGGGTCGTTGAGCAATACCTGCTGGATAACCAGCTCTCGCTCGATAGCTCCACAGACTTTCAGGAGTTGGCTCAGGATCTGGGAGTGGACGTTCTGGTTGTCGGTTCGATTACCGTCTACAGCCCATACAATCCGCCGCGGCTTGGGCTCGCCATCGATTGGTATGCCGCCAATGCGAGTTTTCATCGGATTCCTGCCGGCTACGGGTTGCCGTGGGGTAGCGAAGAAGAGGAATTCATTCCGGACAATCTCGTATGGCAAGCCGAATTCGAACTTGCGCGTGAGCAGATGAAGACTCAAGAACCGATCGTGAACCAAACAGCCGAATTACCGGCTGATTCTGAGATGAAAGTGGGTTTTCCAAAAGATTGGCCTGATCCCAAGGGATTCGTTCCTTCACCACCCCTGGCCAATCGCCCTCCTTATCGACCTTACCATGGGCCATTGATTGAGCAGGTTCGTCTTTACGACGGTTCGGATCGGGAGCTCATTTCCAAGCTGCAGGCATATTACAACTGGCAGCAAGATACCAGGACGGGTGGCTGGCGGAGCTATCTTGAACGATCGGAAGACTTTACCCGCTTTTGCTGTTACGTACATCTTACCGAGATGTTGGCAGCAAGAGGAGGAGTTGGTCAATCTGAACTGGTTTTTGATACAGGCGACAGCCGATAGGAACAGTATGTCGGCGGCAGCAAACGCCGCGAATAGAGAATCTTGCAGGTGAACGGTTGGGCTCAGGGGGAGAGAGCGTGTCTCAAGACATTAACGTGTTGGCCTTGGTCAAAGGGGAAGAGCGTTACATATTCCTGTATGACGATGAGAGCCGAGCCGAAGCACTGAGAACGCTGGGGCGTTTTGCATCGGATAACGAACTGAGCTTCAGCTGGTATGACGCTGCAGTGCTTAGCCAAAAGGTTCGAAATGCTGAAAACGAGGAATCAGAAGCCTCAGAAAGAAATCGTCTGGGAATGCTCAAGACAGGTGATCCGGGAATGGATCAGGACCAATAAGGCAGCTTCTGGAATTCTGCCATTGTCTCAGAAATTTGATGGCGATCGCATGCTAGGTTTGAAGAGTCCGATTTCCTCACCACGTGAGTCGTAGGGGGCGAACTGGGCGACGATCCTCACCAGCGCTTACATCTTTCAGGCTGCGAATGTTCATCTTTGATCCAGTGCGAGGGTCAAGACCGGGGTGACCTCTCCATTCTGCCGGAATGCTCTAAACCAGGGAGCCAGACATGCATGAGGTGGTTTCACGCTTCCTGCGTTACCTCGATGTGGAACGCAATGCTTCTGAGTTGACGATCAAGTCCTATCGCGAGGATCTTACTAGTCTAACCGAGTTTCTTCAGGAAGATCTTCCAGAGCCTCCTCAGCCCTCGGCGATCGGGGTGTTGGATCTTCGAGGCTATGTCTCAGCGCTCCATGAGGCGGGGTACGCCAAGTCCTCCGTTGCGCGGCGGCTCGCTTCCATAAGGTCATTCTTCAAGTTCGCCCAACGAGAAGGCTACACCGATAACAATCCGGCTAAACCTCTCCGAAATCCCAGACCCGAGCGCAATCTGCCTCACGTCTTATCGACCGACGAAATCGGAAAACTGTTAGAAACTCCTCCAGCACGCGAGTCGATGGGACTTCGGGATCGGGCGATTCTTGAAACCATGTATAGCGCGGGCTTGCGGGTCAGCGAAACGGTCGGGACCAATGACGAAGACTTGGAAATGACCGGTGGGTTGATCCGTGTTCGCGGAAAGGGGAAACGAGAGCGACTTGCTCCTCTCGGTTCTTTTGCAGTTAAGGCTCTGAAGCGTTGGCTGAAAGTCAGACAGCTGGATCCAACCCTTGATCTTGGCGGACTCTCTCCAATTTTTACGAATCGCTTTGGTCGCAGGTTGACCACCCGTAGTGTGGCGAGGATGCTTGAAAAGTACTTGAAGCTTTCAGGCCTCGATCTGAGGACCTCTCCTCACTCGCTAAGACACAGTTTTGCGACTCACCTTTTGGACGGGGGGGCGGACATCCGGAGCGTCCAAGAATTATTGGGGCACAAGAGCCTCATCACCACCCAGATCTATACGCACGTCAGTACAGCCGGGTTGCGTGAAGTTTATGAACGGGCTCATCCAAAGGCGCGTCGCTCCAAGTCCAGTTGAAAGTGGAGTTGTCGCTGCACCGGACCAAGTCTCCGGCGCGATTTGTGACCCGCAGTTCAGAAAGGCGACCAAGGGCTTGTCAAACTAGCCCTCGCTTCACGGCCCATACTGCCGCTGCAGTTCGGTCAGGCGTGTCCAGTTTGCGAAGGATATTTTGAACGTGCTCTTTGACCGTCTCAATACTGATGTTGAGCGACTGGCCAATTTCTCGATTACTCAAACCCAACGCGATATGCCTTAGCACCTGAAGTTCGCGGTTGGTCAGTGGAATGTCGTCATCGGCGGCATCGCGTTTTCGACTCATCGAGGCTTTGACGCCAAGAATTGGACTGTCGGGGCGGGGACCCTCTCCTGATGCAGCCCTGCGTATCGAATCGACAATGACCTCGCCGTTCGCCACCTTGGCAACAAAGTCCGTCGCGCCAAGGGCGAGTGACCGGGCCACGTAAGTGGTATTCTCCAGTCCGGACAACACAACGACTTTGACGGCACTACCAGTCTGTTTGAGTTCCTCGAGCACGGCTAAACCGCTTTTGTCCGGCATGCGGATATCGAGAACCAAGACATCGGGTTGCAGTGTCTGGCAGGTTTCTAAAACCCCAACGCCCGTGTGGGCCTTGCTAATGACCTCAAATTCAGGTCCGTGAAGTAATCGCACCAAGCCTTCACACACCACGGGGTGGTCATCTGCAATGACAACTCGAATCGACATAGGGTTCTCCTATGGGAAATTAAGTGCCCGTTGTTGCCCACGGTATTCGCAAGGGCAGGAGGCCCAATCAGCCCTTTGAGATCTTTCTCAGCAGTTTGACCTGCCGAAAGGCACCGAACTTGCCGAGGGCCACGATCGGGGCGTCCCGACAATATTACCAGATGTAAGGGGCACAATCGAGCTTTTGCTTCCCTCGAATAAGGGAAAAAATCCCGAATACGGAGGCCTAATGATAGGCCTCGGAACGGTATGAATTCCCACCCTAACGACTGTCTGACACCGGAAGATCCGTATCGCATTGAGGCTTGACTCGCCCATTCGGTCACGGTCCGACGGAGCGGAAAGATCCGGTTATGCGACTTCGTCGGTCGAGAAGTTGATTGGATTAGGGAAACTTGGTGGCCGTGTTGCTTTGACCCACCTTCAAGTGTGACGTAGATAAATGACAACATTGTTTAACGAGAGGTCGTTAAACCGCATCTTTCGCCGTGTGAGCTGAATTATGAGTCATTTGGATAACCCGTTGCCCCGTTTGTTATTGGTTGATGACGATCAACTCCTTCTGGAATCGATGGGAGCTTGGTTGAAAACCCAGGGATACGAAGTGTTTGAGGCAGCGAGCGTTTCGGAAGCCAAGAGGTTCCTTGGTCAATTCAAATTCGATGTCGCTTTGGTTGACCTAAGATATGGTGACGGTGACGGTTTTGAGATTCTGGCCGCTTGTCAACAACAAAGTCATGACATGCCGGTGTTGCTGATGACCGGCTACGCTTCGGCCGAAACGGGCGTGGAAGCGCTTCGGGCTGGCGCATCCGATCTGTTAACGAAACCCATCATTGACGAAGAGTTGAGCGTTGCACTTGATCGGGCGGTTCATCAAGGCAAGGTTATCCGTGAAAACGCCAATCTTCGCGCACAACTTGATGAGCGCTTCGGCTTGGAGAATATCATTGGCGATGACTCGCGAATGAATCGAATTTTCGACATGATCGAAAGTGTCGCGGATACTCGCGCGACTGTTCTGATCACGGGTGAGAGTGGCACTGGAAAGTCGCTGATCGCCAGGGCCATTCACCGTCTCAGCAATCGAAACGATCATCCTTTTGTGGAAGTCGCTTGCGGAGCTCTCCCTGAGAACTTGCTTGAAAGCGAACTGTTTGGTCATGTTCAGGGCGCTTTCACGGGTGCGTCCGCAAATAAAGTTGGTAAGTTCAAGCAGGCGGACAGCGGGACGATCTTCCTCGACGAAATCGGGACAGCTTCTGCTGGCCTGCAGGTGAAACTGCTTCGAGTCCTTCAGGAGTTTGAGTTCGAGGCGGTCGGCGGAGCTCAAACCGAAAAAGTGGACACACGTGTTATCCTTGCGACGAATGAAGATCTTTCGTCTGCTGTGGCCGAGGGGCAATTTCGGCAAGACCTGTTCTATCGAATCAACGTGATCAGCTTCGAACTCCCTTCGCTTCGTGAACGTGTTTCCGACATCCCTCTCCTCGCGGACCATTTTCTGAGACAGGTTTGTCGTGATACCGGGAAGGTCATGGATGGAATTGATTCTTCCGCGATGTCTGTCTTGCAACAATATCCTTGGCCCGGGAATGTTCGAGAGCTCCAAAATATTATCGAGAGGGCCGTTCTTCTGGGACGCAACAGATCGATTCAAGTCAACGATCTCCCACCTCAAATGACGCAGGGTGCTCAGGTTTCGACCACGAACTCGGTGACGACTCAGACCTTGAAAGAGGCGCTTGAGGGACCCGAGAGGCAGATCATTCTGCAGTCACTCAAGCAACATCATTGGAACCGTAATGCGACGGCTGACGCCTTGGGAATCAATCGCACCACGCTCTACAAAAAAATGAAGCGACTGGGCTTGGAGAGTCCTCACGGGGTCTTTTAAGCGTCAGGTTGCCAAATAAACGACGGTGAATTCAAGCCGCTTGCTCGAAAAGGGCAGGCGGTTTTTTTAATGGGGTCATGGCCCCCTATTTCTCCGATAAGGAGGTTTCTTTGCCTTTCCCTACTGTCTAGTGAAGGCCTTGTGCCCCGTCACGGAAGCCAGTTCCGGATATTGCGAGGTCCGCACCCTTTAGATCAGGCGGCTCAAAGAGCCGCTTTTTTGAGGAGTTACCGGGCCAGTTAGAAACCAGACTGGTTGACCCGCCCCCATTTTCTTTCGATAATCCGCGCCTGTGATGAAGATGCGAAGCTACTACGAGGATCACCATGAAAATTCATGAATTCCAGGCAAAAGATATTTTTAGACGCGAAGGCGTCTCGGTGCTGGAAGGAATCGTGGCAACGTCTGCCGACGAGGCTAGCGCGGCCTACGAACAGCTCGGCGGCGAAATCGCGGTGGTAAAAGCCCAGATTCACGCGGGAGGCCGCGGGAAGGGGACGGTCATTGGGAATGACCAGCAACATGGTGTTGAGCTTGTGCGCTCTGCGGAAGATGCGAAGCGGGTTGCTGGTAATCTATTGGGGCAGAAGCTCGTCACGATCCAAACTGGTCCCGAGGGGCAGACGGTTAACCAGGTCTTTGTCGAGGCGGGCTGTGCCATTGCTCGTGAACTTTATCTCGGGATCGTCCTGGATCGTGCGACTGCTCAGCCAGCTCTGATGATGTCAAACGAAGGCGGTGTTGAGATTGAGAAGGTGGCGGCTGAGACACCGGAAAAGATCTTCAAAGAGCACTTTGATCCGGCGGTCGGCATCGACAGCTATCAGGTTCGCAAGTTGTGTAAGAAGCTGGGGTTGTCGGGCCCAACGGTCCGAAGCGCGGACAAGTTCATCAAGAAGCTGTGCGAGGTTTATGTCAAGTACGACTGCAGCCTGGCTGAGATCAACCCCCTTGTCATCACGGAATCGGGGGAAATGGTGGCGTTGGACGCGAAGATCAACTTTGATGACAATGCCATGTTCCGGCACGCTGACGTTCTCGAAATGAGAGATTTGTCCGAGGAGGACGAATTTGAGGTACGAGCGGGTGAAGCAGGCTTGAGTTATGTCAAACTTGATGGAACGATTGGCTGCCTCGTCAACGGCGCAGGGCTTGCGATGAGCACCATGGACATCATAAAGCTGCATGGTGGTGAACCGGCCAACTTCCTTGATGTGGGCGGCGGTGCGGACACCGAACAGGTGACCGAAGCCTTTCGCATTTTGCTCGGTGATCCCAATGTGAACGCAGTGCTGGTCAATATCTTTGGAGGGATCATGCAGTGCACCACGATTGCAAACGCATTGGTCGAAGCCTACAAGACCGTTGGATTCAATGTGCCTCTGGTAGTGCGACTGGAAGGGACGGAGGTTGAAGAGGGCAGGAAGATTATTGCCGAGAGCGACGTTGATATTATCACTGCGGATGGTCTGACCGATGCCGCCAAGAAGGTGGTTGCAGCATCGACTTCAGTCGCCTGACGCTGCCTTGGCAACATCAATTGATCTTCAATCCATTCAGGAATAGAAACCGATATGAGCATCTTGATTAATCGAGACACAAAAGTGCTTTGTCAGGGTATTACGGGCAAAGCGGGTGCATTTCATACTCGAGGATGTTTGGAGTATGGCACGCAGATGGTCGCGGGAGTGACTCCCGGCAAAGGAGGCCAGACGGCGGAAGGCTTGCCCGTTTTCGACACCGTCATGGAAGCGGTTGATCAAACGGGCGCGGATGCGTCCATGATTTTTGTTCCGCCACCGTTCACCGCGGATGCCATTTTGGAGTCGCTCGATGCCGGAATAAAGGTCATCGTGGCGATCACCGAAGGCGTTCCAGTGATTGACATGGTCCGCGTCTACGAAAAAGTTCGGGCGAGTGATGCTGTGCTTATCGGACCGAATTGCCCCGGTTTGATTACCGCAGAGGAATGCAAAATTGGCATCATGCCCGGCTATATTCATCAGCGTGGCAAAGTGGGTGTGATGAGTCGAAGTGGCACATTGACTTACGAGGCCGTCTGGCAGACGAGCTCGCTCGGGCTGGGGCAAACCACCTGTGTCGGGCTCGGAGGTGATCCCATCGTTGGGACCTCATTCATTGATGTTCTCGGTCGGTTTCAAGATGATGATGAAACCGAAGCCATTTTGATGATCGGCGAAATTGGAGGTTCCGCCGAAGAGGAGGCGGCGGCTTTTGTGAAGGAACATGTCACGAAACCGGTTGCTGCGTTCATCGCGGGTCGCACGGCACCCCCTGGTAAGAGAATGGGCCATGCTGGCGCCATCATTTCCGGCGGCAAAGGCACGGCGGAAGAAAAGATTGCGGCACTCCGAGATGCAGGGATTGAAGTTGCAGATAGCCCCGCTGATATGGGGGAAGCGGTTCAGCGAGCGATTGCGGCACAGTGATCCAGCCCGGAAAATGTTCAAAACCCGTCTCCGGACGGGTTTTTTTATGCGCCTGCGGTCACGTTAACCGCAGAGGTCCCGTCGGCACATGGTTTTGTAACGTAGATTCCCCACGTCCCATCTGTTCTCTCTCGACTCGATTCGTGACGTGACCGTGCGATGATCTACTTGCTTGTTGTTATTTTTACCAATCTATTCCTCGGTATCGGGCTTGCAGTCCTGTTACAGAGCCGTCTGATTGCTGAGCAGCCCCTCCGATTGAATAGGTTACCTCAGAGAGTGGCAGAAGAGCCGAAGCAGGAGGCGGTCTCGGAGTCTCACAGTATTGTTCTGTGTACCAAGCAAATCCCGGAGTTGGCAGCGACGGCTACGGACCCCCGGTTGAGTCAGCAACGAATTCCATCTGCTTGGCTCGACTTGCTGGATGTCGATTCATTTTCAGAAGAGCTGGAGCCGGCCTGGTGCATGTTGAGAAGCATGAGTCGCCGTCTGAAGGATCGCCTATTGACGAATGGCATCAAGCTGTCTCAAGGTTTGGCGACGCCGGATGAAGCCCAGATTTCAGGGATTCATCAGCAACTTTCGGAAGTTGTCCGGACCTTGAATCAGCGAAACGAGGAGCTTCAGACGTTTCTGGAGGAATACCGTGTCAATCATCAATTTTCTGACTCCTTCGCCCAGTGGCTGCTCAAGGCGTCCGTGAGACTGGATCAGGTGGTCTCCGTATCCAATGATGCCCTGGTCCAACTTCAGCCAACCGCGGGGAATCGAGGTCATGTGCTTGATGCAATGCAGCAGATTCAAGCCGAACTTGACTCGCTCAACTATTATCTCCGAGATCAAAGCCAGATAGTGTTGTCTGAAATGGCGATTACTATGGACGAGAATCAGGCTGAAGATGCAAACCAGGACACTCGCCAGACGGATGATCCCGAATCAGCCTGGGATTTTTGTCGCGCTTACACGCGTTGGTTTGGTGAAGTGAATTCCAAGGATCGCTCACTCTGCATGGGCCTGATTGACGTCAATGGAGTAGGCAATCTGAACCGAAAACATACCAACCGATTTGTCGATCGTCTTCTTGCTGGTATAGGTCAGCAACTCACCGTCAGCGTCAGAAAGAGTGAAAGTGGCGCGCGTTGTTTTCGGGTGTCCGGTCAGACATTTGCCTTGCTGCTGAGAGATGTTGATGGTCAAGCGGCCATCGTGATGATGGATCGTTTCCGCCAAGCGATCACCGATTCCACGTTTCTTCTGGACGGTCAAAAAGTGAAGACCAAGTTCAACACGGCCACGCTTGAAATTGACCCTGATGAATCGGTACTTGATGCCTTGCAGCGGGTTGAGATGACCATGACACATGCGAAGGAAGTTGGTCCTGATCAGAATGCGATCATGATGAACGGCATGGTCACGGTGGTTGAGGCGCAACGAGAAAATCCAACGGAGAATCTGGTGCAGCTCTAGGTCACGCTTTCTGTGCCGACAAGATTCGTTTGTGACCGGCCAGGTCGCGTTCAATGACCGGACTGCAATACTCGTCGCTCTGCTCAATTTCAGCTGCCAGCTGATCAATGATGAATGGGCTGGATTCCATAACGAGCCAACCTCCCGGAACCAGATAGGTCGGCGCTCCTCTGAGGATGTCCAAGGAGCAATTGCGACCATCTTCGCCGCTGAACAACGCAATGTTTGGTTCGAAGTCAACGACTTCACGACTCAACAACGCCTTTTCACGCGTCCCGATGTAGGGTGGGTTGGAGACAATGACATGGAAGGAGTCGTTTGACGATAACGCTTCAAACAGGTCGCTCTCGATCAAGCGAATGCGTTGACTCAGATTGTGTTTCTCGACATTGATTTTCGCAACTTCCAGTGCGGGTCGGCTGATGTCGGTCGCAGTCAGTTTCAATCGCGGCTCCTGAGCTGCCAACGCAATGCCGATCGCACCACTCCCCGTGCAAAGGTCGAGGCATTGAATTTCCGAGTTAACCTCGAAGGTTTTCATCAGATCGAGCGATCGCACCACGGCAAATTCGGTCTCTGGCCGCGGAATAAGAACATCGCCGTTGACTAAGAAATCCATGGAGTAAAATTCTTTACTGCCGATCAAGTGGGCTACCGGAGTGCCCGCAGCTCGATGTTTGATGAATGACCTGTACTGCGCTCGCTCATCGGAATTTGGTTGGAAATCAAAACCCGTATAAAGATTGATGCGCGGCCAGTCGAGGACGTGCGCCAACAGGATTTCGGCGTCGAGCCGGGATGAGGATGAACCGGCTTTAGAGAAATAGTCCGTGGTCCATTCCAACAACCGTTTAACCGTCCACGCTTCAGAATCGCTCATCGAGGTAAGGGCTCCATCTCCTAACCTCCAAAACCAAGGAGGTGGCGTTGAAGGGCAGTTAATGACGCACGCTCACAGAGTGTGTGTTCACAGAGTATTGAAGCGACTTTGCGATTAGGAAAGCATTGTATTCAGGGTTTGGTGGACTTCGTCAGATTGCAGGACCCGTTTTCCAAAACTGGCCGAAGCACCTGCTTCCATCGCCGAAGCTTGGACCTCGGGAAAGTTGGTCAGAAGGACCACCGATACGGTTGAATCAGGATTGCTTCCAACAATGTGCTTGACCAGTTCCATTCCGGGCTGGCCATCTCCTTCAATGATTCGATTGATCAACACGAGATCGTAGTTTGCGGTCTCAAGCTCTTGGAGAGCTCCCGAAAGTGTGGTGCAACGCGTTACATTGACTTCCCAATGTTCGCTAAGAAACGTTTTTATCGTACCGTGGTCAAAACTGCAGTTGCCAACATCCAAGACAAGTTTCATTACGAGCGACCTGCAAAAACGGAGATTTCCGACCCTGAAAATGTAACTGCGTCGTGGACGTCACGCGGGCAGGCGTCCATGACTGGGAGACGCCACGCTTTTCCTCATTGCTGAGGGTTGGGCGACTGCGGGAACTGTGCTGAGTCATGACCCGAAGTCTGAGTCCACTCACTAAAGCGGCCCATCAAGAAAGTACCCCAAGTAGAAGGTACCCAAAATAGGAGGGCAGAGATACCAGCCGAACAAAGGCGTTCACTGAATCATCGTTGTCACAATGCAGCCCAAGATGAAAGCGAGCAAAATGGTCCAAACGGCTCTCATGGGCCGGTCCCCTTTTTCTGAGTCTTTCGTTTTCAATGAAGGTTGCGGTTCGAGGCTCAGCGTCCGAACCGGCGATTACCTGTTCGGGTATGTCGAGTTTGCGCGCCCACCCGGGAATCTTGGAAATCCTCGGCCGTAGGTGATGTTGGGCGAGTTCAACGGCAGTCCTCGAGACCCTGCACCACGAGGTGGGATGAATCGACCTTGGCCGTAAGTCCCGTTGCCCATGGCTGGGAAGGATGAGTTTCCGTAGTAAGGCATGGATTGATTGCCACCTCCCATTCTCCAGCGCTGGCCACCGGTGGGAAACGAGAGGTTGCCACCCGCTGGGAAGGTCATCCCAGAAGGATAGGTGAAGTTGCCGCCGGGAAACGAAAGGTTACCTCCAGGAAACGAGGTGCCTCCCATTCGGGGGTAGGATCCGTTGCCGCTGGCTATGAACTGGCGCTTGGGCCTTCGGTTGGCCGACTTGAGGCGATCAAACGGCGTGCGCTCACTCCCTCGAAGCCCCATTCTTTGCGCAAGACGCAACCAATCGAAGCGACTTACCCCTGAGGGAGCCTCTTCCGGATCACGATCCACCGTAGGCGTTACATAGGTTGAATTGGCTCCAGGATTGCCGGTGCGCTCCGTGCATCCTGAGAAGCCAAGAGTAAAGACGCATAAGCAAACGCATGCGGGATAGAAGTTGAAGTACTCTGATCTTCGTGCCACGTTGATTCTCTTCAATTTCATTAAACTCGCTCATTCCGAGACGAGGTTTTGATCTCGTTCAAGTATTCTACGATAAGCCGACACAGGTTATGTCGCAAGCGTTTACGGAGCGTCACGGGGACGATCGCCGTTTTTATTTGGAAGGGAACAAGATTATGGAAAATCCAGGACAGATCGATGAACCGACTTCTGGAAAATCCGAGCTAGAAGAGGGTAGCGATTCCCTCTATCGGGTGGTTGATTTTGATGCCATCGTCTCCGTTGCTTGTCCGTGTGGCGAGGCTCGTCGGGCTTTCGCCGACGAACCAAGGTTTCCGGGAACATTGCACGTCACCCACATTTCAAGAGATGCAAAGAAGCATTATCACCGAACCCTCACTGAAACCTACTACATCCTGGAATGTGACGAGGGAGCGTGCATGGAACTGGATGAGGATCGGGTTGAGCTTCGTGCGGGGATGGCCGTTCTGATTCCCCCCGGCACCGTTCATCGTGCGGTTGGGAAAATGAAAGTCATGATTGTGGTGACGCCCAATTTCGATCCCAATGACGAAACGGTTGTGGAGTGAATGAAATGCCGTGTCGCAGACACTGCATCCCTTCCGGATCGTCTCGCGTTGGCTTGCGAGAGCCGAACTATCGGACGCAAGCGATGGATGAAGGCCAACATGAGCGACTCTCAGGGAAGAATGAGGCTTGGCTTTAACACTGCCAGCCAGAGGCAGAAAATTTTTTAAAGGTTCCGGACGCGTTTTCCTTTCAAGGGTCAGGCCTGAAGACCCCTTCTTAGCCTCTTAATCGTCAAAGATTGACATTTATCGCCGGTGATTCGCCCGCAAATTTTACCTCTTTTTACTGTTTGTCCTGACTGGAAAAGTTTGTGTTTTGGTTGATGTAAATCACTTCCAGAAAATTAGTTAGGCACGCTCAAGGGTTCTTTCCTGCGTTACCGATACCTCTCTTGGCGACGGGTCTAGAACCCGGTTTTTGCCGAATGGAGAAGCAACGTCAGAACACTGGCTCGGACATTCGGGCCACGGATTGGCTCGACCAGTGCTGACGCAAAGACCAAAGGACGACGACCTACGACCCAAAACTCCTTACCGTACCTCTCTTGTAAACACGAGCTGGGTTGGACGAGGGGGGAAGAATTGTTCGAGCGCGACAATGTTTGGCGGCATGTTGCTCGTGTTGGGGCGACGAGGAAAGGATTTCAAGTCATCGTTCTCAGACAAGGAGACGTGTCTCAATGAAATGGAACATTGCTGTTGCATCGCTCGTCATGAGCGTTGCTTTGTGTTCTCAAAGCTTCGGTTTCGATCTTCTCGACCGAATGCTGGGCGGATCAGGTTGTGGTTGTGATACTCAGTGCTGCGAAACGGCTGAAGACGGATGCGAAGTCGCTGAGCCAGATTGTGGTGCAGAACCAGAGTGTGGTGCAGAGCCAGAGTGTGGTGCAGAGCCAGAGTGTGGCGCAGAGCCAGAGTGTGGCGCAGAACCCTCTTGCGGTGCTGAGAGCGATCCTTGCTGCCGCAAGCCTTTGATCCAGATCAACATTCCTAAAATCCGCTTGTGCATTCGCGATCGAATGTGCGATGACGGATGCGAAGTCGCTGAGCCCGAATGCGGCGCTGAGCCCGAATGCGGCGCTGAGCCCGAATGCGGCGCCGAGCCAGAGTGTGGTGCAGAGCCTAGCTGTGGCAGCATGCTTGGTGGCAAGATCCGCAAGCTCGGTCTCCTCGACCGAATCTTCTCTTGCTCCAAGGGTGGCTGTGACGACGGATGCGAAGTCGCTGAGCCTGACTGCGGTGCAGAGCCTGATTGCGGTTGCGATGCAGGTGGAGCTACGGCATCTGAAGCTTCGGCTCCAATGCCTCCCGCACCTGTTGTCGATCCTTCCGCTTTCGTTGCACCTCAACGAAGCGTTGCTGTTCGCTAAGCCCCCGGGCTACTGCTGAAAAAGCGATGATTGATGCATAATCAGCTCGAGAACTTCGGTTCTCGAGCTGTTTTTTTTGGTCAACCACGACGGGACTTTGCCGGCAACCGGTTCCCCCCACACATCACCTGTCTTAAAATTCCCCTCAACCACAGCAGGTGAACATTTAGGGGAGGCTTCTTTGAGAGTTTTGATTGACGAATCTGCAGTTCGACAGGGGGTCGAGCGTCTTGCAAGAGAAATTATTTCCGATTACGAACCTCGGCCACTGACGATACTCGGCGTCATGACTGGAAGCCTGGTTTTACTTGCGGATTTGATTCGTCAACTCGACCTCCAAATCCGGGTCGGGGTGATTCAAGCGTCGAGCTACCGAGGTGGAACGGTCCGCGGCGAATTGGTCATCGACGACCGATGGATGCCAGAAATTGAAGGCCATGAGGTTTTGTTGGTGGACGATATTTTTGATACTGGCCATACGCTCGACAAGATTGTCAAACGGATTCGAGTGCGTCAACCCAAGTCCATCCGATCGGCCGTCCTGCTCACAAAATTGGGACGATCCGAGGTTCAGATCAAACCGGATTACAGCGTGTTTGAGATACCCGATGAATTTGTTGTTGGGTATGGTCTGGACTATCAGGATGAGTATCGTCACCTTCCTCATATCGCAGTTCTGGAAGCGGCGGATCTCGCTTAATTCACAGGTGTCCTAGAGGTTCAAGCCCATGCGGTTGGTTTTGGTCACTCGACAATTCTGGCCGCAGAATGGCGAAGCTGAGACCGCTCTGGTGAATCTCGGAAATTTTCTACATCAAGCGGATTGTGAAATCCACGTTCTGACCGCTCGTTGGGAAACTCATTGGCCGGTCCATTTCACGTTCCGAAATTTTGAGGTAACACGTCTGGCTCATCCCAGCACGAAAGGGTGGGGGCAGATCTGGTACATGCGTCGTCTTGCAAGATGGTTGGTGAGCCATCGCGAAGAATATGATGCGGTTCTGGTTTCATCAGGAAGGCATGACGCGTTTTCTGCCATCACGAGCCGAAAACAACACGGTCGGCCTGTCCTTGTGCGTTTCGAGGAGTCCGGTCCCGATGGTGATTGTCGTTGGCATGCCAAAGCACCCTTCGGCGAAAAAATTCGCAATACCGTTTTTCAAGCAGATCACCTTATTGCGTCCGGCGAAGCCGTTTACCAGGAGATGGTACGTCATGGATATCCGACCGAATCCACGACGGTGGTGCCCAATGGTGTGCCGGTGATTAAGAAAAGGGATCCTGAGCTTCGCTCGGAAGTGAGAGCCGCTCTGAGCGAGGTGCATCGTGTCCTTCGACTTTCCGAGAACAGTCCGCTCGTGCTTTACGCGGGACCGATGCGGGAGTCCAACCGCGTATTGGACTTGGTCTCCGCGTGGCCCAAGGTTCTTGAGCATCATCCAACTGCGAAATTGTGGTTGGTGGGCCAGGGCGAGCAGGCGGCGGAGATATGGACCTTGGTGCGCGATTTGGGGCTGAGGGATAGCGTGATTATGGTCGGCACCTTTGATGATTTGAGTCCAGTGCTCCAAGCTACGGATGTATTCGTGGTTCCTGAGGGTCGAGGGCAACCTTCGACGTTTACGCTTACCGCCATGGGGGCCGGTGTCCCGATCGTTGCTGGAGAGGGAGCATCGTCTGCTTCGGTCACGTCGCGACAAACCAACATGTTTACATTTTCAGAAGGTCACGTTGACGGACTCGCTGAAGCCCTGCTGTTCGTATTACAATCTGGGCCGGTCGTTCAGGATCGCATCCGTCGTGGTATTCAGGAAGTCGAGCGTCGGAATTCGATCGAATTGATGGGGCAACGCCACATTCACCTCCTGAAAAAGTATCTGTCGCATTGAGCCTGTGCAGGTCCTCGGGAAAACGAACCTTCAAACCTTCTTCAAGGAATTCGAATCTTGAAAACGCGGTTGATGTTGGTCATTCCCACCATGGATCGTGGGGGTGCTGAAAAACAGCTGAGTTTGCTGGCAACCGGCTTGCCTCGAGATCGCTTTGAGGTTTGCGTGGTTCTCCTCACACGCGGAGGACCGCTTGAATCCTCGCTTCTGGATGCAGGTCTTTCGGTCGTGCATTGCAATAAAAAATGGAAGCTGGATCCTTTCGCCTACCAACGTCTCAAGAAGACCATCCGTTCGTTTCGACCGGATATTGTTCACACCTGGATTTTTGCAGCGAATTGTTACGGGCGCGCCGCCGCGTGGAGAGCGGGCGTGCCGATCATCCTGGGAGGCGAGCGATGTGTCGATCTGTGGAAGCGGTGGCATGAGTTGGTTCTCGATCGTTTTTTTGCCAAGAGAACCTCAGGGATCCTGACCAACAGCGAAGGTGTGAAAGATTTCTATGTGCAACACGGGATACCGGCCAGCCAGTTTCATGTGATTCCAAATGGTGTTACCGCGATCCCGCAGGATGCTTCTTCCGCTCGGAACGCCCTGATTCAAAAACTCGGTCTACCAAGCGAGACTCGGTTAGTCGGGACCGTCGGTCGGCTTTGGCCTCAGAAGCGGCTAAAGGATGCAATATGGGCCATCGAACTCCTCAAGTGTGTCCGAAATGACACGCATCTGTTGATTGCCGGGGAAGGCCCCCAGCGCTGGCGATTGGAAAGATATGCGGAACAGGTGGGGGTACATCACCGTGTTCACTTTTTGGGGCACGTTGAACAGGCCGCTTCCCTGATCGCCTCGCTGGATCAGTTTTGGATTTGCAGTGGTTATGAGGGACAGAGCAATTCCCTGATGGAGGCATTGAGTCAGGGAATTCCTGTTATCGCCTCCGATATTCCTGGAAACCGAGATCTCGTCACACATGAAGAGACTGGCCTGCTGTTTCAAGTCGGTGATCGGGCTGAATTGGCAAAGCAATCTGAACGTTTGAGTCACAATCCTGATTTTGCAAAGCAACTTGGTCTCGCGGGTCAGCAGAAGATGTTGACGGAGTTTTCAGTCGAGATGATGGTCAAGCGGCATGTCGACTGTTACGCCCAGTTTCTTCAAGGGTGCTGACCGGCGTCTGATTTCGGCCATTTTGCATGGGCCAAGAACTCAATGGTTGGTTTGGGGTGGTTTCGCCAGATTGGATGCGTTGACAGGTAAAGTTGATACAAGTCAGCCTCGTCTGGTGTTCGTTCTGATGTCAGGCCTTCTTGGCCGAGAAATGTTGAAATCTCCTCGGGGTTAATGGACCAACGCAGAGGTTCGCCGACAAGGGATAGGCCAAGGCGAACCAGTGGCGAGAAATTTCCATACCGAGGTTTTCCCCACGCCGAAGTTCGAAGGAAACTGAAATAGAAACTCCCTCGGTCTGGAGTCATCTGTTTTAATGCTCCAATTAGGCGACGCACTGCGTCGGCTTCCAAGTACATCAATAGCCCTTCGGCGGCGAAAACAGTCTTTGCGGTCGATTGCCAATAGGGGTGGCTTTGGAGTTGAGTGGTCCAAGTGGTGTCGGCCAAGTTTGCGGTGATGCGATGCAGATTTTCTGGGTTTGCGTTGCCAGATTGGGATATCGGAAGGGACACGCGATCGATTTCCCAGACCCTTATTTCGGGATGATTGCCAGCCAGTCGGATCCCACCTGGGTCGAGTCCTGCACCAAGAATGACCACCTGCGTTGCCCCCTGTTCGAGCTCCGCCTGAATGCGATCTTCGAAGAATCTTTTTCGAAGCACCATGTACACAAGTTGAGATTGCAAGAAGACTCGGTCAAGCAATGAAATGATCCGGTGAAACCATCCCTGTTCGTAAAGTCGAAATCGAAGTCTGGGGTAGAGATTCAATTCGGCAAGTCGTCGCCTTTGCGCCTCGGCCACGTTTTCGGAAAGGATCCACGACCACTTCGCGTAGGTGTCTGTCATCAGGATCAGGCCCGCGAGTTTCTGCGAGGTACGACTGGGGCGGTTGGGCATGATTCAGAGGCTGGAAAGGTGAGCAATGAGGCGGCAGAAAAAAGAGCGGTTGCATTGAATCCGATGAACGTGATTTGTATGTGTCCCGAGTCTGACGGCGTTGATGGGACCTTCCCCACGATTCGACGGTTGAAAGGGGTAACGCAGCGTAAAGAATCTTGCTCGAAAAGATTCAAAGGGGAATGAGCAAGTTCTTCTGCTATTTGCCGCCGCTGTTTGGCTGATCTTCCGCCGGGACCACGTCCTTTTTACGAAACCGTGGCAGGCAGATGGCCAACATGCCGAGGAAGATGAACAGTAAGACCAGTGCATACGCCATGAGTTCACTCAGACAAATAACGGATCGTTTTAATGGGTCAAAATCACCCTAACAGTTTAGCCACGTCCTGACGCGATGTTGCCACGATCAGGGAAAATCTTAATCGTTCTCCGACACAACCCGTTCGCCTTGGCGTTGAGATTGATGAAATAAGCCAACGCGTTTCGTTCGATTTCTGATTGAGAAAAGGTGATTCCCAGTTCCTGACCGGCAAACAAAGTCAGCGTTTCGGCGAAGCAACGAGGTTACTGATCTTTGAACCGGTAGCCAACTCCCCGAACCGTTTCGATCGCGTTACCCTCTGTACCAAGTTTTTTGCGTAAGCCGCGAACGTGAACATCGATGGTACGTTCCAGGACAAAGGTGTCCTCTCCGAGGACGGTGTCAATCAGCTCTGAGCGGTCAAAAGCACGGCCAGGTTGTCGAATCAGGGTTTCCAACAACCTGAATTCACTTGGGGTTAGGTCAATGTTGCCCTCTTTACCCGACACCTTGTGTTTGATTCGGTCGACGGTGATGTTGTGAAGGGAAATGATCTCGTCCTCGAGATCCGATTTTGACGATCGACGGCGAACCAGAGCCTTGACTCGTTCCAATAAGACTTTCACGCTAAAAGGCTTGACGACATAGTCGTCGGCCCCTACCGAAAAGCCGATAAGCTGGTCGGTTTCTTCGCTTTTCGCCGTGACCATGATGATCAAAAGATTTTTGGTCTCTTCGACTGAGCGAAGTTTACGGCAAACTTCGATACCATCAAGGACGGGAATCATCACGTCCAAGACAATGACTTCGGGCAGGCGAAGCCTCGCTTGGTTGACGCCATCTTGACCGTCGAAAGACTGAAAAACGTCGAAGCCAGCTTGAACAAAGTTATACTGCAGAACGTCTGATAGAGGACGATCGTCTTCGACGATTAAAATTTTGGGTCGACTCATGGTGTCTTAATCTCACCGGGTTTCAGGGCTCTGAGGTGTTTTCCTCATGCTGATGCCTGACCACTTCACCTTCAATAATGTAGATCACATCCTCGGCGATGTTCGTCGCCAGATCCGCGATCCTTTCGATGTGTCGTGCGGCTGAAAAACAATGAAGGGCCGCGGGCACAAGGTCCGATTTCTCAACCATCAATTCGGTCAAGACTTCGATGACTTCAATATTGGTCTGATCGACAGCAATATCCATCCGAATCACTTCGCGGGCCTTGTAAAGATCCAGGTCAACAAAGGCATCCAATGCGTCTCGAACCATCTGCATGGCATCTGAGACCATCAGTGGCACTTGGCTCGGAATCGGGAAATGCGGTGTGTGATGAAGATCTCTGGCGCGTTCGGAGATGCTGCATGCAAGATCCCCAATCCGCTCGAGATCCGAGTTGATCTTGATGACGGTGGCAATCCAGCGAAGGTCTGCGGCAACGGGCTGGTGCAACGCCAGTGTTTTTAAACACTGCTCTTCGATGAGCACCTCTCGTTCGTCAATCGTCTGGTCACCGACGAGGACGGTTTCCAATAAATCACCACGATGTTCCGTAAGCGATCTGACCGAATCATCCACGACCTTTTCCACCAGTCCAAACTGGTTCAGCAGTTCTCGACGGATCAGATCTATATCTCGTTGCAGATGCTTTGACATTTTGATTATCCAAACTTGCCAGTGACGTAATCTTCAGTCTGCTTCTTTTCTGGACGCGTAAAGACCTGGTTGGTCGGGCCAATCTCAATCAATCGTCCCTCATAGAAGAACGCCGTTTGATCCGAGCATCTCGCGGCCTGCTGCATGTTGTGGGTCACGATGACAATCGTGTATTGTTCGCGTAGCTCGAAAATCAGGTCTTCAACCGACAGGGTGGACTGGGGGTCCAAGGCAGAGCAGGGTTCGTCCATCAGCAGGATTTTTGGACCGACGGCAATCGCTCGGGCAATACAAAGTCGCTGTTGCTGACCACCGCTCAATCCCAGTGCCGGAGCTTTTAAGCGATCCTTCACTTCATCCCAGACGGCCGCTTTTCGTAAGGCCCATTCGACAAGGTCATCCAATTCAGACTTGCTCAACTTGAAATGAAGCCGAGGGCCAAAGGCGACATTGTCATAAATGGACTTCGGAAATGGATTGGGTTTCTGGAAGACAATACCGATATGCCGACGCAATTCGACGACGTCGGTGCTTCGGGCCAATATGTCGAGTTCCCCCATGGTCAGTTGACCCTGCGCGCGAGCGCCGACGACGGTATCATTCATACGATTGATCCAGCGGAGTAGTGTTGATTTGCCGCAACCGCTAGGACCGATGAATGACGTGACGCGTTTCGTCGGGATCCCCATTGAGATGTTGTGGATCGCCTGGAAATCACCATACCAGCTCGAGAAATCTTTGATTTCGACGGCAAGCTCAGTACTTAAATCCCGTGAAGATTTGGATTGGGTCACGGCGGAAGCTCGTTTTGAAGAAGGCGTATTTTTCAAACGCTTAGGGCGTTCGATGGATTGATTCAATGGCATGGGAACGAAACCATCAGTGGGATCAGGGAAAGTGGATTAACGAATTTTTTTCTGTGAGCGCTGGCGTACGAAGACGGCAATCGAGTTGAAAATCAGTAGAACGACCAGCAAAACAATGATGCCGGTCGCCGCAAGCGAATAAAAGTCTCGATTGTGGTCGTCCGCCCATTGGTAAATCTGAAGAGGCATGATCGTGTAACGCGACATCAAGCTGGACGGGACGTTGGAGACATAGAGGGCACTGCTGACCAATAAGATCGGGGCGGCTTCCCCCATGGCCCGGCTCATCGCAAGGATGGATCCCGTCATGATTCCGGGAGTGGCCGAGGGCAAGGTAATGTTCCAGACGACTTGCCAGGGAGTGCATCCCATGCCCAATCCACCATCACGAAGGGAGGAGGGGACGGCTCGCAAGGCTTCCTGTGACGAGATGATGACCACGGGCAGCACCACCAGCATCAGAGTAAGTGAGCCGGCCAAAACCGAGTAGCCCAACGGAAGCTGCATGTAGTACCAGGATTTTTCCTTTGTCACGCTGCTTTTTGAATTCTGTTTCAACGATCTTCGAAGGAGCTCCGGATCCTTGGGGCGAGCTTGTCCCGACTCGAGCACATTGAGCTTGACGGTCCGGCCGTCTGCCGTGAGGACATTCATGCCGGAAACGAGTTTCGGCGGAGTCGACTCGCTGGATGCCGCAGGAATGCGGAGGGTCCGCTTTCTGTCCAGTGACAGGTACTGGTGATAGTAGGACGATCCGATTTCAAAATTCGGACGATTGACCGTTCCAAGCAGTCCAAACATGTAGACGAAGACGGTCAGGCCGACGAGGCCGTAGACAATGGAGGGGACGCCCGCAAGGTTCGAAATGAGGAGTTCAAACCATCGGTGGATCACGCCAAGGTAGCGATTTTTCGGTTGGTATTCCTCCAGAAAAATGGCTGTTGCGACTCCCAGAGGCATCGTGACGATAGCGCAGGTGACACAGACCCAGATGGTTCCGCACAAAGCGAGAAAAATGCCCGCTTTCTCTGGATCAGAGGACGGCATGGATAGCATGAAACTGAAATCAAACTTGAAGCCCTCGGTCGCGCTGCCAATGATCCGGGGGAGACCTTGAAAAAGAATCGCAGTCACGAGTGTGATCAATATCAGGAGCGAAATGCCTGAAACACCCGTGCACAAGAGTCGAAAAAAACGCTCCGAACGACGTCGGCCATCGCTCGATTTTTGAGGGTAATGGAAGTCAGGATTCCATTCCGGAGCAGGGGGCATCTTCATTCGTAAGCCTCCCGGAATCGTTGACGGATCCAATGGCCGATGAGCGTTAATGACAAGGTCATCAGGAACAGGACGGCCGCTACCGCATAAGCCGAATAGTATTGAGCCCCCTGATGGTCGATGTCTCCCTTGGCCATCTGGGCAATCAGGCCGGTCATCGTTTGAGCAGAAACACGGGGGTCAGCAGTGAGACGTGCGATGTTGCCTGCCGCCAGTGCTACAACCATGGTTTCACCCACCGCACGAGCGACTGCAAGAAGAAAAGATGAGATGATTCCTGAGAGGGCTGCGGGCAGTACGACCCGGACCGTCACGTCGAATTTGGTTCCACCGAGGCCGTAAGCCCCATCCCGCAAGCCCGTCGGTACCGCGCGAAGGGCATCTTCACAGAGTGAACTGACGATGGGGAGGCAAAGGATGCCCACGGCGATTCCTGCACTCAAAACGTTCTGTGCCTCAAAGCCTTTTCCACCCGCCATTTCGGACAGGGGATCAAAGGCGAATTTGAGTGTAGGTGTGATGAAGATCAAGGCAAAAAGTCCGTAAACCACGGTTGGAATTCCTGCCAGTATTTCCAACACGGGTTTCAGGAATGCGCGGATTCGACCGGATGCGTATTCACTGAGATAAACCGCCGTGACGAGACCGAGAGGGAGTGCCAAAGACATGGCGACGACGGTCACGTACATCGTTCCACAAATCAGCGGCCATATGCCGTAGTGTTTTTCATTTCCGAGTAGCGGAGTCCATTGTGTGCCGAGAAAGAAATCGCCGACAGTGACTTCTGGCTTTGAGAAAAAGGTCAGCGTTTCTTTCGAAAGTAGGACGACGATGCTGAGGGTAACAAAGATCGAAAAGCTCGCGCAACCGATCAGCGTGGATTTCACCACCCACTCTGTGATTCTCGCGGAACGGGTCGATCGCCGATGCATATTGCTTGGAGAATTATTTTCGAGTTCAGCTTGGGGTACCGTCGCCAAGGCAAGCTCCAATAGCAGCCGTTAAAATCGAAGAAGTCTCCGAGGGCGGCTACAACCCTCGCCCAAACCGAATCAACGTTCCGAGGCTGGAAAACACGATCGCTGTCCAGCCTCGGTACGGTCAAGCGTCTATTCGGTAAGGTTCGCTTCGATATAAATTTCAGGCAAGCTTCCCTCTCGCTTGTTGCCGTCAGCATCAAGAAAGTGGGTTCCTGTCATCGTTTCGTCATAGCGTTTTCGCCCTTCGCCGTACACCGCCTCGGGGAGAGCCACGTAACCGACCTCCGCCGCGACCCTAGGTACGTTTTCAAGGTAGTAATCCACGAAGGCACCCACCTCAATTTTGTCACTAGAGCTTTTGCTGATATAAATGAAAAGAGGGCGGCCAAACGGTGCGTAAGAGCCATTCTCAATGGTAACGGGTGTTGGGGCCACCGCTTCACCTTCCGGATTCACAATCGGAACGACTTTGACACGATCTTTGTTTGAGAAGTAGTAAGCCGCGCCAAAGAATCCAAGTGCGAACTCGTTTTTCTCGACGCCTGCCACAAGGTTGTTGTCGTTCTCATCGGTTGAGACCGCTTCATCTCCTCGAATGGTGCCTTCTTTGCCAGCCACGACTTCTTTGAAGTAGTCGAACGTACCTGAATCCGTCCCCGGAATAAATAGTTTGATCTCTTCTTCCGGCCATTCAGGGTTGACTTCCTGCCAGGTCTTCGCCGCTTGGTCCACCAGGAAGATCTTCTTCAATTGATCTACGGTCAACTGATCCACGAAATCATTGGCCGGATTGACCACGATGGACAAGCCGTCGTAGGCGACGGGCAATTCGATGAATTCGATGTTGTTTTCTTTGCCCAATGCGATTTCAGAACCTTTGACAGGCCTCGACGCGTCAGAAATGTCAGTCGAGCCGGCCATGAATTTCTTGAACCCTCCACCCGTACCGGAGAGACCGACCGTCACCTCGACATTGGGAAAGTCTTTTCCGAATTCTTCCGCAACCTGCAAGCTGATGGGGTAGACCGTGCTTGACCCATCAATATTGATGGTCCCTGAAAGATCTGAGACTTCACTCGCTTCACCCGAAACTGCGTCCGATCCATCAGTGACCGTGGGAGTTGAAGATTGATCGTTGCAGCCTGCTGCGATGAGCAAGACCAAGCACCCCAAAGCAATCCATGGACGCGATTTACAAAGCATGTGAGCTCTCCATACAAAGGCTTGTTATTGTCAATACGCGGCGAATTCTCTCTTGGTAGTGCGTGCGGAATGTGAGCGCAAGGTTAAGAATTGATGAAGGTCCTAAGGGCGTTGTTTTCTCGGAAAATTCCTTCCTCTCCTCAGTAACGAGGATTTCCCTGCCGCGCGGTCTCTTGTCCATTTTTTAGTGCGACTCGGGCACCTCTGGTCTACCGACTCCCGTTCATGGCACTGAACGTTCAGAACTTGCTAAACTGAAGCCGTCGCAGAGTCATTTAACCCAAGGCTGTTGACTGAATCGTCCCCATTTCGTTGCCGAGCAATGTTGCCGAGCAACGTGTGGCCGCCTTTCCGCGGATCAAGCGGGGTGGCCGGGGCAATGCCTCTCGTCGGGTCGAATTCATTGCGAATTCATTGCGAATTCACGGCGATCTGACTGCGATCTGACTGCGATCTGACTGCGAGGCCTCCCATTCATCCACCGTACCTGCGGGGATCCACAATACCCGCAGGTTGGCCCCATCATAAGAAAGTGTCATGGCATCACAGAAAGCCTCATCGGGTGAACTCGCTCCACCCATCGTGGATACCTTCGCGGAAGCCTTCGATATGACCTGCACGCGGCTCATCGTTACGGCGTGGGATGATTACTGGTTGCAATCGGGCGTCCGCGAATTCTGTGGTTATGGCAGTTCGGTGATTGCCTGCGATGCTGAGGTGGCGGTCGAACGCTGGATTGACCCGTCGGAATCCCCTGATGGTCGACCCGCGGCCGCAATTCTCGCTTTTGGTTTTTCGAAATCGGCGCTGGCCAAGGCCGTCCCTCGTCGAGCGGGTCAGTGTTTGATGACGTGTCCGTCAACCTCGGTGTTTAACGGGATGGCGGATTCGGAAACCAAGATTCCTCTTGGGAAGTCGTTGCGTTATTTCGGGGACGGATACCAGAAAAGTAAACAGATTGAGGAGGAAAGATTCTGGCGGGTGCCCGTCATGGATGGCGAATTCTGGGTGGTCGATGAATTGGGTATCGAGGCCGGAGTGGGAGGGGGGAACCTCATCTTGCAGGCTCGTTCCCTATCGCAGGGACTGACCGCAGCCCGCCAAGTGGTGGATTCGCTTCGCGATTTGCCCGGCGTCATCACGCCCTTTCCAGGCGGTGTCGCGCGTTCAGGAAGCAAAGTGGGCTCTCGATACAAAGGCCTGGTGGCGTCGACGGCGGATGCCTATTGTCCAACGCTGAAGGGGCGTTCAGGCGAGGAATTGATGCCGAATACTCAGGCGGCACTCGAAGTGGTCATCGACGGGACGTCTCGAGGGGCGATGGAAGAGGCGATGAGAATCGCGATTGCGACGGCTTCAAATTGCCAATTGGAAGCGATCGGTGCGGGGAACTACGGCGGCAAACTTGGTAAACACCACTTCAAACTGGCAGAATTGACCGACCGCAAAGTGACGAAGCTTGCGGATTTGTTGAGTCGACAAGATTAGCGGGCGGACTGACTTGGAACCGCAAACGAGCTTTCAGGCGCAGTCGTTGTAAGGATCGGAGCGGAGGTCAAGGGACCTTTATGACCAATAAGTTATGACCAATCAGTTATGACCAATCAGTCATCGGGCGAAGAGCCAAAGACAGCATCGTGGCAACGTTCCCTCAGGCGATTCTTTATTCGTCCTGACGTCGAACTGTGTATCGCCATTTTGATTCTGCTTTCGGTGGCCCTTACGTTGATCGAACTTGCGCTTGAAGGAAGCGGCGTCTCCGCGGATCGACCACAACTTTTCTATGTGATGCTGTTCAATCAACTGCTTACCAGTTTTTTCGTTATCGAACTGACATTGCGTTTTTTTTCGGCATCCTCAAAGTGGAAGTTCTGGCGGGAGTACTGGCTGGACGTTCTCTCGGTCTTACCACTCTTTCGAGTGTTTCGCGTCTTTCGAATCCTGCGGCTCTTGCGATTGTTCCGTGTCATGCGAGTCCTCGGAATTGCGACACGGCTTGCCAGTCGCTATCCGGAGGTTTTTCGTCGAGGCATGGTCGAGTATTTCGTCGTCTGTGGGTTGTTGGTGACCACCGTGATTTTTGGCACCGTGGGACTCATGTTTGCAGAAAATTCTTCGAGCAAGATTTCATCGCCAGAAGTTACGGGTTCGTTATCAGAAGGGAGCATCGAAGGGGAAAACTCGGAGATCAACGAAAGGCTCAATCTGGAAAAGGCATTTTGGTTCAGCGTTTACTCGTTGTTTGCAGGCGAGCCCATTCCTGAGGCTCCAAAAACGGTTGAAGGCAAGATTGTGACGGTCTTCATCATGTTCATGGGACTGACAATTTTTGCAATGTTTACCGGAACGGTTTCGGCTTTCATGATTGAACGATTCAAGTCGGAGGGGATGGTCGTGGCGTCAGAGGACCTGGAGGATCATGTTGTCATCTGCGGATGGAACTCGAAGACAGAAGTCATTATTCGAGAATATCGGGCGTCCGCATCTCTCAAACGCGTGCAAATTGCCGTCATCAGCGAGCAGGAGATTGATGAGGCGGGTGTTCCAGAGGATCTACGGAACCAGATCAGTTTTATCCAAGACGATTTTACCCGCATCAGTGCTCTCGAACGCGCGGGGATTTCTCGCGCTAAAACCTGTATCATCTTGGCCGATATGGGCAGCGGCAGGAGTGAACAGGATGCAGACGCCCGGACCATTCTTGCGGCATTGACGGTCGAGAAGATTAGCCCTCAGGTTTATACGTGTGCCGAACTTCTCAATCGACAATATGGTTCCCACCTCTCCATGGGTCATGTTAACGACTACGTTGTCAGCGGTGATTACAGCGCCTACCTGCTGGCGCAATCCTCCATGAACCGCGGTCTGATGGGAGTGGTGGGCGAACTTCTGACCTATCAACACGGCCAAGAGTTTTACCGGCAACCTATCTTGCCGGAATGGGAAGGAATGTCATTCTCTGATCTACTACTGCTGTTGAGGAACGAACACGGTGCAATTCTCGTGGCCGTTCACACGACTGAAGGTGCTCAGAAAGTCAACCCGAAAGATCATGTCTTTGGTGAAGGTGACGAGATTGTCATTATCTCCGATCGAGAAATTGGTTGATGATGGCGGCGAACCTGACGTCGATCAGTTCAGGCAAGAATCCGGGGCGTGAAGGCTCATTGTTGAAGGAAAATGATTGTGCAAAACCATCGTATTTTGATGTTCGTCGGTGACATCTACGAAGATCTGGAGTTGTGGTACCCCAAACTTCGGTTGATCGAAGCTGGGGCAGAAGTTGTGATTGCGGGGCCAGAAGCGAGCACGCAGTATCAGGGAAAAAATGGCTACCCTTGTCAATCGGATATCTCGATTTCTGACGTCGATGCCAGCCAGTACACCGGGCTTGTCGTGCCTGGCGGATTCATGCCGGACAAGCTGCGTCGAGATTCAAAAGTCCTTGACCTAGTGAAGCACTTTCACGAACGCGGTCAGCTAATCGCCGCCATATGTCACGGCGGTTGGATTCCCATTTCTGCTGGCGTCTACGAGGGAATTCGTGTGACCGGTTCTTTGGGGATCAAGGACGACTTGGTCAATGCGGGTGCGATATGGGAAGACGCTTCCGTCGTCGTCGATAGGCATTTTGTGTGTAGTCGAAGCCCCGACGATTTGCCCGATTTTTGCAAAGGGATTTTGCAGGTGCTCGCCGACCATTGACCCGGGCCTGTCATCGCTTCGCCCTGTTTCATGTCACTCAATCCTCATCGTGAGGCAACCATGAGCTACGCCCATCTCACTCTTGCGACACAAGACGCTGCCAAGACGGCCGACTTTTTCGAAACGACGCTCCTTTGGAAACGGCTTGAGATGCCAGCCAACATTGATGTGACGGCGATCTGGATGGATATTGGGTCGGGTCAACAGGTTCATATTTTGCAGATCGAGGGATTCGAAGTCTCGCCCTTTGAAAAAGAGTACGGGCGACATGTGGCATTCTTTCACGACCGTGCGGATTGGCGGTCGTTGCAGGAGCGTATCCGGGAAGCGAAAAGCGAGGTCGTACCACCTTTGCGAGAAACGCCTTTTCCTCGATTTTTTTTCCACGACCCCAATGGCTACCTGATCGAAGTGATCGAAAGGGAGAGTTTCTGCAACGAAGTTTCGTGATCGAAGAAGGCCTCATCGGCAACGAGGCGAGTCGGCTCTTCGGGTTGCCGTTCCCGGTTGCCGCGAAGCATGAAGGTACGAAGCCATAAGGCCAGGTCAATTAATTTCGATTTAACCCGTGGTGATGTTCCACGCACCGCTGAAAAATTTGGAGTGCAAATGTCAACATTTCGAGTCTTGATCACTGATTATGCGTGGCCTGACCTGACGATCGAACGCGATGTTTTGAAAGAGATCGGGGCCGAGATTGTACTGCCCGATTCAACCTCGGAAAGTGATCTCGTCCGGGCTGCTACGGGCGTGGATGCCATTTTGACCAACTGGGCGCAGACATCCGCAAAGGTGATCGCTGCAGCACCGAAATGCAGGATCGTGTCCCGAATGGGAATCGGACTGGACAATATCGACCTCGATTACTGTACGAGCCACGGTATCCCAGTCACGAACGTGCCGGACTACTGTGTGCTCGAGGTTGCGGAACACACACTCGCTTTGCTGTTGGCTCTGGGCCGCAATGTTGCTCATTATCACTGGCGCACCAAAGCTGGAGAATATCGCCTGCAGGATGGACCCCCTTTGCGTCGACTCCAAGGGCAGACGCTCGGGATTATTGGTCTTGGGCAAATCGGTCAAGCCGTCGCGGAGAGAGCCCGTGGCTTCGGCTTCAATATTCTTGCGACTGGCCGAACTCCCAAAACGTTACCGGGGGCATCGTGGGTCGAGCTCGATGAACTTCTCGAACGCTCGGATTACGTTTCGTTGCATTGTCCTCTGACTCCGGCAACCCGTCACCTAATCGGCCAAGAACAATTTTCCAAAATGAAATCGACGGCATTTCTAATCAATACGGCACGGGGAGGAGTGATCGATCACGAGGCCTTGAGCGTCGCCTTGGAGAAGGGTGAAATCGCAGGGGCGGCACTGGACGTTCAGGATCCGGAACCTGCACCTGTCGGCGAAGCTCCTTATTGCCATCCACGCGTGCTTGTGACGCCTCATGCGGCATTCGTCTCGGAAGAGTCATTGGCCGATTTGCGATTTCGCTCTGCAACTCAGGTCAAAGCTCGTCTCACAGGTGAAATTCCAGAGTGTGTTGTCAACGAAGTCGATTTGGCCGGATCATTCTGAGACTTCTGACGGGCGAAAAAAAATGGCCGAAGCGGTAAATCCATGAACGAAATTGGCGTGGCCGACCGGGCCGATTTCGCCCGCGGCGAAGAAGCCAGTTAACGGCATTTCGGGAAATCGATGGGCGATGGCTGCAGCATCGTGATGAGGCAAGTTAAACATTCGTGTTCCGCGCCCATTGCACGTAAAAAGCATGCCCGCTGAAGGTGGCGGCTCGACGGAGTGTGAAGCTAGACGCTGGCTGAGGTCGTGGTCAGCCGAGGCCTCATCTCGCAAATGAAATTGAACCGATTGACCCGGACGGAAATAATCGCCGATCACGATCGCTTTCAAGTCAGGGTCGATGCCGACCACGGAACGAACAAGGAATTCTCCCATCCCCTTGTTGCGGTCTCCGGATTCCACAATGAATCGTCCGAGCAAGAGGCCCTGTTGAAGTAATTGTTGTTCCGACGTCGGCAATGAAAGGAAAAGCTCCTGCAGGACTTCTAGTGAGGGCCGACCTCCTAACTCGAGAATCGCGTTACGCTCGACTCGTGTGATCACCATGGGGTCGCCGATCGGGCGACAGCCTTGGCTCACAAGGGTTTCCACTTCAAGGTCGCCTTGGAGTTGGATCATGATCGCCCCGGACGATTGAACGGTCTCGTTCAGCCACAGTCGATTTTCGCCGGGCTGATCTGCGCCACTTGCGAGGCCTCCTGCGATGGGAATGTTGGGGCGATCCTCATTCATTCTCTCAAGAAGCGCATCCATGGGAAAAGAGAATGGGTCCGCAATGGCGAGTAAGCCTCGGGTGGACTCCCAGTCGAAGGAACTCAGGTCGGGCCAACCAACGAAGGCGGGACCTTCGGCCGTCGATTCAAATTGCAGTGGGTACGCGTGAAAGTGAACCCCAGGCATGGTTGCTGCCCATATCGTGACCGCGGCAGTCTCTTCCCATTCCTCAGCATTGCAAACGATAGACTCAGCATGGCATCCAAAAATCTGTGCTTGCGGCCAACGAGTTCGTAAGTCAGTGAGAAGCTTACCTACCGTTTCTTCATCAAGTGGATCACCAGAGAAAAAAATGGCACAAAGATCGGGCGCATCACCTTCGAGGTTGACGGCAATTTCCTCCAGAATCGAAGCGTTTGAAACCGGAATCCTCTGGATGATCGATGTGCATTTCATGACGAAACTTGCAGTTCTGGTAGCAGGTGCGGGCCATTCTGTTTCATTGTTCCCTAGGGGGGGCGGCTTTGCGGGGGTGTTGGGCAAGGCCTTCGGGTTGTCTACCATAACCGATTCGCAGTTGGCTTGTCCTCGCAAGGGCATTGTGAATTTTAAGGCGACGCAACGCCCGTCGATCCGCGGTTTCAAACTGTTTGCCCAGCTCTCCGGACCCTCTAAGGCCGCGCCCCTAAAGTTCGCTCTTGCTCAGAAGTGGGTCCACCATCCGACTTGGGAAGGTGGTTCGCACGCGATCGACATGTGATGTGTAATCACGGGAAACTGACGTTTAAAGCAACTTCATCAAATCCAGGAATCAGTCCATGTGGATGCGTATGCTCGTCAATCAAGTTGTCCGCCAGGCAGCGGAGGACAAGGTGAAGGGCTTCTTGATGGACACGGTCCAAGGGCAGGGCAATGCTGCAGACGGCGGCGAGTTGACCCCTGAGGATCTAAAATGCGATGTCCTGTTAGTGTTTGGCAGTCGAAGTGAGGCTGGCGGTTGGGTGGATCAAGTCGAGCAGGTGCAGTCGTGGCCGATGGATGAAGCGATTTTATATCGTGGGCAAAGTGGAGGTCATCGCTGTCTTGCAGTAGAAGCCAAAGGGGAGGCGACGAACTGTGCGTTCCTAAGTCAGTTGTTGCCTCTGGCTCAACCTCGTCTTGTTGTGGTGGCGGGTTTCGCGGTCGCGCTTTCACCCGATCTCGGGCGCCGTGCGATTCTTCTCGCGACGACCATGAAGGCTCAGGGCGTCTCCGAACCTGTTCAGTCGGAAGTCAGGTTCGGGGAAATGGAGGACGACTCCAAGGCAGGAGTTTTTGGTGGTGTCGGCTTGAGTCGGTCCGATTTTCCCAAGCCAGGTGCGGCCAGAGTTTCACTCTGCCATGAAACGGAAGCGCGATTTTGCGATCCCGATGGTTTTGAGGTCGCGCGGGTCTGTGCCGAAGCAAAACTTCCCTGGGTCGTTGTGCGAGTTCTTACAGAACGGTCAGATGAGACCCCTTCGCTGCCCTTGAAGTCGCTGCTGAGTCAGGAGTCCGTTTCGGCGAAAGTTGGAGCCGCGGTCAGTGCGCTCTGGAATGAACCCAAATCGGCCACGGAATTGTGGAAAGTCCATGAGGATGCAGTGAAAGCAAGCGACCGTCTTGCAAAATTTCTTTCCGTTTTCCTTGCAGGGTTGGAGCAAGACAGCGCCTAGGCAAATCTGCTGAATAAGGCTCGTTTTCAACTCGCGACCAGCGAACTAAGATGAGGCAAAGGAGAAGGAAGATGAAAGTCGTTCTCGCGAGCCCTCGTGGTTTTTGCGCTGGCGTTAATATGGCGATTGAGAGTCTAGAAATCGCTCTGCGCGAATTTGGGTCCCCCGTCTATGTCTATCACGAGATTGTACACAACAAATACGTCGTCGAGACGTTTCGAGCCAAGGGAGCAGTTTTCGTCGACGCCCTGGACGAAGTGCCCAATGGAAGCTACCTGCTCTTTTCCGCCCACGGAGTTTCCCCCGAGATCCGTCAGGTCGCGAAGGAGAGGAATCTTCATGCCATCGACGCCACATGTCCGCTTGTGACCAAGGTTCATATCGAGGCCGTGAAATATGCCGAGCAGGGTTACACCATTTTTCTGATTGGCCATGCGGGTCATGATGAGGTGATTGGGACCATGGGTGAGGCGCCGGAGGCGATGGTTCTTGTAGAATCAGAGGAAGAGGTTGAACGACTCGACGTCCCAGATGATGGTAAGCTTGCATACCTGACACAGACCACATTGTCTGTTGATGATGCGAATCGAATCATTTCAAAATTGCGAGAACGATACCCAGAGATCGTCAGCCCTCCCAAAGAGGATATCTGCTATGCCACACAGAATCGCCAGGAAGCGGTGAAGGTGCTCTCGCAAGATGTGGATCTGGTTCTGGTGCTCGGAAGCCAAAACAGTTCGAACAGTCAGCGACTCAGGGAAATCGGAGTCGAAAATGAGATCCCCGCCTATCTGATTGATGGCGCTCAGGATATCAACCGGGGTTGGTTTGAGGGGATCGAACGTGTTCTCGTTACCGCGGGAGCTAGTGCTCCTGAAACAGTGGTTCAAGATTGTGTCCAGTATCTGGTCGATCATTTTGCTGCTGAGGTGGATTCCGTCAGCTTGCGCGACGAGCGAGTGCATTTCCCACTGCCCAAACCTTTGAGAGCGCTGAAGTGAGATGCAACTTCGATGAACTGAAATTGCAGGGTGCTGTTGGATGCTCCCCGGGGTTACACAATGTGAAGTGCATCTCGTTGGCGACGTGCGTTTAAGGTGAAAGGCTTTCTTTTTCAGACACTTCCGATTCGATGGGCGTGATTGGAGAGGCATGCTTATCTTGTGGACGCGTCGCTTCTTCTTTCGCGGTCAACGTCTTGTGGTCCGAAAGGATCGCTCGTCTTGCGGCAAGGTAGTGGGTTCCTGCCTGTTGGAGATCGTCGGGAAGAAAACGTTTGGCTGCAGTAAAGGTCGCCACGTCGCCGGATTCCAGAACCTGCGTCGGCCATGCTTCAGGGAGGTTGGAATCTTCCAGAGAGAGTATCGCTGCGATTTGTTTCAGCGGGTACTGGTTTTCCTCGCGGCGAAGTTCCCTGGCATGGGCTTCGGCCAGCCTCTTTAGATGCTGATATTGGATGAAAAACCTCTCGCTGTCTCGTTGCCCCCGTGAGTCTCCGCGGTCGAAAATCGGGATGATGAACGTCTGTTGTCCGATGGTCGAGGTTTGGCGAAGGCCGGGGACGGCCCCCTGGGTCAAGCCCCTTGCAACGCATTGCACTCGGAGCAGGCTTGTTGACCAACCTTGAGGGACACTCAACCGTAAGGTCAAACGACGGGTCCCTTCCAGTGAGTGTTCGTTTGCACGTCTGAAGCGATAAACGACACCTCGACCTTGTCGAGAGGTTCCGCTGACGATGATGTGTCGTTGCGGAGATTTTTTTTCGTATGAGGTTCGATCGACGTTTTTATTACCGGATGCGAGTTGCCCATTGCCACCAGGCATCCAGGGTAAATTCGAGGAAGCGCTAAGGCCGATCGACCGGTTTTTCTCTTGAGACTTCTCAACTTTAATGCCGCCGATGAAATCCGAAGAAATCTCATCCCGGGGCAGGAAGTCAATCACTCGCGAGGATCCGGAGAGGTCAAATACTTCGAACAAGAGCTCTTGGATTCGCTCAGGTTTACCGGAAAGTAGCCAAGTTGAGATCTCGACTTCGAGTTCAATCTGGTCTCGTTGAGAAACGACAGCTTCTTCGAGAGTTGAGTTGGTGGTACCGGTGTCAAAAGGGATGATGGACGGCGCGTCGAATCTCACCTTCAGTTCTTTGGCAGAGGTGATTTGGGTACCGATCACCAAGATGAAGACGAGACTCCCATAGAGTCGTCGAAGGTGTGGGCCTATGACGTTGTGGATTCCGACCATGAGTGTCTCCCTCTGCGGATCGCGCCGGCCTTGCATCTACTGGCCGCGCTCTGCCAAATCGAAGCCGTCATTGGCGAACAGAAGGTTGATTCATCCCGAATCAACTTCATCATCTTTGTCTTAGCCCCCGCGCAAGATTGACCTTAGGGATTGGCATCGGGTGCCAAGGTCAGTGGGAACTCTTTTGGGGGTTGCTATCGCGGCATCATCACGGCATCGGATCTGTGAAGCGGTTCGTTTGTCGTGCAAACCCGCGTTGTCGCAACAAAAACCTTCGAGTACCTCGCAGCGCGGTAATACTAGCGCCCAGGGAGTCCGGGTCAAGGCAAGTTTTGGACAAGATGAGATGGGAGGTCATGCAGAGGAGAATTTCAGCAACTCGGCTGCACAGGAATTTTTGCTTGAGACGATTTAGACAAACTCAGGCGGCCTTTTTGATGGGGCGCATTTCCTCATCGTCGCGTTGACTATCTGAAGAGCGATCGCCATGAGTCGAGGCATCCTTATTGGTCCAATGATCGATCAGCCGGGTAATGTCATGGCTGAGTTCCTCCAGTCGCTCAAGGACGTCGTCCTGTCGCTGGTCCAACTGCTGGAGGAGCTGTTCGTGCTCGACTGGGTTCATAACCATCAATACTTGGACTTATGACGAGGGTGAAGCAACCGTGGTTGCTGGATACCTGTGACCTGCAACCCGATTTTCATCGTCGATAAGGGGCTGCCATGTCCGTCGTGAGTCCTAAAGTTCCGGTTAGCGAGAAGTGGTCGATTGGGTTTTTTGGGTATTTTGGGGTGTTTTTGGGCATCGCGTGGTGGGTGGTGTTGGTCGACCCAACCCTTGCGACATCCATGACACGGGTTTCATGGCCCAAGTCGGCCCGATTTCCCCAGTCGGTTCATCAGGCTCAGCCCAATATCGGCCAGCTTGAGTGGCGTTCATGGGCCTCAGCGACACTCGCCATTATTTACACCCGAACGGGTGGTTTTTGGGTTTGAGATCTGTCTAGATCTCCTGTCTTTCTTCCTTTACCTGTTTAGGCCTATCAACTAATCTACGAACTATACCCACCATTTAGCAGGGAATCTCGTGCAGGCGTTGGACAGGCGCTACGGCGAAATCAATTCGCTCGCTGCAGCTGTTGGATTCAAAGACGCGCTCAACATTCATATTTTCGAGCCAGAGTCGGGTAATGACGAACGAGTGCTCGATGAATGAAGAGACGGTGATTTCAGCGAGAAACCCTTTTGGTCTGCCGTGTGAGCACTGCAGATGCCCCCACCTTTTCGTCCTCCGAGCCCTGAAGTCGTCTTGGATATCCACAAAGACGACCGCTCGACGATTCATGATCGATTTGGAGACCCACGTCCCATGTGCACCTTTCGAAGTGCCACTTTGGCTTTAGTCACCGTTGGATTGTTGTGCGTTTCCGGACTGGCACAGCCAGCGAGCGACGTCAATCGTTTGATGCATCCCGAGGTTGCGGAAGCAATGGGGCTTGAGGACGGGCAACGCTCCCAGATTCAAGCATTGATACAGGAAAAAACCAACGCGATTACCGAAGCGCCCGAGAATGCGGCGGCAATCAATGGTGAATACGCCCAAAAGATTCTTGAGGTTCTGACGGCGGAGCAACGAGAGCAGTTCCAGAGTGGGGGGGCTTCGACCAAACTCAAGTTCAATTTTCGCGAACAGAAGTGGGATGACGTTTTAGAGTGGTTCGCCCGCCAAGATGGTTTGTCTTTGGTGATGGACGCAGTTCCGAAAGGGTCGTTTACTTATTCAGACACGCGTAGCTACACGCCTGCCCAGGCCATTGACCTTTTGAATAGTGTCCTGCTGACTCGAGGCTTTGCTTTGATTCGGCAACAGCGGATGCTGTTGGTCATCGAACTTTCGGAGACCATTCCGCTGGAGTACTTCCCACGCGTCACCCTTGAACAACTGCCCTCACGTGGGCGATTTGAAATGGTGAGTGTTGAGTTCAACATTGGTAGCCGGCCAATGGACAAAGTTTTGCAAACCGTTGAGCCTTATCTGGGGCAGTATGGTCGAATCATTCCGCTCGTGGGCACCAGCAAGGTGTTGGTCGTCGAGACTGCAGGCAAGATGGAGATGATCAACGTCCTGATCTCGTCGGTGCCCATCCCCAAACCTGTCCCTGCCCCGAAGCCTCCTGAGAAACCTCCCAAGCCAGTATTCGCCACCTACTCACTCGGGGCACTGGATCCGGAATCCACTTTGGCGACGGTCAAACTGCTGGTCAGCAGCGAACAAATCACGGTGGATCCAGTGACCCACCTGCTGAGCGCGTTTGTGATTCCAAGCCAGCAAGAGGCCATCAAGACCTTCATTGATCAGATGTTGGCCGCCAAGCAAGAGGTTCCCGAGCGAACATTACGTGTCTATCCATGGGATCAGGGCAGTGGGTTGACACTGAGCGAGCAGATCGCCGGGGCGTTTCCGGATGTCACGGTTCAGTTTGATGAAGTCAATGAAAGTTTTTTCGTCAATGCGACAGAGGATGAGCACGGAAAAATTCGTGCGATGCTTTCCACGGTCGCGGGTGAACCCATTGACGTGGATCAGAGCGTTCAGATCTATGAAGTGCCGGGGACCCAGGCGGCGTCCATCGCGGAACTGCTGCAGGGGCTTATGCCGACCGCGCAACTGGTCGCCGATGCGTCAACCGGACAGTTGGTTGTCCGAGGTACACCTCCCCAGCAAGCTCAAGTCAAGAATTTCGTTGAGCAACTCGCGGAAATGAACGAACAGGTCTCGCCGACGATCAAGCGGGTGGTTCGACCCAAGAGTCTGGATGACGCCGATCTAGGGATTCTTACTGGCCTCGTTCCTGATCTTCAGGTGACGCCAACAGCGGACGGAAAATTTTTCAATTTGGTCGGGGATCCCGAGTCGCTGACCTCGTTCGAAGAACTTTTAACGCAGTGGGAGAGTCAGGCAATCGAAGAGGTTGCTCAAGTGCTGCAAGCGATCCCCGTGAAGGCGCCTGTCCTTCAGAAGTTTGAAGAATTGAAGGCCTCGTTGTCCGAAGAATTGGAGGGAATCCGATTTTTGGAATCACGCAATGAGGGAGAGCTATTGGTTTGGGCAACGCAAGAGAAAATCGATTACCTGACTACGTTGCTCACGCAACTTGTCGAAATCACTGCGGAGCCAATCCCGGAACAGTTGAAGACTTATTTACTCAAGACTTCGAATACGGCGCTTGTGAACGAGTTGCTGGCAGAGAGGTTTCCTGAGGCGAGGATTTTACCAGGCAATGATGGAGAGCGACTCTTGATATGGGCCGAACCCGTCTTGCATCAACAGTTGGAAATGTTCTTGGCTCAGATTCAGGAGGAACTGCCGGCCAAAGTTGAGTCCGTGATGAAGTCCTATCAAGTGAAAGGCTTCGAGCTCTCAGAACTGCAAACATTACTCGCCTCTGTGTTGGTCGATGCAACGGTTACTTCCGATCCTGTACGAAATCGGCTTCTGATTCGAGCTTCCCCCGAAGTTCATGCAGAGATTGAATCGCTCGTCAGTGAACTGGAAACTCCTGTGGATGACGACGAGCAGGCGGTGCTCGTTGCCTATACACTCGAGCATATTGAGCCTGCGAGTGTCGAGATTCTACTCGGCAGCTGGCTTGAATCGGAGCAATGGGTGCTCGATGCGAGTTCAAAGCAACTCGTTGTCATTGCTCCCTTGGAAAAGCAGGGGCGTGTCAAAGCAATGCTCCAGCAAGTGGATCGCCCCGGCTCGGATCGGGGAGAGCCCGAGGTTCGAGCCTACCCGATTAAGGGCATTACCGTATCTTCGGCGGTGACGCTCCTGCAACCTCTCTGGCCTGAAGCGACGTTTGCTGTGGATACGACTTCGAGCAAGATCCTTGTGACGGCGACCGCCGTCGAGCAACAGGAAATTCAGCAAGCTCTGGAGCGATTGAACGATCCACGCGATGGTGAAGAGGTTCGAGTCGAGACGTATGATGTTGTCTCAGGAAATCTCGATACGCTCCCCTCGATTCTTGGACAAATCGCCCCCAATGCCGTGCTGAGTGTGGATGCTTCGAGTCGAACTTTAACCGTTTTGGGCGAAACTCTGGACCATGATCGGATTCGCGAGGCATTGGAACAACTCGGCGCGAGGTTTGAGGAAAGGCAGATTCTAGAGATTTATCCAATTGACTCGGCATACAGCGACGAATTACTCGCCACGATCCAGTCTTTGATGCCAACGATCAGAAGCTCCTTGGGTCAGGCAGGGTCACAACTTGTCATCCTGGCAGGGGAACAGGATCACCAAAGAGTCAAATCGCTACTCGAAAAGATTTCCCAACAGCAGGAGAAATCGGGCGATCGACTCATGAAGGTTTATCGACTCGAGGGGGCTGCTGCGGGGAACCTTCTGGCGTTGGTTCAACAGACTCTCCCGTCTGCCGAAGCGATCCAGGTCAGTCCGACGGGGCCGGTCGCTGTTTGGGCGAAGGAATCAGAGCATCTCAAGTTGAGCGAAGTTCTGGGGGAGGTGGATTCTGAGGCGGAACGAGATCAGACATCGTTGAAAACGTATCAGTTACCCGCAGGCCGAGGCGATTCCTTTGCGCTTTTAATCGCGCAGCAGCGACCTGCCGCGCAAATCGTATTGGGAGCGGGGACCGATCAGCAAGTGGTCTCGGATACGAAGCAAGGGCACCAGAAGATTGACGAAATTGTGCAGGCGTTGACTGATGCTGTTCAGCAGTCACCTCGTGCCGAACTGAAAAGCCACGTGGTCCGCGAGGATGTGAATGCGAACGCGCGAAGCATGATTCTGGAGGCATTGCCTCAAGTGCGGTTTGTTGAGGGGACTTCGCTCGACACTCTGCTTGTTTGGGCCACCCCGAAACAACATGAGGAGTTGGACGCGCTGATACGCCAACTGGAAAAGGAAATTTCTCCGCCGGCGAATCGTGTCATTCAAGTTCACCAGCTGGGGGATCTAAATCCCTCGCGAGCCCTTCAAATTCTTCAGGAAACGATTACAGGTCTGGAATTTCTTGAGGCAGAACGGGAAGGGGAATTGACCGTCTGGGCGACTCTAGATCGACAAACCCGAGTTGCAGAATTATTGACACAGCTTGAGGCTCTTGATCTCACCGTCGCCGATGTTGAGGTGAAGGTGTTTCCGTTTGAGTCGGACAAAGTCCAGGCAAGCACCATCAATGACGCGTTGAGTGGTCAAATTCCCGCAGGCGTTTCAGTGCAAGTCAATGCGGAAACGAATAGCCTTCTGGCCTATGGTTCGACTCGGGCGTTGGAGGAGCTGTCGAAACGGATTCAGTCCCTGGAGAGCCAGTTGCCATCCTCCGAAACGTTGAGCTTGGAAGTCTACCGACTGCGGCATGCGACGGCACAGGGAGCAAGTTCGGTGCTCACTGCTTTGCTCCCAAGTCGAACTCTCGGTGTTGACCAAGTGACGAACAGCATCGCGGTCACCGCAACGGCGGAAGAGCATGAAAAGGTCGCCCAATTCGTGGCCGACTACGATCAGCCGCTTGATGAAGGGGAGCGGATTGCAAAAGTGTACCGACTCGCTTTCGATGCGGACTCTCAGGATCTGGCCACTGTTCTCCAGCAACTCTTGCCGAAAGCCGCGTTTACCTATCGAAGAACGCCGCCACTGGTCGTCGCGTCGGCTACCGAGGAGGAACTGGTCAAGGTCGATGACATCATTGAGCAGTACCAATCTCAGGGTCAAGGAGACTTGGAAACTCGAGTTTTTGAATTGGAATCGGCCGAAACGCGTTACCTTGTTTTGGCGATCAGGGCGATGAGCCCTGAGGCCTCTGTTGCAGGCGAGCCCACAACAAACCGACTCGTGGTGACAGCGACCCCTGAGGAAATGGCACGAATCAAGGCCGTGGTCGAGCAGGTCGACACTGCCGGAGATGAGCCCCGTGAAACTCGCGTTTATCGCCTGGACCTGGAGGCTGACTCACAGGATTTGGCTTTGGTCCTGGGTCAACTGGTGCCGAGCAGCTTTTTTACTTTTCGGCGTTCACCGCCGTTGGTGGTTGCAGCTGGTTCCCCCGACGATTTGCTGAAAGTGGATGCCTTGGTGGAGCAGTACGAGGGGGCCGGAGCCGCCGAGATGAAGACGCAGGTGTTCGCTCTCCAAGTGGCTGAGGCCGGTGAGATTGAAGATGCGATTCAGGCGATGAGCCCTCAGGCGAAAGTGGCGAGCGACGCTTCGACAAACACCCTGTTTGTGACGGCCTCCGATGAAGAACTTGCAAAAATCCAAAAGGTGGTTGAGCAGGTCGAGGAGGGAGGGGCGATTGAACGGATCACGAAGGTCTATCGGCTTCGCTCCGGAGATGCGCGAGATCTTTCGGCAGTCCTCACGGAGTTGGTTCCTCGAGCCCTGATTGTTTCTGATCGTTATCCTCCCACGATTGTCGCTACCGCTTCGGCCGAAGATCAGGCAAAGATCGAAGATGTCGTTAAACAGTACCAGGGAATTGGTGGCGAAGATTTGGTGACCAAGGTTTTCAATTTGGGAACCTCGGAGGCCAGCGTGCTTGATAATGCAATCCAAGATCTTAGTCCGGATGCGATCGTGGCTGCTGACGCTTCAAGCAATAGTCTTGTCGTGACTGCGTCTGCTGCGGAAATGGAAAAGATCGAAAATGTGATCATGCAGGTTGAGCAGGTGGGTGGAGAAGGCTTGGTGACCCGGGTTTATTCTCTTACCAAAGGTGATCCGGCAGCATTGCAAGCGGCACTGGTTCCTCTTTTGCCTAAGGCGCGCTTTTCAGGAGATCCGTCAACGGGAGGGCTTTTTGTAACGGCGACCCTTGCAGACCATGAACAGGTGGCAAAAATCATCGAAGAAATGGATCAGGTCGATGGTCGTGAGCCAACGCTTAAGGCCTATGCGATTCGAAACACCAATGGGGACGCTGCTTACCAGGCGGTTGCCAATGCCATGCCGGACTCTCGGACGGTTGGAGTGAGTTTTGATCCCGAAACGTCAACCATTTTTGTTGTGGGATTGGCTGCTGATCACCGACGGGCTGAGCAGATCATTCAACAAATAGATTTGCCACCGCCTGCGAGTCGAACTCGAAAACTTAAAGTTTTTTCACTGGTAGGTGCGGATGGAACTGCCATCGAAGAGGCGGTTCAAGCGTTGTTTTTTGATGCGAAGCCCGAAGTAAAAGTGCAATACGATCTTCTCCAAGAACAGTTGGTGGTCGTTGGCGATGAAATGCAGCTCAAACTGGTGGAAGAGACGGTCCAGCAATTCGAGCGGAAGCCGCGAACTCTGGAGGTTTTTTCGCTTCAGGAAAATGACCCTCGCGCGATTCAGATGACGATTTCTCAGCTCTTCGCGGATGCCGCACCTTCCGATCGTCCATCGATTTCAATGGATGAAGGGACTGGTCAAATCTTTGTTCGAGCGACGGAAGATCAGCTGATTCGAATCCGCGAGTTATTGGTCAAGTTGGGCGAGTCGATTGGGGGTGACGCCCAGCCTGCCGGGAGAATCCGAAGCTTTCCCTCGTCCAACCAACTTGAGAACGCGATGGACAAGATTGAGCAGATATGGCCATCGCTAAGGCCCAATCGAATTCAAATGTTGAGAATCGACGCGGTTCCAGCCGATTCTCGTGACGCTCCGAAACCCCAAAGTGACGACTCACCGAGTTTGGACTCGTCATCGGAATCAATCGATCCCTGTTCAGCGTTCGTGCCCACCGAAGAATATGGAAGCGAGACGACGGTCAAGGCTCAGGAATCGACACAGGATGCCAGCCCCATCGTCGTGGTACCTGGAATCAGTCGCTGGACGATTGCTTCCGACGACCTTGAAGCGCTCGATCAATTCGAATCTCTTCTGCGAAGTCTCTTGCGACAGGATCCTTCCTCAGCACGAATGGGCAATTTCTCGGTCTATTTGTTGAAGAATGCAGGAGCGAGTCAACTGGAAAACCTATTTAACGACCTGTTCCGCCGAATTGGGCAGGCCAATGCTGGGGCTTTGAGCCGAGTTGCCATTGTCGCAGACGGAAGAATCAATGCATTGATCGTCCACGGCAGTCGGGCGGAGCGAAATACCATTGAGGAGTTGTTACGGGTTCTCGATTCTGATGAGTTGATGGAAACCTTGCAAAGCACCATTCCACAGATTGTTAAAGTCGAACACTCCCCAGTCGATCGGGTCATCAACATATTGCAAAGCGTTTATCAGACACAGCTACGCGCGGGAGGGGGGCGCCGTTCGGTCGATATTCCCGAAGGGGTTTCTCCTGAAGTCGCATCGGTACTCCGACAGATCAATGCCGCCTCAGCTGGACCTTTGTTGACGCTCAGCGCGGATGAGACCACCAACTCGATCGTGATCCGAGCACCGATTGAATTGGCAGATGAGGTCAAGAGCTTCATCGACCGCCTCGATGAAGAGTCCGGAGTTCGAAGTGCCAAAAGCATCAATATCATTCAATTGGAGGGGACAAATTCTGCTCGCATGCAAGATGCGATCGATGCACTTCTCCGAGGGCAGTGATCTATCGGCCATGTTGAATTAGTGGTTGACACTCTATCGCGATAGGTCGAAGACCATGAGGATGGCCGGAAAACACCCGCTTGGGTGGGTTTTTGCCGTTGACCCGCCGGAGTCCCGCAAGTTAGACTCAATGCAGCAATTGGGGAAATTGCGAAGATTTCCCGCCACACCCCCCCAGAGCTTTTGCGGGTGTTCATCCTAGCCCCGCTGCCGAATGATGTCTTGACGATTTCCTTCGGTCCCACCGACGCCGCACGCGTTATAAGAGTTCGCTCTCCCCCTCCTTTACTCGACCCCCGGTTTTGGCCCAAAGAGGATTTTTGGGCAATCGCGATCGGAATGGTCCCTCTGCATGGACGCGTCCTGGTGAAAACATGATTATCAACAACACCAGCCAAGTCACTTCATTAGACACCGTTCAGCTCCGAAGGATTGCCGATGGGATCCGGGCAGGCGAAGGGTGGGACGCTCTCGCTGAAGAAATTCAGTGCTCAAACGGTGCGGAATTGATGGTCGAGACGTGCCGGTCGCTGGGCTTGGAATGGCTGGAGACGGACGATATTCAGATCGCTCCCGAAGCGATCGAGGGATTCCCATTGAAACTCATCCATCGGTTCGAGATCTTCCCCCTCGAACGCGACGGGCATGTTCTGAAACTTGCGGTGACCAACCCCTTCGACTTCAACGCGGTTGATACCGTTTCAACTTCGATCGAGTGCGAAGTGGTCCCGGTGGTCGCGGATTCAGCAATTGTTGGCCGGTTGATCAAAAAGTATCTCGGTGTTGGTGCAGAAACGGTTGATGGTCTGGTCGCAGCACAGCGGCAGCAGTTCGGTGACGTCGAGATGCTGGAAGATCTCGATCTGGACGGATCCGAAGACGCCGAAATGGCACAGCAGGCATCCGTTGTCCGGTTGGTCAACGAGATCTTGAGTGAGGCGATCGAAAATCGGGCCAGCGACATTCACATTGAGGCACAAGAGTCTGGGATCAAAATTCGCTATCGGATCGATGGGGTATTGCAGAAGCAGCCAACACCACCGGAGATGAACCAGTTTCAGGCAGCGATCGTGAGTCGCTTGAAGATCATGGCGAAATTGAACATCGCCGAAAAACGCGTTCCTCAGGATGGGCGAATTAAACTAAGGGTCCTGGGGCGAGAGGTCGATATTCGCGTTTCGATCATTCCCATGCTTCACGGTGAAGGTGTCGTGATGCGTGTTTTGGATAAAGAGAACCTCAAGTTTTCTTTGCGTGGCATTGGGATGAGCGAGGAAGTGTATGAGAACTTCCAAAAGTTGATTCGCTTGCCGCACGGCATCGTGTTGGTCACAGGGCCTACCGGTTCAGGCAAAACGACCACGCTCTACAGCGCATTGGCCGAGATAAAGTCTGAAGATACCAAGATTGTGACCACCGAGGATCCGATCGAGTACCAGCTCGAGGGGATCAATCAGATTCAAGTTCAATCCAAAGTTGGACTCACGTTTGCGGCTTGCCTCCGAGCGATTTTGCGTCATGACCCAGATGTGGTTCTGGTGGGTGAGATTCGGGATTTGGAGACGGCTGAAAATGCAACGCAGGCATCTCTAACCGGGCACCTTGTTTTCAGTACTCTGCATACCAACGACTCCGCTGGTGCGTTCATGCGGCTCAGTGATATGGGAGTCGAACCGTTTTTGGTTGCCAGCACGGTTGAAGGTGTGATGGCTCAGCGTCTCGTTCGAAGGCTGTGTCCGGACTGTCGCGAAGCTTATCGACCAGATCCGGCTGATCTGCCTGAGGATTTTCCCATGGAGAAATTCCTGGAAACCGATGGCTGGTTGTATCAGCCGAAAGGCTGTGAAAGCTGTCGTGGGACTGGGTATCGTGGTCGAATGGGGATCTACGAGTTGCTCGTTGCGAACGACGAAATTCGTGAACTTGCCAACCAGGGCGCGGCTTCCATTGAGATCAAAAAGGCTGCCGTTCGAAGTGGGATGTCCACCTTAAGGGTTGACGGTTGGTTGAAGGCAATCGATGGAATTACAACGATCCAAGAGGTCCTTCGAGTAACGAAGGCGGATTGAGTGGGTGTTTTGGAAGGTCGAGACGCGGCCCTCCTTTGACTCGCTTCACAGGGTCTCCTTTGTGGTTCGATGGCCGCGAGGGCAGGGCACTTCTGGAAAAGAGATTTCACTGCGGAGCCAAGAGGCTCGGTGCCCTCTTCCCAGCAGGTTACAATTCGGATGGATCCTTGGGCTTTCACGGATGGGATTAATGTGGACGGCCACTTTCCATGCCAGAATTTAGCTACATAGCGAAAACCAGTACCGGCGAGCGATCGGAAGGCAAAATCGCGGCGGGTAGTCGTCGTGAAGCCTTGCAGCAATTGCGGCACAAGGCCCTGTTTCCGATGACCGTTCAGGATGCGGAAACAGCGAAACCGGCGTTGGAAAATCTTACTTTGCCCTGGGCAAATCGTGTCAAGAAGGATGCCGTTGCCGATTTGTGTACGCAACTGGCCGATTTGCTCAATAATGGTGTCCCTTTGCTTGAGGCACTGCAGACCCTGTCGGAGGCCACGGTTAACCCCCGGCTTGAACAGGCACTGACTCGCATACGAGATTCCGTCTCTGAAGGTTCCAATTTGGATCAAGCCCTTGCGAATGAACCTGACATTTTTTCCGAGTTGACGGTCAGTATGGTCCGGGCGGGCCTGGAAGGCGCGTTTTTGGAAGAGGCGCTGGAACGGACGGCTGCGTTTCTTCAAAAACAGGATGAGATGCGGGCGAAGATCATCAGCAGTTTGACTTATCCCGTCATTTTGGGATTGGTGGGTACCGGAATTACGGTGCTCCTGATTACGGTCATGGTGCCGAAGTTCCAGCCTTTTTTCGATCGTCTCGAACAGTCCGGCAGCGGTCTTCCACTAATTACCGTCTTGCTTCTCGCGGTGAGTCACGCACTCATTAAATACGGGTTGGTCATCGGAGCGGTCTTTGCTGCTGGCGTGGTTGGAGTTCGTCAACTTTTCCAGAAACCTTCAGGGAAAGCTTGGCTGGATCGTTGGAAACTTAAGCTGCCAATGATGGGGAGCATTTTTCACGACGCAGCAGTTTCAAGATTTTGTCGGGTACTTGGCACCCTCCTTAGAAATGGTGTTCCTCTGCTGAAAAGCTTGAGGATCAGCGGGGAATCCACCGGAAACAGTTTGCTGAAGGAAGTGGTTTCTGCTTCGGCAGAAAACGTAACTTCGGGTGATTCATTGTCGAAGCCACTTGCGACGAGCGGTTTAATTCCTCCTCAGGTCATGGCGATGATCCGGATTGCGGAGGAATCGAACACTCTCGACCAGGTGCTCGTCAAAATCGCCGACCGAATGGATCAGCGAATCGAACGGCGTCTCGAAGTCATGGTCAGGATGATTGAACCTTTGATGCTGGTCTTGATTGGTGTGATGGTCATGTTTGTAATTGTGGGAGTTCTGCTCCCCGTATTTGACCTTAATTCGTCGGTCGGATAAGGCAAAGAGGTCCGAGGCACGAGCGAATGAGTCGACGTGAAGGATTAAGCATCACCCAAGAAAATTAACGAGAGTTTGGCCAACCCAAGGCTGAATCAGAAAACAACTTACAAAACTCGAGATTTAGAGGTTTTAGGAGTCAAAGATGAGAATGCGTTTAAAACGACGAGGCTTGACACTACTTGAATTGATGATCGTGTTGATCATCCTTGTGGGCTTACTGGCGATTGTTGGCCCACGCCTGCTCGGGTCACAAAAGAAGGCGGACATCAAGACGGCGCAGGCTCAGATTGGCAGCTTCGAAGGCGCTCTGAAGATGTACACCGTAGATATGAAGATCTTCCCGGATACGGAAGATGGCTTGGGCGCCCTGCTCAAAGCGCCGGATGATGAACGCCGCGCGAAGATGTGGGACGGCCCCTATCTCGACGAAGATAAACTGCCCTTGGATCCCTGGGGAAATGAATATCAATACGAGTTTGATGCGGCTAACGGCGATAGTAAACCAAGGATTTTCTCTCCTGGTCCGGATGGCGAGACGGATACGGACGACGATATTGCCAACCGAGGAAAATCGGGTGAAGGTGATGATTCAAGTGATGTCGAGGACGATTCGGAAAATGACTCGTCAGAGTTCGATTGAGCGTGATTCGATGGAAGCCTTGCAATCCCCCTCGGGATCGCGAGGAGAGGGCTGCGATTCGAGGTTGAGGTCGGTTTATGGGTGCTTGCATGAGAACGCGAAAGGTTGTGGTGAGCTGTGAACTCATCCAACTTCGGTCTCCATGTGTCCCTGTCCGTGGAGGCTACTCGCTGCTCGAACTTCTCATCGTCCTCACCGTACTCGTCGGTCTGTTGGCGATTGCCTGGCCCTCTTTGTCGAAGCCACTCGCCAACAGCGATCTGCTTGAAGCGGGCAATCAGCTTCGGACCCAGCTTTCCGAAGCTCGCTTGCTTGCAATCCAATCAGGTGAACCGGTCATTGTGCGGATCGAGTGCAATTCTGGAATGATCACTTTTGCCAATTGGCACCAGGCGATGAGACCCCTCACGCTAAGTGATGCCGACCCTCTCGATGAGAGTGGCGAGGCCATGGTCTTGGAGGAAGTAGACACCCCTGAGATTGAATCTACCTCAGGTGCTGCGAATGTCTGGGCAATTCCAGAAGGCATTGTTGTGGACCGAGTGATTCGTCAGGAGTCCACCTCAAACCAGGATGCCTTAAACCGGGATGCCTCAAACCAGGATGCCTTGCGAGGTACCTTGGGTCTTGGCGATCCGTTGGATCGGGAAAATGGCACAGAGCTTGAAACGGATTTGCTCCCAGAAACCGATGGCACTGGATTTGAGGAGTCCATTGCCGATCCACGGATTTCATGGGTTTGGTTTTTGCCTCAAGGGCAAGCATGCGAGGCAACCCTTTATCTGGTCGACCAGGACGCACGCCGCGAGCTGAAAGTTCAAATTCATGCGTGGAGTGGCGGTGTCGAACTCGGGCGTCCCCGACTTGTCTCTGAAAATGTAGAGGTCGATACATTGGGGTTTGATGATCAGGGAAGTCCAGAAGACGACAGGGAGTCAGGGTCCTTCGCGGGTGAGGATTCGACTCTTGATTCGAACTGAGCACGGTTTCTTTACAGGCAGGATGAATCAGAGGGGAGGTTATTCGCTTCTCGAGGTCATCCTTGCCACTGCCATCTTGGCCGGCAGCAGTCTGATGCTCGCCACGCTGATCTCTAACGGCGCGAATCTCGGTAACCGAGCGCAAGAGCGTGCTGAGGCTTTGCTCATCGCTCAGACTTTGATCGACGAAACCTTGGCGACGCGGCACGGCGAGAGTTTTGAGGAGGAGGAGCCGTTTTCGGAATCCAGCCTTTGGTCTTATCGTTTGAGGGCTGAGACTCAGGAAGACCTGGGGGTGATTGTTGTGACGGCGGAGGTTTTTCCACTCGATGACGAGGGCGGCGTTTCCAGTGTTTCCGAAACACCGGTGGTTCGGTTGGTCCGATGGTATCTTCCTCGACATGGTGTGGACATGTACTCGGGGGAAATGCAGACGAAAGGGGAGGAGAAATGAATCGCTCGGTCAAGATTCAAGCCCCGCCCAGCGGTGCACTGCGGTCAGGCTACTCGCTCCTTGAGTTGATGATCGCCCTCAGTCTATTGAGCGTGCTCGTCGTCCTCGTTTGGAGTCTGTTGTCGACGTTCACGACTGCCGAGAGTCGAGGTGAGCGGGCGGCGCAGCGAATTCAGTTGCTGCGCGGCGTTCGGCAGGTCCTGCAGTCTGACCTTGAGCAAGCATTTGTAAAGGGCAAGAAGCGGCGTCGCAGCCGGGAAAGTTCAACCAACCTGAGAGTTTCGAGTGGGGCCCCATCTTCTTTCGAGGACATGCAGGAGGGTGGTGAATCGGTCGCCGCCCAGTCCTCTGAGACAGGGTTCGCAATCGGGGTGGATGACGAGGGTACCTTCGACGGAGATACCATGGGTTTCACCTGCTCCGTCTATCGCAACCCAAGTCCTACCGTGTGGCTCAACTCCCTGATGGCAGATCCGCTCGAAATGGTGTCGTTGGGGAATGATACTGTCGATTCGGCGGAGCAACGGATGATCGTCGTCCGTTATGAGCTTGAAATGGAAGTTTGGGGAGACGAAGAAGTGGCGTTCTTATCCCGCAAGACGAGCTTTCTGGATTCACCCACGGACAGCCTTGATGAGGAGAATTCAGACCCGAACGCCATGCTGGATGTCGCGGATCTATATCGCATCGAGGAGGAGTCTGAAGGGCCGCCTGACTCTCAAGTGGAACCTGAGTTGCGGTTTGGCCCTCTTTCGAATGCGCGATTCAGATATCACGACGGTCAAGTCTGGTCAAGTTCCGCAGCGGGCTCGTTGCCCGTTGCGATTGAAATGAGTTTCGATATGCCGACCCGCGGGCTTCGCCCCCCAGAGCCCGAACCTGAACTGGAGGGTGATCCGACGAATGAAGAATCACCTGTCGACCTGTTGACGGATTCCAGCCTGAATGAATGGTCTGAAGAACCACTTCTGACGGGTGACGACCTGTATGGCGACGATGCTTTAGAGGACTCCCGGGAGTTTCGCGTAGTGGTCTATGTTCGTTTGCCTGACCGGAAAGGTCGAAGGAAGATTGATGCAGACGGGGGGAGTGACGCAGAAGCCATTACGGGCGGAGGGGCAAGTCGATGAGAGTCCAACGAGGGACAGCACTTCTCGTCGTGATGGTCGTCGTGGTGATGATGGCTCTGGCGGCTTATGGTTTTGTTTATATGATGCAGGCGGAGTACAGTTCCGTCTCATTCGCGAGAGAACATGCTCAGGCGAGGGAAGCCTGCTTGAGTGGGCAAGATTATGGCCTCTTATGGGCCGGATTGTCCCGTGGGCAACGACAAAGTCAATTGCAGGCATCTTCGAAACAGGACCTGTTTGCCGCGATTAGCCTCGAAAGAAACGAATTTGATGAGCTTACGCCTGGATGGTCGTTCAGTTTGCTATCGCCCACTCCGGGCCAACTCGGAAATCGCGGTTGGCAATTTGGCTTGGTGGATGAATCTTCCAAACTGAATCTGAACGCATTGCGCCAGTGGGATGAGCAATCGCCAGGGCACGCTTCGGTCGCTCTATCTGCACTGCCGGGGATCTCTGAATTTCAAGTTGGACAAATTCTGAATGCACTTGGTCTTCCATCTCAGGGGAGCCAGACACAAGGAGAATCATTGGAGCTCGAGAACAGCCCGGCCAATTCTGATCGACGTTCTCAGTTTTTGAACACGACTGAATCAGGGAACACAACATCTGTGATGGGAGTTCGTACTGCACCCGTTCGCTCTCTGACGGATCTGGTTTTTAGTGGCGCGGTCGATTACGAGCAGATGTGGGGTTCTGACCATGATCGAAACTATTTGGATGACCAATTTGCTGAGGCGATCAAAACGGTTGAGGACGAATACGCGGATCTTTTTTCAACGGAGGGGCCAAGGCCCGAAGATTTTTCAGGAGAGACTTTGGAGATGGGGTCACCTTGGCGTGATCTACTGACCTTTCATAGTGCGGAAAAAAACTTGACCCATGATGGTCAGCCTAGAATCTGGATCAACCATCCATCGCTATCCGAGCTTCAACAGAAATTGTTGGAGAAATGGCCCTCAGAATGGGTCGAATTCTTGCTCGCCTATCGCCAATACGGTCCGGCCGACGAGTCGTTCAAGGCGACGAGTTCAGCCAGTGGTTGGGTGGCGGACTTGTCGGTTCAAGGGACGGTTCCCATTGAGTCCGTTTTTGACCTGGTGGGTGCAACCGTCGCCGTCCCTGTCTCAAGTGGTGGCCAAGCAGCTTTGAATAGCCCGTTTCAAGAGGTCACCAATGAACCTAGTTCGTGGATCCATGCCCTTCTTGACGATATCACGGTTTCGGAGAAAACCGTGCTGTCGGGTCGAGTCAACGTCCTGCTCGCAACCCCTGAAGTTTTGTCTGCCGTTCCCGGTATCGAAGCGAGTCTGGCTCAGGCAATCGTGCAAAAACGTGGAGAAATTCAAGGATCTCCCGAAGATCAACGGTCCGTTGGATGGCTGCTCGGACATCAACTTGTGGATCTAAGTACAATGGAGAGGTTGGCTCCCTACTTAACCATGGGGGGCAATGTTTACAGCGGTCAAGTCATCGGATTTCGCGACGATTATTCCGCGTTCTACCGCTGTACTGCGATCCTATCAGCCGTGGGCCAACCCAAGGCTTTACAGATCGAAAGATGGCATGCTTGGGGAAGAGGTTTTCAAAGTATTGAGTTACGCCAAGGGGCAACACCTCAGGACGCACTGGAAGAGGCATCCGGACTGTGAAATTTAAAGTGGATTTCCCAACGATCGAACTCAAATCAGGTCAAAAATCGACCTTAAAAGGTCGGTTGGTTTTTGTGCATTGGGACCGTAAGAGCCTGAGTTACTTGGTGGTTCAAAAGAACCGACAGGCGTTGCGTGTGACTTCGCTTGATCAGGTTGAGAGGGATGCTGACCGGCCACCCCTGTCCCAACTGGGTGAATTGCTCAATCAAGATCGGGTCAACGCATCTCAGGTTGTGGTTCTGCTCTCGCGAGCCAATCTCCAAATGGCAAACATTACCTTGCCACCCTCAGGAGAGGATGAGGTGCCTGAGTTGGTGCGTTCGCAGGTGGAGGAGCAACTTGGGGATAGCGAGCAACCGCCCGTCATTGATTACGTTTTGGGGCAGTTTTCTGAAGCCTCCGGAGGTGAGGCGCTTGCATTTGCGCTCGATGATGCTGAGTGGTCTAACCTGCAGGATCAGGCAAAAGAATCTGGCATGAAGTTGATGGCCGTGGTTCCTAGAAGCCTTGCCTCATGGGGCTTGCTTGCGGGGGCCGCCTCTCGGTCTAGACCGTTGTCGATTGCCGTGACTCGCTTTGAATCTGAAGTTGAGTTGATGATCTTGAAACACGGTGTTCCACGGACCGTAAGAACCATCCGAACCCGGACCGAAGACATTCACATTCTTTCCGAGCAGGTTGCACTTGAAATCCAGCGGTGTTTGGCCGTCGAGGAAAGTTCAGACATCAAAGAAGCGATGCATCTTTTCGTCTTCGGCGATCGCGACACGCTCTCTCCACTGGTTGAAGTCCTGGTCAAACAATTCGAAGGACCGGTCTCAGTTCTGAATCCATTCGATTCATTTGAAGTTGAGCCGTCCATCGATAAAGAACGAAGCCACCAGTTTGCGGCGTTGTCGGGAGCGACTCTATCCGCTTATGCCGAAAAGGTGCCAGTCAATCTGACCGCACCCAAAAAACCACCCAAACCGCCAAGTCCTTTACGTCGTTGGGCGTTTATGGGAGGGGCCATCGGGGCGGCGATTCTCGCGGTGGTCTATACCCTTGCCGGTGAAATCAGCGATCTCCAGGTTGAATATGAGGATAAGAAGAAACGTTTTGAAACTAACGCGAATATGGCACGAAAACGTCAGGAAAAAGCAGACGACGTGAGTGTTGCAGAGCGTTGGTTAAGGGACGAGGTGAACTGGCTGGAGCAGCTGAAACAAATCTCAGAGACCCTGCCCAGTGGGCAGGAAGTGACGGTCAGGCGGCTATCGGCTTCGACCGGTTCTGGTGCGAGCGTCTTCGATCTTGGAGTTCAGGTGAGTCAACCGGAGAAGGTTGCGGAGCTCGAAAATCGTCTGCGTGTCTTCGCAAGTTCCGTGGCCAGTAAACGCGTCTCCGAGCAAACGAGTGACGAAGAATATCCGTGGCAATTTGAGACGCGAATCGTGATCCCGATTTCCAGCCGTGAGCTGAGCCAGCCAGATTCTGAGGACGATGGTTCTGCCGAAACAGACACGTCCCCAGTGGATGATGAAAATTCGGATGCCGAAAATTTGAGTGCCGAAGAAAACGAGGAAGCTTTGGAGGATCAGCAAACACAAAACGAAGGAGAGACGTCATGAACCGTCGAACTTTGATTTTGTTGCTCGGAGCAGCAGCTGTGGGTCTTTTATGGGGGGGCGACCAGCTTTTCCGCAACTTGTACGAAGGTCCCAAGGCGAAGCTGGAAAATCAAATTGAGAAACTGGATCGGGACTTGAGAAAGGCCGAAGATGCGGAAATTGACGCGAAAATCGAGGCCAAAAAGCTAGCGTTCCTGAAAGAGTTCAGTCTTCCTTACGATCCTGAATTGGCAAAATCGGCCTATCAGGATTGGCTGTTGAATCTCGTGAAGGCTCATGAGATGGAAAATGCGTCGGTGGATGCAAGCCAACCCAGGGCGATGGCAGTGAAAGGGAGAGTGCGAAAAGGGAATCGCTTGGTCGCGCGAGCGTTTCAATTTGGCGTTCGTGCCAAAACGGATCTGAGCCATTTAACAGCGTTTTTGTATGATTTTTATCGTGCGGGGCACCTTCATAAGATCACCAGCTTGGCCTTGAACCCTGTTGCCGGTGGACGAGCGATTGACTTGAACCTCTCGATCGAGGCTCTTGCTCTGGAGGCAACGGATCGCGAGGATGCTCTGTCCCAGCTTGCGTGGAATCGACTGAACGAAGGCGAGTTGGAGGAGTATCTAGGTCTTGCTCGACGAAACATCTTTGCCCGAGGGCTCTCAAAATCTCTGGGCCGCGTCACGCTGACAGGGGTGACCTATGACCGCAGTGCTACGGCACAGGCTTGGTTCTCTTTAGGGCCAGGCCTTGGCACTCAAATTGTAGAGGCAGGCAAAGAGCTAGCGGTTGAAACTCAACGGCTACCCGTGGTCGAGATTGAGGTGGAGCGTGTGCAGGTTGAGGTCAGTGGGGAAAAGATCTGGCTGGAGATGGGGCAGAGTCTTGGCCAGAAACTTGCCAAGGCAGATTCTGATGTGGCCTCCAAGCAGTGAGAGTTCAACGGTGTTCAGCATGCCTTGACGCGATTGGCCACGTTTTCTACCATCCGCCCCGCTGAAGAGTCGGCCGATTTTCGAGCCCACAAGCAGGCTGCGTGGGTTGGCGAGTTTTGCGGAGTCCGCAATCAAGTTCGGTCGTCTTGCCTGCAATTTTGATGAGTTTCGTGCGGAAACGAGGCTTTCATCAAACATTTTCCTCTGAATCGCCAAGGAAGGCTCATGGTTCGCCATCGAGGTGTGGAAAAAGCGACGCTCAGGTGCTTTTATACATGCTGTTTGATCACCGTGTTTTCTTGTATTTCGGATGCTTTATCTGCCGCGACGCTTGTCCAGGAAGTCGGCAATCAGAGCTTTGTGATTTATGCGGTGGAAAACAAGAATGCAGCTGATGTGCAGAGGCTTCTTGCGCCACTTTTGCCCGACGACAATTCGGTTCGGGTGATGTCAGATCCGAAGAAGAATCAGCTCTTGGTGAGTGGAGAGCCTCGATTTCAGAGAATTGTCAAAGATTTCCTGGCCACCATCGATCAGCCGATTCCCACTGCGGATACCGTAAACCCGGAAATCAAGATGTATCGAGTCCCTTCGGACGGACTTCTTGAACTGTCTGCTCAGTTGGAACGCCGGTTTTCGAAGCGGGGTCTCCGCGTCAGTGTGGATCGCGTTCAAAACGCCTTACTCGTGATGGCAACACCTGCACTTCACTTGGAAGTGGACCGCATGTTGCAAGCCAGTCGTCAGCGAGGTCGACCGGAAAACGACGGGACTGCGGCAGCGGATTCGCCGAGCATTGGTATTCGACCCCAAGAGGTTGGGACCGTCGCGACGATTCGGCGTATGGTTCCGTTGCCTCGGGGCGCGGTCGAGACCATCTTTGACGACGTGGTTCGTCTTTTTCGAAGTCGTTTGGAATGGGAAACTGATCGCACGGATCGATTTCGAATCGTGACGACGACAGGCCAAAAACTGGTCGTTACGTTGCAACAGGAACGTGCCGCATTTTTTGTAGAGGGTGCGGAGTCACTCGTCGGCCAGTTTGAAACTCTGGTGGATGTTCTCTCCAGAAAACAGTTTGAGACCCGACAAAGTGCGCAGGTATTGTTGCTGCAGCGAGACGCTCAGAAGCAACTGGAATCCTACTTGCCCAAAGAACGTTTGGACGATCAGTCACGAATGAGCACTCAAGGTGTGCCCGCCCGTTCGGTCTCGTTTCAGGAACCTGTGAATTCACCGCAGGAACCGATTGAAGATAAGCCAGATTCGCCCCAGCCTTTACCCTTGGGGCAATTTGAGGGTGTTGAGATCGACACGTTACCGGATTTGGACGTGATCATTCTTCGAGGGCGGGATCAGGAGTTGGCCCAACTCTCGGAAATCGTTCGTCAATTGGAGCAAATCAGTCGGGATACCCAAGCTGAAATAAAAATCCTGCCACTTCGAAATGTGGATTCGGAGAAGCTTGCTCAAATCATCTCAGAGGCTCAGGAGGATCTGGTTGGAGCGAGGCAAGGCCGCGTTTCCGTGACGCCTTTGGGCAAGCCCAACGCGCTCCTGCTGATTGGTTGGGGCGAAGCAGTCTCCGGCGTTATTGAATTGGCACAGAAACTCGACCGTCCTGTAAAACCCGAAACCCAATTCACCGTATTCCGGCTCCAACATGCCGTTGCAACTTCGGTGGATCAGACCTTGCAGAGCTTTTTTTCCAACAGGGAGGGTCTAGGAGTTTCCTTTGAGTCCGCCGTGGATACACGCACCAACTCGATCGTGATCTATGCGTCACCTCGGGATCTGGATGAAATCGAGTTAATGATCCTAAGACTGGATGTACCTCATGGTCAAAAGGTTCGCCAGGCGAGGGTTTTCCCAATTGAAAACAGTTTGGCCGCCGATGTGGCGGAGGTATTTGAAGAAGCCATACAAGCAGCAGCCAGTGGTGATCTAGGAGCTTCGTTGGAGCTGTTGACATTGGATGAAGCGGGCCAGCGAATCTTGCGGTCAGGAATTCTTGCCGACATTCAGGTGACGGTGAATCCGCGAAACAACAGTCTTATCATCAGTTCGCCCTCGGAAAACTTTGAGTTGATCGAGGGACTGTTGGAGCAATTGGATACGCCCGGAATGATTGCCAAAATCAAAATCTTTCCGGTCACCAACGGCGATGCTGCAAGCATGGTCGAAACCTTGCGCTCACTGATTCCCAGTCAGGTAGGGGCCGATTCCGACCTCCAACTCTCGAGCGCGCCGGGCGAAACCAATCTCGCACCGCTGAGGTTCACGGTCGATGTTCGTAGCAACAGCGTCATAGCGACCGGAAGTGAGGGGGATCTGCGGATTGTCGAGATGCTGATTTTTCGGCTCGACGAAGAAGATTCGATGCAAAGAAAAACGACGGTCTATCTCTTGAAGAATGCACCTGCCGTTGATGTCGCGCTCGCGGTGAATGAGTTTCTCAGAAATAAAAGGCAGGTTGAAGACGCAGGTCCAGGTGAGGTCAATCCCTTTCAACAGCTTGAGAAAGAAGTTGTTGTTGTGCCAGAACCAGTCGCCAATAAGCTGATTCTGAGTGCGACACCTCGGTACTTTGACGAAATCGAAGACTTGATCGAGAAACTGGATGAACAACCCCCGGAGGTCGTGATTCAGGTTTTGATTGCGGAAGTCGAAATTGGTGAGGCCAATGAGTTTGGAGTGGAACTGGGGATACAGGATTCGGTGTTGTTCGATCGAAGCCTGTTGGGGGATCTTCAAACCACCGAGAACACCACACAGCAGTCAACCCAAAATGGCGTGACTACTTCGATTCTCGAGATCATTCAGGCGGCCAGCAATCTGCCCGGTTTTGACTTCAATTCAATTGGTCCCTTGGGCAATAGTGGTTCTGACCAATCGGTTTTGACAGCGAACCAGGTTGGGTCTCAGGGGATCTCTAATTTTCAGGTGGGACGTTCCAATGACCAGCTTGGGTTCGGTGGGCTTGTCCTGTCGGCTAGCAGTCAAAATATCAGTGTCCTTGTGCGAGCGTTGCAGGAGAACAACCAACTTGAAATCTTGAGTCGACCTCAAATTCGGACTTTGGATAATCAGCCTGCCTTCATTCAGGTGGGTGAGCGAGTACCGCGAATCACGTCCTCTCAGGTCACCGTCAATGGTCAAACGAATCAAGTGGTACTGGAGAACGTCGGTTTGATTCTGGGCGTTACTCCTCGCATCAGTCCAACCGGAACCGTCATCATGGAGATCGACGCCGAGAAATCTGATCTTGGTGCAGAGTCCAAGGGAATTCCGGTCAGCGTGTCGCTTAACGGGACGGTGGTTCGATCGCCGAGGATTGAAACCACGACGGTGCAAGCCACCGTGAGTGCTGCGGATGGCGAAACGGTCATCCTAGGCGGTCTCATCACGAAGAAAACCGACGAAATTCATCGCAAGGTACCTGTACTTGGTGATCTGCCGCTGTTGAACAATCTTTTTCGGTTCGATTCTGTTGTCACAAATCGGACGGAGTTGTTGGTCATTCTCACTCCCAAGGTGATTCGGAATTCGAAGGACAACGAACGGATCAAACAGGCAGAAATGGCGCGAATGAGCTGGTGCGCCGCGGATGTCTACGAAATGCAAGGGGATATCGATTACATGATCGATCCGGGGCTGCTCTTGCCCAATGGAGCTGACACGGAAGTCATTTACCCTGACCAAAATCCAAGAGGTACAAGCTCTCGAAGAGCGACACCGACAGGGCCACCTTTGCCACCGGAACCGGAAGACACCCAGTCCCGTTTGATTCCTCTGGATCCAAGCGGCGAGCGAATGCCCATTGGGGTTGGCGTCGAAGCACAGCCTCTTCCGGTGCCTAACTCCGGGGACGGTAGACGCTCGCGGGAGGTCCAGCCGGCATTTTGGCAAGAGAACTCACGTGAGACATCGACGCGGAAACGCCAACGCATTCGATTGAACAACGTCCAAAATTGAGTGCCTTAAAACTTTTCCCATCGTTCCATAGGGATTGAGTAACGCCCAATAGCCCGAACCCTTCTCGGATATAAATCATCATGAAGCGTTTGACTTCACTGTTCAGATCGATATGCCTCCTCGCATTGATGGGAGGCTCTTTTGGCCTGGGGTGTTCCACTTTGCCTACGGATATGTCGATGCCTTGGAGTAAAAAAACAGAGCCTGTAACTCCGGATCGAATCTTGGCCATCTGGACGGACACCGTCCGAATGCAGGCGGGAAGCCCTGGCGTTCGGGGGTTTGGTGGCCGCCTGTTCTTTTATAAAGATGGCGAACCGCAACCCGTTGAGGTCAAAGGTGGGGCAACCGTTTACGTATTTGATGCCGAAAATCCAGATCCCGATCAACCTGCTGCCGAGAAGAAATATGTTTGGAGTTCGGCCGAATTTGACAACCACATGAGCGAATCACCTCTCGGGAAGTCATACAGCCTATGGATCCCATGGGACGTCGTAGGCGGTGAACAGCGAAGCTTGAGCATTGTCACTCGTTTCGAAGGAGCGAACGGAGCCGTTGTGATCTCTCAGCCGGTCATCAAACTCCTGCCCGGAAAGACAAAAGCTTCATCCGAATCGAATGAGTCAGGGGTGAGACACGCGACCTACATTGAAGAAATCGGGACGGAGCCGAACACCCAAAGGCGTCAAACGGAAACCATTGACTTGCCACCCAGTTTTTATCGTCATCTCGACGTGGACGAGGTGGAAACAACGGAAACGGGTCCTGCTTCGGGCACTCAAGCCCTGAGTTCCGAGATTAAAGAACTCACCGAGGGAGAAACGACGGCTTCGGAGGAATTGGGGCCGGTTTCGGAGCTTGAGTCGGCGAGACTTCGGTGGGAGGAACGACGACCAATTCGTTCACAATTTCGTCGATTCCCGGCTCAAACGACAACAGAATCTCAAGTCTCGCCGCATCTTCCTCGGCGTTCACCGCACCCTGGAGGGTGGCTCGACGGTTTACCACCGACACCGAGATCGATGGCCCGTCTCTTGCCTCCAAGTACCGTTTCAGATGGTGTTGAACTTCAACGGCCGGCAGAGGCTCAGTCAGCCGGTTCGCAGTAAAGTCGATAGAAAGTCGCGGAAGATACAACTCGCCGGCCGCTGGGGAAGTGATAGGACGGTTGATGCGACTGCTGCGGTCTCGGAATTCCCGTAACGAATCGACTGAGGTTCTGACGCGACCCGTCCCCAATGCTTGCTCGCTGCCGACAAATCCCTGTTGTTCACTTCGGTCGCCTCCGACAAACGCTCTTCTCCCTCGGTTGTCCCGAAGGAATCTCTCGGAACCCTCAATCGTTCCCTCGTTGCCGGTCATCAACGTCCCTTGGCGGGCACGGATCGGATTGCCAAGCCCCCGCTGGCCTGAGAAGAGTTGTCCGTAACATGCTTCCGAATTCAATCCGACCAGGATCAGTGCGAGCATGGTGCAGAAGCAAAAATGTGGTCGTGAGGGGGCATTCATGAATACAGTCTCAAAAAGTGGCAGGATCGGTGGCGAATCCCGACGATCTTTCCAGATTAATTCAAATCCGAAGCAATCTCGACCGCGTTTTTTTAACTGTGGCAGGAAATCCAAACTTCGCCCCCTACTTGACTTCAGACGCACGCAGTCGATATTCCTTGTTTGGATAGGGAAATAAAGGCGTCAGGGTCATCATGGGCATACGACCCGTTGGTTCTGCGACTGACTCGGAGCGACGCCGTCACGAATTGTTTTACTTACCTCGAAGGAAAAGCCAAAGATGCGACGTGCAAAGATCTCGGTCATCGGTGCGGGCAATGTTGGAGCCACGACCGCTCACTGGTGCGCTTCAAATGAGTTGGGCGACATTGTTCTTCTGGATATCCCCGCCGCCGAAGATATGCCCAAGGGGAAGGCATTGGATCTGATGCAGAGTTCTCCCATCATGGGTTTTGATTCGAGTATTCAGGGTACAACAGACTATGCGGATACAGCGAACAGCGACGTCGTTGTCATTACGGCAGGGATCGCACGCAAGCCAGGTATGAGTCGGGATGATCTGCTGAGTACCAATGCCAAGATTGTTTCCAGTGTGGCGGAGCAGGTCGCAGCGACCAGTCCTGATTCCGTGATCATCGTGGTGAGCAATCCACTGGACGCAATGGTTCAGCAGGTTCAGAAGGTTTGTGGATTCCCGCATCGCCGGGTGATTGGACAAGCAGGAGTTTTGGATACGGCGCGGTACCGCACCTTCTTGGCCATGGAATTGGGCGTGAGCGTGGAAGATGTTTCTGCGCTACTCATGGGTGGTCACGGAGACACCATGGTGCCGATGCCCAGTTGCACTTCGATTGGAGGCGTGCCCGTCACCCGGCTCTTGAGCAAAGAGAGATTGGAAGAAATCGTGGATCGGGCGCGTAAGGGAGGCGCAGAGATCGTCGGTCTCTTAAAGACTGGAAGTGCCTACTACGCACCTGCGGCGGCGACAGCACAAATGGTCGAGGCGATCGTGAAAGATAAACGGCGGATGATTCCGTGTGCGGCTTATTGCGACAGCGAGTATGGAGTCGGAGGCTATTACGTCGGTGTTCCCGTCGTCCTCGGTGGCAATGGAGTGGAGAAAGTGGTTGAGTTGGAGTTGGAGCCGCAAGAAAAGGCTGATTTTAAAAATAGCGTGGATGCCGTTCAGGAGTTGGTGGCTACCATGGATCAGCTGATGGCCTCATCGTAATCGTCACTTCATCAACCGTTTGATGAATGCAGAGGAGGGAGGTCGACTGACCTCCTTTTTTTATGCGAAGCACGTGAGTCGTTCGCTCGAAGAGTGCTCAGGAAAACGATGGCCGAAGCTTGTTGTATCAGGGTCAGGGGATCCGCTCGGTGCCCTACGAAAAATGGCCCACAAACAACACGCGGCTTTGAAGCGGCGGCAAAATCGATCTCTGAATAGATCCATGGTGTAATTACGACGTGAGTGCATCCGAAGACGAACTTACGATGGAGACTCGACCGACGAGCCTGACACGCGGGATGATGTTTGGTGCATTGGCGGCCATTGGCTACACGGCCGCCAACGTTTTCCTTAGGAGTGTGTCGGATTACAATTCGGCTTGGGTTTCCGGCGTAAAATCGCTCTGGACATTTTCTCTTTGCATTCCTTGGCTGGTCGCCCCCTGGCTTAAAGGGCAAAGGGTCTTCCCCTCTGCAAAAATGACGCTGTGGCTTGTCCTGGCCGCGGTGATGGGGCAATTTGGCGGTAACCTTGCATTCCAGTTCAGCCTTCGACAGATCGGCCTCGCCATTTCTGTGCCGCTTTGCCTCGGAACCATGATCACTTCGAGCGCGATCGTTGGAAGTGTTTGGGGGCGAGAACCCCTTCGTCGTTCCGTTCTGATTTCTATTCCCGTGTTCCTACTTGCGATCACATTACTGTCTTCCGGCCGAATGGTGGAAACGGCCCAGCAGGATCTTGATGTGGAGAACGGTTCCCTGATTTGGGTCATCGTCGGATGTTGTTGCGCCGCCCTTTCAGGACTTGCTTATTCGATCCTCGGTTTTGTCATTCGACGATGCACCCATGATGAGATACCGATTGTGACTCCCATGGCCATCGTTGCCATGGTGGGTACGGTCGGACTCTGTAGTCTGGGTGCGGAACAGTTGGGGGTTGAGGGCGTGTCCGCCATCCCGTTGCAGGCTTGGTTAGGGATGAGCCTAGCGGGGGTCGTCAACGCTGCCGCTTTTTACGCCTTGACCGTATCGCTTAAAATTTTACCGGTCCTCTACGTTCATTTGGTCAATTCCTCGCAGGTCGCCATGGCTGCAATCGCGGGCGCGTTGATTTTCGGGGAACCGGTCACTCTTTTGATCGGAATCGGGGTTGTACTCACCGTCTTGGGTTTTCTCGTGATGTCGAGTGAGTCTCAGGCCAAAGCATCGACCGCTGCGGATTAGGTTTGCTGAACTGGTGGCGGTAGTTCTTGAAATCGTCGAGACGCAATTGTCAGACGCAATTGTCTTCGCGAAGACACGCTCGGGATCCTTGGTGAGAGGGTATGTCGTTGACCAAGACGACTCGTCGGACCCGACTTCAGGCCTCGGAGCCCCTTGGGCAATGAGGGCATGAATTTTGAAAATCGTGATTCCAGCTGTTCGCGAGAGAATGCTCGATAAATGTCGCGAGTCCCTCGAACGTGTGTACCTCAGGTGATGGGCCCATCGGGTGTGATGGTTGGGGTTGATACCTTTTACCTGGGCTTGAGATCGAGCGCTCGGTTTGGCCTCTCATGCGATTCTTCTGTCCCGTCAGTTTGGGCCGCTGGAGGCTATGCCTGCAGAAGGGGCAGGGGCGGCTACAGGCATGTCATTATCTATGACGAATGGGTACAGTTCGTTCGCGTCAGGTGCGGTCGATCCAGTGCGGTTGATCCAGTGCGGTCTCTCCAAAATGGTGTGCCTCGCCCCTGTCGGGTGGTTTTTTGAGAGAGGTTGAGGAAAAAAATCCGAAAATACATCCAAGGCGGCCTAAGAAAATTCGTTTCTGCCCGAATTCATTCCTGTTGTTTGGGCGGAGCACACCTGAGCCCGTTTCATTCGTGAATCGCGAGTTACTGATTGGCCCACTTTGGAGGGTAGAGAGCATGATTAAGAAGGTCGCATTTGTTGGTTTGGGTGTCGGATTACTCGTCACCTTGGCGTTTGGGAGTCGTTTGCCGAGTTATGCCAGTACGATGTTTAGAAGCGTGCAGGCTACGGTTGAAGACAGCGTGTCGTTGGAATTCAAGCTGGATGATGCAAGGAATCAGCTTGATAAAATTGGTCCTGAAGTGAATCAGATGAAGTACGAATTTGTTCGTCAGGAACTTCGGGTAGACAAGCTTGAAAAGGATGTTGCAGCCGCTCGAGATAATCTGGAAGCTCAACTTGCGAAGATCGTCGTATTGAGGGATCACCTTGACGGTGGCGGATCGATGTTCGTTTCAAAAGGGCAGAGCTTTACCGTCAAAGATGTTCAAAAAGACATCAAGCGACGTTGGGACTTATATAAGACCCAAGAGTCGGTAGTAACGACGAAGGAGCAGGTCCTACAGGCTCAGCAGGCAGGCTTGGAGGCCGCTCGGCAGAAAATCGCCGAGACAGAAGGATTACGTGAGACGCTTGAAGTTGAAATCGCTCAGCTAGAGGCCCGCCAGAAGCTCGTCGAGGTTGCGAAAACCTCGAGCGAAATCAGCTTTGACGACAGTCGAATTGCTCGTCTGCGAGAATCACTTGACGACATCCGCTCTCGTCTTGAAGTTGAAGAGCACGTCGTCAACAACGCATCAGCGGCCGATTTCGGTGGAATCCCAATAGAGGATGAAATCGAAGCCGGTGATTTGATGGCGGAGATCGACAGTTATCTGGGTGGCTCATCAGAATCCGTTGCTGAACTCGTTCACTAATTCTCAATGCACCAACCCGTTGCTCGGAGCGAAAGCTCCGAGCTTTTTTTATGTGAGTTGGTCGAGATTGGAAGACCTTTGTCAGGTTCAGGGCGATTTTTTTTAAGGACAAATAATCGCGTTTGGGCGTTTGCAAGGAGTGCTGAGGCCTCTCAGCTGGAGAATTAGATGCCTCGAGGTTAGTTTAGAAAATTAGGCAGGATCACAACCAATCTCAGGCGGATGCCTTCATGGAATCAGCAGGATCAGGTAACCCTTACAAGTTGAGTCGATTTTCGCTATGGATTGATGCCGTTGGCGGCTACCTCGTTTGTCCGTCTTCGGAGATCCTGGTAGGACAGGCGACGGCTAACTCGAATGTTGACGTGGCGGTTGTAGCCGACATTGCGGCCAAGCACTTTCGACTCACTCGGAATCCCGATTTTTACGTCCTTGAACCGCTTGCCGATCTGTTTTTGGATGGCCAGTTGGTCACGGTGAAAACTCCGTTGAAGGATGGGCAGAGGATCAGATTGAAGGGGGGAGTGGAGTTCAAGTTTCGAAAGCCCCACCCTTTGAGCATGACCGCTACATTGGACATCGTCTCGCGGCAACGAACTCGCCCCTGGTCCGATGGCATCTTGTTGATGGCCGATTCTTGTTTGGTGGGACCTTCACCTCGAAACCATGTGGTTTGCGTTCAGTGGCGGTCCGATCTGGTTTTCTTTCGGCGTGAAGATCAGTTGTGCATGAGAAGCAGCAAGCCGTATACCGTTGACGGTCAACCTCAAAATGGTGTCTCTAATTTGGGACTGAATTCGCGAGTCGTCGGCGAGGATTATTCGTTTAGTCTGGAATCGGTGCCCAATTTTATTGAGACTGGCCAAGATTCTGGTTCCCAGGCGAACTGAGAGTAGCGTGATGTCTTGAGCGACGTTAAACGCGGCTCAATAAGGACCCTGCATCCGCCACGTCGGAGGGCATTGGGATAATCCAAGTGGGGATCATGGACAGATGAACGAATCGCTTGCTACGCTGGATCGAGGTGAGTTGGATCTGCGAAAAACGATTCCCTACGTTCCGGATGATACCGTCACACGAGGCGAGGCAATGAGATTTTCCTATGCATGCGGTGATCGTCCACTCGATGGTTATGTCATCAAAAGAGGAATTGGGCTTGGAGGGTTCGGAGAGGTCTATTTTGCCCTCAGTGACGCCGGCAAAGAGGTGGCGTTAAAAAGAATCCAGCGTCATATCGACATTGAACTCCGTGGAGTAAGTCAGTGTTTGAATCTAAAGCATGTCAACTTGATCTCGCTGTGGGACATCCGCGAAGACTCCCAGGGAAATGGCTGGGTGGTTATGGAGTATGTTCCGGGCGGAAGCCTGCGGGACGTCATCGAGGCATCGCGCTCTGGGATGGAGTTCGAAAAAGTTCAGGACTGGTTTCGTGGGATTGCTTCCGGCGTCCGTCACCTTCATAACCACGGAATTGTTCACAGAGATCTCAAGCCCGGGAATATCTTCTGGGATGAAGATGAGCGTGTTGTCAAAATTGGTGATTATGGTCTTTCGAAGCTGATGTCGGCTGGGCGATTAAGCGGGCAAACTGAATCGGTCGGGACATTTCACTACATGGCCCCGGAAATTGGTCGAGGCATTTACGGAAAAGAGATCGACCTCTACGCGCTCGGGATCATCCTTTACGAGATGCTGACCGGTCAAGTTCCGTTTGATGGCGAAAGCAGTCAAGAGATCATGATGAAACATCTGACGGCGGAGCCAGAACTCTCTTGCCTTCAGGGGGGGGTTCGAACGCTGATCGAAAAATCACTTTCTAAAGATCCCGACCGGCGATACGAAAATATTGACGCGATGCTCGTGGATTTTGATAAATGTTGCGAAACGCCCAACCGATCACTGCTTTCTGAGAAGTCACCTGAGTCGTGGGTCAACCATGACTCAACAACTTCGCAAGATTCCTCCCAATCGCAGGCGGACTTCTATGACGGGAATCGCCAAGAATCTTCCGATGTCTTGTACATTGCCGATGATCAAGGCGAATTGGGTGTGACCGGGCAATCCGAAATGGTCTTCGGTGATTTGCGTGAGGTTGTGGATGCGGTTCCTGTGGAAGTCCGGGAGCCTGCCAAGCGTCGGAATGCGGGGGAGCCAGTGGCCCGAACCGTCCAGAACCTCTACTTCAAGGCGGCTCATCACTGGAACCAATCCAAGATTGGAACTCCTGCCAAAGTCATCATTCTCGTCGTTGCTGGGATCATTCTCTTAAACAACAGTGGCTGGCTGGTGCCATTAGCCGGGACCGTCTCCGTGTTTTACGGTCTTTATCTCATGGCTCGTCTTGCCGTAAGGGTGGCGCGAGGAACTGCCCAGTCGGCGATCGATCGGAAGAGGCAGTTGGCCCGCTTAAGAGCAGTTTGGACCGCACAGCTCAGTCGGCAACGATGGGTACCAAAGCTGGGTGAGCTCTTCGGCTCTTTCGTAAAAAGCGGGCTCCTGGTGCTCTGCCTGATGTTGGTTGCCGCCCTTGCAAGTTCGGATGGCGACAATCAAACAGCCCCTTATTGGGCTCTGATGACCTGGCTGTCGACGATCGCAGTGACGACAAGTTGGTGTGTGTTGCTTGCGGGGAAAATATGGGAAAAGCATGAGGGTGATCCGATTCGTCGTCGATTTGCCATGATGGTCGCGGGAGTTTTTGTCGGCGGGGTATCTTTCGCCATTTCGCAGTATTTCTTACTGGATATGCAAGCTCATAACCCGTTGAATCACAGGCCCGTAACTGCCTTACCCAGCACCCTGAGTTCTTCTGCCGGCCAGCCGTTTCTCGCGGCGCATGTCATTTTCTTTGTCCTGTTTTTCTCCGCATTTCAATGGTGGAAGCAGGTCGATCCCTTTCGAAAAACGCGTTTGAGTTTCAGGAATGTTGGGCTCGTATTGCTTGGCGGCACGATCATCAATGAAGTCGCTGGATTTCCATTTCCATGGATGATTGCAATGGTCGGAGCCGCGTCGATTGGCATTCAGTTAAGTGCGCCGTGGATTGGTCAAGCCGAGCGAAACCGGCTCGTGGCGACCAAGTGACCCATTAAGTTCTCGCGGGTAGTTTGGGGAGCCATTTTAAATCTCCGGTCATTTTGTGATCTGCTTCAAGGTTAAAAACGCCATGCACCTCTCCATCAAATCCCACGATCTGCTAATTCACTTCAAGGTCGCGGTGATTCTGCTGACCCTCTTTTTGGGATTGGATCCCCGCGGCCTTCAAGCGTTCGTTCAAGATAAAACCAAAATTGGAGTTCAGGCACTGCCTGACGGGGAAGCTTCATCGGAAATGGCTGTCGAAACTGGACCCGAGAACGAGAGCGCTGAGCCAATTTTCGAACTCCAAGAGGAAATGACGGAGGATGAGGAGAAAGAATCGCCCGCGAATTCGGACCCTGCCAAATCTCAAAATCATGCACAAGCCGACCCGAGCTGGATTCATCGAGGAGACTACACCGATGTCGAACGGGCAGTGGATCACCGTCTGGTCTTTGCAGGTGGACACAGCCAGATGTCAGAATGTGAGACGGCTTTCAAGACCGAGGTGATTCGGGTTACGAGAGATTATGTCGACGAAATTCTCGGCATCCCCGGCGGAAACGATAAGGTCGATCTTGTTGGCAAGCCGTTGAAAGATTTCCTCGATCCGCAACGAACTTTTAAGAAGGAGCATGTCAACGAATTTGGAATAGCCTATTTGAAGTACGGGCAACTTGCATTTACAGAGAGCTTTCGAAAAGAGGTCGACCGCCAGTATCGCGAGTCTGTTCAGGAATCTCGAATGGTCTCTTGGGTAGCGGGGTTTGCCTGTTTGTTGGGGGCATTTGCGTTGGTTTCCCTTATTCTGAAAAAACGAGCCTGACCCGGGTCGGATTGCCTGAGGGGTTGTCACGCGAGACCCAGCACATTCATGCCAACGATCAATCTGATCGTCCATGGTTTGAATTGCCTCACGGGCCGCCCGTTTCACCGGTCGAGTTAGGACTCCAAGAAATGTCTGGCCGGGGAAATTGGCGGTAGGTCAACGCGTTTGATTTCGTTAAGATCGAAAGATCATCTTTAGCTAAACCGACTTTTGGTGAAACGGATCCAAGGGTTTTTCCGAACAGGAATGAGCGATCATGGCCCCACCTTCCGAAGTTGAGCAGTTGCTGGTCCAACGTATACGCGCCGGTGAGGGCGATGCATGGTCGGATCTGATAAGCCGGTACGAAGGACGCCTGCTCGCCTTTGCTGAAAGCCGATTGTCAAATCGCTCAGCTGCGGAGGATATTGTTCAAGAAGCACTGATGGGGTTTTTGAACAGTCTCCCAAACTATGACGGTCGTCGATCTCTGGAAAGCTATCTTTTCAGTATTTGTGCCTACAAACTGACCGATCATCTGCGGCGTGAGGGAAGGCGTCCGGCGATTTCTTATTCAGCCAAGAATGATTCGACAGGCTCGTGGGAGTTCTCAGGAGGTTATCGAGCGGCCAGCAGTCTCATTCGTAGTGATGAGAGACAGGGACTTGAAGAGCAGGGGTTGCTGCAGGCACTGCAAGGTCAGATCGAAAAATGGAAGGAACGAGGAGATTGGGTCAAGCTCCAGTGTATTGAACTGCTGATCGTCAGAGGGTGGTCCAATAAGGCGGTTTCCGAGTCACTCGGACTTACCGAGCAACAGGTAGCGAACTACAAGTTCGATTTTATCTCTCGGACGCGGACGTTGATGACGCGAAAGGGTTTATCCGAGGATGTCTTTCCCGAGCTTTATGCGGATTCCTGAGTCTTTGAAACGCGCGTGATGGTTGTTGGTCGCGGCGAAATGCTCGGTCCGTCGTCGGGAGATACGCCGTCGCGTGTCCGACTTTCCGCCATCCAGATCCTCAGCTATCATCCATCTAGGACGATCGAAGAAAGCGGACCGAACGCGCTCCCGACACGAAAGATGAGTGACGGGTCTTTTTCACCTCGCTCTGAACAGAAGTCGCTATGTGTGGAATCGCCGGTGCGGTCTGGACTGCACCTGACATGTCAATCTCGGATTCTCAGTTGCGGCAGATGGTCGATCAATTGCGGCATCGCGGGCCAGACGATGCCGGTCATTACCAAAGCGAATTGAGTTTATCTTCCCCACGCGGTTGCGAGCCCGGAGTCGGACTTGGCTTTCGCCGACTTTCCATCATTGATCTGGAAACCGGGAACCAGCCAATCTGCAATGAGGACGAAACGGTCTGGGTCGTCTTCAATGGCGAAATCTATAATTTTCCCGAGCTAAGAAAACGGCTCGAGGGTGCTGGGCATCGATTCAAAACACACAGTGATACTGAGGTAATTGTCCATCTTTATGAAGATGAGGGAGCCGATGTGTTTTCTCATCTGAACGGCATGTTTGCGATCGCGATCTGGGATTCGAAACGCCGGCAACTTGTTCTTGGTCGCGACCGTCTCGGACAAAAACCTCTGGTTTACTCTCAGGCTTCCCAACGCTTACTGTTCGCAAGCGAATTGAAGGCGATTCTCAAAATTCCTGGGGTCTCAAGAGAAATCGATTTCAACGCCGTCGACGATTACCTGGCGTATCAGTATGTCCCTCATCCCTACACGATTTTCAAGGACATCAAAAAGCTACCGCCAGGGCATCGCGCGATCTACAAGTCGGGGAAATTGACGATTGAACCGTATTGGAGTCCGCGGTGGGGGAGCGAGCGCGATTGTTCTTATGAATCTGCAAAGGATGAGTTGCGTCGCCTGATGAAGTCTGCTGTCGAGTTGCGTATGAGGGCGGATGTGCCGTTGGGCGCTTTTCTTTCAGGCGGTATCGATTCGTCGCTTGTGGTTGCGTTGATGCAGCAAGTCGCGGACCAACCGATCAAAACATTCAGTATTGGTTTTGATCAAAAAGAATACGACGAGACCAACTATGCCCGTACAGTGGCCGAGCACCTTGGAACCGACCATCAGGAATTTCGCGTGACTCCGGACGCGATCGAGATCTTGCCGAAGCTGGTATGGCAATATGATGAGCCGTTCGCGGACAGTTCTTCGATTCCCACCTGGTACGTTTCTCAAATGACCAGAGAGCATGTGACGGTAGCGCTCTCGGGAGATGGGGGAGACGAACTCTTTGCCGGCTATCAGCGTTACCAGGCGATACGATTGGGACATTGGATCGATCAGTTGGGGCCGCTTAAGCAGATCCTTGGAGCCACGTGGTGGCAGAAGTTGCCGTCGAGTTCCAGACAAAAAGGGCTGTTGAGGAGATGGAAACGATTTGTATCTGCGGTCGCAAAGAAACCAATGGAACGTTATCTCGACTGGATCGCGATTTTTAATGAAGAGCGTCGATGTCTGCTATATCGCCCCGAATTTGTGGAGCGTTTAGAAGACTCCGATCCAATTGCATTTCTCTCTTCTGGATGGGCTAAAGCAGGCGAGAGAGATCCTGTTGCATGTGCAAGTCTTGCGGATTTGCAAACCTATTTGCCCTGCGATCTGATGACTAAAACGGACATCGCTTCCATGGCCAACAGCCTCGAGTGCCGGCAGCCTTTTTTGGATTATCGACTGGTCGAGTATGCCATTGGGTTACCCACAAAGTTCAAGTTGCGTGGACGTGCGGGCAAGCGAATCCTTAAGGATACATTCGGAGAGCTTCTTCCCGCGGAAATTTGGAACCGAAGAAAAATGGGCTTTGGTGTACCACTGGATCATTGGTTCCGGGGGGAACTCCGCGAACTTGCCTGGGATACCTTGGCGAGTGACGGTACAAAAATTCATCAGTGGTTTCACAGTGATGCGATACGCCAGTTGCTTCAAACGCACACCGACGGCACTTTCGATCACAGCTATCGTCTTTGGTCGCTGATGGTGCTCGAATTGTGGCTGCGAGAGTGGGGTGGTCATTCACCCATGGGATGATGAAGTCACCCGGGTCAGTTGAAGCAAAATTCAGGTTCAGCCAAATCCTCGGGGTCAAGTGCTGGCTGACCGGTAACCGCTTCCATGATCCATCGATCAATGTTCCTCAATGCGGAATGTTGGAAGCCATGTCCAGGGGCCATTGTTTTGAATCGGACCTTATATCCGAGACTATGAAAGAGCCGCCACGGTTGTTCAATTTGATCTTTCAGATGGTAGCCCAGCTCAGAAATGCAGAAGAACAGAGGGGGTAAGGAGTGCAACCCGGAGAGACTACTGCACGGTGGGTTTGGCAGCTGACTGGAACGCAGTAATGAAGCAATGCCGCTGATTTCGTGGTGAATCAAGTGCGTCGAATTGAGCGTCGCGTGAAGGAAGTCCTGCTCAGCCACAAGGAAGATGCGTTGTGGGTGTATCCTCATTTTCTGCATCGCATGCTGGATGGAGCAATTGACCGCTGTCGCGAATTCCGTGGGGGCGGCAGAAGAATGTGACGCGCGGATCAAGCTCGGGGTGAGGAATGGAGCCGTGATGACGTAGTTTCTAAGCGATAGGCTCCGCGCGAACTCGGTGACCTCTTGGCGCTCCTTTGATTTCGGACTCAGCCAAACAACGAGTGGATAAGAATAATCTCTCTCATAATGAAGCGGGACCTGAAGGTGGTTGAAATGGCCCGCCACACTCGACAGTTTGGTGTCTGCACGACAACCCGAAGGTTCGGGAAAGCCGGTTGATTTGTGACGAGGTTCGGTCATGCTTCACCAGATAAACGATGGGGTCGACGGACCCTAACATAGCGATTGGGATGAAAGCAACGAAGCCTGAGCGCTTTTTTGCTAGCTGGCGTCCGGGAGCATCAGACAAGGTTTTTCATCCCATCGACACCGCAGATTAATTGGGCCAAAAATCAGAGACAAGCTTTTTTATGAGTTTTCCCGCTGAACTGCGACCTGTTCCATTTTCGGCGATTTTCAAATGTCAGCGGAAAACGATGTTTGGCAGGTGGAGTTGGACCAATTCCGGTCAAATCGACCTAGAGCATCGTCGCACACGGCGATTTCTCCCCAGAAATAGATCATGGCAACACTTTTTGTCAGGCAATACATCCACGGCGTGCCGGGTGGAAACGCAAACCACTTGAACACAACGGACGTCAAACGCCTGAATGGCCTATTTGGTCGGCTGGGGGTGAAAGT
>JAKVCA010000017.1 GCA_022448315.1 Pirellulaceae bacterium | reverse complement strand
AGACTCAGCCTTTCTTCCTGGCCTTTTTCCAAGGTCTCCCCGAAATTTGATTCTTCGCCCGTTTCGCGTATTTCGCGGCGTGCTCTGCTTTTCCCATGATTTCGAATAGAAATCGGCTGGGAATGGTGTCGCGGGGTCGCCCCCATTTCATGCGAGAAAGTGGGAGGGTCAACGTGAGTCGTTCCTGAGCTCGAGTAATTCCTACGTAGCAAAGCCTTCTCTCTTCATCGATGGCTTCGCCCTCGGCCGCCACACTTCGGTGATGAGGGAGAATGCCTTCTTCCAGACCGACAAGAAAGACCTCGGGGAACTCAAGCCCCTTTGCGCTGTGGAGCGTCATCAGCACGATCGCATTTCCAGAAATCTGTTTTTCTTTTTCATCTCCAAAATCGTTTCCCCCGATCGCCACTTCGTCCAAAAAATGGGTCAGCGAAGCCGTTGTTGCATCTCGCTCATGCGCCGCAAGTGCATTGACCAACTGCTCCACCGTATCCCACCTCGTATCGCGTTCATTCGCATCGGGATAAAGTCTCTCGATCTCCTGACGATACCCAACCTGATCAAGTAACCTCATGGCCATCTCGGACAAAGCTCCGTTCTCTGCCTGTCGCCGCGCTTCTTCGATTGTGGCGAGCAGACGTGCGAGGCCTTTTCGAGCCGCAGGAGGCAGTTCAGGGAGTCGACGAGGCTCACGGACGAGGTGCCATGCGGGGACCCCTTCATCAACAGCCGTCGCAATGAGTCGCTCCACCGCTTTTTGCCCGACGCCCCGAGGCGGCGAATTGATGACACGTAGAAGAGATACCTCGTCGTCGTCAGAATCCACCAAGCGGAGATAGGCAAGCGTGTCGCGAACCTCTTTGCGGTCGAAAAAAGACATACCTCCAATGAGCACGTAGGGAAGTTTGGCTTTCCGCAATTCCGACTCGAATGCTCTCGGTTGCTCATTCGTGCGAAACAAGATTGCGATATCCCGTGGGTCGACCGCCGGATCCTGGAGTCGTCGTCGTATCATGGCGACCACTTCGGCCGCCTCCTGAGTTTCATTGGGAAACTGCAAAATCTGGGGCTTTTGCCCCATCCCGCGACTTGCCCGCAAGACTTTGTCGTGCCGCTTCGAATTAAAGACGATCAGCCGATTCGCCATTTCAATAATGGACCCGCTCGAACGATAATTGTCCTCGAGACGGACCACTTTTGCATCAGGCCAGTCACGCGCGAATCGCAAAATATGCTCCACTTCAGCGCCTCGCCAGCCATAGATGGACTGGTCGTCGTCGCCAACCACGCAGAGGTTTCGATGGCCCTCTGCCAGCCCCTTCACAATCCGGTACTGGCTTCCGTTCGTATCCTGATATTCATCCACAAGCAGATGATCGAAGAGGCTCGCTTCTTGCTCACGAACCTCGCCGCAAGACTCAAACAGATCTTCGGTCAATAACAGCAGGTCGTCGAAATCGACTCCACCCGCAGCCTTCAAACTTGCCTGGTAACGTCGGTAAGCGATAGCGGCGAGATGATCCTTGTCATTGTCTGAAACGGCGAGGGCGTCGGAAGGTCGCAGACAGCGACTCTTCCAACCGCTGATCTTGGCAAGCAGGTCGCCCGGTCGCAGCGTATCGCCCGACACTCGAATGTCACGCAGAACTCGCCTCGCCAGACTTTCCTGATCACCTCGGTCACAGATGGTGAATTTGGCCGGATACCCCAAATGCCGGATATGCCTTCTGAGAATTTTTACGCACAGCGAGTGAAAGGTCGAAACCTGCGGCTTGGATTTCAGATTTCGCCCCATCAACTCACCGGTTCGCTCTTGCATTTCATTCGCCGCTTTGTTGGTGAATGTGACCGCAAGAATCCGATCGGGCTTGATGCCTTCACGAATCAATTTGGCAATGCGAAAGGTGACAACACGAGTCTTCCCAGTTCCAGCACCCGCTAATACCAGCAGCGGGCCCCGAAGCGTATCGACAGCGTCTTGTTGAGGTGGATTCAGACCGGACATCGATCGGAAAGAACTTCCATGCTTAGGGCTTAGGAATGCAAAAAATAGGAAAGTCAGCGAAACGGGGGCAAAAGAACAATGAACACTAGCGTTCATCATCCCTGGTGTCGGCGATGGTTTGACTCAACATCGAGGCCTGTCCAGAGTGTTTTTCTCTTCAAACAGCTTGCCATCCCGCGGATGGAGATGAATCAGAAGACAACATAACGCGACAGCGGGGCCGGTTCCAAGTCCCGTTCGAGCTGAGGAACTGTGCATAATGATTTGGATCAGCAGGGGCGGGGTAGAGCCTGTCGTCTTCCTAAAGAACCGTCCTCTGTGACGCAAAGATTCTCTCTCGTGGAAGTGTTTTGAAGGGTCATATTGACCATAACCGCGGCCCAATTCTATACTTGCGTCTAAATGGAATCCCCTATCGACTTCCAGGTGCATGTCGCCGTGAATCAGTCGATCGAAGAAATCCGCGAAGGCTCATTTGCCTCGTGCTTCAACTCCGCCATGGCGAATGTTTAAAGGTTTAGTCGAGATCATGAACCAAAAAAAGCAACAGCTTCAACACAACGAACTGGCCGACTGGCTTGAAGTGAAGATCGAAGAACTCAAACCGTACGCATCGCATATCGGTATTGGTGTTCTTGTCGTCGTGGTGGTCGTCGGCATTGTCTTCTATCGGGTTAACGCTCAAGACGAGTTGAAGGGACTGGCCTGGTCCGGGTACTCGGATGCGGCAGACGAAGCAAGGTACAATGGCAGCGTCAGGAAACTGGTTGATAATGCCGATGATTATCCTGATACGACGGCCGCGTGGTGGTCGTTGCAGATGGCCGCAGATATTAACCTTCGAGATGGTCTCGCCGAACTCTACAGCGACCACAAGTCCGATGGCAGTGCGATCTCGAAGGCTTTGGACCAGTACACACAAGTGGTTGAAGGCACAGCCCAAGGAAGCATGCTGAACAACCACGCGAAGCTTGGGCAGTCCATTGCTTATGAAGCGATGGGAAAAGTTCCAGATGCCCTCGCCGGTTACGAAAAATTGGTCGAAAGTGGCAAGGATCAAGATGGTAAACTAACAAGTCCCATCGGCAAACTGGCCCTGAAATACCACAATCGGTTATCGAATTTTGGGGGCGAGCAAGACGGCGAGAAATCCGCCGCGGAGACTTTCTACGATTCATTTGTGGCTTACACACCGAGTTCACAACCCCCTTCAATTCCCGGGATGGGTGGACTTCCAACCGGGGGCACGGGGAACGACGGTTTACGAAAACTGCCGGACCTTTCTTTTCCCGATCTCTCTGGTCCCACGTCAGGTGAAGAAGGAAACAGCGAGGGTGGGGAGACTCCTCCAACCAACGCCCCAGACGCACAACCTGATTTGGGCGGTGGAGCACTCAAACCTCCGGCCAACGCTCCAGAATCCGTGGACGAATCCGACACCAAGCCGAACGGTGACGAAGAGGAATCCGAAGAAGAGTCGGAATCTCCGGATCAGTAAATCAGTCTCGCGGGCTTTCATCTCGGTGAACTTGTGACGGAACCCTCAGACGCTTCACTACAAGTTGCTGCCGAGGAAGCAGGTCATCGATTGGACGCGTTTCTTGCGAAGCATTTCACTTCGTACAGTCGTGTGCAACTTCGGCGCGCGGTTTCCGAGGGCCAAGTCCTGGTTGATGGCAGAAACGCGAAGCCATCCTACCGATTGAATGAAGACCAAACTGTCTTCATCACTTTTCCCTCGCGTGGTCCGACAGGTCCCGCACCCGAACCCATCGCACTCGATCTCCTCTACGAAGACGAGTGCATCGCGGTAGTCAACAAGCCATACGGAATGGTGGTCCACCCTGCGAAGGGCCACTGGTCAGGGACTTTGGCGGCGGCTCTGTCTCACCATTTCACTCAATTGAGTTCTCTGGGTGGCGCAACTCGACCGGGCATCGTCCATCGGTTGGATCGTGACACGAGTGGCGTCATCCTGGTCGCGAAAACGGACACGGCTCACACAAAAATTGCGGCTCAGTTTGAAGCCCGCACCGTCTCCAAAGAATATTGCGCCCTTGTCTCTCCCAGTCCAGATCGAGATCGAGACTGGATAAACGCACCGATTGGCCCTCATCCCTACCAAAGAGAAAAAATGGCCATTCGCCCCGACGTTGCCTCGGCTCGCGAGGCCCAGACCTTTTACGAAGTCACGGAGAGATTCAGGGGAATTTCGTATTTGAAGGTTAAACCCAAAACCGGTAGGACACATCAGATTCGTGTTCACCTGACTCATGCGGGATACCCGATCCTCGCAGACAAGCTTTACTCAGGCCGAAGCAGAATCGTGCGTGGCGATATCTCGGGCTTACGAGAAGATACGACCGTATTGCTCAACCGACAGGCGCTTCACGCCCACCGGCTTGAAATCGAGCATCCCGCCTCCGGTGAACGCATGGAATTCGTGAGCCCTTTACCGGAAGATTTCTCCAAATGCCTCGCTGAGATTCGCAAGTACCGGACGCTGAGGTGAGACCTTGGGGCATCCCTACCGGCAGACGCCCACTTGAAAATTCCGTAAAAGCGATGGCCCCTTAATTGACGACCTCACCGTTTCTCTGCTGGCGAACACTTTCCATGTCCGCGTCAACCATCATGTCCACTAATCCATCAAAGGTGACCTGCGGCTCCCAACGCAACTCCTGCCGCGCTCGCGTTGAATCGCCAAGCAACAAGTCTACTTCGGCAGGCCGAAAATAACCGGGGTCAATGCGAACGACGGCATTCCCATCCGGATCAATGCCGCACTCTTCCACGCCTTCGCCTGCCCACCGCAGCGGTTTATCAACTCGAGCAAACGCCCTCTCGCAAAACTCGCGAACACTGTGGGTCTCGCCGGTTGCGACCACATAGTCATCCGGCTTTTCGGCCTGCAACATTCTCCACATCGCTTCAACGTAATCACCCGCGTATCCCCAATCCCTTTTGGCATCGAGATTACCGAGATAAACGGCCGACTGCAGCCCATGGCAAATTCGTGCAACAGCTCGAGAGATTTTTCTTGTCACGAATGTCTCCCCCCGCCGTGGCGACTCGTGGTTGAACAGAATCCCGTTGACCGCATACATCCCGTAGGACTCCCGGTAGTTTTTCGTCGCGTAGAAAGCAAAAGCCTTGGCACAGGCATAAGGGCTTCGAGGATAAAAGGGCGTCGTTTCACTTTGAGGCGTCTCTACTACCTTACCGTACAACTCGGAAGATGATGCCTGATAGAACCTCGCGTCCACATCGGACTCTCGCATGGCTTCAAGAAGTCGAATGCAACCCAAGCCTGTGACGTCTGCGGTGTATTCCGGAATGTCGAAAGAAACTTTGACGTGTGACTGCGCACCCAGGTTGTAGACTTCATCCGGGCGTGTTGTCTTCATGACACGGTTGATTGAAGAAGCATCGCCAAGGTCACCAAAGACAAGTTTCAATCGGACATCGTCTTCATGAGGATCTTGATAGATATGATCGATGCGTCCAGTGTTGAACGACGAGGAGCGACGGATGATCCCGTAAACTTCGTATCCCTTTTTCAAGAGCAGCTCCGCCAGATACGCTCCGTCCTGCCCGGTAATTCCAGTGATCAGTGCCTTCTTGCCATTCTTCTCAGGGTAGCTTTTCATCACCAAGTCTTTCTTCCTGATGGACTCAAGCGGCAGGTTCCGCAACATGGTTCAAAAACCACTGATAGGCAGACCTCAGTCCGTCTTTCAACTCGATTGAATGACGCCAACCAAGCTCTTGAATTTTGGAAACATCCAGGAGCTTACGTGGGGCTCCCTCGGGCATTTCCGTATTCCATTTCAAACGAGCTTCGGGATAGACGACGTCGCGAACGGATTCTGCCAACTCCTGTATCGTCAGATCCTCCCCGGTCCCCACGTTGATATGCCCTGTTCCCCTGAAATTCTTTAGAAGAAACAGACACGCCCCCGCCAAATCATCCACGTGTAAAAACTCGCGCCGAACTGTGCCTGTCCCCCAAACCTCCACTTCAGCTTGTCCTTGAGTTTTCGCCTCATGAAACTTACGAATCAGGGCAGGCAGGACATGGGACGTTTGGAGGTCAAAATTGTCGCAGGGTCCGTAAAGGTTTGTTGGCATGGCAGAAAAGAAATCGCAGCCGTACTGTCGACGATAGCTATCACACATTTTAATGCCGCTGATCTTGGCGAGCGCATAAGGCGCGTTGGTTGGCTCCAGCGGGCCCGTCAGCAGGTATTCTTCCCGAATCGGCTGTGGACATGCCTTGGGATAGATGCAGGAACTCCCCAAGTAAAGCAGTCTCCGCACGCCAAACTGCCAACTGGCATGAATCACATTGGCGTGGATCATCGTGTTCTCGTAGAGAAATTCGGCCGGATAGTGGTCGTTGGCGTAAATCCCACCTACTTTTCCTGCGGCCAGCAGAACAACCTCGGGACGATGCGAGCTCATCCATGACTCAACGGAAGATTGATGACTCAGGTCACACGTCGCGCGGTCCGCCGTAAGCACCTCATGAAATCCTGCCTCTCCGAGATGCCGGAGAATTGCCGAGCCCACAAGACCACGGTGTCCAGCAACAAAAATACGAGTCTTCGGCGAGAGTAATTCGGTCATTTCCGGGCACTTTAGAAGCAGCGATCATCCGTAACCAACCTCTGAGTCGCACTTACGGCCACAACACTGTGGCGGACGGCCCATCGATCATCCGTGGTTGTACCGCATCCCATAGGGTGGAGCAATCAGAGTTCACCCCATAACGGCCAACGAGTTACGGCGGCAAACCGCATGTCCGGCTCCTGAAAAATTTGACTCCTCACGCGTATTTCATCCTTGGTTGAATCGCGTCGAGCCGTTTGCCTCGCTCAAACGAACGTCCCTGCTCGCTCCCAAGGCTTCCTCGGTGACGGAATCTCTACTTAAGGGCCTCAACGAGGGACCCTACATAGTGCTCAACGTCATCGAGGTCACTTGGGGATTTGGCTTCAGCCAACCTTCGGACGATTGCGGAACCTACAATTGCACCATCTGCAATCCCCGAAACATGTTTCACCTGTTCCGCTTGACTGATGCCAAACCCGATACACACGGGCAAGTCAGTCTGCCCTTTCAACCACTGAAGTCGTTCGGTCAGAACCGCAGGCAGTTCCGTTCGCTCCCCAGTGATACCGGTCACCGAGACATAGTAGAGAAAGCCGGTCGTCGTTTCCGCAATACCCAACGCCCTTTCTTCGGACGTCGTGGGAGTGACGAGTTGGATCAAAGCAAAGTCATATCTCTTGCAAAGTTCCACCATCGGCCCGGCGTCATCCACCAGAAGGTCGGGAATGATCGCACCGCTGACCCCGGCCGCAATGGCATCTTTCAAAAACTGCTCTGGTCCATGCCGAAAGACGATCGCATAGCTCACCATGGTGACCACTGGAATATCAACTTCGGGAGCGACCTCGGCCAAACGCCGGAAAATCTCTTTCAATTGGACCTTTTTCTCCAGGGCACGAGTATAAGAGGCTTGAATGACGGGCCCGTCCGCAATGGGGTCGGAATAAGGAATTCCGACTTCGCAGACCGCACAGCCCAGCCTGTCGAAACGGCGAATCATTTCGACCATGGTATCCAGGTCGGGATCACCCGCAGTCACAAATGGCACCAGCCCTTTGCGGTTCTGTGCACGCAGTTCTGCAAAACGATCGTCCACCTTCGTCATCAACTTTTCCTTACTCACGCCGAAGTTGTTCAGATTTCGCCGCGTAATCGAGAAATTTCAGCGGCATCTTTTTCACCGCGTCCCGAGAGGCAAACCACGACTACCTGATCTTGGGACATGGAGGGCGCAATTTTGATTGCTTCTGCGATGGCGTGAGCCGTCTCTAGTGCGGGCAAGATCCCCTCAGTCCGTGCCATAACCTCGACGGCAGCGAGGGCTTCCTTGTCTTCACAAGTGGTGTATTCCACACGCCCGCTGTCTTTCCAAAAGCTGTGTTCCGGGCCGACACCTGGATAGTCCAGCCCTGCCGATGCTGAGTGAACATCACAAGTTTGCCCATCTTCGTCCTGCATCACGTAGCTGTAACTTCCGTGCAAGACTCCAGGTTCACCGTAAGTCAACGGAGAAGCATGGTCACCTGCCGACGCACCGCGTCCCCCTGCCTCAACTCCCAATAACCGCACTTCGGTGTGGGGAGTGAAGGGGTAAAACATTCCAGCAGCATTGCTTCCACCACCGACACAAGCGATGACAAGGTCAGGCAAGCGTGACAAACGTTGCTGGCATTGTGTAATCGTTTCCCGACCGATCACCGATTGGAAGTCTCGAACAATTCGCGGGAAAGGGTGCGGACCGACAACTGACCCAATGATGTAATGGGTGTCTTCGACGGAGGACATCCAATCCCGCATGGCTTCGTTGATCGCATCACGCAAGGTTCTGGAACCCGTGACCACAGGCTGAACCTCGGCCCCCATCAATCTCATCGTTCTAACATTGGGAGCCTGACGGCGAACATCCTCTTCCCCCATGTAGACGACACACGGCAAGCCAAACCGTGCACAAGCTGTGGCCGTTGCGACTCCATGCTGACCGGCCCCCGTCTCGGCAATGACTCGCGATTTCCCCATTCTCAAAGTAAGCAGGGCTTGCCCGACCGTATTATTGATTTTGTGGGCGCCCGTGTGATTCGTATCTTCGCGTTTGAACCAGATCTGGGCCCCGCCACATTTTTCGGTGAGACGACGGGCGAAATAGAGGGGGCAGGGTCGCGCAACAAAATCGCGAAGCAACTCGCCAAGTTCCGCCTGAAAATCCGGGTCTACGCAAGCCGATTCGTATTCGGCTTCGAGTTGTTCCAAAGCCTGAGTGAGTGTTTCGGGGACAAAGCGTCCGCCGAAATCACCGAATCGCCCGCGAGCGTCGGGAACCTGAACGAAATCTTCGGGGGATCGAACTGAGTTTGACATAAGACGCGATCTCCCATCCTCAAAGGCAAGATAATGACTCAAAGTAACTCACAGGTTCTGCCAGCCAGCCCCACAGAATTCGCAAGTCGGCCGAGGTGGACCCAACCCGGTCATGGAACAGAGGATTGTGATTAGTCAGGTTCGGACTCGTCAAGGCACCCCAGCTAAAACACTCGCCAGTTCTTGGTGTTAACAAGACTCGCCTTTAGGTCTCACTTCTGGTCCACACTGACTCCGACATGCCACCCGCCTACTCAACCTAGACGGAGAGTCGCTGAAAAATTTTCACCTGCAAAGCAGAGACCATGGCGGGGCCAAGCCCCCCGAGGTAACGTAGACCGGACAACGATAACCTGTCGGTTGTCGGATTACCCGTTAAATCTGTCCGCTTTACAACCTTGGATGTATCCCGAAAGACACCAAAGTGCCAGAGTTACCCGAAGTTGAAACGATGAAACGCGGCATTAGCGAGGTCGTGGGCGGGAAAATCGCGAGTGTCATTTTTCCACCTTGTAAACTTCAGCCGATCAGCGTAGCGCCCAATCACTCCACCTTTCGTCGACGACTCAAAGGGCGAACCATCAGAGGTCTCGGACGACTGGGCAAACGGGTCCTTGTCCATTTATCGGGGGATTTCACTCTGATCTTTGAACCTCGGATGACAGGCCTCGTTCTTGTGGCTTCTCCTCCTAACCTCTCCCATTTGCGTCTCAAGATCCTTCTGGAAGATTGCGAGGCACAAGAGTTGCTATTCTGGGATCGGCGAGGCCTAGGTTCGGTCAAATGCTATTCCGCATCCGAATTTCAGCAGGTCTACGAACAGGGACAACTGGGACCAGATGCTCTAGTCGTCACTGCTGAGGAGCTTGAAACACGACTGAAACGAAGTCGCCGTGCGATCAAAGTTGCGTTACTCGATCAAAAACAGGTGGCGGGGATTGGCAATCTCTACGCGTCCGAGATTCTTCACCTGGCGAGGATTCACCCCGAAACGCCCTGTGCCGCGTTGACGAGGCAGCGATGGGTAAAACTTCGACAGTGTATCGTTGAAGTTCTTGAGGAGGCAATTCGTTACGAGGGCTCCACGCTATCGGACGGCACCTACAGGAATGCGCTCAACCAAGCCGGTAATTATCAGAATGCCCATCGAGTTTATGATCGGGCCGGATCTACCTGTCCAACCTGTGAACGGTCGGAAATTGTGCGGACCGTCCTTGCACAACGTTCCACTTTTTTCTGCCCGCGATGTCAGAGGTCAATGACTCGCGGATAAATTTCCGTTTGGCGCATAAAAAACCCACGGCAAGGGCCGTGGGTCATTGAATCGACATTTCAAATCATCGCCTCTAGAGCGAACGACTGACCTTAGCTTCCTCAGAGATTTTCCAATATGGGTAATCCCCGAATTTATTCAAGGCCATATACATGCATACCGTGCCAAAAATCAGTGAGATTCCAGCCGTAATGAGCATGACCGTGTAAACGTTAAGTTTCTGCTTTTGGGAAGCTGCAGGAGCCTGAGTTTGAGCTGATGCCATTTCCTTTAGCCTCGCAGTTGGGATTCAAGTTCAGTCGTAACTCGGTCGTTGGCACGGATCGGAGCCTCATTCAATTCTGGAACGATCTCTGCGGTCGCTCGGTTGTGAGTCACCGTCTTCACCACGACGCTTCCGAGATACTTGCTGTCGCGGAAGACATCGAACTTATGTCCGACTCGGATTCCATCATCTTCGCCGAGACTCAACTCGACAAGTCCCTTGATCTTGTTGCTAACAACAAGGACTCGCCCTTCCACGCGAGGCGGAATGTGTGCAGTCAGCGAATTCTCATCCAGTCCGTAAGCCTTCATCACTTTGGCGAATTGGGCCAGATCGTTCGCAAGTTGATCACGCTTCTCCTCGAGTCGTTGCATGCGACCCTCGAGGGAATAGTTTTCATCAGTCAAAGTGGTCACTTGCTGCAGGGTGTTGTGCAACGAAGTCGTCAACTCATTTGTTCTTTGCCGAAGGTCTTTGTTCTGAGTTGTCAATTCGGCGAGGCGATCTTCGTTTTGCTTCAGAATGCGAAGTTGCTCCTGACTCTTCAGGATTTCCTGAGCGAGAGCCTCTTCCTTCTGTGTGTTCTTCGCTTGTTCAACGAGAAGCTGAACTTGCGATCGCTGTAACGCCAATCGTGACGTGACTCGCTCGCGTTGCAGGTCCGTCTTAATTTCCTCGGTTCGGTTTTGCGAATCTTGCAGAATCTGCGACAACCGACGAACCTCTGCGGCATTATCCGTTGCCTGCGTTTTCCAGTTCTGTTGACTCGCGGCCAACATTACGGCGACTGCAGTCAAAAAGATGCTGCAAATCAAAATCAATACGGTCAAAAGCTTTCCGACAAACGTCATGGACTGCTACCTCTAGCATGAGTATGACGCCAAACTGGCTGGCGAACCAAACATTGGAAATTCAAACGATCCAAAAGATTCTGAATCGTTTGCACATACGGCGGCCTCGCAATCCCAACGGAAACGACCTTGAACAGAAATGCAAAAGGTCAGACGAGGCTTTTAGTATACTTACGTTTTTTTTAGGCTGTCAAACAAAACGCCCTGAATCAGCTAGGCAAATTGAACTGGGGCCATCTGTACCGACCATGCCACTTAGGCGTGCGTCGATAAGCTTGGCTGTCCGTTCAACCCAACCTGATAAACCCGGCAACTCTGCGATCGGCTCGAATCAAAGATCTGTCGTGCGAATGGACCCTAAAATCGCGTCGTTGCAACGCCTAAACTCTCATTCGCAACTGATGTTTTGAACCCGGAGCCAAGGCGGTCTGGGTGACGGCCACAGCCAAACATATAACGTAATCAAGGTTTAGCAGGAAAACACCCGCACAAGTTCCTAAATTACCCATCTTTTCCAAAAACTATTTTTTTCCGGGCCAGGCATCGGGTCACTGTTGGAGGGGTTTACTGGTCCCCCGCCACCGGATCATGGAAGAAGGCAACTTCCTTGGCTTACCTAAATCATAAGAAACCCTAATCCATATTAAAACGGCCTGATTCCCGAGGAAACACGTCGGCCAGCAAGGGAAAACGAAGAAACCGTTGGGAAAGGGTTGATCTTGTCCCGCCTGTGTCAGGAAAGTAGACTCGCCGGGCCATCAGGGTGTCCGATCCGGTCGATCAGCACGATCGGACGGCCAAGCTAAGAAAACTGGACGATTTAGCGAAGCCTAAACTCTTGAATCGGTGAATCCGCCTTTTAGAATAGAGAGCGCGGTCCAGGGACTCGAACGGAAGCGAGTGTAGCGATGCGAAGTACAGTCTGGAATGCAGTGGCTGGAACCTTGTTATTGGGATGCCTCAGTCTTGTGTCGTTGAGAGACATGACCGACAACCAATCGCAAAAAACCAACACCTTTGTCTCACAAGATGGAATTATTGCCCTACACTTGGAGGGTTCAGAGTCGTCGGATGCCGTCGCTCTGCTCGACACCAAGTTACGTGTGATGAGTATCTATCACGTTGAGCGCCAGTCGGGCGAAGTTCACCTGAAAAGCGTTCGCAACGTGACTTGGGACTTACAATTAGATGAATACAACGGCGTGAGCCCTTCGCCGAAAGAAATTAAATCGCTCGTCGTACCCCGCTAGGTCGTCAGCGAATCGGTTTCTCTCGGCGAAAACTCGTACCGACTTAGAGTTTTTTCCCCAAGGGAGCCTGTTGAAGATGGCCGATTTGATCCCACTCGAGGAAGCTGCCCAGATGCTGGGCATTCCCCACGATGACTTGACTGAGATGATCTCAAAAGGGGAGATTCGTGGCTTCAAGTCTGGTTCTTCCTGGAAATTCAAATTTGACGAGTTGAAGCGTGTGTCGGAGGAGAAAGGATTAAGCCTATCCTCAGGCGCCGCAGATGACTTGTCCTCAGAACTCGACCTCGAAGACAGTTTCTCTGTTGAAGATTCGATCAATCTTGAAAGTGGCGACTCTGATGTTCTCGGAGACGAAGCCGAGGCGAAGACTGGCGATAGCCCTTCTGACACTGGCAAAATGGACGGCGGCGGCGGCGACGACGACATGTTGCTTGCGGAAGACGACCTCTTCGAAGACTCCGAATTGAGTCTCGCAGATGGCAGCGACATCGTTCAATCTTCTTCGGACGTTGGCGACAGTGATCTGGTGCTCGATGAAGATTCTTTGAGTGAGATTGGCCTTTCGTCCGGAGATGGAGAAATCGATCTTGGCTCCTCAGAAAGCGGCTTGCCACTCGAAGATGAACCTGCCGAACTTTCGGACTCGGATCTTGACTCTCTCGCCTTGCCTGCGGATGACAGTCTTGTCTCCATGGACGACATGGGAAGTGATGTTCAAGAGGGTGACGATTTCATGCTCACCCCAGTTGATGCCGACGGCGAAGAAGATACCAGTGGATCTCAAGTGATCGCGTTGGACGGTTCAGAAATCTACCCCGAGGATTCTGGCGGTGGCCTGTTGGAAGACTCGATAGGAGTGGACGTCGATGACGCGGCACCTGTCCTTGTCACCGAAGATCCAGATGTCTTCGGCGAAGGACTCGTGGGTCAAGAGGGCAATGTTCAACCGGTTGACGCTCCTGTCGCGATGGAACCCCCAGAAAAGCCCTACACGATTTGGCAGGTCCTGTCTCTCGTCGGTGTCTTTTTGATTTTGGCACTCTCGTTGACGCTAGTGATCGACAACGCGCGAAACACTTGGAATGCCGATGAGCCTCAGGCCATTGCGGCCCCGGTTGCGGACGCTCTTGTCAATATGGTTGGGCTGGATGCCAACTAGCTCTGGTGCCACAATTTTTTTAAATTGAGAACCTGCCCTCCTGTTGGAGGGCAGGTTTTTTCGTGGCATAAACGCCTTTGCCATTTGCCTTTTCCAACCGCAGAGACTTGTCTCAGGAGCAACAAAAAAAGATCGCTCCGTGATGCGGTAATCGGAGACGTGACGGTGGGCTTATTTCGAAACTGCCAGCAACGAGTCATGGCAACCCTCTACGGTCCCCTGATGGCACGCTACGATCGGTTTATTGCTCCGTACAAAGAGGATTTGTTCCGGCAGGTACGGGGGCGGGTGTTGGAAATCGGCCCTGGGCCGGGGGGAAACTTGCGCTATTTGAATTCGGTTCCCACTTGGGTCGGTCTCGAACCGAATCGCTACATGCATCGCGCCATCCGAAAGCAACTCTCATCGACGGGTAACCAGGGAGAAATCCTTGAACGACGCGCCGAGAACATGCCCTACGACGAAGATGACTTCGACTTTGTCATCAGTACGCTCGTCTTGTGTTCCGTGTCGCATCCTCAACGTGTACTGGATGAAATCGCTCGTGTCCTGAAGCCCGGCGGTAGATTCCTTTTTATTGAGCATGTCGCGGCAGCGAAGGGTACCGGGCTACGGATACTCCAGCACGCTCTAGCCCCCGGTTTTCGCATTTGCGGTGACGGATGCTGTCCGCATCGCGAAACAGGAGAATGGATCCGCCGAAGCCGATTTTCGAGGGTTGAGTTTCAAGAGTTTCGTGCACCTGCAACCGCACTCCCCTGGGTCATATCCCCCCACATCGCCGGCTTTGCAGAGGTGAGTTAGCCGCCAGCCTCCACCACTCGTTAAGGCTGGTTCTGCATCAACAAACCCCTACAATCAAGGAAACGGTTCTCCCTATCCCTATCATCGAAGATTTGTATGCGAATTGCCTACCTCACCGCCGGAGCCGCCGGCATGTACTGCGGCAGCTGCATGCATGACAATGCGCTGGCGTCTGCGTTATCTAAGCTAGGCGAAGATTGTCAGCTCATTCCGACCTATACCCCCATTCGAACCGACGAATCTGACGTGAGTGTCGATCAGGTTTTTTTTGGTGGCATCAATGTCTTCCTGCAGCAAAAGCTCCCTTTATTCCGACATGTCCCCAAGTTTCTGGACCGTTTTCTCGACAATCCCAAATTGATTCGACGTGTCACCCGACGTGCCTCACACATTGATCCCAAAGAACTCGGCGCCTTGACCGTTTCAATGTTGAAAGGCCGTGGCGGATTTCAGAGAAAAGAGGTTCAGAGGCTCTGCAAGTGGCTTCAACGTCACGTCAATCCCGATGTTGTCATCCTGTCCAACATGCTAATCGGCGGTTGCATTCCCGATATCAAACAGGAGCTTGGAGCGTGCACGGTGGTGACCTTGCAGGGTGATGATATTTTCTTGGAAAGCCTGCCTGAACCGTTTCGCAGCGAGGCACTCGCAGAAATCAATCGCCTCGCCAAACATACAGACGCATTTCTGAGTCACAGCCAATTCTACAAAGACTTCATGTCGTCTTATTTGCAATTACCCCCCGAACGGGTCCACGTCACTCCACTCGCGATCGACACCCGTGACTTTGAAGATCTGCCTTCTCGTACAAAGGATGACAACACCCTCACGTTGGGATACCTCGCCAGACTGGCTCCAGAAAAAGGCTTTCACCAACTGGTCGACGCCTTCATTAAAATTCACCAACGAGGCAAACTCACGAACTGCCGACTTAAAATCGCGGGGTGGCTTGGTGAGTCACAGAAGACCTACGCTGAAGAACAATTCCGTCGCCTCAAAGAAGCCTCTTTACAGTCGCATTTCGAGTACGTCGGCTCGATCAACCGAACCGACAAAGTCCAATTCCTGACGTCACTCGATGCGTTATGCGTGCCGACCACTTATCGCGATCCCAAAGGACTTTTCGCATTGGAGGCGATGGCTGCCGGCATCCCTGTTGTGCTTCCCAATCACGGTGCTTTTCCTGAAATGCTGAACGCGACCGGAGGCGGTAAATTATTTACTCCGGGCGAAAGCGATGCCCTGGTGGAATGCCTGGAGTCGCTTTTGACAGATCGCAAACAACGAGAAACTCTGGGAGCAGCAGGACGGGCAGCAGTTCTCGAGCAACGGAACTCAGATACGATGGCTCGGCATACTCATTCAATTCTGACAGCATCTCTCAACAGGTCAGGCGCACCGCATGAACAGGGCGATTCAAATCTCACGTCGCGTTGACGGCAACGAAACTCGGCCGACTTCACGGGTTGCCTTCTTCACTTACCTTGCTCACTTCCCAGGTTCACCGCTCCAGTTGTTTCTGAATTTCCATGGCCACCTTTTCAGCCAGGTAGCGGCGGCCTTTGGTGGTAAAGTGGACGTCATTCGGCTTTTGAATTGCATTAATTTTCAATAATGCGTAGCCGTGAAGATCATTGATGGCGATGTCATGCCGTTTCATGATTTTTTCAGCAATGGCATTATATTTTTTTGCGGCTCCTGCATGCCGACCCGGCTCCCCTTCCGGAACAGGGGTCGTTTCACACCAGATGAGAGTGGCGTCGGTTTCCTTCAATCGCTCAACCAATCGCTCGAGGTTCTGCTCGTAGGCGTGCAGACTCGTCGTCAATGCCCCGCGTTCCTTATCTCGCTTACCGGCGACCTTGGAGTCCGGATGTCGATAGCACAAATCCCAAAGTCCCCAATTGAAATGAATGAGGTCCCAATCTCCCGGCTGCAACCACTTTTCAATCTTCTCAACCCCAGTCCCCGTATGTTGGGCGTTTCCCGGGTTGTGAACGACCTCAGCTCGACCTTTCAAGATTGATGCCACGTAGGGCGTGTACCCCAGCGAGATCGAGTCGCCGATAATGAGGACGCGAGGAACCTCCCTCGCCCGTGCGGGCCCTTGCCCGCTAGCAGTTTCAGTTTCGAGCATGGATACGAAGAGGCAACCGATACCCAATAAACAAATCCAAAACTTACTTGCCATGACCCCGTCTCCCTACGCGAGATTCTCGTGAACTTGCCGTGACGTTGTCCTAAAGACGTCGCTCAGCCTCGACTACTGCCGTGCGGCAATTCTTTCCAACACTTCAACGACCTGGTTCACAACTCATTCGATCACCTCGATCCGCTCCAATTGAGGTGCGTGCATCCAGTTCTGGCCTCAAATCTGATCTTGAACGATCGACTGACGACGGATAACTTCCTTCTGAAGTCTGTTCCAATGAGGGTGCGTCTCGTCATCGATAAGGCTGCGGCATGAACCAAGTCGATTCCCGCCATAAACTAACAGTCCTTGTCCCCTGCAAGGACGAACGCCTCAATATTCGTCCCTGTATCGAAAGTTTTCGGGACATTGCAGATGAAATCTTGCTTGCAGATTCAGGTTCCACCGATGGGACCTTGGAGATTGTACAGCAGTTGGGCGGATGCCGTGTGATCGAGAGGGAGTATCGAACGTCGGGTGACTTCAAGAATTGGGCAATCCCTCAAGCCACCCACGACTGGATCCTACTCGTTGATGCGGACGAAAGAGTTACCGCGGAAATGCGGCAAGAAATTCAAGAAATCCTCCAATCGCCCCAGCATGACGGTTATTGGATCCATCGAGACAATCACTTTATGGGGCATCGAATTCGATATAGCGGCTGGCAGAATGACCGCGTCCTGAGACTCTTCAAACGAGATCTTTCAAGATACGAGGGCCCCAGCGATCATGGTGAAGTGCAAGTTTCCACGGGCCGTGTGGGGAGGTTGCGAAGTCGCTTCTTACACTACACCTACTGGACTTACGCCCAGTACTTTCGAAAATTTGAGCGTTACACGACCGTTCAGGCCGAGCAGTGGCATCAACAAGGCAAACAAGACAGCTTTTTGAAGATGCTACTCAATCCAATCCTCCGGTTTCTGCGTGCCTACATTCTCCAACGTGGATTCCTCGATGGTTCGGCGGGTTTACAGTTGAGCCTTCTTGCGGGTTTATATTCCTTCACCAAGCAGGCGCGACTCTGGCAACTGCGGCGAGGTATCCCCCAACCGGATCCTGAAATCGACGAACAATCAGAAGTATCGACTGAGATCGGCCGAGGCGTTCCAAAACACGCGGCCTAAGACTGTTTCATCAAGTATACCGGAAAAGGCGTTAAACCATGAACGAGACGAAAACTGACGAGTCCTCTCGAGAGAACGACTTGACTCCTGAAGAAGCGAGAGCTGTCATCGAAACCATCGCCGAAGTTGAAAAAGAAGAGGCGGCAGAACTCGATGACGAAACCACCACTTCGTAGAGATTCGTGATCTTTATCCGGGCGTTTCAGCCTACGGAACGAATCGCCGCGTGGATCGGCAACTGAATCGAACAGCTTTCCTTAACCAGCGGACCCGCGAAGTCACTCGCGGCGCGGCGGTGCATGTCTTAAACCATGGCGGCTCTAAGAATTTTCAATGCCGACTCTTACTGAGGCGACATTTGCAAAACTCGCACCGGTTTCGCGACATCCTCGTATCAATTTGACGACGAAAAATACCACAAGACGGCCCAAAGGAAGAATCCGTCGATAAGGATGGCACCCAGCACATTAAATCCTCTGCGGGACTTGCGACGAGCCATTTTCTTCCTCCTTGTCTGTGACGGCCTTCCATGGCCCCATTCGAGGCCCCGCCTCATGGTGCCTCTTCAAAACGATTGACGAACTCAACTCCAGATAAGTACAAACGGCGTGCCAAAAACGCAGGGCCAACGTGCTAGCATCGGAAAAACGGCTCACGTCTTGTGGCATCCAGAGGCCTGAAGCTTTTGCTCACCCGCAAGGTTGCTGTGACCTACAAGGTCCATCCCTTCCGGTACTCTTTATGTATGAGCGACTGTGCCTCCGGCGCATTGGTGACCTTCAAGGTTTCTGCATCCCACTCGATGGTCTTTCCACTTCGGTAAGAAACGGTTCCCAGCAAGACGGCCTCGGTCAGTGCACCGGAGTAATCGAAATTGCAGGTGGTGGTCCCGCCATTTTTGATTGCCTGGATCCATTCGGTGTGATGGCCAATCGACTTTGGAATGGTCGGTTCGGGTCGTTCAAAGTCCTCAAACTTTTCCTCCGGCAGCAGCACATGCCGGCCATAATCAGACAGGAGCATCCCGTTCTCACCCACAAAAAGTTGACCACTATTCCAGTTCAGTGGTTCCCCCTTCTTATTTTTCAATGTGGATAACAACTCGGGCTTTTTGCCGCTGTCATACCAGAACAACTTCAGGGCGGGCATCTCTCCCCGCGAAGGATAATCGTATTGGACTTTGCACCAAGCCGGGGTTGAGACAGTGTCCACCTCCGGCCCATGAGCATCAATCTTTACCGGATGTTTGAGGTCGAGTGCCCAGTGAGCGAGATCCATGTAGTGACACCCAAAATCTCCCAGTGAGCCCGCGCCGTAATCCCAAAACCGGCGCCACGCAAACGGATGGACATCCGGACTGTAGGGACGTTCTGGTGCGGGACCGAGCCATAGATCCCAGTCGACATGTGCAGGGCAGGGGACATCGGTTCTGAATTTCCCTCCGGTGTAGACCGCAGAGGACCACACATGGACCTCTTTCACCGGTCCGATGGCATTGCCCTGAATCAATTCCACCACTCGTCTATAATTGTCGCCGGCATGAATCTGGGTTCCCATTTGGGTCACCAGTTTATTTTCTCTGGCAAGATCCGAGAGCACTCGGGCTTCATAAACCGTATGGGTTAGAGGCTTCTCACAATAAACATGTTTTTTAAGTCTCAATGCCATTGCGGAAGCGGGCGCGTGGGAGTGGTCGGGGGTCCCCACTAGCACCGCATCGATTTTTTCAGCCTCTTTCTCCAACATGACACGGTAGTCACGATACTTCCTGGCATTCGGATAAGCGGCGGAGCCCTGTTCGAGGAGATTGCCATCCACATCCGCAATCGCCACGATGTCTTGGCTTGCACAACCACGGATATTTGCACCGGCTCGATTGGTTGCCCCAACTGCCGCAATTCTCAGACGTTCATTCGGACTGCTGGAGGGCTTACCGGCCACTGGATTGACGAAATAACCCGAAGAAATCAAGCCAATTGCCGTAGATTGCTGAAGGAATCGGCGTCGTGTTGTTGCCTGATTGTGAGAGTGATCACCCTTTTTCTTTTTCATCGCAGTCTCCTCCTAAATCTCGGCCAGATACAGATCCCGACAGGTACTCCGCAGCAGTACCCCAAATTCGCGACAGCTCAGAGAACGACACCACAGAGAACAACAACGAGCCGTCGGCAAGCTTCAATGACATAAATGAGATATGCCAACGCTTGAAAACCAACCTGCCCTGGGAAGCCAATGAACCGTCTCACTGCCCAATGCCGCGAACTTGGAGTCACGCATTATCACCCTTCGTGTGGCGGAAAGCTATTCGATCTCGCGAAGAAAATTGGACATCACACGTTCGCGCGATCACCAAGACATTCTAAAGACGGTGCCAAGGATCAAGAGGCTCAAGCCGACGACGACTTGGGACAATGGGCAAACCCGAGCCGAATCTGCATCACGTCGAGCCATCGCAGAGCACCGGAAACAGGCGGAGTAGCCTTGAGGTGATTTTCCAACAAGCCCTAGAAATTTCTCTGCGAGTTTAGTCGCTTGCCTCAGAAACACTGAACCCATGAGGATTGGCTTGATGCCACGCCCAGGCGGTCGAAATGATTTCCTGAATGTCCTGATATCTTGCTTCCCAACCCAACAGCTTTCGAGCAAGCGTAGGATCCGCAACCAGTTCTGCAGGGTCGCCTTCACGACGCTCGCCGACAACCGCGGGTATCTCGCAGCCCGTCACTTCGCTACAGGCCTTAATAATTTCTCGAACGCTATGCCCTCTCCCCGTTCCCAAGTTCAGTTTGAATTCAGTTCCGGCCGACAATTTCCCCAAGGCGAGCAAGTGAGCGGCGCATAAATCATCCACGTGAATGTAATCGCGAATGCAGGTGCCATCCGGCGTTGGATAATCCTCACCAAAAATCGAAATGCTGGCGCGCTGCCCCAACGCGACTTGCAAAACAATGGGGATCAAATGACTTTCGGGATCATGATCCTCTCCGATGTCACCATCAGGACTTGCGCCGGATGCATTGAAATAACGCAACGCAGCGTATCCAATTCCGTAGGCATTCGAGTAATCCGCAAGCATGCGTTCGATGACAAGCTTGGTAAAACCATACGGATTGACCGGAGACTGCGATTCCCTCTCTGTGATCGGAATAACCTGAGGCTGACCATAAGTCGCACAGGTGCTGGAAAAAACGATCTTCGAAACCTCCGCCTCCCTCATCGCTTCAAGAAGAGAGAACGTGGCGACCACATTATTCTGGTAGTATTTCGCAGGATTCTGCACCGATTCTCCCACCAAGGCCGACGCGGCAAAATGGATCACGGCGTCGATTTGGTGATTTCGAAGGACCTTGGTGAGCAGGGGGCGGTCCTGCAAATCTCCTTCAACAAAGAGTCCGTGCGTCACCGCACCACGGTGTCCTTCACTCAGATTATCGTAGGTCACCACTTCGTGACCATTTTTCCCCAAGCACTTCACCATGTGAGAACCGATGTAACCGGCTCCGCCGACCACTAGAATATTCATTCCTTCATCCTTGAGTTTTAACCCAATCGATTAGCCCATGCTCGCCAATCAGACGAGAACAGGACCAAGTTCTCCTTGGAACGCCGATAGGTTGGAGGAAACACCGCGGCTTGCCGAGTCGGATAAACCAACGATGTTTCTCTCATGAAACGCTTGTTTAGATCTATGTATCGTTTTGTGGTAACTGGCGGGGGTGGTTACGCGGCGCGTTTCGCCATGCGCTTTGGCACAATCTTATTTTCTGGCTGAAACAGGCGTTCCACCGTTTTTTCAGGATCATGTTCGGCAAACCAGCATGAGGCGTACTCTCGTGCCGCAGCGCGATATTGGCGATACTGGCTTACTACATGTGTCAACAAACCGGGGACCTGTTCATTATCGACCGCGACCAGCCCAACTTTTCCCCACGGCAGTGGTTGCTCTGTAGTGGAGGCGACTTCCCTTAGATGGAGATCACGCAGCTGAACCGAGCCCTCCGAAAATGACCAGCGAATGGAGAGCCGTAGGGGAATCGACTGCCAAGATTCAAGGACGGGCAAGAGGCACCAAAACTCTCCTTGTTCATCGATCGTGGCAGACCATCGATTCAGGCAATAATCGCCACGGGACATCGGCCCCTTCAAGGTCTGCCAACCCAACGTCAGGTGGCGAAGCCCTTCTGGTGGATCAGCAACATGGCCTCGAACGACAACCGCTGCGGTCGCCTCTCGAGGGGTGACTTCACCGAGAGATCCTCGGCTTTGGAGTACCAAATTTGAGGTCACAGGAACTCCCTCCCTAAACAAGGCCCTCCAGTACCCCCGATTGACCTGTTGAACTTGCTCTCCCAACCAGCAAGCCGCGGGGACGATGACTGGAACACCACTCGCAAAAAACTCGCCGAGGACTCCAGCCCGGCGAGCGTAGTAAGCTCGACTGTCATACATCAACAGACCTAGATCTGCCTGCTGAATCAGTTGGACATACTTCTGCTCCGGCAGCGGATGTTCGACATATTCAAGCCATTCTGGAGCTCCTGACTCTCCCCGAAAACCGGAATCCGTCGTGGAACGCCCGCGGTGCTTCGCCCCACTCTGGAGAACAAGCTTGGCCTTCTTAGTCTTCAACAATGAATCTGCAACGCCATTCATCACCTCAGCCAATTGTCCCTGGCCCTTCTCGCGCCGGACCCCTCCGGCCAATGTAATTCGTATGGGACGGCTTCCCTGGCTCTGTTCAACTTGCTGACCAAATCGAGGATTGACTGGATAAGGAAGTGGCTCAAATCTTCCGCGATCAAACAGGTTGTACTGATCCGCAAGTTCTTGACTCGTGGTGTAACAGGAAATCGCCACGTTTGAGAAGCCAGTGCGGGCCCGACTGAACGACTCTCGCGCCCGAAGGTACTTGAGACTTTGACGCTGAGCAGCATATTCGTGCGGTCGTCCGGTCAACGCGCTGAAGTGAAATTGCGCATGCCAACTTCCGGGGCTTTTCTCCGGGTAAACCGCCGCAACCAACCCCATGGCTAGAAATTCGAGCTCGGAAACGGTTGAGAAGAAAATGACATCCTCGGGCTTTGCATCCGTCCTCTCGAGAAAATGGACTAAATTTCGGCTAAAGACTCGAACCACCTGTCGCTGAGATGGCGTCAGGTGGTCCGTAAACGCAATCAAAGACTGGTCAATGTGTCTGTCAGGTAGGGAACGCTGAAGAGCATCTTGATGCCGCAGCCACTCTTTGATTTTTCGTAGCCACCCGGTCTTTTCGACCGCGTCAGAAGACGACCCACCAAGATCGGACCTATGGCTATAGGTGGTCAGATTGAAGCATGGGTAAATCTGGCAAGTCTGATCGATGGTCGAGGGGTGAGCCGCTGGCTCTTCAGGCTCCTGCAAGTCTCCTGCGATCCCTCTCCACATTTCCTGTTGATCTTGGAATTTCCGATGAGCACCGATCGCGAGCGTAAATCCCCTTCGAATCGCCGATTTTGCGATTTGGAGAGTGCAATCAAAATGATGGCCCCCCGGACCTTTTAATGATTGATCCACAATCAGGAGACGCGAAATTGCTCCCGTCATCGATCAACCTCTATGGTTGGCCGCATGGCATCCTTGCCTAATTTCGTATGAAGGTAGACTCGCAGGTTTTGGAAATGTCGACTCCGTTCAACGGGCCTTGGTTTTCACGGTCGAATCGTCGCGACGAACCGAACCCGTGGGCGGAGTGCGGGGACAGCATTGTCCATCACCCGATTTTCAACGACAGCAAGATAACAATCCTCTGTCGCGAGTCACAAGACCAAACAGACTGCCAAGGTTGAGTCTTTCGGTTGCTAGCTGTAGTCACTTCAAAAATAAAAAGTGGAATCATCACGGTTGTGGAAGAGCATCCACTCTGAAGCGATTGGAATTGACGAAAAAAACCGTCTCCGATTAAATGCGCTGAGACCGAACGGAAACCACGCGAATTCCTCGTTGACAGAAAACGGGCGACAAGCCATGAAAAACGTCATTATCGTTCCCTATTTCAGTGAAGAAGAGGTCGATCGATATCTCCGAATTGCAAAGCGTCTTGACGCTTTTCGAGAACAATCAGTTGCATACGAGTTTTTGCTAGCAGCGAGCCCTCGCATCCAGCCCAGCGAAAGACTGTTTTACGCGTTCAGCCAAATCGCACCCTGCAAACATTTCCAATGCCCCACAAAGATCTTCGGATATCCGCAAGGCCCAACAGCCATGTTTTGGGACTGCATGGACCATGTCCATGAGACTTATGATCTTGAGGGTGGATTTAGCCTCTGGATGGAATCGGACATGGTTCCTGTAAAACGCGATTGGATCAGCCGTCTTTCTGCCGAGTGGACAGCGCATGATCGTGTCCCCCTGCTTATGGGATGCTACGTGCCTGATGTGGAGAAACACCGTTTCTTTCGTCGCAAGCGACTTTGGATCAAAGAACACATCAATGGGGGTGCCTGCTACTCCAATGACTTTGCTGCAAGCATGCCTCTCGAGGCTCGCGAAGGTGTTTTTGACATGGTGGTCTACCAACACGCAGAATCTTTGGGGCGAGCTTCTCGAACTCCCCAAATCGCGTTTGCAACGGTCCCTACTGCGCTGGCGCAAGCGAACCGGAACGACCGGGTCCTGCTTCACGGTTTCATGCAGAATAAAGATGACTTCCTGGATATGTGCCTCGCCTCAGATCCTGATTCCTCACCGCCTGCAACTCCTCCATCCGCATGGATGGAGCAATTTCGCGACACCTATGAGAAGTTCCTGCTTCGCTTCATTGTCCGGGGGCGACCAGCGATGTTGCGAGCCTTACTATTAAAACAAAAGCACCTTGAGTATCTCCAAAAAGCGGCCTGATCGAATCGACTCACACGCCTCCGAAGAAACGCAACAGATCGCCGCGAACCCGAACGGTCAACAACAGCCATGAACGAGTATTCATTTCACAGGCAGGGAGAGCAAGCTTGACCCAAGGCGTTCAGGTTTCACATATGTCGACGTATTCCCATGGAGGTGCCGCGTTTGCAGCGCGTCGCCTTCATGAGGGACTCCGAAGCCTCGGAGTGTCAAGTCGATTCTGGTACGGACCTGACCCAACCAACGACTCTGCCGATCCGAGTTATCGTCTCTTGCCGCTCCGCCCCATCAATACCCAAGGCTGGATGGGATCCGTTCGGCTCAACATGCAACGGATGAGGCTCAAGCGAGCGAGAAAAGACTACCGCGAGCATCTATCCAATCGTCCTGAGGAGTTTGAAGTGTTCTCCGCAGCTCGGCAATTCGGAGAATCCCATTTTGACTCCAAGGAATTGGAGTGTGACATTCTGAATTTGCATTGGATCGCATTCTTGTGTGACTATCCGAGCTTCTTCAATTCCATTCCCACCAGCCTTCCAATCGTTTGGACACTGCATGACATGAATCCGTTTACCGGGGGCTGCCATTACTCGAGTGGTTGCGCGAAATACACAACGGGATGCGGCACTTGTCCTCAGGTCCTGAACTCGACCCCCAATGACGTCTCACGTTACGCGTTCCAAATCAAAAAGCGAACGCTTCGATCTCGCCAAATTCACGTGGTCACTCCCAGCCGCTGGCTCAACGTTTTAGCACAGCAAAGTCCGATATGGCCGAGAGGGACCTCGTTTTCCGTCATTCCCTACGGTCTGGAATTGGACCAATATAAACCGATAGCCAGCCCGTCAACGAGAAAGCAACTTGGCCTGTCCGACGACAGCTTTGTTCTGGCCTTCGGAGCGGAAGACCTCTCGAATCCGCGGAAAGGGATGCAGCACCTGATCGACGCTTTGAAGGAACTCCCTCCCACCCAAAAATGGGAAGCCATCATTTTCGGAGGCGGAAAATTACCACCGGAGTTTCCGACTTGGATCCAGACCAAGCAGGTAGGTTACTTGTCATCTGCCCAAGTTAAAGCCGAAATTTACTCGGCGGCCGACGTCTTCTTGATGCCTTCCACGGAGGATAATCAGCCACAGACAGGACTTGAATCGCTCGCCTGCGGCACCCCCGTGATCGCTTTTGATGCCGGTGGAATTCCAGAATATGTCAGGCACCTTGAGACGGGGCTACTCGCTCAATGTGGAGATGCAAGTGACCTTGGACGCCAAATCTTGTGCCTCGCGAACCAGTCCTCTTTGTTGGAAAAAATGGGGCGTGCCGGGCGGGTCATGATGGAAGAAGAATTCGCTCTCGAAATTCAGGCAGAACGTTACCTTCATCTTTACCAAAAAATCGCATCCGACACGAAGTCGTTCAGGAAACGTATTGCTTGACGAACCATGTCTTCTCGTGGAACTACAGCTGGCAGAATCAATGGCAACTCCCGACTCAAATCAAATCCAAATCCGTCGCATTTCGATGGGACTCATCGCAATGATGGCGAGTATCGCGAGTTTGGCCAGTGGCTGCTCGATCTTCGCACCCCGTCGTAGTGCACCCTCAGTCACGCTGGAGAATCCCCTTTTCATTCCGCAAACCGATGTCGAGTTTGTCTGGAACCAGATCGTCGACGAACTCGACAATTACTTCAAGATTCGTCGCGAGGACCGTGTCCGAATTGTCGAAAATCTGCTCACGGAAGGTTGGATTGAGACCTTTCCGAAAGCCGGCTCAACTCTGCTGGAGCCTTGGCGAAAAGACTCGACGCCTGGATTTGAGCGACGCCTCGCCACCCTGCAATCGATACGCCGATGGGCTCGCGTCCGAGTCATCCCGGAAACAGGTGGTTTCCGAATCGAGGTCATTGTCTTTCGGGAACTTGAGGATTTGGACCAGCCAGAGAAGTCCTATGCGGGCAATGAATTGTTAAGGTATGACGATGCAATTGATTCGAACAACGGCTCGCCACGAATCGGTCCCGACTCTTATGGTTGGATCCCGATTGGTCGCGATGAAGCACTGGAGCAAAGGATCTTGGAAAACATCCTGGCAAGACTCACCAATCCCGCTTCTTAGGTCGCTTGGGGAGATTCCCAAGAATTCTTCGGAGCCGAGCACCGGAAAATCACTTCGTCCGCAGCCATCTTGTTCTTTTGTTGAATGACCTTTGTGCATCATGCCGTGCTGCTATGAATAATTGTTGGGCTCGTCACCCCCTAAGCACCGCCCCCTAGCACCGCGCATGAGGTTGACCTATTCTGCGAATTCAAATAGTCCACGGAGTCTTCCTGTCCAACACACTCTCGCGAGGCTCGGAGCCTGACGTGCTCCGTGCCTGGCAATTGCATAAGGACGATACCGAATGCCCGGTTTCAAGGTTGAAGTTACACACCGTCTAGGACAAACCGAAGCGGTGGAGCGTTTGCAGGGATTCTCTGACAAGATCAAAGAGTCATATCGAACGGAGATTACCGACATTCAGGAGTCATGGTCAGAGGGCGGGTGCCTCGATTTTTCGTTCAAGGCGATGGGATTTAAAATCTCAGGAAATGTTCAGGTGCAAGAGGAATCGGTCAGTCTGAACGGGACGTTGCCCATGGCTGCCGTCATGTTTCGAGGCGCCATCGAAAAAGAAATCAAATCCAAATTGTACGAGGCCCTAGGAACTTCCGGTTGATTTTGAAAAAGCACTTAAATCCTGCCCGCTGGCTCGATGGGCATGTGTCCGGCGCGTTGATACCGACGTAACCATTGACGCATTGACCTCCACTCGGAATCTGGAATCGGCTCATGCACTATGGTGTCATTCCGAACGAACGCATCACCGAGGCCATTGCGCTACTCTACGCACGCCTCCCAGGCGGTATGGCGTTAGCCGAACAAGCTCTTGGGCAAATTACAAAACAACCCGACCTGACGGAGGGCTTGCTGGGGATCTGGGACGAGCACCAGGTGAGTGCGGTGATCTGGATCAGCATCGACCCTTCTGGTTCCGCGACCCTGACCTCACCAGCGCTGCATCCAAATGGCTCGAATACCCGTGAGCGGGAAACGTGGGGGGCCCAGTTGATCTCGTTGGCAAACCATTGGCAACAAAACAGGGGAACGACATGGAGCCAGGCTTTGCTGACTCATGAAGACTCAGAACAATGGCAGCGGGTACTAAGCGACTCGGGCTACGAGCAACCGACAAAACTGGTCTATCTTCACCTCGCGTTGGATTCGATCTCCGAGGAAAAGAAGAATGAAGGTCGGATCGAAATGCCCAGCGGTTGGTCTTGGGGACGTGCGACACAATTGAGTCGTCACCAATTACTCGGCTTGGTCGAGGAAACATTTGTCGAAACTCGTGACTGCCCGTTTTTGGGAGCCCATCGCACCACGGACGAGATCGTTTTAGGTTTTGAGAATACGGGTGACTCGAAACAAAGCCACTGGCAAATCCTGTTTCATGACGGTGCTCCCGTTGGTTGCGTACTCGGGGCCCACCATNGTGCATCGGCACTGATGGAATGGGCGTATGTCGGTCTTATCCCAGCAATGCGTCGGCAGGGCAGGGGACAGTGGCTTTGCCAAAAAGGACTTCAAGAGGCAGATCTCCTGAATTGCCGCACCGTGGCCATGGCGGTCGACCAGCAAAATGAACCGGCCCTGAAGCTTTACGCCCAGTTTGGCTTTGAGGATTGGGATCGACGGGAGGTTTTCATAAAATGGGATTGGAACCAAACCTCTTCGTCAGCATCAACGTAGTTTGTGGGGGCTAATTTCTTGCACGTTGCTTTATTTTGAATCGGAAAATCATGTTCTTGCGCGGTCAAACCAAAGTAAATGAACGTCTTCTTGTGTCCATATTGGCAACAGTCCTGAGCGTTTGGTTTGCTGCTTCAGGGTGCAAACCCCAGATTCCCGAGCAAGGGCCTCAAAATTCGGAGGTAACAACCAATCCCAATCCGCTTTCGGTTCTGGTGATCAATGACGAAGAGTTTGCCGAGCGATTGGAACGACTGTGGAATGCCCAATCCGAGTCCAAAATTCGAGCCGAGGTCCTCAGTGAAGAGGATTTTTCGTCGGACTGGAACCAGATCTCCAAATACGACTTGGCAGTCTATCCGTCTCAATACTTGGGCGAACTGGCTTCACGGGATCTACTTTTGAAGATCAATCCCCGCTTGCTCGAAGATGACAATTACGGGGCGGCCGACATCATGCCGCACGATCGCGAAAAATTGACCGTCTGGGGGCGGGACACCGTGGCAGTTTCTCTGGGGCATCGCCCCTGGGTCCTGATGATTCGCGAAGACATCTTTGAAGCTGCAGGATTGGAAACCCCGGAAACATGGGAAGAGTACTCGGAAGTCTGTCAGCGACTCGAGTCGCCTCCCGAACTTCCAGAGATTGATGCTGAAAATTGGACGCCAACCACCGAACCGACGGCAACCGACTGGCTTGACGATCTGCTTTTCGCGCGTTCAGGCAGTTATATTAGCCACCGTGGGTCTTTCTGCCCTCTGTTCGACCTACGAAAAGGCATCCCGTTGGTCAACAACGCTGCCTACGAGAAAGGACTTCAGGAACTGGTCCGACACCAGTATTCCGAAATTCTTGGGGATCGCCTTTCCCCTGAATCAGGCTGGGAAAGGTTGTTGAAGGGACAATGTGCCATGGCCATTGGCTGGCCAGCACCCGAAGTTGCGGACGCCGCAAGCAACGCCGTGATACGCGTCGCCCCGCTCCCAGGATCCACCTCGGTATTCATCAGTACCTCGGACGCCTGGAGAGAACGCGCGGATGAGGAATCCATCCATATCCCCTACTACGGCCAGCCTGGTCGGCTTATCTCCGTAACCGAAGCGAGTCGAAGAAGCGGGTCGTCCTGGGGTCTTGTCTCCTGGTTGAGTCAAAAGAAGAATCAGCAGCAGATTTGCTCGACCCTGAGTTCAGCATTCCCAACGAGATACAGCCTGCTTTCCCAGAGTGGTCGGTGGCTTGGTTCGGAACTTTCAACTCAAAGCGTCCAAGACCTGACGGCCGTAGTGAGAGCCTATCAGGACGAATTTGTCATCATGACGCCCCCCCGAATTTCCGGGTCTGCAGAGTTACTGCGTCCGGTTGAAAACGCGGTTTTGGACGCGAAAGCAGGCAAAACCCCAGCGGAAGCGTTGAGCGGCGTTCAAAAAGCTTGGACCACTCAACTTGAATCCCGTAGGGAAGAGGGCTTTATCCGAGAACTCGAGTTGAGTTTGGGTCTTTAGTGGACCGGGAAGCCGGCGACTCTTGGGCCGCCCTCCAGCTTTCCCATCCCTACACGAAGATCGACAAGTATGAAGGGGCCAAAGCGGTTGAGACTGAGCAATTGGCCCTTGTGGTCACTCCTTCTTCTCGCTAAATTACTCGTTTGGTCGTGAATGAACCTCCCCGGCACTAGTTTTTGCCGGCTTTTTTAGGAGATCTGTCCCTTGGCAGGTACCAAGACCTACGTCGCAAAACCAGGTGAACTGACAAAAANGTGGTTCCTTGTCGACGCAGAAGACAAAGTGGTCGGACGTCTGGCGAGTGATATCGCCGTCGTTTTGATGGGCAAACACCGCCCCACGTACACGCCGCACGTCGACACGGGCGATTTTGTTGTCGTCGTGAATGCCGAGAAGGTGAAATTCACCGGCAACAAGTGGGAACAGAAGAAGTATACGCGATACACGGGCTATCCAGGCCTGAGGGTTGAAACCGCGGCAGTTCGTTTAGAACGAAAACCGGAGATGATTCTTCGGGAAGCGGTTCGACGCATGTTGCCGAAGAACAAGTTGGGCAGAAAGATGCTCGACAAATTGAAGATCTATACGGGCCCCGACCATGAGCACCAAGCACAGCAACCCGAGCCGCGCGAGATGGGTGCCAAGTAAACATTCAATCCTTTGGATTTCAAGTAAGAAGTAGATTCCATGGTTGCAGTAAAGACGGATAAAATCACTGGGCAGGCGATGGGTACCGGACGACGCAAGTCTTCTGTCGCTCGAGTCAGAGTCACTGCGGGCTCTGGTAAAATCACGATCAATGGCCGGCCCCTGGAACAGTACTTCGTACTGTTGCAAGACCAAAGGCAGATCACGGATACGCTGAATGCTGTGGGACGGTTGGGTGCGGTCGACGTGGTGGCGATTGCCTCAGGCGGTGGCCCAACCGGTCAGGCAGGTGCCTGTAAGATGGGCCTTGCCCGCGCTTTGGTCTCCCACGACAGCGAATTATTCCAAGCCTTGCGAGACGGCGGATTTCTAACCCGTGACTCCCGTATGAAAGAGCGAAAGAAGTGCGGTTTGCACGGTGCTCGTCGCGGTACACAGTTCTCGAAACGTTAAGCGTACGAGACAACAATTCATCAAGAGAGGCAGGTGCCAGGCACCTGCCTTTTTTTTTGCCTGCAGAACTTGGAGTGGGAATTGAAAGTCAAACTCCATCACCCTAACGAAACTCTTTGTCATCAGAACTCTCCGCCGCCTGATACGAAATCGTCTTGCATAACTTTCCTTTTATGCAGGCATGGTTTACGGTAGTCGCTAATCTTTTCGACCAAATCGGATATGATCCGCCCTTCAGCTTCGAAACGACTCGGCCATGGCAAACGAACAAAATACTCCGCAAACGCCAATCGATCCGCCGAAAACTGCTTTGGGCATCCTTAAGCGAATCGGACCTGGGCTCATCATTGCAGGGTCGATTGTCGGTTCAGGGGAGCTGATTGCGACGACCCGAACGGGCGCTGAGGCTGGCTTCTGGCTACTTTGGCTCATCTTGATCGGGTGCGTGATCAAAGTCTTCGTGCAAGTGGAGCTGGGACGCTATGCCATATCCAGCGGTGAGTCGAGCATGTCGGCCATGAATCAGGTTCCGGGGCCCCGACTCAAGAAGCGCGGAAACTGGATTATCTGGTTCTGGTTCGTCATGTTTGTCGCCAGTGTTGCTCAGCTCGGTGGAATCGTCGGCGGTGTAGGGCAGGCATTGTCCATTTCGATTCCCGTGACGGAATATGGTCGCGAATACAACCGGATCGCCAAGCAGGAAACTACCCTCGCGGTAGACACGGCAGAGTTGGAGCAAACTCTGGCAAACGAAGAAGTAAATGAAGCAAGCCTTGAAGTCGATCCTCAATCCAATTCCTATCGCACAACACTGAGACTCCTTCAGCACCAGTACAAAACCGCGGAGTTCCACTACGAGCGATTGAAGGATCTCCCCGATGAACCCCTGGAGGACATTGACGAAGAGGAGGAAGCTTCGGAGTCGACGCAGAATTCAGACCCACTCGCAGCTCCGGAACCGTTGTCCCTTTCGGATCGCCGAAACGACCTGCGTGTCCTGATGGAATATACCCAGAGGGCACGCGATCGACTGCAGGACTACATGCCCTCGGTGGATTTCAATGAAAATGACCAGGCGGACTCACCGCCCACGGGTCCGGATCAGCCTCGGTTGCCCGGAGGTGGAGGGAATCGATCCAACAACGAGCGTCAAGTCTGGGTTGAAGCCAACCTGGCAACGCTGCAACAGCAACTCCTGAACCTTGGGCGATTGGCCGAGGCCTCAACCGCCGTTCGGGTGCAGCGGGAGCGGTATGCTGCGGCTCTTGAGCGTTCGGAAGATCAATCGTCAGCCAACATCACGAGGGAGGCAGACAAACTACGAGCCCTGATTGATGATGAAAATGATCTTTTCAATGACGGATACTTGCTGGATGAAAAACTAGGGTTCAGTGCAGGATTGGATTTGACAACCGTCTATTCGACCTACCACCAAGAGACCGAATTGTCGCCTCCCAAGGATGACAAAATCTGGGCCGCGATTGTTGCGATCGTTACAGCGGTCATCCTCGTCAATGGACGATTTGGCTTGATCCAGTCATTTTCAACCGCCATGGTCGCCTGCTTCACCGCAATCACGATAGCGAACCTCTTCCTTCTGAGTCAAAACCCTTCATGGGCCGTTTCATTACAGGACATTGTGGACGGCATGCGGTTCCGCTTGCCGCCACCCGATGGTGACTCGTCGAGTTCCGCTTTATCCACCGCATTGAAAACATTCGGGATCATCGGTGTCGGCGCGAGTGAACTCGTCGCCTACCCCTACTGGTGCATTGAAAAAGGATACGCTCGGTTTACGGGGCCTCGCGACGACTCCGAGTCATGGCGTCAACGCGCGCAAGGCTGGATGCGAGTCATGCGTGTGGACGCGTGGGGATCGATGATCATCTACACCTTTGCCACCATGGCGTTTTACCTGCTCGGTGCTTCGGTACTCGGTCGAACAGGCCTGACTCCGGAAGGACACGATCTGGTTCGGTACCTGGCGGTGATGTACGAACCTGTTTTCGGCAAGACGACAGAGATCCTGTTCCTCTTCGGATGCTTTGCGGTTCTCTACTCAACATTCTTTGTTGCGAATGCGGGCAACTCACGTGTCTTTTCCGACTCACTGCGAGTCCTTGGCTTCATTCCCAATTCAGACAAATCCTACACTTGGACGGTCCGATTTTTCTGTGGTTTGTTCCCAATTCTCTGCCTCATCATTTACGTCTACGTTCCTCGCCCCGCGTATCTGGTGTTACTCAGCGGACTGATGCAGGCAATCATGTTGCCCATGCTGGCAGCGACGGCCTTGTTCCTCCGTTACCAAAGGACCGACTCACGTCTCGCCCCAAACCCCATCTGGGATGCCTTCCTATGGATTTCCTCCCTTGGCATGCTGATTGCCGGATCGTGGGCAGCCTGGTCTGAGCTCTCCAAAATCCTGTAGCCTGTTCTTTCGATTCCGACCCAAAATACCGACCGAAAATGTCCGCTGCGGCTTTGATCGCTGAGATGGACGTAATCTTAGTCAGTTTCGAACCTTTGCCGGGTCCTTCTCGGTGAGCAACGCTGGAAATATGGCTCCCGCTCAGAGCCGCAGTTGCGTCGTCGCCGGGTCCGATCCAAGCGGGAATGCACCGCCTCTGCATGAATGGACTGGCATTTCATCCGCGGAGCCCGCCAGGATCGGCCATGCCGAGCCTCCCAGCAGGAAGTTCAAAACAGATCGTTCGGGCAGTTTCTTCCAATTGTTCGGGTTTCGACGGCTTACTCTTTCGACTTCGTAAAGATTCCTGATTGTTTCGCTTCATAGGGTTGCTCCGGAGACATAAGCTTTGCTCACATACGCCCCAATGACCCACACCCTGATTTGCACACGAAACATGGACCACCGCCGATTCGCCCTCCTGTTCATTGCCCCTATCCTGTTCGTTTCTGCCAGTGTCATGCTGACCCGGATCTGCCGTTATCCTATTGAGAAAATGGTGTCCGCCAACGAATTCGAGACACTTGACGCTGATGCACTGACTGCAGCTCCCACTCAACCTGTATATGACCCACGTTTAACCGCATGCTGCATTTCGGATGCAGATAAGCTGCGGGCTCAACTAGGAGAGGAGTGCTCCGTCGTCATTCACCCTCCTTTTGTCATTGGGGGTGATTTTTCAAATGAAGAACTGAGACGGTGGTACCACCGAACCATTCACCCAGCAACGCGAGCAATGCAAGATGAATATCTCGCCCATCTTCCAACGCGAACGATTCGTCTTTTGCTGTTTCGCAACTCCGATTCTTATGATCATTATTGCGAGACCTTGTTTGGTGACCGATACCTCAGTGTTTATGGGTATTACCGCCCCGTCGAACGAACCGTCATGGTCAACGTTGGCACGGGCAGTGGAAGCCTTGTCCACGAACTGACCCATGCGTTGATGGATCAGGATTTCTCCTCGGCACCACCTTGGCTGCAAGAAGGATTGGCATCTCTTCATGAGCAAGCCGTTGTCTTACGCAAGCAAGATCAACTTCAGCTATGCGGAAGAGTCAATTGGCGACTCCCACGTCTTCGTCAGGCGATGTTAGAAGGCAGACTCGAACCCATTCAGTCGCTATTTACATCCGAATCTTTACTCAATGAGCAAGAGGCGCTAAATTACGCGCGTGCCCGATATTTCTGCCTCTACCTTCAGAGCAGGGGAGTCCTATCGCTTTTTTACCAGTCGTTTCGCGATTGGGGGTACACCCAAGACCCAACGGGCCGGAAGACGCTGCAGGAAATTTTCGGGGAAAAAGCATACGGAAATTTGCACCACGATTTTTCGAAATGGCTCCGTGAGCTTGACACCGACGCTTATTCCACCTGATCTTCGGCCACCCTAGCCCAACACCGCTGGGGATAAAAAGCGAAACCCGCGTCGTCAGCTCCTCGGGTTTTGTCCTTGGTATCCCGCAAGCCATCCGGTTGAGAAGGCCGCCTGAAAGTTGAAGCCACCGATCGGCCCGTCGAGATCCAGAATCTCACCCGCGAGGAACAGCTCGGGGACAATCTTGCTCTCCATCGTCTTGGACCTCACCTCGCCGAGTGCCACCCCACCCGCCGTCACTTCGGCCTTCGCGAATCCGCGTGTCCCCGTCACCTTCATGCGCAGACGTTTTAGGGATTCTGCAACCCTGACCACCCATGGGTTGGGGACCTCACTTCCGCGGCGTTGGGCGTCCAGTCCCAGAACTTTCAAAAGTGACTCGGCGAACCGTTGAGGCATGTGAGTGGATAGGCCGGTCAACCAACTTCGCTTGCCGGACTGTTGGGCCAGATGTCTCACCAACTGTTCAAGTTCGGCCTGTCGATGCTCCGGAAAGAAATCGCAGTAGATTATCGGAAGATGCCCGCCGGAAATTCCCAGAACTCGGCTGATGTTCATAGGGGCAGGACCGGACAAACCGAAATGAGTCAAAAGCATATCACCACGACAACGTATTAGGCGTTCCCGTTTCGCTTTCTGCGTCTCTGTCTCAACGTCCGAGTCCGCCCAAAGTTCAACGTTTTGAAAAGAGATTCCTTTGAGTTGATGGAGCCATTGATCAGAAGTGGTTAAAGGGGCTAAAGCAGGAATGGGTGGCACAATCGTATGCCCCCAATCACGCAACCAGGCGTATCCATCTCCAGTCGTTCCACATCCAGGATACGATTGGCCGCCAACTGTGATAATGAGCTTCCCACAGCGATAGATTGTGTTGGCGGTTTGCACCCTGAACTCGCCATGTTGATCGCGGGACAAATCCGTGACTGCCTCGCCCGTCTTTAGAGTCACTTCGCTGGCATTCAGTCTTCTCACCAACGCGTCGCGGACGTCAAGTGCCCGGTTGCTCCTCGGAAAAACCTTGCCTGTCGACTCAACCTTGGTTTTGACCCCTTCTTTTTCAAACAGGTCCACCACGTCCTGAGGCGACAGATGAGAAAGAGGGGCATGCAGAAAAGAGCCCTGTTTTCCAAACGCACGCACAATCCCCGAGCAATCCGTATGGTGCGTCAGATTGCATCGCGTGCCGCCTGACATCAGAATTTTAACGCCCGGCTTTTTGCTCTTCTCAATTAGCAGTGTCTTGCGGCCACAAGCACCACTTCGCTCTGCCGCAATCAGGCCAGCCGCTCCAGCCCCCACAACGATGGTTTCCCATTTGGCGGCACTAAGACCATCCATGAGGATCTCCGGGTCAACGTGGCCTTAGCCGGGCAACAGACTCAAGACGGATGCGCTGGGGCGAGGGATCACGTGCGCCGCGATCAATTTGCCGAGGCTCTCGACTTCCTGTTGGCCACTCTCAATCGCGGCATGAACAGCGGCCACGTCCCCTTTGACGACCACGGTGACGTACCCACCCCCGAGTTTCTCTTTCCCGATGACTTCAACATTTGCTGCCTTACATGCCATATCGATGGCTTGAAATACGGCTGTGAATCCCTGAGTTTCGATGAAACCCAAGGCGTTACCACTGGTTGACGAGTTGGTCACGCTGGTCGCTCCTGATGATGTTGACTCAACGGTAGGTAGGTGAACCACGTTTTGCTGAATCAGGGGGTTGTATTCGATTCCAGGCAATAAAACGCCTGAGATTTCTTCGGCAGGAAAAGATAGAACTCGCGAAACAGGTTTACCTTGAAGACGATTAGCCCATTCGACACCGACCTCTATCGCTCTCTCCACCTGCGCTAATTCACCACCAATTTTGATGATCACGCCAAGGAAGTCATTGATCTCAGCTTGAAGGACCTCAATTGAAGTCGCCTTTTGCATCGCATCCAAGGCAACCGCGGCTGGAGTATAACCTGTAGTCTCCAGCAGACCGACCGCTGAGAATGACCTTGGATTCATGGGGTTCCTCGTTTCGAGAGAGCTCGCATCAATCTCATCATTTTGCTTGTCTCAACCGCCAACGAAAAGCCCCAATAAAAAAGCCGCCCAAAATCTGATTTTTGGGCGGCCGTGAATCAACCATTTGATGGTTTTGAAAACCAGGAGCGTTACTCTCGGCTTGCTCACATTAAGAAGATTGGCCAGCGTGATCGGCGGAATCAGAAGCCTCGGCGCCGGCATCCGCAAGTTGATTTTCGGGCGATACATCAGACGCGACATTTTCATCGGTAGTACTCTGCGCGGACTCTGCTTCCGCAGTATCGCTGTTTTCTTCGATCGCCATGGGTTTGTGGACCGAAGGGCCAATAACTTTCTCAATCGCAAAACGATCCAACTCTTCAGAGTTAATCAAAGCCTGCGTGAGTTCGCGAAGTTCCTCGCGTTTCTCCTCCAATAATTGGGTCGCGCGCCGCGAAGCCTGATTGAGAATGCTCACGACCTCTTCATCGATGGTCTCCATCGTGTGTTCGCTGAACTGTCGCTGCTGATTGATTTCTCTACCCAGGAAAGGATCGTCGCCCGTCACTTTGTAACTCACGGGGCCGATCTTCGCGCTCATACCCCAATTCATCACCATTCGTCTGGCAAGATTGGTTGCTCTTTCGAGGTCGTTTTCGGCGCCAACCGAGACTTCGTCATAGATAAGTTTTTCTGCAGCGCGCCCGGACAGCAATACGACCAGTTCATCGCGGAGTTCAGACTCCGACATATTCAACTTATCCTCACTCGGCATCATCTGCGTGACACCCAGTGCTTGGCCACGCGGGATGATGGTGACCTTGTGAACAGGATGAGATCCTTCAAGGAACCAGGCCGCCAAAGTGTGTCCGACTTCGTGATAGGCTGTCTTCTCTTTCTCTTTGTCGGACAAGACTTCTTCACGCTTTGCACCCATAAGAATCTTGTCGCGTGCATGTTCGAAATCAGACATCTCCACTTTGGTCTTGTTTTTCCTGGCGGCCCAGAGGGCAGCCTCATTGACCATGTTGCGAATGTCAGCTCCGGTCAGCCCAATGCAACCTGATGCCAATACATCAAGGTCAACATCACTCGCCAAAGGCACATCTCGTACATGCACCTTGAAAATGGCAACTCGGCCTTTCTGCGTCGGACGGCTGACGGTGACGTGCCGGTCAAATCGACCGGGACGAAGCAACGCCGGATCGAGCACGTCGGGACGATTCGTTGCCGCAAGAACAATCACCGAATCTGCCCCTGAGAAACCATCCATCTCGCTAAGTATTTGATTGAGTGTCTGCTCCCGTTCATCGTGGCCGCCCCCGAGTCCCGCACCTCTCTGTCGGCCCACTGCGTCAATTTCATCCACGAAAATGATGGCTGGGGAATTCTCTTTAGCCGTTCCGAATAGATCTCTCACCCGGCTTGCGCCAACGCCAACAAACATCTGGATGAATTCGGATCCACTTACGGAGTAATAGGGAACATCCGCCTCGCCAGCAACGGCCCGCGCCAAAAGCGTCTTCCCGGTTCCCGGAGGCCCGTTTAGGAGGACCCCCTTCGGTACTCGGCCACCTAACTTGCGAAACTTCTCCGGTTCCTTCAAATACTCGACGATCTCTTGAAGATCTGCTTTCACGCCCTCCAGTCCCGCGACATCCTTAAACGTGATTTGCTGATCTGCACCCTCATATTTCTTCGCTGGACTGCGGTTGAAGCCGCTCAAAAACCCGCCGCCATTGAGCATCTGACTCTGCTGACGACGAATCTGCCCCCAAACAAAAAAGACTGCCCCGATCATGAACGCAAAAAGAATGATGGTCAGCCATGCAGAAGGATTCGTTTCCTGAGCATATTCGCGAGGCACGTTTTGCTGCTCGGCAGCTTTAACGACTCTCTGGTAGTCAGGCGAATCCGCGGGACCGGTGATTGCGTAGAATTCTTTTTCTAGTTTCTTTCGTTCTCGGCCAGAGGTCGCGCCTACTTTCTCGAAGTCAGGCTCCAAGGGAGGATCCTTGAATACACCAGATACCTTGTTTCCTTGAAACTTGAGAGACTCGACGTTGCAGCCTATTGGCTCTCCATCCTTCTCAATCGGAAGTCCGCTTCCGTCAACTCCCTCGATCTGTTGGATCACGAAGGACAGTTTCACTTGGGACGACTTGGGAGTCCAAATCATCAGCAGCGCCGCTAGAACAAGCACGAGTGCGGTAATGGCAATCCAAATATTCATCCCTCGGAAACCGGGACGATTTTCGTCAGCGTTGCCGTCACCTGTTCGACGTTGCTCGTCCATCAAAAACCTCGCTCCAACTCATCTATGGTTGCGTCAACCTTGCGGCGATCCGACGCTCAATTAAGGATTCGACTCTCATCTCTGCCGAAAGTCTTACACGGGGAACAGGGCATTCTAGCCAACACCCTGAAGGTTGGCGACGCTAGGAACACCAAAAGCATGCCCGGAATTCACCATTATGTGCAAATTAATCGGTCTCAGCGCCCCACCCAGACGTCCGACTTCAGCAACGATTCTCTAGAGCCGGTTGAAAGCTTGCCAAATCCCACTATCGCAGGGGAAACGGGTATACTGCTAACCCTTCGTCGTACCGCAGTGAATCGAACTCAGTTCACGGGTCTAAAGCCGCACTCGGGAAACACGGCTTCGCTTTGGTCATTGTGGTAGCCTCCCATCCCCATGAAGAGCAAATCATGAATGCAACCAGAATTTTTCTCTTTTCGCATTTATTTTTGATGGCGTACGCCGCCGGTGGGCAAGAAACTCAAGGTTCGGAAGATCAACCCCCAAATATCCTCATGATTTTGGTGGATGACCTCGGGAATGGTGACCTCGGATGCATGGGGAGCCAGGACATGGAAACCCCTTATCTTGATCAATTCTTTAGGGACGCCGCCAACTTCAATCTTTTCTATGCGAACTCGAGTGTTTGCTCACCGACACGCGCCTCGCTACTCACCGGCCGCTATCCAGAATTGGCTGGCGTTCCCGGCGTCATCCGAACGCACGCCGAGAACAGTTGGGGTTACCTTTCAGAAGGTGTCCCCCTGCTCCCCGGCCCTCTGCGGACCGCCGGTTACCACACGGCGATTGTGGGCAAATGGCACTTGGGTCTGAGCACGCCCAACCGGCCGAACGACCGTGGTTTCGAGCATTTTCATGGGTTTCTTGGTGACATGATGGATGATTACTACCACCATCGGCGTCATGGTCAAAATTACATGCGTCTCAATAAGACGGTACTCGAACCCGAAGGCCATGCAACCGATTTGTTCACCTCCTGGGCGTGCGACTACCTAAAACAACGATCGTCCAAAGAGGAACCTTTCTTTCTCTACCTCGCTTACAACGCACCTCATACGCCGATCCAACCGCCCGATGCCTGGCTCAGTAAAGTTCAGCAACGAGAACCGGAGCTTGCACTCGCTAGGGCAAAACTGGTCGCCCTGATTGAGCATCTCGATGATGGGATCGGGCAGGTTCTGGCTCAGCTCGACAACCTTGGGCTATCAGAAAACACCGTCGTCCTTTTTAGTTCCGACAATGGTGGCCAACTCAACGTCGGGGCGAATAATGGACGCCTACGAGACGGCAAACAAAGCATGTATGAAGGAGGCCTTCGCGTACCGACCGCCGTCCGTTGGCCGGGAGTCACCGAAGCAGGACAACAGATCTCCGTTCCCGCAATCACAATGGATCTCTTCCCGACCATTTGCGAAATGGCGGGGGCAGACATTCCGAGCGACATTGACGGTCGTAGTCTCGCCGGACTTTTAAAAGGGGCGGATCAAGGAGAATGGGATCGTGATCTCTTTTTTCACCGTCGTGAAGGGGGTGGCACCTATGGAGGTTTGGTGATCAATGCGATCCGTCGCGGTCCATGGAAGTTGCTGCAGAATACGCCGTTTAGCCCTCAGGAACTTTACAATCTGTCAGCAGATCCTCTTGAGACCGAAGACCTTCTTTCGATCGACGCGAAGACACGAAATGAGATGAGAGCTGCACTTCGAAAACACGTGCAGCGGGGCGGCGTGGTGCCTTGGCAATCGAGTTCCGAAAAAGACCAAGCAACCCGGCAGTAAAACCCGGCATTCTGTAGGTGCCGGGATTTGCCGTCCGCAGACACCAGTCTCTTGTCGAAGAAATACTTTGGCTTGTCGAAGAAATGTGCGATGTGGTCCATCGTCAAGGAGGGCAAGGCTTGTGCGATGCCATAACCAGCCGTTGAGCGATGCCCGCAAAGCGTGCTGTTAAGCCCAATCAAACCCGGTTGTTTGACGAATTCTTTCGTCAAAATTGCCCAGCAGGCCGCCGATCACATCCCATTGATCGGGCCGCCTGACCTCAATATCCCCGTGCTGATTAACCCGAATGATGGTATCGGCTTCGACTCCGACCGCTGCCAGGTCCTCGCCGTGCAACTCTCCGTCATTGATGATTTTGTCGAGCGTATCACCTGTCATCTCGATGAACTTCATTTTTCATGTCCCTTTCGCGAATGATTTGCCCTGATCCGTGGAATCGAAAGGTTCTCGTAACAGGCGTTATTGCACAACCCCCCGGACCGAAAACCGCGGATTGGCGGTTGCCCCCATTAATGAAAACAGGGTCAATGCCGTGAAGAAGTCGCTCTCGCCCATGCGATGGAACACGAGACCGAAGTTTCCCACAGGACATTGCGGTGCGAGTTTATTATCAGACAAGTTCTTTCAAGGGTGTGACCCCCTCATCGACCAGATACTGTGGCCGCCCCCTCAAGTCGAATTCCCGTAGATTTTTTGAGTCCAGGCCAATGTTGTGGTAAAGCGTCGCCAAAACTTCTCCGAATTGGACAGGTCGATCGATCGCGTGCTCGCCCAATCGATTCGTTTCCCCGATCACCTGTCCCGCCCGAATGCCTCCTCCCGCCATCAAAGCACAAGAGACTTGAGGCCAATGATCTCGCCCTGCGTTGTTATTGATTTTGGGGGTGCGACCGAATTCACCCCAACAAACGACCGACACGTCGTCAAGCATCCCTCTTTGCTCCAAATCTTCGATTAATGCGGAGAGTGCTTGATCCAGCATGGGCATGTCCTGTTTGGCTCGACTGAAGTTGCCGCCATGCCAATCCCAGCGACTGAAATTGAGAGATACCACCCGCGCGCCAGCTTCGACTAATCGCCGAGCAATGAGGAAATTCTCGGTCATCTTGGGTGCCCCATCTGCCCGAAACTCAGGATCTCCCTTTCCATAACGCTCAACGAGTCGAGGATCTTCCTTCGACAAGTCCAAAGCCTCCGCCAAAGCCGATGAAGTCAGTATGCCCATCGCCTGCTGCGCGAATGCATCCATTCCGTCCATGGCCCCCGACTTATCCGAATCCCGCCGAAACTGATCCATCGCATGCAGCAAACTGCTGCGATCAGACAATCTTTCCAGCGTCATGTTCTTGAGAACCATGTTGTCCACTTTGCTGGTTTCCCCTTTGCCGCCCACCAGTCGGAACGGAGCATGCTTGATGCCTAAAAAACCGCCGCCTCCGGGCTCGCCCCAAGGGCCATGGCCCGTTTTGTAGAACAAGCTAAGGTGAGGAGGGATCGTCTGATTAACCGGCCCCTGCATCTTCGACACCCAAGCTCCCATCGAGGGCCAACCGCCGGCGGGGGGATTATTTTCCCGCCGACCCGTCATGCACTCCGTGGAATAGTGTGCACCACTCGCACCCACCATGGTACGAATGGGAACAAGGCGGTCCATGATATTTGCAAGCCGCGGAAAGAGTTCGCAAATCTCAATTCCCGGCACAGCAGTCTTGATCGGTTGGAACTCACCGCGAATTTCTGCAGGAGCGTCAACTTTGACATCCCACATATCTTGGTGCGGCGGGCCACCTGGCAGAAAGACGTTGATGATGGCTTTGTGACTCGAGCCACTCTGCTGCTCGGCTCGAAGCACGTCGGGAAGCGATAAACTACCCATCACCATGCCACCGATTTTGAGAAAGTTGCGGCGGCTTTGACCGTCACAACAGCGTTCCCTCTTTCCGTCCCTGCGTCCATAAATCGTTAACATGACACGGCTCTCCACCAAGTAACAGCGTTCCGCATTTCACCATGATCGAAGCTAATTGACGAAAACCAAGCGACCTCTTGATTCACCTTTCGCGGCTGAGGAGTTCGACGAATCCGGGACGAATTTTCATCTCGCCCCCATAACCATATTCCCCATCCGAGCAATTTGAATTCAATCGTCGCGTCGATGACGTAAAACAAGGTCCCGAGGAAGCCTTCACATCTTCAGACAGCAAGCTGATCGAAGGATCATTTACGAAAGTAGAAAGCGTGTCAGGATCAACCTAGACGGTAGGCAAAATAAGCATATTTATTTACCGGTCAACTTACCATTGCGCTGCAATTGGCTCAAGATTTTCTCGCATCACTACTAGTGAGTCCGAAGAATCATCACTTGAACCGACAGGCTTTCATCGTCGTTCACGACGAAGGAAGAGTCGCAGCTTGACCCAGCGCGGGCAGTTGCCGCTGATTCCATTGCTGGAGTGGATGACGGAGCTCGGATACAAGAAACGTAGAGCCCGTGACAAGGGCAAAGTCGCGGGCGTCAGCGGCGGACGTGAACCAGGCCATCACGGCGTCGGGATCTGGAAGCACTTTAAGTTGGGCCATGCCCTCATGGCCCGCTTGCCCCATGGCTTCGGAGGCGATTTCATACAATGCCCTCGGAGAAAACGCCCGAGGGTTATCTTGAAACGCGGTCAGAATGAGCGTGTCCGCGAAAGAAAGAAGCGGCGACAAAATTTCCCTCGCGTCCTTGTCCACACTAATCGAACAAATCACCACCGTACGTCGACAAGCCTTCCGTTCCTCTTCCAAGGAACCAACCAGCGCAAGGATGGCGGCTGGATTGTGAGCCACGTCCACCACGATGGGCATGGCCCCTCGAAGAAACTCAATCCTTCCGGGCAGCCGCGCCGTCCCAATTCCCGCCTGGATTGACCTTGCGGGAACTGAGAATTCAAGTTCCCGGCATAGTTGGGTCGCCGCGATTGCAAGCCCGGCATTCCGCATTTGATGGGCCCCTCGCAGTGCAATTTTGAGATCGGAAACCGGCGTGAGGGCCTTCTTCGACTCCGAGGGTGGGATCTGCCATCGAAAATGATATCGTGCATCTTGGGTAACCGCGGCTCCCGTTTCACTTGCCTGCCCCTCCGATGTCACCGCGTTCGCAGCCACCGTTTTTTCTGGCTCGATGATGAAATCCCGGCCCAAAATATAAAGTTCTGCGTCCACCTCTTCCGCACGCTGTCGGATGACCTCGGCAGCTTCAGATTGCAGCACCCCAGAGACCACCCGCATGCCAGGCTTGATGATCCCTGCCTTCTCTCCAGCAATCGCATCCAATGTATGCCCAAGCTGTTGGATATGATCCTTACTGATAGACGTGATGACACCAACATCCGCGTGACAGACGTTGGTCGAGTCCAGACGACCGCCCAATCCCACTTCAACGACAGCCGCATCGACTTGACGACGCGAGAAAAACAGCAAGGCCGCCATGGTTACCAACTCAAAAAATGTCGGCATCTTGCCGGTAAACTGGCCACCGTCGATTTCTCCTTGTAACGAATCGACCACCCTGGCGAGATCCTGAACCACCTCCAAAAGTTGCGTTTCAGAAATCATCGCCCCATCGATCGCCAACCGCTCTTCAAGCCGATGAAGGTGGGGTGAGGTATAGAGCCCCGTTCGAATGCCTGCATGAGAGAGCATCTCAGCAATCATCGTCGCCGTCGACCCTTTGCCCTTGGTTCCTGCAACATGAATAACCGGGTAGTCCCGGTGTGGGTCGCCGAATCGTTTGGCCAGCCAATGCATCGTGTGCAGCTTGAACGAAGCGTCCGTGCCAACACCGGGATCGCATCTTTCGTAGTTGATCGATCGCATCAGAAACTCAATCGCTTCGTCACGAGTCGATGGTAACATGGCTTTTCCGAATTAAAATCAGCGGGCAGCAGGCAACGATCGAGCCAGTAAAGGACGGCCGAACATCGAATCGCAAGTGCATTCGCCGGACCGATGTTCTTCCGTCCTCACGGTAGCCATTGGCGATAGCATGCACGGACCGAGCAGGTCTGGCGGAGCGATCTTCGGCCAGTTTCACCTTTGTTGTGCTCCAATCAGAGCAATGACAAAGTCGTGTTTCAGCCACCAACTGTTGAAAAATGGAGTGTTCCCGTCAGATTTCGCCGGGTCGATAACTTTTTCCGAACTTACCCTTCAAAGCGGGCGTACACAATACTCTTGGCCTTGGGCTTCGTCTTAGGGCCCTATGAAAAGAGGAGCAGACCGCAAATTCCGATTAAAGGTCACATTTTCCAGCGGCAACGCCACTCCAAGCGGTTGGCAGACGGGCCGGTTCCAGCGATCATAGGTGATGCTATTTGCCAGACCTTCCTGTCTTGCATGAGCAGAATCCCCTCGCTCGACGCGATATTTAGGAATCCCACCCTCCAACGGGCGGAATGAGGTTCATGAAGCCGATATCGTTCTGGCGATACCCCGTTGTCAAAATCGTTTTACCCCCGCTGACAAAAGTCCCTGCATCAGCGTACCCAAGGACGTTCCATGTCGACTCAGGTAGAATCCGCTCCGGCCGAGAGTGTTGATGAAGGCCCAAAAACTGTTGTCGAAACTCAAAGCCTGACCAAGGTGTATCGAGATTTCTGGGGTCGCCAGAAGGTTCGGGCGCTCAAAGCTTTGGATCTGGAAATTCGCGAAGGCGAAATTTTCGGCCTGTTGGGTCCGAATGGATCCGGAAAATCCACCACCATCAAACTGCTACTCGGACTCCTGTTCCCAACGAGCGGGCGTGCGATCGTTCTGGACGAGGAAGCAACCAAGGTCGACAAAAACGAGCGAATTGGCTACCTCCCGGAAGAGTCGTATCTTTATCGATTTCTGACGGCCGAAGAGACTCTGGATTTTTACGGTCGCCTGTTCGACATGTCTGGCCAAGAGCGTCGAGATAGAACCAACGAGTTGATCGAAAGAGTCGGCCTGGGCTGGGCACGAAGACGGCAGCTTCGGGAATACTCCAAGGGAATGACGAGGCGAATCGGTCTTGCCCAAGCGTTGATCAACGATCCCGAATTAATTTTTCTCGATGAGCCAACATCTGGTCTTGATCCGCTCGGTACTCGGGAAATGAAGGATCTGATTCTGGACTTGAAAGCCAAGGGGAAGACCGTGGTCATGTCGAGCCACCAGTTGGATGACGTGCAAGATGTATGCGATAGAATCGGAATCCTTTATCAGGGTGAGCTGAAGGAACTCGGTCGTGTCGATGAACTATTGCGAGTTGAAGATGAAACCCAAATCCGATGCTCCCATCTCTCTGAGGGAGCGATCGACGAGATCAAACAGGTCATCGCGAAGCATGAAGGAGAACTGAAGGACGTCTCCAATCCTCAGTCCACGCTGGAACAATTGTTCCTTGAAATCGTCCGTCAGAGCGAAGAACGTCCGGGCATGCGAGCCGGCTCGAAGTAACCCTCTTTCTCCCCTTGAAATGTAATTTGAGCCTCATGGGATACGAAGAATTCGTCAGTTTTGCTGATTGGTTACCGAGCTCTCTTGCGACGTTCGGTCTGATTCTGGTGTCATGCGCGTTCTTGGGCGCGATTTTGGCCTACCTCGTCGGTATTGTTCGATACGGACCGTCCGAGGCGTTTTACAAATTATGGGAGGGGATTTTTCAGGCGTTCCCTGATCTGCTCTTCACGAGCCCAAAACGCGTGGCCGCCATTGCGAGACTTGCGATCCAGGAAACATTACGACGACGTGTTCTGTTGGTCGTCTTCGCGTTATTCGCCCTTGCTCTTCTGTTCGGGGGTTGGTTTCTGGATGCTGGCAGCGATCATCCGGAGAGAACTTATCTCGGCTTTGTCTTGGGAGGTACCCAATTCCTGGTGCTGTTCCTCGGCCTCCTCATCAGCACCGCGAGTCTACCTCAAGACATCCAGAACAAGACGATCTACACGGTTGTGACAAAACCGATACGGGCGGGCGAGATCATCATGGGCCGCGTGCTCGGATTTCTTCTAATCGGCACCGTCATGATTGGGTCGATGGGGCTGATCAGCTATTTCTTCGTCGTTGGAGGCCTCAACCATCGCCACTCGGTGGACGTCAGTGAATTTGTCCGCGTAAATCCCGACAGCACGGACACCTCGAGTGGGCGAAGAGCCTCAGCCAACGCCTACTACGAAGCCTTGTCGACTCGAAACGCTCGACATCGCCATCGTATCGAGCTGGTTCTTCAACAATTGAGTCGAGGCGAAGGGGGATCCATCGGTAGCGGGCTTCAAACCGCGATTTTCTATCTCCAAGTCCAAAACGAGAGTGGCCACACCCATGACTTCCGAAGTGTGGGTGGTAATCAGGAACTGATCGCTGGCGGGATCAAGTACACGCTGTTTGAGGAGAAGATCGAACAGAAAAGTTCAGGTTTGCTGGAAAGTCTCCTGAATTTGTTCAGCGAAAGTCGTTATCGGGTTGGTCTCCGAATGGATGTTGAAGAAGGGATTTTCGAAAATCCGGAAGCGATGCTTGCTCAACGCCCCCTGAACGAAGTTCTGCAAGAAATGAATGTGACGCTCGTCACCTCGAATCCACAAGAAATGTTACAGGCGAGAGTTCCGTACTATGCCCGTGAATTGAGCTACCTGGATCGGGAAGGAAACATCACCGAAGAACGGGGCATGAGCGTCGGTAAGATGAACGAGAAGTACGGTTACATCGATGGCGGGACAAGCTTGGCAAGGGCCATTTACCGTTTTAATGGTTTGCGGCCGGGCATGTTTTCCGACGACCGCGTTGCCATCGATATGAATCTGAGAGTATTTAGAACCCTGAAGGGTGATATTATCCACAGGGTGACCGGGTCCGTGTATTTTCGCGTCACGAAAGAGGAAGATGGCCGCAAAATTACCTACGAAACTGAACCGGTCGTTTTTGAGTCACAAGAGTACTCTGTCCAGACGCTCGAATTGAGCCGGAATGTGGTGGCCCTGTGGACCGATGTTGAAGGAAACCCGGCCCGGCAGGAAATGGATTTACTGACCGAATTTGCAGACAACGGGAAGTTCGAAGTCGTTTTGCGGTGCAACGAAGCGGGCATGTATTTCGGTGTCGCTCCGTCCAGCGTCTATTTCAAACTGCGAGACGGCTCGTTCGCTTTAAATTTCGCGAAATGCTTTTTCGGGATCTGGCTGCAATTTATGTTGATCTCGAGTCTCGGGGTCACGTTGAGCAGCTTCCTCAATGCGTCGGTTTCTCTGCTCGCTACTGTCGTCGCACTTCTGATCGGATTCTTTGGCGACTTCATACGTGATGTTGCAACGCAACAGATCGAGGGTGGAGGACCTCTTGAGGCCACCTACCGACTCATTACCCAAATGAATGTTACGAGCGAACTGGAGGGAACCATCCGCTTCGTATCCTACATTGACGTCTTGTTGGTGAAGTTGATGGAGGTGATGACCTACATCATCCCCGACTTCACCCAAATGCATACACAAGGACCTTTGGCTGACGGCTACAACATCCCAGTCGGATTGGTCGGCTTTCATACCATGGTGGCCTTTGCCTTCGCCATGGTCCTGTGCATCGTTGGTTACTTCAGCCTGAAAACAAGGGAAATCGCGGCATGACCCAAAGTTCCTCCTTCTGGCGCAAAGTCATTTACATCAGTATCATTGGTCTTCTCCTCCTGCCACTTTCGATGCTCGGGCAACCGTCAACGAAAAGCGCTGGCTCTGACTTGCCAGATGGCGGTGGTGTATTGGCGCAGATGAGGCAACAGGAGGGCTTGGCCCAATCCAGCCTCGGTGACATCGATCCGGCGAGTGAGACGATGAAACTCGCGACTCTCGGCCTGAAAGGGGTGGCAGTCACCATCCTCTGGGACAACGCCAACACATATAAGGATGAAGAAAACTGGGAAGCGTTCTCAGCCACCGTAAACCAGATCATCAAACTGCAGCCAAACTTCATCACGGTGTGGGAATACCAAGCCCACAACATCGCATACAACGTGTCCGTGGAATTCGATGACTACCAGGCACGTTACGACTGGGTCAAAAAGGGACTGGACTTCCTGATTCAAGGGCTTGCATACAACCGTCGAGATTACAAAATCCTGCGCAATCTAGGTTTTTTCTACGGTAGCAAGATTGGTCGTTCAGACGAGCGCCTTCAATTCCGAGCCATGTTTCGCCGCGATCGTGATTACCATGAAATGCTCGGCGACTACATTCCAATGGGGAGCGAGGTCAGCACGCTCTACGGTATCGACAATTGGCTGGTTGCTAAACAATGGTACGACAAAGCGGAAGACAAAGTCCGCGATGGCGTTGCAAACCTGAAGTCAAGCCACCTGATGTTCTACAAGGACGCACCGAGCCAACTCCGTAACTGTGCCATGGACCTCGAAGAAGAGTTTCGCCCGGAAGAGCCCGCAAGGCGTAAGTGGAGCGAAGCTTTGGAAGCTTGGAATGAGTATGGAAACCGCGCACTCCTTACCAGTTGGGAAACGGAATTGCGACTCAACGACAAGGCCACAGCTTTGGAGGAGTTTCGTCGCTTGCAAGCCGCTCTTGATCAACTTGCCCCAGGAGTCAGAGATCAACTGCTTCAAGAGCGACGCAAGAAACTATCCCCTGAACAGATGGCTGCCTTTGATAAAGAACCCAGTAAGCGAACCTTGGAGGAGGTTTACCTGGCGATGGAAGCCGAAGGTCTCGTGAGAGTTGAGGATCAAGAGGTCGCGGATCAGGTTCCTTCAAATCAGAGTGACGAGGGCTATCGGGCTCTGCGTGCCATTCAGCAAGCCGGTGAAGACCTCCGCAGAATCGAGAACTATAGGTCACAAACCAACTATTATTACTGGTTGAATCGATGCGAAGCCGAGCAAAGCGAACTGAATCTCGAGGCCCGAGCTGCCATGTACGACGCGCGAGCATTGAACGAGCAAACCATTCTCACGACGACCGATCAGGTGGACCCCCTTACGGGTGAAACGACGGAAAAACTCGGCGCGAAGGAGATGTACGAAAAAGCGTTTGAGAAGTGGTCCGAGGTCTTTGAAGCGTATCCGGTCCTCATCGATGGCGTGACGGCTCAGGAACTCGAAGAGTCCGTCAGAGAATATCGTCTTGTCCTGGAGCGACTCGTTGAGCCGTTCCCGGACCCTTTCGTCCTCGATTTTGTCTTCGCTCGAACCGGAACGGGTGAGTATGCCCAACAACTTGAAACCATGTCGAACGAAAGTCGCCCTTCCTCCGGGGGGAAATAAGCCCCTCCACTGTGAATGGCCGCCACGAGTCCAAAGGGCTAGTTCACCCTGAGATCAAACCTTGTGGCGAGACGAGACTGACGCCGGAATCGTACGAACGATCGCAAGCGGTGGTGATTTTGCGTTGGCGACCTCAAGTTACGACCGAATCGCTCTGGCTCGCTTGGCTTGTGGCATTATGTTAACCATAATAATCGAATGCGGTTTCTGATCGGGTGCGCTAAGGCACACCCTCCTGCCTCCCTCCGAGTTGGAGACGACTCACTACACGCTAGAATTGCATCCATGACCCACCATACTGGACGGACACAACTCAGCATCGTAATCATCTTGGCCGCCATTTTCCTTCGAGTGGTGATCGGCGTTCATTTCGTTCGGGAAGGTGAGAAAAAACTCCACGGTGAGTACTGGACGGCTGGCGGTTTCTTCAGTGCGTCCGTGGGCCCACTCTCGCCCCTTTTTCAGACACTGATCAGCGATTACGACGGCAAACAACGACTCTGCTTCGATGCCGACGCCCAAGGACCCGATCGCGTCAATATGCAACCCACTCTGGAGAAGTGGGCACGCTACAAAGAGCAGGTCGCGCGACATTACGGATTTGGAGATCCGGAAATTGAGGCGGTGATTGCGAATGAGCGGATGAAGAACCGTGAGGTCCTCGACAAGTTGGAGAAACAGGCTGCTGAGGGTGAACTCAGCGACAGCGACGCTAACCAATTGAAAGTCGCCCGCGAGACGGAACGCGCACTGCGCATTGAAATTGAAACACTTAGGACCCAAAACGCTCGGGCAGACAAGGTTTTTGAGACATCCGTCGAGTCGCTCGCTTATTTCTTCGACGTCAACAACGAAGACGTGAACAACTACTTCAATGGATGGGACAAAAGAAGGTCCGGGTTCGCACGTGACGGCGACCACCGAAGTGAAGTCGTCGCAGAAGTTGAATCGCTGAATTGGCAACAGGGTCAGATCTATGGTGATCTGCTCAAAGCACGAGGCCCTTGGTTGTCCGAGATCAACGCATCATGGACGAGTCTTGAACTTGAATTGAACAACTTGGCGCTACCAAGGCAATTTTCGGCAACCCGCCCAGCAAGCGGAATTGAGGTTCCTCTTGCCAAGCCAGATCAAAAGACGATCCTCCTGAGCTGGATTGATGCGTCGGTTCCATACTTCGATATGGCCGTTGGTATTCTGCTCATCTTGGGTTTGTTCACCCGCTACGTCGGGGTGATCGGTGCGGGATTTTTATCGATGATCGTACTCACCCAGATGCCAGGTTTCCCTGGCGCACAGGACACCATCGCTCAGATTACAGAGATGGGTGCCTTGTTGATGCTCGCAGCGATTGGTGCTGGTCGTTTCGGCGGGCTCGACTACTTTATTGAATATTTCATACCCAGAGGAACTCCAGGAAACGAGGTTGGAACCCATGAATCTGTCGCCTGAAGATCGTGATATCGGTCGTGATAATTACTACGATGCTGTGACGCAATTCAACCAGGTGAATCGCCGCGGCTTCCTACAATCTGTGATCTACACCGGAGCGGCTTCAGCGGCCGGGTTGGGTGCGTTGTATTTCGGATACAACATCCCTCGTCGTCCCGTACGTATCGCAGTGATCGGCACTGGTGACGAAGGCAACGTACTGATTGGTGCACTGAATCCGAACTATGTGGAAGTCAAGGCCATTTGTGACATCCGGCCTTCAAGCGTTCAACGTGCCTTTCATGGTGATTGGGGCACGGCGAACACCATCAAAGTACGCCCTGGCCTGATGAATGTTTACGGCTGGAACAGTGAGGACGTCGCGAGGAAAAACGTCCACGTCACGAGTGATTACAAAGAAGTCCTTGACGATCCCGACATCGAAGGGGTCATCATCGCGTTGCCTTTGCATCTTCATGCTCCCGTCGCCATTGAGGCCATGCTGAAAGGCAAGCATGTCCTGACGGAAAAATTGATGGCGCACAATGTGGCTCAGTGCAAATGGTTGGGACGCGTCTCCGAGGCGACTCAGCGTTATTGTGCCACAGGCCATCAACGCCATTACAGCATCTTGTACGACAACGCCGTCAACTTGATTCGTTGGGGCCTGCTTGGCCAAATCCACCACATTCGGGCCCAGTGGCACCGCGGCAACCTGCCCGGCAAAGACTCCTGGGCGTTACCGATTCCCGGCGGCGAGTCATTTGTCGATACGAGCGGGAACAAGCAGGTTCTGGATCCAATTGCCGACGACATCCAGCGATTCCAGAACAACTTGCTGACGGCTTCGGGCAAAGACCGTGAGCGACTTCAAAAGCAACTTGCTCAGTGGCAAAAATGGGACCTTGATAAAACCATTGATGCGACCAAGTTCGGTTACGAAGACGCCATGATTGGAGATCGCAGCCGGTCGGCGATCGAAGAACTTGTACGTTGGAGAATTTGGGAGCGCACTGGAGGCGGTCTGATGGCGGAACTGGGCAGTCATCAGCTGGACGCCGCCAGCATATTTATCAGCGCAATGAGTGAAGACAAAATCCACCCGCTCACCGTCATGGCTTCCGGAGGGCGTCACATCTTCCCAGAAGACCGTGACGCCGACGACCATGTTTATTGCATGTTCGAATTCCCAGGGCCTAAGTACTCGCCTGACTTCCGAGTCGGATTCAATGATCGCGTCAATGGCTACCCCGGCCCATCGGGAGTGCCATCGTACGAACAAGATCCCGAGAAAAAGGTCGTCGTCACCTATTCATCGATCAACGGAAATGGTTTCGGCGGTTACGGTGAAGTGGTCATGGGCACCAAGGGAACTTTGGCCTTGGATCGTGAGAAAGAGGTCATGATCTGGCCCGGTTCAAGCACTTCGTCCCGAGCGGGAGTTAAGAAGGACTACAGCGGTGGAGCCGCGTTGGACACCACCGCCAGCGGCGACACGGGCCCCGCCAAAGCAGCCGAAGCGACTGGTCCGGTCAGTCGGGGTTATCAAGAGGAAATCGAACACTGGGCGTGGTGCATCTCCAGCGGCGACTGGACCAACCAGCCACGTTGCAATCCCGACATCGCGCTTGCCGATGCAGTGATCGCCTTGACGACGAAAATCGCAATCTCCAACAACAAAAGGCCCGGGGGATCAGGCTACATCCAATTTGACAAAAACTGGTTCGACAAGTACGCAGATGAGGTCCCCGAGATCCTCAGCGGAGAGAATTCCCCTTCCATGGCTTCGGAAAAAGAAAATCTTCAGATTCCGAACGAAATTGCATTGAGAAGCGGTTCTCGCGAAGTGACAGGTTAGTTTTCAAAGTGAAGCAAGGGGTATGGCCCCATCCACAATTGATGCTCACCTAGGGGGTATTGCGATCAGCAATGCCCCTTTTTTATTGGTTATGAGGAGTCGAACGGCGTCATATGCAGAACCTTGTGCGCCCGAAAGTGATCCATCGACGACCGAATGACCATTACATGCTCGTGCACGGCGGCAAAAAGGGTTTAATTTCCTCGGATCTTAGTTTCAACGAGCTTCGAAATCGACTAAACTAGGCGGAATTAACTAGAAGGCCCTCGGTACGCACGAACGATTCAGGAACCGCAATCATATTTTTCTCTTTTTGTGGTGAGTCATTCGTTTTCTGATTTAGTTGTTATTTACCGTAAACCCGGGTGCCTTCGCATTTTAGTGAGGAGCGCTATGTTAAAGTCTCGTCGTTCAGGGTTCACATTGGTTGAACTCCTCGTGGTGATTGCCATCATCGGTATTCTTGTCGCACTATTGCTTCCCGCCGTTCAGATGGCTCGTGAAGCGGCCCGTCGAACCCAGTGTGCAAACAACCTGAAGCAAATTGGTTTGGCAGCACACAACTTCCATTCGACCCACAAGCACATGCCACCCGGGTACCTCGGGGAAGATCCTTTATCACCTTCGTTCAACGTTTTCCGCTACCGAGCACAAAACGTTGGCCTTCTGACGTTCCTGCTGCCTTTCATGGAACAACAAAACATGTTCGATCGGATCTCTCAGGAGGTCAATTTGAACATCGACATCTTCGGTCCTGACATGACCGTCGTTCCTCCCGCTCAGGCTTGGTGGCGAGGTAGTCAGGCCTTCACCATGGCACAAACTAAAATGGGCATGTTCAATTGTCCGTCAACCAATGTCAATGAAGGCCGAATCACCGGTGCTTTGATTGGTACTTGGGGGCGAGGTAATTCGAACTCAGGCACCATGGGCATCGCCGGTTTTGGTGGTGCAACTGGTCGTGCTTTGGGTAAAACCAACTACCTCGGTTGTGCTGGTGGTTTGGGCAACGTCAATCCAACCAACGCATGGGCTCGCTACAAGGGCTTTTTCGGTAACCGAACCGATTACAACTTTGGTGCGGCGACCGATGGTTCTAGCAATTGTTTCCTCATCGGTGAAGTCACCGGTTCGCTATCCAACAAACAGCGTACTTGGGTGCATGGTTGGTTGGGTTGTGGTATCATGCCGACCGCTTGGGGATTGCCTGTGAAGCGTGACGACCAACGTTGGTACCGCTTTGGTAGCGATCACCCCACGCAGGTTCAGTTCTGCATGGGTGACGGCTCGGTCCAGAAGTTCCGAACTCAGGATGGAACAGGCTCCGGACGTTGGGGCAAGTACATCCCGATTTCCGCGATTCAAGATGACAACGTTCCTAGCCTAGACTAGTTTTAGAAAGGTAAGTTTTGATGAAGACCTTCTTTGGACTTGTTTTGTCCGGCCTGCTGATGGTCTCAGCCATTGGTTGCGGTGGTTCCACTGGCGTGGAAACACCTGAGAATCCTGAAGCTGTACCTACTGCCGATCCAGGTGGTGAAGGTGGTGCCGATGAAGGAGAGACTGCTCCCGAAGCGACCGTTCCTCCTGGACAGTAAGCTGCAGAGTCTTTTTCGAAGATTGATCAATGCCCCCGGATCTCGCCATGAGACCCGGGGGTATTTTTTTGAACGAGCCCACCGCTTGCAACTCCTATGGTGCGAAAACCGCAGATCAGGCAACGCCCAAGTCCCTTTCCATCCGTCTTCCTCTTGACGCAGAACCTTCCTTATGGCGCGAGCCCTTAATCCTTCCTTGCCTTCCAAGCGGTCAAAAACTGCGGATTTCGTGGTCATCGGCGGAGGGATTGTTGGACTTACGACCGCGTACGAACTGATGAATCGACGGCCGGACGCTAAGATCTGGCTGTGCGATAAGGAAAACCGTGTGGCCGCCCATCAGACAGGACGAAACTCAGGCGTCTTGCATAGTGGCATCTACTACAAGCCAGGCTCCTTAAAAGCAACGCTTTGCCGAGAGGGCAAAGAAATCCTGCAGGAGTTCTGCGTCAAACACTCGATCTCTTTCGACGTCTGCGGCAAAGTTATTGTGGCGGCAGAAGACAGAGAGTTACCACGACTGGAGAAAATTCTTGAGCGTGGACAACACAACCAGATTTCCTGCCGAATGATCGGAGCTTCAGAACTACGAGAAATCGAACCTCACGTCAAAGGCACGGCGGCGATTCACGTACCCGCCGCAGGCATTGTCGATTACCCACGAGTTTGTGAAGTGTTGGCCGACCTGCTTCAAGCCAATCCAGAGAATCGCATTTTATTGGACACCCAAGTGCGGGCCGCGACACGGCGAGAAGGCTTTACAAGGCTGCTGACAAACCGGGGAGAACTCAGCACCCGACATGTGGTCAACTGCACCGGCTTGCATTGCGATCGTGTGGGCAAAACACTTGGGCTTCCATCCTCCGCCAAAATCATTCCATTCCGGGGCGAGTATTTTGAGTTGATCCGAGAGCGTCAACATCTCTGTCGGCATCTAATTTACCCGGTCCCTGACCCCTCCTTCCCCTTTCTGGGAGTTCACTTCACGCGCATGATTGATGGGACCGTGGAGTGTGGCCCAAATGCGGTGCTGGCATTCGCGCGTGAGGGCTATGGTAAAACGACCGTCAATCCAAGGGACGTTGTGGACAGCCTGACCTATCCGGGTTTTCTCCGCTTAATATCGCGACACTGGCAGAAAGGACTTGGAGAATTTTGGCGTTCGATAAGTAAACGCGCTTTCGTGCGGGCTTTACAACGGTTGATGCCAGAAATCCAGGCAGGCGATCTTCGTGCGGCACCTTCGGGGGTCCGAGCGCAGGCCCTCCTTCCAAACGGTCAACTTGTGGATGATTTTTTGGTTCTCCAAGGGGACGGAGTAACGAGTATCAATAACGCGCCCTCGCCGGCGGCCACCGCCTCATTTCGCATCGCCCAAACGATCGTCGACGCCGTCGAAAAAAACCTTCAACACTAAAGCTCGCTCCTCGCGTCTTTACCCCGGCGTGCCTTCGCGCCGATCGCTCTCCCTCTCGCCCACCGATTCAATGCCTCGAGCCGACCTCGCCCCCGCTCAAAATAGGCTGAGGGAAGCGAATCGAGATGCTTTCGAAATGCTTTTTGGACCTGCTGATCAACCTCTTCACGATTTGAGAGTCCCCATTCGGTACGCGCTCTTTCTAATAAAGCCAAACCAATAGACTGGTGCCCCTGAATCTTGGGATGTACATGATCCTCAAGGATCGTTTGATCCGTAATGCCTCCCCGGCACGATGTAGACAGAAGCGAAGGTGCATCCACCAGTGCCCAATCAAATCTGGAGGCATGCTCTCGAAGTATCTGCAAGGTGCTTTGAGTCGCTCGCAATGGGCAGATATCTTCATCGATCGCGGCCTGATAGGCCTTCGCTGCGTTTTCATAATCCCCCTCCTCGTCGAAACACTTGCCCTGCCAGTATTGAGCAAGTGCAAACCTCGGTTCCTCCTGTAGAACCATTTCGAGTAAGGTTTTCCGCTCTGTTAGAGGTCGAGAATACCAGCCATCCTGCAAGGCATCTGTGAGCCGGTCTTCAACCTGTCTAGCGGCCCCCATCCTCTCACTTTTAAATGGTGGACAATCGCGCAGATTCGTGGGAGGTAATACAAGCCACACCGGCACTTGGGCGGCACGCGTCTTCAACGCCATCCGCCTTAAACTCTCACGAAAATGATCCTGCACCGCTCGGGTCCAAAGGTCGTCACGCTGGTACGATTCCATCGCATCTTCGTAATCCAACTCGGCATCAACCTCGACTGGCAATCGTTCCCGCAACTCAGTCTCATCCGCCTGCAAAAAGCGTTGCGCCGCGCGAACCAAGGCAATATTTCGGGACCAACCTGAAAGCTTGCGTTGCCAAAGGGGTTGGCTCAGATAATCTTCGTAAGTCCGGTGTTCGAGGAATTCGTTGTTTCCCGTGCAGATCACAACGAGATCAGGATCGTAATTCAAAACTTCGTCCACAATGGGCACCAAACGGTACGACGCATACGAGACTCCGCCGCAGTTCACCACGGTCCATTTCTTCGAGGGTTCGGCGGTGGAAAGCGCGATCTGCAGCCAGGTTGAAAATGCAGTTTCTGCCTCGTAGGGTCGCCCCTGCACGGTAGATCCCCCAATCACAAAAATCCTGATTTCATTGGGCCCTTTATCAACACCAAACTCCTGAGGACGAAAATAGACCTGACGGTTCTCAGCGGTTCGGTATAATTGCCCTTGCTCTCCAAGCTGAAAAAGAGGCTGTTCTGAATCAAAGCCGATAAAAGGGTCCTCGAAATCCGACCGTGGCTGTCGTTCCAACATTTGCAGCGTTAACTCGGCCACGCCCCAAGGCGTCATGGCAAGAATTAGGGCCAGAATTCTGAACTTCCATTTCCGCCGTCGTGCCAACTGACTCACAGGAGCCCCCGTCGCCATCGAACGAGTTTGCATCGGTTCGCTCAACCTTTCGTCAGTCACCCTGTCCTTAGAAGAGAGATCGATCCTACGCGCGATTTTTAAAACCGCGGTACTTCAACACGGCACACTGGTTCCGATGCAACCCAATCGCGTCGGATAACCTCACGAGCCGTGCTTTCATTTTACTCGCCAACTTCCAAACGAAACGCCCTCCGTAGAAGGCACTTTCTACGACCGGCGATAAACATGGTCGACCCCCGCTTGCTAAAAAGCGATCAGGCCCTAACGATAGAGTATTCGTTGAGCAAATTCACCCTCTTTCGAAAGGATCCAGCATGGCATACTCTCTGCCCGACTTACCTTATGCTTATGACGCTCTCGAGCCGCATGTTGATGCGCGAACCATGGAAATTCATCACTCGAAGCACCATAACGCCTACATCACCAAGGTGAACGCCGCCATTGCTGGCACAACATTGGAAGAGAAATCGATCGAAGACCTCGTTTCCGACCTTTCCAGCGTGTCTGCAGACGCCCAGGGGGCTGTGCGCAACAATGGGGGAGGGCACGCCAACCACACCCTCTTCTGGACCATCATGAGCCCGAACGGCGGCGGCACACCAAGCGGTGCATTGGGAGATGCAATCAACGCCACTTTCGGCAGCTTTGATGAGTTCAAAGAGCAGTTCAGCGCAGCGGCAGCAACCCGCTTCGGCTCCGGTTGGGCTTGGCTCAGTGTCGATGGTGGAAAACTGGTAGTCGAAAGTACCGCCAATCAGGACAGTCCTCTCATGGAAGGACGTACGCCGATTCTTGGACTCGACGTCTGGGAACATGCCTATTACTTGAATTACCAGAATCGCCGACCCGACTACGTCGAAGCGTTCTTCAATGTGATTGATTGGGATGCCGTTGCTGAGCGATATGCTGGTGCAACTGCCTGAATCACTCAAAAGTTTTCGACAAAAAAGTAATCATCACGTATCGTCCTGAGGCGATGCGTGATTTTTTTGGCAAGATCTAAGCGAAAAACCACTGGTAAATCCAGGGATGGACCCAGGGATTCATGGAGGAATAGGTCGCGGATGCAACACTGGCTCCAGCCAGCAAGATCACGGTAATTTTTCCCCAACTCGAAGTCGCGAGGCGATCAATCATGGGCACCGCGGCCAACACGTAAAACGGAATGAACCAGAACATCCATCGGAGCCCACTCGTCTGACCGCCATAATTGCGATCGATGACAGGTCGCCCGACATAAAACGCGATACAGACGACAAACAGGATTGAAAAACCGATCACTAGCCAGCGTCTGGACCCGCGATCTTGAAACAGCCAGATCGTTGCGCCCCCGAGAGATAACAGCCACATCGGCGTCAGCGAAAAGATGCCGTGATGTCCCAACAGCATATGAAAAAGATAAAGACCTTGTGACTCTTCACCTTGGTCCACTGAAGACCTTCGCGACACATCTGCCGTCCAATAGCTGCCGGGATATTCGTACCAATTGTCCCACTGATGCACGGTAACGGGCTGCCCCTCATTGGACTGAACCAACGCCCACCTCTCGCTGGTTCTCAAATTCATGATCACCCAGCGGCGGGTGCTTTCCGGCACCTCCATTTCACCGAGCCAGATCTGCCAGGCATCGCTGACATCCACCCCCAGGCTCTCGAGTTCTTTGCGAAGCGGGTCAGGCAAACGCTCGGCATCAAAAGACGCCGTCCAACTCTCGGGGAGTTGTCCGATGATCGCGCCGTCTTGTCGGTGAGCGTACGCTGGCCTCCAACTTCCGTGGGCTTGCCAATTCGTACCAAAATGGGCGCTTGCAACCAGGCCTGCTGCAGGTAGAAAACCGAGAAGAAAAAGTCTCGGGCACATGACAAGGAAAGCCAAGGCAGCAAGGCAAAAGAACGAAAGTGCCGGCAATTCGTTACTAACAGCAAAAGCCGACGCCAAACCCGCGACCACATACCAACCGAGACCGCGAACTTGTCGATCTTTCACTTGAATTCCACAAAAGATGACCGCGGAGACGGCAATCGCAGCGGGCAGATGATTATTCAGTGAAATTGCAAAGGTGGAGAGAAACGTCCCGAGTCCCGCGACCAGAATCACAACGCAAGCAGTGAATATTGTTTGTGAAAAGCGATGAACCAGTATTGCGATCAACGCAAGGTACAGCATGAATGGCAGCACGTTGCTGAAAATCAAAATCAACTTGGCCATCGGAAAACGATGATCCTCGAGATTCCAACCGGTCACGACTTTCCACATCGAGTATTGTGCAGAAAGTAAAGTCGGAAGCAGTGTCGGCTTACTCGAATAATAGTGTATTTCGCCATCCTGTCCTCGGTGCGCCACCTTGTCGATCGTATCCCAAGGCCGGACATCCCTGCCTGCAAATTTTTCGTTTTGCATCACGAGTGAATCGATCTCGTAGATGCCATCATCACCAAGGGCCCTGATGGTCGCCCAACGGCTTCGATCATTTGCTGAAAAAAAGGGGGAGTTTCGATTGCTCAACGTCGGCTGCAACGAGCAGATACGACCGACAAGCGTCCCTCCACAGATCATGATCAACAAGGCATAAATTGCCCACAGGGAGACCTTTGAACTCTTGCCCGTCGTGATCGCCTTCAGAGCCTCTTCCTCTCCAGCTCTTTCGACATCCAGCTCGCCAGGGCCAACCGTTTGATGATCCATCATGCGTTATCCTCTCGCCTTAGACCTGAGGGGTCTTCAAGATCAGGCGTCTCGGTCACAACATCGGTCCAACGGGTCTCTGACTTAGACTCTCCAACTGCCCCGTCGACACCGATTGCCAATGCTGAAGTTGGCTCCGATGGTCGCCTATCCTCAGACGGCACGATTCTCTGCTTGATGGAGAAATTGGATGTCGAACGCCCTTGATAGGCGGTAATGAGTTCGGCGAGGAAGCCTAACGAGATAAGCTGAAAACCGAGCAGCAGTGCCCCGAGCGAATAAAGGGTTAACGGACGCTGATGCAGAGGTAGCCAATCTTCACCGAAAGTGCTGAATTCCTTAAGGATCCAATAGCCTGCCAGGTAGGTCATCCCGATTCCTCCTAACCCGAATGCCAACAGGCCTACTGTGCCGAGCAGATGTTGTGGACGCTGGCGAAATCCCGTCAGGAAATAGACGGTCAGGAGATCTAGGAAGCCTTTGATAAATCTCTCAAACCCATACTTGGAAGCACCGAATTCACGTGCCCGATGGTCCACCGCCAGTTCGCCAACACGAAACCCCCTTGAGGATGCAAGGACGGGAATAAATCGGTGCAACTCTCCGTAAAGATCCACTTCATCAAGTACTTCTCGTCGATAGCATTTGAACCCACAATTGTGATCGTGCAGTTTGACCCCGGTGAATTTGCCAACCAAACCATTAAAGATGCGACTGGGAAACGTCTTATGCCAAGGATCATTCCGGACGATCTTCCATCCGCTGATTACCTCATAGCCCTCCTTCAACATCCCAAGGAATCGTGGAATCTCCTTTGGATCGTCCTGTAAATCGGCATCAAGCGTAAAGACCACGTCACCCCGAACCGACGCAAACCCGGCACTCAGCGCAGCAGCCTTGCCAAAATTCCTCCTAAAGCGAAGGCCGTAAGTCATTGGGTCTGTCTCGGCAAGCTGCTCAATGACACTCCAACTGCCATCCCGAGAGCCATCATCGACAAACCAAATTTCAAGCTGAAGATCGTGGTCTCGGCAGACCTGCCGGAGTTCTTCGTGAAGCCGAGCGAGGCTTGCTTCTTCGTTGAAAACGGGAATGACGGCCGAGCAAAGCATGGTGATCTCAGATGCTGAAGTCAAAAAGCGTGCACAAAGGACTTATTGATACCGCCAGAGGGCGCTCGAAAACCGCCCGTTTCCAAACTAGAAATGCTTATCTTCGAGAGCCATTATAGATGACGGTTCGAGTGGTCACGGTCAAACGGAATCCACCTACCAATGTATAGGATAATCGCGCACAACACTTCCGTTAGCAGCCACGCAAACCGAAGCATTACCGCAGAGACCAATGCAACGGTCCCTCCGTAGGGAGCGAGTAACGACAGGATAACCATCTCTCGGACCCCTAGCCCCCCCGGGATGAGAGACAGGAATCCAGCGACCATGGCTAACGCAACACTCGCCGTCAAAAGAGGCCAATCGCTCCAGGAAGCTGTTGCATCCGGAAGGCTGCGGAGAATCATCAGCAAGCTCATGCCCCAGCACGACCACGCGAGAAAATTAAGCAGCCACCCCGTTAGCAGGAGACTCAAGTCGATTCCCTTAAGAGCCGACTCAATTTCAGGATCCGCCCGTTTAACCCCAACCATCACCACCAGCTTGCGGAACAGGGGGGGCCAGATCGGAACCCCGGACACGAACATCAAGGCAAGGGCCAACGCCGCCAATGTGTTGGGGCCAAGTGGAACGCCTGCAATATGTTGCTGTGGAACCACGAGCAGATAGGTGCAAGAGAGCCCTCCGCCAACGGCCATCATGGTCAAAGTTTCGATGAAAACGCTTGTTGCTGCTGGCGTCAGACGGGTCCTCTCGCTTCCGACCCAGTCAGCCCGCAAAGCGACGACCGTCGCCTTCCCCGGCACGTATTTACCGAGCTGGCCAATAAAGAAGGCCCGGAAAGACTCCACGCAAGTCGGTTTCTGCCCCATCGCTTTCAGAATGCGATGCCAGTAGGCCCAACAGGGCAACATTCCCAGACCATACCAGAAACACGCAGAAAGGAATCCAAGACCATCGACTGAGGTGAGTGAGAAGTTCTGTTCTCGAAGTTCCTGCAGACACCGGCGAGTCGCAGCGGTGAGCCCAAGGAGAACGGCAATCAGGATGACTGATCGAAACCCACGTACGATCCAAAGTTTGACCCTTTTTTTCTGGTCGGCTTTTTCGATCTCTGGTCCCCTTACTTGAATCATCCTCATCGGAAAGTGGGCCGCCTGAATACTTTCATTATGCTAGCTATCATGGGTCCGCCAGACATGTCCCCCCTGCCTCCACGTGGATGATCTTTTGTGAAACAAAGGGTCAGATCTCATCAGGCAGTCACTGTTTTACACAGATTTTGAAACCGCCTGAAAGAGGAATGCAGGCCTTCATTTCTCTATTTACGTCAAGCCACCAAACCGTTTACGATACCGACAATCGGCATCGCGCGTAAGATGAATGGAGTCTTAGCCATGAACGGATTGATATTGGCCTTCGTTGTTGCGTCCGGGGGCATCGAAACAACGTGGGAAAAAAATAAAGAAGGCGATGTCGTCTATGTCGTTCAGCTGGATGATCAGGCCATCAACGCGTTGAAACAAGGTTATAGCATCACGAGCGCTTTGCCTGACGAGTTGAGTCAACTCAAGTCGATTCGCCTGCAGTATGGGAACCGCAAGCTCCGCAAGCCTGCCCTTATCATGCCCATTGACGAAGGACTTGGCACCGCGATGGGTGAAAGAAGCCCCATCGTTCTTGCCAGCCACACGGCCCAACAAGGTACCCTCAGTCCTGCTGAAGCCTATCGCCAAAACGAAACGGGAACCCAAATCAATTATCCTGACCGAGGTCGGCCATTGGCCGCAACGGTCGCCGGCTCTCCAGCCACGCCCCCAAGTTCTACTCCAGCAGTGAGCGGTGGGACATTTTCTGCCCCTCTTCCATCGGTCCCCGCACCGCGAATTCCCGAAGTTCGGCAGGCCCGCTCAGAAACGCCTGCGGATCCACGTACCACCTACGACGGTCAATCATTGCTTTCAAACGGACAAGTCAATCCGTTAGGCGCGCCCTCCACCTCTTCGGGATTTGACGATACCCGACCGATTCGGCTACCGCCGGGTCACGGCGTTTTAGCACCTCAATGGCATTCGGTTCCTGTAGACAAACTCGGTGCTGCGTCTGAATTTTCTCCGAACGTTCGCGGCCCGATGATGCCAAATGACTTTTCAACGACACAGGGTTCAACACTCTCCGATCTGCCCCCCAGTCTGCCGACTTCGGGCGGGGCACTCAACACTGTCCAGCCTCAACCGGCAAGTCAGGACTTTCGTCTACCCGGCCCTGTCGCCTCTCAAGCGACACCCCTAAATCCTGGCACCGAAAGACAGGTCATCGCGCCGCCGCCCTTATTGAGCGGCACGGAAACTCAATGGCAAAATGGTAATTCGCGGCCGAGTGGAAATCGGGCCAGTGGAACTCTTGTTCAAGGCGGGATTCCTTTACAGAACCCGGCCCATCCCAACGATTACGCGATTTCGCGAGAGTCCCCATCGATTCCTGCGGCCGCCACGACCCCAGCAAGATACACAGGTGGAATTCAACCTGTTCCCGCATCCAATCAACCGATCAACACGGTGGACGCCGGTTTCAAAACTCGCATTCCCCAAATGAGCCCCGCCGCCGCACAACCCGTCCACCCTCAGCAAACCACGGAACCTTCCTGGTGGGAACTGGTGAATCGCCAGGACTCGCAAGCCAGTGCAGGCAGTGGTTCTAGACTCGCGAAGGCCATCTCTGCCCCCGTCTCGGCATCCACGAACGAGAAAGCAGAGCAGAGTGCTCCCTCATCTTCAGCCCTTCCGAAATCGTCATTGGTCGATTCCAGGTCGGAAACTGCTTCAACACCCAAAGATAATCGTTTCGGAATCATGGGGCTCTTATTCCTCTCGGTCGGCCTGAATGCCTACATGGGTTTTCTATTGAGGGGCTTTTACGTCAAATCTAAACAACTGGCGAGGGACCTTCGCGAGAGTATTGCAACTGCCTAGAGACCGCACAGACCCTTCGTTGCACTTCGCAAACCTCGGGAAATTGCACTTTCAGGCGAGACGCGGGCATGGCATTAGCCGAGCCCGCGGCGCATCCTTTTCAGAACAAGGCAAAGCAGTTGAGCGATATTCCATGCATCGTCAACGCCACGATGGTGAGTACCTTCCATCGAAAAACCGACCCGATCCATGGCACCATCGATTCCAAGTTCTTTGCGAATCCCGAAGCCCACGGAGAATAGATTCTTGACGTTGAGATGAGTCGGGCCGAAAGGGTAGGGGAGTCGGTAATCGTCGCAGTTCCGTTTGAACTGATTACGATCGTAATCCCCCCAGCTCGCAAATAATCGGTGCTCTGAGTCGTATTCGTCAAGCAGAATGTCTACGGCTTCGGCAAGGGTCATGCCCGCTTCTGCCATCGCGGGAGTAATGGACGTGAGCTCGGTACAAAAGGGGCTCACCGTTGACATTTGCGGTCGCACCATAATCGACCGACGCTCCAGCCTCTCGAGCGAAGCCACATCAACGAGACAAAGGCCTATCTCGATGATTTCTGAAACTTGACCAGGTGGAGAAAAACCGCCTTCCCAGCAGGTCGATTCGATATCAATCACGAGTATTTGGTCAAGCGATTTCGCCATTCAGATTCCAAATCATTGCCGAGGCAGTGGGAACGGACGGGCCTTCTAGATTTCACGGGCCTTCTAGATTTCACAGCATGGACACGGCCAGAATTTCTTTGCCCAATGTCGTCTCGGTCATGCTTACCCTCGATCCTTCAGACTCTAGGGAGGCCTTACGACATAATAACGAACGGATCGCCAACACCTAGCCCATCTCGCCCGGTTTTTCGTTGAAACGAAGGAATACAAGCCGAGATAAAAAGGGGCGGGCTTGGCCTTTCAAGACGGGTTACGAGGAGCTTTTCAAGAAGCCCTCGGCTCACGAAAAGCCGTCTCCTGCCTCCCGTTTAGAGTTGCGTTTGTTTCGCTATAATTTGAGGCTTCGACGAGAGGCAGAACATTGGGCATGTCTAGGCCTCAGAGACGAAACAACGCGTTTCAAAGGGCCATGCAAGTCGGGCGGCGGGCCTGGCTCTCGACCTCACTGAGCAAACCAAAAAATCAACCCTGGAATTGATCAATCAACATGGGCAAGCAGTACATCTACACGATTCAAGAGTTGACCAAAAAGCATGGTACCAAAGAGGTGCTGAGCAACATTTGGCTGGCGTTTTATCCAGGAGCAAAAATTGGTGTACTGGGGCGAAACGGATCAGGAAAGAGTACGCTGCTTCGAATCATGGCGGGTCTGGACCGCGAATTTGATGGTGAAGCAAGATTGACAGACGGGTTTACGGTCGGCTATCTGCCTCAAGAGCCACAACTCAACGCTGAACTTGACGTTTGGGGCAATCTGCAAGAATCTGTCGCGCCGCGTCGAGCTCTGCTGGATCGCTACAACGAGTTGAGCATGAAGTGTGCGGAGCCTCTTGACGATGACGCCATGCAAAAAGTCTACGACGAAATGGCGCGTGTCCAAGATCAGATCGAAGCAACGAACACTTGGGAACTGGATCACGAAATTGAAGTTGCAATGGAGGTCATGAATCTCCCTCCTCGAGACGCTGAGGTCAGCACGCTGTCCGGTGGTGAGCGTCGACGAGTGGCCCTGTGCAAACTTCTGCTGGAACGCCCCGATCTGCTGCTGCTCGACGAACCGACCAACCACCTTGATGCCGATAGTGTCCAATGGCTGGAACACTTTCTTAAAGAATACGAAGGGACCGTGGTCGCGGTTACCCACGACAGGTATTTTCTGGACAATGTGGCCGGCTGGATCCTTGAATTGGACCGAGGCAAAGGCATCCCATGGGAAGGCAACTACAGTTCCTGGCTCGAACAGAAACAGGCCAGATTAGCGCAGGAAGAAAGGTCGCAAGAGGCGAAACAGAAATCGCTGCAAAGGGAACTTGAATGGGTCCGAATGGCCCCCAGAGCGAGACAGGCAAAGAACAAGGCTCGTATCGCGGCCTACGAGCAAATGGCGGCAGAGAGTTTTGAGGAGCGGCCCGACGAATTTGAACTACAGATCCCCCCGGGTCAGCACCTCGGACAGTCCGTGATTGAAGCAAATGACATTTCAAAGGCTTTCGACGAAAAAGTTCTATTCGAAAACCTTTCGTTCAATCTTCCGCCGGGTGGCATCATTGGAGTGATTGGTGCAAATGGTGCTGGCAAAACCACCCTATTCCGCATGTTGACCCGGCAGGCCGAACCTGATCGCGGTTCATTGAAAGTCGGTCAAACCGTCGAACTCGGCTATGTTGATCAAAGTCGTGATGAACTGAAGGATGAGCACTCCGTTTACGAGGAAATCTCGGAGGGCAACGATACGCTCGAGATGGGTGGTCGGAAAATCAACGCTCGCGCCTACGTCTCCCGATTCAATTTCCGCGGTCCGGATCAGGAGAAAAAAGTGGGTGTGCTCTCCGGGGGAGAGCGTAACCGAGTCCACCTCGCCAAACTCTTGCGAAGGGGCTGCAACGTATTGCTCCTCGACGAGCCGACCAACGATCTCGACGTCGATACACTACGGGCACTCGAGGAGGCTGTTCTGAATTTTGCGGGCTGCGTGGTTGTTATCAGTCACGATCGCTGGTTCCTCGATCGCCTTGCCACCCACATCCTAGCCTTCGAAGGAGATGGCTACGTCCACTGGTCCGAGGGCACCTTTGAAACCTACGAAAAGCAGCGAAGAGAACGATTGGGAATCGGGGCGGATGAACCACAGCGTTTCCGATACAAGAGGTTGAAACAATGACGACTTGACCCCACCCAAGAGATGTTTTATCAAACTAGGAAATTCAATGGGGCATGTTGCGGGTGACGAGGGTTCACACCGCTACCAATCACAACGCTCCTGAGCCATCTTTGTTACCGAACCGAGGATTGACGATGACCATTTTACGCGTGGGAGCCACGCAGAAATATTCTGACAACTTTGCGGGCGCTTTTGGAAAACCCAAGAAGAAGACGGCCAAAAAGGCTGCGGCAAAAGCAACCAAGAAGGTTGCGGCCAAGAAGTCAGTAAAAAAGAAAACGACCAAAAAGAAAGTCACCAAGAAGAAAACCTAGATCTTCGAGCACGCTCATGGGTTCCCGACGTGGCGGCCGCACGCAGCGAAGCAATCCGGGCGATCTGTATCCCGTTTGAAGACCTTCGAGCTTTTTCAGCATGTTTCTCGCATTCGCAAAACAGGTAGAAACCCATGGACTTCAAGAGCAAGTACGAAGCTGCGCTCAATTACGAAGAATTTCTGGCGAAGTACGGCACGGATGAACATCGTCGCAGGTTTGAACTGACCTTAAGCTCGGTTGAATTGTCAGAAGCACAAATGATTCTGGCGAAGTCATTCAATCGCAAAGTCTACCTGTTGTGCATGGCAGGCACGTGGTGCGGTGACTGTGTTGAGCAGTGCCCCATCATTCATGCACTCTGTGAGGCCACCTCCACCTTTGAACTCCGATTCCTCGATCGTGACAGTGATACTGAGTTGGCAGAATCGCTCAGGATTTGTGGAGCAGCTCGAGTGCCTCAAGTCGTATTTCTCAATGAAGATTTTGACTTCTTATCGCACTTTGGAGATCGCACTCTCGCAAAGTATCGAAACATGTCCGCCTCGTTGAACGGCGCGGCATGTCCCACGGGGCTCTCCACAGATCACGATCTGACGAAGGAAGTGACCCAGCAATGGCTGAATGAATTTGAACGGGTGCACTGGATCGTGCGTCTCTCACCCAAATTGAGAGAACGCCACGGCGATTAAGTTCATCGACTCGCATGTCAAGGAGTGGGATAGAGCCCGCTGTTCCGCCCAGTCAAACACCGAATTCAAGACGGGAGTTGGAGTCGATTATGACATCCGCGGTCAACTGCACGCGGTCAACGACGCATAGTTTTTCCAATGCGTCGTCTTTTAGTAGCGTCCAGCCGTCGGCACGGGGAGAGTGGTCGCCATTTGCGTGGACCGTGCTCCGGGTTGTCCCGCGTATTGAGTCGCGATGGACTGTTGTAGACTCGCGACCTTAGCGGCCAAATCCGGTTGCATGGAATTGGCGTTCAGAGCCCGTTGGTAACTATCCAACGCAAGGTTGAGCTCACCCTGTTGCTCTCGAAGCATTCCCATCGCCCGATTAGCGCGAGCATCGCGGGGATTCTGCTTGATGGCATCCACCACCAGGTCAGACGCGGTCTGAGTGTCTCCGAATTCTTTGTAGAGTCGAGCAAGCTCAAGCTTGGGATCGGTGGAACGTGGTTCAGCCGCATTCCAGCCACGAAGCAAGGTAAACGCCTTGTCTTTCCGGTTGGTTTCAACCAATAAAACCGCGAGTCCCCGATAACAATCCGTATGCGAAGCATTTCGATTGAGGCATTCGTTATACAGAACCTCAGCTTGATTCAGGTACTGCGCATTCGCCGAACTGGCCCCCAGCTTGTGGTAGGTAGCGGCCATGTTGTAGTAAGCATCCGCATTCTGAGGATCCTGTTGGACCGCCTTTTCAAATGACTGCAGTGCCTGACTGTACTGACCAGCCATGAATAGGCGTTTTCCCTGCACATTGCTGCTATTGGCAACGGCCCCACAACCCACCGTTAACACGCAGTACATGACAAAGAGCCCGACATAAGCCTGTCTTATCGCTCGATCACAGGTCGCCTTCACCAGCTGATTCCTTGAGTTCGCCGCCACTTATCTGAGAAACTGGCGGGGACTGTAGCGAATCCATCTTGGTGCGACAAGGTGAATCTGCGGCCGCTAGCGTTGTTCCTCTTTGAAAAACGCGGCCGCTGCCAAGGCATTTACAATCGGAAAAAAGACTCCTCACCCACGGAAGTTACCCCCTATGAGTCCCCAGTCGCTCCACGACTGAGCCAAGAATCCTCTCCGCAGGCCAATCGTTATCCGCTTGAATCAGCCCATGCGTTATGGCAGGACAAAAGGGGCCCCGACATAAAAACCTGCCGCCGTTAAACCGCCCTGAGCACTGACAGGAAACGCGTAACCTCGGAATGGGGCGCAATTTCCTGGGCGGTAATAACCAAGGGCGTATCTGGACTCACGTGGTGGATAAACCCCGACGTGGTAGGGCAGGGCAGCGATGTTCAGGAAAAAGTGTGCACCGGATCGAACTGGCTGCATCAGGAATCCACCGGAGTGGCCGTACCGCTCCAGTTGAATATCCTCGAAATAGAGCGGCTTATGGCAGAGGGCGGATGCTTTCCATGTGTATTTCTGAGCGACCCAGTGTCTTTGCGCCGATCCCGCTTCCGGGACACCACATTCGATTGGCAAGTCCCATAATTCTGAAACGGTCGCCAAAGCTCCATTCGAAAGATCGTTATGACGGATGGAGATGTCTTTTCCCTCAGCAGTTCGGATGACGACTGAGTCGTTGATGTAATTAATGAACCAACCTTCAGCGACAACGTGTCCCTGTTTGTCGGTCCATGACTGCTTGGGGTTGTTCGTGAGGATATGAGCCATCTCCACCGTTTCAGCGGTGAGCCACCCCGTTTCTGGCTTCCCGAGTTCGATGATCTGATTATCTAAAGTTTCAATGGTCACGATCGTGATGTAGTCATCGCCGGACTGTGATTTGAAGCGTCCCTCATAACGTTTCTCAACACTACGATCCGCTCCCTCATAGGTGGTCCATGTCACCACAGGATTACCAATCAGCTTACGTAGTAAATTGAGGTACCGCTCTCGCTTCTCCTCCGATTGCCCGGGAAACAGCTGGGGGGCCATCGAGAATTTGATCGAAGTGATCGGAGTGCCAGCCAAGGCCTCACAGCCGACCCGGCTATCTCCATCCGCGACAGGTTCGCCTTCGCCATAGGTGCCTCCGACTTGCTGCATTCTCGCGCTAAAACCTGCCACTCCGGTCGCTGAATGGAGTCGAGGTGCGGCGCCAGGCATCAGAGTCCCTTGCGGGTGGACACGAGAGGTTCTGTCCCCAAAGGGATCGTCGAGCGGATCATGCTGCCTCGCAACTCGAAGACGAGCGTGGGAATTCCGGGACTGAGTTTCAACCTTGCCCGGATAGCTTGCGGTAGCAATATCGCGACGACGCCATTTCAATTCCCGCTGATCAGTGCCGGAGGGCTTCTCAAGACGCGCTTCATTGAATGCCACTTGATCGTGATCAGTCACGTTCGTCGCTGTCTGCGGAAGCGGTCGTTTTAAAACCGGGACATTTCCCAAACCGCTTTCCGATTCTCCGACCTCTTGGGCCGAAATTCCGCCTTGAAGTCCGAACAGGATGGAGCCGCACAGAAGCAACATACGAGCGGCCACGACCATTGTTGGCCGAGTCGCGTTTCCCTCAGTTGCCTTCTCCCGTAAGAGGGTACTCCGGACTGTAGTTGGGAGACTCTTGTGTAATGGCAATGTCGTGGGGGTGACTTTCTCGAACACTCGCAGCCGAGACTTGGATAAATCGCGCATCCGTTCGCAATTCCTCTATTGTGCGAGTCCCACAGTAGCCCATGCCGGCTCGCAGACCACCAATCAGCTGGTATACAAAGTCGCTCAAAGGTCCTTTAAACGGAACTCGTCCCTCAACGCCTTCAGGTACAAATTTCCGACCACCTTCAGCACCGGGCTGGCGGTAGCGTTCACTTGAACCTTTGGCCATAGCTCCAAGGGATCCCATGCCGCGATAGGTTTTGAACGTCCTTCCTTGATACAAAATGACCTGACCGGGGCTCTCTGCAAGACCTGCAAAAAGACCGCCGATCATGACCACATTGGCGCCCGCTGCCAAAGATTTGGTGATGTCGCCGGAGAACCTTATGCCTCCATCTGCGATGATCGGCACACCAAACTCTTGAGCAGCCGAGGCAGCACTGTGAATTGCCGTAATCTGCGGAACACCAACACCCGATACGACTCGTGTGGTACATATGGAACCCGGTCCAATTCCCACTTTGACCGCATCCGCACCTGCATCCACCAGAGCTCGACAGCCCTCTTGGGTCGCAATATTGCCGGCAACCACATCAATGTCCCACTGAGACTTCAGTTCCTTGACCGTCTCAATCACATTCGCCGTGTGGCCATGAGCGCTATCCACCACCAAGACGTCAACATCTTTGCGAATAAGGTTTTCGGCTCTTTCGAAGTCGTAAACCCCAATCGCTGCCCCCACTCTTAGCCTCCCTTGCCTGTCTTTGCAGGCTCGGGGATAGCTATTCATCATGTCGATGTCTTTGATCGTGATCAGGCCCGTTAATTTGTAAGATTCGTCAACCAGTAAAAGTTTCTCCACCTTTTTAGCCGTTAAAATCTTTTCAGCTTCCGCAAGCGTTACTTCTCCCGTCGCCGTCACCAACCCATCTTGAGTCATTACTTGGGAAATGGGTAAGTCAGAGGATTCAAGGAATCGCAAATCGCGTCGGGTCAAGATTCCTGCTAGCTTGCCATCATTTTCTACAATCGGTACGCCGGACACGTTGTGTTGATCCATCACGCGGCGTGCCTCTTCCACAGGGGCCGTTGGCGGCAACGTGACGGGGTCAAAAATGATGCCGTTCGCACTGCGTTTGACTTTGTAGACTTCTTCAGTCTGAGACTCGATCGACATGTTTTTGTGGATGATTCCTACGCCACCCATTTTGGCGAGTGCAATGGCCATCGCATGTTCGGTCACCGTATCCATCGGCGAGCTCAACATGGGAATATTTAGCCGAACATTTCTGGTGAATTGTGTGGTGAGATCCACTTCAGCAGGCAGGACCTCGCTGTATCGAGGTTGCAGCAGGACGTCGTCAAAAGTAATTGCCGATTGAACGATTTTATCCATGGTGGTTCTCAAAAATGACACAAGCAGAAAGGATCACTCGTCTCTAGTGCGAGTATCGGGCGGGAGCCCCGGGTCCCAAGGAGGACCTTCCGCCCTGATCCCCGTATTATGTGGGTTTGAAACCGCTGCCAAAAGGGGACGACTTAAACAATCCATGGGCCTTCAGGCCCAACATGGGCTCTGAAATACTTGTGTCATGAGCCAGAAACCGACGTTTCACGACGGGGTGGTAACCACTGAAAACACGCGAGACCACAAATTGTCCTAGTTCATGGCCTCAGGCTGTCGAGGGCGGATTGGTCGACCTAACCGGCGAAATTCACGAAATCTTTGCCCACGCCGCTCAGCTTCGGCGGCATCCGTTCGCAAGCCGAAATCCTCGAGTTCCATCGTTTCCCGGCGAAGAATGACACCTTCTTTGTCTCTCACGATGGTCCGTTTGGTCAGAATTCCTCCAGGGATCTCAGGGGAGACGAGTTCGAGGATAACCGTGGTCGCGTCCGCGGTTTTCAGAAGCGTCCGGGTTTGGGCCGCCGTGATAAGACGGTCGCCCCTCTGCACGGGCACGTCAACTTCGAGAATGTCGTACTCTTGTGACAAAATGAAAGGCTCATCCTTTACCGGAGAAGGTTTGAGGGCGATTCGCCTCAAAAAGAAGGGGAAGACATTCTTACTGAAAAAATCTTGATGCGTGACCTGCTGCCCCTCAGGACCCACTCGGTATTCGAAGACCTGACATTGAACCTCTTGACCTGAAACTTTTAGGGTCCGTTGGACATCTGAAGGATTATCTTTGAGCAAGTCCGCTGAGGTCACATACCAAGGATTTTCGATGAACTGCTCATTGGCCTCGTTCTCGGGACGCGACTCAACCACTTTAAAAGACTGTAGATGCAGGGTGTAGCCAGCATCGTTCACCTTGTGCAGAGTCCGGACCACCTGCCGCTGCACTTGAAGTGGGTTGCCTAAATCATCCCGCGTTTCTGAGGTCACCCGAAGCCGGCTCCAAGCTCCTTCGCCAAACGCGCCCCAAACGTGACATTTTCGGGGAATAAGCGGCTCCGGCGAGTCTTGAATTGCATGCCCCACGCGACTACCAGGACCAAGAAGCATGCTCCCCAGCAACAGGAGATTCCAGATCCAATGGGCCATCCGGCGGGTGGTCCTCACTGGAATCGTCGGCGTTGTATGAAAATGAGATTCCGTCACGGCTCGTAAACGTTGAAATTGAATGAAAGGTTGCAGGACAAAATCACCAAAGATAGTTCTTCAAATATCGTCGCTGGCGAGCCAGTGAATGGCCAGAGGCTTCTCACTTTTTTTCATTGGATTAATCGATTATCTGGCTCAGCCTCTAGGACTCCGCACTGGCTTCCGACTCTCCGTCTGTCGCAGTGGATTTCGCGAGACCCTCAATCGCGGTCACCAGATGCGAATCTTCGTCCGGCGAGACCGTTCTAAGGTCAATCCAATAAGCCCCCTCCGACACGCGGCCAAAAATTGAGGGCTGACCATTGCGCAATTGTTCCGCCACGCGATCTGCTGAGGCCACCTGACCGTCGATACGGATGCCCCACGAATCAATTTGTTGCGTCGGCAAGGTGCCCCCTCCTAAAGTTGAGGAAGTCGGCACCGCCTCAATGAATCCATCAAACGCTGCAGGCTTCAACTGGGTCTTGATTCGGTCGGCTCGCAGCTTCAGATTCTCGACAGAAGTCTCAAGCATGGCGAGTAATGGGATCTCCATCTGTGCCCGTTTCTCATCCCGATAAATCTTCAGCGTCGCAGCAAGCGCGGCGAGAGTCATTTTGTCCACCCGCATCGCCCTCATCATCGGGTGCTGCGTCAACTTCTCAACCCACTTCTTTTTTCCGCAGATAATCCCGGCTTGAGGCCCCCCCACGAGCTTGTCCCCGCTGAACAAAACAAGGTCAGCCCCCTTTTTAATGCTGGTAGGTGCATGAGGCTCGTCAAACAATTTGTACCGCTCAAAATTGACAATCGCGCCCGAACCGATGTCGTCCACCACTGGTATTTGGTGTTTCTGGCCTAAAGCGGCCAGAGCTTCGATCGTGACCGACTCCGTAAACCCAACGACTCTGTAATTACTGGGATGGACAAGCATGATGGCCCCAGTGTTTTCATTTATGGCCGATTCGTAATCTGAAAGCCGGGTTTTGTTCGTTGTACCCACCTCCCTCAGTGTCGCCCCACAGGCGGTCATCACGTCCGGCAATCGAAAGTTGCCACCGATTTCAACCAACTGCCCACGTGATACGATCACCTCTTTCCCTTGTGCCAAGGCAGACAGTGTCAAGAGCGTCGCTGCCGAGTTGTTATTGACGACACCCGACGCTTCGGCTCCAGTCAATTCCGTCAGGTCACTTTCAACCGACTGGTTTCTCTGCGAGCGTTTCCCCGACGCAATATCGACTTCCAGACTGCAATAACCTCGAGCAATCTGATCGACCGCTTGAACCGCCACATTCGACAACGGCGCCCGCCCCAATCCGGTATGAAGTAAAACTCCTGTGCCATTGATCACGGGGACCAGCGTGGCACGGTCGTGCTGATGGATCCAGTCGGAGATGCGATCCACCAGTTCAGATGCGGTCGGCACCTGAGTTTCGTGGGCCGTCGTCTTCACCTGCTGGCGGACGTCATCGAGGACGCGACGGGCCGCAGTCACAACGGTATTGTGACTGGCTCGATCGACCAAAACTTTAACGCTTGGAGCGGTCAGCAACTCGTTGACACTGGGTAAATGACGAAGTGGGTTTTGCACCTTGGGAACTCCGATAAACTCCAACTCAACCGGCCATATAAAATCGGCGGCCCTGCACACATGGCGTGATCTTACAGGACCCGCCCTCTTCAGTCTTTCTATCATCACCCGCGAACGTCAAACTGACAACCATCAGCATGTCACGCCCGAGGTAAATGAGGCAACTTGAATCACAAATCCCTGAGTACAATCGGCAATCCACTTCTTTTGGACGTCCAACCATGTGAAGAAAAGGCTGTTTCAGGAGTGCACCTCCGTTCAAATGGCCCGCTCACGCCTCGCATCCATTGTTCCACCCACCCCGTTTTTGTCAGGCAACCTCGAAGTTGATCCAGCAGATTAAGGAAATGGGAACGACTCAAATTCGACTCTGTTTTGGGTCCGGTTTTCGTTTGAATCCACTTCGGCCAAGCACCTTTTCACTGAGAGGAGAATTCGTTCCACTGGAGACTCAACGCCGTCTCCCACGTGATGCAGGACACCACCATGAGCTTAACCAACCCCCAGATTGCTGAGCACTTTCAGGAGCTTGCCGATCTCCTTGAATTTGGTGGCACAAATCCCTTTCGCATCCGCGCTTACCGCAACAGCGTACGAGTGATTGAGGATTACCCCGAGTCCGTGGCCGACCTCGCCAGAAATGAGAGTTTTGACCTGACTGACATTCCGGGGATTGGTGATGCTGTTGCGAAAAAAATCAAGGTATTGGTCGACACGGGTGAACTCCCTCAGTTGCAGGAACTGAAGGCAACGATTCCCGAGAGCGTTCTGGACCTGCTCCGAGTCCCTGGAATGGGGCCAAAGAAGGCCGCAGTGCTGTACAAAGAACTGGATGTCCAGTCCCTTGAGGACCTGGCGGAAGCCTGTCGAAACGACAGGGTAAAAAATCTGAAGGGCTTTGGGGCAAAGACTCAACAGGCGATCCTCGATGGAATCCAGATCGCTGCGGCAGCCAATGAAAGAATTTACTGGGCAACCGCCGATGAACTTGTGCAACGTTTGCGTACTCACCTTAAAAAGTGCAAGGCGATTCAGGAGCTTGAGTTTGCAGGGAGTTATCGCAGAGGCAAAGAAACCGTCGGTGACCTGGATGTCTTGGTGGTTTCACAGGCAGGACCCGAGGTGATGGATCATTTCGGTGAATTTACGGAAATCGCAAGCGTGACCGTCCGCGGCGATACCAAGATGTCTGTTCGAACCAAAAAGGCCTTTCAAATTGACCTCCGTGTCGTACCACGGGAAAGCTTTGGTGCCGCGCTCGCCTACTTCACAGGTTCCAAAGAGCATAATGTTGCACTTCGAGGTCTGGCGAAGCAGAAACAGCTCAGGCTTAACGAATGGGGAGTATTCGACACGAGCGGCGAAGAGGAAGTCTATGTCTCGGGACAAACGGAAACCGAAGTTTATGAGACTCTGGGCTTATCGTGGATACCTCCGGAATTGCGTGAGAATCGCATTGAGTTTTCCACGAATTCCGCTCACACCATGAACCGCTTGATTGACGCGAACGATTTGCTTGGCGACCTGCATATGCATACGACCGCCACCGATGGTAAAGGAACGCTGGAAGAAATGGTCGAAGCTGCGAGAAGTCGCGGGCTTCAGTACATTGCGATTACCGATCACTCCCAGCGAGTTTCCATGGCGCGAGGCCTCACTCCGGATCGCCTTTTGGAACAATGGGACCAGATTGACGATCTGAACGCCAAGCTCGATGGCAGCTTTCGTATCCTCAAAGGAATTGAGTGCGACATTCTGGAACAAGGTGGCATGGACTTGCCCGACGAAGTGCTTGCTCAGGGAGACTGGGTCCTTGGTGCGATCCACTATGGCCAGCAACAATCCCTCGAACAGATTACGGAACGGATTCTGGAAGCCATCCGACACCCCGAGGTGGATGCGATTGCTCATCCGACAGGCCGCTTGCTACTCAAGCGGGAACCTTACGCCGTCGACCTTCGAAGGGTCATGACGACGTGTGCTGAATACGGTAAAGCGTTGGAGATCAATGCGAACCCAATGCGACTTGACCTGAACGACATCCAGCTGATGCACGCTACCGAACTTGGGATCCCCATCGTCATCAACAGCGATGCCCACAGCACGGATGGCCTAGACGTTCTTCGATACGGGATTCTCCAGGCGCGTCGAGGGGGATTGACTCCCTCTCGCGTTTTGAACACGCTCCCACTCGAAGATTTCCTGAAATGGCGTGAAACACGCAAATCAGGAACGGCCCGTGGAATATCCACCGAAGAGGATGCCTGAAATCGAGCCGACCGGTCGATGTCCGACGACTCTGGCCCCGGTCGCGGTGAGCTCCGAGGAATCGCCTATCAGGCAGTCGATTCGAGGTGGCGCAAACGTCCGCGTCACCCAAAAAACCTAACCATGACGATTGTCGAGTTGCCCCATCACCTGGCGGACGATTCTCGCCACCTGTTCCGGATCCACCTCAGGAGAAACAACACATCCCTCTGTTGGCTCTCCCGTGTAACCCTCATTGGCAAGAAGACACTGAATCTGCCGGGTCAGTTTCTCTAACGCAAGTTGCTGAACCTCCGACTGCGGTTGACGACCTTGTCCAGGATCGAACCCACGGATCCGCATCGCCGCTCGAAACCCCTCCGGGAACTCGGCCGAATAAAGCATGGTGTCGAACAGGGGGAGAAGGCGGTATTGAAGTTCCCTAGCCTCATCAATATCTCCATTGACCGTCAGATCGTAGAGTCGGCGAGTAATCTCGGGGACAACCCCGCTGGTGGCATTTGTTCCACCATCACAGCCCACCAGTAACATGGGCATCAGTGCCGCGTCCCATCCCGTCATAAAGGAGAAGTCGGGTCGAATCGGCCGCACTTCGGCAATCATCCTCATCATGTGCGGCAAGTCCCCGGAAGAGTCTTTGATAGCCGCCACTTTGGGACACTCCTCCGCCAGTCGACGAACCGTAGGTACATCAATTGGCGATGCGAACATGGGGATGTTGTAGAGTGTGATATCGATCGGAGATCGGTCCGCAATTTCTTTGAAGTAGGCGTAAACCCCATCCGGCGTCAAGCGATAGTAGAAAGGGGAAACAATCGCAACGGCTGTCACTCCCAGTTCATAGTAATATTCGCAGGCGTGGATCGTTTCTTTCACATTTGCCTCAGCCGCCCCGGCAAGGATAGGGACACGACCGGCGGTTTGATCGGCCATGATCTCGATGATTCGCCGACGTTCTTCAGGGGTGAAGCGGGTAAATTCGCCGGTTGACCCGTTCGGGTACAAACCGTGGACCCCCTGATCAATCAGCCAGTCCACGTAGCGTCGCAGCTCGTCCTCATAAATCTCTCCATGAGAATCTAACGGGACAATATTCGGGGTAAAGATTCCCTTTAGCTTCCCGGTACGTTGCATCTCTGCTGTCCCTCCATTCCTCTTCTCGATTTTGACTTTACTACGCTCTTGCAGATACCTTCGAGGGCCCCTCGCCAGCGAAGGTGCAGTTTCGCATCCAGAGCGTCGAATCGAAATTTCATCGAGCCCCCCACGAAGCGACAACCGGTTCACATGGGAGAACCACTGTTTTTTCATACCATGACACCAAGCACGGCGGCCCATAGCTTAATCAGAATCGGCATTCACCGTCGGAAAAGCTCATGGAAAATCGATACACCGACTCGAATGCTGAAACCTGCCCAATGGTCGAACACCTGCAAAAAGAGTATCTTTTGAAAGACTTTAGGAAAAATAGATGCGGGGGGACGTTTTCGCGGCGTTAAAATTGGCGGGCCGGGACATCTGCCGCCGATCCGGTCTACCATGACCCCGCAAGCCGCTGAAGTCATCGAGGCGTTTCGGGTTCTCCATGGGAGGTATGGGTGACACTTGGACCGCCCGATCTTTGAGCCCTGAAGAATTCATTCCGGTTGAGGGGATAGCGTTATGGATTTGTCCGATTTCGACAGACGGCTTAGTCGTCCGGTCCGAATGCGGGCCAACGAATTTCAGCGAGACGGTCGATTAAAACATGTGCTGTTCTCGGCGCAATTCAGTCGCGAGTTGCTCGAACGACTGTGCCGCATGGCGGACATGATCCGGGAACTCGCGAAGAGCAAGCAGGGCAGTGACCAATTAAGAAGCCTGCTCTCTCATAAACGGGCGATGCTTTATTTCACGCAACCCTCGACCCGCACCTTTCTTTCCTTCATGGCCGCCTGCCAGATCCTTGGGTTGACCTGCAACGAGGTCCGAGATCCAAGTACATCTTCAGAAGTAAAACGTGAATCCCCAATCGACTCCATCAGGATGTTCTCCAGTTATTTCGACTTGATCATCATGAGGAGCAAGATTCCAAATTTTGCGGAGTGTTGCGGCTACCTCATGAATGACCTGGAGCGTCAAGAGAGGCGGTCCGTTCCCATCATCAACGGCGGCGCAGGGACTGATCAACACCCCACGCAGGCGTTGCTCGACGTGTACACAATTCAAAGAACGTTCCAGTTTGACCACGATGAACAGGACCGTCGTTCACGGTTTATGGAACTCCGGAAATGTTACACCGACCTGACATTGGGCCCTGACCAGAAGACTTACGCCTTTTGCGGTGACCTCGGCCGGGGGCGAACGGTTCGTTCGCTCGTCGAACTACTGACTTTATTTGACGACATCAAGTTGTTCTTTATTGCCCCGGAGCACGACACGCTGCAACTGGACCCTAACCTGAGAAGACAACTGATTGACTCCGGGATTGAAATTCAGGAATTCGATTCTCTGGATGCCACAATCAATGGCAAACCTGTTTTGGAACAGATTGACTGCCTCTACATGACTCGCATCCAGCGGGAACATAACAAGGGAAGTGAAAGTGACGAAATCGACAAAATTGATTTGTCCCATTTCCGACTGAGCCCGGAGAGAGTCGCGAGAATGAAATCCTACGCGCCAATTCTCCATCCTTTTCCTCGCGACAGTGTTGTGGGCGAGATCCCGACGGTGATCGACGAGGACCCAAGAGCAATGTACTTCCGTCAGGCAAGGAACGGCATGTGGGCCCGTGCGGCTTTGCTGGTCCACCTTTTCGACAACGTCGATGATCTTCATTTCATGTACAACCGTGAGTTTCGGGAGTTGGAAATTTCCCAGCATCTCCGGTGAATCATCCCGGCCGGACATAGAATTGTCCCCAGCCCCACTCTGAAGCCTTTCAGACTTAAGAAAGAGACAAAGCAACTCAACGACACGTAGCAGATTTAAAAAGCTTATACCGGGGCAAACCAACAGCGGTCCTAGAGTCTCGACTTGTGGCCCGCAGCAACTTTCTGGGCTGACCTCAAGTCCATCGCCCCTTTCCTCAACACGCCTCACCTGAGGTTGTTGTCCTCACGTCATGATGTTAACCCTCCATCGTCTGCTAATTCGCCACTGGCCCCTTGTACTCACCTTTTGGGTCGGGCTGCTCATCACTCTGAGATGGGCCGCACCCGCATGGGATGAAATCACAAAGGACGGCGATTTTCAGTATTTACCTGATGAGAGCCCGAGTGTGGTTGGACAGGAAACCCTGTCCGGTTCCTTCCCGGAACTTGCAATGCAAAGCCATCTCGTTGGAATCGTGGCAAGGCCAGCGGGAAACGTTGCACCCGGAGATGTCTACGTCGCCTACGATCTTTCGCGAAGACTCCACTTGATGGCGGGCATTTCGCAGTTGGGCCAATCCCGAGTCGCCGCTGGCGACAATGAGGACACCTTAAAAAAGAAACTGGAATTTGCTCAAAAAGCCCTGGCCAACTTAAACCGGACGATTTCCCTTACTCAGGAACTTTACCAGTTTAAGGCGGTGCCGGATGACACTGCGGCTGCCTACTTCGATTCTGGCACCTACGATCCACTTGCGTTGGCCCTCTACAATCGCTCGTTGGTTTATACCCGCCTTGGGGAACAAGCCGCCGCTGATGAAGATCTTGCCAATGCCAAAGATATTGACCCTGCTCTGGCCGAACTGCAAGGCTCCGCCTTTCCTGCGGAGTTTTTGGAACTTCCCATTTCAAAAATATGGAGTTGGCAGACCGAGGGAATTGGTCCCGCACTGATGCGGATCAAGGGCAAAGAAGCAGTCGCGCGGTTGCTGGTCATCCATCTCGACACGGAGTTCCTCGCGGTTGGAAACGTAGGATTATTCGAAATCGTCCAACGCGAGTTGGAGGCTGTCGAAGCGTGGACCCGCGACCAGGCGATCACTGGACTGGACCTCTCGATTTCCGGTTCCGCGGCAGTGGGAAGCGATCTGCTGCTTGCAAGTGCGGACAGTGTTCGGAACACCGAGTGGTTCACTCTCATCCTTGTCACAATCATTCTGATCACCGTCTACCGCTCCCCGCTCCTGGTCATCGTCCCTTTGGTAACCATCGGCGTTTCCCTCGATATTGCTTTGCATACTCTGGCTCTCATCAGCCAGATTGAAGGCCCCTCGGGACCGTATCTCAGCCTCTTCAAGACCACCAAGATCTTCATTGTGGTCATACTGTTTGGTACGGGCACCGATTTTTGCCTCTTCCTGATCTCTCGTCTTCGCGAGAATGGTTCTAAATTTCCTGACCATCAAGAAGCACTCAGTCAATCGCTGAATCAAGTCAGTGTCGCGCTCATCGCGAGTGCCCTGACAACGATCCTAGGCCTTGGAACCATGATCTTCGCCAGTTTCGGCAAGCTCAGTAATAGCGGCCCCGCGATTGGCATGGCTCTCTCCGTCACGCTCCTGGCGTGTTTGACACTCACTCCCGCTTTACTGGCAGCCTTTGGCAAAACTGTATTCTGGTCCCCACGCATTCCGGGGCTCACCGCGATGCTCGACTCCTTGAGTCGCTCGAGCCAGAAAATCTGGGACAGAGTGGCGTATTTAGTCGTGAGGTATCCCGGTTCCATTCTCTCCGTAGCGTTGATTCTTCTTGCTGTTCCAGCGATCCACGGCCAGGCGAGTACCCAACGCATCACCTACGATCTGTTGGCAGGTTTAGACAGTCAACGCCCGAGCCGAGAAGGCACCGAGGTTCTTAAACAGTATTTTCCTATCGGCGAAAGTGGCCCGGTCATGGTGCTGGCCAAATTGCCGGGGACGGAAGGCCGACCCCAAAATGACGAAGCAATCATCGAACTCCAAGACAAGTCAAGTCTCCTGGCAACTCGGATTGAGTCCATAGAGGGTGTGGACTATGTCCGCAGCCTTCAGGCCCCGCTGGGCCATCGAGGAAAACCGAGTGACCCGACACAGCAGGTCATGCGTTCACTTCCCTCGGTTCAATCCCTGTTTATTTCTGTCCCGGGAGATACCGAATCACCCTGGGTCGTAAAATTTGACGTCGTGTTGAAGTCCGATCTGTTCTCTCTGAATTCAACGGAGACACTGAATGAAATTTCAACCATCTTGGAAGAATTGGCGGCTGACCCTGATTCAGCATGGTATGCCACTCGATTCGACGTCGCAGGAACCACCGCAGCGATTCGCGACTTGCGCACCGTCACCCGAAAAGATACGAGCAGGATTCAATTCCTGGTTGTGATCGTTGTCTTCGCGGTTCTGGTCGTGATTTTGAAACACCCGGTTATCTGTGCCTACATGATTTTTTCCGTGTTGCTCAGCTTTCTTGTCACGGTAGGCGTCACGGATTGGCTGTTTGCATTTTGCTACCAGGACGGGTATCCGGGCTTGGAGTGGAAAGTTCCGCTCTTCCTTTTCGTGATCCTGGTAGCGGTGGGTGAAGACTACAACGTCTACCTTGCCAGCCGCGTTTTTGAAGAACAGAGAAAACACGGTCCAATCCGAGGCCTTCGTACAGCCATTACCAAGACAGGTGGAATCATCACCAGTTGCGGTATCATCATGGCGGGCACGTTCGTTACGATGACCAGCCCTGTCTGGTACACCTTGGTACCACCTCAGCTTGAAGGGATCAAAGAGTGGCTGCGGCCTGAAGGAGGATCCTTGCAAGGGATGATCCAAATGGGATTTGCCCTAACACTTGGAGTACTCCTCGACACCTTCATTGTCCGCCCCGTTTTGCTTCCCGCCTATCTTGCCCTTGTGGTTCGCTGGCAAGCGTGGCGTGCGACAAAAGGGCGATTGAAGATTCAACACTCTTGATTTCAGTTGGCATTGTGCGGAGGCAGCAAGTCGCCTGAAGAACTCGGAGTCATGCCTGATCGATCGGAAAGGGCATCACTTCGGAGATGCTCTCGAGATCCAAAAACGCCTGCAACGCACGCTCGACCCCGAGCGCGACGCCACTGCAAGGGGGGAGTCCTGTCGTCATTGCATCCAGTAAACGACTGCGTTCAGGAAGCGGGTCTTTTCCTGCCTCCACTCGCTTCGCGTTGACCTGGTGTTGACGTGCGGTCAGCTCTTCGGGGTCCAGTAGTTCGTGATACCCGTTCGCGAGCTCTAGTCCCTTCCAGAACAATTCATACCTCTCAGCCACCCACCCGTAGTCACGTGCAGTCACTTTGGCAAGCGCGGATTGCTCCGCGGGAAAATCCGTCAGCAGCGTCGGAATACCTTGGCCCAACTGAGGTTGCACTTTCTCCGAGAAGAGGAGGTCGAGACAGACGTCTCTCGCAACACCATCGACCTTTTTCCCCAACCACTCATCACAGAGGCCACGAATTCGCGATGTTGAATCGTTGAATGGATCAACACCGGCCCACTGACGAAAAGCGTTGCGATAGGTTAAGCGATTGCAGCCGTCTACGTCGAACATCACTTGAGCGAGTTCTACCAACAGTTCCTGACCAGCCTGATAGTCGTCTCCCACGCGATACCATTCGCACATGGTGAATTCCGGGTTGTGCTGAAACCCTGTTTCTTCGGCACGAAATGCGTGGGCAATTTGGAAAATTGCGGGCTCCCCAAGCATCAGAAGTCGCTTCATCAGATATTCGGGAGAGGTCTGAAGATAAAAGCGGAAGCTTCTGCCGGGTAGTGAAAGCGGGATGGGGTCGATATGAAGATCGATCACTGTATCCCGAGAGACCACAGGAGTTTCGACTTCGATAAAACTCCGCTCCCAGAAAAACTCTCGCAAGCGACGAAGCCACTCCGCCCTGGAACGCAAGGTTTCGCGACTCATTGCCATCATCGATTCTGGCTTTGGAAGCTCAAATTCGCTGTGGGCGTGGGAGCCAACTTCTTCTTCTCTCGACATCACGGAGACTCTTGCCAAGGCAACCGTTCCAGGTCGACGTTCCCTCCACTGACAATCACTCCCACCTTTTTGCCATGGAACGCTTGAAAATCAGGTTGACTGAGAACCGCGATGACCGTCGCCGCGCTTGGTTCGATCAAAAGCTTCATTCGCTCCCAAGTCCATCGCATCGCGGTCACAATTTCCGACTCGCTGACCCGACAAATCTTCGATACCTGATCGCGAATGATCGGCCAAGTCAATTCTCCGAGGCTTGTCCTCAACCCATCGGCAATTGTTTGAGGATCCGTTTGTGGAATCAATTCACCACGCTGCTTGCTCTGCCAGGCATCGTCAGCGCCCCGCGGTTCTGCACCCCAGACCTCAGTTTTCCGATTTTCCCCCATCGTTGCCAGACAGGTCCCACTGATCAGCCCGCCGCCGCCAACAGGCGCCACAATCAGATCGAGATCGGGAACTTCCTCGAGCATTTCCATCGCAGCGGTTCCTTGACCCGTAATCACATCCCAATGGTCATAAGGATGGATGAACGTCGCACCGGTCCGCTGAGCGACACTCGCCGCAGTGGTTTCACGAGCCTCAAGATTCGGTTCGCAAGTGATCACCTCAGCTCCATACTCCAAAACGGCATTTCGTTTCACTTTGGGCGCGTGGCTAGGCATCACAATGTATGCCGGGATACCCTGGAGCTTGGCAGCCAACGCCAACGCTTGAGCATGGTTCCCCGAGCTATGGGTCACCACTCCGCGCAATCGGTCTGTATCTGAAAGGCATGCCACGGCGTGACTGGCACCGCGAAACTTGAAGGCTCCGACACGCTGAAACTGCTCACACTTGACAAACACCTCGGCGTTCACACGGTGGTTGAGTTTTCGACTGGTCATGAGGGGAGTGCGATTGACCCAAGTTGAAATCTGCTGGCTAGCGCGTCGCACATCCACAGCGTCACGTATCTTCACGGTCATGATGTGATCCATCCCCGAACAAACACTGAAGTCTCGCCGGATTCGAGAGGCACACAGCCCAACGGGCTACTGCGGAAGGGATTCAAAATCCAAGAGGTAATCACTCAATGGATAATCCACTCCACCCTGCCGTAAAACCGCCGACTCGACGTTCTCCAAATCCTGTGTCGATGAAACAATGATCAACTGACCACTCCCCTTAGGGCCTTCGACGTCAAAAACAAAAGTGTTGCCAGAATTCTGTTCACTCTCTTCTCCCGTTGCTATCACGTTCCAGCCGCAGGAATCTATGCCGCCCAAACGGTCAATCACCACCGGATCGTTCTCGTATTTCGCCTTGGCCTGATTCGCAAATTCACCGAAGCCCATCCAGATCAAACCACCGCAAGACAAGCAACAGCATGTCGAGCAAAGCCCGACCAACACCAAGACAATGAGAACGACGCGCCCCAAGCCCTTTCCCTGTTTGGGCTGGGGCTCGGGTGCCGAAGGTGAAGCTTGCGTTTCAGTGGGGAATCCTTCTGACATGATGTTTCCTCGAGTGGGTTGAAGCCAATGGATTTGATTCGGAACTGCGGAAGGGTACTTGCCTGAGGTAAAACACCTCACGGTGGCCCACACGGATAACTTCGGCCGCGATCATTCCGTCCTAGTTTACCCACTCAACCACGGATTTGACTAGCCTCCTGAGATTCAGCCACCGCCAACAAAATTCGAAATGGACGACCGCTTAGACCATCTGCCGGAAAAGGTGGCTGTGTTCATCAACCCAGCTTGCGAGGTTGCCAAGCGTCGCCCAAGGCAAGCGTTCACCGACAAAAACGGTTCAGAGGTGTACGACAGCCAGTTCGCGCCCTATCATGTGGACGAATCGGGACGCGATAATCAGCCTGATGACCTTCTCAATTTGGGGAGATACGGTGGGGCGAATCGACGAAGACGAAGGGCATCTTTCTCGAAGCAGATTCGCGGTTCACGTTTTCAAGCCGTTGGACTCCACGCTTCACTTTTTCGACGCTTAAGGACAAAAAACAGCAACGTGACAGATTCCGACATCATCTACGGTTCGCTCGACAGATCCAATCCTCAACGAAGCGAAGCACTCGCCCTGGCTGCTGCTCGCACGATTGGTGATAACCAATGTCACCATCTTGTGGTTTTGGACATGACGAAGTTGACCGCCCTTTTCGATTACCATGTGATCGCCACCGGGACGAGCGGCAGGCAATTGAGGGCAGTCGCTGAAGAAATCGAGCAGGCATTGGAAAGCGAGTTTGGAGAAACCAAACTTTCACTGGCAGGCAAGGATGACGGCCACTGGATCATCTTGGACTTTGGGACCATTGTGATTCATTTGTTTGATGAAGAAACAAGAGCGTTTTACAGTCTGGAAAATCTTTGGGCGGAAGCAACAAAAGTGGACCTAAGTCAGGTCGTGTCACCGCAAGCGCTTGCGAAATCACTCGACGACTAGACAACCCCACATCAATCTAGAGGTCGTCAATCAATACCTCGGTCGCCAACGTGCCCCATATCAGGGTCATGATAAAGCACCGACTTCCGCTCGTGGGGCGGAGAATTGATTGACTTTAGCCCCGGTCGCCATCTACGATGAAGCCTTCCGGAGCGAATTTGAGGCTCGGATTGTGTGTGTGTAAGAATCCCGAGTCTCCTGCCCCCCCATTTGATTTCCGCCCCCGCCAACTTTCCCACCCAAGTCGACTCTCCACCGACAAGACTCCATTCGACTCGCGACAGGGAACTCGTCATGACCTCGCGTTCGGCCTTCGTTGGTTTATCTTTCTGGATTTTGTTGGGCGGCCAACTTTGCTCGCTGTTTGGCCAGGCCCCCGCTCAGCCATCTTGGTCACTGACAGATCAGATTGACCGGTTGGTGACCCAATCCACAGGCGTTTCAGAATGGACGTTAGCATCGGACGCAACATTGATTCGCCGAGTCACGCTCGACCTGGTTGGAGAAACGCCAGCCACATCTGAGGTTCGCGCTTTTATCGTGGACGCCTCTCCTGAGAAATATGTTCAACTTGTAGACCGCCTGCTGTCGGATCCGCGACACTCTCGCCGCATGGCAGATTGGCTTGATCTCACCCTGATGGAACGGCGGGCCAAGGTTCACATCGATCTGACCGAGTGGAAGACTTACCTTGAAAACGCTTTTCAGGACCAACGGACTTTGGATTCCATCGTCAGGCAGATCCTGATGGCCGATGGGAGCGATGCACTCGGGCGTCCGGCGGCAAGGTTCTATCTTGCAAGAAGTGTTGAGCCCAATTTGCTGACACGCGACATCGGGCGTTTTCTTTTCGGTCGTGATCTCCAATGCGCACAGTGTCATAACCACCCGCACATCGAGGACTACAACCAGTCGGACTACTACGGCATTTTCGCTTTCGTCAACCGAAGTTCACTCTTTACCGACAAAGACAAGAAGGCATTTGTCGCAGACAAGGCGGATGGGGAAGTTGAATTCACCTCCGTCTTCACGGGCGATGAAGGACGAACGGGCCCTCAACTTCCTGGGGGGGCCCGTCTGATTGAGCCAATTATCCCCCCCGATCAGTCGTATACCACTGCTCCAGCAGATGGTGTACGCCCAATCCCGAACTTCAGCCGTCGAAAATGGCTCGCTGAACACGCTACCGATGGTGACAATGCCGCCTTCAACAAGAATTGGGCAAATCGACTCTGGGCTTTGATGTTTGGTCGCGGACTGGTGCACCCGCTCGACCTTCACCACAGAGACAATCCCCCGACCCACCCCGAATTGCTCGAAACACTCGGCAGCAGTTTGTCGAAATACAATTTCGATACGCGCCGATTTCTCCGTGAGGTTGCATTATCTCGCGCCTACCGTCGAGCTTTCTCCTCGGAACTTCCCGCATGGATGACTCAATCGGAACTAGATCTTCCTCAACAGATTGAAACTTTATCCGCGCAAAAAGATCAACTCGTCTCCGAACTTGAAGGCGCGAAAAAATCCCAACTCGAAACGTTGACCGCATGGAGAGAGACGAGGAATGCCCTGGACACCACCATCGATGCATGGATCGTCGCAAAAACAGACGGGGTCAAGCTGGAGTCGAACCAGAGGGTCTGGTCGACCGAACTCCAGAATCTCACTGAACAAGCCAACCTCCTTGAACGCCGTCGGGAACTCCTGCAAAAGGCGATTGCTGGACTTGAGAACGCCAGTGAAACGCTGGAGCCAACATCCTTCCTGCCGACGCAGAAAATTTTCAGGACAAGAATTGAGGCTTTGAAACCTGACCTGGACAAATCACAAGAGCGGATTGAAGAACTGAAAACCCAATTGTCTCCCACAGCGGACTTGATCCGCAATTCCAGAGAGAAGACGGAGCAGCTCCAAAGTCTGAAGCACCAACAAGAATCCATTGAAGCAGACTTGAAAAAGACATGGGCGTCTCATCAAAACCAATTCGACCAGAAAAGTTATCGGATTGCACAACTCAACAAGGCCATCAAATTGCTGGCAACGGGACGGAACTTGATGGACTCTCAACGTGAATGGACCGAACATCAGCAACAGCTGGGCCAGCAGCGAATTCAGCTTGAAGAGACGGCACAGCGACTCGAGGAAACACGACAATTTGTGTTAGAAACCTCGAGGAAACTGACACTAGGGGAAAAAAAACGGGCCCAGCTGATGGGGCAACGGAATCAACTTCAAACGAACCTCTCCCAAGGCAAGAGGATTCAGAATGAACTTGCTTCGGCGTTAACAGCAGTGGATTCCATCCCTGACCCCTCTGAAAGCTCCAAACTGATCTCGATCAGGGAGTCTCTGGTTCAGCAAGTCATCCGACGCAAGCAAGCGAGCTTGCTCATCGAATCTGAACTTGCGCAGACAAGCCAGGCTTTCCGAAGAACCGAATCGACTCAGGTCGCCTTGAAATCCTCGATGACAAAGTGGACAACACTCTTGTCTGAACTGGAATCGGTTCAGCAGATGGCTCAACAACAAATGACGGAACTCGAAAAACGGACGATCTCCCTCGCTTCCAACACGGATGCCCTTCGTTCAGCCTGGGTCGAGACGGCCGAAGCCGGTCTCATCGCATCGGGATTGACCCCGCTTACGCCCGAGCAGTTGGCGTGGAGCCTGATGCAAGTGACCGGAGTGATCGACAATCAGATCCAGGCTCAACTGAATCAGTTGGACAAGGATGAGCCGCTCACGGACGCGCAAAAATCCCAGCCTGACCTGCTCACTGAGCGGAAAGTCCGTGCGGCCGCTCTTGCAAGAGCCAAACTACAGAGCAGCGTCAACGTCTTCGTGTCATTGTTCGGACATGGAGCTGGGCAGCCTCAAGACGGCTTCTTCGCAACCGTCGATCAATCCCTGTTTTTTGCCAATGCAGGTACGGTCCGAGGTTGGATTGCGCAAGGCGGGAACAGTCTCTATCAACGTCTACGAAAAATTGAAGAGCCAGAAGCATTCGCAGAGGAACTCTTCTTGAGTGTTTTTTGTCGTCCACCATCACAAGACGAATTGGCATTGGTTGACGAATATCTGAGTCAAGAGGGGACGAATCGTTCCACCGCGACGCAAGACCTCATCTGGGCCTTGGTCACCAGTTCTGAATTCCGATTCAATCACTAATGAGGCAAGGAAATAAGCCATGCGATGTGACTATGCTTGCGGCTCTTTCGATCACCTCCAAGCTCGCCGAAAATTCATGGGTTCTCTCGCCTCGGGAGCAACCCTGGGTGGCTTGGGTGTTCTGACCCGCCCCCTTTCAGCAGAACAACTGAAGCGGAAACAGAAACATGTGCTCGTATTCAATATGGCAGGTGGTCTGAGCCAACTGGAAAGCTGGGACCCCAAACCAAGTACGGCGACCGGCGGCCCCTTTCGAGCCATTCCCACCTCAGTTCCTGGTATCCACATCAGTGAGTTATTGCCAAAAACGGCTGAGCAAATGCACCATCTTGCCTTGGTGCGAAGCATCAACACCCAAGAAAACGACCACGGCAAAGGTTCGTTCATGATGCAAACCGGCCGCGCACAAATGCCAGGAGTGTCCTACCCCAAAATCGGTGCCGTGGCGGCAAAAGCCTTATCGGACAACCAAAACTCACTTCCTGGCCACATTCAGATCACACCGGGTGGAGGCGGAAATCGTGGCAATGACTCCGCCTACCTTGGACCGAAGTACTCCAGCGTGGTTCTGGGAAATGGTAATCCGCCCAAAAACTCGCAACGCCCTGAATCCCTTTCCGAAGAGGCAGACCAACGCCGTAACGAGTTGCGTCGTCGAATGAATGACCTTTTCGCCAATCGACGCCGAACGGCAATGACGGATGCCTACACGGCGAGCTATGAACAGGCTTTGGATCTGATGCATCGGCGAGAAGTGTTCGACGTCACCAAGGAATCGAAGAAGGACCAGGATCGCTATGGAAGCCATGACTTTGGTCGCCACTGCCTTCTTGCACGCCGCCTACTTGAGCGTGGAATTACGTTCGTTCAAGTCACCCACTCGAATTACGACACCCACAACGAGAACTTCAATTTCCACTTGGAACAGCTCGGTGAGTTCGATGGACCGTTCGCGACTCTGGTTTCGGATTTGGCATCCAGTGGCTTACTGGAAAATACACTCATCGTCGTCTTGAGTGAGTTTGGTCGAACTCCGAACATCAACCAGTATTTTGGGCGAGATCACTGGGGCAAAGCATGGTCCGTCTGCCTTGGGGGTGCCAACATCCAGAGTGGAGCCGTCTGGGGAGCAACCAACGCGCAGGGAACTGAAGTCTCCGAGAACGAAGTTGACCACGGTCATCTTTTTCACACCTACCTTCAAGCGGTCGGTGTCGATACGACCGAAAGTTTTGATATCGATGGTCGGCCCATGCCCATTGCCGATCCCGCATCGGAACCGATCAAGGACCTTCTCTCATGAAGCTTCCCATGAGCGCCGCCGCGGCGGATCCCAAAAAGGTCAAGGTCGTCAAGGAATTTGTTCACGACAGCCCTCTGATTGCCTGCCGATTTGATCCAACGGGCCAATATGTCGTTGCCACTTCGCAGGACAACAAGGTCTTGAGATGGGATCTCGAATCCGGGGAGAAGGTGGAGTACACCTCACATGACAGCTGGGTCCGCGGCATCGAGTTTTCCAAGGATGGAAAATGGCTGATCACCGGAGGGTTTGATGGCCAACTCGCGTGGTGGGACCTTTCATCGACCTCCACTGAGCCGGCAAGAAAACTCGATGCCCACGAGGGCTGGATTCGCTCCTGTCATAGCAGCCCCAACGGGCAACTGCTGGTCACGGGAGGAAATGACAACCTTGCGAAGATTTGGAATCTCGGTAGCGGCGAATTGTTACACACGCTCTCGGGCCACGAAAAAAACGTCTACAGCGTCGCTTTTCACCCGACACTAAACTGCGTGCTCACCGGAGATCTGGCAGGTGTGGTGAATGAGTGGGACTGGCCCAATCATCAAGTCACTCGATCATTTGATGCAAAGGCGTTGCATACCTACAACGGTGGCCAGCGGGTCGATTTTGGAGGGGTGCGTTCGCTCGCGATTTCCAAGGATCAGAAACAGCTTGCCTGCGGCGGTCTTCACAACGCTTCAAATCCGCTCGGCTCTGTTCACGATCCCCTCATCGTTTTATTCGATTGGGAAAGCCAAGAGGTCACCAAAAGTCTGATCGCTCCAGATCTTAAAGGGGGCATCTGGCGATGTCTCTATCACACGGCTGGATTTTTGTTCGCGGCCAGTGGTGGTAGCAGCGGAGGTTACCTCCTTTTTTGGGATATGGAATCGGAGAAAGACATCCACCGACTAAAGTTACCCCATCTCGCAAGAGACATGGACCTGCATCTCGATGGACTGAGAATCGCGACGTCCCACTACGATAAAAAGTTAAGAATCTGCTCGCTCGCACCGCAGGACTGACCTTCGAGAAGGCAACTCGACAACGAGTGAAGCCTCCCCAAGTTGCGACTCCCCAAACACACCCCTGACCCTTTGCATTTGAGGTCCTACACTCCATGCACCATTCTCCCCAACTGAAGCCGATCGTTTTGATGGCCTTGTGGAGCGTGACAAGCTTCATCCTGTTGAACCCTCTTTGTGACAGCACAGTGGCCGCCGAGTCACTCCAAGCCGAAACGATTGAAATCGCTGCAGACGAAGTGGTTACGACGGACCTCTTCATCACCGCAGGCGTTGCAACCATCTCAGGGAAAGTCGAAGGTGACCTATTCATTATTGCCAATGAAGTCAGAATCTCTGGAGAAATTGGTGGGTCAACGTACCTCTTGGCCAGAACGACCCAAGTCTCCGGAACGATGCAAGGGACCGTGAGGTGGGCAGGTGACTCAATTTCCCTACTCGAAAACGCATCCTTGGCGAGAGACTTATTTGCCCTCGGCAATTCCGTCTCGACTGAGCCACAGACACAGATCACGGGCTCATTGAATGTGGCGGCGCGTTCATTAGACCTGCAGGGCGACGTGGTTCAGGAAGCCCGTTTGGCCGGAGATGACGTGAAGCTGGTAGGCAGGTTTGAATCCGACGTCTCATTGGCCATCGCGTCGGTCAGTGGGCTCACAGGTACGGATTCAGAGACGGGGCTAACGATCGGCGAAAATACGAATTTTGGCGGGGACCTGATGATCCAAACCGAGTCTGAGCCGACTTTACCAACCAACCTTCAGGTGGCAGGAGAGACCACGATCATTCCCTGGGGTTCGGCGGGCCCAACTTCTAAAAGTCCTGGCGAGGCGTACTTGCATCAGACGCTGCTCATTTGGGGACAGCTCTTGCTCGTTGGATTCGGGTTCCGTATCGTCCTGCCAGGCCGAACGAAGCAATATCTCAACAATCTCCATCGCCTTCCCATTCCTGCAGTCTTGCTCGGCCCATGTTACTGGCTTTTGGTCATGGCAGGAGGCGCGTTGGCCATCGCAGCCACCGTGGCTTTATCCATCGGCCTTTCATTCATTGAACTCTGGGATGTAATGCCTCTTGTATGCTTCATCGGATTCGTCGCCGTGATTACTTTTTGGGGTGGTGGAACGCTCCTGGGCCTCATCCTCAGTCCGGTTCTCACTGGGGTATGGTTCTGCCGTACCATCTTGAGCTGGCTGCCCGGATTTGGGCGGGAGGCCTTCCTCCTGCCCGTCATTGCAGGCACCGCGGGAGTTGCCGCCGTCGCTGCGATCCCTCAATACGGGTTTATTGTATGGCTGGTGATCGCCAGTTTTGGCAGCGGAGCTTATCTTATCAGGGCGGAATCGGAACCCCCGCCCGCAGGACGTTACCGACCCACCACACGCTCACCGAAAAACCGCATCACCTGATCCGCATGGCCAGACCATTTCCGAGAGGCGACTTGGCAAACCCGTTGTTAGCGCGACAATGAAAGGCAGAATAACAGACCTTCGGTTGCCTTGCCTCGATCCTTCAGTCGCCCCTGTAAGAGCAAATGAAAGAAAATCAACGAATCACGGTTCCTCGGTTTACCGCGATGAAGCTGCAGGGTCGAAAAATTTCGATGCTGACCGCGTATGACTTTCCGACCGCGAAGATGCTGGATGAGGCGGGAGTTGACTCCATCCTCGTCGGCGACACATTGGCGATGGTGATTCAAGGTCAGGCGACCACATTGCCCGTAACATTGGACGAAATGATCTACCATGGTCGCATGGTCAGTCGAGCAGTCGAGCGTGCCCTTGTCATCGTTGACCTTCCCTTCCCAACCAATCACCTTGGGATCCATGCGACCGTAGAACATGCGGCTCGCATATTGAAGGAAACGGAGGCACAAGCCGTTAAGCTTGAAGGCGGAGCAGATCAGGCGGAGGTCATTTCTGCCTTGGTCAATGCGGGCATCCCCGTCATGGGACATGTGGGACTACGACCACAAAGCGTTCACACCATGGGCGGCTTCAAAGTCCAAAGGGACGAAGAGGTGTTACTTAACGATGCCAAAGCAGTTGCTCAGGCAGGTGCCTTCGGTATCGTTCTTGAGTGCATCCCGGCCACATACGCCAAGTTGATCACTGAAGAGATTCGAATTCCGACAATTGGAATCGGAGCGGGAGCCGATTGTGACGGGCAAGTTCTCGTCATCAACGACATGCTCGGCCTACCCACCGATTGCAAACCCCGATTTGTAAAAACCTATGCCAACTTGGAAAGCACGATTAGCGATGCGGTTAAATCGTACTGCAGGGATGTCCAAGACGGCAGTTTCCCCGGACCCGAGCATACGTTTGCTGAATAAGTCCTGAGCGGTCTTTATTTCAGGCCACTTTCCACATCCCCCCAGTGCACCTCCGATCGCCCCTGACTATCGGCCAAAGCGTAGGCCATGCCCCCCGTGGTGTAGTCCGCGCAGATTTCTCCCCGCTTTGAGATCGCGATCATCCCCCCATCTCCCGGTTTGAGTCGCTGCCTCATCACGTGAGAGACAGCACGATCAACAGGCAAACCTTTGAATTCCATCAGGGCGGATACCGTGAAAGCGGCCGCATGGCGAATGTATTCTTCTCCGGTGCCGGTACAGGACACCCCGCATGTTGCGTCATTGGCATAGGTCCCCGCACCGATGATGGGAGAGTCTCCAACTCTTCCGAATTTTTTTCCCGACAGACCACCGGTCGAAGTTCCAGCCGCGAGATGCCCCTGCTGGTCAAGTGCCACACAACCGACGGTCCCCTTATAGCTCCGATCCCCCTGAGGCGGCAGCGAATTGGGAGACTTTCTAGAATCAAACTGAGAGACAGAGAAATCTTGATTATCGACGCGGTCAACGGCTTGCTGGTCGGCAAAGGCTTCCGCCCCCTTACCTTGAAGCAGCACGTGGCGAGTCTCGGTCATCACCTTGCGTGCCAGAGAGATTGGGTTCTTCACGGTCGTGACGCCGGCAACTGCCCCGCAGGATAGATCTTTGCCATCCATGATCGAAGCATCAAGCTCGTGCTGACCCCGGGCATTTTTGACGGCTCCCTTGCCCGCATTGAAGAACGGATTATCCTCCAGAATGCGAATCACCACCTCGACGGCATCCAGACTTGAACCACCCTTTTCCAGCAACTCAACTCCAGCATCAAGGGCCTGCTTCAATGCGGCGCGTTTTGCTCTTGTTCGCGGACTGTCAGAATCTTTCGGCGTACTTCCCGCACCACCATGAATCACGATTGCCCATTTTGGCGAGTCCTGATCCTCATTTCCTGCAACGAGGCCTTGCAAAAGAAACAACATCGTGGCAACGAAAATCGCGCCCCCAAGTGGAACTTGTCTTATCTTTTTCACGTTAAAGCACCTTTGAAAATGTCCAGGTAAACATGCGAAACGCAGTGGACCGTTTTCACTTCAGTTCTTCCACGATGGTCCATGGCAAAATCGCTGTCGGGCCGCATCAGACCGTATCGTTTCTACTCAATGGACTGACGCGTTTCACCCGTGCGGACTTGTGTATAAGGCATGTAATTTACTCGACGGATTGAACGACGCGGTCCAATCTGATACTCAATCCCCCGCCATACCACCGTCTTCTTAAGGGTAGCAAACCACGCTGCCCGCGCGTAAGTGATTTGCGATAGCCCAATCGCAATCCATAAACGCATCGCCCCCGGCCGCTGAAGGGACGATTTACCCGAAGTTCGATTCACGTTAGTTGCCACAACTGAATCGATGAGCCTCACGAGTGCCAGCATCCACCACTGGTAAAGCACCAATCCAAACATCGTCACTCCCAACACCTTCCAAGCTCCACTCATCAACGTTGTTGCGAAGATCAACGCCCCAGCAGCCAGAACAAGCGTCGTAGATATCGCGTGCCCGAGGACAAGTCCCCAACTCCAGTGGTGCAACCTTGTTGTCAACAATTGGCGTCCGACCCATCCTGACAAACCGCGATAATCACAAGACTCTCGATTCACAACTACAAGGTCGGCAGCCACTTCGACTCGACTCCCAAGTCGCCTGAGTACGTCAGGCAAGGGCGTATCCTCACAAAACGTCTCCCTCCAGACGTCAAGCAAATTGGCCTGCTCGACGATTCGCCGTCGAATCGCCAATGAGCCACCCCAAGGAATACCGTAAAACCACATCTGGACAATCGCCGCAGCATTCCAAACATAACGGACCCAAGCCCCCCAACACCCATCCTGCGGCTGGTACCAGCGAATCCCGCTCACGCACCCGACCCGGTCATCTTGCAGGGGAGCCACCAGTCGGTCCAGCCAATTTTCTGTAGGACAAGTATCTGCATCCAGAAACGCAACAACCTCCTCCTTGAGAGAAAGTCGCTTGAAGGCCGAAAGAAGATTACTGCATTTCAAACTACACGAAGTCAGACGATCGTCAGCGGAAGTGATATGAAACTCGGTACGTTCCCTCAAGGTGGGCGTCATGCTGGATTCGATGGTTTCGCATGCAGGATCTTGAGGGTCATCCGCCACAATAATGAGCCGCCAGTTGCGATAACTTTGGCCGGCGAGCCCTGAGATGCAATCACTAAGACTGGGGTCGGCTCCGCGGACACACAGCAGTACGGCAACATCTGGGCATTTTTCTTCCCCCTTTTCTCGTGCAGGTCCCCCCAGATGTTGCTTGAATCGCACAACCATCAGCGTTTGAACCGCAGCGAAAACGGCGAGTGTGATCAAGAACAGCAGGGCGGTAATCAAACTGGACTCTCCAACTGGATTGCTTTGACACACCCCTGAGGTTTGTGCCTGTGATGAATACTTCCGGTTTCCGCCGTGACTTCATGGGAAACTCTTGTTTCCAGCGGTCTCTGATCCACCCTCGGTATTCAGCATGATTGCCCTTATACTCTAGCAGTCCGATCTTTGCAGAGCGAAGCCCATTGCCCACCTCTGGACTGCAGACGATCTAAAAGATCCTGAAGAATTCAGTCTCCAGCCCTCCTTCCAGAAAATTGGGCAGCGGACGTGGCGACTTCGACACCCCAAGCCCCGTCGAATTCCCGTACTTGAAGACCATTGAAAGCAAGAGTTTAAACCTCCCATGTCCGTTCTGCTGAATGTTGAAGGGATTCGTAAATATTTTGGCCCCGAGCCCGTGTTGGATGGTGCAGGTTTCGAAATCCGGGCAGGACAACATGTGGCCCTTGTTGGGCCAAATGGCGCCGGCAAAACCACACTCTTCCGTATTCTTACCGGTGAAGTTGAACCCGATGCCGGTTCAGTGACCTACCAACCCGGGGCCAAATGTGGAGTTCTCGAGCAGCACCCTGAATTCAAGCATGAGACGCTCTGGGAAGAAGCATTTTCCGCTCTGGAGCCCTTGCTGAAACTGCAAGAGGAGGCGGAACGTCTGGCGAAGGAACTCGGACAAGCTCGGGAGTCAGAATACGAAGCTATCGCGAGTCGACTCGATCGATTGCATGCGGAACTGGAGCAGCAAGACGCCTACCAGCTTGACCATCGAGTTGAGAAAGTCCTCGAAGGTCTGCAGTTCACCAGAGATACCTTCAAGCAACGCGTCGAGACCCTGAGTGGGGGTCAGCAAAACCGCCTGTTGCTGGCGAAACTCCTACTTGAGTCGCCTGACCTGATGTTTCTCGACGAGCCGTCAAATCACCTGGACGTGGAGGCAACGGTCTGGCTGGAAGAGTTCCTCCGGAAGTCATCCTCTGCCATCTTGCTCATCAGCCATGATCGCTACCTGCTGGATAATGTTGCAAATCGAACTCTCGAGCTTTTCCAAGGAACCATCGATTCCTACCCGGGGAATTATTCGAAGTACCTGAGACTGAAAGCTGAGCGTGTCGAAATCGAACGCAAGACCTATAACCGGCAGAAGTCAGAAATCGAGAAACTGGAGGACTTTGTACGACGTCATCATCACGGTCAGAAACATGCTCAGGCTGAAGATCGAAGAAAGAAACTGGAACGCATCGAACTGGTGGCTCCGCCAAGAGAAATCACCTCGCCAGTCATGGGCTTTGCAGACGCTTCGCGGACCGGTGACATTGTCCTCAGAGTAGAGAGGATTGAGAAAAGCTTTTCGGATGAGCCGTTATTCGAGAAGCTCACGTTTGATCTCCTGCGAGGGGAAAAATGGGGAATCCTCGGTCCCAATGGCTCCGGGAAAACGACATTGCTCAAATGTCTTCTGGGGCAACTCCCCTGCGATCAGGGACGTGTAAGTCTTGGCCAAGGTGTCAAAGTTGGATACTTCGACCAACAACTTCAATGTGTTCCAGACAACGTCGATGCCGAAGAGGCCGTCCGTCCTGAACACAGGGCGACCGTTGAAGTAGAAAGACGAAATCTACTGGCCCGATTTGGCATCACTGGCGACATGGCGTTTCAATCGGTAAATCAACTCAGTGGGGGTGAGCGGAATCGGGTTGCACTCGCAAAACTGGCGGGCTCAGACGCCAACTTTCTTATCCTGGACGAGCCGACCAACCATCTTGATCTCTGGGCGAGACAAGCTTTGGAAGCAGCTGTCTCCAACTTTACCGGCTCCGTATTGTTCGTCAGCCATGATCGATATTTCATCAACGAAGTGGCAGATCATCTGATCGTGGTCGGCGGTGATGGCCGCTTCCAGGTGATCGAAGGCAACTACGAGACGTTCAAAAACCTGGAAGCCTCGGGGCTGGCGCGAGAGGCAACCCACGCGTCGCAGAGTAAAAAAACGGTATCTCCAAAGTCGGGTCGCCAAGATGAGCCCACCAAACCCGCAAAAAGAAAACGTAAGTTTCCCTATCGCAAAGTGGAGGAGCTCGAAGCAGAAATTGCCGCTTGCGAGGACAAAGTTGGGCACCTTCACGAGCAACTTGCCTCCCCAGATATTTTGCGAAATGGCGAGCGTATCAAACAAGCCCAGGAAGAACTGTCCTCCGAGCAAGTTCGGCTCGCCTCACTGTACGAACACTGGGAAGAGGCTATGGAACTCAATTGACCAACTTACGTTTCTGGCCCCCCACTTTTCTATCCCCGAAGCAATCATTGAATTCACCTAAGGTTCAAGCATGAACGATCCTAAGGCATCGAGATTACCGCCAAGGCAACAACTTGTGAAAGCGGACAAGTGGCCCTTGGTCGGTGAACTTCCGCCGAGTGACTGGGATCGCCCATGGACCTTGAGTATCGAGGGAGGTTGTTCGGCCCCACGCACATGGTCTCTTACGGAGCTCCAACAAGGATTCAAAATCGACCAGACACTTGACATCCATTGTGTCACGCGTTGGTCCAAGTTCGACATGAAAGTCACGGGCGTTCCCTTGCTCCGTTTAATGAAAGAAGTTCGGCCAAACTCGGACATCAAATTCGCAAGTTTCGTGGCGCGGAGCGACAGGAACCACTCAACATCCCTTTCCTTGAAGGATATCCAACGAATCCAGCCAATGGTTGCTTGGGAGGTGGATGGCGTCCCCCTTACCAAGGAACATGGGGGCCCATTGCGTCTCATCACGCCGGGCAAATACTTCTACAAGAGCCTGAAGTGGCTCGAACGAATCGAGTTGTTGGTGCAAGACCGTCTAGGCTACTGGGAAAGAGAGTCGGGGTATCACAACCACGCTGATCCCTGGAAGGAAGAACGGTACATCGCCAGCCAACTCTCAAAGAAAGAAGTTTCTACACTCATTCAGAAGCTCGACATCACCCAACAGAAACTGCTAGGGTTTGACGTTCAAGATCGTCGACTCGACGGACTCAAAGCTCAAGGCTCAAAACTTCGGGATTCAAACTTTCGTTCGGCATCGCTGATCCGCGCAGACTTCCGTTCTGCCAACCTCTCTAACGCCAACTTGGCCCATGCCGATCTCACCGGTGCCAAGTTCGACGATGCGGATTTGGAGGGCGCCGACTTCTGTGGAGCGAATTTATCTGACGCTTCCTTTCGAAATGCCTCACTTTTCGGCGCGACATTCATCGATGAACAAAACCAGCAAGCTGCCAAATTTTCATCAGAGAACCCATTGACCTCTAAACAGATTTCCATGCTAACGGATGAACAGCAGGCTTACTTTCGCAAACGGTTCCACGTTTCCGAATAAGGTTTGCCTCTGGAGCCTCCCCACCGAAATACCGATTTTCCTTTGCAGCCATCTTCTTTGCAGCCATCGCAATCGTATGCGATTAGGTCTCATCCCAGGATTCAATTCCAAATTCATCAATGGGACGAGCAAGGAGGTCATCTTTGGCCTCATCAGGTCCCGGTACCCTCGGACGAGAGGCCTCATAGGAAGCCGCCTTGCGAATGACGAGGCGTTTCATCCGCACTCCTTTCACCACTACATTTTCGCCTTTCTCAATGGCCTCTCCATCGGCCAGTGCGTCAAAAGAGGAACGATCAATCCGAATCATACCGGCCGGCAACATGGGTGTCGTCGCCACCCCGACACGTCCGACATACTGCTGAAGATCAACTTGCACAGGATCATCATCCGGCGGAGTAGGGTTGAGAAATAGTCGTTTCCCAATTGGCGTGTAGGGCCATATCTTAATCATCCCAGCCAGCACAATTGGGACGCCCACAAGGACCAGCAGAAGAACCGTTGTTCCTGCCGGTGCGCCGATGGAATACGCCATCACTATGGCTGCAATCAGACAGATCGCCGAAAGACCACCCAGACTCCCGGCGGAAGGGACGAAGAACTCAAGCACCATCAAAATGAAACCACTCAACAGGAGCAGAATCACCCAGTAAATCGGGTCCATAAGTTTTGTGCCCCCAATTGAGAACGGTCTTTCGGCCTAAAGGTCGACAGGTTCCACGACCACATGGGTTCCTCGAACTTCGCGGACAACCACATGGTCCCCATCATCAATTGGCCGACCATCAGTAACGACACTGTAGATCTCATCCCCAAACCTCACCTTGCCTCCCGGGACGAGTGACGTAACCGCGATTCCGACTTTGCCTTTTAAATAATCCAACTGGAGAATTGCCTCTCTGGAACCAACTTCAGCGAACTCGGTATCCTCTGCGGGATTCAAGGAGAGTCGTCGAAGGATCGGAATTCGATTCATGTAGCGAGGTATCAACATCATGGGTGTCGCAACACCGAAAAACAAGGCAAAGACCATCGAAAGAGAAATAGGCAGTTGAGAATAATCCTCCTGGGTAGTTGGCCAGATAAAAGTTTGAGAAGCAAGAATGACTGACACGAGCATCATCAGAATGCCCCCGACACCGAAAATTCCGAATCCGGGCACCACAAAAATTTCGAGTGCCAAACTCAGTCCGCCCAGAGCAAACAACATGATCTCCAACCAGTCTGCATTGCCATTCAAGTATTGCGACCAGAAGAAGAGCATGAAGCAAACGGCGGCTGCAAAACCGGGAACGCCCAATCCCGGACTCGAAAGCTCCGTGGAGAAAAACATCATTGCACCGAAAAGCAGCATCCATGAAATCCACGGAGAAGCCAGAAACTTCGCAAACCTCTGGATCCCGCGAAAGGCTGCCGTTGGAACCAGAAGTTCCGGCGATTCTTCCAGTTGATAAAGTGCCTCAACCTCGCTGCGATCCTTGACCAGATAACGAACGATCCCGACATCATCTGCCTGCGTCGCCGTCAAACCTTCAGAGACGGAAACCTCTCGTACTTTCTGCCAAAGAGTTGGTTCCGCCAATTGTTCGTATTGCTCCTCCGACCAGTAACGGGTCTCCCCCGTCACCTCATGCCGATATTGGGTAAGAGGAAACCCCGGTTCGGTCAAAGCAAGAAAGATCGATTCATCACGTTCGAGGGCTCTGGCCAAGTCGGGCGTCACTTCAACCAAATTGCGACGATCATCCTCTGCAAATGGGGGCTGTCCATTACCCCCAAGGACTGCAGATTCTTCCATGACAAGATGCTGACAGGCCAAAGCCACAAATGCCGCTGCACCACGAACTTCGCGGGTCACGACAGCAACCGTGCGAACTTGCAATGGATCCAGGCGACCAAGCTGCTGGGCAAGACGATTGGCATCCCGAAACGACCCGCCCCCACTGTCGATTGCGATGATGATCAGGTTGACCCCCTCACTTAATCGCTGTTGGAGGGCCGCCAAAACCCATGAGACCTGGGTTTGATCAATGGGGCCTTTTAGCTCGATTTGAATGGCGTTCCATGAGGCCCCAAGGCTCGGATCACCTTCGAGACTTTCTGGTCGCAGATTGAGTCGGCTCGCCAAATCGCGGCGGTCAGAAATTCGTTGTTCGATCAGCTGAAATCGAAAAAGGAGGTCCGACGAAAACACGGCCTCTTCACCCGGCTCAACCAGCGTTTCTGCAACTGCAACTTGACCGGCCTGCTCCATACGTTGAAGCTCCGCCCGATCGACGAAACTCAAGGAGCCGTCCACCGCCTCAACTCGGAAAATCCCGCGTGCAGGTTCCAAAAGCCCCAGGATTACCGTCTCGGGAATCACTAAACGTCGAGCGGCCAAAGATCGGTAAGCATCGAGAATCAACTGATCACCCTCAGGTTCTTCACCCACACTGCCGATGCCGCCATCTTCATTGGCATACCAACGTTCGCAAGCGAGGGCCACCAGCAATGCGTGCCCTGACAAAGGCGAGGAATCTGAGCCGCCCTTGATGTAGGCAATCGTCCGCACCTTGTTCAGTGCTCGACTTGTGAGAAATCGGGCCAAGGAGATGCATCGCTCAAACTGACTCCCTCGCCCGCTTCTTCCCGTCGATGTATCGAACTGCAGGACGAGGACAGGACGATCTTCGGCCGCCTCGACCACCGGGAGATTCTCCAGTGTTTTTTCGATCATCGTTCGGACCTGAAGGTCAACATCACCCGTGATGGGCAAGGGAACCTGCACGAGGAAGCCTTCTCGCAAGTCCTTTGCGTCTGACAAAGCTTGAGCGTGTGTGGAGTCGATATGGATGCTGAGAAGGCACCAGAAAAATGTCATCGACAACATGCGCATTCGTGTGCAAGTCACCATCACAAGCCCCTCCCTAATTACGGATCCTCACCTTGACCGCCGAGAATCTGATCCCACAGAAACGAGTCAGGAAAACGCCGCATGAACAATGGCAGCCGTAGTTATTCTTTTCCTGTCGACCGTGACCCTGACACCACCCGATGGTCAAATAGGTCACCACATCCCAACCGACAGGTTCCTTTATGAAACCGGATTGGTTCGTCCACTTAACGACGGATCATTCGAATTTCGCCGCCCATTTTTGACCTGATTAGAGAAACACGACGAAAAAAGGAAATGTGGTACCTGTCGAGGGCAAGGCAGTGAGCGTCGTCGCCAAACAACAACACGATGGCCTTCACTACCTGAATAATCTTTACCCTTGTATTATAGGGGTGGCGATTGGCCTGGAGAAGCCACTTACTCCGATGTGTGGACCGTCGCCAAAGAAAAAAGCCCATCGGCCTGAAGGACCGGTGGGCTTTTTTGGATTTCTTGTTGTGGTTCCCAACTCGACTAGCGATTGAGATTGCCCGTTTGCCCTGAGTTTGTAGTCGGCCCGCCTGTTGCGACACCGGGCTGGTTTAGATTCACATCCACCATCTGCCATCCCCCCGGGATTGTCGGTTCGTAGAAAGGGCGATCAAGGATGCGAAATAGACTTAGGTTTGATTCGTTGATTTTCCTCTGTTCAAAAACGTACGTTTGACTTTTTCGATTTCGCACCTCATCGTAGTCTGTCGCGTAAATCTCAACCGCTTTTGGCAGGAATTGCTTGTCCAGAATCACTTTGACCCGACTGAACTCCTGCTTGTCTTGGAGACTCTTCGGATACGCCTCCAACCAGTACTCACCCGCTTTCTGAGCCTCCGTTGGGGTAATTACCCGAATCCAATATCGCGACTTCATCTTCTCCGCTTTGGCACCAAAGATGAACGGGATTGGGCCATCCGCAATGGTCTTTCCCTGCATCTCCGGAGGAATCGGAATTCGGCGTACCTGTTTGGTCGCAACGTCGAACTGAAAAGATGCTTTACCATCGGTTATCCATTTGTCATAAGTCTCAGACGACACTTCTACGAATTCGGACTTCTTCTCCGTCGCAGCATCACCGGCTTGAAACTCCCACATCCCGGTGACTTCATACATGGCCTTGTCGGGAACCTGATATTTGATTTCTCCCGTCGAGATGTACATCGCTTGCATTTCGCCCGTTTGGGGGTCAGGCTTGGGTCCCCAAACCGGATCATAGTCCCAGCGATTGAACTTGCATCTGAAACGATCGATCTGCTGAGTACTGTTCTCCCAATAGCTCAAGAGATCGGAGAGATATTTTTGATGATCAACGCTCAGAGCTTCAAAGGGGCAGGGGAGTAATCCCGTGGTCTGTACTTGCGAGACTCCGCCTGGAACCGACGTCGCATTCCCCGCATTGTTGACCTGAGGGCGGTCATTGATTCCGGCTCTCGCCCCGAAGTCTCCCTGTTGGGGTGCAGCTTGCGCCGCCCCGAGCGCAACGCCAAGTACGATACCCAAGGCTACGTATTCACTCGTCGCCATTCGCAAACCGTTGTACCACATGTTTTCATCCGTGAATTGCGGTCGTAATTTAAGACATCGCCAACAACGAACCGTCATCCCTCTTTTGGCCTGCCTACTCGACAAAGGTCGTTGACGGTCGACAATTTAACACCAACAGTCGGAACGTCCTAGAGAGATTTACACCGACAAACACCCCACTGTCGCGACCATCTCGCCAAACACTGCTAGCACTCGTATCATTCAATCAAACCTGAGACTATCGCGAACCGCTCACAAACCCCTCCTGTCACGCATGGAATCCAAGAGTCACCATGAACCACGAAAGTGACTTCCACGTAAAATTTCCGCTTCCGGATACTCCATGCATGCTGAGTGGCAGCTCCATCGAAGTGGTGAGGCCTTACCACACTCAAAAGATTCGCGTTGCGATTTTCGACTTCGACGGAACTCTGAGCCTCATCCGTGAGGGTTGGCCCGAGATCATGATTCCGATGATGGTCCAGGTCTTGTCTGAGCTTGATTCCGGAGAGTCGGAAGCCGCGTTAACGGCATTGGTAACCGACTTCGTCCATCGCCTGACCGGCAAGCAGACGATTTACCAGATGCTTCAGTTGGTTGAGGAGATTAAAAAACGCGGAGGTCAACCACGAGATCCTCAATGGTACAAGGAGGTGTATCACCGGAGACTCCTAGCGCGAATCGAGCAACGGCGTGAAGCTTTACGAAGTGGAGAGGCGACGGCAGATCAATGGCTTGTCCCCCACAGTCGCGAGTTACTAGAAAACCTGCATCGTCGGGGTGTCCAGCTTTACTTGGCCAGCGGAACTGATGAGGTCTATGTTCGCGAGGAAGCTCGACTTCTGGGTCTCGATCCCTATTTCGAAGATCGCGTCTATGGAGCTGTCAACGACTATCGAAGTTTTTCAAAGGAAGCCGTGATTCGGCAACTTCTCGAAGAGAAAGTCTCTGACCCCAAACAACTGATCGGATTTGGCGATGGCTACGTTGAGATTGAGAACCTGGTGAGGCATGGGGGGCTGGCGGTGGGAGTGGCAAGCGACGAGCAGAAACGCGACGGCTCTGTGGATCCATGGAAACGCCCACGCCTGATCTCCGTCGGCGCACACTACATCATTCCCGACTTTCGAGACCATGAAGCTTTACTCGAACACATGCTTGAGGATCAAAACTGACTCCTTAAAGTTACTGACGACTCAAAGTCACTGAGAAGCCAGAAGTTCTTCCCGCATGCTGAACCGTCTCATCAAGTGGACTCGCCCATGTGGCTGAGAAACGCGGCCGGAAGATAGTCCAGCAGATCGGACGCGATCAAAGAGGCGGTCCCATATTTTTCGGCAGCAAGGTCTCCGGCAAGTCCGTGCAGATGGGTTCCGAGGACGGCGGCGTCCCAACAAGAGTAACCCTGCCCCACGAGTCCCGCCACAACCCCCGTCAAGACATCGCCAACGCCCCCCGTTGCCATTCCAGGATTACCCGTCGTGTTGAAGATCTCATGGCATCCGTCGGTCACCATCGTATGGTGACCCTTGAAGATCATGGTGCATCCCATTTTGCTTGCGAATTCCGTTGCCTGTTTGAGCTGGGCCTCGCGTGTCGGAAGCAAATCCGGAATGAGTCGTTTAAGTTCGCCAGCATGGGGGGTTAAGATTCTTGCCCCGGGCGGTTCAGACATTCGTTCGGAATGAGCGGAAAGTGCATTGAGCGCGTCAGCATCGACAACCATGGGTGCTTCAACGTTCCGGTAAAGCTGAACCACGAATCGATCGACTGCTGGTCCTCGACCAAGCCCGGGGCCGAGTGCCACACAATCAGCGGTCTGCAAAAGGTCGTCAACCATTTCAAGACTTTTTTCATGCACTCTTCCATGAACATCACAATCCAAGGGGCGAGTCATGTAACTCGGTTCGAACCCGGCGACCACGGACAGGCAATCCCGGGGAGTCGCAATCGTGACGAGCCCAGCGCCTGACCGGAGGCATGCCTTACCAGCCATAGCCACCGATCCGCCCATCCCCACCGAACCACCGATAACGAGCACACGTCCGTAGTCCCCTTTGTGACTATCCTGCGATCGATCTCGGATCCTTGGAACCGCCATGATCGTGAACTCCATGAAAATTCAGGGGCTTTGCGACGGAGAGTCGGTTATTTGATTTGGCTGGGACGTCGTCGCAATCAGCCCTGCCAGGTATCCCGCCTTGAAGCCTGCGTCAATGTTCACGACCGTGACATTCGCTGCACAACTATTCAACATGGAAAGAAGCGCCGACCATCCTCCGAGGTTAGCACCGTATCCCACACTGGTGGGGACGCCGATCACCGGGCAATTGACGTGCCCTCCCACGACGCTGGGCAGAGCGCCCTCCATTCCCGCAACAACGACAATCGACGAGCAACCTTGCAGATCATCGACGCGTTCCTGCAAACGGTGTGGCCCGGCCACACCGACATCAAAAATCTCCCGGACTTCAACCTCCATCCAACGCAATGTTTCAATCGCTTCCAGTGCGACGGGTAGGTCACCGGTGCCTGCGGACACCACGGCAACGGGCAACGGAGGCGGACGACGATCCGAGGGGGCACCCTCGTTCGTCCGACGAGTCATGCGAAAAGTCCGTGCCGCTTCGTTGTAGAATCCCGCTTTGAATTCTTGAAGCAAAGCTTGTGTCTGCGTTTCCTCCACGCGCGTGACCAAGACGGGCTGGCCGGCATGGATCAGCTGTTGCACAATCTCGCACAACACCTCAGGGGTTTTCCCGGGGCCGTAGACCACTTCGGCAAAGCCACAGCGCGACTCTCGATCAAAATCAAGATTGTAGGGACGATTTTCTTTTTCCGACTGAGGACGTGTCATCTTGCTCCATGCCTGATTAAGGCAAATTGCGATTTTCTTTTCCAAGATCGCCAAGCCAAAGCATCATCGCCGCTTTTCGATCTAAACAAATTCGTTTACGATTTTCTGTCAGCTTTTCGGCGGGTCAGACGATTCACAACGCTGTGCCGACCTGATCGACCGCCCCCTTTGAACGGTTCAGTACGACCCCCGTTGCAATCGACACCATTAAAACCGCCAAACTACACCATTACAAAGGTACTCGCGACATGCCCAGTTGTATCCTCGCGTATTCAGGTGGCCTCGATACGTCCGTTATCCTTGGCTGGCTTCAGGATCAGGGATACGACGTGCACTGTGTCTATGTCGATCTCGGACAACCGTGCGAAGATCGAGAAGCGATCTTGAAGAAAGCCCGTGATTGCGGGGCAGCGTCCTCTCAGATTGTGGATGTTCAGGAAGAACTCTGCCGCGACTTTGCATTTCCAGTGATGCAGTGGCAGGCCTATTACGAAGGTCTCTACCTACTCGGGACTTCAATTGCTCGACCGTTGATCTCCAAAGTCTGCCTTCAAATTGCGCGGGATCTGGGTGCTGATGCCTACGCTCATGGCGCGACGGGCAAGGGAAATGATCAATGTCGATTTCAGTTGGCTGCCGAGGCACTTGACCCACAGGTCAAGTTGATCGCACCGTGGCGCATTCAGGAATTTCGCGACCTCTTCCCCGGTCGAACCGAAATGATCGCCTACTGCAACGAAAAGAACATTCCCGTCAAAGCGAGCGTCGCCAAGCCTTACAGCAGTGACGAAAACTGTTTGCACATCAGTTACGAGGCCGGGGAACTTGAAGATCTCATGGTCAACGGTGTCGACCTCGTGGATTTTGGCATGACCGTTTCTCCGCAACAGGCCCCTGATGCGATTGAGAAAGTCACGATTGAATTCGAAAAGGGTGTGCCAACCAAACTGAATGGCGACCCGAAATCAGCCTTGCAGATGGTTCTTGACCTTAATGAAATCGGAGGTCGAAACGGTGTCGGGCAGATCGACATCGTTGAAAATCGTTTTGTCGGTATGAAGAGCCGTGGCGTCTACGAAGCCCCTGGGATGACAATCCTCTACGCAGCCCATCGCTACCTCGAACAACTGACGATGGATCGAGACTTGATGCATCTCCGCGACCGAATGAGTCCCGAAGTTGCCGAAATGGTCTACTATGGTTTTTGGTACACGGCAAAGATGGACGCGCTTTTTGAGTTTATCAACGCGGCGCAAAAATGGACCACAGGCACCATTGAACTGGCGCTCTACAAAGGAAACATCCAAGTCGAGAGTCGTCAAAGTCCCTATAGCCTTTACGACGAAGGCATCGCAACGATGGAAGGAGGCGGGGCCTACAATCAGGATGACGCCGAAGGGTTCCTTCGCATACAAGGACTTCCCTCACGCGTACAGGGTCAGGTGACTCCGAGAGAATATTGATCTTTCCAGCGAGGGTGATGTGCACCATCAAACTTGACGGGCGATCCATTGAGGAACCTGCTTGGAGACGAAGAAGTGGACACAGGCACATCACCCGCCTGACACATTGCCCAACAGAGCACGGGGCAGCAAAACGACAGGGCAGCAAAGCGATAGAGTAGCTGGGTAGGCGAGCAACAGGCCACCGAGGTGTGAACCGGGAGGAACGAGCATGATGTATCTCCGCGAAAACCCCGTGTTGCAACGCGAACTCCTCGTCAATCTTCGCATGCCAAGAGCCTTCCTTTTGATGCTGATCTACCAAGGTCTGCTTGGAATGCTCGTATACCTCGCGTGGCCCCAGGAGTCTCGACTCAACCTTCAAGAAAGTCCTGAAGCCACACGCCAACTCATCGACCTTTTCTTCCTCGGGCAATTTATACTTGCGGCCATGATGGCCCCCAGTTTTGCATCAGGCGCGATCACGGGGGAGAAAGAGCGCAAGACCTACGAGATGCTACTCGCGAGCCCACTGGTTCCTGAAGCGATCGTTTCGGGAAAGATCATTGCTTCGTTGACGCACCTCGGGTTGCTCGTGTTCACGTCGCTTCCCATCGTCGTCCTCTGCCTGCCCCTAGGAGGAGTCAGCCTCTACGAAGTGCTTGCCGCTTACATCGGCATGTTGCTGTGCGTTCTTTCTTTTGGCGTCATCAGTCTCGCCTGCAGTAGTTTCTTTGCACGAACTTCGGCTTCACTCGTCGTTTCGTATCTCCTGATCCTTCCACTCGCAATCACCGCGGTTGCGGTTTGGTGGTCCCTGAGTGAGCAAGGCTCCTTAAGGCTGAGCCTTGTCCTCGTGGTCCTCCCCTCGTTGGTCATCACACTCTGTTCGTTATTGTTTTATTCGACAAGCAGTCGGATGCTTCATCCCCCGGACGTTGGCAGCGAAGGCAAAGAAGTTGTCGATATTGAAGAAGAAAACAGAAAAGCCGTGGGATTGATCATCAATCGTGATCAATTTCCTGACCGACTCTTTGCCCCGCCAAAACGCAACGACCTCATGCGGGACGGCCAGAATCCAGTACTCAACAAAGAACTGCACGCCGAGATATTTAGCCAAGGCACCTTGATGCTTCGACTGGTCATCCAGATCAGCATGGTGCTTTCCATCCCCATGATGTGCTGGTCGTTGTTCTTTTTTCCGAGTCAGTCTTACTGGTACATCGGATATGTCATTCTGTTCAATATTCTCGTTGGTCCCGTGTTCTCCGCAGGAAGTGTGACAAGCGAACGAGAGAGACAGACGCTGGACTTGTTACTGACAACCAACATCAGCCCCTGGAAAATCCTGTGGGGCAAATTGATTTCAGGCCTCCGTGTCTCCAGTGTATTGACGTTATTTCTTACTTGGCCTCTGCTGATTGCGGTCGCCCTGGTCACCACCTATTGGACCAACCTGATTCCGGTACTGGCGTTCTTTCTCATTATCGGAGCCACCTGCGTCACCACGTCCGTTGTGGCGTTGCTCTGCTCAACGCTTTTCAACAAATCGTCTCACGCCATGCTGTTATCCTATCTGATGATCCTGGTCATATTCTTCGGACCACTGGCGGCTCACGCCTTTGCCGACCAGTTCTTTCCCGAGTCTGACGCGACCCGCTGGACCGAAACGGCACTCACCGTTTCGCCTTTTGCCGCAGCATACGAAGTGCCCTTCTATGACCCGGAGGCGGAACCCAGATACACAAGGTGGATTCCAGCACCTGAAACAGAGGCTGTACTTTTTGGATACCAACTCAGCGATTGGCGTGAAACGGGAAGTTATTTGATCTGGACCACACTGCTGACTTGCTTTTTGTTGGTGGTCATGCTCTGGCTATTTCGAAATCGGTGGCGTGTTTCAGAAAGCGGCCAGTAGCGCGGCTAAAAAAGCAGGCGATGTCGACCCAATGACACCACGATAAAGTCGTCACGTACGAAAGGGGAATAGACCCTCATCTGACTCGGGCTTGATAAGCCCTAAACTCACTAGCGACTGGTCAAGGCGCCGGGAAACATGGCTTCCAAAGGGTTCTGAGAAGCTCGGGCAACGACGAGGTGGTCATCAGCGTGCAACATATAGTCATGCTCTGGCGAGACCTGCCTTTTCCGAGAAATGTAATCCAGTTTCATTTTGTGTCGCCGTTGCGTTCCCGGGATCGTCCGAATCAGCAATAATTCGCAAGATCCAGCTTTCTTTACCAAACCGCTTTTTTCCAACGCTTGCTGTACCGTCACACCTTCACTCAAAGGAAACTTCTGCATCTCCGACTTTTTCTGGGGCACCTTGTACTCGACGACATAGATGCCATTCGTCGACTGCGTCCCGGTCAATTCTTCCAAGCCACTCTCCGCCGAAGGCGTCAAAGCGCAGCCCGACATCAGCGATGCGACAAGACTAGCGAGAATCAGAGTCGGCAGCGACGACTTCGAGCACACGAATCGGTACATATTCATGGAAAGCAAACTCACATAGGGGGGGCAGAATAGTTTGCGCATCTTGACGATTTTTATAGGTTCGGCGTGAGACCGAAGTTAAATTTAGTTTTCCGGCGGACAAAGAACTGATAATCCTGAAGTGCTATCATCTGCGTCTTACTTTCATTTCATTGATCTTTCCAACCTCAACGTGTGTGTATGTCTCAATGGCGGGAAAAACGGGTGCTGGTCACCGGCGGTTCACAGGGATTGGGGTTTTCCATCGCGCGTGCCTTTGGCAAGCAAGGGGCCAAGGTCATTCTTTGGGCTCGAGATTCTGAGCGACTTCGAACAGCCGTCGAGCGTCTGCACGAGGACCAAATTGAGGCGTCCTACGAGACGGTCGATGTTCTCGATGCGACGGCCGTCAACGAAGGGATGCAAGCTATCGAAAAGCACTACGGTCGGCTCGACGTCCTTGTAAATGCGGTGGGTAAATCAACCAGAATCCCATTGGGGGAAGCCTCGTTGGAGACCTACCAGGAATTCATGCGTTTGAATTTTGAGACGGCGGTCCAATGCAGTCTTACCGCCATGCCGCTTCTGGAAAAAACTGGAGGCCACCTCGTCAATATCGGTTCGCTTTCATCAAAAACCGCATGGCCTTACATGGCACCCTACACGGCCAGTAAATTTGCATTGGCCGGGTTCACACAGCAATGCCGTCTGGAAGGTCCATCCAATGTCCACACCATGCTCGTCTGCCCCGGCCCCATTCGCCGCACCGATGCGGGCTCCCGTTATGCTCGAGATGGCTCGAATGTTCCCCAGTCGGCAGCAAAGCCTGGGGGAGGAGCTCCCGTCAAAGGACTGTCCCCAGAACGAGTTGCCAATCTAATTGTAAGAGGTTGCCAGCGACGTACGGCCGAACTGATTCTGCCCGCTTGGCTCCGTTGTTTATTTTCCGTCTCGGCCTGTTCCGCTTCGCTGGGTGACTGGATTTTAAAACAGGTCGCCCCTCAATCGAAGTGAACATGGGTGATGAGATATTTCGTTTTGATCCCGCAAGTCTATCGTGCCACCGCGTTGTTGTTCCAATGCGTTGCCTTGCCGAAGCGGAGCGTGATTGTGAGGGAGCGTGATCGTGAAATTGCGTCTTTACCATTTTGATCTTCAACTCAGGCACCCGTTCACCATCTCGCGGGAAACCATCACCACGCAACCGACCTTGATCGTCGAACTGCAGATGGATGGAGTGTCTGGCTATGGAGAGGCCACCGCAAACCCATACTATGGACGTGATGTTGACGGGATGTTACGTCTTTTAAAGAAAAACCAGAGTAAGATTGAGACCGCGAACTGGGAACACCCTGCGGAGTTATGGGAGACGCTTGAGCAGGACCTACGGACAGACACTTTTGCGCAGTGCGCATTAGATCAAGCGGCTTACGATCTCTGGGGCAAACGGGAGCAAAAATCGGTGTTCCGATTACTTGGCTGGCAGGAAGATACGCCCCGCCCCAAAAGCAACTACACCTTGGGGATCGACACACCGGCGAAAATTGCCGAAAAACTTGCAGAATTCCCTGACTGGCCAGTCTACAAAATCAAATTGGGTCGAGGAAATGACATTGCGACGCTTCGGCACCTGAAGGAACTAACCTCAGCAAGATTGCGTGTCGATGCCAACGGAGGCTGGTCCCTTGCAGAAGCAGCGGCGATTGCCCCTCGACTTCCGGAATACAACGTTGAGCTGATCGAACAACCGCTTCACGCAAACGATATTCATGCAATACCCAAGCTCAAAGAAAGTACAAACCTGCCATTGATCGCCGACGAAAGCTGTCTTGTTCCGGCCGATGTCAAGCAATGCGCTGACGCAGGATTTGACGGCATCAACATCAAACTTGTGAAATGCGGAGGGATGACACCGGCACTTGAAATGATGACGGAAGCCCGCAAATTGAAACTCAAAGTTATGATGGGCTGTATGACCGAGTCAACCGTCGGAATTTCGGCCATCGCGCAGTTGCTTCCCGGCCTGGATTTTGTCGATATGGACGGCGCCACGCTCTTAGCCGAGGACATTGCCCAAGGCGTGCAGTTGAAACAGGGACAATGCTCCTACCCCGAACTTATCATGGGAAATGGAGTGCATGGATTGAGGACGGATCTTGCGATTCAGGCGACGATTTCCGCGTGAACATGCTCCTCGAGGGGTTCTTTTGTCGATTCTGAGCGAGGAGTGGCTTGACGACTCCTTGGATAACAAAAACAATACGTAGTCAAGCGAAAGACGGCTGGAACGAGTGAATTAGGGCGAATTGCCACTGAAGACCAAGCAGGACTTGGGAAAAGGCGATCCATGAACGCCATGATGTCATCTCTCGTACCAAGTGAACCATGCTTTCGCCTCATGGAACTTTTCATGCAACGGAGAATTGATTGATGGCAGTAATGTTAACCGAAAAAGCAGCATCCGAAGTAAAGCGAACCATGTCGGAATTCAATTGCGAAGACGGAACCGTGCTCCGCATCGCCGTATTGGGTGGTGGCTGCAGCGGTTTCGAATACGGATTGAATTTCGATACTTCTTTCGATGCAGGTGCTGACAGCAAATCGGAACAGCACGGAGTCACGGTCGTTGTCGATAAAAAAAGCGCCATGTTCCTGGAAGGCACCGAACTTGATTTTCATGACGGATTGGACAAGAGGGGTTTCACCTTCAATAACCCCAATGTCGTCAAGTCATGCGGTTGCGGCAAAAGCTTCTCGGTCTGATCACCCTGATTCGACATAGAACGACATTTCTGACTCAGGTGTCCGCCCCGCTTGGCTCATCATGATCGTCAATGCGAAGCACCCAAAATTAAAAGCCCCCGTCGGTCCTGCCGAAGGGGGCTTTTTTCGTGATTCAATAATGCTGGAGAGGCAATCAGGAGGCCAGCTTCAAGCCGTCACGACCCCGCATAACCCGCACCAAGCTCTCCACCACATACTCCTGTTCGAGGCGGGTGAGCTCGGGAAAAATCGGCAAACTTAGAACTTCTTGGGCCGCTTTCTCTGTATGTGGCAAGTCGCCTTGACGATACCCGAGCGACTGGAAGCACTCTTGAAGATGCATAGGCACGGGGTAGTAAATTTCACTGCCGACGCCCCGTTGCTTGAGCCCCGCTCGGACCTCATCTCTTCGACCAGCAGAGATCCGAACTGTGAATTGGTTCCAAACGTGTTCGCAGCGTGAATCCGCTTCTGGCAGTTCGAGCATTTCGGAAAGCCCAGAAGCGTCCATCAATTCTCGATAGTAACTTGCATTGTCTTGACGAGAAGACGTGTATTCCTCGAGGTGATTCAGCTTGGCGTTGAGTGCAACCGCTTGAAACGTATCGAGACGACTGTTTATTCCGACCAAGGAGTGGTAATAACGTGGATCCATCCCATGGTTTGCGAGCCGACGCAGTTTGATGGACAACGCTTCATCATCCGTTGTCATCATGCCCGCATCCCCGCATCCGCCAAGATTCTTGGTCGGGTAAAAGCTAAAACACCCAACATGTCCAATTGCACCACATGCCTTTCCATTGAACTTGGCACCAATCGACTGGGCGGCATCCTCGATCACCAGCAATCCGTGTTGATCCGCGAGTTTACCGAGAAGATCCATGTCGGCACACTGTCCGAATAGATGCACGGGAATGATGGCCCGCGTGTTTGAATTCACAAGACTCTCAACATGCTTTGCATCCATGTTGAAGGTTGAAGGGTCGATGTCAGCAAACACCACCTTTGCCCCCAAACGCCAGACGGCGCTTGCGGTTGCGAAAAATGTGAAGCTCGGCAGTATAACCTCGTCGCCAGGCCCAATGTCGTGAGCCATAAGTGCGACCAACAACGCTTCACTGCCTGACGCACAACCGATCGCATATTTCGCCGAAGAAATTTCAGCGATTCGGGATTCAAGTTCTCGACAGTCCGGGCCGTACACAAAACAGCCTGCGTCGTAGACTTCAGAGATTTTCTTAAGGATCTCCTGGCGGATTTTCTTATTTCCTCGGCCTACATCAAGCAGAGGGACGCTGGAGATTTCTTTCGTTAACGATGTGGAAGATTCTTGGGCAGGTGCCATCTAGATGCGCCTCCTTGCGCGATGAATATCTAAATTATCCTGAATCACAATTCAAAATGGGCGAGACATCCTATTCTCGTCATGCACAGTGAACGGTCGTTCACTGTGCATGCCCTCCCATCATCTGCAGTGACCGCAAGACCGCATGCACGTTACGGATTTCACAATTCGAGGTCAAGATCGCCAAGACTGCTAGCAGTTTTGGTGCCCCCCACTTTGCGACCATGCTTTAGGTCTTATCGATAAACGCGTCCGCGATACTGGGGTGTGAAACTGGTGCTCGGAGAATTCGTTGTTGGAGCCGTCGAAATCGGATCGGGCGCTGCCGGAATTGGTGTTCCGCCCATCATCCACATACCCGGCTTACCGATATCGAGAGTCTGTACCCCCGGAGGGTTGGGTTTCGCCCAAAGCTGCGCAACGTCGCCACCGAGCTGATTGATGCGATGCCCCGACATTTGCAACGTCAACTGCAGCTGATTGGGGGTTTGGGGCGCGACCACCAGTTCAACACGATGGGGCAAACTCACGTCAGGTCCCGGGTAATAAAAAAAGTCGCTGGCTCGGGCAATCGCCAATACTCGATTGAATTCGTCGTACCATTGCTGTTCGAGCACCCAGGCATGTTGGCGATCCACCACCAAGACTCGGGTGATGACCCCGGCAGGAGTGAGTGTTCGTACCCGAATCTCCCAATTTTTGTCTGTACGCACGATTGGGCCTTCAAACTCCGATTGAGGCTGAAGAGCCACCAGCCCCATGGCATCAATCAGCCAATCGGGTCGGATCGGTGTTTTCTGCTTTGACAACGTTTGGGCGAACTCAACGTGATTCGCGTACATCATCATGGGCGCCTGCCCCGTCCCTCCCGTCTGCAGCCAAACCCAAAATTCATCATCATTACTCCCGAGATCAACCCCTGGTCCCGGCAGTCCAAGAAACTTTGCCTGCAATCTCATGCGACGAGGAATCTCATAAGCCATCTTTCCGGTGATCCCCGGCATATCCTGCACCGAGACCTTGACCTGGGATTCAAGCTGCTGAATACGTTGCGAATTGCGTCCAATCGCCAACGCGATCTCTTGGGCGGTGGGCGTACTCTGCAAGACAATCGGTGCTTCGGGGGCAGCAGGGCCCCACCATAAAAAAGACTGGCAGCCGACCTGAAAGCTGATCATCAGAAACAGAACCAAAGTCACCCAAGTCCGGCTCATGGAACGAAGAGTCTGGAGCAGTCCTGAGGTGCCGAACCCATCAGCGTATTTCACTCGACATTCATTTGGCTTCACAAGTGCTTCCTTGCACATGAGTTATTCATGGATGAGGGGCTCAAGCAACTTCAGAATCATCTTCCGGGGTCGGTTCCAACACCTCATCTGTATCATTGCTGGCGTCAGCATCGAGCGGGACACCACCATAAAGCAAGTCGACCAGCTCCTCTTGCAATCGACTCGCCTGACTCGCCGTAATTCGCATCGACTCCAGTTCATAGACCGTCTCATTCATGGGACACTTCAATCTCCAATGATTGCTCGCCGACTCTTGGATCGAGGCCTCTTCCTTAAGAAGCTTCTTGCGGATAAGCAACAAAGCCAAGATGAAACGCAACTCAGCCTTTTGATCGGTCTGACTCAGTTGATCAAACAATCCAACCAAGACTTCAGGAGGCGCCATTTTTTGGGCCTCATTGGGAGGTTTTGGGATCTGCGTGGCCCACCAACCGAGGCAAGCCTCGGGCGGCCCCTCCCAAGCGTTTGCAGCATAGTCTCTTCGTACAATGTCCCGACCATCTTGGAGCAATACCGAGTAAACGTCCTCTCCCGGCAAAATGGTTCGACCGGTCGCGGAACACTTGCGACTGCATCGTGTGATATCAAAATCAAGCATGACAGGCCCGCATGAGGGAAAACCCGATTCACGAAGGGGCAAAGGGTATCGAAGATTGACGCTCGGCAGCTCTGAAACGAGGGCGGCGGGCGATCGTATTAAAATGCGCGACGAAGTACAAGAGAAGTCGTTCGCGACTTGCTAGCTTCTTCCGACTTCTGCAGTTCGCGGGAGCGTTGCGGCATAACTGAACAATCATGAAATCGAATCAAGTCCGCTAACGCACCCCAAAAACGCCGGTAGGCTATCACGACGGCACCGTCGTCAGGAGACACCGGCCTTAGTAGACATCGAAAAATCTTGAGGCCGTGCCTCCTGGCCCGATTCTGAATCGAACGGGCTTGGAGCACTTCGGGCAATTTGCCTGGTATGCCGTCATTGCCTTGTTGGGGTATGCCCGAGCGTAAGTGCCACAGCACTGAAAACGTACACCGATATACTTGCGAATTCCGCCGTCATCCGAGCGCAAATCTTGACCCGACGCTCCTTCGTCGTCCTCACCATCGTCACCGATCGAAATGTCAAGATTGTCGCCGAGCATTCTGAGTCCCCATGCTCACTGAAAACGCAATTGAGTCGAAGGGTTTATCGACATGCACCCAAGATGCCCCAGCATTGCGGAGCCCCGGACGCCGAGCATTCTCGCGGGCTCTGCCTTAGGCGAATGGAAATTCGGCCCGACTGATCCCCGGATATTTCTCGAAACCAGACTGCTCCAAGCGGTCAATGGCCCTGTCAGGACAAGAACTCCACGATTGTAATTCCGATGAATACCCACAAAAACCCTTATAAATTGGTGCCCACCTACCATCATAGCTCGTTTTGTAGGATAAATTCGACGTTTCCACCGAGTCCAGAATTTTAGCTTGCTCTAGTTGACGGTACCGAGTGGCTTTGAAGATACTTTCAGGGTTCCGATTTGGGTGTACTGTTTGGAAATTTGCCCATTGAGGGCAGTCAAACAATCTTCCGCAGGAAAGGTGACAGCAATCGATCGCGTTCAGGCAAGAATCAATGATCAAATTCGTATTTCTCCAATTCGAGTCATTTCGGCACAAGGAACCCAATTGGGTGTAATGGCGACCGCAGACGCCATCCGGTTGGCCCGAGATGAAGGTCTGGATCTGGTAGAAGTGGCATCTCAGGCCCGACCTCCAGTTTGCCGCATCATGGACTACGGCAAGTGGAAATACGACAAGGGCAAGAAGTCCCAAAAAAGCAAAAGCCATCAAACGAAGTTGAAAGAGATTCGCGTTCGTCCCAAAACTGGACAACACGACATCGACTTCAAGGTGAAACAGGCAATTGGCTTTTTGTCCCACAAGGACAAGGTTCAAGTTACTGTAATGTTCCGCGGTCGTGAACTCGCTCACATAGAAGAGGGGCGTAAGGTCATGGAACAGATCATCGAACAACTTGAAGAGCATGGCAAAATTGAGAGCCGGCCGTCACAGCAGGCCAAGCGGATGATGTGCACGATTGCTCCCCGGTAACTGAACTGCTCTCAGGCAACGAAGTGAAATCGCAAACGCTCTTCGGACGGCTCGCCATCGCCTGCGTCATTTCACTTCGTATTTTCTCTTGATCATGTGAGACCGAGGAGCGGAATCTCCGGATTTCGTGGGCCTATCGCTATTTGACCATCGAAGGTCAGTTCCCCGGAGAAAGGATCCGGATCCACTATCTCGAAGCGTATTGACGTTCAGGGTCGACCGATCGCGACTGGTCAGAGACCGTCATCCCCTACCAAAGCGCACTCGGCCAAGTAAGCAACAACGCAAAGACGATTGAACTTCTGGATCGATTGAGCGATGGCGTCCTCATCGAACATGTGATTTGAGCGGAGGCGGGACGCGTTGACTTTCCCGTCATTGCGAAAACTCTGACGACGAAAATGTCGCAGGTCGCGTGGCCTCATGCCATGGGTCAGAGTCGATCGTTTCACGAGCAGGCACCCAAAAATTCATAGGACGTTTTTCCACCTTATGTCCGTCAGTGCTTTCTACTCATCGAAGGGGCCCTACAACGTTTTTCAACCCGTCCGTGGGCTCTGGGACGCACGATACAACCGAGGACAGGTCGACTGCCCGATGCATGTCCCGCTTGATGACGTGGGAACGACCCGACCAGGCCATCATCGATCACTCGAGTCGACTCAGGCTAGGCGGGCAATACTCATGAACCCATTGGCTACCGGCGAATCGTTGCCGAGGCCTAGTTTTTTCTGAAATGTCGATAAGCAAGGATGACGTCGTAGAGGTCATCCGAAATCGTCACGGGCTCTTCAGAGAAATCCGCCAGCCAAGCACTATCATTGGCAACTGCATCCAACAGTAGTGGAAAAATCTGCTCAAGGCGAACAGTTCGTGTCAGTTCAGAATTTTGTCCGGCAACATCGGCACCGACAGACCGAGTGACGCATTCATTTTTGGGATAAGGAGACACAGGCATTCCCTTGCGCTGAGGTCGTCTCGAATGATAACTCTAGGTGTCAGTATTTATCGGTCGGGAATCCTGGGAGATTGAGGCAATCTTTGCTGGCATTTTGTCACTGTTGCCCCTCAGCTCTTTTTGCGAAACACCGTGAATCAGTCACGAATCTCGACATGTGGCTCTCCCATTGCCGATTCGAAGAGAGGAAATACCAAGAGACGCAAACACCCGCAAGCGAAAATGGCGAAACTGGGCGTTTCACACCCAACCGGGAAAGCGACCTTGGAAAAAAATCGATAAGATCATCGTGGATCAAGCGGCACTTGTCGGGGCACAGTGGTTTCCTCCCCAAGTTCAATCGCCAATTTTTCGGTCCAATGCTACACGCCTGAAATTTGAGACAAAGATGAGCTATACCGGCATTCACTGTTTTTTGGATCTACTCGAAGCTTTTGGAGTGACGACCATTTTTGGCAATCCGGGCACAACGGAACTGCCTCTCAATGACGCGTTACTTGACGACTCGCGTTTTCAATACCATCTCGGCCTGCATGAAATTCCGGTGGTGGCGATGGCGGATGGCTACACACAGGCATCGGGCCAAGTCTCCTGCATCAACCTTCATACCTGTTGCGGACTCGGAAATGCGATGGGCATGCTCTACAACGCCTATCAGGAAGGCACACCTCTCGTGGTAACTGCCGGACAACAGGATCGACGCCTGCGACTGTCAGAACCCGTTCTTGAAGGGGATATGGTCAATGTGGCACGCCCGTGGACCAAGTGGTCATACGAGGTCAATCGTACCGCCGACTTGCCCGCGGTCATCAAAAGGGCAGTCCAAACCGCGTTGACTCCACCTACGGGACCGGTCTTCTTGTCCTTACCGCTTGATATTCAGATGGCGCCCGCAGATCCGCCCGATTTGGATTTCTGGAGACAGACCGTGCCGGAGATTGGGGTCGCGCAGCGACTCGACGAAGCGGTCCAAGTCCTGATGAATTCCAAGCACCCCGCCATTCTGTCCGGTAGTCGCGTGACCGAGAGTGACGCGACGCAAGAGCTGGAAACTTTTGCAGAATCGCTCGGGGCTCCTGTCTATTACGAATCAGCAACCTCTCACGGGCGTTTGCCGATTTCATCGAACCATCCACTCGCGGCTGGGCCGCTTCCACTCTGGACGCCTGATATTGCTTCCACATTATCCCAGCATGATGTGGTCATGGCCGTCGGCCTGAACCTCTTTCGACTCTATCTCCATTTCGAGCCTGAATTCCCCATCGCCTCCGAAGTTCCGATCATTCAGCTGGATCATCATCCCGGGGAACTTGGAAAAAACGCCTCCCCAACCACCATCCTTTGGGGAAACATCAAGACATCACTGAAGGCAATGACAGGCAAGATCCAGGAAACGTCTGATCGTGTTACCCTCGACAAAATCGAGGAACGAAATAAAAAGCTGGCCAACGAACTTCTGGTTGGCCGGCAACAACGCCAAGAAGAGATCCGAACTCGAAGTCAGCGACAATCCTTACTCAATGCTGAAAACCTGATGACTTCGATCGTGGATACGGCTCCCGAAGGGCTGGCGGTGATCGAAGAAGCCGTGACCACCACCCAGAACATTCTTGAGATCTTTGGCACACTGACGCAGCCGGAAGGCTATTTTGGACATCGGGGCTGGGCCCTGGGTTGGGGCGCAGGCTTCGCCTGTGGGGTACAGATGGCCTGGCCCAATCGCCCTGTCTTGGCACTGCTTGGTGACGGATCGGCCATTTATGGAATTCAGGCATTTTGGTCGGCAGTGAAATACCAACTGCCAGTCACTTTCCTGATATGCAACAACCGACAATACCGTATCCTTAAAGACGGAGCTAAACTGCTGGATTTACCCGGATCCCGTGAAAATCAATACCTTGGCATGGATCTTTCGTCACCCAACCCGGACTTCATCCAACTCGGCCAAGGATTTGGCCTTCCGACGATCAGGACCGAAACGCGGGAAGCGTTGAAGTCTGTCCTGCAGACACGTTGGAGCGATCGCCGCGGGCCCATGCTGATCGAAGCCATCCTCTCGGATACTCCGACCACCTGATGGCTCCCTGTTTGGGCCATTGTCTCCCAAAAGAATTCAGGTCGGGTCGGCTTTCGATGCTTGAAACCCCCGAGGTTTCGCTTGACAATCAGGTCATCCAAAGCTGCACGCTTTCGACGACCACGCTTTCGAAGGAAAAAGTGGACGGCCACCGGATGAGCCCAGGTCGACACAGGGACCTGCGAACTCAGGAGACGCGGAATGACTGAAGACACCCATTCGACCACAAATCTGCTTGCCCAAAATCTGCATCGGGCGAGATGCCGTCTCCGCTCTCGATCAGCCGCAACTTGGACGGCGTCAGTCTGGGCGTTTCAAGCGTACGTGATGTGGCTCATTGCCGATTCGCTTTCCTTCCCACTCTCCCCCACGAGTTTGGGATTGATCTTACTCGCCTCCATCTCGTTGGCTACCGCAACAAGCATGTTGATTCGTATCTGGTGCAGCAAGCGTTTCGAAACAGACATGGCGGTTGCGAAGGTGATTGAAAGTCATTTTCCAGAGATTGACTCACGTCTCTTTGCCTTGACGCAATCGCAAACCGCACACACGAAATCCAAAAGCCATTTTCTTCTCGGGGAACTGGAAAGGGAATTACTATCCAAGTGCCAACCTCAGAACTGGAAACACATTGTCTCGAGCCCGACGCTTTTGGCTTCGCGATTAGCTTCTGTAATTTCATTCGGATTGATCGTCGTTGTTTCGGTCGCGATTTCCCGTGCGCCTTTCGGCTCCTTACCTCTACAGGCAGATTCGGAAACGAAGACACTCGCGTCCTTGGAGAGTTCTCCCGAATCATGGCAAGTCATTCCAGGCAATACGGAGATTGAGAAGGGCCAATCACTCCTGGTCACGGTGAAACTCCCTGTCGCGGTCACCGAAGCTCTCCATCTGGTATCCGAAGACGCTGACGGAAACTTCAGCCGGTATCGATTGGAGCAGAGCCTCGCCGACCCGATCTACTCGGGGCAAATCCCGAGTGTTCGTCAAGATCTCCAGTATCGAATTGAGACTGCCGAAAACTCGACACCCTCGTTCCAAGTGGCAGTGTATGAACTCCCAGAACTTCAAGAGCTCAGCATCAAGTTGGATTATCCCGAATTCACAGGGTTAACGACCAAAGCTTTGCTGGACCCCAGGCGGCTTCAAGCGGTTGAGGGCACGGAGCTTCGCATGTCGGCGAAGTTCAATCAGCCGTTGAGGTCTGCAATCTGGCAAGGGCCCTCGGGCGAATACGTCATGAAGCCAACCGATGAAGAGAATCGGTACGAGATGACAGTCCCATTGAGAGAGTCAGAGCGATGGCAACTTCGATTTGAATCGGTCACCGGCAGACAGCCCGCCAGTCCGACCTCTTTGAAGTTGACCGCGCTGCCGAACCAGCCATCAGAGGTGCGTTGGCTTGCTCCAGGCTTCGACCCTCAAGTAAGTCCCATCGAAGAAGTCGATGTACTCGGCACGGCCACCGACGACTTTGGGGTCATTAATTTGGGTTTGACTTTTCAACTCGCCGGAAAACCTCCCATCGAACGGATGCTTCGAAAAGCCGCGTCCTCGTCTGAGGAGGCCTCACCTCGCACCCTTGAAGCGGAAATCCGCGAGCAGATTGCCATGGAGAGCCTCGACGCACAACCGGGCGACCTCATGCAGATGTTTCTTTGGGCCGAAGATTTGATCGAGGGCAATCAGATTCGTCGCACATTGGGCGATCTGCTGGTCGCTGAAGTGCGGGATTTTGAACAGATTTTCCGCCAGTCTGATCAACCGGATAATCCGAATCAGCCATCACCGCAGTCGGAACAAAGCCCCGGAGAACCGAACGAGCAGGAGGCTCAAGACCTGATCGAGCGACAAAAACAAATCCTGCTTGCAACGTGGAATCTTCTCAGACGGGGAATCAACTCTGAAAATTGGCAAAGCGATGTGGAACTGGTCCTCGACGAGCAATTGGCGATCATCGAAGAGGCCAGACCGAAACTTGAGGAGATTCCAGAAGCCGATCTCCCTCCGGAACGTCGTTTAAAGCTTGAACAGGCCATGTTGACTGCAACGGAACAAATCCTGTCTGCCTCCAAAGAAAATCGGGCTGCACCACTGCAGGACGCAACGGTAGCGCAACAGGTCATTCTGCAGGAATTGACGCGATTGGTCGGTAACGAATTCGACGTGCAACAACAACAGGGTCAGCAGGGTCAGCAAAGCTCTCCCTCTTCCAATCGGCAAGCGGGTTCTCCTCGTCAGCAACAATTGCAGCAACTCCAACTGGACAACGATCGCAATCGCTACGAACAAGAGTCGCAAGCTCAGGATCTGACTTCACCCCAACAGCAGCAGGAGCGGGACCGACTCAATCGCCTGACTGACCTTGCCCAACGACAAGAGGATCTGAATGAACAGATCCGGCAACTTCAGGCAGCACTCGAAGCCGTAGAGGATGAAGATCAAGCAGAAGAATTACAGCGTCGTCTTGAGAGGCTCCGGGAGGAACAGGAGCAGCTGCTCAGGGATACTGAGCAACTCGAAGAAGACCTGACCAACGACCCAGACGGAAATCGCGAAGATCGTCAACAACTCGAACAGGCACGCGAATCTGCTCAGCAAACGGCTCAAGCGTTGTCCGAAGAAAATGTGGAACAAGCGCTTGCCGAGGGACGTCGAGCCGAGCAGGCCCTCGATGAATTAAAGGAAGATTTTCAACAACGGACAGGAGAGTCATTTCAGGAAGGACTTCGCCAACTCAATGAACAACTGCAAAGACTCAGCCAAAGCCAACAGGATGTTGAAGAGCAGTTGCAGACGTTCTTTGATGACGAGTCAGGCGACCTTCGAGAAAGAGATCGTACGACACCCTTGTTGGATGAAATGCAAGACCGGGAAGAGCAACTCGATCAAGCTCTGGAAGACCTCCGTGAAATGGTAGAAGCTTCCGAGGATTCTGAACCCTTGCTTTCAGATGAATTGTATGAAGCATTTCGAGAAGCCAAGCAGCAGCAAGTGGATCTGCTTGCAGACGAGTCCCGACGTTGGATCGAGAATGGTCTTCCAGAACGATCAGTACCGATCGAAGAGGCACTCTCGGAGAGGTTAGAGACGCTCCAACAAGCGGTCGAACGATCCAGCCAGCTTGCAGGAATCGACGATCTCTCAAGACTCCGGGTGGCGGAGGCGACCGTGCGCGAATTGGCGGCAGAGGCCAATCCTCGAGATACCCCATCGGAACCAGAGGGCAACAACGGAGATCGCGATCCGGAAGAACGTGATCCGGAAGAACGTGATCCGGAAGAAATCGCGAACGAAAACCCCAATCAACAGGAATCTCAGGGACAGGAATCTCAGGGACAGGAATCTCAGGGACAGAAATCTCAGGGACAGAATCCGCAGGGACAGAATCCCATGGGCGAGTCAGCTTCGAGAACCCCACCGACCAACTCGAGTCCCGGTGGAGATCCAATGAGAGGTGACGCAAACGCATCGTCCGCAGAGTCTCTTCTGGACCAATGGTCCGAGTATTCTGCTGCGGGAGGGAATCCGTTAGTCACCGACAGTTATCGTGGTTGGATGGATCGATTTCGCGAATTGGAAAATCTGGTCCCTGCGGGCCCTTTGGCAGAGGAGGCCACGAGAATCCGTCAGCGAGCTGAGGCCCTGCGGCGCGACTTCCAAAGGCACTCAAAAAATCCTGACCCTGAGGAAATCGATGAGCTCATCGTCAAACCTCTCAGCAATCTTGCGAGACGCATCTCAGCGGAGCGAATTCGTCTTGAGGGAACAGACGAATCCATTCGACTCGATAAAGATCCGGTTCCTTCCGAGTTTGCCGAAGAAGTGCGAGAGTATTTCCAACGACTGGGAGCCGGTGAAAAATGACACCTGAAGTACAATGGGAATGGAATTGGTCGGGGATGGCGGTGGTTCTCGGTGTCGTTTTCAGTTTGACTCTTCTGGCTTCAGTGATCTGGACGACGACCGAGGGGTGGCGGCGATATGCTTTGGCCTCAATCAAGGCACTCGCGGTCACGTTGCTCCTCGCATGCCTGCTCAATCCCACGAAACAGGTCATCGAACCTAAACCGGGCGAAAACCTGCTTCTTGTGGCGGTTGATCAGAGTCGAAGTCTGGATCTTAACGACGAACAAAAATCTTCCCCCAGGCGGCAGGCCATTCAATCCGCATTGTCCGGAGACCAAGCTTGGCTGAACCAACTCGAGGACGGCTACAACGTTCAGTACTTTGGACTGGGCGAACAACTGAAAATGGTTGATCGAGAAAAGGCGGGGCAGGGGACCGACACCCGAAGTCCTCTTTTCACTCAGACTCTGCAACTTGCGGAGAGATTCAAGGATCGTTCGGTGGCCGGTATCGTTGTGGTCACGGATGGCCTCGCCACGGACTCAGAAGCCTCAGATACCCTGAATTCATCGTCCTCTGACATCCCGGTCTTTCCAGTCATCTTCGGCGATCACCATTCCCCCTTGGACCTATCTTTGGAAGAAGTTCGCGCGAACCCCACCAATTTCGAAACAACTCCACTTCTGGTGACCGCAAAAATAAGCCACGTCGGACTCGGAGGTCGAACGGTGGTGGTTGCCTTGCTGGATCAGAATGAGACAGAACTCGTCCAACAGCGGACCACGCTTCCGGCAAAAACGACGGCAGAAGTCACCTTGGAAGTCCCGAATTTTGCAGGACTTTTGAATCGTTATCGGGTGATCGCAAGGTTAGAGGATGAAATCGCTGGCGGCGAAATCACAACTCAATCTCCAACGAAAGAGGCCACGCTACTAAACAATCACCAACGTCTTATGGTGCCCAGAGAAGGCGGACCGTTTCGCATTCTGTACGTCGCTGGCCGACCCAACTGGGAGTTCAAATTCCTCCGTCGCGCTGCCCAGGAAGATCCAGAGATCAACGTCGTTGGCTTACTTCGTCTCGCAGAGAAAGAACCTCGTTTTGCCTTTCTTGATCGCTCGACGGGCTCGCGGAATCCATTATTTGACGGATTCAATGCAACCACCCCCGAAGAGACTGCGGAATACGACGAGCCTGTGTTGGTCCGACTGGGAACCGAGACCGAAGATGAATTGATGGACGGATTTCCTAAAGTCGCCGAAGAGCTGTTCACCTACAGCGCGATCATCTTGGATGATGTGGACGCCAAGTTCTTCACTCAAAACCAACTTGACCTCATCAAGTTGTTTGTCGATCGCCGAGGGGGTGGCCTGCTGATGCTCGGCGGTCCTCAGGGTTTCGATCTTGGTGGTTTCGACCGTTCTTCATTGTCGGACATTCTGCCCGTTTATCCGCAGACAGAGGTGGTCACGGATTCGACAGGGTTTCGCCTTGGGCTGACTCGGGAAGGCTGGCTTCAATCGTGGACGCGTTTGAGGGATACGCAGGATGAAGAAACGGTCGCACGTGCGTCGATGCCCGATTTCCAAAGCATCAATCGAGTCCCCCGAGTCAAACCTGGTGCACTCCTAATCGGTACATTAAACACATCGGAACTTGAACAACTCCCCGGTCTTGCGACGCATACCTATGGTCGAGGTCGCGCGGCCGCACTGATGATCGGGGATCTCTTTCGGTGGAAGTTGCAGACGCCCGCAGACAACCCGCTCCTTAAGAAAAACTCTCCGATGCCTGACGCGCCGCCTGATGATTTCGGACAGTCATGGCGACAACTCTTGCGTTGGCTTGTGGCCGATCTACCAACACGCCTCTCTGCCGAATCTCGTTTTGTCCAAGACCCCATTCCATCTCGAGAGATCCTATTGAATGTCCAGAACCTCGAGTACCTTCCTGACGACTCCGCATCGGTCGAACTCTCAGTGACTTACCCGGACGGAACTCAGACGACCGAGGCGGCCAAGTGGACACTCACCCAGGGACAATACCGGGCACTGGTACCGCTTCAGGGAGAAGGCTTCTATGAGGTTGTCTGTACCGCCACCGACCGCAATGGGGAGTTGATCGAAGAACGAACCTTGGGCTGGACTTGGGAGCCTACAGGCGACGAATACCGGGAACTCGTTTTGGAAAAAGGACGGTGGGAGACCTTCGCGGAGGCAAATGACGGAACGTTGATCCCTCCCACGGAACTCGCTTCTATTGAAGACCGACTCAGGACTGAGACACTCCCCGAGAAAAATGTCTACAGGAAACCGCTCTGGCATCAGTGGCCCATCCTGCTGATCGCCGTGACACTCCTCACCGTGGAATGGGGCTGGAGACGCTGGATTGGCCTTGCCTAGCTTGCGGATAGGCCGAGTGTCGAAAGACGGATGAATACTTGCCGTCAACCCTCAGATGCTGGCGACATGAGATTCGCCATTCAAGAAGCCTCAAACAGCAGTGGAAAAAAAACGCCCCCCAGGTCCGTACCAGGAGCAATTGGTGGCACTCCACTTAACAGTGGCTCAGGACTATTGGATTGCACTCCGTCTCTAACGGTATTCAACACTACCGCGCGTCGTGGACGATCCGTGGTGTTCTCATAGGAGCCATGGATCGTCAACGGGTGATGAAAAACCGCTTGCCCGGGCTCGAGGATCGCAGGTACCGGATTCTGAAATTGTTCCCATTGCTCATCGTCGAGAACGTCCCGGATCGAATCCATGTCCCCTGCCAGGCCTGTGATTGGCAAAAGGTCCCACCGATGACTACCCGGCACGTAATGCACACAGCCATTTTCGCGATCGCTGTGATCCAAACCAATCCAACAGGTCAAATGCGCCATCGGCTGAGTTCTTGTCCAATACGAGTAGTCCTGATGCCAGGCAACCACTCCTCCATGTCGAGCGGGTTTGCAGAACAATTGATCGTGCCAGAATCGAACACTTCCCCCTAGCAATTGACTCGCGGCCATCAAAAAAGCAGGATGCCACAGGAGATCATGAAACCCCTTCCTGAATCGCCACGCGCCAAGGGCATGAAACAGAACTCGACTGGGATCCGTGGACTCGTTGGAATGATACTCGTGCCATCGGTCGCGCCCCTCGTGATCGGGTTGCATCAATTCCGCCAACTCGGATTTCAGCAAGTCAATCTGGAGCTCCGTCAAGATCTGGATTCCCGTCAAGTAACCGGTTTCGTGAAATGTGGCGACTTGTTCGTCCGTCAATCGATACGCGTCCCAATCTTCGGACGTCTCGGGCGATTGAAACAAGGCGCCAAACGGGGAGTGTTTTTGACTGAGGTCTTCGGTCATATTGGTTTCTCATCAAGAGATTAATTCGTCGAATCGGTTCGTTAGTTTTTCGCACTGCAATTACTTTTCCGCATCCACTATCTTTCATCGCGCGACGATTTGCAATTGCTCACCGGGAACCATGCAATCCCATCTTGCTCATTTCAGCCTCCCAAGCAAACGCAAGTGTCAGCAGGCTCTTGGAGCACGTTTTTTATTGATCCTGCAACCCCACTATTTTCCCCGAAGAGACTGAAATGATGCTCCAAGGATTTATTGCGGCACCTCATACACCCTTCAAGAGTGATGGGAGTTTATGGCTCGAACAGGTCCGAGTACAGGCCGAACACCTTACCAAAACCGGAGTTTCCGGTGCCTTTGTGGGTGGCACGACGGGTGAAGCCACATCGATGACCACGCATGAACGCTGCTTGCTGATACAAGCTTGGTGCGAAGCGACGGGCGATTTACCGCTGAAGGTGATTGGTCACGTCGGCCACAATTGCCAACATGACGCAATCACGATCGCTAAATTTGCCGAGGAACAGGGAGCAGACGCCATCTCAGCCTTTGCTCCAAATTACTTTCGCCCTGGCTCACTCGATGATCTGATCCACTTCCTGCAGCCGATTGCCAATAACGCTCCCTCATGCCCATTCTACTTTTACGATATTCCAAGCATGACGGGGGTCCATCTCCCTATGCCCGAACTTTTGAAACGGGCGGCTGATGAACTTCCAACCCTTGCTGGCTTGAAAGCCACCACCGACGACCTCATGAGTCTGCAAGAATGCTTGGAACAGGCGGGGGATCAATACAACATTCTGTTTGGAATGGATGAAATCCTACTCACCGTTCTGCCGTTGGGGATACGCGGAGCCGTCGGGAGCACCTACAATTTTGCAACTCCGCTCTACCTCGATTTGCTTGAGGCGTTCAACCGTCAGGATTTCTCAACGGCCCGGCGTTTGCAGCTAACCAGTGTCGAGATGGTTCGCTGCCTCGCCCGATTCGACTTTCTACCGGCCGCGAAGTACGCGATGTCATTGATTGGAGTCGACTGCGGCATTTGTCGTCCACCCGCACGAAATTTGACATCGGCAAAAAAACAGGAGCTCAAGGCAGCCTTGGAACAAATCGGATTCTTTCGATGGCAGAGCGAAAGAAGGGCCAACTGACTTCGAAGTGTTGGCAACGCGGACCTCGCATCGCGACGATTTTATCTGATGTCAACGATGCCGAACCCAAATCAACCTCTCTTCGGCTAGAGCGACTTCAGAAAAGCGATCAGATCCTCGAGTTCCTGCTCGTTTAATCGGTCGTTCCCCGCGACCTTGTCTGGCGAGTGTGGCCCGGTGAGCAAATTCTCGAGGGACTTTGCCCGACCATCATGCATCCAACGGACCTTTCGATAGACGCCGACAAGCGATGGCGTATTGAAACCTTGATAGGGATCATTCTCTCTTCCCAATCCCAACTCGTGCACCTCACCGTCCGTCCACCGGTCTCCATAGTGACACTCGGCACACCCCGCCTTTTTCCCGTGGAAAATCTTTTCCCCTCGCTTGGCTGCCGGTGTCCGCTCTCCCTCATCAGTGAGAAATGGATTGGGAGGAATTTCGAGAGAAGACATAAAAGACAGCACGGCTTCCACATCCTCTTCAGGTGCCCGATTGCCTTGCATGGTCGACGTGAAAGAACGTCGGATAGAATCCCTCAAGTCCTGTTGCCAGCCATGCCACGTCCAAGGACTGGTCTCATGTACTCCATGCAGGGGCAAGACAGTCTTATTGGTCAATTCGGTTCCGTCATTGAAGGTGTCCATTGTTTTCGAATTCCCCCCTCCGTCTTGATGGCAACTATGACAGCTGTACCACTGATCAAGACTTCGACGAGCATCGTAGAACACTTCCATCCCACGGCGTGTCAGAGAGACTTCGGTCGGTTCACCGAGCGGGTACTCACGCACGAGTTTGCCCTGCTCAATATTGACGACTTGAATCGAATCACGAAGGAAGTTGGCGACGTAGACGGTTTCGTTGTCCGTGGCAATCGCCATACCCATGGGACGCCCACCAACCTCGAGACGCCGAAACCGATCTTCGTCTCCCAGCAGAGAGCGGTTGATGAGATCGCCCGGTCCGCCAGAACCTTCAAAGGGGAGGTCCCGTAGTCGGTAAATCAGAACTTCATGTGTGCCGGACGAAGAGGTGACTAGCCGGCGGTGATTCGGAGAAATCACAATTCCATAGGGATCCGCGACCGCTTTCCCGGGCACATCGAGTGAAATGGCCTCACGATAAGACGGCCCATCCATTCGAACCCGCCCAATGCGACTCGCAAGCACCCAGCCCTGCCGAATGTTTCCAACAGTGATGGGATTGTTGCGGTAAACCATCCACGGAAAGTAAACCTGTCCATCCTCGGGAGAGATCACCATTTGCCCAAGGTTGATCCCACTGCTGAGGCGTTCCCGATAAAGCTCCTCTCCCGTCTCGGTCTCGAGGACGCGGATCATGCTTTCGCCACTACACCCAACCGCAAGTCGTTTTCCGTCGTCGGTTAAAGCAAGGTGATTGGGCCATTTTCCCGTTTCCCAACGATCGACAATGGACATCGAGACCAGATCGAGTCGGCATACCTCACCCGTCGCATGAAGTCCGACATAGGCTTCGGGCAAACTCTTGTGAGCGGCCAGCCCCCGAGGCTCATACCCTGTGACGACCTGGCCCTTGGTGACCAGTTTTTCATCGACGACGGCAAAGAGCTCAACCGTTCCTGCGTACGCCCCCGAAACGAGAATACCGCGGCCGTCGAGGCACGCGATCGCCTCGTACGGGTGCTCGCCACACTGTACCTCGTCCAGTAATTGACCATCGCGAGCACGTAGTAGCGAAAGCGTGCTCGAGGTTTGGTTCACGGACACCAGGAGCCCCTGATCTTCGAGCAAAACAATATCGATTGGTGAACGGTAATGTGCCTCCTGTGAAGCGACTCCGATTTTCTGCCCCCCTTTATTTCGGGGGATCTCATTCTGGGCAAGCGAAGCTGGAGAGAATGGCCACAAGACCCCTATTCCGACTCCGAGAATTGAAACAGACAGGACAATGCGCCTGAAACTCAGAGCCTGCAATCGAACATTAAAAGTTGACGCCACGAGATGGTGCTTCCTTATGTGTCGTCGTTTGAAACGACCTGGACTTCTGATTGCATGAATGACCCGGATTGCTGTCGAGCTGTTCTGCACTTGTTCAGTAAGTTTTAGCCTCTTCGAGGGATCATGGCACCTGCTCTGGGCAAAAGACCCACTCCACCGCGCGATGAAGCCGATCGGCTTTGGCTAACCCGCACTGATTGGGGGGCTTCGATCATCCACTACCCTTCACACGGGGTTTCTCGTTTCCAGTGCGAAGCCGAGATCCCGTCAGTTTCGGTCATCGTTGACAACGCGACAAGTGTTTCAGCCGTGGAAAAGGGACCGCACGGCAATCCTTGTCCGCAACAGACTCCTTGAAATACTGTAGCTTGCATGACTTCCCTGACACTTTGGATCCTCTATGATATTAGGTTGTCAGATTAACCGTTTAAACTGCGTGCAGGGCCCGATATCGGAACTTTGCACCTTTGGTTTTTAGTTCCACGTCTTAGGAGTCCGAGATGAAGTATTTGTTGATGGCCGTGATGATGGTTGCTGCCCTCGTCGGCAACGCACAAGCAGAAGAAGTCAAAAGTGGTCTGCAAGTTGGCAAGTCCATTGGCCCATTCTATGTCACCAAGACCGCAGGGGCCAAAGAGGATGGCGTTAAAGTGGGTGCCAACCTTTGCTATCGCTGCAAAAATGGTTCCCGACCTCAGGTCATGGTCTTCACCCGATCCGCCGATGAGAAGGTTGCGGAACTCGTGCAGAACCTCGATGCACAACTGAAGAAGAACTCTTCCAAGCAATTGCGCGCTTTCGTCAACGTGATGGGTGAAGAGCGTGTCGACGCTGAAGCCGCAGCGAAAACACTGGCACAAAACTCGAAGGCAAGCAATGTCCCATTCGTGATCCCGAATGAAGTCGAAAACGGACCGGACAACTACGGCCTGAATTCCGACGCGGAAATCACCATCATCATGGCCGATGGCGGGCGCGTCAAAGCCAACGTTGCCTACACCAAAGCGGACGACATTGACGTCGAAGCCGTCGTTGCCAGCCTCACAAAGATTCTGGAATAAGCGAAAAGCCGTTCCTGAAAACAGAAAGGCCTTGAAACCTGTACGGTTTCAAGGCCTTTTTTATGTCCGTTCAGTTCAAACGTTGACTCGTCCACAAGCCGATTACGGTTTATTTCATGTCGAGCAGTTGATCCACCACCCCTCGCACATCACTTTCGTAATTGAATGCTCCGTTCTGACCTGACCCCAGTCCTTCGGCTAACCGCTTATGAAGCTTTCCCTGGGAGTCGTAAATGAGTGAAACGGGAACGGAAACCGCGTCGACTTTGCCTAAAACCGTCTCGTCAGAATCACTCGCCACAAAATTCTTCATGGCAGATCGACTGTCCGTCAAAAACTCGGTGACCCCTTCGACCAGATCCTTTGGCACGCCATCAGGTCCACCAATAAAATCGACGCTGACGGAGGCGCAGACGACTTTACCCTCATACGCCCGACTGAATTCCACGAAGTTCGGAAACTCCTTCATGCAGGGCAAGCACATCGTTGACCACAAATCGATCACGACCACCTTCCCTTTTTGCATCGCCACCCAAGCCTGAATTTCCTCCCAGGACGCGACAGAGACCTCAACCTCATCTGATGCGACCGTTTGCTCCAAAACCTCGGCCGTAGGCATTTGTTCCGATCCGGCGTTTTCAGGAGCCTCCGACCGACAACCACCGAGGATCACAAAACTGAGGCATGCAGCACAGATCAAGATGGGACGCATCAACACTCTCCCCTGAATTGAAGTCCTTCAACGACCGCAACAGAACGGATCACCAAACATGCCTGCGACGATGGTCATTCTTCTGCAGCCATCGTTAGGGCATCTCGCAGCTTAACCCGCCAGCTGCGGGAACATAGCAGGTTCTGGTATAGTCCATTACCATTCGGTCCGAACTGAATCGCCAAGCGAGGCCGGCGATCGAATTCATCATCATGCGAATCCACTCTCTTGGTAAACCGTCAACATCTCGTCGATAGAATAGGGGGACAACCTGGTTTTCAAGCGTCTCGTAGAGATACTGACCATCGCGAGCATCCGTAATCTCATCCGACACGTGACTGGTTCCGTGTCCGATCGCGAAACCATTAGAACCATCATGGGCCTCAGCCCACCATCCATCGAGAATGGAGCAGTTCAGCCCCCCGTTGAGAATCACCTTTTGGCCGCTCGTCCCTGATGCCTCAAGCGGTCGTCGCGGGTTGTTCAACCACACATCGACTCCCTGGATCAAGTGACGGCAAACATTGATGTCGTAGTCTTCGATAAATGCCAGACGACCAGCAAATCGAGGATCATGCCTCAGGTTAGCAATTTTTCGTATGAGTTCCTTTCCGGGTTCATCCTTGGGGTGGGCTTTACCGGCAAAGATCACTTGAACCGGATGCTCCGGATGATTGAGCAGTTCGGCGGTTCGGTCCAAGTCGGCGAATAGCAAATGCGCCCGCTTATAGGTTGCAAAGCGTCGCCCAAAACCGATCGTCAGCACACCTGGATCGAGAAGATTACGAGCGTGCTCAACCGCTTCCTCACTTTCGCCACGTCGGCGACACTGTCGACTGATTCGACGCCTGACAAAACTGATCAACAGGGTCTTAAGGGCGTTGTGAGTTTCCCAAAGCTCCCCCGGATCAACCTTGTGAATGTTTTGCCAGACTTCGGCCGCACCCATGCGATCTGCCCAGTCGGATGGGAAATATCGGTCATAAAGGTGACGCATCTGCTCCGCCAACCAACTCTGAACATGCACTCCGTTGGTGATGTGACCGATCGGAATTTCCTCCTCCACACGCCAAGGCCATAGGTGGGCCCACATTCGACGCGTAACATGTCCGTGCAATTGGCTAACCGCATTCGCGCGACGCGACAACTTTAATCCGAGCACCGTCATGCAGAAGGTCTCTTCGTTGTTCTGCGGCTCAACTCTCCCTAAGCCGAGGAGTTGCTCGTAACTGATCCCCAGTTGATCTCGCAGCGGCCCCAGATGCTCTTCTACCAAGGCTTCATCAAAACGGTCGTGGCCTGCAGGCACGGGCGTATGGGTCGTGAACACCGTATTCTGAGCGACCTCCCGAAGTGCATCATCGAACGTCATTCCGTCGTCGTGCATCCTGCCACGAATGACTTCCAGGGGACCAAACGCGCTGTGCCCTTCGTTCAGATGGTAGGCGCCCGGAGTAATTCCGAGAGCTCGTAAGGCTCGGACACCGCCAACTCCCAAAACAAGTTCCTGTCGGATGCGCGTGCGTGTATCACCGCCGTAAAGCCGACTGGTCAGCTGACGATCTTCAGGACTGTTGCCTTCGACATTGCAGTCCAGCAGGTAGAGACGAACGCGACCGACGTCCATTTTCCAAACTTTGGCGACCAGATTCCCGCTCCGTGTCTCCATCGAGACCATGATGGGTTGCCCTTCCTCATCCACGGCGGGCTGCATGGGTAAATTGTCGATCCGAGTATCGATATACTCTTCACTCTGGTAACCACTCTCGTCCAGCTGCTGCTTGAAATAGCCTTGGCTGTAAAATAGGCCGATCGCGACGAGCGGAACGCCGAGGCCACTCGCACTTTTGATGTGGTCTCCGGAAAGGACTCCAAGTCCACCAGAATAAATCGGCATGGACTCGTGAATTCCAAATTCAGCGGAGAAATAGGCGATGGGACGTGCACCAAGCACTCCCGCATGAGTCGACCCCCAAGTCTGCTTGCTTCCCAAGTATTCTTTCAAGCGACGATAGGCATGATTGATGCGGCTATAGAGCACCATTTCGGCAGCTCGCAGGTCCAATCGGTCCGGCGTGAATTCTTTCATCAAAGCAATCGGATTGTGATCCAGCTGCCGCCAACGTACTGGATCCAGATCGCGAAACAAGCTGGACACTTCAGGAGTCCAGGACCACCAGAGGTTATGTGCGAGCGCCAAGCATTTGTCATAAAGTTCTTGGGCCGTTGTACCGTCAGCATTGATCTTTGGAGGTGAAGGTACAGTCTGAGATGGGGTCATTGTTCCTCTTCCTTTGAAGTTGGACCCTGCCACGCATAGGTGCTCGCCACGCGTATGAGCGTATCAGGTCGTTCAGCAAAACATGCGTGGTTGAAGCTTGGATCATTCCCACGAACCGAAAGATGCGACTCGCAGAAGCCCTCAATCCTCGAATCGCATCTTCGAAGTCGTATCGAGCCTGCCGAGGATTGCGATGCTGGCCGTTTTGCCCCCGCGCTGAAAACCGCTAGGATGATGAGTCATTCCGTTGATCTGAGATTTCTGTTGTGAATCTCAAGGCCCCAGTATACCGATTACCCAAAACAAGGAACGGGTGGCTGATCGATAATTCGTAGAATCTAGAGTTCGCCTTTCTCACTGAAGGCAAGATAGGCAATTTCCTTGTTCCCATTTCTGAATCGCTCGTGATACCGATGATTGATACTCCGGACGCCCCAGCATTCCAGACGCTTAGCCAACGACTGGTTGAACTTGGAAAAACACTTGACCGACCTGAAGCTTGGCCGCTTGAGCAACTCACAGAATGTGGTCGCGCAGGGGTATATCGCTGGTTTCATTCTCCAGATTGGGGTGGTTTGGACTGGTCTCCCGTAGATCGAATTAAAGGCTACATGCAACTGAGTGCCGCCTGCCTCACCACCACCTTCGTGATCACGCAGCGCACAGGAGCCTGTCAGCGCATCGAGCGTTCGGAAAACGAAGCCCTGAAAACGCGACTCCTGCCTGATCTGGTTTCCGGCAAGTCGTTTGCCACGGTCGGCATTTCTCACCTCACAACATCGCGTCAACACATCGGGCGACCGACGCTCAGGGCTCAAGAGGTCGCTGGAGGTTTCGAATTGGAGGGCTTCAGCCCATGGGTAACCGGAGTGCCGTTCGCGGAACATGTGGTGATTGGCGCGACCCTTGCGGACGACAGGCAGATCCTTGCTGCCCTTCCGACCCAACTTGACGGCGTCTCAATTCCAGCGACTCCTGAACTGGTGGGACTTTCTGGGAGCCGAACCGGTCGACTTGAATGCAATAAGGTTTTCCTCTCCAAAGAATTCCTGCTTTATGGACCTGATGAAAACGTCATGAAGCAGGGAACTGGGGGAAATACGGGAGGCCTTCAAACCTCAACGCTTGCTTTGGGTTTGGCACGTGGTGCGATTGACTTTCTTAGTCAACAGGCGGAAAGTCGAGAGCTGCTCACAGACCCTGCCGTATCACTCGAAGCCGAATGGAATCAATGCGCGGATCGCCTTTACGCCATGGCGGGTGGCGAATCGCCATGCACCTCTGAAGAACTGAGACAGCAGGCGAATCGTCTGGCATTGAACGCAACCCAGTCCGCCCTGACCGCGGCAAAAGGGACCGGCTACCTGGTCGGACACCCCGCCGGGCGATGGTGTCGAGAGGCCCTGTTTTTTCTCGTTTGGAGTTGTCCTCAACCTGTCGCACAAGCCCATTTGTGCGAACTTGCAGGCTTGTCGTAGCCGTCGGCTCGAAATTTCTCCTAGGTTGGCGCCGGAAGTACAAAGAAGTTTGGAAAAACCATGTCGGAAAAAACCCATATAACGTGGCACCCCCCCACCGTGACCCGCCGCCGTGGCTGTGTTGTCTGGTTTACCGGTTTGAGTGGCAGTGGAAAAAGCACCATCGCCAACGCAGTCGACTCGCTCCTGGTCGAGCAACAACTCCCATCTTTTTTACTGGACGGTGATAACGTTCGACACGGACTCAACGCCAGCCCCGCCATGCTCAAAGAAGTTCATGGCGAAGCATTTGCCCAACGCTTCGGTCTTGGATTTCAAGCAGAAGACCGCGAGGAAAACATTCGTCGAATCTCGGCCGTCGCGGAACTCTTTTGCTCCGCAGGTCTCATCACACTTACCGCCTTTGTCAGCCCTTATCGACGAGATCGACAACTTGCCCGCAACCATGTTGAAGGGCAGGGATCACAAGGCGATTTTGTAGAGGTCCTGATCGACACACCGCTCGAAATCTGCGAACAACGGGATCCCAAAGGACTCTACAAAAAGGCTCGTGCCGGAGAAATTCGTGGCTTCACGGGTATCGACGACCCGTACGAGCGTCCAGACTCCCCGGAATTGGTGCTGAAAACGGATGGACAATCGATCACTGATCTGGCCAGCGAAGTCCTGCAGTACCTACGTGATCATGGCAAGGTCGACCGAAATACCGCTAGCATTTAAGAGAAGTGCTCAGATACAGTCCGAGCGACGGATGTAAAAACTTGACTTCGAGAGTCGACTCGCTCTACTGGCGACTGCAGGAGTGAATCGCGAAGCAAACGGAATATGCTGAGGTAGCGCAACTCAATCACCGCGAGATTCTCTCGAGATCACGACAAGTGCTCCTGCGCCAGACAATTCTACGATTCGCCCGCTCGGCGAGTCCCTACCATGGATGCAATGGAGACGGTCAAAGGATGACCCAACTCGTTGGCAAAGAAGCGATTGAAGTCGCACAACAAATTCTGGATTCCAGCCACCTCTACGACTTGAGAAACGTCCATGTGGAGCGGCACGGCGATTCGATTCTTCTGTCGGGTCAACTGAAGTCGTACTACCTCAAGCAGCAGGCGCAGGAACTACTTCGAGAAGTGGTTTGCGAACTCCGACTCGATAATCAAATTGAGGTTCGGCAGCAGGCGCAAGCCGACGCCATACCTGAACGGGTGAAGGTTGAATAGACGGCATATGCTCGCTTGAATCAGGCTGCACGTGCCGAGTTTCGCTGTGAATGATTCGCCTCGCCTGAGCCGGATAAAGGCTTGCGCATGACGAGTTCCAAGATGGATTCCCCTCTGGAATTTTTGTTGGCCCGACGATTCCCTCCACCGAAAGAACTCACCACAGAATCCAGCAAGCCGGCCCAGCGTTTCTCGCCAAGAATATTCGGGGCAGCGAACTCAAATCCGGAACGCTCAGCTAAACGACCCAAGTTTTTCGTCGTGAAGCCAAATCTTTGTTCTGCCGTCCAGTCTTTGCAGGAAACATCACTTGCCGACTTCGACTCCCAGTTGATCGCAGAAAGATACAGGAGGCCACCGGTCCGAAGCACCCGTTTCCATTCTTTCAATGCCCGGCCGGCATTTTCTGCCCGATCGATCACTTGATCCGCATACACGACATGGAAGCTGCTTGACTCGAACGGAAGCCGCTCCGCAGTTGCGTGGAACACGGATAGACCTCGTGATCGACATAGATCTACGGCCTTGCGACGTGGGTCGACTCCTAAGGCTTTCCATCCACGTTTCTCAGCTGTGCAAAGCATCTGCCCCAAATGACAGTTCACATGCAACATTCGAAGTTGAGTCGTTTCTTGAGACAGAGTCGCCTTCATCCGACTCAAAATGGTTTCGGAATCGCTTCGACCTTCTTCCCTTGGCTGAAATGACAGAGTGGCTGCCGCCTCTTCTTTTTCAGCATGAAACATCCCACAGTTCTGGCACGTCCATAAACGCCGCGTGCTGCCTTGAATAAGATGGGGTTCCATCTCCGTTTCACAAAGCTGACATGGGCGCATTGCAGTCATAGGGAATATTCCTTTGGTGAATCTCACCCCCTGAAAATTGCATGACGAAACGGTTGGAAGTCTTGCAGATAAAATTTCAAGGGTTCCGCATCATCCAGCGGACAAGGCATTTTGGTGGGGAGATGGGCGTCCGACTGTTTGTTGGCCCCGACTCAGGCCCTCTCACGAACCCATGTCGCTAGGGTGACAACCTAGCACGCCAAGATCAGCAACTGGACCAAGGGCCCCTTGCGAAAAGGTCCTCGCGAACTCATCTAGACTCGTGAATAGAGTTTTTCCAGAAAACCATCAAGGTCAAAAGAGCAGGGGTGACCGACGGGAACAGAACTCGGCAACGATCTCACTTGAAATGCTAGCCTCTGCATTTTTTGGGAAGGGCAGGCGCATTTTTATACTAGGATCCTGAATCGTTCGATCCAGAGTGCTGACTCAACGTCACTCCGCCAAGTCAATGAACCCCGAAAAAGAAAAGGCCCCTAGCATGCTGCAGACCCCGCTGCGATTCACCCCCCTTTTTCGCAAATACCTCTGGGGAGGCCGTAGGCTACAGACCTCGTTAGGGAAGTCCATCGGTCCTGAGGGCAATTACGCCGAGAGCTGGGAAATTGTCGATCATGGCCCCGACCAAAGCATCGTTTTGGCGGGAAAATGGGCGGGCCAGAGTTTGAATGAAATTCTCATGAAAGAAGGAGAGGCACTATTGGGTCGTGACTTTGAACAATGGTCGCAAACGCATCAAATCCAGGGATTGGGCAAACGCTTCCCTTTACTTTTTAAATTTCTAGATTGCCACCGACCGCTATCCGTTCAGGTTCACCCAAATGACGCTCAAGCATCGAATTTATCATGTCCAGACCTCGGCAAAACAGAAGCGTGGGTTGTCCTGGAAGCCGTTCCGGGAAGCAAGGTCTTTGCCGGCCTGAGATCTGGAATCGGAAAAGCCGATCTCGCGAAAGCGGTGAACGCAGGACGTACGGAAGAGATGCTTCACTGTTTTGAACCGCAGGCAGGAGACTGTATTTTTATCCCTGCGGGCACGGTCCACGCGCTCGGCGCTGGCTTGGTGATCGCTGAGATTCAGCAGGCGAGTGACACGACGTATCGGCTTTTTGACTGGAATCGAGTCGATGCGTCTGGAAACTCTCGCCCTTTGCATATTGCACAGTCACTGGAAGTGATTGACGAAACCTCAGGCCCAGTTGATCCGGTCGCTGTCACCGTTGAAGAATCGGGTTTGGAGACTCTCGTGAATTGTGACAAATTTGTACTCCGCAGGCGGCACCTCGCTTCGCACCTCACTCTGGGAGGAGATGATCGCATGCGTATTCTGGTCTCCGTTGAAGGAAGTTGCTCACTGAAGGATGATCCATCCGGCCAGCCTTTGAAGCGAGGGCAAACCGCACTTGTACCCGCCGCAGCGGGAGAGTTGGCGATCGAGTTGGAAACCTCCACGGCCTGCCTACTGGAAATCACCTTGAGCTAAAACTCCATGGCTCACCGCAAGACGATGTTGGCCTCTCGATCGTGATGCAGAACGTCGAGGTGCTCAGAATGAGGTTGCCCGAGCAGAAGGAAAAGGCTATAGGGCGACAAAAGATCGGCCTCGCAGGGAGCACCTGCGTTGAATCCCGGCTCGATTGCTTTAATTGATGACGTAGGCATGCCCACAAAAATTCAGAGTCTCATACTGCTCCTCGGGAGCACCTTGGGAGCGATTGGGTGCCAGAACATGGCGACCTGGCAACCTCCGGGCACCATCCAACAGCAAAGAAATCGGGCTTCCATGTACGACCCATTTCCAGACAACCAGATGGGTCCGCCCCTTCAAGAACTCAGACCTCGAGAATTTTCTAGCCCTTTGGCAGAACCCGCGCGAGCACAGCTTTACTCTGAGATACGAAACGGCTATCGCTAGCGCATGTTGGCGGCCATAAGCCCGTACAGCTATCTGCACTTCATGATGGGGCTACCGACCGATGGCAATTTTCAAATGATTCGAAACGAGCCTTGAAACCGCCCACCCCGTTTCGCCCCGGATCAAAGCCGTCGGTTTGCCATCTCGCCCAATTGACTCGTGCCACTGCATGCACTTGCACGCGTTTTGGTCTCGGTGCCGCCCACCTTATCGGTTATGGTAAAGGTCTGGGATGCGAGAAGAACTGGAAGTCTAGGCAAAACAGCGGACAGATTCTGCTTGGGCGATTTGACACACTTGACCGGTTTGACCGAGCTGTTTTGAAAATCTCTTTCGACCATTTAAGGTCCAGCTTCGGATTTCGGATAGTTTTCGGCGATAAATGGGGTAGTTGAACGTCGCGGAACTCCACCCTCCGGAGCCTCAGCCAAAAGTTCTGCGCACCATCCAAATAAAAACGGCAGGATGCCGATTTTACTTCGGGTTTTGAGGGATCTCCCGAAGTTTGTGTCTAAGGAGAGTACGATGCAAATAGATGCTATCCAGCGAACGCTGATGTTTGTGGTCTGCATAACAGCGCTGGCCGTTTCCAATGCCCATGCCCAAAAACAGACCCAAGAACCGGTCCTACGAGTCGTCAAGCGACCTGACATTGCGCCTGCAGCACTACCAGGGCCTCCGCACCCACTGGATCCTGCTTTGAAGCTGGCTTTCAATGCTTTGGGACGAATGCAAAATAACGTCCATGACTACACGGCCACTCTGGTCAAGCGTGAGCGAATCGACGGACGTTTGGGCAGAGAAGAACACATGTTCGTGAAGATTCGCAATCGGAAGCCTAATGGCACTCCGCTCAGCATTTACATGAATTTCACTTATCCGGAGGACGTCGCCGGTCGTGAGGTGATTTGGGTAGAGAATCGAAACAGCAACAAACTGGTTGCTCATGATACAGGGTTGCTGACCGGTGCCATCCGGGTCAATTTGGACCCAGATGGGTTCATGGCAATGAGAGGAAACAAATACCCAATCTACGACGCAGGGCTGGAGAACTTGGGTGTGAAACTGATTGAGAAAGCTCAGCGGGATCGCGAAGTGGGAATGTGCGAAGTGCGTTTTGTGAAGTCGGTCGTCGATGGACGAAACTGCACAATGATCGAAGTCAAGCATCCCGAAAAGAAAGAGCCCTATGACTTCCACATCGCCAAAGTCCACATTGACAATGAGCTACGAATCCCGATTCGTTACGCCGCCTACTCTTGGCCGCGTCGTCCTGGCGGAAATCCAGTCCTCGAAGAAGAGTACACGTACAAAAACGTGAAACTGAACGTCAAACTCAGTGACGAAGACTTCAATCCGGACAATCCAGGTTATAAATTCCCCTAGTTCACTGCGAACTTAGGACGGGCAACACGCTGCCCGAAGCAATAGGAAAGGCAGCATCCTGAGTAGGATGCTGCCTTTTTTTATTGATGCGAGGATGCTTCATCGCCCCGCAGGGTTCCGCTAGGACTTCCACCCACTTGCAGGAGGCTCACCACTGACGCTAATTCACCATCCGAACGCAGCAACGGCATTCTCAGAACAACCGAGGTTACTCCGCTGCTTTCGCCTCATATCGATGCTCAACCAAAGGGCCAAACTCGCATCAACACGGAACGGTAATTCGCCGCGTTCCCTTCGACGAGCAGCACATAGAGATAATCACGTTGGTGTGAAGAGGCGATACTCAGGGTCCCGGTAAAATAGTCCGGATTGTCAGGAAACCTGTTAGATAAACCTGAGTTGGCTGGCAGACGAGCAACAAACAACATCGCGACAGGTATCTCGGGTCCACTCAAGTCGTAAACCACGGTCTCCCGATTCCACTCCGTTTGGAGAATTGAGCAACGAACAGGCTGGACCAATAAGTCCTCGGGCAGTGGCGCTGATGCCAAAACCTCTGGAGTCACCTCAAACCATGTTTGGTCGGTCAATTCGGGTGCCTGACGAAGAATGCTCTGAGCGATGCCTTCTGGGCTCATGGATTTCGGTTGCGGCCACAATGCAACTGCCATCACGGCGCCTGCGACCATAAAACCGGCCAAAGATGCGGCGATGGCCACAGGCCATCGCCTTACGGATCGGGTCGCAAAGGACGACGATTTCTCGGACCGCGGACTTTTTTTGTCCGTATCTTTCTGGGATACCATTGTGGCATCATCGGCCTCTGCGAGCTGACCTGAATCGAGCTGCTGCTGAACAAAACGAGTCACTCGCTTCCGAAGTTCAAATGGCACATCAATTCGGTTCAACTCTTGTTGGCTTCGCAAATTCGCCAGCTTCATTTGCTGTAAAGACGACTTCCCCTCGGCACTTTCCAGCCACGTACGCAGTTCGTCTGACGCGTCCTGAACGAAACCGTCACCTTCCAAATGAAATCCGTCAAGTTCCTCGAGAATACGTTTCACCACGACGTCCCGTGCTGCCTCCAAATAAAGTGACCTTCAATCCTGATACTCAGACTCCGCCAAGATCGCTCGAAGCTGCTCCTTGGCTCGGGACAGCCGACTCATGACCGTTCCCATTTTGATCTTTAGCTCGTCAGCAATTTCTTTGTAGGTCATTCCCTCAAAGAAAAACATCATCAATACGACTCGATATTCGGTGGACATGCTTAACAACAGTTGCTGCAAATCCATGCCTAATTCATGCCGGTGCTGCGCTGAAACCACTGGAAAGTCCGCGGGCTCAACCTCCCACTTGGAAAAGCTCAACGGCTTGGTCTTCCTAAGTTCCTTGAGAAATTGATTGCGAGTCATGGCGAGCAGCCACGATCGGCTTTTATCAGGATCTCGCAACTGATCTCGATACCGCCATGCATTCAGAAACACTTGCTGGGTAATATCCTCCGCTGTCGCTTGCTGCGCGCACAGTCGATAGGCGTATCGGTAAACCTCTTGGTAGTGCGCTTGAACCCATGTTTCAAAAACAGGCTCGATCTTCGAAACTGAAGAAGCGTTATCCAAGTTTTCCTCTTGATATGTTGCGTAAGCGACCTTTTGACGCGACCATCCGCCACATTTCAGTGCTTACAAGATCCAGCAAAGCCGTCATTTATTCCCCAACTTACAAAAAATCGTCCCACTAAAAAGGAAGACCACCCAGACAGGTGACACCCCCTCTGCAACCCCTATTGAATCGCGAGATTTTTTTCGTTTCTCGGGAATAAATCCAGTTGCTTGAGACTCTTGTCCATTTAGGAACGTGTTGTTTTTGACTTCAACCTTGTTTGCCTTGTGTTACTTCTCCACATGACCTGATGGATTAACACGGTCATGCGGAAACCCGATATCACGCGGCACGGTTTTCCGCATGGATTGGCACGTCACTTGTTTTAAACCGAGTATGTTTAAGCGAACCTATGACGCTGGGCTAACCCGAGTGGCTTCCTGCCGTCGATGCGATTGTTACTTCAATTAAGGATGTGAATTCTATGAAAGCTTTTCACTGGCTGCTCTGTCTTTGCCTGATAATGGGTGCCGTGGGCTGCGCGGCGGAATCTGATACTCCTGAAACAGAATCAGCCGTCGACGTCATCGAAGGTACGGAAGAAGTCGACCCCGCATCTCTCCTCGCGGAAGAACCTGAGGCGGAGACGACAGAAGAGCCCGCCGAAACGTCTGAGGGCGAAGAAACGCCTGCCGAAGAATCGGACAACTAACCAAGGCTTGAGAAAAAACTTGGGCCGGGCATCGTGTTGTTTTTTGGTGTGAGTGTTGTATTGCCCGCGGAAGTGCCCTTTGGGGCTCAACCATTGCTTCAAGTCTTTTTCAAACTTGCTTAGCGATAAAACGCCCTGCCCACACACTGTGGGCGGGGCGTTTTTATGCGCCCCCCCTTTCAATTCATGTCCAGCAAGCCAAGACACTCACCGGTCAATGACTTCGAGCCAAGAGGCCCCAACGCCATAAACAACGGTAAGCGGGCATCTCATACGAGAAGAACGAAGCCTTCCATCTTGCCCCCCTGCCGTTTAAACTGCGGGGCTTGATCGCCCAAGATTCCCCCCTTACTTACTGGTCCCGAACCATGTCGCCTTCGCGTAGCCAACAAACTTCCCGCAGTCCACGGTCGAATTCTCAGCGAGCGAAATCCACCGGCGAGCGACTTCAAAAGATTCTCGCATTGGCAGGTTTGGGAAGTCGCCGAGACTGCGAGACCTTAATTACCGAGGGACGTGTCGAAGTCGATGGCAAGACCGTATCCGAGCTTGGGACGAAAGTGGATTCGAGTCTGCAGAAAATCGCAGTTGATGGCGAAAGAATTAAAATCGCGAAGAAAGAGTATTTTCTGATTAACAAACCCACCGGTGTCCTGTCGACGAACTGGGACCCGAGTGGTCGCACTCGTGTGATCGATCTCATCCCCACTGGACAACGTGTCTTTACCGTTGGTCGCTTGGACAAATCGAGCGAGGGGCTCATCATCGTCACCAATGACGGTGCCGTCGCACAGCGACTCACACACCCGCGTTACGGCGTCGAAAAAGTCTATGAGGTCGTTGTCTCCGGCCACCCGAGCCGCGAAGTTCTTCGGCAGTTGACGACCGGGGTTCGACTATCAGAGGGGTGGGCGAAGGCGAAACGTGTTCGCAGCCGAAGAAAACTCAAGCATACGACAGTTTTGGAAATCGTCCTCAACGAAGGTAAGAACCGTGAAATTCGTCGGTTGATGGCAAAACTCGAGCACAAGGTCATCCGTCTGAAACGGATAGCGATCGGGCGGATTCGGCTTGGTGACATGCAACCAGGTGAGTGCCGTGCCTTGACTCGTGACGAAATCAAGGAAATTCGCAGAGTCAGTGCCCCCAAGGCCGCAGCGACGTCCTCGCATCGCGATCCGAAGGCGGCGGCTAAATCGTCCGACTCCCCAGGGCGTCGAACGACTCGCTCCTCGAAAACAAGTTCATCCATAGGACATAGATCGAAAACCGCAGCCTCCACAAGAAGCGCGAGAGCGACTCCCACACGAAAGGGAGGTCGTAGCTCCAGTCCAACTCAAAAGCTTGCCGCAACGAAACGAGGTTCGGCGAAAAGAAAATCGGCCGCGGCCAAAGGATCCGGGCTGCCAAAAAAGAAATCGGTAGGCGGCTCGCGGTCAAAGCCTGCCAAGACGCGTGCCCCAAGTTCAAATCGCCGTCGCAGTCCCAGATCGTAAGCCAGCGTGGCGATCGCGTCTAAAGCGGTGCCAATGGCACCGCACATTGCCTGGTCAACTCCGCGCGTCGGTCGAAACGCGCTCAGATTACCCGGTCCTACTTGGCAAAAAGAGTGGACATCATGTCCAGCATGATCCTTCCACGGAGAAGAGGCTCCGTGGACCCAAGGAAGAAAACACTTGAGACTTTCGTCGGGCAGGTGAGATAGCTATTTGGCTGCTTTGATCAGTTTCTGCAACCGTGATTTTTTCCGAGCGGCCGCATTTTTATGAATGACTCGATGAGCACCCGCACGGTCCAACTGCTTTGCAGCTGCACGGTACTCGGTCTCCGCCAGTTCAACATTGCCGTCCCGGATCGCGGAAACGACCTTTTTAACTTGTGTTTTGACTGCGGATTTCACTGCTCGGTTTCGCTCGCGGCGAACGGCATTTTGGCGAAGTCGTTTTTCAGCACTTTTCGAATTAGGCATAAGTCTCTTGTATCTCTACCAACCGTTTCCTTGGGATCTCAAACCAAGTAATATGCCGGAAGTGACACTGATTGTCTAGGTCTACTGCAGGATTTTCAAGCAATGCCTGAACGGACGAAGAAGTCTGAAAAACCCCTCAAGCTAGGTAAGGTTCATCTTGTTGGAGCAGGTCCCGGGGAACCTGACCTGCTGACATTGCGCGGGCAAAAACTTCTGGAGACGGCAGATGTCGTCCTTTACGACTATCTTGCCAACGCCCAACTCATGCAACACTGTTCACCACTCGCAGAAAAAATATGCCTTGGAAGCCATGCTGCGGGACGGGTCTGGAGCCAGCAGGAAATCAACTCAGCCATGATCGAGAAGGCTCGGGCTGGAAAAAAGGTTGTTCGCCTGAAAGGGGGTGATCCGTTGATTTTTGGATGTGGTTTTCAGGAGCTTGAGGCACTTGAATTGGCCAACATCCCTTTCGAGGTCGTTCCGGGGATTTCTGCAGGAATCGCAGCCGCCGCCTATGCGGGCATCCCGATCACCCATCGCGATTCAGCCTCTGCGGTCGCCTTTGTGACCGGTCAGGAACGTCTTGGAAAGCAAAATTCCATCCACGAACTTCCTGCACTCGCCAAGTTTCCGGGAACACTGATTATTTACATGGGGACCACGACGGTGGAGCTGTGGAGTGGCGGCCTGATTCAGTATGGCAAATCGAGTGACACTCCTGTTGCAGTGGTAAGACGGTGCACCCATGCGAATCAAAGCATCACGTTGACGACGTTGGGTCAGGTAGCAAATCTTGTCAGGACAGATCCACCAATGCGTCCTCCGGTCGTCTTCATCGTCGGGGAGGTCGCCAGCTTCTCATCCCGCTTCGACTGGTTTTCACGACAACAGCTTACCGGAAAAACGATTTTGGTCACGCGCTCAGAAGGGCAGTCGGAAACTCTGACCTCGCCTCTTCGAGAACTTGGTGCAGAGGTCGTTTGCGATCCTGCCATCGAGATCGTGCCGCTCAACGAGGGCGACTCCATCAAAAATACAATCGGACACGAAAGTTCGTTTGACTGGCTCATTTTTTTGAGCACCAACGGCGTTCGTGAATTCATGCGGCACCTCGGACAGGAGGGACAAGACGTCCGTTGGTTTGCCCAGAGTCGGCTCGCGGCCATTGGCCCGGGAACCGCAGCCGAACTTCAGCGATACCACCTGACCACAGACTTGCAGCCCAACGACTACAATTCGGAGGGCCTGCTCAAAGCGTTTGAGGACGAAGCTTCCGCCCAATCCTTTCTGATCGTGCGGGCAAAACAAGGACGAGAAATTTTATCGGAAGGCCTAAGTAGAGCAGGGGGGAACGTTACGGAGCTTGCGGTCTATGAAAGTGTGCCAAGGAAACAACTTTCCGAGAGTACGATGGAGCGAATTCGGTGCGGAAGCATCGACTGGGTGACCATCACAAGTTCCGCAATTGCCAGATCGCTACACAACTCGCTCGGCGAAGCACTGCGTGACGTAAAACTGGCGTCCATCAGCCCTGTGACCTCAAATACCCTACGAGCTCTAGGATATTCCGTCGCCGCAGAGGCAAATGAAGCCACCATGCCCGCCTTGGTGGAAGCAATGACCCAAGTCGAGACGACCTCGGACGATGCGTCCCTGAATGATCCAGAATCGCCTAACTGCTGATTCTCCTGGCACCCGTGGGTGCTGAAGCGGGTGATCCCTGAAGGTTGACGGGACGAGCCTGAAGCCCCCTCGGCTCAACGTTGATAGATTGGTAACAGACCGCGGTCCAGTTGCAACATGATCAAGTTGCAAGCTGTGGCGTAAATGGGGCCGACACTGCTGTCCTTCCAACTCCCATCTGCATTTTGCTGCCCCACGATGCGATCGTAGAGTTTGTTACGGAAATCGTTCCAGTCATCGGGCCCCTGGCGGTAGATGACCTGAGAGTAGTAGAGGTACGTGTAATGCCAGTGCCCGAATCCCGAGTTGTTCAAGGAGTGGAGTTCTCGTCTCGCGTATTTCATCATGTCGGGGACATGCTTACTGTCGTAATCCCCGGCGTTGTAGAGTGTGGCCAGTGAAGCCGCAGTGATGGCCGGCCTTGAACTTCCTCGATTGCGCGAACTGTAAGAAATTCCGCCATCGGCATTTTTGCAGTCGTAGATATATTTCTTCGCTTTCTCGATGGACTCTTTAGGAACAGGAATGCCGGCGTTCCGACAGCCCCTCAACCCCTGCACCTGAGTGATCGTCGTTGAACCTTCATCGAAGTTGCTACCATCTTTGGCGCTGACGTAGCCCCACCCACCCGAAGGCGTTTGAGCATTGACACTGAACTCAACCGCCTGGGAAAGCACTTCGACGAGTTCCTCACGTCGATCTTCATCTTCCTCTTCACCAAATACTTGGGAGAGAAAGAGCATGGAAAATCCATGTCCGTAGGTGTAATGCCCATCGGACTTGTCCCCAATCAATCCGTTGCCGCGAACCTTCGAAAGCAGATAATCGGTCGCTCGTCGAACGTTCGCCGAGAATGGACCTTGAACGGTTGTGCTGCCAGAACAAATCATGGCGGTACCTGCGAGGGCCGTCATGGCTGTTGGATATTGTCCGTTCCCCCCCGCCCAGTGTCCCAATCGTGATTGCGTTTGAGCGGCATAATCAAGTCCTTTTTTGATGGAGGAGTTCCACTCCTCTTTTTTTGCTACTGACGCGTTGGCATGGTTCAGCCCCCAGGGACCGATTGCGATGCTTCCCCCGATCGCTTGCAGCATCCGACGTCGACTGAGTGAAGAAACCATCAAAAATTCCTATTTGTAAAACTCGGCGTCCCTTGAGCAGAATTCGCCAAGAGGGTGTCTCTGCAACCGCAAATCCGGAAAAGCTTGAGTTTTCCGCCTACTCTTTTATAGCGGCGACAGGGGCAGATTAACAAGTTCGTTCCCTTCACCAATGCCGAGGAATCTCCATGAAACCCGCGTGTCACTCGCTCTCCAAGTTGCCTTTGCCACGCCCCTCAACTCACCTGAAGGCGAGAAATCATCTGACTCATCACCGAATGCAACCTAAGGTTGAATGACGCTTCACCCTACCCCTTTGAGGAGTCGTTGCGATGTCGGATGCACAATGGGCTAAAATTTGTGAGTGGCTGTCCAGCAGCCTCCAAGACCTTTTGACCCAAGCAGAAACCACCCTCGGTTCGCTGACCACCACGCAATGGTTGATTACCGTCGTTTTTGTGATGACCTTTGGTTTCGCGATGATGAGGGGGGTCGGCCTCAAAAAGTTCGGGTGATTCCCGTCCATAGTCTCGACTCCGTCGGGATGGTACTGACTCGTCACTCAATCTCACTCGGCACTCAATAGAGATGCGGTCCGACCTGAAAACCAAGTTGCCGTACACGATTCTCGCATTGTTCCGCCTGCTTCAGTTCACCGAGTTCGTAGTATGCTTGGGCAAGGTGGTCATACATCACCGCGAGTCCTCGACGACGCTCCATCCATCGGTCCTCGAAATCTTCAGCATGGACCCGACGTTCCAGATTGACCTCGACAACACGTTGTTGCTGTTGGAAGAGCGGTTCCGCGCATTCGATCGCCTGCTTCAAGTCTGAGATGGCCTCACTCCATCGCCCTTGACGAAACTTGATCCAACCTCGTGTGTCCATGAATGCGGCATATCCCTCCAGTTGTTGGTCGTCGTAAATCAGATACGTAAGCTCCTCCGGGTTATACCCGAGCAACCGAATGCTTTCGCGTTCCTTCGATGCAGCTTGCGTTTCTCCTATCCGTTGCAACGCCTCCGCTTTTTGGAGACGCAACAAGATTCCCTGCAGAGCTTGTGTTTCTCGTTCTGATCTCAATTGTCGAATTTGGCGCTCTACGTCATCATCTCCCAGTAAGGGGGACGACAGCGATCGAGCCATTTCTCGATCATAGACGACGTTCAATTGGGCGTTGAGCGGCCCGTAAATCTTGGCCGCTGAACGGATGTAATCCAAGGCAGCAATGTTTTGATTGAGATTGAGATTGACCTGTGCAAGGCGCTGAAGTCGCTCAACCTCGGTCCACCGATAATCTCGAAGCGCTTCCTCAGCCTGCGTCAATGCGTCCTCCAACTCAAGGCCAACAAGGGCTCGCAGGTAGGCGTACCCATTCAAATAAGAAGGGTCATTTTTAAAGGGTTCGAGTGTCTCAAAAGGCTGCCAACACTCAAGCGCCTTTTCAGGTTCATGTTGACGATAGAAGGCGAAAGCTCGATAGGATGCAAATCGTTGTGCGAGCATGGGGTAGACGTCCAGACTGACCATTTCTTCCGCCCTGTCACAAGCCCAGTGCACTGCTTCATAGTCCTCGCAACGCAGTGCCCAACGCGACAGGAGGCCCAGTTCTTCCAAAGAAGTCGTACCCTGCTTCAACGTTTTCAGGAGACTTTGGACCGCAGGCTTCTGCTGCTTGTCGAACCAAAGTCGCTCTGCCTCTGCAATTCGCCACCGCCGAGGCTCAGAGAGGAACGCGTCGGCCAAATCGACCTGAGCCAAGAGGCTGGCGCCCAGAAGCACGCCCATTGCAAACAAGGTCCATCTAACGCCACTATTCATCAAATTCGCCTAACGTGTTAAAAACGCCTTCGGCCCAAAATACAAAGGGCTTTGAATCAAGACCGCCCAACCTCCTCAACGGTCGTCGTCACATCGAGGATTATTTTTTGAATCGCTTCTCGATCATGCAGTTTTCCACCACTTGCGTCCGTAACGTAAAATACATCAACGACCTGATCCAAAAAGGTCCCTACCTTCGCGTAGTGAACATCCAATCGAAGCTCAAAAATCGCCCGGCTTATGGCATAAAGCAGGCCAAGTGCGTCGTGAGCAAAAACATCGATGATGGTAAAGCTGTCGCTGGTATCATTGTCGATGCGGACTCGGGTTGGAAGACGATGCTGCGTGGTTTTCAGGTTCGCCTGAGACGGCTCCCACACCTTTCGAAATGGGGGAATCGGTTCCGCAGGGTCCTCAAGAGTTCGTCGAAGATCGTTACAGATCTTTTCGATCCGCGAACCTTGCAAGTCTCCGACCGGTTCCAGATCCCTGACCAGGAACCGATTGACCATTTTCCGAAGATCGAGCCCACTTGCGTCCACACTCAGGATTTCCATGCGGGCACTCGTCAACGTTCCTGTAATCCGATGAAAGATTCCTGAGTGGGGTCGATCGACGGTTCCCACAATGAATTCAACAGCCGTTCCATCTTGAAGGAGGCGAGTTGATATCGTTGAATTCCCCTCTTCGATTTGACTTAATTTGTGCACTTGCTGCAGCACTTCATCGACCGTGCGTTGGCTGACGATCGCATTTGGAAGTGAACGCAACAGGCGGACCCGCGAATCATGATCTTCAGCTTCAGTCAGCTTTTGCTCGACCTGCCGCCTGATCTCCGCTGTTTCCTGTTGAAGAGGATCAAGTTCCGATTGACCCGCGAGCTGATTACGAGTGCGATGGTAAAGTTCTAGCAACAACCCCTGCTTCCAGTTGTTCAGTACGCCGGGACCCACTGCCGCAAGGTCAGAGCAAGTCAGCACGAGCAACATTTTCAGCATCTCGATCGACTGCACGGTCGCCGCAAACTCAGCGATCAGGGCGTCATCATTCATATCTCGGTAGAACGCGAGGTGACTCATCCGCAAATGATGCAGGACCAGAAAACTGACCTGTTCAACCTCATCCTCAGTCAGATGCAATTGACGACAAGTGGCGTCCGCCAGCTCGGCACCGAGTTCACTGTGATCTCGTTCGTCCCCTTTGCCAAGGTCATGGAGTAACAGGGCAAGATGAAGTAACTTCGGCGCTTTCAAACTGCGATAAATATCGCCGACTTCGCCGGGATCCGTTAACCAACCCGCACCAATCTCGACCGCGCGAATGCAATGTTCATCGACCGTGTACTTGTGGTATTCGTTGAATTGCAAAAGGCACCGAGCTCGCTTCATCGGCGCGATAATTTTTTCCAAAACCCTCAGTTCGTGCATCCGCCTCAGCAAAGGGCCGAGGCGATTGGTTTCAGACATGAACGCAACAAATCGGCTCGCAACCGCCTCGTCCAGTTTTAGGTCGTCGCATTCGAGCATATTATCGCGAATCGCCATCCAGGTTGGATGATCAATCCGACGATTGTAGGCATTGGCGAGATCCATCAGTCGCAAAACATCAACCAGCGAATTCTCAAGCTTTGCGAGCCCCTTGCGCGTTGCCGTCACATGAACCGGGCCGATGCGAAAATCTCTGGAAACTCTGAAGCTGAAAACAGGACCAACCAGATCACTTAGACTGAAACGGCTTCTCGCGGTTTGCGTGAAATTGGCAGCGATGTATCTAACCTGGCTTGAGTGAGCAAAATAATTCCGCATGAACTGCTCGACGGGTAAGACGCCGGCGTCCCCTTCATATCCGAACTTCTGAGCAATCCGAACCTGCTCCTCGCGACTCAGCAAATCCTGACTTTTACCTGCATGAAAATGTAGTTCATTGCGCACCCGATGAAGAAAATCCCTTGCGGAAAGGATCTGCTCCAGGTCATTGTTTGTGAGCAAGTTTTGCTGCTGAATACGATCGAAATCAGTTTCCCCAAAACGGGCAAACGCGATCCATCGAATTAACTGCAGATCACGTAGCCCCCCTCGTGAACGCTTGACGTTGGGACAAAGCAGGAACACCGTCTCACCGTAATTGCCGCGTTCCTCCCGGCGTGCAGCAAGGCTGGATTCCAATAATGAAAAACCACGACGTTTGATGAGTTTCACCAATCGATCTCGAAACGCCTGATAGACCTCGATATTCCCGGCAAGGTAACGAGCTTCCGCCATGGCGGTAAAAATTGTGGCGTCACCAAGAGCCAAATCCGTTGCTTCGCGAAAATCACGAACGCTTAAGCCGAGCTGAAAACCGGCGTCATACAAATCCTGAGAGAGTCGCGTTATCAGCGGATTCACCGAGGCATCGGCATCCGGCTGAATCAAGACCATCAGATCAATATCAGAAAACGGAGCGAGGTCCCTGCGGCCATAGCCGCCAACCGCGATCAGCGAGAATTGCTCTTGGAGCTCGCGGCTCGTCCTACTTTCACCTGCACCCTTGACCTCGCGCAAGGCCTCATGAAGCAGCTTCAGGACAAGCGTATCGACGAGATCGGTGAGCAAATGGCCGATTTCCGTTCCACTGCCGCCCTCCTCGTGCCGACGACGGACCTGCTCACGCCCCTCCATGAGTAGTTTCTTTGCTTCCGTCGCAGTCGTTCTGATTGAAGTCGACGACATGCCTTGCTACTCAGGGGAAATGAAGGGGTTCCGATGACACATGACTCTTCACCACCGGGATCTTTCGTGTCAAAGTGCATGGGGACCGACAGACAAAGGTGAAGTTACCCGTCAAAAGATCGGGGCTCCATGGTGGTCGTGGTCATGCCTCATTCTGCAGCTCCCGAAGTCTCCGGCGGACAGTCCTTGAAGCCTCGCGAAAAACGTGGATATCAAGTCGAATACGACAAGAGCCTCAGCATGCGTACCACCCTGCCGGATCTTACCGCGGGGGTGGGCCAACCGTGGATCGATTTAGATTGCTTCCGGGCCTTGCTCACCCGTACGAATCCGAACAATCTGCTCAAGACTCGTGACGAAAATTTTCCCGTCACCAATTTGCCCCGTTTGCGCTGTACCAACCATGGTATCAATCACTGTGGCCAGGTCATCGTCGGTACACACGACTTCGATTTTTACCTTGGGAACAAAATCGACGGCGTACTCAGTCCCTCGATACATTTCAGTGTGGCCTTTTTGGCGACCAAAACCTCGCACTTCCGTAATCGTCATCCCATCGATTCCTTGAGACGCAAGCGCATTTTTGATGTCTTCGAGTTTGAAATGCCTGACGATCGCTTCAACTTTTTTCATTCCCAGTTCTCCGATCTAGAGCCCCTTGTGGACTCGCATTGACACGAGCTGTATTGCCCCGCCGGCTACCTTGCCGGAGATAGGGTAATATTTCCCGACTCCGCCCAACAGATTAACCACCCTACCATTTCATGTAAACGGGAAAACTCACGTCCCGCGGGTCGCTAGAAGGCAGTAAAAGGCTCACGAAATCCACCAATTTCGATATCAATCTCAAAGGGCAATGGAAGCACCGCCGTCAAAGATCAACTTCCCCCCCCATGATCGCCCATCCAGGGAATCTCCGTTTCCCCATCCGCCTGGGATTGAAATCGAGCCCCGACGAAAAACCAATCTGAGAGTCGATTTAAAAACCGTAACAACTCGCCTCGAACCGGAGTTGACTCGGCGAGGGCAAGCTCGACTACCCGTCTCTCGGCCCGTCGGCAAATTGCTCTCGCCATGTGGAATTCAGCACCTCGAAGAGAGCCACCGGGAAGGATGAAAGTCCGCAACGGAGTCAAATCTGCTTCAAGACCATCAATCCAACGCTCAAGAAGGGTCACTTCCTCATCGGAAATCCTTTCCGCTCCAGAGGCCTGATCGCCGAGGGCCGCAAGTTCCGCACCAAACTCAAAGAGCCACCGCTGAATCTGAATCAAAGACTCCCGCAATGGCCCTTGCTTGAGGCTCGACGTCATGCGGCCAACTTGGCAGTTAAGTTCATCCACGGTGCCAATGGCTTCGATCTGCAGTGACTCTTTGCCGCAGGTGCGACCTCCCAGCAGACCGGTTCGCCCCCGGTCACCTACCTTGGTATAAATCTTCAATCTTCCAATTCCATCACTTGCGAAATAACACCCGGTCGAATTCTTTGAGTTCACCGACAGACGCCTACCTGAAAGCGTAGCCGACCTCATCGACAATCTGGTCAGCGATCTGATCAGCATTCCACAACCGGAATGAACTCCTGACGCATCTTATCATTTCAGGAAAAGCATGTCTGACAAGCCAGTTCTTACGTCCTGTGGGTTCTTAATAGCAAGGCAGCAATTTGACCTTGAACTCCTAATCATGGAGCACGCAGACCGACTCGATCTGCCGAAGGGCCATGTCGACCCGGGTGAAACCCAAATGCAGTGTGCCCTGCGAGAACTCGAAGAAGAAACGGGTTTGCGGCGGGAAAACATCGATATCGTATCCGATTTTAGCTTTAAACTCCGTTACAGAGTCCATGCTCCATGGATTGGCGAAGAGCCTGTCTTGAAGGAGTTGGTCATTTTCCTGGCCTGGCTCGCCGAGCCCAATCACTCCATCATCGTCACTGAACACCAGGGCCATCGATGGGTAAAATACCGGCAAAATATGACACTTCAAAAGGAGACTCTTGACCCGTTACTGAGGCAACTGGATGAGTTCTGGGGAACCTGCCCCCCGCAACCTCGTAACGGCGGAAGCTAAAAGGCACTCGGAACGTCACTTCGCGAAACATGCGACCGAGAAACTCGTTTTCAGGAACCTTTCCCTCGGGGATCCTCAATTGGGCGAGCAACGGCGGGTTTCGAAAAAACCTCCTGGCCGCAAGCGAACGTGGCGCAGCGACCGTTGTACTCCCAACATTCCTGATGATGCGGCGTCTTACAGTCCACACAAATGACAAGTCGACTCTCAATAGGTTCACCACAGACCGGGCAATGGATCTGATCGAGCAGGGTCGCTTCCTGACTCTCAACAAAATCAATTCCCTCCACCTGAGTCAATTGAAATTGATCGTAAAGCTCCAAGCCAAATCGCACAAACTGAACCAACTCCGCGTTGTTTTTTATCAGACCTGTTTTTCGTAGTACGAGTTCACGTCGCAAACACCCACAGTAAAAACGTTGGTGAGGCAAAAACGTCAACAACCGTTCCAACTGCCACTTGACACCGTCGCTCAGCAGTCGCGAAAAGCCTTGCGGATTCTCTGCTTTCAAAACAAGAGCCGTATCGAGAGATTCGTGACCAAAATCAACTTGCGTCCAATCAGCCCTTCGAAAGGTCATGCCTTCGACTCGAGAGTGCATCTCGAATCTCTGTTTGCCTGCTGGCCAATTCACTGTCAGCTCTGTTTCGTCTCCTCCCGCCTTTTTTAGTATCCGGAGACGTGCCGCCGTGTTTCCGTATCGCAGTGAAATTCTCGGCCTTTTCCACACCCCTCCCTGTACAAAGTTCCCTTTCATCGTCACGGCGGCGGCCCGAAAACTCTGATTCAGCCGTCCCGAACGCTTGACGACGAGGATCAGCAGGTAGATGAGAAAGCCAAAGCCGCCAAAGATTCCAAACGCAAATATGGAACAAATTGCAGCTTCCATCTTCCACTTTCCATTTCCACTTCAAAGCCAGCTTTCGATCAGTCGCCCGATTCAGCCTGAGATTCGTCTAAAAACCAGATCTGTCCCTTGGAATCCTCGAGAGACACTGAAGTCTCGTCATTAGTCTTATCTTTTTCAACGAAATGAATCCCGTCTCCGTCGCTCTCTTCAGCTGCCATCAGCGTCAAGGGGGCAGGGGACGACTGGGGCTGTCCTCGAGAAGAGCGTGTCTCCTTTCTCCAGTATTTCACGACGTTTGACCCCTCCGAGGAGAGGAGGTTCCGGAGGCTGCGAAGATCAACGGGAGGGGCGGTTAATACATGGCGATGTGGCGAGGCTTCTATCAAGGCATCCCATTGAGAGATGTCGATTTTTGCGTTGCCTCGAATCGCATCCCAGATTCTCTCGCAGACAAGGTCGAGGTTCATCCGAGAGTCCCAATCCAAATCAAGATCCGCCCAGCCCATCTTGGCACTCGGCTCCAATGACGGATGAATGGAGGGCGTCAACCATTCCAGCTCAGGAGGTTCATCAGGGTAAGCCTCTGTCAGAACCATCTTAACCTCATGGGAATCGCTCATCTGAATCTCTCGAGAATCACGATCTGCCCATTGGTAACCCGCGCCCTGAAACTGCAATCGATAGAGGGTCGGTGGTTCCCCAAGCGGATCGATCGTGAAGATCGTACTTTGCTCACCAAGGGACTTGAGAACGGCCCATTCATTCTCAAGACGTTCAGTTTGATGGAGACGATTCATCGCTGTCCTCTGCAGAGTAAACGACGTCTTCTTCACCATGAACCGAGGCTCCCATCTCTCTGGCCTCCGGAAAACTTTGCGATTCGTCACGACGCAAGTAAGCCATCGCTGCTGCACCGGCCAGCAAGCCGACGCCCCCGACCCCAAAAAGCACGAACCAATAGAAACCACCTTGATACCAGGTCCGGAGTACCTGACTCTCCAGCCTCGCTTCGCTCGCAGTTTCGGCACTCTCCTTGATCTGTCGCTGCACGCTTGCGAGATTTTTCACAGAAGCGTCTAGGAGTGATTTTTGCTCAGCCAACGCCAGTTCAAGTCGTTGTTCCGAAACCTTCAGTCTTTGATTTTCATCCAGCAATTCCTGATTCATGAAAGCCTGCGCCTGAAGGCTCGATCGATTTCGTCGGTTTTCATATTCAAGTTGCTCGAGTTTGGCAGCAAGGTCGACATCACCGCCGACCGCTGCCACCATATCCTGAAGTACCTGGCGCTGAACCGCCACCAAGGCTTCAGCCTCGTACAAGCGTTGGCGATCCCCCGGTTGCTGTTGTGCCAAGTCACTGGCGGGCTCGACTCTACCGTCGTTTGCCTGACTTGCAAACATGAAGCTCTGCCAAGCGAGAAAGCACAGCATGAGACACTGGACACCAACCAGTCCAAAAACTCCGAACTCAAGCCACGGCGAACGTGGCGGCGCGGGAGGCATGTACATCGGGGCTGGCTGAATCTGGCCTGCCACAACGGCGGGTCGCGGATCATGTCCCATACTGTAAGCTCCATTCAAGGATTGTGCGTATTGCCGCAATGCATCCTCTCTATGGCGAGAAGACGTCAAATAAAAACCACCGGTTCGCTTCGGCTGATCTCGATCTTCCACCCATTGAAACCAGCCTCGATCTCCGCGGCAAGGATCAATGACGAGCGCGAGATCCAAGGCGTTGTTAAAGAAATTCTCACAAATGAAAAGGTCCATGCCCGACAAAAAAACGCCCCAATCGGGATGCGTGTGATACCAACCCACCATTTGCAAGTCCGGGGGGAAATCCTCTCGCTGCCGGGAGATCTGCTGCCAGGTTTCATGGGTAAACTTGAAGCTGCCTTTCGTCGCCTCATAGTGCTGCGCTCTGAGGCTGTCGCTCACCACCACAAAGGGCTGCCCCTGCTCGTCCTCCAACTGTCGGCCCAGTAGCACCCCTCCCAATTCAACCGTAGTATCACTCTCCGAATGTGACTCCATGTCCTTCATTACATCGAGATCAACGTAGATCCGCAGTTCACCGGACTGGGGCTCCTGGCACTCAACCACAGCAAATCGACGATTCTTGTCAGGAGGCGTTTGCCTCTCCGGACGCGATTTTTCAATTTCGCCAAACTGAATTTCTGAGCCCATGTGGAACTCCTATGTCGCCGAAACACCAGACAGAGATTCTGCACGGTCACGGTCAAGCCGCACAAATCGCTCTTCACCTTCGCGACGCAAACGCACGATGTCAAACAGAGGTACACCCACTTCGATCAGCCGGCAATCCACCAAACGACTTTCGGCATCAATTCGATGAGCTCGTTCAACCTGCATGACCTGTCCACAACCTTCGCATATCGCCTGATGATGTCCGACCCGTGAAAGCGTCTTAAGAACCTCCACCTGGCGTCCGCACTCGTGACAGGACATGGCGGTGATAAGGTCGCGGTCCAAGACAAGAGACCATTCGCCCACTTTGTAGAAATCTTGTGCCCAGTTTAAAAGATCTGAAACCCGGTGCTCGCGACTGGCAAGATCCGCTCCTGCAATTTGAGTGTAGGTTTCATGACTCAAACAGTCTTCTTTGCGTTGGATTTCGGTTTTATAAAACTGATTGGTCACGCCGTTAAACACCATAATCTTGCCCGCTTCGACAGGCATATCATGAATCAGTTTCAATGCCTCTTGCGTCTGCATCCCCGCAATAATCGATGAGATTGTCGGCGCCGTTGGCACTTTCCCAGACTGAATATCTTCCTGCCGCAGCAGCGGGCAACTGTACCGGAGGTTGATAAGACGGTAATCGTTGTCAGTCATGCCGCACTCGTAGCATGCACTGTCAGGGGGCACAAACACCTTGACGACGCCGTTAATTTCCTGGATTCCACCGTCGATCCACGGCGTCCCGGTTTTCCAGCACATACGGTTGAGCCAAAGCCGTGCCTCGCGATTGTCCAAGCACCCCATGACCACATCCATTTCGGCCACCATGCCAAGACCTAGATCCGTCAGAATATCAGCATGCAGAGCCAGAATCTCGAGATCAGGATTCAAATCTTTGAGTGCAGAGGCAGCCGCTTCCGCTTTGGAACGACCACAATCGTTCCGACGAAACAGGACCGACCGGGTCAGATTGGATTCCTCGATTTGGTCAAAATCAACAATGTAGATATGCCCCAGGCCCATCAAGGCAAGATTCTTCAGGACTTCATTCCCCAGAGCTCCCGCACCGACGACAAGCACTCGTGCTTGCGCTAATTTTTCCTGATCCCACCACGCGATCAAACGCAATCGGGAATAGCGATCATCATCTATGACCAATGGCCGTTCAGACATGGAAAAGAGGCCTTAAAATTATCTTATATATCCAAGGGCAAGTCCTGCGACACCCTTTTCGCAGGCGAGCCACCTTCATGCTTCTCAAATCGATTCTAATCGCTTGTCATTGACGTCGAAGAGATCAAACTTTGAGGAATCCGACTTTGTTGGGAAAACCAGAGCAGACTTCGGGTCCTTTCGCTGTTCGCGCCATTCTCCAGCAGAAAAATTCCGACCGATCAAGTGTCTGTTTGCGAGGGAGCGGATGGGACAACGACAAAACCGCAATCCAGAAGTTGTTGGCCAGACCACTGAAAGAAACCGAGCTCTTTTTGACAGGGATCGACGACCATGGCGACGTGCCAAGGTTGCGAGAAAAAATGTGTGTGTATGAAGCGATCGTAAGCCGACAGGAATATACCGAATCCAGGATGTGTATGGTGCCAACCGAGAAGGATGGACTCAGGAAAACGCGCGTGGGCTTCGCGGGACAAGGCAGCCCAAGTGTTGTGTGTGAAGGTCATTGAAGCCGCACGGTCGATCGTCAGTCGCGCCGGTACAAAATGCTGAATTTCTACATAAACACGATGATCGAGGTAGAGTCCTCCAAGCAAAAAGCCTCCGCGTTCACGTTGTAGATTCTCTTCGGAATAGTCAACAATTTCATCCAAGACATCTGCAGCACAGAAAATAGGATAACCGTGACGTCGCAGACGACCCACAACTTGGCTGGGACGGTTTCCACGACGGATAGGTGCCGGCTTTGCAATTGGAGTGGTCACAGTCCTAGTTTCCCTTCGTTTGGAAGGCGTTTCGCTGACTTCTCGTCGCGAGTCCCACGGACCCAGAACCGATTTGTGCTGCGGAAAAGCACATGGCCCCGTGCACCTCGGTTATTTCAATCTGAATGCGATTCGAAAAAATCGGGGCGGTACATCAAACGAACGCAAACTCGGCAACCATTAAAGACCGACTCCTGTTAGAGCCGGTCGCAAGACAACACTTGGTTGGCCCGCCAGAACACTTGGTTGGCCCGCCAGCTTCCAGCCGGGCTCACTCGATGAACATGATGTCACTTGGCGGGTCATCATCAATTTCGGCTTCGACGATTTCGACATCAAGGAACGTCATTTCAGAAGAGTCGATTTTCGAGCCTGCGAGTGATTCTCGACGACTGGAGGAAGGCTCACGATCGGCATTTTCCGAATGTTCGGTGGAAGGACCAGCGTTTGTGCTCTCGTGGAGGTCCCGGAGCGGCCGTTGATCCAGAGGAAATCGATGCTGGTGGTCTCGTGCCCACATTGCCGCTTCACGATTATACGGACTTTCAGAATCGTAGTTCTGAAACCGAATCATGTCCCACAGCATGATGCAGAGTTCGTCCAATTTGAGGCTGGGGACCCAATTGGTTTGGTATGCCCCCAAACAGACCACTCCACTACCACTGACATTGGGGTGAAAAATGGGAGTCCGCCATGAAAGCTCGGGGATCATTCGCGGATAGGCGGCGGTCAGATTGATCCACACGGTGTGCTCCCGACCCACCATGACCTCTTGAGAACCTTCACGACGGAACGTGCCAGGGCCACGAAATGTCACGATGTATTGATCCGGTGGAGTCCCACGCGACGTGAAGCGAAGAATCGAGCTTTCCTCTTTCAGACGAAGCATCGCCTCGAAATCGGTTTTCAGACGTCGGTCTCGAGGTGAGATACTACTGCCAGCCACGTGAATGAACTCCTAATGACACTGAAATTTACCCTGCCCGGCCACAATTTCCGGGTAGACAATTAGATGATCACCGTCCGTCACATTGGCTTGGATCAAGGTTTCGTCTTCCCGCAATCGCTTCCCACCCTCCTTGTGGTCGAGGCTGTAACTCATGGGCTGACCGTCCGGTCCCATCACCGGGAGGCTCATTTTGGTGATGATGTTGGGCAAAATACGCTTTACGGTGACTGTGTCCGCGATCACGGCGTCAACGGACTTAGCGCCCGTTTGGTCCAAAAACGTCACCCGCGTCCCTTGCCGGTCCTGTGCCCCTGCATCTGCCATCAATCTAGTCTCCCTAACGAAAACGACGTGCATTCACGTCTGATACTCAAGGTGTCTGCCTGCAGCCAATGAAGAAACTTCTGACCTTAAATTCGCGCGATGCGGGCCACTGGAGGCACTTTCCCAAACCTGCGGTAAAGCCATCATCAAGATTCGCTAAACCACGGCGTATCTTAGATAAAGAACTAAGGAAAACCAAGCATTCTTGCAGCTGTGCCACGCGGGGCATTCCCAAGGGATCAATTTGGAAAATCCCAGCCAGAAGCGGCGGCACCAACACCCAGTCATGATTTCCAGGTACTCCGCAAGAGTCGGTTCCGTACGACGAAGCCCAAGAATCGTTCGGCAAAACTCAAAGGCTCCCTGCCGGCGACGCAAACCGTAACACGAAATCGAATCCTGCCCGCAAAACATCGAAGTGGTGTCTGACGCCCATCAAAGGCCCCACCGACCGATGTCAAAAGCCTCGGAAATCACCCAACAAAACGGAACTCGTTGTGTTCGGGCAGAAAGAAGGGCGATCTGGCAACGCTTGCATTTACATCAATCCCCTTGTGCGTGATAGTAGAAGTATGGCAAATTGTAAGCGAAATTCCCCAGCTTGAGCGGCAAACGGAGTATGCGCGGGTGGGGTAGTGTCGGATTGTGGATAGCCGAGGAATCCTCATGAATGTCTGGCAAATTGGAACAAATCTCGCATTTTTGGTGGCAACGGCGTTTGCAGCGGCCGAGTCTGCCCTCGCATATGGCAACATCTCAACTTGTCCTTTCTGTTCTGCGGTCTCCCAGACGTTCAGCGAAGAAATGGGGACTATGGACGTCGCCGTATTCGCAAAGTTGACACGAGTCGCGGAAACCCCTGGTGAGATTCCTGACCCAGGTGAAATCGTGCGGGCTGAATTTACGGTGATTGACGTCCTTAAAGGTAAAGACTTCGTTTCCAAAGGTGACGCTTTCGAAACGGTTTACTTTGGCGATGCGGGAAAAGAAGTGCTTTTTCTAGTCCAAGGGATAAGGCCACCAAGCATCAACTGGACGACACCGCTTCGGCTGACTAAGAGGTCTCGCCTCTACCTCGAACAGCTGGGAGACCTTCCAGAAGGCGGCGCCGCCCGTCTCGAATTCTTCCAGAATCACCTTGAAGATCCTGAAGAGATGCTCGCTCGCGATGCCTATGATGAATTTGCGAGAGCTCCGTACGATGATGTTCGGGGGCTTAAAGACAAAATGAACCACGATCAACTGGTGCAGTGGTTAGGCGACCCAGATATTCCGGCGAGTCGAAAACGACTTTACTTCACGATGCTTGGTGTTTGCGGAACAACGGCCGACCTCCCCATGCTCGAAGACCTGATGAAATCGACGGATCGCCGCCGCAAAGCGGGTCTCGACGCGATGATCGCCTGCTACCTAACACTTTCGGGTCCCGCAGGCATGGGCACGATCGAGGATTTGTTTTTGAAGAATAAGGCGGCAGATTACTCAGATACTTATGCTGCTATCGCCGCACTCCGATTTCACGGGACCGAAGCGGATATAATCTCCCAAAAACGTATCGTGCAAGGTCTCGGCCACATGCTGGATCGCCCCGAACTCGCGGACCTGGTGATCCCGGACCTCGCACGGTGGGAAGACTGGTCGGTGATGGAGCAGCTTGTGAAGTTGTTCAAAACGGCCGATGAGAAAACAAGCTGGGTCCGAGTACCCGTCATCAACTATTTGCGAGCCTGCCCCCTTCCAGAAGCCAAACAACACCTGACGGCTCTGGAAAAAATTGACCCCGACGCAGTTCGGCGGGCCAGCACGTTCTTCCCAGTGCTCGACGATGAAGATGAAGAAGACGAAGATCAACAGTCCTCAATCAACGCGGGGGAGAAATCTGCGAAAGAGTCTGATAAATCTGACAAAAAATCCTCCCAAACAAACCTGAGCACGGTAGAGCGAATTGCCATACTCCCGTCACTTGCCCTCACTACCTCGATGCTCACACCGAATTCCGAAGTGAATCCCGCGAACCAGACAGAATCCTCGAACGTAATGGCGATAACGGAAGAAGAGACTCGAACGACACCAACCTTTTCAACGCCCGGCCTGGCGCCCCCCCAAAAAGTGGAGGTCGCCGACTCGGCCCCAGAGAAACTCGAAAGAAAATCTCTGCTGGCGCAAACTTCAGCGGTCTCACCGCTTGTTCTAGTCATTGCAATGTTTGTTGTCGGAGCCTGCCTCTTCGCCGTTCAATGGTCCATTTTGACCGGGCGAGTGGTTCGTTTTTTCAACTAGCTTAAGGCTTCGACCCGGTGGCGGACCGGCCGTATCGTCGGCTAATGCGTTTCTAGAACGACGTAAACGCTCCGTTTGCATCAACCCGTGTGTCGAAGGCCAGTCAATATGAGCTCGGAAGCTTCTGAAATATCGCCCCCCGGAACAACCGCGACTCCCCACAATGATTTTAGTCGTCGAAGCCGGGCAGCAGTCGTTGGATTCGTGATCAGCCTGATTTCTTTAGCAAGCCTCATCGATGTTCGACTCGCCGCAATTGCACCGTTGGCAAGCGTTTTCGGAGTCTATGGACTCATCTCCATTAGAAAATACCCCAACGAGCTTACCGGCATGAAGCTCGCCCTGATCGCAGTACTCGCTGGCCCTACGCTTTTTGTTGGCTCCATTCTGTTCTTCCAGATCAAGATACGGCTTGAGGTCCCCGAAGGCTACAGTCTGATGACGTGGCGAGAGCTAGCACCCGATGAGAAAACCCCGCTCTTTCCGATTTCGGAAAAAGCCCGAACGTATCAAGGCAAAATGGTTTACGTCAGGGGCTACGTCTACCCAAGCACTCGGAAGAATAACCTCAAAAAGTTCATCCTTGTCCGAGATAGCGGAACTTGTTGCTTTGGTGGGCAGCCCAAACTGACCGATATGATTGTTGTGGACTTTGTTAACGAAAAACGAGTAGACTATAGTATGTGGCCTCGTGGGCTGGGCGGGAAATTCATCGTTCAGGTACCAGAACGAGACTTTAGCGGGCTAAAACTTGGCGCATATTACCTAAAAGCGGACCATCTCAAATGAGTGATGTTTGTGTAAGTCGTCGAAACGCCACTTACCTCTCCATCACCTACGTCCCGCTTCTGATGATCGTTATTCCGACACTTCTTGTCGACGCCGAACTCCCCGAAAACGTGACGTTTGACGACGTCAAATTCGAGATTGAGAAGAATGAAGATTTCTCGCGGCAGATTCTGACCGACAAAATCAACAACTTTGAAGGAAAACGGATCAAAATCCGAGGTTACATCCGCCCCAGCTTCAAACAGACCGGCATTGAAAAGTTCATCCTCGTTCGCGACAACCAAGAGTGTTGCTTTGGTCCTGGAGCGATGATCTATGACTGCATGATTGTCGGTATGAAAAAAGGTACTGCGACAGAATTCACCACTCGCCCTATCACGGTGGAAGGCGATTTCTACCTCAAAGAGTTTGAGGGGCCAGACGGTAAACTCTGGGCCATCTATCGATTACGCAACGCGACCGTTCTTTAACGTTTGCGTCGCTTTCAACGTCCGATGAGACGACCTCGCCGATCGATTTGAACGTTTGAATTCAGCGGAACGCTTAGGGATGCTAGCTTCGCTTTGAACCACATTCGGCTTTGAGCACGCGATTAAGCGTCATGTTTTTGGTCATAAAGAAAGCCCGCCGTCGCCGGCGGGCTTTCTTGAACTTATCCACGAACCAATCTCGAGAATTCGCTTCGCCCCACCACTCGTGTACTGGGACAATCCAGTTCGCTCCCATGGAGGGGCGATCATTTAATTTTGAAACCCGCGATATGATCGTTCGTTTTGGCAAGACCGTCGAGAACACTGTCGACGTCTAGGGATTCATCAGTCACGACAAACGTGCAAGTGGCATTATCAATGTCACACTTCACGTCGGAGATGCCGTCCACTTTTGTCAAATCGCCTCGGACCGAGGCGGCACAACCCCCTCACGTCATATTCGGCAAAGTTAAGACGACCTGTTGGCCGTTTGCAACCGCCGCGACGTCCGCTCCCTGGGGAACATCGTTTTGGCAGCCCAAGGAAATCGCGAATACCGCGACCGCCATTGCACTCATCCACCGGTTCATCGCTGGAACTCCCATGTTTTTTGAGTTGTGAAGCCAATCCGCTTCGACACGTTTACGCGGAGTACGATCTATTCACCTCCGCTCTACCTGTTGAGTATATCTACTGGATTCGGTTGAAAAACTCCCCTATTTCAACAATTTTCCGTATACCCCAAGGAATCGTCGGCAAAAGACTCCTAACTGTTGGGCGCTTTGCTTGAACTCGCGCCCCAGATTCTTCTGGACTCAACACCGTTGTCGGCCCCCCGAGATACGAAGCTTCCAGGGTAGGGATGGACAAATGCTCTAGGCCGAAACTTCCCATTTTGCGATAACTAGCCCCCAAATGGATTGAATTGCGGAGCGTCTTTTCGATGCCCCTTTCTATCAGGATGGACTCGAATTCAATGAACCCAGAACTCCCGAAGGTCATTTTCTTTTCTGTGGGCGAGCCTAGCGGCGATGTTCACGGCGGCAATCTGATTCGGGAACTGCGTCTGCGGAGGCCGGAAACCCGCTGTGTCGGCTTGGGCGGGCCACGTATGAGAGAGGCCGGCTGTGAGTTGCAATTCGAATTAACGACACTNGCGGTCATGGGCTTACTGAAAGTCCTCCCCTTGATCCACAAATTCTGGTCGATATATCGTGACGTCGGTCGCTACCTGGATCGAGAACATGTGGACGCTGTAGTTCTGATCGACTTTCCCGGATTCAATTGGTGGGTTGCGAAGGCTGCAAAAGCACGAGGTATTCCGGTTTATTACTATGGTGCCCCGCAGATGTGGGCCTGGGCACCGTGGCGAATCAAAAAAATGAAACGCCTGGTCGACGTCGCATTGTGCAAACTCCCCTTTGAAACGAAATGGTATCTTCGTCGTGGCATGCCAGCCGTCTACGTCGGACATCCCTTTTACGACGAAATCGCACAGCAAGAGATCGACGAACAATTCATTTCTGAATACGACATTTCTGAACGCGGCCCAATCTCTGAGCAGGACTCAGAAAGACCGTTGGTCCTGCTACTACCTGGGTCTCGAGATCAAGAGATCAACCGAAATTTAAATACGCTTTTGAAAACGGCGAGTGAGACCTCTGAAAAATGTCCGCATGCTCGTTTTGCGATCTCCTGTCTCCACGATCGACATGCGGAACGTTGCCGAGAGATTGTTGCTCAACAAGGGCTCAGTCAAATCGAGGTTTTCGCGGGTCGCACTGGCGACTTGATGCGCATTGCCACTAGTTGTGTTGCCTGCTCCGGATCCGTGTCACTCGAATTGATGTACAACACCATTCCGACGATCGTTGTTTACCGAATCTCTCGACTTGTCATGTGGCTCACCCGCCTGCTGGTCAAAGTTCGTTACATCACGTTGGTCAATCTACTCTGGACCGACAGGATTGAAAAAGATTCATCTCGTGTGTTTGATCCGGACGCGGAAGGCTCTGAACCAGTACCTTTTCCGGAGTACGTAACGATTGAAAATCCAGGCTCTCGCTGTGCAAAACGCCTAACGCAGTGGCTTAACAACCCGTCGCAACTTCAGGATAAACGGCGGCAACTGATGACGCTGAAAAGCAGAGTGGCGGAATTGGGAGCCTCCGCGAAAGGCGCTGAAATCATTCTGGAACTTCTTTCGGGCGAGAAGCCTCTCACTTTTTCAGGTAATGCACCGCCTGCTCTGGACTCAGCGGCCTAGTCGTATCCACTGAAATCCAAAAACGTTGGTTCGCCCGAACATCGGAAACTGACGATGGGAGGCCGCGTCACGACATGTTCGCTAAGATAAGATCATAGGCTGCTTCACGCGTCTCTTTCGCAACAGCGATCTTATCCCGCCGTTTTCGCAAGAACATGAAAGGTAGAACCTTGCTCCTTGGTGAACCCCAACCGACTGCTTATGACCTGAACTTCAACGTGTTGGGTTTTCAGGTTCGCATTCACCCACTTTTCTGGCTGCTCGCGCTGATCTTCTCTAGTGGTGGCGGTCGTCCCGATCCGAGCCTGATTCTTATCGGCATTCCCGCCATTCTGGTATCCATCCTGGTTCACGAGCTGGGGCATGCACTTGCGATGCGATACTACGGACAAAACGCTCGAATTGTGCTCTACGCATTTGGAGGGCTGGCGATCCCGGAAACAGGCGGCTTCAATTTTGCATCCCAGCGAAGCCGACGCCCCATGGACCAGATTGTTATTTCAGCAGCGGGTCCGTTTGCAGGCTTTCTTTTGGCCGTTGTTACCGCATGCGCGGTCATGGCTGCGGGAGGAAAAATCGTTCCCATCTTCGAGGGACTGATGCCGAGGGTTGTCGCCGACACTTCCGGAACAACCTTGCAGCAGGAGCAGTTGAATTTGCTTGTGCAAATGCTGCTGTTCATCAATATCTGGTGGACCATCCTGAATTTGATGCCCGTCTATCCACTTGATGGTGGGCAAATTGCGCGTGAAGTGTTCGTCCTAATTGATTCGTGGCGAGGCATTCAAAATTCTCTCTATCTGTCGCTATTCATCGCCGGCTTACTTGCATTTTGGGGTTTGTCCAATGGTGAAATGTACCTCGGGCTTCTCTTTGGATCGCTTGCATACTCCAACTGGGAAGTGATCCAACAAATCTCGGGGAGAGGAGGCGGGTTCGGAGGACAAAGAGGCCCCTGGTAACGCGTGACAACAAAGTTTCACGCGTTTTCGGCGGCACCAACCATCAGCAGTCCCAAGATTGCGAAAGCGATGGAGCACCAACTGGCTCCGAGCACCTTCGACGGTTCAACTCGCGTCCAGAATGAAACAAAACTTCGCCGCCGCGACATTTGAGTTTCCCTCAAGAGAATCTCACATCTGGTCACGCGAGTGAGTGACAAGATGCGCTGACAAAGACCGAGAACGCGCACACTTGAATACCGCTTGGAAACGTGTCGTGATCATGATCAAAAACAAACGACGACAATTTCACAAACGCGAAATCGTGATCACTCCTCTCCATAAACGATCCGGATTCGCGCGAAAAACGCGTTCGTTTAAAAAATTTTTTCCTAAAAAGTTATCGGCGTGATTCTGTCTTCTGATTCGTGCTTCACTCGTCTCAACCACCTGCGAAAAACGATCCGTTTTCACCTGAGCATCACGTTGAAAATTACCTTAGGACACAACGCAATTGCTTGAGACTTCGGTTTGACTTTTCTAACGCGGCCCCAAAAAACCGTGTCTGAAGTTAAGCGTGTAACTTCACGTAAACTCGCTTGGCCTGCATTGCAACTCGTCGTTGAAAGCTGGATTCAGTCCATCGCACAAACGCCTAAAAAACCGAGCGTTTCATTTGTTTTCCTGAGCTTTCTTGTTGAAACCGATTGGGTTTTCGATGAAGTCCCATTTTTTTTCTAACGCCACCCGTTTGTTTAGCCGACAAACTCTCACATCAGTGTTTCCACTGAAATGCAGCGGCTTAAGATGTCGCGGAACGCACTTTCGGTGCTTCATCAATCACGGATGATCTGGTGAAGATCGCACCTGTTATTGGAGTGAGGAAGCGGAACGTCGCGTTGCGATTCAGAGTGAAGACAGATCGTTGAATCACTCGGTGTTGCAACACGTGTTGAGGGAATTAGGCAGCAAAAGATGTTGCATAATCCTCAAACATCGTTACAACTTCCAAACAAGGATTACGGTTATCGCGGCAAGGAATGCGACTGCTCATTTTTGACTCTACTTTTTAGTGAGTCGTCACTGAACAGATGCGGTCTTGGCCGTGGTTGTCATTTGAGATTGGCGAGTTGGTTTTTGGGTATGTGGCAAATAGTTAGCCCAGCAATCGCCGAAGGTCATTAACGGAGGACGTACTGTGGCCAAGACAACGAAGAAGAAGGCTACGAAGAAAGCCGCCAAGAAGGCACCTGCCAAGAAGGCTGCGAAGAAAGCTGTGAAGAAGGCTGCCAAAAAGGCGCCAGCCAAAAAGGCTGCTAAGAAAGTCGTGAAGAAGGCTGCCAAAAAGGCGCCAGCCAAAAAGGCTGCTAAGAAAGCCGTGAAGAAGGCTGCCAAAAAGGCACCAGCCAAAAAGGCCGCTAAGAAAGCCGTGAAGAAGGCCGCCAAAAAGGCACCAGCCAAAAAGGCCGCTAAGAAGGTGGTCAAGAAAGCGGCTAAAAAGGCTGTTAAGAAGAAGGCTGTTAAAAAGAAGAAGTAGCCTGGAAGGGCTGGCCGCGGTAATTCCGCAGTCTCAAATGCTACAACGAGAAAGAGCCACCCAGCATGGGTGGCTCTATCCTTTTCTTGGCTCAACTAAATTTCGGTACCAAATCCGAATACATCCGCCGAAACTTACCCCAAAACGGGGAGAGTTGGCGTCGGCGGTGATTGAATGGCCTGATCTGCAAGATGCCTGACCAACTGGTAGGCAATGGATGTCAGCCGAGGTCCAACGTGTGGATCATCCATTAAGCCAGACAACTGGCCTTCATCCCCACTCTCTCGGATCGTCATATTGATGGGCAGGGCGCCGAGAAAGGGCAAACCCTCTTCTGACGAATACTCTCGCGCACCTCCCTTGCCAAAGATTTCAAATTCTTTGCTGCACCCAGGGCAGATGAACCCACTCATGTTTTCGACGACTCCGAGGATCGGAATCTTCACTTTCCGAAACATCCCGACGGCTTTGATCGCATCGGCCAAAGCAACGTCCTGAGGCGTACAAACAACGATGGACCCCGTGATCGGCACCAACTGCGAAAGTGTGATCGCAACATCTCCGGTCCCGGGTGGCATATCCACGATCAGAAAATCCAAATCGCCCCAAGCGACATCTCTCACAAATCGGGTTACCGTCTGGTGAAGCATGGGACCTCGCCAAATCACTGCCTCGTTGGGGGGAACGAGAAAGCCGATAGACATGACAGGGATTCCGTTCCAATCGAGCGGTTCAATCTTGTTCTCCACGATCGCGGGTTGACCACCGACTCCAGTCAGCGTCGGCACACTGGGACCGTAGACGTCAGTATCCAAAAGACCCACCTTCGCTCCTGATTTGTGAAGCGCTTGAGCCAAACCGGCAGCCAACGTGCTTTTGCCGACGCCCCCTTTTCCAGAGCCTACCCCGATCACCGCTTTGGCCGTCAAACCTGCCTGACCGACTTGAACTGCCGGACGATCATGGTGAAGCACTTCAACTCGAACTTCCCGCTCTCCCGTCTCGGCTTGAGCGAGCAAGTCTCGAACCTGATCGACCACGTCATCGTGCACCAAAGAGGAGAAGGTCGTGAGACCGAGTTTCACCTCGACGGTCGCATCATCAACAGAGATCGATTTGACCTGTCCTTGCGTTCCCAACGATCTTCCTGTCTCAGGATCCTGAACCTTTTCGATTTTTTTTTCAACGTAGGACTTCAAAGCCTGTGAATCGTTTGCGTTCATTGTGAGTTGTTCCGTACGAAGAATGGAGGTTTTTAGCGGGACCGCAATGGCAAAAGGCGGATAACTTCATCCAAGGGAGCTTGAGGAGGATTCGCGTGAATCTCCCAATATCGAGTCAGGATATGATTCAACAAGCTCGAAGAGTACCAGCCGACCTGAATATGAAAAGCCCCCGCCTCCCTTAAACCGCAAAACCCAGCCGTTAGACTCGAATCACTGACAAGTGCCACTTGGAGAGATTTACGATTCAAACAACGATATTTCGATAACGATTGAAGAATCTGCGCGTAGTTTTCAGTGTCGACCTGCCACGCAATGACTTCCGGGAAAGCAGGAGTATCGGTTCTGGGCGACAGTGTGTCCACTCGATGGATGACGATCTCGAGCCCATGCACTTCTCTCCGCAACCAAGAGGTCCACTGCTGCCCTGATTCCACAACAACCAGCGATGGCAAATGCCTCAAACATCGCTCCCATGCTCGCAAGTGATTGGGTTCACCCTCCAGATCGATCACATCAAGTGCCATGCTCTTCTCCTGCCCGTTCTCCAGCGTCCAATTGCACCACTTTTCGATGAAACGTGCCGCGAGTCATTCCCAGGAGTTGCGCCGCTTTGGTCTTATTGCCATGACACTGATCTAACGCTTTTTGAATCAGCAGCAGTTCGACCTCGGACAGGAACCGCTCGAGAACCATGGGCTCCAGTTTCCAGACCGCGTGGTCGGCTACAACAGGTGCTCGAGAAAGAGATTGGGGAAGATCTGCAATTTCCACCCAAGGACCTGCAGCTCGCAGTACTGCAAGCTCAATCACCCTTTCGAATTGCTCGAAATCGTGCCGCCAAGAGGATTGCACGAAACGCTGAAGTGTTTCCTCTGAAAAACCGGCAAGAGGTTCTTTTCGACGCTCATTGTGATTCTGGAGCAAGGCGTGGGCAATTTCCAGCAGATCATGGTTTCGCTGCTCCATGGGCAGGACTGCCAGACTCATGATCGATAGCTTCCGAGCAAGATCCTCTGAGAATTGACCCTCGTTTGCAAGCTCAAGCATGGGACGATTCGTTGTCACGATCGTCGTAAAAAGGACTTGGGGAAACGACAGCAGATTGAGCAGCTCGAGTTGCCCTGATTCTGCGAGACGATGAATATTGAGTAAGAGCAGGCAGCCTGTTCCTAACCCTGCTTCTTGAGAGGCTCGGACCAATTCTCGCAAAGTGGTCTGGAGCAACTCAGCATCCAGAAGGGTGCACTCGAGAGCGATCAAGGGGCCCTGCAGACTGGCAGGCCGCCCCTGGTGCACGTATCGCGCGATCGCTTCTTCTCCGCTTCCCGGTGCCGCAACAATCTCCACGGCCCCGGAAAATTGTTGAGCCACTCTGACTTGCTCCCGAAGCGTCTCCGCGTAGATGGAACTCCCCAGCAACTGGCACGGCGGCGGTAGGTCTGCATAACTCCGCCTCGTTCGAAGCCAATCGTCCTGCAGACGACGGGAGAGCGACGAATCGGTCACCTCCGGCAGATCACGATGGAGGGTCACCAAACGGCAGCGTGAATCGTCGGCTGAAAAACATGTCCAGCGAGCAACGTACTCAAGGAACACTTCCCTTCGTTTAGATGGATCCTCGTTCTGCGGGCCCTCCAAGGAAACCGCGGAGAATCGAAATTGACCTGTCTCATTGTTCCGCAGATCAACCGGTGGCAGCATTGCATGCGCCAGGCTCATCACCTCAGAGGACAAGTCGCCGGGTCCCAACGCGGCGAGCTGTATGCTCTGAAGCTTGGACAGCGCGGCACCGAGAAGTTTTTCGCAGGCGGAATTAAAAAAACGAAGCGTCCAATGCTCATCAAGTAGATAAGCGGGCACTGGAGAATCCTCGATTGATTTCCACAACAGGGAGCGAGGGTTTCGCTGTTTGGCCATTCGCCGAACCACTTCCTACGACTTATTATCGATGCACCATTAGGGCATTGCGTCAAGCATCGGTTGGTTACCCGTCATCTCGACATGCACTCGATGCTCGCCGACCTCCGTTCATCCATGACGCATTGCCCATTGCACGCTTATGCTCGTCGCTTGAACGCGCAACCTCAACGAGGCCAAATCAACGAGGCGAACACCGCCTCAACTCACTTGCATTCGAACCGCACTCAACCGGTCGTCTCGGCAGAGCTTTGTGGAATCAGTGAACACTGGTATAGTAGAAGAAAACGTCCCACAATTCAGCCCCTCGGTGATCTCTCACCAGCTTGGGGGAACATCGCTTAGCGAACGGATGGTTCATGGCGAGAGAAGCAGTGCTTGGAGGCTCGGCCGAACAACCGGAACCCGAGGATCGTGCGTTAAGGCCTCAAGAAATGAGCGAGATGATCGGTCAAAAAGACGTTATTGAACGTCTGAGAATCGTCGTCGACGCAGCACAAAAGCGTGGAGAGGTACTTGGGCACATCCTTTTTGACGGGCCTCCGGGACTGGGTAAAACGACCTTTGCAACCTGCATCCCCAACGAACTTGGCGTCCATGTTGAGTTTGCGAGTGGCCCGAGCCTTAAAGCGCCCAAAGATATCGTGCCGTATCTGACGAATGCGGCAGATCGTTCCGTCCTCTTCATTGACGAAATCCACCGAATGCCAAAATCGGTAGAAGAGTATCTCTATACGGCAATGGAGGACTTCCGAATCGACATGGTCCTCGGTGAAGGAATCAATGCTCGCACCCACAGTTTCCGACTGAACCCGTTCACCCTGATTGGAGCAACCACCCGCGCGGGAATGCTATCCGGCCCACTTCGGGATCGATTCACCATTCGGGAGCACTTGACCTTTTATTCGACAGACGAGCTTGCTCAAATTCTGAAACGCAGCGCGGGGAAATTGCGTGTCGATCTGCAAGAGGATGCTGCGAACGAAATTGCTTGTCGAAGCCGTGGCACCCCACGCATCGCGAACAATCGCCTGCTTTGGATTCGCGACTTCGCGGAAAGCAGAGCCGATGGCAATATCAGCTTTCCGGTCGCGTGCTCAGCCATGCAAATGGCAGGGATTGATTCGTTGGGGCTTGACCGGCAAGATCGGGGTTATCTCGAGACACTCATCCGTGTATTCGCGGGAGGTCCGACAGGGATCGAATCCATCGCTCATACCATGAACGCCTCAGTCGACACATTGTCTGATGAAGTCGAGCCTTTCCTGTTGCGATCCGAACTCGTCGTAAGAACGCCACGAGGACGGATCGCCACTGCAAAAGCGTTCACTCACCTGAACCTAGAACAGCCAACCTCTCCCGGAGGACCGGACGACCCAATGCCTTTTTGAAGGATTCGGCGACGGTTGGCTTCCATCAAGCCGGGTGGCGAGTGCCAGATGATAGAAAAACCGCAGAACCCCGCCGGAATCACGGGTTAGGTCAGCTCGGTCGCTTGACAGGCATTCGTGCCATTTCTACCATGCCGGATCAACTGGCGATTCAAAGGACGTTGATCAGGGTAAGGCGGGTCTTACAACCGCCACAATCCTTTCAGATTTTTGTCATTACGGCCCGCCAGATATGGAGACATGGGTCAATCTCTGCGATGGAAACGATCACGTGTTCGCTGAGTTCCCGCTTTAAAAGGATGAAAGACGGTTGAGTAAAATTGCATTTTTGTTCCCCGGCCAAGGCGCTCAAGCGGTTGGTATGGGAAAAGAACTCTACAACACGTACGAACCATGCAAGGCTTTATTCGACCAGGCCAATGAGATCCTTGGCTACGATCTGACCAAACTTTGCTTCGAGGGCCCTGCGAGCGATCTTGACTCGACCGTTCATAGTCAACCCGCCTTGTTTGTCTGCAGTTTGGCTGCTTTGGAGAAATTGCGTCAGGAATCCCCTGAGGTGTTGATGGCTTGTGAGGCCGCGGCAGGACTCAGTTTGGGCGAATACTCTGCTCTTGTATTTGCCGGGGCAATGAGTTTCGAAGAGGGACTCAAGGTAGTGCAAAGACGCGGGCAGGCCATGCAGGATGCCGCTGATGCTCAACCGAGCGGCATGGTCAGTATTTTGGGCATGGCATTAGAAGACGTGCAACAGCTTTGCGATGACGTCCGACAGGAAAATGAGGTCCTCCAAATCGCAAATCTCCTCTGCCCGGGGAACATTGTGGTTTCAGGCCACAACTCCGCGTGCGAACAAGCGGCGGAGAAGGCCCTCGCGGCAGGCGCGATGAAAGCGATTCCATTAGCAGTCGCTGGAGCGTTCCACACACCCCTAATGCAACCCGCGGTCGAACAATTGACGGAGGTTTTGTCGGGTGTTGAAGTGAAGTCACCCGAGATCACCGTGGTTTCCAATGTCGACGCAAACTCACACTCGGACCCATCCGACTTGAGAGAAATGCTTCAGCAGCAAGTTGTCTCTCCGGTCATGTGGGAAGCGAGCATTCGCCGACTTCTTGGTGATGGCTTCGACCAATTTTACGAAGTCGGACCGGGACGCGTCCTGCGTGGGTTGCTGAAACGGATTGATCGCAAAATACCCTGCGACGGTGTGATGGGATAAGCGGTGTGTTGGGATAAACTGCCTGATTGCCTGGATTCCCCATAAAGTGCGGATCGCGAGCGATCGCATTCATTTGAAAAAGACAACCTCACGAAAGGTCATCACGATGTCAGACTCCGTCCTCGATTCAATCAAAGTCGATTTATCTGGACAAGTAGCTGTCGTTACTGGAGCATCTCAAGGACTAGGGAAGGCCATGGCGATCGCTCTTGGTCTCAATGGCGCGCGAGTGGCTTGTCTGGCACGAAACGCCGAAAAACTTGCCGAGACGGTCCAGACGATCACAGATGCCGGGGGGAAGGCTGAAGCGTTCAGTTGCGATGTCAAAAGCCGAGAAGCGATCGACGGGGTCATTGATAAAATCGCAGACGAATGGGACCGGCTCGACATCATGGTCAACAACGCTGGGATCACGCGAGATACGCTTCTGCCTCGTATGACAGACGACGAATGGGATGACGTCATCCAAACCAATCTTCGGGGCACTTTTCTGTTTTGCCGAGCTGCCTCACGCTACATGATGCGAGCTCGGTACGGCCGCATTATCAATATCGCCAGTGTCTCAGGGCTCATTGGAAACCCGGGGCAAACCAACTACTCCGCTTCGAAGGCCGGTATGATCGGTTTGACTCGCTCGCTGAGCAAAGAACTCGCCGGTCGAAAAGTCACGATCAACGCCGTCGCCCCCGGATTCATTGAGAGCGACATGACCAAAGCATTGGGCGATGCGATTCTCGGCGAAGTCAAGAAGCGGATTCCTGCGAAACGAGTGGGACTTGCCGACGAGGTAGCAGCAGCCGTTGTCTTCTTGGCCAGTCCAGCCGCAGCCTACATCACCGGACAAACTCTGGTTGTCGATGGCGGCATGACAGGCTGATGCAGAGGACGGGAGAGTGATGAAATTCACCGTTTCGCTTCATGAGACGAACATTTTACGATAAAAAGCACACGAACCGTTTTAAATCAGGCTCCTGTGAAAGACCTGAGACCTCGGCATGGCTCACCCCCAAAAAGGACAAGGGTCATACTGGACCACTTATTCGAATCGAAATCGTTTCATTGACAGAACGATGATTTCCGATTTTGGCAAGATTTGGGGGAATTTCGGGCCTTACGTGCCCTGAACCAGTCTTGACCAAGTTTGCGAACTCCATCTATCTTGTTACGTTTCCACGAAACACATATGATCTGAGTCTAACTTTTCAGTCATCGCCGTCTTGTTTGATGGCAAACCATGGCTGATTATGACATCCCCACTTGGAGGGCCACACGGTGTCAGCGATTGAACCACGCGTGATAGAAATCGTCGCGGAAGAACTTAGCGTTGAAAAAGATAAGATCCGACGTGAAACGACGTTTATTCAGGACCTGGGTGCAGACTCCCTGGACATCGTTGAACTTGTCATGGCGTTGGAAGAAGAATTTGATATCAATATCCCTGATGATCAGGCCGAGAAGATCACCACGGTTGGGGAAGCGATTGATCATATCGAAAAAGAAGCTTCCGATTCTTGAGCTTGAGTTAATACGGATGAATGTCAGGACGGTTGCATGAAGCGCCGAGTAGTCATTTCTGGTCTAGGCGTTGTAACTTCGTTGAGTTGCAAGGTCGATGATTTGTGGTCGCGAGTTCTCGCCGGAGAAAGTGGGATCCACCCCATACGTCTTTTTGATGTCTCTGACTTCAAGGTGACGATTGGGGGAGACATCTACGATTGGAATCCTTCGGACTACATTGATCCTAAAGAACTCAAGCGTCTCGATCGCTTCACTCAGTTTGCAATCGTCGCCGCGACAGACGCCGTCGCGGACTCTGGAATCGACTTTTCCTCTATGGACTCGTTCCGGTCGGGCGTGATTCTTGGATCAGGCATTGGCGGCCTGAGCACCATCGAAGAGCAGATGAGCCGCCTGATGACCAAAGGTCCAAATCGGGTGTCTCCGTTGACGATTCCCAAATTGATGCTCAACGCCGCAGGCGGCAACATTTCGATCAAGTACGGAATTCGAGGCCCGAATTACACGGTTGCCACCGCTTGCGCCAGTGCGACCAACGCGTTGGGAGATGCATTGAAATGCATTCAGTATGGCGATGCAGACGTCATGATCACTGGTGGTGCAGAAGCCGCGATGACACGGATGGGATTGAGCGCTTTTCAGAACATGAAGGCGCTTTCGACCCGTGTCGATTCACCTGAGCAGGCGAGCCGACCATTCGAAAATGATCGTGATGGATTTGTCTTTAGCGAGGGCGCCGGAATCGTCATCTTCGAGGAACTTGAGCACGCGAAAGCTCGCGGTGCAAAAATCTACGCGGAGGTATTGGGGTACGGCACCAGCGGTGATGCGGGACATATTACGCAACCCGATGAGGAGGGCACCGGTGCTGCCAAGGCGATGAGTACGGCCTTGACAGATGCAGATTTGGCACCGGATCAGGTCGACTACATCAATGCTCACGGCACGAGCACGCCGCTGGGTGATAAGGCCGAGACACGGGCGGTCAAAAGTGTGTTCGGTGCGGCCGCGGAGAAGCTTTCCATCAGCAGCACCAAGAGTCAACTCGGGCATTCTCTCGGTGCGAGTGGTGGAATTGAGTTAGTACTGTGTGTGAAGGCGTTGCAGGAGCAAACGGTACCGCCGACCATCAACTTCTCAACACCCGATCCCGAATGCGACTTGGACTATACACCTAACGAACCCAAGAGCCGATCACTGAATTACGTCATGAGCAACAGCTTCGGATTCGGTGGTCACAACGCGTCGGTTGTTGTAGGCCGCTATAGCTAGTGGGCTGAGGTTTAGCCGAGGACTTTTCCGTCCGATTCGCTGACGCTTTGAATTGTTGAGCGCCAATCCTCGTTCCACAGGAAGGGAACTCGATGGTGCCTGCGGTCGCAACTCTCGCTCGCCTTGCTCCCTCACCGACGGGCGCTCAGCATCTCGGAAATGCTCGAACGTTTCTCTTGGCCTGGTTGAGCGCCCGCTCCTCGAATGGCCGTCTGATCTTACGTATTGAGGACATCGATTCGCCTCGAACCAAGAGTTGGGCCGTTCGGCAGGCAATCGATGACCTTCATTGGCTCGGACTCGACTGGGACGAAGGCCCGGACCGACCGGGATTCCACGCTCCCTATCTTCAAACGGAGCGACTCGAGAGCTACAAAATGGCACTGGAACGGTTGAGTCTGGAGGAAAGAGTTTATCCCTGTACCTGCTCTCGGACCGACATCGCTGAGGCGGCCAGTGCGCCACACTGGGAACACGAAGGTCCTATCTATCCCCTGTCATGCGCTCACCGTCGGGCTGGAGAGGCTGATCGCATCGAAGGAAGCTACGCTTGGAGATATCGCTGTCTGGAGGGGGAATGGTCATTCATCGACGGTTATCTTGGACCTCAGTCCTGTCAGGTGAGTGCAGAACTGGGGGACTTTGTGGTCGCCAAGAAGGAGGGAAACCCGGCTTACCAACTCGCTGTCGTTGTCGATGACCACGCCATGCAAATCACCGAAGTTGTGCGGGGTGACGATCTGCTGGCGAGTACTTTTCGTCAACTCCAACTCTATTCCACCTTTGGCTGGTCCCCCCCCAAGTTCTATCATGTTCCCTTGGTAGTCGGCCCAGATGGTAAACGACTTGCCAAGCGGCATGGGGACAGTCGTCTTGCTTACTATCGAGAGCGAAATGTCCCCCCGCAACGAATCCTCGGGTTACTGGCGTACTCCATCGGTCTACAACCCGATTGTCGAGAGTGCTCCGCTGAAGAATTGATCCATTCGTTTCGATGGGATCGACTGCATCGCCAGGTCTGTTGGAATTTCACCTCATCGCACGAGTCGTGGCTGCTTGGCTAAACCCATTGGAATCTGGAGACGACACGGGCGCCAGCTAAGGTGGGCTTGACTCAAACGTCGTTTTTTTGGTAGTGCCTATCTCGCGGAAAGAAGTCGATTTCAATCCGCCCGACTCGTGAAACTTTTGCCTTGCATGGCCAAAACGTTTTGATGGAGCACTCCGTTTTGTTGTGTCCAACCTCCTCATTGCATTCCTCCACGATCCCAAGATTTTTGGTGATAATCGCGACGTTATCTGGCTTCGCGAGTGCGCTCGCAGGAAACAGTAGGGCACAATGGTCTCCTCCAGAAATTCTCCCCTCGGGTGAGCCCACGGAGACATTTCAGCACTCTCAACCTTACCTTTCTGGGCCGATTTCTGAGGACTCTATCGCGACGCCCGCTTTCGTTCCGATGCCTACACGACATCAGTACGACCGAACGATCGGCAAGACGCTTTTCTCAAGATGGCATCTGGAGGATGCGGTTCGCGAATCTGAGCGAATTGGCGAAGATATGACCTATCGCAGCTGGGTGATATCCAATTTGTGGACGGGCCGTGTGATCGATCAAGTCTGTGAGGCGGGCTGTGAACGGACACTTGACGACTACTTCTACAGCGGAGCGTGGCGGTTTACGGGAGACCTCTACTCGGATTTTTCGGACTTCTTTGCGTTGGATAGCCTGATCTACTTTGGATTGGCGACGGGTACTGGAGCCGCAGTCGCCAATACTTCGTTGGATGACGAATTCAGAGACTGGTATCTCGATGATGTCCGTGACGGCTCTCCTGATTTCCATTGGGGAAAAGAGCTTGGCGAGGCCTGGCTTGTTCCACCACTCTTGGCACTTACATGGGGTGTCACGGAGTGGTTCGAGGCCAATCCGTTCTACAGAACGAACCCAGTCAACTTGACAATCCGCCAATGGAGTCGGCAGTCCCTGAGGGCCTTGATTGTTGGAAGTGTTCCAGTGATTGGGATTCAATACCTTTCAGGAGCTTCGCGCCCGGGTGAGGTCTCAGGCAAGGGATCAAACTGGGATCCTTTTGACGACAACAACGGCGTCAGCAGTCACGCCGCGATTGGTGCGGTACCGTTTCTTGTGGCCGCTTACATGTCGGACCACTGGCTTTGGAAATCCCTGTTTTTCTGTGGGTCGTTTATCGCCAGCTATTCGCGGATCTACGACGACCGCAATTACCTGTCTCAGGTATTTCTCGGCTGGTCTTACGCAGCTTTGGCCGTCGAATCAACCATTGATACCGAGCAATGCCCGATGAAGGTAAGGATGGTTCCGCTAACGCTTGGCGGCAGTTACGGTGTCGGGTTTGAATACCGTTGGTAGGCGGCGGACCGGAGAAAGGCAGTCATTTGGTGGTCAGCCAGCTGAGGCGGTGGTCAACATTTACCCCCTCGAGCCGGATTAGGGCAACCGCAATAGGCTGAGGCTCGTTCTTTGAAATCAGCGCAGCCTTCATCGGGCCGCTGGAGGGGACGTTACTCCTGACGATGAGCTTCACGTCTTCGCCTGCCTTTTTGATCTGTTTTAGCGCTGTCGGTGTCGCCTCGACACCTTCAGGCGCCTCAAGGAGCACAAGCTCCCAGTCACCCTCCCGATCTTGATCCGCCTTGACGTTCAAGCTCAACTCGGTGGATTGACCTTTCTGTCCAACCCAAACCTCCTGACTCCATTTTACCTCGAAGACGGGCTTGATGCGTTCCACCGAAATCGCAAAACAGGTGTGACTCAATTCCCGATCAAATCGGTCATGCACCTCGACGATCAACTGGCGGTCCGCTTTTTCTTTCCAGTCGTAATAGGCATCTCGACTCCCACCCACATCGTCGACGGTGGCGACGGTCTCGCCGGCCGCATTGAGAACACGCAGCACCGGGTCCAAGGGCTGACCAAGCGTTTGTGCAAGGACACGGACTCTCGCGTGCTCCCCCTCATTGAACAAAACATTTTGCCTCAAACCTTCTTTTTTCCCCGGCCCTGACTTTGTGATGGCCTGTCCTGGGAACAGGGTCTCGGCTTGTGCAGTGCTGTTGAAATGAAAGGAGATGCCATCGGGACAGGGGACGTTGTTCCAACCTGTTGCCCCCGGGCTCCAAACCACAGCGTTTTGCGGATTCCCTTCATGGACATACTCGAAACTCACCGGCAGCTCTTCCTGTTCAAACCACTTCACCGGTCCAAGACTCCTCCCAAGGATGGTGGAGCTAAGTCTCGGCTCAATCGCCCCCGTCGACAGGGTGAGGCGGTAGACCATTCGCTCCCCCCCCGAAAAGCCAATCGTACTATTCGGCGTCGCCGGAAATCCAAAGACACGAATCATGTATATCCCGGCCTTGGGAGCGCGATATTCGATGACCGGATCCAAACCGACCCCGTCGTCCTGATGTCTGAGGACACGACCGTGCTCATCGCACACCTGCAAAACCAGATCGATCGGCGAACCCAACCACCGATTCGCATCGGCTCGTGCTGAAAGCAGACCTCCTTCATCCAATTCAATTCGGTAACAATCCACGTCCCCGCTTTTTCCGAGTCTGCCATCGACCGTAGAAGTATTCGTCAGACTTTGGGCGTCATCGGGGTGATCATTGGGTTCCTTCTCCAAGATGGATTCCCCACCGCAGACGAGGAAAGGAATCAACTTTGATGCTCCAGACGCATCATAGGCGCGAACCCAATGGCGTCCGTAACCGACCTTGGGATCGAGCGTCAGTACGACCTCTCCCTTCGTTTTGCCGCACTGAATTGATATGCCAGGTCGATCTACCCACCAGCGACAGGGCCAAGTCTCGAAGCTTCCTTCCGCTTTTACTTTTACCGTTTTCCCGGGAGAGGCCCCGGCAGGAAAAAAACCGTTAAGCACCGTTTCCGCCGAACAAAATCGACCTGCAGCGAAAAGAAAGAAAACAGCCACGCCCCAACATTTCCGGACGCTCGAAAAGCGATGGATACCGGCAAGTGGTTTGAATTCAGAAAGGCACGAGTAAAATTGATCAAGCATTTCGAGATGTCGTTTCATCAAGGGCAATCGCCGATTCGAATTCAAGGCTTGGTTTTACCGTCCGGGATGAAGTCGTAGGCCATGAGAAACACGGAGATGACCAAGTCCGGGAGGTCCGATTCAACGTCGCGTTCACGTCTCTCGGTGAAGGAAAACGGGGAGGCCAGCCAATAGGATATCCGGGCCCATAACGAAAATTTGCCGACCACCTCGTCCTCATCTAGACGACAATATCGTCAACGTCAAAGCGCTCAATCAGGCCATCAATTCTTCGATCGGTCGGTCATCACTCACGAGATGGACGGGACGGCCATCCGGCGTAATGTAGATTTTACCGGGGTCGATTCCAAGCTTTGCGTAAATGGTCGACACAAACCTCTCGGGCGATAGAACCCGCTCGACCGCCGAGTAACCTTGCCGATCCGTTGCACCCACGACCTGACCGCCAGGAGTCCCTCCACCAGCCATCATCACACTCATGGCGTTCGACCAGTGATCGCGCCCTCCTCGATCATTGACTTTCGGCGTTCGCCCGAATTCACCAAGCACCAGCACAAGCGTGCGTTCAAGTCGGCCACGATCCTCAAGATCTTGAATCAAGGTCGCGATCGTGGATTCAAGAGGAGGAATCCTTTTGGAAATCGCATCAAAAATATTCGTGTGATGGTCCCAGCCACCCTCATACAGAGTGACGAACGGAACACCCGCCTCAACCAAACGCCGTGCTAGAAGTGCCCTCTGACCGAAACTGTTTCGCCCGTAACGATCACGCAGCGAAGCCTCTTCGGTCTCCACTCGAAATGCGGCCTGCGCCTGTGCAGACTCCATCAACTGGTAACCCTGGACATAGAATTCATCGGCCGTGACCGATGGATCGCCCACCGCAGAGTCCTCCCATCGCGGGAGTTGGTCGAGCTGGCTTCGTAATTCTCGACGCCGGTTGAATCGATCATGAAGCACCCCGTCTGGCAGGGCGACATCCCTCACGCGAAAACCGTTGCGATTGGGGTCGTTGGACACCACAAAAGGGGCATAATTGGCACCCAGAAAGTTGGGGCCCCCGGAACGAGACATGCTAGGCATCGAGAAATAGGGTGGCAAGCCATCGGGAGCACCGACCTCTTTGGCAACTACCGAACCCAAGCTCGGATGAAAGCTGACAAACGCTCCACACCCGACAGGAATGCGGGGAGGGGCACCGGTCATCATGTAGTGATTGCCGGCTCCATGATTGCCTTGGTCATGCCGAATGGATCGAATCAGGGAGTACTTGTCGAAGATCCCAGCAAGATTCACCATATGCTCTGAGAAGTGAGTTCCCGGAACAGCTGTCGGTGTGGTGCCGAACTCACCACGAATCTCGACCGGCGCTTCTGGCTTCGGATCGAAAGTCTCGTAATGAGTGGGCCCTCCATCCAACCACACGAGAATGCATGCGTCGGCTTGCTGTTGCCGTTCAATGCCAACATCGGCAAGTGCCCGCCCACGCAACAAAGGTGCCAACCCTGCTCCCACGAGGCCTCCGAGGCCCAACTGCAGACAGTTTCGACGCGTGATACCTTCACAGTTCCGAAAAATCGTCATGCCAAATTCTCCGACGTCTTATCATACCGCCCAATGTACCGATTCATTTCGGTCCTGCATCGGGAGGGAATGTCCGACATTTCAATCCTCAGTCGAGAAATACAAACTCGGGTGTATTCATCAAAGCCCACATAAGATCTTCAATGGCTTGTCGTCGCTGCTCCGGAAGACCGGCCATAAAGGCAACAGCAACTCCTCGCTCCTGTATGGTTGGAAATCGAGAATAGATTGCCAGATAGATCTCATCAATGATTTCACGATCGCTCTGATCCGATTGGCTGAACCGATCCGCACTCCCACCATCCTTAGTTACGAGCTGTAGAAGCTCGGGCGAATTCATCAGATGCAGAGTTTGAGTCATGGTCAACGCCTCCACCCTTTCACAAGGCGGATCCTGATTTGGATTGGGTCGACCAAAGGTATCCAAAAAAATCGAGGTGACGCGATGTGTCCATATCTCTTTTGCCGCGGCGCCGGGAGGCACACCTCGCCAAGAAAGCTCCCGACCCGAAATCTGCTCCAGCGAATCCAACAACACCTCAGCGCGAAGGCGTTTGCGATAATGCCTCGAATAATTTCGGTAGTCGGTCCGGTTAGATGGGGTCGGTGTCGATGACAAGCGGTAAACCTCTGAGAGCAAAATGGACCGAATGATCGTCTTCTGATCGAAGCCACTCTCTACAAATTGCCGAGCCAATTCCTCCAATAGAGGTTGATTGCTGGCAGGATTCGTCACACGTAGATCATCGACCGGTTCAACCAGTCCTCTCCCCATCAAGTCGGCCCAAATACGGTTCACTTGAACTTGGGCGAAATAGGGATTTTCTCCTGAAACCAACCAGTCTGCCAGTTTCTCACGCAAGGTGCGATCTGAATCTTCGCCAAGGTTGGCTGCCGCTCCATAAAGGAATTTCGGTTCCATGACCGCCTCGGTGAGCGGGTGACGAACGGGTTTTACCTTGTCGTCGAAAAACATTTCTTCGCCACCCGAGATTGGTGGCGATAGCCCCGTCCCTTTGCGCCCCAGTTCGGAGAAGAATGCTGCGAAAGAATAGAAGTCGTCCTGCGCCCAACGTTCGAAGGGATGGTGATGGCATTTTGCACACTCAAGCCTCACCCCTAAAAAGAGTCGTGACACCATCGTGGTCAGTTCATCAGGAGACCGACGATCTCGATAAAACGTGACCGGTCCGTTATCCCAGGTCGAGCCTTGTGCGGTGAGCAGATCTCTAATGAAGACATCGTAAGGTCGATTCTCTCGAAATTGTTGCCGGATCCACTGGTCATAATTCAGGACTGCTTTGATCCCGACTCGGTAAGGATTAGGCCTGAGCAGATCGACCCACTTATTCGCCCAGTGCTCAGCGTAATCCGGTGATTCAAGCAGTCTATCCACTAGCTGTTCTCGACGGTTATCCTCGGTGCTTTCCAGAAAGCGCCGCGCTTCTTGAGCGGTGGGCAACCGGCCGATCACGTCCGCGTACGCCCGCCTCAAAAATTTCTCGTCCGTAGCCATTCTCGAAGGTGCAACCTGTAACCTCTTCAATTTCTCCCACACAAGATGGTCGATCACGTTGTCCGATTTCATCTTTGAAAACAGATCACTGCTCAGCGGGTTCTGATGTGGAATCAAGACATGGCACACTGCGATCTCCTGCAGGTACCTCACCATGATCGCCGTTTCTCCAGGGAGAGAACCGGCGGTGACCAACCCCTGTTCGCTCACCTTGGCGATCGGTTGGTCATTCGACTGATACGCTGCCGTCGGCGTCACCTGTCGAGATGTACCATCCGAATAGTTCACACGAACATCGAGTTGGGTCGATTCTCCAACCTGCAGCACCAAATCATCAGGGACGACGTGGACGCCGACGATCTTCGGTTCGTCAGGACGATTCCTTGGGACTCCCTGGTCAATCCAAGTCAACAGGGTCTGGTAATCTTGACCCGACGCGTCCAGAATCTTTCCTCCGCCGTGCGGCGTTTCGCCCGTCGCTTTTTTGAGGAGCAAACTGTTCATTGGTGTCGCCAGAGAGATTCGACGCCCTCGCGATTGCCGGGTCAGAGCTCGAAAATCGAAATCGGAGTCAAACCCCAGAAGCGACAACTGAAAACCATTCTGTCCTCGTTGCTTGCCATGGCACGCCCCTTGATTGCATCCTCGCGCCGTCAAGATCGGCTGAACATCCAATTCGAAGCTGACGAGTTCAGTTCCCCATCCCTCTGTACCATTTCCCACCCCGAAAGCCGAGATCGCAAGGAACAAAAATGGCAGGCTGTAGACTCGTCGAAAGAGCATGGCTGACCACGTCGTCAGGGCAGGAGACCTAAGAAGGATGGTGCATCTCAAGTCGGCTGCCGAAGGGGGAGGGGGGGGCAACGTCGCAAGCGTTTATCAAGGCCCTGCGACGATCAATACGATATTCCAATGATACCCTTGCCGCCCAACTCAAGCTACGTGAAAACAGAGATCCGCTTGGTCCACCCCGCCATCAAGTGGGGTTCCGACTCTGAATCAGTTCCATGAGTTCGGTCAGAAATATTTGAAAATCTGGCAGATGAATTTCCTCAACGGTTCGCAGTTCGATCCGCAAAATATCCCAGCCGTCTTTATCCAGTTCGATTTTCTGATCTGCTCCCAGTTCAGCAATTCGACCGAGTGAAACCGCACCTGTCGGACTCCGCAAACTTAAACCAACATGGTCCGTCTTCTTGGTAGTAATCGTGGCCCAAGGTTCCTTCATCCCCGGGATCATGAAATGGATCAAAACCTGTTGATTCCAAAGAAACTGACCCGCGGGTTGAATTTCCATCAGCATATCGAGAAGTTCATCCAGCAATTCAAGATCCCACTTGGGCTTTTTACCCGGTGGGAAACCCTTGCGCGAAAGATGCCACTTGCGACCCATTTTCTTCCATGGCATTTGATCTTCGATGTTAAGCGGTTTGTACACCCGTTCTTCCAGGAACGCATTTTTGGCATCGTTCAGAAACTTCCAGAAGCCCTCCTGATCCATTTCGGCCCAGTCATGCGCTCGAATTTCGACTTCCTGCCAAGGCCCCCGCACCAACTTGACCTTAACTCTCGGCTCGTTTCCGTAAACAGGCAAATCTTCCCTTTGATTCGCCGTCTTCAAAGGAATTTGCTCCATGAGTTTTTGGCGGTTAAACGTGCCCCTGGGAACGCGGAATTTCATTTTCAACAGGTGCGACTCCGCAGTAATCGCGTGAAAGAACCAACCGTCACTCGATTTTTGTGACGCAATTTCCACCACGCTGCGAGAGTTCCAATGGGTTTCTGAAAATCCCCCGGATTCTTGAATCCGATCCACCACCTCTTCCAAAATTCTGCCTTCCCAACGAACCGGTTCGCCCTTGCGATCAAGGCAGTCACGGGTGTGCCATTTCCGACCATCTTCCTCCCAAGGCATCTTCACGTTTTTACCGAGTTCAGTAATATCGATGCCGATCTCTTTTTCGATGGCCTCATCCGCATTGAATGCCACCCGAGGTTCGTACGGTCCAAACTTCAGCACGGGTGCCAACGCTTCTCCGGTATGACATCGCGGTTGCTTGGCTTGCTTCTTGGATTGAACCTTATTTCTCTTCGCATACGCCACAACCTCCTCGGGGGTCCCTGCACAGACAAGCGTCCCGCCCTCATCGCCCGCCTCAGGGCCCAGTTCAATGACCCAATCGCATGACTTGATCACGTCGAGATTGTGCTCGATCAAGACAACCGTGTTGCCCAGATCGACCAAGCGATGCAACACCACCAACAGTTTTTGCAAGTCCTCAAAGTGCAGGCCTGAGGTTGGTTCATCCAACAGGTAGAGTGTTCTACCCGTATCTGGCCGCGACAACTCCGCCGCAAGTTTGACTCGCTGTGCTTCGCCTCCGGATAGGGTAGGGGCCGCTTGCCCAAGCGTCACATAGTCCAAACCAACATCGCAAAGTGTCTGCAATATCCTTCGGACTTTCGGGATGTTTTCAAACAACTTAAGCGCCTGTCCACAGGACAAGTCCAGCACATCGCTGATGCTATGCCCGTGAAACTGAATCGAGAGCGTCTCCGCGTTATACCGCTTTCCTCGACAGGCCTCGCATTCCACCCACACATCAGGAAGAAAATGCATTTCGATTCGTCGGTGCCCATGTCCCTCGCAAGCTTCGCATCTGCCCCCAGGCACATTGAAGCTGAATCTCCTTGCCGTGTAGCCACGAAGCTTGGAATCAGGCAACTGGGCAAACAACATTCGGATCAGCTCAAAGACGCCGGTATAAGTCGCGGGATTCGAGGTTGGTGAATTTCCCAACGGCTGCTGATCCACACGAATCACTTTATTGATGTGCTCGATTCCACGTATCTCATCATAGGCACCGGGAATCGCCGAGGCTCGGTGTAGGGTTTTCGCAAGGGACTTGAAAAGAACGTCTTCGATCAAGGTGCTTTTGCCGCAGCCACTGGGTCCCGTCACGGCGGTCAATGTTGAGAGTGGAAATTTGACACTCAATTCTCGAAGGTTGTGGTGTCGCGCCCCAACAACCTCGATGTATTTGGTCGGAGTCACATCACGTGAAATCGCGACATCAACCTCATCGTCGCTGCTCAATTCACTGTCGTTTTCGTCCCACCGCACTTCTCGACGGTTGGATGGGATGGAAATCGCTTTTTTGCCACTCAGATAGGGGCCGGTCACGGACGATCGTTTGCGTCCCAACTTGTCCGGCACGGCTTGAGCGACCACCGAACCACCTAGCCTTCCCGCCAATGGGCCAAAATCAACAAGTTCATCGGCATCTTCCAGCAAATCACGCTCGTGCTCAACGACGAGGAGAGTGTTGCCAAGGTCACGCAAACGTTTCATCGCCCCAATCAGGCGACGATTGTCTCGGGGATGCAAACCAACCGTGGGCTCATCGAGAACGTAAAGGACCCCACAGAGCCCGCTGCCAAGCTGACTGGCCAGGCGAATCCGTTGGGCCTCACCGTTGGATAGCGTCGCTGCGCCCCGAGAAAGTGACAAATAATCCAGTCCAACGTCATTGAGGAACTTGAGCCGATTTTCGATCTCCCGGATTACCTCACCAGCAATTTTCTTCTCTCGCCGATTGAATTTCCAAGCCTTGACGGTCTCCAGCAATTCCCTCAGTGGCATTCTGCAAAACTTATCGAGAGTGGTTCCCTGCAGTTGAACAGCCGCCGCGTCGGGACGCAATCTCGACCCACTGCAAGAGGGGCATTCCACCTCATCCACAAACGATTCCAACCGATTTCTAAAAGAGACGGACAGCTTGGCCGCTTCATCGAGCGAGGGATAAACTCCCTTGAATTGGAACTCAAATAGAACTTGTTTTCCGTGAGTCACTGCAATCCAACGATCGCCGGTTCCATGAAAGACGATTCGCCTCCAACGGACCGCGAGGTCGTCAAAGGGAACATCCAAGGGCAAGCCCGTTTCAGCGCTTAGGGCCTCAAGCATCCGAGATGAAATGGGATGTTTAAGGTCGGGCCACAGCAAGACGGCTCCTTCTCGAAGAGACAATTTTCCATCTCGAATCAGGGCCGTTGGATTGGCCCCAAGATGTGTCCCCAACCCCTCGCAATCGGTACACCAACCTAGAGGACTGTTAAACGAAAAGTTCTGCGGTCCCAACGTCTCGTAGCTCGTACCACACGCGTCACATGCAAGGAACTGGCTGTGCCGAACGACCTCCCAACGTGGCTCGGGCACGTCCTTGTCAGGAAATGCGACTTGCAGAAGCCCCCGCCCAAAACTGAGTGCCGTCTCAACACTCTCAGACAATCGAGATCTTTGAGAAGCCTGAACCTGAAGCCGATCGATCACCAACTGCAATTGATGCCGACGACGTCGATCAAATTTTGGCGCCTCATCGATGGAGTAAGTCTCACCGTCGAGCCGGACACGTTGAAATCCCTGGCCCCGCAATTCCTCCCATAACTGACCAACATCTGAAATCGTTTCGGTATCGAGTGGCGCGAGCAGGACGAAACGTTCGCCTTCAGGTCGAGCCAAGATTTTGTCCACAATTTCATCGACCGTCTGCGTGCCGATCGGGATATCACAAGTGGGACAAAAAGGGGTCCCAAGCCGAGCCATAAGAATCCTGAGATAGTCATAAACTTCAGTCACGGTCCCAACCGTCGACCTGGGTGTATTCCCCAGATTCTTCTGCTCGATCGCGATGGCGGGCGATAATCCCTCAATCGACTCAAGTCGAGGTTTTTGCATTTGATTGACGAACTGTCTCGCGTAGGCACTCAAACTTTCGACATATCGCCTTTGCCCTTCCGCGTAGATCGTATCCATCGCTAAAGAGCTTTTGCCAGATCCGCTTGGACCGCAAAACACCGTCAGTGAATCTCGTTTGACATCCACATCGACGTTTTTCAAGTTATGCTCTTTCGCCCCCCGCACCCTCAGTTTCTGAGAGTTGACTTTACTCTTGGTGCCTCCGCGAGCCTTTGAGTATGAACTTGAGTCAGATCGCTGAGTCGACGATTCTTTCAGGATTTTAGCCAATGCTTTTCCCGTATGACTTCGGCGATTTCGCGCCACATCTTCGGGGGTGCCAATCGCGACGAGTTCTCCACCACCCGCGCCTCCTTCCGGACCGAGATCGATAATCCAATCGGCCGTCTTGATGACATCCAGATTGTGCTCCACCACTAAGACGGTGTTTCCCGCTTCAACGAAACCATGCAGCACCTTCAGGAGCAATTGTATGTCAGCAAAATGCAGGCCCGTGGTTGGCTCATCCAGGAGGTACAGCGTCTGCCCGGTACTTTTCTTCACGAGTTCCTTGGCCAATTTAATCCGTTGTGCTTCGCCTCCTGAAAGTGTCGGAGAGGGTTGACCAATTTTGATGTAATCCAAGCCCACATCATGCAGCGTCTGTAGCTTGTGTTGGATCGAAGGGATATTTTCGAATAACTTCATGGCCTGTTGCACATCCATCTCGAGCACATCAGCAATGGAATGACCTTTGAATTGAACCTGAAGCGTTTCCCGATTGAAACGGTGTCCTTCACATATGGGACAGGTCACCCACACGTCGGCAAGAAAGTCCATTTCCAGTTTGGTGGAACCATTCCCCTCGCACGCGGAGCAGCGTCCGCCATCAACATTGAAACTGAATCGACCCGCCGTATAACCCCGCTGTTTCGCCAGCGGCAACTTCGCGAACAATTTCCGAATGTCATCAAACACTTTGATGTAGGTCCCCGGATTCGAGCGGGGCGTCCGTCCAATGGGTGACTGATCGATGGCGATGAGTTTATCGAGTTCCTCCAGGCCCTGAATCTCCTTGTGCCGCCCCGGATGGCCTTCACCTCGATTAAGATCCCGGCGCAAAGCCTCGACGACGATGTCGTTGACGAGTGAACTTTTGCCTGATCCTGATACGCCTGTCACACAGACAAAAGCGCCCAACGGTATCTCGACATCAATCCCTTTCAAATTATTGTGTTCGGCCCCCTCAATCCGAAGTCGCTTCTCGGATGGACTTCTCCTCTCGCGAGGAATTTCGATTTTCTCTCTTCCTGACAGGAATGCGCCCGTGACACTCTTACGCGATTTCGCAACTTGATCGGGCGAACCTGCGGCAACCACCTTCCCACCTCGAACGCCAGGACCGGGCCCGAAATCCACCACATGGTCGGACGCCCACATGGTGTCCTCGTCATGCTCGACCACAATCACAGTGTTTCCCTGATCGCGCAAATGCGCCAGTGTTCCGATCAAGCGGTCATTATCGCGTGGGTGAAGACCAATCGAGGGTTCATCGAGGATGTAGAGGACACCGACCAATCCGCAACCTACCTGGGACGCGAGCCGAATACGTTGACTTTCGCCACCACTAAGCGTCGGTGCTGTTCGGTCGAGGGTCAGATAGTCGAGTCCAACGTCTACAAGAAATCCAAGACGACCCCGAATCTCTTTCACGGCCTCCCCCGCGATCGCCTGTTGAATCTCATTCAATCGAAGGGAATTAAAAAAGTCACGTGCTTGCCCAATAGACAACCCGCACACCTCGGGAAGATTCTTTGATGGAGCGTCTGCGAAGGTCGGATGTTCTGACGCAATTCGAATCGAACGCGCTTGAGCGTTGAGCCGTTCGCCGTTGCAGTCAGGGCAGAGAATGGTATCCATGTAGTTTTCGAGCTTACGACGATGGATTCGACTCTTGGAACCCTTGTATTTTGCCTCAAGCTCAGGAATAAGCCCTATGAAAGTACCACCATACTTGACGGGCGACTGACCTCCGCGCCAGGTGTAGGTGATGTGGGTTTTCCCGGCACCGTACAGCCAGATTTGTCGAGCCGACTCCGGCAGTTCGCCCCACGCCGAGCCGAGCATCGTACCCGCTTCCCACTCATGCACCCGTTCCATGGTGTCAGCAACGCCTTGAAA
>JAKVCA010000016.1 GCA_022448315.1 Pirellulaceae bacterium | reverse complement strand
ACCTAGCGCAATGGACCTAGCGGAATGGACATTGCCTCTCACCAACTGGTATTCTTGGACACCTAATGAAATCGGCACGCCTGACAGGTGTTCGACTTTAGGCAACTTTCCACAGGATTCGATCTTTCGAAACGGACAGGTCTTGCTCATGTGCATCCCCAAGCTGATCACCTGCAGCGTTGCTCTGGCCCAAACCATGGCTCTCACCATTCCAGCGGGCATTGCCGCATCTTTCGATCAAACGACTCCCAACCTTCAAAGTGTCAAAACTTTGGAAGCTGAATCAATCGAGGGCCCCATTTTTTGGATGGACCCTCGGGTCAGAGATCGTTCGAACGCATCGCAGCGAGTGGTAGTCTGGTTCAACAAACAACTACTGGGAGATGGCGAAGCGTACCTTCGGCGAACCCGCCAACTGGCGAAAGCGCAACGGACCAAACTGCGTCAAGAGGCCATTCAAAAACTTAAAGAGACCAGCGATGACTCCTATTCACGGGCTCGAGACCACTTGAACCAGCTGGTCGCGGATGGCGTCATCGAAAATATCCAAAGACACTGGATCGTCAATGGAATCTCATTCACTCTTGCACCGAATTCTGCTGAAAGACTGAAAGCAATTCCTGGCGTGAGTCGAGTCTTTGCAAAACGTCGAAACGCAATTCGTCGTGAGAAAAAACGGCCGTCCCCCGACACCCGTTCAACCCGCAATTCGGAAGATCGGCATCCTTTTTCTCCAGATCGGTACCAACATCCTTGGTACATTCGCCACCTCATGGTCGATCGAGTCTGGCGAGAACTCGGAGTGACCGGGCAAGGAACGCTCAACGTGATCCAGGACCAGAATTTTGTTATTTCGCCGAACGCGGCCGCCAATTTGTACTGCAATGTTGCCGAAATTCCGGGCAACAAAATCGATGACGATGAAAACGGTCGGATAGACGACGTCCACGGTTTCGACTTTGACCTACGACGGGGAAACCTGACGCGGCAAACGGTCCCAGTCTCGAAATTTTCACCCCAACTGATGCATGGTCACGCGTGCGCATTGATCGTGTGTGGTCGTGGGACCCCGGATAGTCCCTTTGAACTCGGCGTCGCTCCGGAATCAAAATGGGCTGGCGTAATGGCAGGAGCCGACTTTGAACAGGCGATTGAGTGGGCCATTGAACAACAGGCTGACACCTACAGCATGAGCTTTTCAATTCCCAATCTTGGTGAACTGCGTTCTCACTATCGAAAAGTTATGGAACACGGGTCTCTGTGTGGGGTTTTCTTCGTCTCGGGGGCAGGCAATTTTGCGCAGGAAGGGTCACCTCAGTACGTGGCACCCCCAGTCCAGATGAGGACTCCGGAAGACATCCCCGAAGTCGTCTTTGCGGCCGCTGGAATCCAGCGAGATCTTTCGCGCACCCCTTTCAGCAGTCAGGGGCCCGTTCATTGGGAGACAGAGCACTACCGTGATGGGGCAGTGACCAAACCTGAGGTCTGCGCGTTCAACGCAGCAATCCCGACTTTACTTTCGAATGGCGAAGTCGCTCCTTTTACCGTCAACGGCAATTCCTTTGCCGGTCCCATGTTTTGCGGAACGATCGCTCTGATGTTGAGCGCTGATCCGGAACTCCTGCCTTGGGATCTAAAACAGATTGTGACCGACACCGCATTGGATGTTGGCCCCGAAGGCGATGATCCCCAAACCGGACATGGCCTGATCAACGCCTATCGAGCCGTCAAGGAGGTCCTCCGACGAAAAGCCATCCGAGAGGGCCAAGACCCAACGCCCTACACGAGTCAACCTGAGGGGGATGAACTGGATATTCAACGTGTCCTGAAAAATCTGGAGGGTCGGAGACTTGTGGTCTCCTCAATCCAACCGAACTCCCAGTGGACGGCAGCGGGTCTTCAGCAGGACGATGTCATTGAACAGGTAAACGAGGTGAAGGTAGCTTCGTGGCTCGATTTCAGGAGTGTGCTTCAAGACTCAAGTGCCAATGGGCGAAAGACTGTCAAAATCCAGTTGAATCGAGACGGTCAGCAAATGGAATTGACGGCACCATCTCGCCCCACCGGCCTTCAGCTCCGGGAGGAAAATCCTCAGCCGGACTTCGAATGACGTTTCATGGTCTTCGTCACCTCTCTCGGCCCCACCTTGCCAAGAGTTCGTAGTCAGGGAATTCTCGGTTGGCATCGGACTCGCTTCCAACTTGCACATTTCCTCCCAAAGCAATAACTTGACCGGTCAATCAAATAAAAATTTGTCTCTGCAAATAATGGTACTTCGCACATGACGACTCGCGGATATTTGGGCATCGACGCTGGCACACAGGGTCTTTCGGTAATTTTCACCGATGAAAAACTTAATGTCCTGGAGGTCGGTGAGGGCTCTTACGAAATGCTGCCCGGACTGGCAGCGGAATGTTACGAACAAGACCCCATGGATTGGATCCAAGCATTGAAGGATGCCATGCAAGAGCTCCGGAAAAAATTTGAGGGCGACATGGAAGTTCTCGCCATTGGCATCTCCGGGCAAATGCACGGCGAAGTCCTTGCCGATGAAGATGGCCGTTGCCTGTCTCCAGCGCGGCTGTGGTGCGACGCGCGGAATGAGCAGGAGGGACATGAGCTTACAGAGGCTTTCGGGGTGAAGATGCCGAAGCGAGCGACAGCATCTCGTTGGCTTTGGACAGTCCGAAACCAGAAAGATAAAGCAGTACGTGTGCGGCATATGACCACACCGGCGGGCTGGATCAGCTATCAGCTCACCGGAAAATGGAAACTCGGCATCGGTGACGCTTCAGGGATGTTTCCCATGGATTCGGAAACGCTCAACTACCACGGGGACTTGCTTGAGAAGTTTACTCAACATCTCAACGACGATTCGGTCGCACCGCTCGCAGAAATTCTCCCAGAAGTCGTCAAAGCAGGTGAAGACGCGGGCAATCTTTCTCAGCAAGGTTCCACCCTGCTCGGTCTTCCGGAAGGGACGCCGGTAAGTCCTGCTGAAGGTGATCAACCGGCTGCGTTGGCAGGCTCTCTTATTGCCAATGCCGGAATGGTCTCCGTCAGTTTTGGAACGTCAGTATGTGCCAACAGTGTCGGCGATCGTCCCTTCAACGGAGTGAGTCAAGCCGTTGATCACTTTTGTGCAGTGGATGGGAAACCGATCAATATGGTCTGGCTACGAAACGGCACCACCTACATGAACAGCGTCGTCGAAATGTTCGGCCATGTGCTGGGTAGCGATCGCAGTGCGGGTTTCGCGGCCGTCATCCCAAGGGTCTTGGACGCCAGTCCGGATTGCGATGGCGTGGTCGCGTTACCCTTCATGGATGATGAGCCCGGACTAGAAGTGAGCCGGGGTGGGACAGCCATGCTGGCAGGCCTGACTTCCGAAAACTCAACCCCGGGCAACGTCGTTAAGGCAGCTCTTTTGAGCACCATGTTCAATCTGAAATTGGGCTCGGAGGTTTTGGATCGTCAAGGCTACCCACGAACGGAATTGGTCCTATCCGGTGGACTCACCAAGACGCCTGAGTTGTCACAGATTCTTGCGGACGTTTTCGAAACGCCCGTCACACTGTTAGAAAGCGCCGAAGAGGGAACTGCTTGGGGAGCCGCACTGCTCGCAAAGTATCGTCACCTGCGACTCACGGGAGAAAACCAAACTTGGTCTCATTTTATCGATCAGTTGGATGGAGAAAAAAATCAGAAATTCGAAGCCGATGAACATCGCTCTGGAATTTATCGAACCGTGTACGATCGTTACAAACGACTGGCTGCATTGAACAGCCAACTGGTCGACGCGATTGGATGACGCTGCGATTGCCGAAAACATTCTCCGTTTATCAACGCGTTGAATCCATGATTCACCCCAACCAACATCGGACCGCCTTCAACATTCTATGGTTGTGCTTGCTGGTCCTAACACTAGTTTTGACCAGCCCGGGCTGCACGCCAGCACCCTCGGATTTCGTCAAAAAAAAACAAGTCCTCCGCCTCGCAACAACGACAAGTGCGAGGGATTCTGGCCTGCTGGACGTTTTGCTGCCTGAGTTTGAACGTGAAAACGACTGCCGTATCGACGTGATTGCTGTGGGGACTGGAGCCGCGCTTCAGCTCGGAAGTTCAGGTGATGCCGATGCGGTCCTCGTCCATGCTCGGCATGCTGAACAGCGTTTCATGTCGGCGGGTTATGGAAGCCGTCGAGAAGAGTTCATGAAAAATGAGTTCGTCATCCTCGGCCCCGCAGATGATCCTGCCAACGTCAAAGGCAGGAGTGCCAGACAAATTCTGTCGATCTTGTCGTCGAAGAATCAACGGTTTTTGTCACGGGGGGACGAGAGCGGCACGCATCAGAAAGAACGAGAGCTATGGGTGGGACTCAATATCGAACCAGCGTGGGAAAATTTTATGGAAAGTGGTCAGGGGATGGGAGCAACTTTAACCATGGCAGATGAAATGCGGGCTTACGTCTTGTGTGACATGGGTACTTACCTGAACTTCAGAGACAGAATCGAGCTCGCTCCGTTGAACAGCCCCTCAGCAGGTCTTGACAACCACTACTCCTGCATCGTCGTCAATCCAGATCGTCATTCTCACCTGACGCCAAACCTCGCAAACTCTTTCGCCGATTATTTGATTTCACGTTCTGTCCAGCAGAAAATTGGTCGTTACCAGCTGCACGGTTTTTCTCTTTTTACACCGACGCGATTGGCGGAAACCCCCTAAGCGTATTGCCCATGCAACTTATCCAAGATGGCTTGATTGGCGCCTGGAACTTATTGATCCAGCAGGACAAGCTGGTTTTCGATGCGGCGTTCAGAAGTGTCTGGATCTCCATTGTTGCAGTCTGTCTGGCCGCCTGTGTTGGGATTCCCTTCGGTTGGCAACTTGCGAGAAAAAAACTGCCGTTTCGCAGAATCTTCGTGATGGTTTTTCAGACGGGCATGAGCATACCGACCGTCCTCATTGGATTGGTCTGCTTCGCGATGTTCTCTCGCAAAGGGCCTCTGGGCTCACTGGACCTGCTTTATACACCCGGGGCCATTGTTCTCGGGGAATTTTGCCTGGCATTGCCGATTATTGTCTCCTGGGTCTACCGCACACTTGCATCCCAAGATCCTCGGATCCGTGAGACCGCCTTGACGCTCGGAGCAGGCGTCTTTCGCCGAGCGATCCTTGAACTCAGGGAGGCGCGTGTAGGGATCATGCTTGCACTGCTTACGGCCTTCTCACGGTGCTTCACTGAATTGGGCATCGCGATGATGGTAGGAGGAAACATCAAGTTTCGAACACGAACACTGACGACGGCAACAGCACTTGAAACGACCAAAGGCGAGTTTGAGCGAGGGATCGCGATGAGCTTGATTATCTTGGCCATTGCCCTTTTGGTGACACTTACGATTGCGGCACTCGGACCAAAGGAAAAAGGAGGTGAGACTTGCTAAGAATCCAAGGCCTTCACGTTGAAAAACGGGGACACCTCCTCTGTCATGTTGAAACACTAAAGGTGGAGTCAGGAGATCGCCTCACCATCACAGGTGAAAACGGGGCCGGAAAATCAACCCTTCTAAGGGTCATCGCAGGTTTAGAACGAACATTTAGCGGAACGGTGCAAACGAAATTGGATTTGAACCAACGCGTTTATGTCCATCAGGATCCTGTCATGTTTCATGGTTCTGTCCAACAGAATGTGGAATTCGGTCTGAAATCGCGCGGTGTTTCAAAGTCATGCTGCAAAGAACAATCGCTCGAAATGCTGGAGCGTCTGAAATGCTGCCACTTGCATTCTTCGGATGCAACAAGATTATCTTCCGGGGAACGCAGGAGAGTGGCCCTCGCGCGAGCCATCGTGATCAACCCTTCCCTGCTCCTGCTGGATGAACCCTTTGCTGAACTGGACTCGACGGGTATCGACGCGGTGCTCCAAGTTCTGGAATCGCTTCCCTCCGCGATCCTGGTTGCCTCCCCAACAGGTTCACCTAGTCTACTCAGGTCGGAGTCTTTTCGCCTGCATTCGCCGGCGAAACGCGGCAAGTAAACCTCACTGCCGTCAGCTTACCGGCAATCGGCCTCTTCAACGCCACCAAGCTTGCCCTGAGCAAACAAGGCTTCGACGCGATGTCCTACACTCTCTGCATCTTTTCAAGCGTGGCGGTTCAGAAAAATACGCGAGACCAAGTCGCAGTCATCGCCTTGGACAATCAACACAGGAAGCCACACACTCTAGGATCAGTCGGTTTCACACACTGCACGGATGACTGGCATCTGTTGACGCTGGAGCCCCATCTGTCACTCGGAACCTTGAAGGAATCGAAGATTTGAAATCCCGTTCGAGCCACCCTGAGTCGATTTCGTCCGCACCAGGAACAAATCAAACTCGGCTCAACGTAATCTTGAGGGCTTGATTCAATCACTCTGGTCACCTGCCGCTAAAGGTTGCTCCCGCAAGAGTTCAGTGACCGCGCCAATCGACTAATCGCATTTCAGGGACCGAAATAAAGACAGAGGCGAGACGGAGAGGCGGCAAGAAGGAGAGGCATAGAGCGTCTGCTTGAAACCATGAATACTCCGACCACAATTTAAGAAATAAGGGCTCAATCCAAGACGCCGCTGACCCTTATTTTTATTGAGTACCAGAGGGGGGAATCGAACCCCCACTCCCTTGCGGGAACTGGATTTTGAATCCAGCGCGTCTGCCAATTCCGCCACTCTGGCCCATGAAACTTCGTCGCCTCAGGGTAGCTCTGAGGCAAGTGTTGGAGTTTAAATCCGCTTTTGCACTTCGTCAATTCCCCAGTTAAAAATCGGACATCAGGAGACCACGACAGGTTTCATCCCGGTAACGCTTTTAACGATTACATTTGCTGTATGGGAGCATAAACGAAACCCACTGCTCTCTGCAGTTCACTGCGTTCACCGACTACCGCCGCAGGGACCCCTCGGGCAAACAATGGTGATGACACCGCATCATTCCTCGCGAAGTGCCTGTTGCAGCGATATCTGTAGCGTTGCCCGAACCGCAATCAATCCGGTCAGCAGACCGACGGTCAGAATCGCGACAAACATCCAGCTCAATGTGGTCCAAGGTACGCTGGCCGCTCCGACCCAGGCATGCGGAAGGACCACAAAAACGGCAGCCATTCCCCCAATCCCTAAACCACCAAATAGAAGCAAGCCGTTTTCGAATAGAACCATGCTCGCGAGTCGATGTGGAGCAAAGCCCAACGCCCTCATCAAGCCTAGTTCACCCTTGCGTTCGAGGATGTTTCTAAGTTGAACGGTCGCCAAACCGAATGTTCCCAAGAGAAGCCCCAGAGCTCCCAAGCTCTGGAAGGTCGACAAATACGTATTCTGCACGGCCATCAGGCCTTCCAAAACCACATCGCTTCTCTGAGTGGTCATTCCCTCGTCACCAAGGTTACTCTCGAGGATTGCTCGAACACGTTGCTGTTGATCAGAACTAGGTTGCCCGCCACTTTGAGCCAAAAAATACTGGTATCCACTTACCTTTGGAAAAAGTCGGCGGAAGTCCTTGTCCCCGACAAATAAGCTGCCCTGCAGCACGGTGTTGGCAAGGAAACCGGCAGCTTTAAATCGGACCGGCCCCACATCGTCATAATCAATGACGAATTCCTGTCCAAGCGAATAGACTTTGAGGCTCCACATGGCGGTGTTCTTATCAAGGATAACGGGGATGGGCTCACCGACAGGTGTTGAATCTTTGAGTACTTGCCAAGGGTTCTCGGTCACTCCCTCACCCTCCGAGAGGACACCTGAAAATTTAAAGGCAGGGTGCTCAGGATCATCAAACCATTTGATGAGACGTTCATCCACCCCGAGTACGCGTGGTTGACCAACCTGATAAGGGTTGTTGCAACTTGCGTCGTCACCGCGTTTGAGTCGGAAGGCCAGAGTCTTTAACGAAGACAGTTCCTCCGCGCTTTTGCCGAACCGCTCCTCAACCTGACTGGGGTCAGAGAAATCTAAGAAAATTGGCCTGCTCGTGGTGAGCAGAAGATCGTAGCCCGCCGTCCCCTCTTGGGTCGGTTGCATACGAAATGCACTGATTGCCCCGACCAGAAAACTGGCCGTTGCCACCAAACCAATCGTCAATGTACTGCGGGTGCTGTTGCGAGATGCATTTCGAAGACACAACCGACCCAACGTCAACTTTTGACCGCCCGACAATCCCATACGACTGAACGCGTCGCTGACCAACATCAAAAGGCCGGTGAGCAGCAGAACCCCCGACCCCATAAAAGCGCCCGCCTGTTCCTCACCACTTAAAGGAGCCATGGTCGTCAGCGCGGAGCCGAGGATTGCAATGATGACCAAGAATCCTCCAATGATCGCTCGTCGACCCCGAGTCCGGCGAACCCACCGCACCTGCGAATCGATCTTCCCGGACAGGAGTGTTTTGACTGCTGCAGGCTGAAATCGATAGATGATCCCAACAATCGTCAATCCACAAACGAAAAGACTCACGAAGTACCCTACCGTGAGCGTGATCGGATCAACATACAGGTCGATGAACGGCGTTCGAATAGCCCCGACCCACCAAGTCTTTAGTCCATACACCATCACTGCTGCATACACCACTCCGACACCGACCCCTAGCAGGCTTCCCAAGGCCGCGACCAAGATGTTCTCCAACCCAAAAAACCAGGCAACCTTTCGTTTCAAAAAACCGGTGGCCAAAAGAAGTCCCGCTTCGCTCGCTCGCTGCTCAAGCCCCAACTTGAACAGCAAGACAACCAACATCAGTGCAGAGACGATAATGAAAAGACTTAAGCCGATAAACAATCCATCGAACGGCGTGGTGCCGCTGGCGCTTTTCAAGCCGTCTCTCTTAAGCGACGAAAAATGAAAGCCAAACCCCTCGTCACTGGAGTGCAATGTTGCAACGACTTCCTGTTGGATTTTCTCTGCCGTGAGGCCCTCTTGCGAGGGAACACGAATCGATGTGATCTTTCCAAAGCGACTTGCCCAGATCGACTGACCTTGCGCTAAGCTGACGAACCCCTTGGGCGTCGTTCGATAGTTGCGCCAATATTGATCGTCTTCACTCTGTATCCTGTCGGCCGTCGAGAACGGCAGGTCCCAGTTTTCAATCGATTCCTGGTCAGTCACCCCTGGTACCTCAGGAGTGAGATCCGGGTCATTGGCCAAAGTAGGTGGCTGATCGAATACCGCCGCTCTACGCCGCGTAAAGGGTCGACTTGGAGGGGTAAGTTTTGCGATATCCTTCAGGGTCAGATCCACATAAGACTCTTCCGCCTGTCCGTGCGTCGTTTCCGGCTCGAAGTAGGTTAAGCGAATCCGATCCCCAGGTTTGGCATTCTCATCTTTGGCCGCCCATTCATTGAGAACAATTTCGCCATCTTCCAAATCGCGAATGGGCTCCCCACTGATCGCAGAAACCGGATCGAACGCCTCTGAAAAATCGATCGCCGCAATCATGGAGTAGGGAATGCCACTTTCGCCATCGGGATCAATCCCCGGTTGAATCACGGCAACATCGTTCGCCAAATAAGTCAGTACAGGCTCTGGCTCCCACGATTGAAGCGATTCCAAAATGGCGGTTGATAACCGATCCTGCATCAACATTTCTGTGGAAGAAATGGAGAAATAATCAAATACGGCCTGACCGTTGGGTTGATCCTGCTGCACCGCCTTGATCAAAAGACCGTAGTCCTGGAACGATGGACTTAAAGCGTTCTGCAACTGAGCGGTAACCACCTGGGGCGGACAGTTATTACGATCTGAGGTCCCCGCAAAGAGACAGTTCAACTTGCCCTCTTTGTCCAGAGCTTTCTGCACCTGATTTACCGACACAAAGGCGTTCTTCGGAGTCAGTTGAGTCGGGTGAAGTCCAAATCGACCAAGTCCTTGATCGGGCAGAATTTCGATAACTCGAAGTCTGGGAAGATTCAAAATCAAATCTTCCTTCTCACCCAAAGGACTATCGGAGGGGACCGCGTTTGGTTTCGGGAGCCTCAAGGTCACGAGAACCTCTTGCGTCCCCGGGTCAACCGAGGAGAGGCCCAACGCGTCTGCCAGCGTCGCGTTCAAAATCACCTCCCCCTCCGCAGGAAGGCGTTTGGGCTGGTATTGCTCACCACCAAACCACCAGATTGAATCGTCGGCGGCAAGAATCTGAACTTCACTGGCTCGCCGACTTACCTCGTCACCGTCCTGATTGTTCCCAGGATTCAGCTCCAGACTTGCACTCGGAAAGAAAATCGCTCCCGCCGCATGAGCGTAATTCTTCTCGAAAAATTCAGTCTCCTGAAGTTGAGTAACCAGTTCACTTTGAAAAAACTGCTGGGTCACCAGAAACTCATCCACCCGATTAAGGCGATCGAGTGTCAGGGCCTTGAGACTCCCACGCATACTCGCACCCACAAGCAGTGCGCCGGTCAGTACGGCACTCGCAGCAGCGACCCCCAAGGCCACCGAGAAATTGATCCTTCGGTGGTAGAGCAGACTTTGCCAGACCATTCGCCAGAACGACATATCGCAGTCCCATCTCCAATTAACGCGAAGACATGATTCCGTGGTCTCAATGCTCCGTCGGCACGGATGAGACCAAGACGCCCTCTTCGATTTGAAGTTGCCTCTGAAACTTTCCAGCCAGCTCACGACTATGGGTAACCGTGATCAACATGGTCGGCTGGTCAACGGGTAGCCCCACGAGCAACTCACCGACATGCCGAGCGTTGGCTTGATCCAAACTGCCGGTGGGCTCGTCAGCAAGGATCAGTTTGGGCTTTCGCATCAACGCACGAGCGACCGCCGCACGTTGCCGTTCTCCGCCCGACAACTCACCGGGGCGATGATGGGTACGATTTCCAAGCCCCACACGCTCGATCAATTCATTGCCTCGCTCAACCCACTCGTCTGTCGCCTTTCCATGCGCAACTACCGGAAGCAAAACATTTTCGAGCACTGACAATTGAGGCAGAAGATGGTGGTCCTGAAACACGAAACCGATGTGCTCATTCCTGAACAACGCCAATTCTTTTTCCTTCAATTCGAATGGAGCAACACCATCCAAAAGCACGGTTCCCGACGAAGGCGCATCGAGTGTGCCGATGATCTGCAAAAAAGTGCTCTTTCCAGAACCACTCGGCCCCACGATCGCAACGTTTTCGCCCAGTGACAGATTCAAGGAACAGTCCTTCAGAATGCAAAGTGGTTCGCTTCGCGTTTCGTAAGAACGGCTTACAGAGTTCACTTCAAGATTCGCCATGGCATCGCCCAAATCAATGAACATGAGAGAGGTCTAAATACATCATCCCCTCCGATTGCTCCCTAGAGATTTCAAATACCGGCCTCACGTGAGCTTGCGCGCTCCCGCACCCTAATCGACTCAAAATTCAACCCTGATCGGTGGAGCCGAGTTCCTGCTCTCCGGCGTCACCGTGTATTTTGTGGTATTCCAGCAACGACAGACAACCCAGCCCATAAAACGAATACTCAACGTCGACCTTTTCATCCCAGGTCGCCGCGAGAAAACCGCCTTCGGGCTGCTGGAGACTTCGAATGAATCGATGCACAGCCTCCAGATCCAGCTCAAACAGAGCTTTTAGGTCAAGGAGAGTAACCATCCCCGTAAACGTACTCAGCACGTCACAGATGGGGATACGAGAATTCGCGGTCAGACCGCCCTCACTATCCTGTCGTTCAAGCAAAAAATCGATCACGCCGTCATGGACGTCTGCATCGCGATAACCAAGGATTTGAAGGGTACCGAGCGCGGCTGCCGTCGGATTTGTTCCCGAACGTTTCGCGGCCCGAATCTCGCGAAACCCACCATCTTCTCCCTGTTGGCCCAGAACGAATCGCTGAAGGTTTGCGGGTTGCGGAATCTCTTTTTCCAGAAGGTTCAATGCGATGCAGACTAAAAATGACTGATAAGTACTGCTGGCCGCGCCTTCAGCCGATTTTGCATATCCCCCGTCATCCCTTCGCAGTGTCTCCAAGAATTCCGCAATCCGAGTTTCCCAACCTCCCTGACCTTCGAAGATGTCGATTCCTGCCGAAACTTTGAGCAGGCTCGAACCGTAGATCAAAGAAAAAAAATCGACCCAGGATTCCTGCCCCTGAAGCTTCATTTTCAAAAACTCGGCGGCTCGCTCGGCCCGCTCTCCGTGCAGTTCTCCCAGAATCGCCAAGGCCCGCAAGCCAAAACTCGTGTAATAGGCATCACTCGGCCCCTCTCGGCCCGCAAATCCACCGCAACTCTCCTGCTTGCCACAGAAATAGTCTCGATGCCGCTGACGAACCTCGGCAGGTAACTCCGCAGCACCGATCGCCAAGCGAACCGTCAGATCTTGCAAGTATCGATTCATGGGCTTGCCTGATCCAGAAAAGGCGAAAATGCCTGGCGAATCCGATCCGGAATGGGGACCGACTCGGGCTTCTGACCGCTGGCAATTCGGCAGCAGACGGCCACGATCTGGCCTTGCCCAATCACCACGGCGTCGTGTTCAAATGAGAACTCATACGTCACGCTCTTCGTCCCCAAACGCGTTACCTTCAACACGACATCGAAGACGTCCTCAAAATGAAGAGCCCCTGAAAAATCACAATTCGCAGAGACTCTGGGCCAGCTCAATGTTGCCCCTTCATGTTCAAGTACAACGCTGAGGCCCTGTTCCCTTAAAAAGTCATGTTCAGTTTCTTCCATGTAGGTGAAGAAGGCAGAGAAGTGCATGATCCCTGCGGCATCGGTATCGCGAAACTGAACTCGATAGCGGGTCCGATGTACCTTAGCCATGCCCTTCTCCCTCACCCAACCTAGCAACTCAGCACAAATAAAACGCGGTTTCCAGATTTCAGAAACGCAGTATCTCCGGAATTCAGTACCGTAAACCCAGTACCGTAAACCCAGTACCGTAAACCCAGTACCGTAAACCCAGTGCCGTAAACCCAGTGCCGTAAACCCAAACAATCACAAAACTGCGTCATTTCGCTGCGGCCGCAAAAAAAGCCTGAGTCCAGGAGAACTCAGGCTTTGGCGTTTAACATTCTTACGTGCCGTTTATTCGCCCACGTAAGGCAGCAGAGCCATGAATCGTGCTCGCTTGATGGCTTTGGTCACGGCGTGTTGGCTCACCGCTGAACAACCGGTCTTCCTGCGGCCCACAATTCGACCGTGTCGGTTGATCAGTTTCTTAAGCAAATCGATGTCCTTGTAGTCCACGTACATCGGACGTGGACGGACGCCATCGACGAAGAGTGGATCCTGCTTTTTTGTTCTTTGTTTGGTATTTTTCCGCTTACGCGATCGAGGTTTCACCATTGCTGACTGCTCTAAGGTTCCAAAAAGGGGGAACGGGCATGAATAATTGATGTCTTGAAGAAGTGTTCTGTGACCGCCAACATCGCAGCACAACTTCCCGGCTTACCCCAGAGGCGTGAGGCAAACCGAAAATTATGGCACCTTGAGGATGAATACTCAACCCCAAATCTAACTCGAACATAAGACCAATTCACCCGACGATCGAGGGAGATTCGGCTTTTCTGGCACCAAAAAAACGGCGAATCGTGGTCTCTGACGGCGGCCGCGTCACCAGCGAAATTCCAACCAAAGCAAGACTTGAAGCGAGCGTGACCCACAGGACGGCCATGGTTTCATACGTCTCTCCCCCCACCGGGATGTTGACGGTGAACCCCCGATCCTTCCCGAAACCCGATTGGTAAAAGAGATAAGCCCAACTGAGGATGGTCGCTAAAACACTGGCGTAACCGCCCCATTTGGTTAAGCGTCGCCAGTATAAAGCCGCAAGCACAAGGGGAATCAAACCCGTGAACCCGCTGAAGCACCATACGCCCAACGCAAATACACTTGTGGGATTCAATTGAGCGATGAGGTAGGTAACCAACACGATTCCGATGATAAAACCCCGGGCAGCCCAAACCTGTTGCTTGTCGGAAAACCGCCCTTTTCCGCCCATCGGAAGTAGCACGTCTTCGGTGAACATTGTCCCAAGACACAAAAACTGGCTGTCCAGGCTCGACATGATCGCCGCCAAAATCCCAGCGGTAAGACATCCGCCCAAAACAGGTCCGGCCTGAGTACTTACCAGAAAGGGCAGAATGGCATTCGCATTCGGAATCTCGGTTCCCGGAATTTTCGGAAGAGACGCTGGATCCACCAAAAGAGCACTACTTGCCCAGGCTCCAATCAAAACACAGGGCAACCAGACGATCATGATGAACAGGGGATGGACGACTACCGGTAACTTGAAGGAATTCGCGCTCTTCGCTGTAAGCCAGTGCTGGAAGATGTGTGGAAACATCCCCACCGACAAGGGAATCAACATGTAAGTCAAAAACTTGGTCTTCGACATCCCTTCACGAGTCGCTTTATCGAAGTCCAGCGCCTCACTGCAAACAATCAAGTTCTCATAGAGTGAAGCCTTGCCCCCAAGTTTGCTGGCGATCACCAAGAAAGCGACCAATCCAAGCACCATAAATATGGTTGTTTGAAAGGCGTTCGCCCAGGCGGTACCTCGCATCCCGCCAAAAAAGACGTAAATCAGAACCACCCCACAGATAAGCCCACTCCCCAGCCACTTCGGTAGTCCGCCGCTGGTTGCGGGTGAGGACGTCGGAAACAGGTCGGGAAAAGATCCCGCGGTCATACTCTGCATGACCACGCCCCCGCCAATCACTCCTATCAGCAAATAGGGGATCACCAACCCCACGAGGATGGGAAACAGAAGAACTCCAAACCGTCTGCTTTCAAGACGGTCCCGAAAAAACTCAATTTGGGTCGTATACCCATAACGATTCCCGAACCGCCAGATTTTCACACCGATCAAAAAGAAGCATAGCGAGTGCAAGATACCGCTCGACGACGCCAGCATGCCATAAACACCGATGCCCTCCTTGAACGACTCCCCACTGGATCCGACCAAAGCAAACGCGGTCATCGTGGTGCCGAAGAGCGACATGAGCAACAGAAACGGCCCAATTGAATGGCTGGCGAGCAGGTAGTCCGTTTTTCCGCCCGTAAATAGACGATTGGCAAGCGTCCCCACCATCAAAAGCAATGCGAGGTAACACAGAATAATGGTCAGTGGGATCAGGTGCTCAGGAATCATCATCTCGCCTTTTTTCAAGCCTCTGGCGTATTTTCATACATAGGATGGAGAGTCCCTCGCGGTCTATTCCACATTGGATTCGTCTACCGTCTGTTCCACCAAATCCTGTGGCCAGGCGTATTTGACTGCAAGAAACCAACAAACAACGGCACCGATCGAAAGACAGATGTGATAAAAAAGCCCCACGGGCAGAAAGCCCAAGACCAATCGATCATCCGTCCAGAACCAGACGTCCTGATGCAGCAACACCAATCCAAGTATCAATCCCCAAACCCAGTACTTTGACATTGACACATTTCTCCCTCTCCGGATGATCCTTGCTCTGATCCAGAGCAGACTCTCACTGTCAGCATGAACGCCTGCCAGTTTAGCAAATCCACGGCAAGGCAAGGTCTATGGGCGAAAGATCAGGCCGTCAAGGACATCGTCGCCTGCAGTCCGACCATATGCGTCTCTGAGTTCGAGTTTCAAACACCAAGACCAGGGCATCCCAAGACCCAAGATAGATCACTCGGCGTTTTCAACCGCCTGTTAATTTCTACGCTTCATCGTCGTCAGCAACGACAATCTCCAACAACTCCACCGCCGGTAAGCCGTTGCAATAAATCAGTGCCGTCCGCCCATAACAGATCTCCAGTTCGGAACGATCCAGTGCGGACTTCAACGCGGGGCCCAGTTCAACATTCCAAAGGGAGAGAAGCTTGACCTGCCTGAGAACATTGTGGCGAATCAGAATTCGACCCAATGGTTCACGCTGTTCAACAATTTCCTCAAAAACTTCATCCTCCAGGAATGAACGATGAAGACGAACGATGCCGTACTGTACCGCTCTGGAATCTGATTTTCGATGCAGGACGATCGTTCGGCTGTAATGCGAATTGGATGTGATGGAATCAAGCACCCTGACATCCACCATCGAGCGATGAAACTCCTCCAACGTCACTGTCATGTGTGAGTGATGAGCAAGCAATTGTCGATAATTGGGGGGTAGCTGGTCCGCTTCCACCTCTTCGAATTCGCCCAACTCTTCTGGCGAATCGTAGAATAGATCGACGAGTTCCTGTAAGTCAGGAGTCGCCCACTGCGATGCATCCACCTTTGGCCTCTCATCGACAATATCCCGGCGAGATCAACGATCGTGAAGTCTCCGCCATACTGTCCCCGGTACGACAGAGTACCCGGTACGACTGATTGCCCGCCGTTCCATTCCACGCAACTCAAGATGGCGTAAAAACCGACGGACGGACCTCAAAGATTGTAACTGGAGATAGCCTGAATGTCTTAAGGTTGCGCCAAAATGCTAAGAGGTGACGAAAAAGACGGTTCGGGGATCTGAATCGTCGGTTGGTGCTCCGAATGCCTTTCGAGCACGCTATCAATCAAATAATGAAGCAGTTGGCGGAGTTCCTCGGGTTGAATATCGTTCGCGATTGCCTCCGCTCGCTCCTGATGCTTATCCACCAGTTGATTCGCCTGCTCAAAAACGTTGGCCTTCTCATACAAATGCTTGACCCGATGGATTTTCTCGCCTGTCGAGCGATCCTGATCCTCAACCATTCGTTCCAGTTCGGCCTGTTCTTCTTCGGCGAGCCCCTCAAGAGCCAATGCCCAAAGGACGGTTGGGCGCCCTCCGATGATATCTCCGCCGGCATCGAGTTTATTGTTGGAGTCCCCTTCCCAATCTTTCAAATCGTTCAGGATCTGGAACGCCACTCCCAGATTTCGAGCAAACGATTTGATCGCATCGACGTAAGTGTCGATCTCACCTGCGAGCCGCAGACCGCAGAAAAATGCGGCTTCGAATGCAGGAGACGTTTTGAGTGCGTAAATTTTCAAAGCGTCAATCGGCCGAAGCCTTTTGCTCAGTGAATCCCGCCAGAGAAGTTCGGCCCCCTGCCCCTCCGCAAGCCGTTGGTGGGCATCGGCCAAAAGATCCAGGATGTCGACCACTTTCTCCGCACCAAGATCCTTGCTTTCGCGACTAACAAGACGATAGCCCATCCCGACCAGGTAATCACCGACGTTGATCGCAGTTGGGATACCATAGCGAGAATGCATGGTCTCCTCGCCATAGCGAAATTGATCGTCGTCTTCGATGTCGTCATGGACAAGTGAGGCTTTGTGAAAGGTTTCAATGGACATCGCGGTTCGCTTGACGCCAATCGGCCACTGCTCGATGACCTTCTCACCTTGGGGCAACGTTGCATCCCCGCCAGTCATGGCATCATAAACGGCCATCGTGATAAAAGGCCGGGAATACTTTCCCCCCTTCGTAAGAAAGTCGTAAGCAATCGCCTCGGTGGCGGCAATGGGATCCAATCCTGACAGACCGTGGCCGTTCAACTCACTGATCCGCTGGCCGCCACGGAGCTTTGGTGAGATCACTTCAAGTTGATCTTCTTCAAACAGCTTGGCTGCTGCCCTCATCAAATGGAGGTAGCTGCGAGTCTCGGGTTTCTGTTCGCTGTACGGGACCTTGATCATGTCGAGGACCCAGTCCTCATCCACGCTCGTGTTTCGGCAATCGCTCGAGAGTAAAGGCACGGCCATGCAGGGAATGCCCGCCAAGAGAATCTTGTCGATCGCTTTCTCTAGAACGTTGAGGCAGGCCACACCAACAATGGCGTCCACGTAACCGCTAACGATGATTTTGAGAACAATCGGCGAGCCTTCGGCAACGAGGACTTTGTAGCCCATGTCTTCCGCCATACCTCGGAAATCGGCGATGCTGCATGCCCCGCAGGTTTTGCAGTCCAATCCGTATTCGTCGTAATCAGCCGGGCAACCTTCGGCATGTTTAAGGCAGTGCGGGAGAAGAAACAGGCGTCGAGAGGGTGGAATCGAAGAAATCTGGTCACGCCAAAATGCCGAAGAAAGCGTCACCATGATCCATCCGACATAGCCTTCGCCCAGCTCAGCTTCAGCCAGAATTTGCCGCGAGATCGCCTCCATCTCATCCTTGCCAACAGGTCGCGACTTGTCCAAAGTTGCCGCAACTTCTTCACATCGAGCACGTAGTCTCTCACGTAGCTCGCGAGATTCGGGCACCAATTTTAAGTGGGCCGTCTTACGACGACGAGTCTTTCGTCGCGTCGGTGCCGATGTGGAACTGTTTTCACTGATCATTTTGAAAAACGATTTTCTCGACCATTATGTGGTTCGGCACGATGCGCGGGTTTTGTGCCTTCCCTCAATCGATCGTCTTGTACGCGGCATGCTCTCGATAAGGCTGCTGCGGTAAAAATCTGCGGGTACAGTCTTTCATGATACCAAAGCTTAGCAAAGTAGAAACCGATCGGGCTGGGTTGAGTGTACCGCTTTTCCTGAACGCGATCACAAAGCCAACGTAAGCCCATATCGTTTAATGACTTACCGCCGCTATTGTCCTCTCCGTCAGCCAAAATTTCCAGTGCTAAAGCAGTTTCTTCGATTGACCCCACCAAATCTGGCGATCTCTCGGTAATGGAGCGACCTCCGCCCCAGCTTCCATCAGCATGTTGTTGCTTGGTCAACCATGCTCGACCGCGTTGTGCAGGAGCAGACTCCTCTAAACTAAAATCCCGGAAAGCCAGCAACACTTTAACGGTCCCGTAAAGGGGATTTTCTTCATCCCCAAGGTCCTGATTCCCGAACCACAGGGGCAACCAACTTCCGTCAGGACGTTGCTGCCGCTCCAAATATCGCCAACCTCTTCGAAATGCGGCCTCAATCACCGACTCCGAAAATTCGGCTTTCCAAGCATTCAGGGCTCGCATGGCATGGGCAGTCAGGTCACTTCCGCTTCGATCAAACGGCAGTTTGCCCCACCCGCGACAGAACGTCGGCCAACCGCCGTCACGATTTTGCAACGAAAGTAGCCAATTCCCCCCGGCCCGAACCGCTTTTCGGATTCGCTCCAAAGTAGCCCCGTCTGGGTTCGCATAATCCGCCCAGTACCGGAGGGCAAGAAGCGCCCCTGGCGTGTCATCTGCATCGGGAACTGCTCCACTGAGATCTGACCACCCCCATCCTCCGGGCTTTGCTCCAGTGAATGGATGACGATCGAGATTTTGACATCCAAGAAGCCAATCGAGTAATTCCGGCTGATACATCTCGTTCAGGAGCTCCCTTCGATCATGGGCACCTCGCGTCTTGCTTGTGGAAGTGTGGTCCGGAGCCAACGTCTGACTGAGTGCCGAAATCGAAAGGCTCGTATTCCACGTTGCCAAGTTGGTATCAATCGGCCAACTCCCTTCGGATCGAACGGAGTCGCGTATGAATCTCAAACCATTCTCCACGACTGGATGGTCGGCGTGGCCACTGCAGGACAGCCCCATCACCACGAAACTGGTTAGCGGGATGGCTTCGAGAAACCCACCGCTGGAGGGCTGCATTCTTTGCAACACGCGGAGAGTTCTTGAGACAGAAAGTTTTCGAATCAAATTGGAAAGTGGGTTTCGAGGTGGGTCGTTGCGGTACTTGGCTTGGCCAATGGCCACAAGTGCCGGAATGGCGTAACTCACGACCGGCATTTGCATGAATCGATACCAACTCTGCGGCACGCAGGCCGCCTCAAATGGCAAAACAGGAACGGTTTTCCAATCCACTTCACCGGCGATCGCAGCATTGGCAAGGATCGGCACAGCAAAGGTTTTGTCCTCACCATATCGCCGGCGGAGGCCTTCAACGCCCCCCTGATTGTCAATGTAACCACGTGCGCGTTCGACCGCGTTAGGCCAGCGATCCAAAGTGTTGGAGAGCCGCCAAGAGGCCAGAACCAACATCGTGGTCGAGATGTTGGAATAACTCAGATCAGTATCACCCCAACCCCCATCTTCATTTTGCTGATCGGCCAGCCATTGAACGCCCTGCTCCACGACGGATTCCATCCATTCGAAGGATTCGCCTGACGGTTTTCCTTCGCACTGGTTGCGATAACTGCAAATGGCACTGATCGCAGTGGCCGTGGACAACGCGGAGGTACTCAATTCGCCGATCCAGTGTCCCGAGGGGTTCCTTTCATTCAGCAATTGACGGGCCACAAGATGCCACGCCTCGTGGACTGAGATTGGCTCCCCCTTGCTCGATGGCTCACCCTCACACAGATCCATGGTCACGAAAACTCTCTCCTCTCGCTCCTTGAATGTAAAATTCGCTTCATCCGGACGCGACACCACCAACGGGCATCAACGATCGAGCCCCACCAAATGCTCGACCACCGCGAAGACTCGTAAAGACCTGGATGGTCGATTGACTCGGTTTAAGCGTGTTTGTTTCGCGATTCAGATTCCTTCGGGCAAGGAGAATTGCGGCACACAGGAATCGCAGCCAAATATTCGGTTGACGGCAGTCGCACGATGGGGGCATTCTACCATCCTCGAATTGGTTTCGGGTATACTCGTGAGAGGCTGGAGCGGAATCAGCGGAATCTCGCTCGACGGATCCGAAGGCGAAGGATAACCCCCGGGCGACTGCGGGAAGGCAGGCATGTCATGCCTTGGTGAATCCCCAAAAAAGACTGCGGTTTCTGCGGTTTAAGACACAAATCGTCGGCCAATAGTTAAACTGAAGCCGGCTCGCTGAACCACCACGCTGACCGAGATGCCCCTGCACTCACCCTGACAAGGCTATTTCTATGTATATGCGGCTCGCAAAACGTATGCTGCTCGAAACCGACAAACGGCTCGTCTGGAAACTGGCCTGGAACATGGGTTTTCGAGGCTGGCGATCCGTTCAGAAGCATAAAGCAAGGCTGAAACGTGGCGAATTCTTCCCACCGTACCTCTACATCAGCATCATTAACAGTTGCAATCTACGTTGTCAGGGTTGCTGGGTCGACGTCGGACACAAGCAGGAAAAAATTGAGGTGGAACCTCTTCACCGAATGATTAACGAGGCCAAGCGGATGGGCAACTCGTTCTTCGGGCTGCTCGGCGGTGAACCTTTCATGCACAAACAGATCTTCGAAATCCTCGAGGCACACCCTGACGCCTACTTCCAAGTTTTTACGAACGGTCATTTCATCACCCCCGAAGTCGCGGCAAGACTTCGTCGGTGCGGTAACGTCACCCCTCTGATCAGTGTCGAAGGTACCGACAGCATTAGTGATGAGCGCCGTGGACGGTCTGGTGTTTTGAATCAGACCATGCAGGGACTTCAAAATTGCCTCGATCAGAAAGTTCTCACCGGCGTCTGCACCAGTCTTTGCCAGTCGAACTACAAAGACCTGCTGCAAGAATCTTGGGTCGATCGACTGATCAAAATGGGAGTGATGTACACTTGGTTCCATATTTACCGGCCTGTAGGACCGGACCCCAATCCAGATCTTGCTCTATCGCGGGAGCAACAGCGGGAGGCCCGCCAGTTCGTGGTGGATATGCGTGTCAAAAAGCCGATCATCATCATTGATGCCTACTATGACGCAAACGGGCAGGCGTTATGCCCCGCGGCAACAGGCTTCACACATCACATCAATCCGTGGGGCGACATCGAGCCCTGCCCGATTGTTCAATTCTCAAAAGAATCCATCCACGATCCACGCCCATTGAGCGAAGTCTTTAACGAGTCCGAGTTTCTGAAGGACTTCCGCAAAACAGCAGCGAGCAGCACTCGGGGATGCATCGCTCTTGAGAGGCCGGACCTGATTGAGGGTCTCGTTTCTCGGCATCAAGCCCACGATTCCACAGCGCGGAAGACGGCAGGCGAAGAACTGGCGGCGGCGCAGCGACACCCCTCCCAATACATGCCTGAGGTGCAGCCCATTCCCGAGAGGAGTTGGGCTTATCGCCTCGCGAAGAAGGTCGCCTTCCATGAATATGGGGTCTACAAGGCGAATTTTGAACCGGAAGCGTGGGAAGATCCCCGAGAGCACGCCGTGGAGACGTCATCTAAACCGACCACCACAACGTACGAGATTCAACCACCCGCGTAAATGAACTTGCGGCTTTCGCTGCTCTCGAACGCAATTCGTTTCTCACAGGTCGAAAGAGTCAAGCTCATCCAGGAGGTTGTCGAGCTTGTCTTTCGGTTGGGCAGCGTCTCCTTCGGCGTTCTTCGCCAAACCGACGCTATCTCCCACCACATCGCGACCGGCCAGCTGAAGTTGCTCGTCTCTTTCCAAAACGGCCATATCAACGGCCGATTTGCCCTCCTCTGGCGCGCCAAAAAGTTTTGACAGATCGATTTTGAGGCTCGCAGCCAGATCCGCTGCTCCGGCAATCGCGGGGGTCTTGTGTTGCGGGAAGATGATCGCGTTTTCAGGGCAAACTCGACTACAAGCGGGACAGCCCTTTCGACAATTGTCGGGCTGCTCGACGAGAATGGTGTCGACCTTATCCACGCCGTAAACACCGAACAGACAGAAATCGATGCACTCCATGCAGTTGGTGCACCGACTGTAATCAATCACCGGGTACCATCTTCGCCCTGACTGCTCCTCAACGCGGACGACTTGAGATTCATTTTGATCAGGAGATCCAGGGGTTTGGGCCTGTTCCGTTTGAACCCCGCTTTCCGTGGCAGGTTCGTTCAAGTACTGCTGTAGTTGATTTTCCGTCGGACTGCCCTGAATCCAACCCATCAGATCGACCGTGCTGACGGTAGCTTCTTTTGCAATTCTTTGAATCTCATCAACGTAGGGCCGCACGGAATCGTGACTTCGCAAATCAAGACAATAGATCTTACGCGCGGGTAGATCTCTCGATTCAATGACACGATCCTTGTCGTCCTCACCCAACTCCTCTTCAAACTCTTCGTCCTCATCCGCACTGGATTCAAGTAACGAAGTACCTTCGTGACCTTCGACCCCAGCGCGATCGAGAATCCACCGTGCGGCCCTGTCGTACAGCCACGAGCAAATCACGAAATCTCCTTTGATCCCTCGAAGCGCCAAGATCCCCGTGCCATCGGGCTTCAAATCGTAAAGATGCGGAATGACCGTGACGTCGAGGCCCGCTTCGAACATCAATTTTGTAACGAGATCTTCTTCTAGCTGTCTCTTTTTAGGGTTTTGACTTTGGCCCTGCGAGATCACCACTGCGATACGTTTTCCCATGAAATTACCCGTTAACCTGCCCTTTGATTGTTCGCTGGGTAACTTCCCAGACGTCCCCCAGGTGCTCGAGATATTGTTGTGGATCGAGCAAGCCCGCCATTGGAGCATCCGAAATTGTCTCATTCTCGATTTCGAATAGCCACCCCGCACCGTACTTGTCCACATTGATGCCCGAGGGGTCTTCCATCAGACGCTCATTGAACTGTGTGAGTCTGCCGGCCATAGGCGCAAACAGATCACTTTCGGCCTTTTTGCTTTCGATCGAACCCATCATTTGCCCCTGCTTAAGCACGGTGGGTGCGTCAAGTGACCAGTCCAAAAAGTAGACGTCCTGCAGCAGGCGAACCGCGTAAGCTCCGAATCCAAATCTGAAGCCCGCTTCGCTGCTCTGCGCCCACATGTGGTTTTTGGCGTAGTACCGATCAACCGGAATTTCGGCGGCATACTCTCCCATCATGAACGTGAGCAACTCGGTCATGTGTACCTCACCCCTTGGTGATGAGATTCGAAGAAAGCGGGCAAAAGACCGTCCGCTCGCAACAGGCCTCCGCGTGTCAAGCGGATTTCACGCCCATCAATCTCCACAAATCCGTCGTCGGAGTACTGCCCCCATACCTCGGACCATTCCTGCAGGATGTCCACGTCAAACTTCTCTTGAAAATAGTTGGCGCTGATTCGCCCTTTCTTCAACTGCAAGATCATTTCTCGAATCAAAAGCTGATAGCTCGTCGGTTCGAAAGCGCGTCCCAAAGGCAACTCGTTCCTCTCAAGCAGATCCCCCACATAGTCATCCCACTCCGGTTTGTTCTGATAGTGCACGCCTGAAACGTGACCAAAGCTGGCGATCCCGGTCGCCAAAAGGTCTGAACCATGCCACAGGTTGTCTCGATAGCTGAAATTGACCTTCTCAGGGTCTTTGACAACCGTGTAAGCGCTGTTGACGTGGTAGCCGGCTTTCAAAAACTCGTCAAAAGCATAACTCACCCAGTCTCGTTTTGTCGGCCAATCAGCCACTGGAATCTCCACCTGATTCCCGAGAATATCCTTCGAATAGACCGTGTTGTAAGGCAATTCAAGTTGATAAATCGTGACGCTATCCGGGGAAAGCTCAATCGCACGGCGAATATTGTACTCCCAGTTTTCGCGTGTTTCACCGACCATCCCCGCGATCAAATCAATGTTCACATTGTGGAAATCCGCGTCTTGAATCCACGTCCAAGCCTGATCAATCTCAGCCGTCAGATGGGCCCGTCCGTTCTCCTTCAAGACTTCGTCACTGAAATTCTCTACCCCCAGACTCAAGCGAGTCACACCCAGATCTTTTAGAGCACGAACTTTGGACTCCTTCAGCGTTCCCGGCTCGCATTCAAAGGTCACCTCTTCCGCCAGATTCCAGTCGATGCTCTGACGAAGACGCCCGACAAGCGATTCCAACTGACGAACGCTTAGGTAAGAGGGGGTACCTCCTCCAAAGTACACAAAGCGAAATGGTCGCTCGCCCATCACAGACAATTGACTGACCAACTCAATCTCTTTGGACAACGCGGAAACGTAGGTTTCGATATCGCTCGCACGGTTATCCGTAAAAACTTTGAAATAGCAGAATTTGCACCGTTTCCGACAGAACGGAATGTGCAGATAGAGTCCAAGAGGAACATCCGCGGGGGACTGTTTCATCGCCGAACGCAGTTCATCCAACGCGTCCTTTTTCCATTGGGAATAGGGAGGATAATTCGAAATGAAGTAACTGCCAACTTCGGTCTTGGACGATTCAGTCGTCATGATTTACCTGATGTTCTCGGAACGTAAACGAAAATCGGGGCAAGTCGTTCGAGGTTGGATATCATTTCTTCCCGAAACAATAGACAGTCCCGCGGGCATCGGCGATCACCAGATAGCCATCCACAACCGCGGGTGACGAATTGATTTCGACACCTGCCTCGAATTCCCACTCTTTGTCGCCTGTCTCTGCATTAAGACCGTAAAGTCGACCGTCGGTGCTCCCCACGAAAACTCTTTTGCCGACCACGATCGGAGATGAATCGACATACCGCTTTGCAGTAAAAGTCCATTGTTCAGAACCATCATCTCGCTTCAAGGAGATGACCTGTTTTCCGCGAGTCCCAAAAATCACCGAATTGCCGAAGAGAGCCGGACAACTTCGAATCCCCATCGCCCGCGGTTGTTCATAAACCCAGTTCGCCTTCGCGGTCTTCAAATCAATGGACAAAAACCGTCCATCTTCCGTCCCCAAAAACAGGTCCGTTCCGGCAACGGCAGGCGTCACCCCGGTAGGCCCACCGATTTCGACTTTGCCCGTTTCTTCTCCCGATCGAAGATCAATGATATGCAGGTAACCGTCACATCCTGCCACAAACACTCGGTGATCGGCGATGGTAGGAGTGCAGCGGATCTGGTCAGCGATTTCATGTTGCCAGACCACTTTCCCACTTTCCGCATCGAGACAGTAAAGCGTCGCGTCCTGGGAACCGACCAGAATTTTCCCCTCATAAACACTCGCTGCTGCATCGATCTCCAGGTTGGTTTCAAAAACCCACAAGGCCTTTCCCGTGTCAGCATCGAGGCAATAAAATCGCCCGTCATAATCACCGATGAGCACCTTTTTGTCGTAAAGTGTCGGGGACGCAATGAAACCGCTCTCGGTCGCGTACTCCCAGAGCTTTTTGCCCGTTTTTAGATCCAGAGCAAACACCTCGCCGTCAAGGTCTGCGACAAAGACCCGATCTCTTTCAATCGCTGCAGAGGCCTCAAAAGCGCCTTTCTCAACCTTGAATGTCCAGAGCAATTCAAGTTTTTCGGGAAGGCTTGCCTGTGTCGCTCCTGTTGAAGTCCAAGTCCCTCGGAACGTCTTCCAGACTGCTGAAGAACTTTTCTCAAACTGCGATTCATCATCCACATTCGTTCGAGTTGCTGCGATCGCGGGTTGTTCAGCGACTACCGACGAGGCCCCAATGCCAATCCATAAAGATCCAGCAACGAAAAATAATATCGTCAAAGCTCGCCCTTTAAATGCTGAATGACTAGCCACAAGCTCACTCCACGCTTTCATAAGGTCACTACTCGTCAGCCCCAACCCACGATCATCCTATCAGAATGCCTCTTGATAGAGGGAAAAGAGCTCGGATTCCCCCACCTCGACCGGATTAAACCGTTTGGTCCATTGTTGATTGGCCTCGACGGCAAGCTGTGGCAAACGTCCGGCAGGAATTCCAAGTTCATGCAACCTTGTCACCAAGCCTGCCTCCCGCAGAGTCTGCTGGATCCACGCTGAAAGTTGGTCACCGGGCTGCGGACCGCCAGTGTCTTGCGAAAAGAAGTTCTCCAGTTCGGAGTAACTCGCACCAACAGACCGCGCATTGAAACGGACCACGTAGGGCAGCATGACACCGACAGCCTGTCCGTGGGGAACATCATAGTTGGCCGTCAACGGGTTCGCTAATGCGTGAGCCGCTCCCAACATCGAATTCTCGATCGCCAATCCGGCCAGGCTCGCCGCAAATTGCACACATCCTCGCGCTTCCAGATTTTCGGGCTCCGAAATCACCCGATGGAATGATTGAGCGAGCCACTGAAAAGACTGCCGACTGAACATCATGGAAACTGGGGTTCGGCGCGTCGTCACCAGCGTCTCCACAGCATGGGAAATGGCATCCACTCCGGTTAGAGCGGTGACCGAGGAAGGTTGCGTCAGCGTCAAGGAGGGATCCAGAATTGCACAGAACGCGGCCGCTTTTTTGTCACCACAGGCCATCTTCGCATGCGTTTTGGCGTCAGAAATAAGGGCAAAGCTTTGCAGCTCACTCCCTGTTCCCGCGGTCGTCGGTACTGCAATGAAAGGCAGCATCGGCTTCTCCGCCTTTCCGACTCCCCAGTAATCCTGCACCTGTCCCCCATTGGTAAGCAAGAAATTGATCCCCTTGGCACAGTCCATCGAACTGCCACCGCCCAAGCCGATCAAGAGGTCTGGTTGGAAGTCCTTGGCCACCTCCAAGCCTGCGGCAACATCTTCGGTCGTGGGATTCTCATGTGCCTCCTCGAACAGGGCAAACTCCAGCCCTGCCTTCTTTAATGAGTCCACGCCCCGCTGAACGTGTCCTGCTTTGACGATCCCAGGATCACTCGTAATCAGAGCTCGGCGGTAGCCATGCCTTTTTGCCAGATCCCCCAATTCGTCGATTCGCCCTGCGCCGAACAGGACCTTTGTGCCGAGGTCAAAGTCAAACTTTCCGCTGAATATTTGGGTAGACGATCGCATCTCCATTGACGGTGCCATGGTAAAAATCCAGTCTGGAGCAGAGGCGGTTCCAGTGGTAAGAATTGCCTGAATTTGAATACAAACCCGAGACATGCCTCGGGGCTTCGAACAATCTCTTCGTACCACCGAGATCGCACAAAAAAAGACCGCGAGTGGAAACACCTGCGGCCTTTCTCAAAATTTAGACGGCTGCCAACATTTCCTCCGGCACTTGATAGGCCCGAGACCGGAACAGGAAATCAATCAGATTTCCTTCGTGGGGCTGAAGCCAATTCAACCGGTTCGTTGGAATCGCGCCCACGTTCAGACGGTCAATATGCGTGGCGTCAGAAAGTTGACGAATCCAGTTCAAATCTTTTGTGATCGCCGTACCCACGAGCGTTGGCCCGATCTTGCTCAACATCTGGTCCTGCGGACATTCCACGACCGAGGCAAACGGGAACATGAATTCCTTGGTTGCAATCGCCGATTCGGGCGATTCGCAATGGACCACCATCGGACGAAGATAAGCGCAGGTCTCGTGCTCGACCAACCGAGAGCCGTATTCGGCCGTCATGTCCGTGACCCCGCTTTCATCCAAATCACGTTGCAACATCTCCCACACGGCTTTACCGACGCCCTCTGCCGTGAAGGCCGCCAGGCCAGATTCGGGGTCTTCCGGAGCCTTCGGTTCGATCGGCCCGAGTCTCTCAGCCAGGGCCTGAGCGATCTCCTTGGTGTGACGAGGCGCCCAGATGTTCGAGCAGTTGATACAACTTCGCCCACCATTGCTGTAAACGCTCTCCACCATCAGGTCGAGGTATTTCTCCCAGTCGTCTACCACATCATCCCCCAAGAGAATCTTGGAGAATCCCGGACCGTGCACTTGAACACCGGGATTGCCAGCATATTTTTCCACCGTTTGAGCACTGCCAAAAATCATCGACCTCTCGCATGCCGCAAGAATTGACTCTCCGACGTCGTGACCGCCAGGACAGATACTGATCGCTTCCATGGGGATCCCGACCTGCTCGAATGCCGAAGCGACCCGATAAGCCGTCCAAGGCTCTTGAGAGCCCGGCTTGAGCACTAATCCGATCTGCAAAGGAATGACGGGCAACCACAAGGTATGCACGCCCGGCGAGTTACTTGGCAAAACAGCTCCCAGGGCGTTTGCCTGTGCCTGGTAACTGACGATGACCCCGCGATCCTCCAAGCCATACCCCTGACTCAAAATGTTCAGGTCAAGGCCGCGGGTCAGGGCGTCAAGAATCTGCTCGATGTTCTTCAAGACGAATGCGTTCTTCGTGATGTTCGAGCGACAGAGAACTTCGGGCAGCCCAGTCGTCGCAGACTGTTGCCTGACAAAATCGTCGACCGACTGTGTACCATCTCCCAGTGGAAGTTCAGCCGTCTCGAAGAGAGCTCCGGCCTTTTTCACCATGGCAATCAGATCTTCGACGGGGATGTCCCGAAGGATGTTCCGAGCTTTGGTCGCATGTCGCATGTCGCGGCGAATCATGCCTCCGTTGATCTGACTTATCTTGGCGACAGGCTCGCCCGTAATGAAGTGAGAAATCTCTTGAAATTCAAGCGACTCATATGGTTTTCCCCAGCGTAACGCCGGGAGGTTCAAAGCAGACATTGGACTCCTCATCCGGATTGACCGGAGGCTTGTTTCCCCTGCCAACCAAAGCAGGGGAGTTTTAGGACAAGGCGAGCCGACTGGGCTTACCTGTAAGAACGTTAATAAACGCCAACCGTGGTGGATGTCGCGAACTCATGATAGGGCCGAACTCCGCTCACACCGTCCCAAGGGTATGTGGCGAAAGGCTTCTCCCGCTCGCCTTCGTCACGTTCCAAAAAGCCGGGCACGAAAAATTCCTTGGTGAGCGTCGTGAGCTTGACTCGCCCGGTTTCGCCGTACCCCACCACCTGATGAGGATCATCAAAGCTGACCACCTCGGTAACCGCTCGAGGCTGGGGCGCGTAATAGGCGATCTTGTAACCATCGGCCGCCGTGATCGGCTTGCTGCAGGCTAGACCCATGAGCGTATTGCCGTAGGTTGGAGTCATGTATACTCCGCTTTCTTCTGCAGGGCCCCCCAGCAGTTCCTCAACACAATATCGGGTCCATTGCGGCGTGAATTCGGTGCCACCGGAGAAAATTCCAGTGATCCCGACCTCTTGAAGGCTGGTGCCTCGCTCTTCCAGTCCCAAGGCAAGCGAATCAAGGAGTTTGGGCGTGGCAAACATGCACTTGATGTCATGCCCGGCGGTCAACACGGTTACCGCCTGGTCAATGCAATGCTTTTTGTATTCCTCCAGATGATCCATCCAACCTTTTTTGATCAACTTGACGACCCACCGCGGATCAAGATCAATGCAAAAACAGATCCCTCCTCGATGCTGGCACAGGTGCTCCACAGCAAGACGGAGACGACGCGGTCCCGAAGGTCCCAACATCAACCAGTTGGCACCTTTGGGAAAATACTCGTCGGGCAACGTGTCGCTGAACAACTCGTAGTCGGTCCAATGGTCTTCAACCACGATTCGACTCTTGGGAATGCCCGTCGTCCCACCGGTCTCGAACACATAAACCGGCTTGTCTGACAAAGCTTTGGGAACCCACCGCCGAACCGGCCCGCCACGAAGCCATTCATCTTCGAAGAGGGGGAACTTCTTGATGTCATCGTAGCCCTTGACCTCCGTCAACGGGTCGAAGTTGAACTCGGCCTTTTTCTCGAGCCAAAACGGACAACCTGTCGACTCGTGAAAGTGGAATTGAACTACTTCGTAGGCATGCTGATCAAGCTGGTCGCGGGCCTCTTTGCTCAACTGTTCTACATCGACAGAGGGAAACTCTGTTGTACTCATGTCGCTACTACTTTCTGATTCGGTTGACGTACGTGGATACGATAACAGAGTGTTGGCGTGCCAATCGCAATCGCCAACTGCTGTTGCGTGGTTTTGGACTTTGGGAAGCCGGTTGAGGTGTTTCAGCGAATTCGAACCGAAAGATCCGTGGCCAGAGCAGGCGACTTAAACACGTCCAGGATTCTCTCGAGTGAACATGCCGAGGAGGATTGTCAAGTCGCTTGACGATACCCGACCGACCCGATCATGACAACCAGCAAACCACCCTTACAAGGGGGTGACATGCCGGTTTTCAGGGGAGTTGTCGCACGGTCATAAACCGTCAGACGAATACGCTCCGCAACGGAAAAGCAGCACTTTGAAAATCGGAAGAGGATTCGGATTCAATGCGTTTTCTGGCAACTCGCCCCTTTTCCCCATGCCCTCTCCTAAACGTCAAATGCCGCTCTCTTCGTTAGCTGAAAGGATCGCTGAGATCCCCAGACTCATGGCTCATCGTCAAATCCGCAGCTTCTTTTCATCCTCAATAGCTGTCGGTCGCGCTCCGATACTCTGATTGAAAGCTTTTCCGTCAACATTCCACTTGTCGCGAAACCTGAGATTTCAATAGTAACTTTGACCCCGAAAGGATGACCCTATGCCCCCACACAACCTGACAGAGACCGACTCTCATCTTGAGTCATTCTTGCACGCGCCCATCATCGACCTCCTCGGCTTTTCCATTCACGTCAACGACGACGAAACGGTAACCGTCACGATGCCCGTCGATCGGAGACACCACAACCCAATGGGCTCCGTCCACGGGGGAATTGCATGCACGCTCGCGGATGCAGCGATGGGGCTGACATTCAGTCGAACGCTGTTACCCAAACAAACATTTGCGACGGTGGAACTGAAGATGAACTTCATCCGCCCCGTCGTTGAAACAACGCTTTACGCCCATGGCAAATTGATTCGTCGGGGCATGCGGGTGGGATTTCTCGAGTGCGAACTCACCGACGGGCGACGTAAACTGGTGGGAACAGCATCTTGCACTTGTCTAATCACAGACACCAGTGAGTCACCCGTGTAGCGGCAATGTTTAGGCAACCGACTCCGGGACGAGCCAGTCAGCGGAAGTGAGACCCTAGGGTCAAACGGCGGCCCGCGGCAAAGACTCAGCCGCCCACATCTTGGAGCGGCGTCGTTCCCTTGCCTAACTGAACGCCCCGCGTTCAACTAGATCTGACAATGATCCAAGACCCCGGCCGCGTCCGAAACGTAACTGGTGTAAAACGGACCAAATTCGGCATAGCGAGCGCTCGCCTCGTCGAATCTCATTTCGTAGACGATTTCTGTCAAAAACTCGGGGTTCTTTGCCCAAAGCGTCACGCCCCATTCCCAATCCTCAAGGCCCACTCCAACCGTAATCAGCTGAGACACCTTCCCCATATATTTCATGCCGCTCCGGGCGTGCTCCGCCATCAGGGAATTACGCTTGGAAAACGGCAACAGAAACCAATTCTCCACGACTTCACGTTTTTTATTCATGGGATAAAAACAGGTCGCGGGGTAGTCCGGAAAATCAGGCGTTAGCCGTTGACGATTCATGATCGGTAGCCGCTGTTCATACGCCCGCAGTTTGGCATCATACGCCGGAGTACCCAAGGCATCCCCTTCTCGGACAAGTTTTTCGCCATATTGCTCGAGTGTCGGAACGTACTCCGAGATTTCGGTGATGGACACAAACGAGTAGGTCGTTTGAATAGCGGTCCCCAAACGGCTCGCCATCAGCCTCTGGTGAATGGCGTCAACTTTCAGAGGATCGGGATCCATGACCATCAACCCAAAATCCGCCTTATGCCCGCTGACGATACTCACCTGAAGTCTTTCAGGAGACTCAGGCGCCTCGGGGTTCAACACCTCACAAAACTCGATTTTCCCGGCAGACAAATCTTGCTCACTGAACTGCCTGAGATCACTTCGATCAAATGTGTAATAGATGTGCAGGCAGTGCCAACCTTGCGTAGGGCGTAGGGAGGCTTCAACACTTGCATGGGGCCCCGGACGACCAGCGGGAGGCTTCGATTCATTCATATTGGAAACTTTCGAATGGACGAGCCCGAACATGAGATTGAATCGGGCTGAGCGTAAAATTCTCTGGCAATGACTTTGGAGCAATTACTTCTTGATACCCCCTCCGTGAGGAAATCGAAAGGGGGTGAAGGACAACCCGGTCGGCACCTTTTCATACAGACGGTAACCGCCCGTTCATGCAGACGGTAACCGCCCAACGACTTCCTGCAAAAGGTCGTGAGCAATGTCGACCTTGAGCGTCTCGGCGAGTCCTTTCCACCCGGGCACAGCATTAACCTCAATGATCCAAGGCTGTTTGGCGTCATCGAGCAACAGGTCGACTCCGGCCACGGTTGCTCCAACAACCTCGGCCGCCTGAGTGGCCAACCGCAGCCACTCAGGATCGGGTCGAATCGCCTCAGCAATCGCGCCTCGGCTCAGATTGGTCCGCCAGTCTGAAGGGTGGGTTCTTCGGATGGCCCAAGTCTTTTCCCCCATGACCAGGACGCGAATATCAAAGCCCGGGTGCGTGATGTATTCCTGCAGATAAATCACGGAATGGAGTTGCGTTAATGTCTTGAAAGCTCGCACCGCGAGATCCACATTTTCAAGTCGCATGATACCGCGCCCCTCCCCCCCAAACATCGGCTTGACGACGGCCACTTCACCCCATTGTTCAAAAACATCCATGGCTTGCGCGAACGTTTGACATGCGACAGTTCTGGGGATGGGGAGCCCAGCATTTTGCAACAGACTCAGCGTTCGAAATTTGTCGATGGCGACCTCCAGGCTGGACGCTGAATTGACAACTGGAACACCTGTTGCCTCAAGGGCGTGCAGCCAGTCGATGCGAAAAATGATCTGCTCAAGAGACCCCCATGGCATGGTCCGCACAATCAACGCGTCAAGAGATTGAAGGTTTGACTCGCCAAGATCCCACCCTTGCCAGAGGCGACCTTCGAGCCCTGCCCCCAGCGATTCGAACGCGAGGGGTACTAACGAACAGATCCCCTGAGCCGCTCGTTGCAAATCTTGAATGTAGAACCCATCTGGATTCCCCAAAACACCCACACGAACTGAGTTTAGGGCCACTGAAATGAGCTCCTGAGGATATCTTCACGAACTTCGCCACTCCGAAAAATACGCCCTGAGTTCAGGTTATGGACCGTGACTTCTGCGGGACTGAACAACAAGGGGTCGATCTTATAAAAGTCCCGCTCGTAATCCTCAAAAATTTCAATGAACGGTCTTCCATAATCTGCTGATGAATTGCTTGGAATGCGGGCGATCAATTCTGCGAGTTCATCATCCTCAGCTCGGCACCACAGGGTTACGCGACCGCCATAAAGAATGGCATCATTTGTCCAACCCATCGCCTGAAGGTCTTTTGATGCAATCGGCGGCATGGGCGCCGAACCGCACCCAGAAACAACTTGGCGCAAGTCGAAACCAAGTTCATGCATCTTATGCATGCAAGTCTCGATCGACCTTGCAACAACTTGCATTGACCCTGCGATACTTGAGGTACGAGCGGTTGCTAGATAAAGGCCCTCAGGTGCTAAACCCGCCTCCTCTGCAATACGAGTCGCTACGTATTCCGTGGGAAAATCCTTGACCTCAAGAACGCCAACGGTGCGGGTAGCAGGCGTAACGAGTTCCAGTTCCTCAAGAACCTTTTCCTTGCCTCTCGCCGCACGAAACGGCCCCGAGCCCATCGCAAAATATTCATTGATTGAGATGGGCCAACCTGCATATTGACTGGCGATGCACGCTTCCAGGGGATGATCCGTCGACACCTGAACGACTTGTCCCGTTACCCCCCCCACGGTGAGCGAAACCTCCGACAACCCTGCCATACAGAGTTTCGAAAGGGCGATACCTGCGCGCAACCCGCCCTGAGCCTGACTTCCAAAATCGAGAATCCGGAGCCCGCACCCTGTCAGGTGCAGATCCACGTTCATTGCTTTGAAGGACGGCAACAGATGCTTCTGGAGATAATGGATGGCCGAATCGTGAATATTCATGATGGTATTCAATCGCTTCTGATAATGTCGGAATGTGAATCGGAACCTACAACATCAAGTCCACCACCTCCAGTAGTAGAACCGAGAATTTGAACGTAAGCGTTAAAGCGAAAGAGTGATGGGCAGCCCCTCGCCTCGGTATCAGGTCGCAGCTGCCTTAAACGGTTTAATCCCAGTCAGACATTGCAGAACCGGTGGCAGGTGGACAAAATGTGACGGGCTCGAAATTCCTTCCGGGAAAGCGATCTGAAGAATGGCAAGTTTAACGATCGAAAATTACGTTAAGGAAATCTACAAGCTGACGCAGACCGAAGGCGTATCAGCGAGTACAGGCCGTTTAGCAGAAGGACTGCATGTCGCCCCAGGTACTGTCACCAGCATGCTCAAAACGCTCCAGGACGCTGGACTGGCAGACTACATTCCCTACGAAGGTGCGCAACTGACCGAAGCTGGCATGATCCTTGCCTTGCGCGTTCTTCGTCGTCACCGCCTGATTGAGCTTTTCCTTGTTCGCACATTGGAACTGTCGTGGGACGAAGTTCATGAAGAGGCAGAGAACATGGAGCACTCGGTGAGCGACCTGCTCGTGGACAAGATCGAGGAGTACCTCGACTTTCCAGACGTGGATCCTCATGGAGATCCAATACCGAAAAGCGATGGGTCGGTGGCTGCGGCCCAATCGGTCAGCTTAACCTCTCTAGATGTTGGCCACTCGTTTCGTATCGTACGAGTCATGGAACAGACGTCCGAATTCCTTCGGTACCTGTCGAACCATGGTATCGGCATTGATTCTGCCGGACAGATCGACCAGAAGTCACCATCAGCTGGAACCATGCAGGTATCCTGGTCAGAAGGTCAAACAGTACTATCGCTCGATGCCGCCGACAAACTGAGAGTGGTTTGCGAACCGAGCACCTGAGTTTGCGACCTCCGCCCTTTCAAGATTCCGACATCGGGTTTATAGTGGGATTCGTGTGATTCATTGCTCCTGCCGGCAAGTGGATCCCGCGAGAGGAAGCCGTGAACCGGGTCAGGCCTGAAATACGGAGCAGCTCTAAGCGGGGTACCTTTGTGCGGGATCCTCTTCCCGGCAGTGGTTCTTAGGCCAACGAGTCCTTCACCCGAGAGACATCTTGGCACACTCCATTTTTCAGGTCGGATTCAGTCCGCCTTCTTGCCGCTGGAACGCTTGAGGATCATGACGATTCTTTTAAAAGCGTCTTATTCCAGAAGCAGCACATGGAATAAACTCCACACGTCGAAAGATCGTATCAACCGAATGTCGATCGTCTTGAATGGTCGCGGCAAAACGCTCAATCGGCTTCTTTTGTATCCGACTTCGCTTTCTCAGCCTCTTGTCGAGGAGCGATCCATAGCATGTGGATGAAAAGAGAAATGGCCCCAGCAACGAGCAGGCTATCCGCGATGTTAAAATTGGGCCAAGGATCGAAAAAGGGTAGGCCTTCAATGCGGAAGTGAATCCAGTCGCGAACGGCGTTCTTCTCAAATGGCGCGGGATCACTTCCATGCCATAAACCCAGCCGATCATACAAATTTCCTAGAATCCCTCCGCAGATGACTCCAAGAGTGATCGTGATCCACCAGTCCCTGGCTGCTTTGGCGATAAATAGCCAGACGGAAATACCGATTAACGCACCGATCGAGAGGGCAGCAAACAGGAGGCTGTTACCTTGGCCTAATCCGAAAAGAGCGCCTTGGTTGGTGCTCGTTTGAAAACCCAGGAGATTTGGAACCATCCAAAGGTGTACCTCATCTGAGGTCAGAGCTAGGCCATAGAATTTCTGGAAGACGAGTTGCTTCGAAATTAAATCGGCTGCGCAACCGATGAGTGTCACGCAGCCGAAGAAAGTGGCTCGCAATATCCAATCGTGACGAGTTAACTCACGTTCGGCGGTTTGATTCAAGCTCGCTCGCACACTTCACGCAGTAGGGAGTGTAAGGAATCGCCTTCAATCGCATTTTGGGAATGCGACTTCCACATTCCACGCACGAACCATAGGTACCATCCGCTATCCGTTCAAGAGCGCCTTCCACCTGCTGGAGCGCTTCCTCCTCGTTATCCATTAAGAGGAGGCTGTTGTTTTCCTCCAGCATGTTGTTACCAAGATCCGCAATATCGGCCGGCGCACGTCCAGTTTCCGACGTATCTGTGCCGTGGGACAATGCTGAATTCGCAAGGCTCGAAACGTCACCCCGCAACCGGGCCCGAAGATCAAGAAGAAGTTCCTTGAACGGCTTCATTTCGGCTTTCTTCATATCAATTCTCCGTTCCGATTCATCATGAACCTTCAAACCATTCCCCGCGGAGGGAGGGTATCCGGTCGGCGTCGCATTCTAGGAACCCACCCAGAAAATGTCAATTTACTCCGCCTCATTTTCCCGATCCGAAATAAATCTAAGCCATTAACAAATAAAGACTTAGGAACGAAGTCAAAACTATAAATGGTCGACGTCTCGCGATCCGCATACTTGGAACGACTCCAACCGTCTTTGCAGTGACAGGACTGCACCAACTTCTGTTGTGGAGATGCAGCGAAACGCTTAAACTCCGCGGCACGACCGTAAGCCCACTTTTCGCGTCCTAAGTCCTGACCTACAGAGTTCTCACTCGCCGTGACCCTTAATTCAAACGCTTTTCAACGTTGTATCTCACCCGAATGCGGGGCAACTTTTTCGCCAGAAAACGTATTGGTGAGTTGCCCGACGTGCGGCGATCTCCTTGACATCGATTACGAGTGGGACCGCCTCAAAGTTCCAAAACAACTCTCCGATTTCGAAAGTTACTGGGCCGATCGTTATTTGCCTCATCGTTTTAGTGGGGTTTGGCGATTTCACGAGCTCTTACCATTTGTCGCTCCCGAGGATATCGTCACGATTGGTGAGGGCCAGACGTTGCTCCAACGAGCGGAGCGAGTCGCCAATTATGTTGGGGTCGCTTCGAAAAATCTGTACCTACAATATGAAGGGATGAATCCGTCAGGATCCTTCAAAGATAACGGGATGACCGCCGCGTTTACCCACGCGCGTGCAACCGGCGCCACCCAGGCGGCATGCGCTTCGACGGGGAACACCAGCGCGTCGCTTGCTCTCTACTCGTGCATGACACGAAAAATGCGGGCGATTATCTTCGTCGGTTCAGGAAAAATCGCTTATGGGAAACTTTCCCAAGCCCTCGACTATGGTGCACTGACGGTTCAAATCACGGGCGACTTTGATGACGCCATGATACGAGTTCGGGAAGTTTGCCGAGAACTTGGCATCTACCTCGTGAACAGCGTCAATCCCTTCCGTTTGGAAGGGCAGAAGTCTGTCATGTTTCGGGTGCTGGAAGCCCTACGCTGGGAAATCCCGGACTGGATTGTGGTTCCAGGTGGCAACCTCGGCAACAGTAGCGCCTTTGGTAAAGCCTTCATCGAATTGCATCAACTTGGACTGATTGAACGCCCCCCCCGCCTCGCCGTGATCAACGCTCAGGGTGCGAATACACTCCACGAACTTTACAATCATCAAGGCTTGAGGTGGAACGGCGGCCAAGGCAATCAGCCATTGGTTCAAACGTATTACTCCGAACTTGATGCTCGGCACGCAAAAGCAGAAACCATTGCAAGCGCGATTGAAATCAATCGCCCCGTCAATCTAAAAAAATGCCTTCGGGCCCTGGACTTCTGCGACGGGGTCGTTCGGCAAGTAAGTGACCAGGAAATCCTGGACGCGAAAGCGCAAGTTGGGGCAGGAGGCTACGGATGCGAGCCTGCAAGTGCTGCAAGTGTCGCAGGCGCGAAACTACTTCGGGAGGAAGGAGTGATTGCTCCCAGTGATCGCGTCGTCTGCATTTTAACCGGACACTTGCTCAAGGACCCAACCGCCACAGTTGCCTATCACTCGGACGATCAAAAAAAATTCAACGAGGTCCTCGGGAGTCGAGGGGTGAAACGAGCATCTTTTGCCAACCATGCCATTGCCGTTTCAAATGATCTGGACGAAATCATGCGGGCCATTCGGCTTTACGCTTAGGCCGACCTCAACGGCCCACTAACACCCGAGAACATGGGGCATCTTGTGCGACGGGGCATTGTGTCTTGGTGCTGAAAAAGGGACGATTTCAACCTGAGCATCGTCGGTGATCCAAGGCGCACCCGGTCAGATCAATTGGCCTCATGCCGTTGAATGGTCCATCGCGTACGAAACGGTTGTTGAGTTAAGTCTCAACGAGCCGGTTTTGCCGAAGTTTGATCTCGCTTTGGTGGAACGCAACGACTCATGCCGTTTTTAGACTTTAATTTCGCCCCCATCGTATCCAACCCCAACTGCAAAGTTGGCATGAGGGAACCTCTCAAATGTCAAATAAGATCCAATTGGTCATTCATGGGGCTGGTGGTCGCATGGGCCATCGCTTGCTTGCTTTGGGTAGTCAAGATGACGAATTCGAAATTGCCGGCGCCGTTGAATCTTCCCAACACCCTCGCCTCGGAGAGGACGCAGGCGTACTTGCTGGACTGGACTCGATTCAAACTCCACTGACCTGTGAGTTTCCCTCGAACACGGATGTCATTATCGATTTTTCGAACCCTGAGGGTGCAGACCGAGCCGTGACCTACGCGATTGCTCATCAGATCCCTCTCGTCATGGCTACGACGGGCCTCTTGGAAGACACCGCGAAAGCGTTGCGAAAAGCATCTGAAGTTCAGCCCATCTGTTGGGCACCCAACATGAGCTTGGCCGTGAACCTCACCATGAAGCTTGCGGAGGTTTGCGCTGGCGCATTACAGAACCATCCCACTGGAGCTGATGTCGAAATCATTGAAAGACATCATCGCTACAAAGAGGACTCACCCAGCGGCACGGCATTGAAATTCGGGGAATTGATTGCAGATAAAATGAAGCTTGAAAAAGCAAGTCACGGCCGCCATGGTCTTGTCGGAGCGAAAGGGCAGGATGAAGTGGGTTATCACGCGGTTCGCGTGGGTGACAACCCGGGTGAGCACACCATCGTATTTGGCCTTCTCGGAGAAACTATCGAACTGAAGGTCGCAGCAAGCAACCGGGACTGTTACGCTCAAGGCGCACTGATGGCCGCAAAGTTCCTCGTGGGCAAAGCCCCGGGACTCTACTCGATGTATGACGTCCTCGGCTTGTAAAACATGGTGCAGATTCGGGCCCTCAATGTTCGCCGCTGCCCTCTTCGCTTGGGGCTGAAATCAGGGCCTTCATCGTTGCATGGATTCGGCAGAAGGCAGTTGAATACCGAAAGAACTGAATACCCAAAGTAAAAAGACTTGATCTTATGGCGAAATGCGACGAAGGCTACCTCTGCGAACTGTGTGGTGAAAATGTCGACCATATCACCGAAAGCGAGTTGTATCTGCGTTATGTGGTGGGCCTTATTGATCCAGAGACACTGCACACCACCCAGGAGCGACACATTAAGTGCAATCCCATACTCGCCCAGTTCATTGTCGACGCGGCGTTTCCTCAAACGCAGGTTGAAGGGGAATTTTGCAAGGAAAGAATGGACTCCGACTTCGTTGCCGAACAGGAAAAGTTGATCACTCGAGGTTGGAGACGCCTTCGTGAAATCGAAATGCAAGCCGACGCGGATCTCCCGATCTTAGAATACCCACTGCCAGAAATTCAACAGAGATTGCGGGATGAGGCATGAAAGAGCTCATGAGCGTCACGCAACGCTCATGAGCCCAGATCGCTGGGGCGACGGATGAGAAAACTGCGAACAATCAGCCGCTGCCCTCCAGAGGCTTGATTCAGTCACCAATGCAGTACAGGTATTCCGAAGTCCGAATAAGAATCTGCCCATCTACAAACGCCGGTGACGCTACCGTGAACGAATCGAGTTCATTTTCGGCGACCAGCTTCAGCCCATCTCCGATTTCTACCACAAAGGTTTTGCCATCCTCTCGGGTCAAGTATAGATGTTTTCCCGCGATAATGGGTGAAGCACTGAACGCATCCCGATGCTTCTCCAATTTCAATTCCGCCACAACATCACCAGACTCCGCGTTCAGACAGGCGACCCGCCCCTTATCTGCGAGCACGTAAACACGCCCGTCCTTCGCAGCTGGCGTTGGCACATCGCTCGAAATGGACACACTCTCCCAAAGGACATGACTTCCTCGAACATCGCCTTCACCTCCCAAACGCACCGCGGTCAAAGAGCTTCCGCGAGCATACGGTGCGACGACCACATCGCCACTGATGACGGGAGATGAAATCGATCTGAAGTATCCGTTTTGCGTCGGATTCAATCCACCCACCAACCAGAGTTGCTTTCCGGTTTTGGCGCTGTGAGCTGTGACGTGATCGGCACCCAAGACCACGATCACCTCCTGACCTTCATGCATGGTCACCACAGGTGTCGAATAACTCTGATTGGCTTCTTCCGGTGCATCCATATTTCTTTCCTGCTTCCAGATCGTCTTTCCGGTCTGCTTATCGAAGGCAGCAAGATAAGATGGACCGCTGTGCATGCAGGCGATCACGACATGTTCCTGCGTCAGGATCGGGGATGTTCCGAGGTCCCACCAAAGCGTATCTTCACCGTACCTCTCCTGAAGATTGACATGCCAGATCAGTTTTCCGTCGAAGTCCAGACAGGCAAAATCACCACTTTTGAAGTAGACAAAAACATACTTTCCGTCAGTCACCGGTGAAGGGTTGCTTCCTGTGGCTTTCCGATGCTTGCCACTCCGTTCGTCACCGACGGAGGTTCGCCAAAGCTCTTTGCCTTGACGGTCGTAAGCAATAGTCAGATTCTCTCCGTCAACGCCGGCCGTCACAAAGATGTGATCGCCCCAGATGGCGGGAGTCGACCCACCAAGTCCGGGAAGCTTGATCTTCCAAGCCACGTTCTCATCGGCGGCCCATTTTGTTGGATAATCCCCATCTGCCGCTACACCATTTAAATTTGGCCCTCTCCAGTTATTCCAACTGTCAGCCGCATCGGCATGAGCGGTCAGTAATGTGACGAGCAACAGTCCTGCGTGAAACGATCTCATAGAAAGAATCCCACTCGAGAGAGTAAAGTCGGTCTAATCAAAATTTCGGGGCCACCACCCGCGACACAAACGATTCCAAAACACCCGTTTCATGTTAACCACCCATCGCTGCCCAATGCGATCCGAAACTAGAACGGACTCGGGGCTGCTCCAGACGGAAAACTCGGGATCGGTGTTTCTGATTCAAACACCGAATCCAAAACTTCTTCACCACCAGCAATCGACAGCATTGCCTGAAGTTGCTCGAGCGAAAGTCTCTTCCGAAGCGTCCGTTTTTTTCCGGAAACGGTAATCACCTGAATCTTTCCTGACGTGTCATCTGCGATTTCCGCCAACTTTTCGACATCGAGGCTCGGCAGGTCAATTGGCTGAGTCCACGGTACCGCCAAGCGATCCCCGACATCCATCAGCATGATTGTCAGATCAGCGTCATCTTTCAGATCGTCTTTCTTGTGAAGCATACCACTTGCCATCGACATGCCCTCACCACCGAAACCAAGAAAGCTTGACTGCGAAGAACCTTCGACCGATTGAAAAATCTCAGGAATTTCCTCCAGCAGTTCAAGATTGTGCTCGCTATCCCAATCTTCATCCAGTCTGAATCTTGCATGAAGTTCGGCCTCGCCCAACACGGGTAGAAGATGGACCTTCCAACTGAGTTTGGACTGACCATCGGCGCCGAACCACTCTGGGTGGTCTTCGATACTCGGTGGTACATATCCTTGCTCCAAAACTTCGGCCATTGCGTTCCCCAAGACTGCGAAGCTCTCGCTTCGTTCCTCTTGCAGTTGCAGTTGTCCTGCGTAGGCCAGCAACACTTGGAATTGATCTGCGATGTTGGTTGGAAGTCGGAGTTTCGCGACAACTTGGTTGTCAGAAGAGGTGATTTTCAAGCCCCCCAAAACTCCGTAGAGAAGTGTCGACACCGCGCTTGAAACGTCATCCGGCACCCCACTGAGAGCCGCCGACAGCGCGAGGGGGCCGATAATTTTAAATTGTGAAATCTGTTTTTTCGAACTTGCGGCGACTTGGGCTGCCAACTCGGAATCCCCAAGGTCCATTTCAGCAACCACCACCTCCTCGGCGGCAGTGTCCAAACTCATGGAGAGTGAGTCGAGTTGGGCAAGCAACTTTTCCAAAGGCACGCCCTCCTCTTCAGACGAAGGCCCCGCAAACGGTTGTTGAGTCATCGACGCCGCTTGAGCCAGTAAAGGACGAATGGGTGCGAAGTCAACGAGGAGCGTGGCATCTCCGCTCAACTCGATTCCCCGAAGCCGACGCGCGAGCGCGCCCGAGGCCGAGCTTTTCTGTTCAAGCTGTCGAAGCCGCTTGAGCTCGCCAAAATAGATGACACCCTCTCCTGCCGAACGGTAAGCCATTTTCTTATCAGAAGTGACGAAATAGGAAACACCCTCTTCCTCAATCAGACTGAGCGCGTCACCAAACTCTTGGGCGATCGATGAAAGATCAATGGGAGTCTCAAAGTCCATCCGACCCACCATCGGAATATCCTCGGGTGTTTGGGGGGGACTGATCGCGACGAGCATGGTTTTACAATCCATGGGACTAAAACCGAGTCGGTCAACCATTACCAGAAGGCCTGCTTTAATTTTTTCATCTTGGGCCCACGACTGGCTCAGTAGTCGCTGGGGTTTCACCACCAAAGCGGCGAACGCGTCAGAAGAAATGATGGATGTATCAAGATCGTTTGCGTTGCCCTCATCGCTGTTCCACGCATTCATGGCCGCTCGGCCATCCGTTTTGTTCGGGTTTCGGTCGGTCACCGAACCATCCGAACTCCACTGACAGCCGGTCATGCCGATCACCAAAACTGACCCAAGAAACCGCAATCTGCCAAAGATCATGAAACACCTGTAAAACCAATAAGTCGGACAATCGCTTAACCACACCTGTTCTCCGCCCAATGCCATCAGACGTTCATTGTGGCTTGCCGGTTTTCCGTGCGCTTGCCTGAGGGAAAACGTGTGAACTCAGAGTGTCAGTCGAATGTTAGCATCGCCGACCTTGACCATCAACTGAATGGCCGCGTAACCCTCGCCGTCAACATGAGAGACCCACAAGATTTTGGCCCACCACACTCTGCAACCATGCAAACCGTTGGTTAAAGACGAAGCATTAGACGATGCATTAGACGATGCATCAGATATCGCGTTAGACCAAGCCCCATTTCTTCCGCAGGTACCACTCACTGCCCAAGACACTCACAAAGATCGACAGGAAGACCAACGCATCCAGAAAAGTCTCTCCAAGCATGGTCTTTTTAGGGACCTCAATGGACAGTTGAGCTGGCCGCGAAACCAAATCCTCGAGATGAGCCGCAAGTCCATCTGGCGCAACCAGTTTTCCACCGAAATCACCGGTCGGCAAGACCATCCGCCGAAGGCTCTCTGGGCTCGCCGTCGCTTGGGACTTTTCCGAGTCTGAATCGAAAACCACAAATTCAAGACGAGCCTCTCCGAGGGCCTTTTGCCCGTCCGTTGCCGCAACTTGAATCGTATAGATCCCGGTTTGATCGAGCGTTCCTTCAGGGAGACTCACTTCCCGAACATCACCCTGATCGGACACGATCACCGATCGTTGTTGACCGTCTGGTTTTAAAAGGTCGACGGTGAATTCAGCGTTGGTGAAGGGTTGACCACCGGGCTGTCTTGCGGCAACCGTAAACCTTAACGGGCTCCCCTGAGCATAGCGACGTTGGGGTAACTCAATCACAACATCATCCCGGTTGATCCCATCCAAGCCTGCCGCCCAAAGGACCATTTGTCGCCAGAAACGCCGATGGAACTGACTGTCACCGAGGGTAAACCACCTCCAAGTACTGTCCCCAGCAAACGCAATCACACGCCCCCCAACTGTTCCCACGACCAAAATGGGCTCTCCTCTCTCCGTCTCCAAAAGAATCTGCGTTCGAGGTTTCACTCCAGTAAATCGATTCGCCCCAAGCAGCGGAGGCAGTTTCCCCCAGACGCTCTCCTCTTCTCCGGCGAGGCGAGTCAGGTAGTGCGAGGCTGCCGGTCGGAGCGTCAACTCACGCTCCAAGTGAAGGGAATGATTCACCGGGGCGTTGAAGTCCTGAGCTTCATAAGCCTGCATTTGAATGGGCAATAAGTCGGACAATGGCGTTGAGTGATACCTACCGGGGCCGAAACTGTGTTCGCCCCCCAACATGATTAAGCCCTTCCCCTGCTCAACCCGTTTTGCCAGAGCGTTCAAGTTCTGCTCAAAATTACCGGGTTCGTGCAACGCTCTGGAATCAATATCTCCGAGAATGAACACGTCGTATTGGGGATCATTGATTTGGTTGACCAGATCGACCGGCCAACGACTGCGATCGCGCTGGTCGATCCAGACAAAGTCAACCTCGAGATCCTGTGAGGCGGCAAGGCTGCGCCGAAGGTACTTCTGTTCGTAATTCAATTCGCTCTCGAGATAGAGAACCCGTAAGCCTCCTTCATAGACGGTCAAAAATGCGGGCAGCTCATTATTTTGAACCACCAGTTCTCTCGACTGCGGTTCAGCCCTTAGGATCAGGCGATAGTCCCCGGCCTCAGAAGGAGTGTAGGTCATGTCCACGGGAATGCGTTCGTCGCCTTGGCGGGCCACAATGACTTTTGTCTGAAGCAACTCCTCTCGTCCCGTCCGGTCAACACGAACGAGTTGTACGGGAATTTCCTGATTCACAAAGCCGCGAACTTCGACTACTCCTTGAATCTCGATTTCATTCTTTACAAACACCGCAAACTGATCAGGCAGATTGGTCACTGCAATATCCGCTACCTGATCGCCTTCCGCTGCCTGCCCAAAAGGCACCGCAAAAAGCGGGGCTTGCAGCTGGGAAAACTCACGAATCGCTCTTGGCAGTTCCACCTTTGGAAAGTCCGTATTCTGAACACCATCTCCCAAAATCATGCAGCCGGCAATGCGTTCGCCACGGAGTCGCTCCGTCACTTGCCCAAGGGCGAAACCATAATCCGACTGCGCTCCCACTGGACCATCGGGCAATGCCGGCCAGCCAGCGGATGAACTCAACGCAACCAGTTCACTATCGAAGCCAAAAAACTGCAGGTCGTATTGCTCAGCCAGTTTTTCCAATCCCGGACGTGATGCTTGAAGGCTTTCCGTAAGTTTTTGCCACCGTGTCACGCCAAGACCTTCAAGAGGCAGCTCCATGCTGCGAGTCATATCAATGAGTATTGGCAAGACCACTTTCTGGGGCCTCTCAATCATCCGTACACAACCGGGCCGAACCAAACCTACGGTTAAAATGACAATTGTTATGAGGCGAAGAAGCGACAACGTTTGCAATTGAAAACGTGAAAGCGTCCGGTAGTTAGGACGGATAAAAAGCAGGCCTGCGAGGACACCCACGACCAGCACAATCGCCAGCCAGCTCATCACCGGCTCAAAGGTCCATTGCGTCACGCGACTCCTCCCCGACGTCCCGAGGAAGTCTGTCCCGCATAGAAGCGGTTACCCAACAAAAATTCAAGACCCAACAGCAGGGGCAACAAGCTCATGAGAATTGGATAAAAGGACTGCCCACGACGCGTCGTACCCTGCTGCCGCACAATCTCCTCGGCATCGCTTGCCATCTGATATCCTGATTCTCCAAACCAATCGTCCCAGGATGTTTTGGAGATCTTCCGCAGATCACTTTCTGAATCCGCAACATTCGCGCTGAACCCAAGACTTACCGGGCCATCACGATCGCCTTTGAGCCGGTACTGGCCCGGCGTTTCGGTGAAACGAACCCGCCACATTCCCTCGACGGGTCGAATTTTCTGGGGATCTTCATTGCGTGGAGGGAACAACTGCAGTGTTTCCGGATCCTCACTGGCCCGATAAGGCATCGCTGCTGGTTGCGCCACCAAGTAATTCAAACTTGCAATGGGCTCGGATACCAATTCGTCCGCCAGTTGGTTGACGAGGAGAAAGTAGGGCCAACACTGACCGATCGTCAAAGAATTCCAACGAATGCGTTTTTCGTCCTGCTCCATTTCAGTAATCGGGGTGGTCCAGACGACCACTTTTCCGTTACCGAGTTTACTTTGCAGAATCGCAGGCATCCCGTCACTAAAACGCATCACAACTTCTGCTGGTGAAACGATCGATTCGGCATCACCCTCTGGACTGACATCGACTTGGAAGCCCCAGTGCCTTTGAACAGGAAACTGCCGCCATGGTGTGCTCGTTTCGCGTCCTCGGAACGGCGACAAGATCGGATGGCTCAGATTCGAGGGCTCAAGCCAGACACCTTCGTCCCGAGCCCTCCATACCTCCGTCAGCTCCCCTCCCAGAAGTCGCTTCGCCGACTCGGACAGAAATGAACTCTCCGGCGATTGCACGCCTAAAGTGGGGCGAGATCTCTGAACCGCGTTCGGGCCTAGAAAGACACAGAGGCCTCCCCCCTCACGGGCATACTCTGCCAACAGTTCCCACGCAGAGGCCTCCATCGGCCCGGGGTCCAGCAGAAAAAGAGCATCGAACTCCTGAATGGGTTCAACAGTCATCTGCTCTTGAGGTCGCACCACAAAATCAAAGAGCGCACGGCCCGCCTGCCGCTCGCCGTCAGGCGCAATGGCCTGCGTCAAAATGCCTGAATTCACGCCAGGTCCGGTCAAGACAAGGGCCCGCCACGCCGGCCTTACCTGGATGGTAAAAAAACGTCGATTGTCGAAATCCAGAGCGTCGGGCGATTCGATTCGGATCACACCATGATGGACTCCCGGTGGCAAATCCGGAAACTGAAACTCGACCTTCTCGCTGCCGCCCTCAGCAAGCGATACCATTGACTCCCTTGTCCAGAATCGATCCGGCAAAAGCGTTTCCCCGTCACGCCTCACAGGTCGTGTGGGCTCAGGCTGCTCGAGTTCCATGACAATCTTGCACTTTCGGGCAGGCCCCACTAACCGAGCCTCCGCTTCCACTTCCAACATACCCTGTTGCGCGAGTATTTCTCGTGACAAAGTGGGCTTTAACAAAGAGACATTTTCAACGGTATCCGCCGCGACATCGACAATGTAGAGGCTGATTGAGGATTCTCGAAAGCGATCCAAAACCCTGTCGAGACCGGGCCCTTCTGGCCAGGATTGCTGAGAAGAATCAGTGAACACATAGAGTTCCTGCTGCGGCAGATCTGATTCTTCTAGCAGATCCAGACACTCCGCGAGTCGGGCAGGCATGGACCGATTGATGAAACCTGTTTCCATCGTCGACAACTGCTGGCGTGCGGCTGCCAGATCGACAGCGAAAAAAATTTGTGGCTGTCCCGTCGAACACACCGCGACATCGCTGTCGGTCGGCAGGCGTTTGAGTAACCAATCCCCAATTTCCTGAGCACGTTCAAGTCGCGTTTGATTCGCTTGCCTCAACGACATGCGCGGAGCCGTATCGATCAAAAAGACGGCCGCAACGGGGCCATCTCCAGCGGCGAGAACCACATTTTGGCTTTGATGTCGGGCGGCGAGGATCGTCCATCCTCCTCCAACAAGACAAAGCAGAAAGCTGATCGCTAAGACTCCCGCCAACAATCGGTTAACGGGTCTCTGCGTGAGTAGAAGTGCGGTGAACACTCCGAGTAACAACAAGGCAATCAGCAACAAGGCGGCTCCCGCAATCCACTCCGAAGCAAGGAACGCGGCCACACTGGGCTGGGCCAAGGCCGCGGCAAGCCAAACGATGACAAGGGCCCGCAGCAGTAGCAGTACCCACTGCTTCAGCTTGAGGCGCCGCTGATTTGAAGCGAAGGTCTCGCGTAAAAATCGGACGGCCGGAAAGAGCATCGGCTTGGGCTTCTGCTGCATGATCAAATGCAACAGGATGGGGACGGCTACAAAACTGCCGCCAACAACCAACATCCAAAGGTTTCCAAAAACCATCCGCTAAAACCTGGCTTGACGACTGTTTAAATATTCGAGCAGCGCGTGATCGAATTGCATACTCGTATCCAAAGCCACGTAGTCCACACCAGCTGCCGCACAGGCTTCGCGGTAGACGTCACGAAACTCGTCAATCTGGCTTTGGTATTCGCCGCGGAAGTTGTCCGCATCGACTTTGACCGTTTGGCCTGACTCAGGATCTTCGAATTCACACATCCCCTGAAAAGGAAAATTGACTTCCGCTTCATCGAGGACATGAAACAGGATGACGTCATGGCCTGGATGGCGCAATCGGTGTAGTGCAGGGATGACGGTTTCGGGATCAACAAGGAGATCGGAAAAAATCATCACAAGACTTCTTTGTCGTAACATGGCTGCAATCTGTTGCAGGCTGTGAGACAAATCGGTTTGCCCGGTCGGCTTAATCTTGGCCAGAAGACTGAGCAGGCTGCCCAAATGGCTGCGTTTGGATTTAGGCGGGAGACTCTCCCGAATCCTCTCATCAAAGGTCAACAGACCCACGGGATCCTGCTGACCAATCATCAGATAACAGAGCGAAGCGGCAAGGCAGACTGCATAATCGAATTTTGTCAGATCCTGCCGGTAGGTGTATCCCATCGACTTGCTAAGATCCATCACGAGATAGCCAACAAGGTTGGTCTCTGCCTCGAACTTTTTGACGTAGTACTTGTCGGTCTTCGCGAAAACCAACCAGTCAATATCTTTGGGATCGTCTCCCGTCGAATACTTACGGTGCTCGCTAAACTCGACCGAAAAACCGTGAAATGGGCTGCGATGCAGGCCCTGCATGAAGCCTTTAACGACGAACTTCGCGCGTAGATCGAGCCTCTTGATCTGATTGATCACTTCCGGCTTTAAATATTTTTCCACGCTCGACATCATGCAACCCAACCCAGTAAGGGGCGTCGGGCCTGCTGGCCAGACCGACCACCCCAAGAATCAACCTCACAGCATCCAAGTACGATGTTCATCCCAGTACAAAGTTGCAGTGTCAGCGGCTCGTCATCCCAACCTCGTTCCCACCTGCGTCCGCGCAGGCAATGTTGGTTCAGGATTTTGGCTCTGCAAATTTCTCCACCTCGGGTTCAGGAATTTCCTCGAGAAGTCTTTGAATCACACGCTCGGTCGTCAAGCCTTCTGCCTGCGCCTGAAAATTGCAGGAAACTCGATGCCTCAGTACGGGAATCGCCACCCTTTTGATGTCATTGATAGCAATGGAAAAACGACCGTCCATCGCCGCCATAGCCTTTCCACCGTTAATAAGAAACTGTCCCGCTCGGGGACCTGCCCCCCAATCAACAAACTCTTTGACGAAATCCGGGCTCGCGTCGTCAACCGGCCGGGTCGCTCGAACCAATCGGGCCACGTATTTGATGACGTAGGGGCTGACGGCTACAGAATTGACAAGCTTCTGCAGATTGACAATCGCCTTCGCCGACAGGATTTTTCGGATCTCCGGTTTTTCGTTTCTGGCGGATGCCGCGAGAATTTTTTCTTCTTCGTCAGCCTTGGGGTATTCCACAATGATGTTGAACATGAATCGGTCCAACTGAGCTTCCGGCAGCGGGTAGGTCCCTTCCTGCTCAATGGGGTTCTGAGTCGCGATGGTGAAGAATGGATCGGGCAGATCATAGGTCGTCCGCCCCACCGTCACTTCGCGTTCCTGCATGGCCTGCAAGAGTGCTGCTTGTGTTTTTGGTGGCGTTCGATTGATCTCGTCCGCGAGCAAAATGTTGGTGAATATCGGCCCCTCGACAAAACGGAACTGCCTTCTTCCCTGCTCATCCTCGTCGAGAACGTTCGTCCCCGTAATATCCGAAGGCATCAGGTCAGGGGTAAATTGGATGCGATTGAAACCCACGTCGAGGATCTTCGCGAGCGTACTGACCATCAACGTCTTGGCGAGACCAGGAACGCCCTCTAAAAGGCAATGTCCCCGAGTAAAAATTGCTGCAAAGACCTGCTCGATCACTTCATCCTGTCCGACGATGACCTTCTGCAGCTCCTGCTGCATGATCCGCCGCTGATTGGCGAACTCCTGAAGGACATCGCCCAGGCTTCGTTGTTTGCTTGCCACCTTGATTTCTTCCCTGTTGTTCGTGACCCGGGCAGAGCCGCTCGGTTCAGGCGGGCTCACCTGTTCAACATCCTGTACTCAATCTCACCCGAAGGCGGTTTAACCTATTCCACCACAAAGCGACTTACTGCTGAAGCTGAAGGAACCGCACGTTTGACCTCGCATCCAACAGAAACCAACACTCTCAAACTCGGTGACATGGGGCGAGGGCCTCCCTATCGATTCCGAAGCTCTGGCGATGGCCTGCGAATTCCTGTAAACCTCACTAAGATAACATATGTTGATCATGCAGCGAGGGACCGACAGCGGTTACTTAGATAAGGATCCAGCACCATGAAACGCAAGTCGACTGGCAGACTTTGTCAGGTGATGTGCTCGAGGTTAACGCTCGTCACAATGATCTTGCTTGGGTACCTCCTCGTACAGCCAACACCCCTTTACGGACAGGTAACCGCCAAAGCAGTCAGGCAAGCCATTGACAATGGCACTGCCTACCTGAAGCGACAGCAAAACGACAATGGCAGTTGGGGCGAGTACCCCGAACATCCAGGAGGTGTCACCTCCCTTTGCACCTTGGCGTTACTTAACTCTGGCCTTCCTCCCAGCGACGAGACCATCTCCAAGAGCCTTGACTATATTCGCTCAATTGACCGGTCCAACAAGTCCACCTATGCCGCCTCGTTGATGACCATGGCGCTCTGCAACGCGACGCCCGAAAGGGATATCGCGATCATCCGAGAAAATGTCCGTTGGCTCGAAAACGCGCAGATCACGGAGGGTCCAGCGACGGGAGGCTGGGCCTATCGGAGCCGGCTGAGTAAACGGGCAGACAATTCCAATACGCAATTTGCCCTGCTTGCACTGCACGAGGCCGCGATGGTTGGTGTGGAAACCAGTCAGGACGTTTGGCGACGCGCTCAGACGTACTGGTTGAATCAACAACATTCGTCGGGAGGCTTCGGTTACGTTGCGGGAAATCTCCCGTCCGGAAGTATGACCTGCGCAGGCATTTCATCGCTGATCATCGTTGAAGAAAATCTTGGTGAAACACTCCCCGTCGTCAACGGTCGACTGCAGTGCTGCAGCCCTCAGGACGATTCAATTGCGCTTCGGCGTGCGATTGAATTCTGGGGAACCCGGTTTGCTGCACGATTCAATCCCACTGGCCCCAACGATGTCGGGAAACACTACCTGTTCTACTACCTTTATGGTGTTGAACGCGCAGGTCGGCTGTCAGGACGGCGTTTTTTTGGTGACCACGATTGGTACCGGGAGGGTGTCGACTACCTCCTTCAAAGACAGCAGCCGGTATCTGGGGCCTGGGTCGGCGCATCGCAAATCGCTGAAGCTCAAGGAGAAATTGCAACCTCGTTTGCCCTGCTTTTCCTGTCGAAAGGTCGTTGGCCAGTCGTTGCGGCCAAATATGAATATGGAACCGATCGACAGTGGGACCAGAATCCGAAGGGGCTACACCAACTCGTCCGAACAACGGAAAAACGGTGGGATCAAAAACTGACTTGGCAAACGGTCAACAGCCGCCTGGCTTCGGTGAACGACCTGCTGCAGTCCCCCGTACTGGTATTGTCAGGTACGGACTCGCTGAATTTAAGTGCAAAACAAAAAGAGGTCCTTCAAGATTACGTGACCCAAGGAGGCTTTCTTTTCGCTTGGGCCAACCAAAGCGAAGACTGCGAAGGGGCAGGGTTCGATGAAGATTTCCGAAAACTCATGGCGGAGCTTTTTCCGGATAGCCCCCTGACCGCGTTGGATGCCAACCACCCGATCTGGTTTGCAGATCGCGCAGTGAAACCGTCACCCGACCGCCCCTTGCTTGGAATTCAAGCGTGCTGCCGAACCAGTATCGTCTATTGCCCAGCCAACCTCGCTTGTGCGTGGCAAGCTGCGCATCCGGTATTTCAACGTGAGTTACCCGCGGCGTTAAAAAATGAAGTCTCAGAGTCCGTCCAACTCGGTGTCAATGTGCTGGCCTACGCCACCGGTCGTAATCTGCAGGAAAAACTCGATCGACCTCAGATCGCAGAAGCCAGCCTGTCTGATGAGAGACCAAGAACCCACCTTGAACTACCCAAACTGATTCATGAGGGTGGCGCTGACGAAGCCAGTCGTGCCTGGGGCAATCTGCTGCAGGCAACAAGCCGTTGGCTCGAACAGCCGATTTCACAGAAGAAACAGCTGATTGCCCCTGATGATCCGCGGCTTGGCAATTTCCCCATCGTTTTTTTGCACGGCCGAAGCAGTTTCAAGTTTTCATCCGAGGAACGCCAGGCTCTGGCGGATTACCTGAGTGATGAGGTCCAAGGATTTGTCATTGCCGACGCAATTTGTGGCAACCGAGAATTCGCGACTTCTTTGCGGAAAGAATTTGCGGATTTGATCCCAGGTTCAAGGTGGGAACGAATTCCGGATAACCACCCGCTGATGAGTGATCGCTATCGCGGCTTTGATCTTTCAAAGGTCTCCCTTCGACGGCCGGAGAGATCCTCCGATGATGTCGCAACCTTTCGTGAAACCCAAACCTCCCCCGTCCTTGAGGGCCTCTGGATCGATGGTCGTCTTGCCGTGGTCTTCTCTCCTTACGACCTCTCTTGTGCTCTTGAGAACGGAAACAGCTTGGAATGTGTGGGGTACTCTGCCGTCGATGCTCAGCGAATCGGAATCAACATTCTCCTTTACGCGCTGCAAATGTAGCGGACCGGTCAGGCGTAGAGCTTAATCTTCGAAATCAGCTGGTCACTTCTGATTAAGCACTTTGGCTCACCCGCAGCCGTGCCTAGCATGTTTGCGTCACTTTGGATACGTTGGTAAATCTGTTGCTGATGTTCGACCGAGAAGGGTTGATCACGAAGAAAAAGGGTTAATCGTCAAGAAGAAGTCCGCGAGTCTTGAATCATCCGGGGCCACACCGCACGGAACTCTCAATGGCAGACTTTTTCCATATGCTTTCAGAGTGGAAATATGATCCGCGTTCAGGAACTCACGAAGTGTTTTGAAAACGGTGGCCAATCCGTTCTAGCCGTCAACAAGGTGTCCTTTGAAGTTCACCAAGGTGAAGTCTTTGGCTTACTCGGGCCGAACGGGGCTGGAAAAACCACGACCTTAAGAATGATTCTTGGGTTGCTTCAGCCCGATTCCGGCTTCGCTGAGATTCACGGATTCCGGACAGATCGCGATCGTGAGGCGGTCAAACGTTCGATTGGTCTGGTTTCGGCAAACGACGGTGTCTACCCTTGGTTGACGGCGAAAGAACTCCTCTTATTTTTCGCCGACCTTTACGGAGTCTCACCCCAACTCGCACATGAAAGACTGGACTCCCTGGTCGAAAACTTTGGCTTGGCCCCGTTCCTGAATCGACGCTGCTCGACGCTAAGTACCGGACAGAAGCAGCGGGTTCTGTTTGCCCGCGGACTCATTCATGACCCCCCGGCACTGATGCTCGATGAACCCACACGCGGACTTGATGTGGTTGGTACCCAACGGGTCTTCGAGTATTTGAGATTTCTCAGGGACCGTCGAAAAGTTGTGATCATCAGTACTCATCGACTGGATGAAGCGGAGAGGTTCTGCGATCGCTTCGGCCTGCTCTTCGACGGTGACCTTAAATATTGCGGCCCATTGGACGAGTTGACCCAGTTGACTCAAAAATCGACGTTGGTCGACATGTTCGTTTCGATGATGAGTCCTGAAACACCGGAGCATGAAACACCGGAGCATGAATTCGAACCGGAGGTGACGAATGACTGAGTCGCCCATATCGCCAAACGAGCCCCCTGAATCGCTGGGGCCGGCGGAAATTCCCTCAAGTCAACCTAGCCGCTTTTTTGTTGTAAGTCGTCTGGCTCGACTCTGTCGAAAAGAGCTGCGTGAAATTCTTAGGGATCGCCGAACCATTGTAACGCTGGTTTTGATGCCCCTTTTGCTGTACCCGGTCCTCAGCCTAATTTTCAACAAGCTGCTGGTATCACAGTTCAATCCGTCTACCGCACCTATTGATATCCTTGTCGGCTTTGAATCCGAACTCCAAGCGAATGAGTTTATGTCGCTGGTTCAAGAGGGCGAAGCGGCGCTTTCCGCGATGGGAAGCGCCGTCGACCCAGAGACGAGACCCCAGTTCAAGTACGTTGAAGCCAAGGAGGCGGAGATCGCGGTTAAAGACGGCATCATCGATGTTGGGATTTTCCAAAACGATCTTCAATCTGACGCTAAAGAAGAGACGTCGAACCCGATCCAAAACAACTCTAAATGGGAACTCATTTACCGTCCGAATTCTTTGCTGGGCGACCAAGCGGCGAGCTACTTTGAAGACCGACTGAATGCGCTGAACAATGGATTGACTCTCCAACTTTTGAAGATGCGGGGCTTGCCTGAGAAATTGCCCGCGACCTTCGAAATTCGGACCCTCGACGAAGAGGTGGCTGCCGCGGTTTCACTCGCGTCTTTCATCCCCTTGATGCTCATCCTGATGACGATCACAGGTGCGGTTTACCCGGCCATCGACCTCACTGCCGGAGAACGTGAAAGAGGCACGATGGAGGCGCTGATCGCTGCACCCATCCCGCGCCTCGGTCTGTTATTGGCCAAATATGTGGCGGTTGTTTTTGTCGCGCTATTAACCGCGGCAGCCAACCTGATTGCAATGACTGTTACGCTTTCGGTCACCGGTCTCGAGGAATTGGTGTTCGGTCCAGACGGCATCTCCGTTGGCGTGCTCTTTCAGATTTTCGGACTCCTGATTCTTTTTTCTGCCTTCTTCTCAGCCATTTTGCTGGCGATCACTTCTTTCGCGAGAAGCTTCAAAGAAGCGCAAGCCTACCTGATCCCACTCATGCTTCTTGCGTTGGGGCCAGGCGTGATCAGTTTGTCACCAGAGATCGAATTGACGCCGAGCTGGGCAGTCACGCCTCTTGTGAATATTGTCCTGCTGGCTCGTGATATCCTCGCGCAAAAATTCAACCCAATCATGTCTTTTCTGGTCATTCAAGCCACCATTCTCTATGCGGTGGCAGCTTTGACCGTAGCAGCACGGGTGTTTGGAACGGACGCCATTCTCTACGGCAGTCAGAAAGGTTGGCGTGATTTTCTCAAGCGTCCAGCTGAAGCGCAGAAAACGGCCTCGATTAGCATGGCGTTCTTTTGCCTTTCGTTGCTATTCCTCACGCTTTTTTACTCACTAGGCCTGCTCTCACAATTCAGCGACCAGACGATGGGCACGTTGGCCCTCGCCTACATGGTTTTAAGCATCATTATTTTTGTGGGAATCCCGAGCTTACTGGCAAGGCAAGGTCACGTCCGATTCCGGACCGGCTTCGCCTTAAGACGCGCCAAACTTCCACACTGGCTGGCCGCCTTATTTTTAGGTCTTAGCCTTTGGACCCTGTGTCACGAACTCGTTCTGCTCAGCCAATGGCTCGGCTGGGTCTCGTTGGATGAAAAAAAACTCAGTGCCGCTTCTCTCGTGGAGCAGTGGCGAACGGTACCTGCCATTCTCGTGGTTTTGGCTTGGGGGATCACGCCTGCGGTCGTCGAGGAGTATTTTTTCCGCGGCTTCCTACTGAGATCGCTTTTGAGTCGACTCAACGCAAAAAATGCGATCCTGATCTCGGCGATTGTCTTCGGTGCGTTCCACGTTGTTGGTGCGAACCTGCTCACGCCGGAAAGATTCCTGCCTTCAACCCTAATGGGCCTGGCACTCGGAATCCTTGCATGGAGGTCGAACAGCACGCTACCAGGAATCCTTCTTCACGCCGTCAACAATTCGAGTTTACTCCTCGTCGCGTACTATGAAGACCAGCTTTCCGATCTGGGAATTGGGATCGAAGAGACGAATCACTTGCCACTCCATTGGTTCGCCATCGCAGCAGTTGCCTTGGCAATCGGCTGGGGACTCATCGCGGTCGTGAAACCTGATGATTTCGAATGATGGGATCCAAAAGAGAAGTCGACTCCGGTCCGCTTGGAGACTTGTAAGAATCTGAAGTTTGCATACTCGCCATCTATCGGCGGTGCCCCCAAGGCATTCCCTTACCCATGATCGCGTATCGGTGTGAACACGGGACTAAGGAGGGTCATGACGCCGAGAATATTGGTCGAATTCGACCACAATTGAATACTATTTCGAGGTTCAAAAGCGTGATATAACTAAGAACCGCCGCTGGATATCTTCTCCTCAGATACTTCCGCGTTGCCCCGACTCTCTGCACAAGGACAGTCTCGCCGAATGCGTCCCTTTCTCACAAGAAAAGTCGACTTTCGTCTATGGCGTGAAACTCGGTCGGCATTGCGATTTTGGCTGCCTTGCTCTCGGACAATTCAGAGCCTTGCACTCACCATTTACGCATTATTCTTTTTTCTGGCTCCCGCTCTGGCTCAAGACGAGTTTCGTCCCGACCTCACTGTGGCCACCGATCATTTTCGCCATGGCCGTTATGACGAGTGCCTGAAACATGCTTCTTTGGCCGTCGAGGATGGAATTTGGAACGAACGTTGGTATCTGCTGAAAATCCGCACGGATCTGGTCTTAGGAAATTACGCCTCGGCAAAAGACACTTTGGAAAAAGGCATGCAGCGATACACATCCAGCATACAGCTGCGATGGATCGGGCAAGAGGTCTTCCGTTATTGCGGTGCTCCTGAACGTGCCGAGTCGATGCTGCAGAGCATTTCCGAGATGGCAGAAAACTCTCCTTGGCGGTATTCGGATCGCCCCAATCGAATCGTGGTAGGCAAATTTCTACTTCAACAGGGCGCAGATCCCCGTCGTGTCTTGGAAACATTTTTTGATCGCATCAAATCCAGATACCCAGATTATGTAGATGCCTACCTTGCGATTGCGGATGTCGCTCTGGACAAAAGGGACTTTCAGGTCGCTGCCGAAGAATTGCAACTCGCCGAGCAGAAAGACCCCGACAATCCTGAGATTCTTTGGCGACTTGCGATGGCGTTTGCAGAATCAGACGTCGCAAAAGCCCAAGAATCGTTGACACGATGCCTGCAGATCAATCCGCGTTTCCTGCCCGCGATGTTTACGGTCGTCGACCGAGCAATCGATGGTGAGCGGTACGGGATCGCTTTGGAGCAACTGCAGAAAATCGAAGCGATCAACGCTCGCGAGCCCCGACTTTGGAGTTACCGGTCGATTTTGGCTCACTTGGGTCAAGATGAAACTCCGGCCGAGGAACATCGTGCACTCGCGTTGCGAGATTGGGCCGACAATCCCGAGGTCGATTGGCTCATCGGTCGTAAGCTCTCTCAGAAATACCGGTTCAAAGAGGGTGCTGAATACCAGCGATCCGCATTGAAGTATGCGCCCGATTATCTTCCGGCCAAGCTTCAGCTGAGCCAGGACCTCTTGCGTCTTGGTCAAGAAGAGGAAGGCTGGGAACTGGTCCGCTCCATTCAGGAGCAAGACAAATACAACGTGGTCGTCTACAACCTCACAGAACTTGAAAAATCTCTAGCCGATTTTGAGACACTCGAAGCGCCCGGCCTCCTGATCCGCATGGACCGTCGAGAAGCTTCGTTGTATGGGTCCGAAGTACTGGCCTTGCTTCAGGAATGCCAGCGTGCTCTGAATGAAAAGTACCAGGTGGACCTACCCGGTCCCGTGCTCGTCGAGATTTTTCCTCGGCAAGCCGATTTTGCGATTCGAACTTTTGGGCTTCCTGGTGGAGCGGGTTATCTCGGGGTTTGTTTTGGAACGCTCATCACCGTCAACGGCCCCTCAGCTCAGGAAGGTTCGCTCACCAACTGGCGATCGATTCTCTGGCATGAATACTGTCACGCAGTGACGCTCACCAAAACAGAACACCGAATGCCTCGATGGCTCAGTGAAGGCATCTCGGTTTACGAGGAACGTGAACGAGACACCGGTTGGGGACAGTGGATGAATTCCACGTACCGAACCTGGATCCTCGAGGGCGAGTTAACTCCAGTCAGTCGTTTAAGCGAGGCGTTCCTTCGCCCCAAGTCTCCGGCACACCTTGATTTTGCTTACTATGAGTCTTCTCTCGTGGTGGAGTACCTGATCGAGACCAAAGATCTCGACTCCGTCCTCAAACTACTCGATGATCTTGCAACCGGTCTTTCGATGAAGGAGGGGCTTACAAGGTACTGGGGAGACCCCGAGTTCATCGATGAGGATTTCGAGAGATACGCCAAGGAGAAGGCGGAAAAATACGGGAGCGACTGGGATTGGCAACCGCTGCCGGAGCAGGCACAAGATCTCAGTCTTTTAGACCTTGAAAAGCTTGCTGGGCAACAAGCCAACAGCGTCTCGCTCCAATTTTCTCTTGCCGCAGCCCTGATCAAAGAAGAGCGATGGTCCGAGGCTGATGCCGTATTCCGAAAACTTGAACGCGATTTGCCTGAGGATCACACTTTGGGCTCCTGGAAGAACTCTTGGGCCGAGGTGCTCCAAAAACTTGGGAACCGTGAAGAAGAGCGCCGAATTCTGTCGGAACTTGTGCACAATAATGCGAGCAATCATTCCGCGATGAAACGCCTCGCCGCTCTCCAACTTGAAGATGAAAATTTCAAAGATGCCGCAACGACGATCGATCGATTGATCGGCGTTTCACCTTTGGATCGAACCGTCCATGAATGGTCGAGTCGAATCGCGCAGGAGAACCAAGAGCTTGGAGCAGAAATTCGCAGTCTGCAAAGACTCTTACTTTATCCCACGACCAATCGCGCGACGGTTCACTTTCAATTGGCCCAAGCTCACGCGGCGTCCAAAGATTGGCTCGCGGCCCGCGAGTCTTTGTTGAGAACTTTAGAAGAAGCACCTCGTTATCGTGAAGCTTACGTGTTGTACGACCAAGTCATGGAAAATCTTGGGGACGAAAATCAAGAAAGTCGAGAGGAACCCAATGCCGGCAATTAAGACTCGGACACATCACCTGGCTTGTCTGAGCCTTGTGGCCATCGTTTCTTTCGTGACAACACTCATCGGTTGCCGCGAGCAAACGGACGTGTTGCATTTGGATTCCTTCCAGCACAACCGCTTCGATCTTGAGCGACATCCCCACCTTCCTTCAACGGCAGGTATTTCGGCGGTTGAAAATCCTGGGGCCTGTTCCGAAATCCTAGACAATTCACCTCGCAGACCTCACGTCAACTCCCACCGCCTTCAACAACGTCGATCGGCTGAGACGTTCCTGGCTAAAGTGACGCATGCCGCGACAGTCGGTTGGTGGACGACGCAACAACAAGGCAGAGGTCGAACTCTTGATCCCAACGACCGGAGGGGAGTCCCTGTTTGGGACTTCGACAAGGCCTTCGCAACCGAGGCATTTCGCTTCGTTCGAGTCCGCTACAATTCGATCGGCGGCTACGGTCCATTTGGCAAATGGTTTACCGATTACCCGGACAGTGATCTCAATTTTTCATTCCGGTTACAACAACTGACCACCATGAATGTTCACCCGGAGCCCCTCTACCTTGACCTGACTGACCCCAAAATTTTCGACTATCCGTTCATGTACATGATTGAACCGGGATTCATCTGGCTCAGCGACGCCGAGGTCCTTGCCATGCGTGAGTACTTTGAGCGAGGTGGCTTCATCATGGTCGACGACTTCTGGGGCGAAGAAGAATGGTACAACTTTTACATTCAGATGAAGCGGGTTTTCCCAAAGCGGGAGCCTGTCGATCTGCCACTTGAACACCCCATCTTCCACCTCGTCTACGACCTCGAAAAGAAGCCTCAGGTACCGAGCATTCACAACTGGATGCGATATGGAGTCACCTACGAAAGGCCAGATGCGAAAGAAGTCCATTATCGCGCATTTTTTGACGACGGTGGCCGCATGGTGATGATGATCTGTCACAACACGGATCTCGGTGATGGATGGGAACGCGAAGGAGAAAGCCGGGAGTACTTCGAGACATTCTCCGAAAAATGGGCGTACCCGATGGGGATCAACATCGTGGTCTATGCCATGACACACTAAGGGTCCCCACTCCGAATCCTCTTCCAAATCTATCGATCAACGGCCAAAAGTGATGCCGTTCATCTCAAACATAAAGGGCAGCGGCAATGTCAACGGAACCGACCTATGAAGAGGAAAAGGAAGTCGTCGAAAAACTTCGCCAGGGTCGCACTGCGATTGATCAGCAACTACGAAAAGTGATCGTTGGGCAACAGGAGGTCATCGAGCAATTGCTGATCGCACTTTTCTCCGGCGGGCATTGCCTGATCACCGGGGCACCTGGGCTCGCGAAAACACTGCTTGTCCGGACCATTTCTCAACTGTTCGATCTTGAGTTTCGCCGTGTGCAATTCACACCCGACCTGATGCCATCCGACATAATCGGCACTGAAATTCTTCAAGAAGACGAGCATCAACGTCGGCACTTGCAGTTCGTCAAAGGACCAATCTTTGCCAACGTGGTTTTGGCAGATGAGATCAACCGAACCCCACCCAAAACTCAAGCCGCGTTACTCGAGGCGATGCAGGAAAAGCAGGTCACGGCAGCTGGCCTGCGACATGAGCTTCCCAGGCCATTTTTTGTTCTGGCGACGCAGAATCCCATCGAAATGGAAGGGACTTACCCGTTACCAGAAGCCCAGCTTGACCGCTTCATGTTCAACGTCGTGGTTGACTACCTTTCTCAGGATGACGAAGTCGCAGTCGTGCAGCAAACGACACAACAAGCCTCGGAGAAATTGGAGCAGTTATTTACGGCCGACGATTTGATCGCGTTTCATGACATTACGACCCGGGTTCCCATCGGTGAACCGTTGGTCCGCTACGCAGTTCGGCTGTCGTCCGCCAGTCGCCCCAATCAGGAGGGCACTCCCGAGTTCGTCAATCAGTGGGTCTCATGGGGGGCGGGACTGCGAGCAGCTCAAAGTCTTGTCTTGGGCGCAAAGGCCCGCGCCTTGCTGAACGGTCGCTCCCACGTTTCCCTAGAAGACCTCCAACACCTGGCAAAGCCGGTGCTGCGGCATCGCGTCTTGGTGAGCTATCGTGCCGAAGCGGAAGGAATCACGGTGGATCAAGTGATTGATAAACTTCTTGAGGATGTGGCAAAACCTTAAAAGGTCAAAACCCGCAGCAAAAAGATGCTCGACTCCAGTTTGCCCTACGGCTTCTATTAGTGATCTACGAAACCATGACGCAGCATGCCCTCGATCCAGCAGCCCTGATGAAAATCAAAGACCTTGAACTGAGAGCAAGGACGATCGTTGAAGGTATGAACCGCGGATTGCACCGGAGTCCACTCCATGGCTTTTCCGTTGAGTTTACGGAATATCGCCCCTATGCCATTGGTGATGACCCCAAGTTCTTGGACTGGAAGCTGTTCGGACGAAGTGACCGGTACTACATCAAACGTTTCGAGGACGAAACGAATCTGCGGTGCTGGTTTGTGCTCGATCGCAGCAAGTCCATGGAATACGGCTCGCAGAGTTACTCCAAACTCGATTNTGCAAAGACGCTGACGGCGACTTTGAGCTATTTCCTGTTGCGTCAACAGGATGCCGTCGGCTTGGCCACCTTCGATACCGAACTCCGCCACTTTCTCCCCGCTCGATTTCGTTCTGGCCAATGGCACCACGTTCTGGTTGGACTTGAAACCCGAGCTCCTGGAATTTCGACAGAGTTCGAAAATGCCCTCGAAAATGTGGCGACCCTTCTCCAACGCCGAGGCCTTGTGATCATTCTCTCAGACATGCTGACCGATCTTCAGTCCGCAGAGCGGGGTCTGCGTTTATTGAAAGCAAGCGGACACGATCTTATCATTCTGAGAACTCTCGATCCCAAGGAGGTGAACTTTCAGGTCGACTCCCCCACTTGGATCAAGGATCTCGAATCTGACCAACGCCTGCATGTGGATCGTGATCAGTCCCAAGGCTATTCGGATCGTTTTCTGGAACACCGTCGGAAACTAGAAGATTTATGCCGTCGCTACGCGATTGACCTCTTCAGTCTCTCCACAGAAGACCGACTCGACCAAGCGTTATTCAGCGTCTTGCATTCCCGTATGCAGCGTCAGTCACGGGAAGTGCTCCGTCAACGAGTGGGGGGACGGTAAGCCATGGGATTACTCACCCCCCTTTATCTTGTAGGCCTGGTAGCACTCTCGCTTCCGATCGCATTCCATCTATTGAAGAAGTCGATTCGAAAGGAAATGCGATTCAGTTCGCTGATCTTTTTGCGACAAACTCCGCCTCGACTCACTCGCCGCAGCCGCGTTGAACACTGGTGGCTCCTGATCCTTAGAGCCCTGATTCTGACACTCCTGATCTTTGCCTTCGCTCGCCCGCTGTTCCGTTCTCAGTTTTCGACGGCAACGCAAACAGCAGCCGGCCGAGAAATTCTGTACCTCGTCGACCAGAGCGCCAGCATGCAACGGGCCGCATTATGGCAATCGGCGATGGATCAATTACGGATTTTGAGCTCAGCCGCAGCAGCCCAAGACCACCAGAACCTGCTCGTTTTTGACCAAGTTGCGAGTGTCGTCGTCGACTCTGAGTCACTTCCGGATCTGTCGATGGCGGGTGAGGCGATCCGAACATGGTCCATAGAGAGTCAGCCTGGATGGGATCGAGATGACATGCCCGCGGCCGTCCAGTCTTGCCTTGACTGGCTCATGGCCCGCACGGCGGCCCGCCAAACCGATCGCGATATAGGCAACAGGCCTGTGGAGCTGCATATTATTTCTGACTTTCAAAGCCCCGTTTCAAATACTTGGACCCAGATTCAGTGGCCAGCCGAAACCGAGGTGATGATGCACCGCATCTCAACTCCCACCATCGATAACGCCTCGCTCATGTTGCTCGCCCCCCCCAGAGATCAGGAATGGGAAGGAAACGAAGCCAGTGTTCGGATCACCAATGATCGCTTTTCAAAATCAAGCGTTTTCACCTTGCGCGACGCGAGCGGCGAGAAGCTTGACGAAGTCTTTGTTCCTGCAGGCGAAAGCCGTGTCGTCGAGATTGCCCCACAAGCGAATCCGACCATGACATGGCAACTTGATCTTGAGGGTGATACCGAGGTCTTCGACAACCGTGTCACGCTCCCTCCTGTCGCAAGCCAGAAAGTATCGGTCGCCTGCACCGATACGTCAGAAACTGCCAGCCAGACCGCGAGCTGGATGTTGGAGCAAGCTTGTCGAAGTCTCAAGTATCAGGAAGTTGACTGGCAAGCATTCAAGCGACTCGACAACCTTGACTTAAGTCGTTTCCACGCCGTCTTCGTCTTGCGCCCTCTCGATTCTTCGGAACTTGAGGCGGTGGAATCATTCCTGAGCCAAGGCGGACGTGTCGTCATCGGCCTGTCGGAAGCCCTGTCCCCAACACTCGGGGGCGCATGGGAAAAAGTGATCTGTCAGCTTGGAAAATGGGCCGCATGTTCGGTCGAAGAAGCTTCGGTTGAGGACTTTACTCTTCTGTCATTCATCGATACGACCCGGAAACCGCTCGATGTCTTTCGCTCTTCCTCTTTTCGTGATTTCACATCCGTCTTCTTCTGGAAACATCGGAATCTCCGCGTCCAAGACAGTGAAAAACAGATACCGGAGGCAAGGACCCTGGCGTCATTCGACGACGAGATGCCATTCCTCATCAAGCGAGACTTGAATCCCGGCACGGTCTTCATCATGACCGCAGGTTGGACTCCGGAACAAAGCCAACTCGGTCAGAACAGTCGCTTCGCAACACTCATGATCCAGCTTGCGGGACTTCGGGATCTGCGACCTCCCATTCAGTTTGTCGAACTCGGTTTTTCAATCAATCTCTCGGAAAACACGGGTACGGCGCTCACTCAGGTTTTTGATAACAAAGGCGAGGCGATCGCAAGCTCCGTGGAGTCCGAGTCGTTTGTCATTCGAAGTCCCGGACTCTACCGCGTGCAGAACGAAGGAACACCTTCGTTCTTCATCGCACAAATCCCGAGTGAAGAGCGGGAAGACGCGAGAACCACCCCTGCGGAGCTTGGCGGTATGGGCATACCGAAAAAAAATTCGGAAGAGGAAACTCGGTCGCAGGCAAAAGTAGAAACACGACTTAAAGATCAACAAATTGAAAGCCAGCAGCAGGCCTGGCGTTGGTTGCTGATGGGCGTGATTGCCTTGGTGATTGTTGAAACCTTCGCGAGCGGATGGTTGAGCCGAAATCGAGTTCGCTGACCTACATCTCGTCGCACCCTCCGTCGAAACTTTGACCGTGACGGACCGACGCATGTGAAGGTGTAGGGTTGAGGCAAAATGACTCGAATGCCCCGCTTATTCGGGAACTCATTTTTTTCTGATGACCATTCCAAAGTCGACCGATAAAACCTGCTCATGGAAGTATGTCAACTCAAGGATGGGCCCAGAATGCCGTTTACGCAAAAGGGCTGTATCCATGTCTTCGAGTATTTTTGACTTCGTAATGACGGTGATGTTCCTCGCAGTTTGGGCCATTATCGGCCAATTTTCGTTTGTCCGTCATGAGGGCCACAGTTGAGGCTCATCTTCGGACTTCCAAACTGCTCACGGGAACATGATCAAGCAGCGAGGTAACGTGAGCGTAGATTCTTATCTCACAAGAGGCGGCGTCAAAGCATCGCGGTTTTAATGAGAAGCCGGGCTTCGATTGAAGCCCTGTAAGTCACCTCCTTTCATTTTCCTTGCGGCGTTGAATTCATGGAACTGAAGTCGCACGCCGCTCCATTTTACTGGTCGATTCGAACGTCGTTGCCAAGATTGTCGGTGGTGTTGCGAAATCTAATCGGTGCAGTCACCGTCCTGAAAACCTGACTTGGGCTCGCGATCCAGAAGCCTTCCCTCAACGCCTGGCAGGATCCGGAATCCAGGCGACTTGAATTGGAGAATTACGGCGTGGCTGGAAACGAAGCAAACTCTGCCGCCCCATCGCCAAAAGGCTTCGTGAGACATCACTGGATGGTGCTCCGAAACCGGGTGCTCAGTGGACTTTTTTTAGCGTTGCCAATTTTAATCACCTTCTTTGTGATTCAATGGCTCTATGACTTCTTGGCGCAAAGACTGATTTTACCCATTGCTTCCCAAGTTGCGTTGTGGTGGGAAACCAATCAGACAGGAGACCAAGAAGGTGTCTCCCTGTGGATCACCCAAGTATTAGCGCCCTTGATCGCCGTATTCATCATTCTCTCGATCCTGTTTCTCTTGGGAATGTTCTTCAAGTCCCGTGTCCACCGCTTGATCGACTGGATTTTTCTGCAGGTACCCTTCGTCAATACGATTTACAAATCAGTAAAGCAGGTGATCGATGCGTTTCAGAAGAGCAGCACAGGAACCAAGCAATTCCAGCGTGTCGTCCTGATCTCTTTCCCACACCCGGGTGCCAAAGTCCCTGCTTTTGTCACCTCCTCATGCAAGGATCGAGCGACGGGGCAGACCATTTTATGTGTTTACGTTCCGACGACTCCTATCCCGACGTCGGGTTATATGCTCCTCATTCCTGAGTCGGAGGTGATTGACCTGAATTGGGACTTGCAAGAGACTCTGCAAGCGATTGTCTCAGGTGGAATCACCGTCCCATCCGATGTTGACTATTTTGCTGCAAACTCATCCCCATCAGCCGAGTGACTTGAGCCTCCGGAATTGAGCTAGCCCCCCACAAATTGACGATGACAACAGGAATTCGATGGATTTCGCCAGAGACATGGCGTTGACGGTGAAACGGTGGGTTCGTACAACAATTCGATTATGGATTTCGACAAAGCGTCAAGTGCCCGGGCTAACCAACCCTAAAAAGATTCAATCTGAATTGGCTTTCCCTTTCCCTTCAGAATGAATCGCAAAGGTAAGAGTTTGCCGAGACTACTCTGAAACATGTTGGATTTATGTCTCACGGAAATTCCTCGTCGCCTACTGCGATCCGATTTTTGTTCGAAAACAGCGTTTTCCTGATCGTCGGAGCGGTACTCGCCCTCATCTGGGCGAATGTTGATTCGGCGTCGCACAAAGCGTTTTTTGAAACCGATCTCTTACAACTCGTCACGGGTGCGAACCACGAGGAGGAGGCGCATTCCGACGAATCGCACACACACGAGAGCGGAAATTCATCCAAGACTGCATCGGGCAGCACAAGTGATGCCGAACACGGGGAGGCCGAACACGGGGATGGTCACTCGGGCACCCACGGCTTTTCACTCTACTTCATCATCAATGACCTGTTGATGGCCCTCTTTTTCGCGATTGCAGGTAAAGAAGTATGGGAATCTCTGTTGCCGGGGGGGGCCTTGTCCAATCCGAGAAAAGCGGCCACGCCGTTGTTGGCCACTCTAGGTGGGATCATCGGTCCAGCAGGACTCTACTTACTCGGTGCCCTTGCTTTTAACGAGTGGGCCGAATTGGGAAGAGGCTGGGCGATTCCTTGTGCAACCGACATCGCATTCAGTTACCTTATCGCTCGGATCATTTTTGGCCACGGTCACCCCGCGATTGCGTTCCTTTTGCTGCTGGCCATTGCAGATGATGCAGCGGGCCTGATAATCCTCGCAATCTTCTATCCGACGGGGGACTTGCAACTGACGTGGCTTATCGCGACGGTCACCGCAGTCACCATCGGCTTTGTCTTCCGAAGAATGAAAATCCAGAGCTTCTGGTGGTATCTGCTTATTCCGGGAAGCCTCTCCTGGCTATCCTTTTATATGGCAGGAATTCACCCGGCACTTGGATTGGTCCCGATCATCCCTACTCTGCCCCACGCTCACACTGACCTTGGAATCTTTGCGATCAAAGAGCTGGATCGACATGATCCGCTGAATGAATTTGAACACTTTTTCAAATGCCCGGTCGAGATCATTCTGGGTCTCTTTGGTTTATGCAACGCTGCGGTTACATTCTCCAGTGTTGGTACTGGAACGTGGCTGGTCTTGGCTGGCCTGTTCGTTGGCAAGCCACTGGGAATTGGCCTTCTGACCCTTTTTGCCGAGAAGGTTCTCGGTCTGCAAATCCCCGAGGGCATGGGCTACAAACATATCATTACGTTGGGTTGCATTGCTGGTATTGGGTTCACCGTGGCACTGTTTGTTTCGGTCGCCGCATTTCCCGATGGTGGCGAAGTACTCGACTCGGTGAAAATGGGAGCCCTGTTGAGCTTTGGCGCGGCGATCCTCTCCATCGTTGTTGCCAAGTTACTCGGGATCAAACCAATACACCCCGACGCCGCTACGACGGAATCCGCATGACGCTTTCCATGTTTCGCGATTCAGGATTCATTGCCCTAAAGCCCTTCGTCGTCGCCTTTCGGTGAACGCAGCTTCTTGCGAATCCCTTCGAGTCGCTCGGCCAATTTGGCTTCAAAACCTCGAGGCACAGGACGGTAGTAGGTTCTGTCTATCCCGAGGTAATCCTGGGCCGCAACGCCGTCGTCAGCCTGATGGGAGTACTGATATCCAACCCCATTTCCGAGCTCCCTAGCGCCAGCATAGTGTCCGTCTCTAAGATGGCGTGGCACCGGCAAGACTCTCTGAGACCTCACGTCTTCTGCAGCCTCGCCAATGGCAAGAGTCGCCGCATTGGATTTGGGAGCACAGGCAAGGTAGGCGGTTACGTGGGAGAGTGTCAAACGACACTCGGGCAGCCCAACAAATTCGCACGCCTGCATTCCTGACACAGCCAAGCTGAGTGCTTGAGGATCTGCATTCCCAATGTCCTCGCTCGCCAATATCACGAGTCGGCGACAAATGAAACGAACATCTTCACCAGACTCCAACATGCGTGCGAGCCAGTAAATGGCCGCATCCGGATCACTCCCTCGAATGCTCTTGATGAATGCACTGGCAAGGTCATAGTGTTCATCACCGGTAGGATCAAAGCGGATCCCCTTTTTTTGCATTGACTCAACCATCCACGCCAGATCGATGTGCAAGGGATGACGATCGCAGGATCGGATCGCCAGTTCCAAGGTGCTTAATGCGCGCCTCGCGTCTCCTTCCGACTGCTCCGCAAGCCATTGCATCGCATCATCATCAACCGATGGATTCAATCGACCGAGACCACGTTTGGGGTCCTTCAAAGCGCGTTCCAGCAATTGGATGATGTCTTCGGAGGTCAGCGGTTCAAATTGGAAAATTTGACTTCGACTGACCAATGCCTGATTCACCGCAAAGAAAGGATTGGCCGTTGTCGCCCCCACAAGGGACACGATGCCATCTTCGACATCAGGCAACAAAGCGTCCTGCTGTGATTTGTTGAATCGGTGAATTTCATCGATGAACAGGAGCGTCGGACGACCTCCGGTCGCAACCTCTTGGCGAGCTTCTGCGAGCACCTCTCGAAGATCTTTGACGCCCGACGTAATCGCGCTCAATTGCAGAAACCGACGATGCGACGCGGTCGCAAGCAATCGCGCGAGAGTCGTCTTCCCACACCCCGGAGGTCCATAAAAAAGCACGGACCCAATCCGATCGGCTTCGATCAGACGGCGCAAAAGTTTGCCCGGTCCCAGGAAATGCTGTTGCCCGACAAATTCATCCATGGTCGCCGGGCGCATCCGCGCCGCAAGTGGCTGGGCATTTTGCAGGTTGTCTGACTCTTGTTGCTCAAATAATGACAACGTCATACTCCTCGCGCGTGGACCAGTGAATCATGAATTCCAGACTGTTCCGGCATCAGGCAGACCCTCGACTTCATGTTGAAAGAGATAAGTTTCCACATTCAGCGTGTGAAATGGGGGCAGCAATGTCACGGTCTCACGTCGATAGAGTCCCATGTCCACACCCTCTTCAATGTCCAATGCAGCGACAATGCGATCGGTAACTTGCCAGACCTCTCCTTCGACACTTACACCGGAAGACGCGAGAACCAGACCTGGATATTCACCGCAATCGTAAAGACGAAATTGAGGGACTGTTTTCCCAAGACCAAGGTAAGTTCCCTCCGACAGGAAATGGGCTCGGCATTCACCTCGCTTCAGTGTCCCATAGACAAAGACGATCGGACAATCCTCAGACACTTCAAACACTCCCTACCGCAACGGCTTTTTGAGCAGCGATCTCTGTTGCATGCCCAAACAACTCGAAATCAGCATGCTGCCATGGCTCCGCCATCGGTAAATTCTCTTTGAATTGCCCTCGAAAAAACTCACTCTTGGTCAGCAGGCTTCCCGCCAGCCTGAGGGTCAAGACTCTCGGTTGGGTCACCAACGTTTCAAGGGGCAGCAGTAAACCGATCAAGTGGACAACGGCCTGTCGAATGATGGCTTTGGCATCCGTGTCGCCAGAGATGGCGTGCCGAAGAGTGAGCTCTGCAAGTGCGGCGATCTCCGCCCGCGACTTCGCCTTTAAAATTGCCGGAGCTTCGAACCAATCGTCTATCCGCAGGACTTCTTGCAAGGCCTTCCCCAACGCCGTCATTTCCTCGTCCCGATCCAACGATCGGCAAACCCCTTTCAAGGATTCGATCCCGATCCAGTAACCACTGCCTTCGTCCCCAAGCAACGGCCCCCATCCTCCTACTCGATGAACAACGCCATTAGAATCACGCATCGCCGCAATTGCCCCTGTACCCGCAATCAACACCATCTGGTGCCGGTCTCTGACCGGATCTGGCAACGCAAGTTCGAAATCGCTGCCAACCCACAGGCTTGCCTCTCGAAAATTCGCTTTAGACCATGATTTCCAGGCGTTCATCATGCTGGAACGACCAGCGCCTGCCATTCCAAGCCCGACGGCAGATAACTCGACTGCCTCAACCTTTTGGGAGCGGCAGAGAGCTTGGATATCGCGCATCAAAAGCTGCGATCGCTTCTCAAAGCCCTCGATCGTCGCATTGCATCCCTCGCCTCTCGCCTTGGCAATCTCTGTCAAGCCGCGAGAGCTGATTTTGAAAAGAGAGATCTCGGTCTTCGAGCCCCCTCCTTCCACACCGATGGCGAAACTCTTAGGCCTCACCTTTTCTCCCCCTCGATTCATTCAATGCTCGTCGCAAATGCCCCCCGCAACGTGCAAGATGCTGGCGTGCTTCATCAGGTGAGAGTTGACTTTGGATTGCCACCACCGCCGTTTTCACCTCTCCGTCACAAAGCGACAGCACCCGCTCCACCTCTTCCTCCGTTTGTTGTGTCAATGTTTTAACGAGCATTCGAGAACGCTGCCGAAGTTTCTCGTTGGTGGCAGTCAAGTCCACCATTAAGTTGCCATACGTTTTGCCGAGGCGAATCATGGCTCCTGTCGTGATCATATTCAAAATCATCTTTGTCGCCGTCCCCGCTTTAAGTCGGGTCGAACCACTCACGATCTCCGGACCCACAACGGGAGCAATGACCCAGTCTGCATGGGCTTCAAGTGGACTGGCGGCGTTGCACGTGATTCCCACGGTCGTCGCACCGCATTCTCGCGCCATTTCCAACCCACCGAGGACATAGGGGGTTCGACCGCTGGACGCGATGCCAACCACGACATCCTGAGGCCCGCAGTTCATTTGCTTCAAGGCGTCGGTTGCACCGTTCCGATCATCTTCGGCACCCTCGACTGCCGTTCGAAGGGCACGATCCCCCCCGGCGATAATCCCAACCACCCATTCCGGTGGCGTGCTGAACGTGGGCGGGCACTCACTCGCATCCAGCACTCCCAACCGCCCACTGGTTCCAGCTCCAAGGTAAATCAATCGCCCATGATTTCGAAGACAAAGTGTTACTCGATCGATCGTTCGCGCAATCGAATCTTTGACCTTTCTCACTGCCTCACAGACCTGAACGTCTTCTCGATTCATCAGCTCAACGATTTCGACGGCTGACTCGGAATCGATGGACGTCGACTCCGGGTGTCGCTGCTCAGTCGTCAGGTGCGCCAAAGCTTTTGGATTGCTCATGCGATCGCATCGATCAAAATTAGTGGACCTTTGGGATGTCTGCCGCAGAATCCATTATGATTTTGTTGCCGAAGTGACAACCCGACCTGCGGCGAACGTGCACCAATGACGTCATTCAAGAGCCATCCTGAATCGGCGATCATGACGTAATCCTCTCAATTGGATTCCGCCGGTGCTGAGCGACCGCGGATAAAACTACAGAGAGCCCATGCTTGACTATACCATTGTGCTGTTCTTCGTTGGGGTCACGTTCCTGATTGGAATATGGGCTTCTCGGAACAACCGAACGCTTGATGACTACTTTCTCGGCGGTCGCGAATTTCCATGGTGGTTACTGCTCGGCTCAATTATCGCGACAGAAACCAGCGTGGTCACATTTCTCAGTATTCCAGGAAGCGTGGCGATCGCGGGCGGCAATCTGGACTTCATTCAATTGACGTTCGGTTTCGCCATTGGCCGGATTCTAGTTGCATTATGCTTCGTCCCCAGGCTCTTCACCGGAACTCGATTCAGTATCTACGAATTAACGGGACAACGCTTTGGTCGTCAAATCCAGAGAGTGGCTTCCACGACATTTCTTTTTGCCCGCACACTTTCCGATGGATTACGGCTTTATTTGGCGGCGTTAGTCCTGCAAGTGGTCTTCGGGATCCGTCTTGAAATATGCGTCTTGATCTGTGGCATCTTGACGATCACCTACACGTGGTTAGGTGGATTCCGAGGCGTGGTTTTGAATGACTGCCTTCAACTTCTCATCTATACCATAGCTGGGATTACTGCATGGTTCGTCCTTGTCGGAACACTGGGCTGGGACGCGATTTATCAGTATGGGGTCACTGAAGGCAAATGGCACTGGCTCAGTCTGAGTACAAACTTTACCCAAAAGTACACGTTGTGGTCTGGGATTTACGGTGGCATGTTTCTTAGCCTCGCGACCCATGGCGCTGACCAGATGATGGCTCAGCGTTACTTGGCCGCCAGGACTCAGCGCGAAGCCGCTTTAGCCGTCGGATTGAGCGGATTCGTCGTGATTGGGCAGTTTCTTTTTTTCCTGCTACTGGGAGTTGGACTTGGCCTTTGGAAACAGCAGATACTTCCAGATGTCGATCTGAATGCAGATCAGATCTTTGCACAGTTCATGGTTCTGGGACTCCCTTCGGGCCTGACAGGCCTCGCTCTTGCAGGCGTTGCGGCGGCGGCAATGTCCACTCTCTCAAGCTCCTTGAATTCATCCGCAACGACCTTCCTGGCGGATTGGTTGGGATACAACGATCACGAAAAAGAAAAGCCTCAACAGATGCCTCGTTTAAGTCGTTGGCTCACTGCAGTCTTCGGCAGCATCCAGATGTGCGTCGCCCTTTTGGCTGGGTGGTGCTTCACACCCGACTCATCCGTCGTCACCGGCGTCATGGCCGTGGCTTCCTACACGACAGGCCTTTTGCTCGGATTGCTGGTGCTTTGTTTCTACCCACGCCAACTGTCGTCAAGGTCCGTCATGGCCGCTTTCCTCGTGGGGCTCATCGCCATGACATTAATCCGATTTTTCACGGACATTGCATGGCCCTGGCATGCGTTGCTCGGCACTGCTTTCGTCGCAGTTTTTGGACTCTTATTTTCGGCATTCTTTCATGGACGAAGTCCTTTGGGCCGCTCCTCAAAGGGGACGAATCTGTGAATTCAAATACCCCTGAAACCCAAAATTACGACCAATAACCCTCCTTGATACCGGTAAGTCCCCTGATGAAATTTCAACGACTCCCACACCGATTATCCACCCTGATTTTCATGGCCCTGACGTTGGCAACAGCATCATACGGATCCACTTCACAACTTCATGCCCAGATTAAAGCCCCGGGAAAGCAAGATTCTGGTGAGCTTGGACTCGATGCACAGACACTCGAAGCAATTCCCCCGTTAATCCATAACGCGTTACAAAATGGGCAGATGGCTGGAGCCGTTGTTTGCATTGGAAGACGTGATGGGATCGCCTATTTCGAGGCATTTGGCGATCGCCAGGTTGAACCCACTCCCAACCCCATGACAACAACGACGCTGTTCGACCTCGCCTCACTCACCAAGCCTCTGGCAACGGGTCTCAGTGTCATGAAATTGGTCGAGGAGGGAAGAGTACGCCTGCGAGATCCAGTCCGCCTTTATTTACCAGAGTTTGGTCAGAACGGGAAAGAGTCAGTGACCATCCTGCAACTCCTGACCCATCAAGGAGGCCTTATTCCAGATAATGCCTTAGCCGATTACGAAGACGGCGTTGAAAAGGCATGGCAACGCATCTACGAGCTTCCACTTTCGACACCCGCGGGGACTCAGTTCAAATACACCGACGTTGGATTCCTTGTCCTGGGCAAGGTGGTCGAGAAGGTCAGCGGCCTCGCTCTCGATGACTATACCCAACGTCATCTCTACGACGTGTTGGAACTTGAATCGACCGGCTTTAAGCCGCGAACAGACCTGAAGAAAAACGCGGCGGCAACCGAGATGCGAAATGGGCAGTGGATCGTCGGAGAGGTCCACGATCCTCGATCGTACCTGCTCGATGGGGTCGCCGGGCATGCAGGGTTGTTTTCGACCGCCGGGGACCTGTCCATCATCTGTCGCATGATTCTCAATCAAGGCCAATGGAAAGAAAAACGCATCCTTAGCCCCGCAACCATTCGACGAATGTCTGTACCAGAACACCTGCCGAAGCAGCAGATCCGTGGCCTTGGCTGGGACAAATTAAGCGTTTACTCGTCGAACCGCGGTGAGTATTTTTCACCCGAAGCGATCGGTCATGGTGGTTTCACTGGAACATCCTTGTGGGTGGATCCAGCCCTCGATCTATTCGTCATTTTCCTGAGCAATCGGCTTCACCCTGACGGCAAAGGATCGGTGAATCGCGTTGCGGGTGCAATCGGCACCATCGCTGCTGCCTCCTTGGATCCTGAAACCCTGAAGCTTAAAAACGATCAACCTGTCATGACCAAGGTCAAAACAGGGGCTGACATTCTTGCGGAAACCAACTTTAAAGCTTTGCGAGGCAAACGGGTCGGACTGATCACCAACCATACCGGTCAAACCCGAGACGGGATTTCACTCGTCCAACTCATGAAAGACTCCGAAAACGTCGATCTTCACGCCATTTTCAGTCCTGAGCATGGCTTCAAAGGAGAACTGGATCAAAAACAGATTGACGATCAACGGGACCCTATCAGTGGATTAAAGATCTTCAGCCTCTATGGCAAAACAAGAAGACCTACCCCCGAGATGCTGGAGGGATTGGATACTCTGGTGTTCGACATCCAGGATATCGGAACACGGTTCTACACTTACATTTCCACGATGGGTTTGGCGATGGAGGCGGCCGCTGAGCAAAACATTGAATTTCTGGTTCTTGATCGACCCAATCCACTCGGAGGAAAAGACGTTCGTGGGCCCATTCTGGATGCTGATAAGGAGTCTTTTGTCGGCTACCACACGATCGCGGTCCAGCATGGGATGACGGTCGGTGAATTGTCGTTGCTGTTCCGTGAAGAACGAAGAATGAACCTCAAGCTAGATGTCGTGCGTTGCGAGAATTGGGAAGGCCGACAATCTCTGGAAAAAACCGGACTTCCTTGGACATCCCCCTCCCCCAACATGCGACGTCTCAATGCGGCGCGGCTCTACCCCGGTATTGGACTCATGGAAATGACCAATCTTTCAGTAGGGCGAGGAACCGACACACCCTTTGAGTGGATTGGCGCACCATGGATCGACGGCGTCGCACTGTCAGCTCATCTTAACCGGCAAGGCTTGAGTGGTGTCGCCTTCGTACCGGTTCGTTTCACTCCAGAATCAAGTAAGTATCAAGGCGTCGAGTGCCAAGGAACCTCTTTCATCATCACGCAGCATGAGGCGTTGAACGCCCTTCAACTGGGATGGACCGTAGCAACGGCACTAAGAGACCTGTATACCGATGCATGGGAGTCTGAAAACTACGCACGGTTGCTGGGCAATGTAGAAATTTTCGAAGCATTTCGCGGTGGAAGCACTTCCGCGGAACTTCAAGAATTGTGTGCCGAACAACTTGTCGGCTTCCGAGAAAGGCGAGCCAAGCATCTTCTTTACGGGAGGAGAGCGCAATAAAAAGCCGGGTGTTCACACGCGGGGCGAACACTCGGCTTTATGATCGAATCACGCGTTTCAGACCGGTCTTATTCGGGAATGATCACGGTGTCGATGACGTGAATGACGCCATTGCTTGCTTCGATGTCGGTCTTGACGACAGTCGCATTGTCAACCTTCACGGTCTTACCTTCGACAGTCACTGTTACGCTGGAACCCTGAGCGGTTTTTGCGGAGTCGACCTTAACAACGTCCTTTGCCATGACCTTCCCAGGCACAACGTGGTACTTCAGGACAGCGATGAGCTTGTCCTTGTTCTCGGGCTTCAAGAGGCTTTCAACCGTTCCTTCTGGAAGCTTTGCGAAGGCTTCATTTGTTGGTGCGAAAACGGTGAAGGGTCCTTTGCTGGAAAGCACGTCGACCAAACCAGCAGCTTTCACTGCAGCAACAAGTGTGCTGAAATCTTCAGCCCCTGCAGCGATCTCAACGATCGTCTTGCCAGCGGTTTCCGCTTTGACGTCAGTGGCGGAAAAAGAAGCGGTAGCAGCGATGAGTGCGACCAGAGCGTACTTCAACATGTTTCAAATCCTTACGTTCAGAAAATTGTGTTGTAAGCCTGATTTCTCAGGTTGTTTCTCGCGATTCGTTTTGAGCTCGTGACACTATTCGCGCGCAACTCCGTTTTGGGTCTTTTTTTTTTGAAAAAATTTGACTCTTGAAGTAAGGAGGGTGGACGACCCCCTTTCAGAGAGACGAAAGGGTCTAGGCGAAGGCGGCGTGAGCATTGGAAAACAAAGATCAAGGTTCCGCGATAAAGCAACAGAGGCTTCGATCTGGCAGGGTCAAGCGACCATCCCCGGGCAGCGGGGGACCGTCAAGATTTGGGAAAGCGTCGTTAGGTTCCTTCTCAGCCGTATCGATAAACAAACGCCATTGAGTCGATTTTGCCACCGGCGGAACAATGAATTCCCGACCGTAAGCACTCGCATTCAGCATGAATAGCACATCACGCCCCGCTCCCTCGGGATCCTCATTGGCTGGAGGTGCCAACAACAGGCAGATCATGGCCTGATCATGGTGCCAATCCACGGCGGTACCGATCGGGCTGTACCAGCTCACGTCGGGTAGTTGATCCGGTGCGACGGCATCCCCCGTAAGGAATGACTGGCGTCGCACGGCAGGTTGCATTTTCCTGAATTGAATCAGAGCCTTGGAAAAACGCAGCAGCTCCTGATTCTCACCCACCAAATCCCAGTCAAACCAGGAAACAGGTGTATCTTGGCAATAGGCGTTATTGTTGCCGTTTTGTGTTCGGCGAATTTCATCGCCGGCGACCATCATCGGCACACCCTGACTAAGCAACAGTGTCGCCATCATGTTTTTGATCTGGCGGAGACGAAGATCATCGATCAATTTCCGATCCGTCGGTCCCTCTACACCATAGTTATCACTATGGTTGTTGTTGTCGCCATCACGGTTGTCCTCGCCGTTTTCGTAATTATGTTTTTCTCGAAAACTGACAAGGTCGTTCATCGTGAAACCATCATGAGAGGTCACGAAATTGATGCTGCAGTGAGGTTGACGGCCACCCGACTGGTACAGATCACTTGAACCCGAGAGCCGGGTCGCCATGGCACCGAGCATCCCCCCGTCGCCCCTCCAATATCGCCGAACATCATCCCGGTAGCGACCATTCCATTCGGCCCATCGATGGTCACCGAAAGAGCCAACTTGATAAGCCCCGGCCGCATCCCAGGCTTCAGCAATGATCTTTGTATCCGCAAGAAGCGGATCTTCGCCAATGGCTTCGACCAAAGGAGGATTCGGAACCAGATCACCGTTACGATCTCGACTGAGAATGGAGGCCAGATCAAAACGAAATCCGTCAATGTGATAGTTGTGCACCCAGTGCCTCAGGCAGTGAAAAATCATCTCGCGAACGATGGGGTGATTTCCATTGACCGTGTTTCCGCAACCCGAATAGTTTTTGTAGTACTTCGGATCAGATTCCAGCATGTAGTACACGGAGTTTTCCAGACCCTTGAAACTCAGTACAGGTCCCTGTTCGTTGCCTTCGCAAGTGTGATTGAACACCACATCAAGAATGACTTCGATCCCAGCCTCATGCAAAGCTTTGACCATCTGCTTGAATTCGGTCACCTGGCTCCCTGGCGTTGCACTTGCCGCATACCCTCGATGTGGGGCAAAAAATGCCATCGAGTCGTAACCCCAGTAGTTGGGATTTTTTGGCGGGTTGCCATAGATGTCGAGAATCGGAAATTCATGGATGGGCATGAGCTCGACCGCAGTTACCCCGAGGTCCTTGAGATACGGAATCTTCTCAATGACCCCGAGATAGGTCCCTGGATGCTCGACACCGCTGGTCGGACTGTTGGTAAAGCCGCGAACATGCAACTCATAAATGACACTTTCGGACAGTTCGCGCTTGATGTGTCGATCCCCTTCCCAGTCGAAAAAGTCGTCAACCACGACGCACTTTGGGGGACGGATAACACCATCGGTGGACTTCTGGAAAGTGCCAGCAAGAGCCTTGGCATAGGGGTCGATTAAACGGGCATTACCATCAAAACGCATCCCTTTTTCCGGCGCATAGGGGCCGTCTGCCTGAAACTGATAAAGCTGCCCCGCTCCCACACCCGGTACAAAGACGCTCCAAATATCTCCCCAACGATCCGATTCGCGGTCAAACTCGATAATTTCTGCTGGCTCGAAGTCATCGACATCATCGAAAAGCAATAAACGCATGCTTGTCGCAGAGCGACTGAAAATCACGAACTGGACACCGCGGTCGTGGACCACGGCACCGTAGGGGAGAATATGAGTCAACTGTAATTCGGGGTGTGAGTGCCGCATGAGCATCAGTTGGGACGTCTCCTGGAGTGATTCCCATTCGTCATTTCTGCGAAACCAGTCGCTCGAAATCGTCTTTCTTTTGCAGACCAGAAACCACCAGATACTGGCATTCCGGCCAACTTTTGGGCGAAGGAGACAATTTCGTTCCGCTTACCCGTGAGATCGAAGCGTCAGATAAGCTTGGCTGGCCTGGAAGCCGATTATCGAGACGATCGCCAGAATCGCGATCATCGTCACATCTTCCAGACAGGACATCGGGGTCATTGAACACGCCAAAGAGTACCACTCGTTTATCGAGGGGAGAACTTGAAAGCAGGCCCAATGATGGTTTTCGTTCGCCTCGTAGTCCAGTCGCAACAAAAACAAGATTCGGCTAAAACAGAGAAGCTTCGCAGACATTTTCCCCATTTGCGAGAATTGAGGGTGTTTGTTTGTGGGGATGTTCGAGGTAGGATCACCGGTCGATCTTCACACTTGAGGGTCTACGGGGACGATCGATCTCCGCAGATTGTAATTAAGGGACATTCAGCGGCCAGTAAGTGCTAAAATCGCTGGGTAAAAGCGGCAAAAGCAGGCCGACAACGGCCTGCCGCAGAAATCGTCGCTCGATAGCGGATCTTCTCTCGGAATTTACTGCCTTTTTCCCGTCATCACGAAGATCGTGGTCGCGAAACTCACCCCAAGGTTAGATTTGAAGTCAGTATGGCCAAGCTCTCCTACAAGGACGCCGGCGTCGATTTAGATGTTTACGCGGACGCAATGGCTCGCCTGCCCCGCTGGACTCATCGAACTTACTCGCCACGAGTCATGAAGCTCGACGGAGGTTTCGCAGGCCTCTTTCAACTCGATTTCCCTGGCCAACTCTTCAACCGGCGATATGACACACCTGTGCTCGTTTCGGGCACCGATGGTGTCGGAACCAAACTGAAAGTGGCCAATCAGACGGATACTCATAATACGGTCGGCATCGATCTGGTGGCGATGTGTGTCAATGATGTCCTCTGCTGTGGCGCCGAACCCCTGTTCTTTCTCGACTATGTTGCGATTTCACACGATGACCCACCGCTGCTGGAGCAAATCGTTCAGGGAATCAGCGAGGGCTGTGTTCAAGCAGACTGTGCCCTCCTCGGAGGTGAAACCGCCGTCATGCCTGACTTGTACCGCAAAGGCGAGTATGACCTTGCTGGTTTCTGCGTCGGCGTTGTTGAGAAAAAGAACCTGATCACCGGCCAGGCCATTCAACCGGATGATGTGCTGATCGGAGTCAATTCGAGCGGTTTCCACTCAAACGGGTACAGCCTTGTCCGTAAAGTGGTGTTCGACCACGCAGGATTGAGTCCCGAATCGGAAGTCCCCGAATGTGACGCGACCGTGGGGGAACTACTCCTGCAACCCACCACCATCTACGTCAAGGCAATCCGTAGAGTCCTGGAGCACTACAAGGTCAAACGCCCGGTCCACGGACTTGCGCACATTACAGGCGGCGGACTTGGCGAGAACCTTGAGCGTATCGTACCGTCCGGAATTCAGCTGCAGATCCATCGAGGCAGCTGGGAAATTCCCCCGGTGTTCGGCTGGCTTCAGGGCTTGGGGGAAATTGACTCGGAAGAGATGTCGAGAGTTTTCAACATGGGCCTGGGAATGGTGATCATTGCCAGCCCCTACTATGCCCAGCCGATACGGGACGAGATCCACGCGTGCGGTCTCAACACCTGGGTCATTGGTCAAGCCGCTGAGGCGGAAGAGGGAGCGGAAAAGGTAGTCGTGCTGGATCAATAGCCCAGCAAACCTCAAGCCATGTTCGCGAACATCAGACATCGCTCATGTCGTCGAGTCTTTTCCATCCGCGGGCTCCGCTTACTCCGACTCCAACTTCTCCGCGATGACACTTCGACACTCGTCGATACCGATTCGCCATTGTTCCAAAGTATCCCGGTCTCTGACCGTAACCGTTTGGTCATCTAGCGTTTGGCTATCCACGGTGATGCAGTAAGGGGTTCCGATTTCATCCTGCCGCCGGTAGCGACGCCCTACCGCCCCTTTCTCATCGTAGAACACATTGAATTTCTTTTTCAGGTCGATGTAAATTCGTTGAGCGATTTCGGGTAACCCATCTTTTTTCACCAAGGGAAAAACGGCAGCCTTGATCGGAGCGACGCGAGGGTTGAACCGCATGACCACCCGACTCTGCAATTTGCCTTTGTCGTCCGGCGCCTCGTCTTCGGTGTAGGCCTCACACAGAAATGCCAATGCGGCACGATCAGCACCGGCGGAAGGCTCGATGACATGCGGCGTGTAACGCTCGCCAGTCAATTCATCCCGATAGGTAAGATCTTTCCCACTCCCTTTCCATTTCGGTTTACCGTTCTCATTCAGTTGGAGTTCGAGTGGATCGGTATTTTCATCCAATTTACCCTCCATATGACTTCTCAAATCGAAGTCACCTCGATGGGCAATTCCTTCCAACTCTCCATATTCACCTTCCGGCAAGAAGGGAAAGGCATATTCAATGTCCGCTGTACCGATTGAGTAATGGGCCAGTTCGGCCTTGTGATGCTCGCGAAGAATGAGCCGTTCTCCCGAGAGTCCCAGATCTTGATACCACTTCATTCTCCGATCTCGCCAGTAGCGATACCAATCTTGCGATTGGTCAGGGTGGCAGAAAAACTCGATCTCCATTTGTTCAAATTCACGCGAGCGAAACGTGAAGTTTCTCGGGGTAATCTCATTCCGAAAACTCTTGCCGACTTGGGCGATTCCGAGAGGCAAGCGGTATCGTGTACTGTCGATGACATTTTTGAAATTGACAAAGATCCCCTGCGCGGTCTCTGGCCGAAGAAACGCTGCGCCTTCCTCACCTGAAAGAGCTCCAACAAAGGTCTTGAACATCAAATTGAATTCGCGAGGCTCGGTCAAAGTCCCGAGTGTTTTCGCGTCGGGACCAAGCACCTCATCAAACGATTCGATCGTCGTGAGGCTGACAACGCTTCCATCCCATTTCAACTGGTCCAAATCTTTATTGCGAAAGTTAAAAAACTTCGCCGCCTGGCGGGTCATCAGGTCCTGTTCTTCGGTGGAAGCCGGGGCTGTCACAAAGATCTTTTTACCCTTCGCTTCAACCCAACGCCCGTTGACCTGATCATGTCGGTAACGCCTCTTGGATTCACGGCAATCGATCATGAAATCATGAAAGAGGTCATAGTGACCGGAACATTTCCATACCTGTGGATGCATCAAAATGGTGCAGTCGAGGCCCGTCATGGAATACGCTGACGGCGCACCTTCCGGAGATTGCAAATCGTTGTGGCAGGTAATCATATCCTGCCACCAGGCCTGCTTGATATTCCTCTTAAGCTCGACGCCCAACGGACCGTAATCCCAGAATCCATTGATTCCGCCATAGATTTCACTGGATTGAAAGAGAAATCCTCTACGCTTGCAGAGCGAAACCAACTTATCCATGTCCATTGATTGTTCTTCCTGATCAATTCGGAATGGTGATGCCTTTTTCGGATTCAGAAGTGTAACCCGTAGCCGGACTTGAGGTCTACGGGACTTTGATCCTCGCCTGCTCTTGCGACCACCTCGGCACAATCTCATATCGATCAACTTCTGCGACTCGATCCAGATCTTCTACATAACCCAACTTCATGAGATTGCGTCCTCCGAGTGTGTCCTGCAAGCTTCTGGCGAGATTCTTCTTCAGGTCTCCCGCCTGTCGAGCCACATCCCGCCAAGCTGAAATGGCAAGTCGCGTTTCATCGTTGTAAACCGCAGCCGGGTTCGCCGCCGTCAGACGATCGGCCACCGCACCGGAAAACAGGATATCCTCACGGGTCACACGGCCGTTAGTTCCCGCGCAAAGCAGCACGACATCGCGACATTCGCGAAGACCGTCACACAAGGCGGAGAGATTTAGAAAAGCGCCAATCAGCACCTCCCTACAGTTGGACACCCGGCTTAATGCAAAGGTTCCATTGGTGGTCGTAAAAACGACCGGTCGCCCCTTAACCCGATCGCTGGAATAATCCACTGGCGAGTTGCTGCAATCGAACCCCTCAATTGGTTTCCCCCCTCGTTCGCCCCCTACCAATGCATCGTCTAAACGCTCTTTGAGTGCCCTCGCTTCGTCAACCTCGAGACAGGGATGAATGGCGGAAGCGCCATTGGCGAGGGCGGTAATCATGGTCGAAGAGGCTCGCAGAATATCAATCACGACAGCCGTGCAGCTATGCCATGATTCATCAGGTGGATTCAGGAGCGAAGGAAGAAAGAACGTCGTAATCCGCGAAGACATCGATCAGCTCTCATTCACTGGAGGCAATTTATCCGGAGAAAGCACTCTCCCTGAGAAACAGTTCGACCGGATCACCTCTCCACATGCAGAGAATTCAGGCGAGTTTCGCGATCACATCTTGGAGGGCACTCAGGAAGATCTCAACTTCTTCGTTCGTGTTGTACAGGTAAAAACTGGCTCGGCAGCTCGATGGCACACCCAATTTCTGATGCAGAGGCATCGCACAATGGTGGCCCGCCCGTGTCGCCACCCCCTTGAGATCCATAAAGGTACTGATGTCTTGAGCGTTGACTCCTTCCACGACGAAGGACAGGATACCCGAGCGTTGTGCCGAATCAGACCCAAGAAGACGCACTCCCTGAAGATCCCGTATACCCTCACACGCAGCGGCTGTGAGATTCCTCTCGTGGGCTTCAATCTCATCCATGCCGACCTGGTTCAGATAATCGATCGCAGCGCCCAATCCAACCGCTTCCACGATAGGAGGCGTCCCTGCTTCGAACTTCGCTGGTGGTTCACTCGGCACGAATCCGTCCGTCGTCACCGTTTGAATCATGCTGCCACCCCCGAGAAACGGAGGGAGTTGTCGCAAAAGTTCGAGCTTGCCCCACAGTACCCCAATCCCTGTTGGACCGAGCATTTTGTGTCCACTGAATACCACGAAGTCCGCGTCCCAGGCTTGAACGTCGGTAGAACTGTGGGGTGTATGCTGCGCTGCATCGACCAGAACGTAGGCGCCTACCGCCTTCGCTTGCTTCACCAGTGCTTTCACCGGCAACACCGTTCCGAGAACATTCGACAACGCTGAAAAGGCAAAGACCTTTGTCTTTGAATTCAGAAACTCCGGAAGACGATCGTAATCGAGGTCCCCCTCTTCACTCAGGGGTAGAAAACGCACCACGCAACCCAATCGACTCGCAAGTTGTTGCCATGGAACAATATTTGAGTGATGCTCAAGTTCGGTCAGCAGGATTTCATCGCCATGGCCCACCCCCATCTGTCCCAGTGAATTTGCCACCAAGTTGATACTCATGGTGGTCCCCGCGGTGAATATCACTTCACTCGCTGAGGCAGCATGGATAAATTCGGCAACACGATAGCGAGCCGCCTCGAACGCATCGCTCGCGATCTCACTCAATGCATGAACGCCTCGATGAACGTTCGCATAGTCCTGCTCGTAGAATTCGGACATCGCTTCGATCACTTGCCGCGGTCGTTGGGTCGAGGCGGCATTATCCAGAAACACGAGTGGACGTTTTCGATGAACGGTCCGAGAAAGGATCGGAAAATCCTCACGTGTTTTTGAGATGGCTTCGTTCATCAGTGATGCCTGTCTGGCACTCCTGTAAGTGAGTTTCTGTGGTCTTTGAATCGGTCGATCTCGGCCAGACGCGTCCGCCATCTTGGCTGTCCACGCTTGTGGCGTGCTGCAAAGCTTTCACGAACTGGAGAGTGCTATTTCACGCTGGCCTTCCAATCGAAGCCAGCCAGTTTCGCAAGGGCCAGTTGTAAAGCCTGAGTGCCGTCGCGGGAATGCCCTTGAGCAGCCAACGCGAGGTAGAGCTGATGAGCAAGAGCCAGGCCGGGCAGGGAGATGCCAAGCCGCTTCGATTCGTCCAGAGCGATCCCCATGTCCTTGATGAAGTGCTCGACGAAAAAACCGGGATCAAAGTCATTATTGATAATACGAGGCCCCAAGTTGGAAAGCGACCAACTCCCAGCCGCACCCGAACATACCGACTTCATGACCGTCTCGAGATCTAACCCGGCTTTGAAACCGTACAGCAAAGCCTCACACACCCCAATCATATTGGTCGCAATCAACGTCTGATTGACCATCTTGGTATGCTGCCCCGCGCCGGCGCTTCCCTGATACACGATCGTCTTCCCCATGGCTTCCCAACAAGGCATCAACGCCTCGACGACCTCTTTCTCGCCGCCAATCATGATGCTAAGTCGAGCTTCCCGGGCCCCGATATCCCCCCCAGAAACCGGGGCATCAATGCTGTGAAGCCCCTGCGTCCGAGCGACAGCGTCGATTTCCTCCGCCAGAGACGGCTGACTTGTCGTCATGTCCACAAGGACGCTCCCAGCCTTCGCGCCGTGGACGGCTCCATTCTCACCCAAAATGACTTCCCGAACGTCGCTCGGAAAGCCAACGATGGAAAAGACGATATCGGAACGGGCTGCAACCGCCTTCGGTGTCTCCGCCCAGGCGGCGCCTGCTTCGAGGAGTTCAGCCGCTTTGGAAGGGGTCCGACTGTACAGGGTCATCTCGTATCCTGCCGACATCAGATGTCGGCACATACTTCGCCCCATAACGCCCGTGCCAATCCAACCAATTTTTGTCGCACCAGGTTCAGGCGTAGACACTTTCATAACTACCCTTTCTTCCAACTCAACAAATGGAGTTCGTCCATCAGAACGACCGCATCCATCCAATACGGTTCACCACAAACGATTAAAGACGACGGCTTCCTGACAATTTCAGGACAGAACCTGGACCCGATTGGCGGTATGAATTGACAACCAGTGTCGAATTAACCGTCTTGACCATCAATCCCAACGATGTGTCGGACGATTGAGAATCTCGTTGAGCAAAATGGCGTGCTGAACACCCTGCGGATCACGCAACATGGCAAAAATCCCGGAGACCATACCCGGGGACTCTTCGTTTGGGTTGCCTGCAGTGAACGCGTCCATCGAGGATTCCGGTTGGGCAAGCTCGCCCAACCCTTGGTCAAAATGATCATGCAAGTGAGATTCCATGCGTTCATCCGCCCGGTCGACTGAACTCGCGTTGAGAAGTCGATGATCACCCACCCGATCCTGAGATTTCTCGGAGGAGTCTCGTGGGGAACCTTTTGCCACCGGCATCTGATTCTTGGACCGCGCGGTGCCCGAATTCGGATTTCCTTGCTGATTACGCCTTTGGGCCGCTCGGCGAAGAAACTCTTCCAGATCGCGAGGCATGATCAACTATCCCAGATGAGGAACGGACATCTAAAAAGCGACCGCGTTGCGGTCTCTCAAATCACTGCAGCTCGCCGGACTAAGTTGCCGGGCTTGGGCTCTGATTCCCGACATTCGAAATCGACTTTCTCATTTCGGTGTCGGCCTGCAGATTCCGAAGTTTGTAATATTCTAATACGCCCAGTTTTCCGGTGCGAAATGCTTCCGAAATGGCGCGGGGAACTTCCGATTCCGCGTCAACCAGTTTGGCCCGACTTTCCTCGATGGTCGCAACATTCTCCTGTTCGGAGGCGATTGCATTTGCACGTCGCCCCTCAGCCCGAGCCCGTGCAACTCGCGTATCCGCTTCGGCTTGATCTGCCTGTAAACGGGCCCCAATATTGCTCCCCACATCAATGTCCGCGATATCGATGGAAACGATTTCGAAAGCGGTCTGAGAATCCAGTCGGCGAGCAAGTACGTTTTTGGAGATCATGTCGGGATTCTCAAGCACTTTTTTATGACTCTCTGAGGACCCGATGGAACTCACAATTCCTTCACCGACGCGAGCCATGATGGTTTCCTCTGCCGCACCACCGATCAACTGTTGAAGATTCGCTCGAACGGTCACCCGCGCTCGCACCTTCAACTGGATACCGTCTTTCGCCACCGCATCAAGGCTTTTGCGTGCGTCATCTTTTGCAGGACAATCAATGACACGTGGATACACACTGGTCTGCACCGCCTCAAGGACATTTCTTCCCGCAAGGTCAATCGCCGTCGCCTCACGGAATGTCAGGCTGATGGTCTTGGCCTTATTTGCCGCAATCAGTGCGCGAATGACGAGCGGGACGTTACCGCCAGCCAAATAATGAGCTTCCAACGCATCTGTCTTCAGTTCTGGATCCTGAATGTTTGCCTGCCTCGCCATGATCATGCCACGGACGATGACCGCCGGTTTTACTTTGCGAAACGTCATCCCGAGCAAATCGAGCAAACCGATGCCCGCTCCAGTAAGCACTGACTGAATCCACCACCGGAAAAAAGCTGCAAAAAGACCGATAAAGGCCACGACAATCAGTAAGCCGACCACCAGCAAACCGAGCAGCAAAATATTACCGGGGTTAGGACCTTGTTGTGCAATGAGACTTGCAGCGTAGGGAAATAGCATTGCTCTTTTTCGCCTAATTTCAAAAGTTCACGTCGGCCTGCAAGGGCTGGCGGTTCCCACCTTGGGGTCCCACCTTCAGACAACTCCACGACGACATTTTATCCGGTTATTGGCACGACTGAAACACGCAGCGGTGGTAACTCACGACAAATTCCAAATCGCATGCCCCCCTAAAATTCCCGAAAAACTACACACTGACACAACGGTCCATTGCAGCATTCCGGAGCAGACAACGAATCCCTACTTCCCTGCCCTGAATCCTCAGCAGTTCAGTTGTCCGTACGGAAAGTGTTTCCTCAGTGAGACTTAATGAGACGTGAAGCCCAGAAATAGGCGTCAGACAAAGCACTTGGTTAGGCATTAAGGTTGAGTTTGCCGCCGCCGATGCATGCTCGACATGACTTCACAACCGGAGACCGGTGATCGCGGTGGGCAGTCAAGGATAATCACTAATGGATTACTTCGGTGTTATCCTCTTACTCTGCGTTTTTATGACCAGCTCGCATCTAACGATTTTCCAGCCCCAACTTTGCAAACCAGCGGTTTTTTTGGGCGGACGATGACGTTTTGCCTTCGGACTTCGCATCAGTGGTCTGCTTTATTTCATCCTGCAAACGCTCGAACTCGGCTTCCAGCTCTTTTCGTTCCCGCGCGATCTTAGCACGCTCCATGGAGACTTCAATTTCCGCCTGGCTGAGCTTCTCGCGCCACTCCACCTTCATCTTTTCAAGCGACGCACGCTCTTGCTGAATCAAATCATCATGATTAAAGATCTCGTCAATCGCTGCCGCGCCGACAGCGACCTCACCAATGCTTTCAGACTGCAGGGCCAACAACTGCTTTAATTCTGACACTTCACGGTTTTTCGCCTCAACCGCTTCATCTGTTGCAGAAATGACCTCACGCATCGAAATAAGCTGACCTGATCGATCAGCATCAGGCAGATCTTCTGATTCCAGTTGAGCTAAAAGCGCTCGCTTCTGAGATTCCCAGTCACCCTGAACCGCGGGCCCAAGATCCGCGGGGTTTTGAGCTGCCACCTCAAGGCGAGCAACCTCCTCCTGAGAATGTCGTAGTTCCTCGCGTAAATCATAAAGCTGATCGAGCAGTGGATCATTGGACTCTAAGGTTTGAGGATCTAGCTTGGCGGATCTGAGCTCGCTTTGGAGGTTGTCCTTCTCCTCTTCAAGTCGAGATATCTGCAAGACGAGCTGCTCGTTCCCAACGGCGGAATCACGGGTAAGTTCTTCGATCCTCAGCAGGGCATCTGCCAGATCACGCTCAGCTTGGCCGAGTCGATTCTGAAACTCGCCATCTTCCTCTGAACACTTTGGGCTATCCGTTAGCTGTATCAGTTGAACCGCGAGCTCATCACGTTCCTGCTCGAGTCTCGACACCTTGCCCAAAAGTTCCAAACGATCGACAAGGGCCTCTTCTTCGACTCCTCCAATGGGCGTGTTCACCTGTGCGACGTTCGCAGCTTCCTGTGTCCCCGCTTTCATCTCACGCAGATCTTCTCGCAATTGAGTGACGTTTTCTACCAGGTTTCGCCAAGTGGTTTCATGTTTCGTATTTTCGGTATCGGCCCGTTCAATCCTGCGGAGCACCTCTTGCTGGCAATGATGGAGACGACTGAGTTCCAAAAAAAGTGACTCTGCAGCCACCATCTCACCAGAACTTTCCTGACCTGTATGAAAAACGAGCGACCTTAGCGTCGAAAAGTCTGACGCGAGCTTATTGACCTCGGCGAATCCTTGATCCAATTGAGAAGTGAGCTCAGAGATCATGGGCAATGCGTGGTGAGTCAAGCTCTTTTGAAGATCTCTCAATTCGAGCTTGGACTCGAGTTGAGACTGATTCAATTTGGAGACTTCGCGCAGATACAACTCCGTCAGAGGGTTCGTCTTGTTAGCACTTTCACCACCCAAGTTGTTTTGAAGCTCCAGTCCGAATCGAGCCGAGGAGTCGATCAGCTGGTCCAATTTCACTCGCAACTCATGAACTGCTGGGTCATTCGGCTCCAAGTACACCCGCTCGACAGCCTTCATTTGGGCCTTCAACTCAGCCTGATCCGAACGAATCCTAGTCAACTCGAGTTGGAGCGTACTGTATTGCATTGCAGAAGTTTCTGACTGATGGATCACTTGCTGTGACCACGTTTTAAACTCCTGGAGGTCATGAGACAGTGGAAGGGCGTTCTCCAATATCTTCCTGATTGATGAATGCAGCCCCATGTTGGCGTCGCATTTCGAATGGACTACCGTGTCCTCGATGGCATGCAAGTGGTTCTCGATGCTCTTCTGCGCCACGGCCAAACGGTTCATTTCAGCGGATAGATCTTCGAGAGTTGACGGCGTTCGTGTTTCGTGCGCGTCGGGCAATCCCTGACCTTCGAAAGTCACCAAAGCGGCGACAGGGTGTCGGTCATACGTCGAATCCATTCGTTCCACCGACGGGCGAGCAGGGCCATCTGAATTCCCATCACCACTCGAATTTCGAGGGATTTCAGGAGACAACTGAGCCGATGTTTGATCTTTCGCCAGATGTTCTGCACCCTCATCCATCGACTCACCTTTTCGACTAAATCAGACTGACGTTGCAGCAAAACAACCCATGAAGCGACTTCGCTCCGTACTTTCAAGCCGCCTCGCCCGGAGTCATCCTCGATGGAAATGGACAATGTCGAGGCGAGCGAGCCGACAGCATCTACTCGGGGACATCCCATCATGGATGTGTAACTTGCAAGCAAGTCGGCGTCAAAGAAGTGTTGGAAGATTGGGTCCACTTGCGACTCAACATGAACCGTTTGCACCGGAACGTTGCGTCCATGCAACATCTTTCCTTCGCAACTGGACTGAACTGGCCAGAGATTTGCCGACACAAACCCGGAGAACCTAAAACGGACGGCGATACACGGCTGACCCTAACTTAAAATCATCAACCATAAAAAAAGGCCGGTCAAAGACCGGCCTTATATGGAATCTATACGCGTCATCAGTCGAGAAAACCAACCAACTCCTGGCTACGACTCGGTTGCTGAAGCTTTCGAACCGCTTTGGCCTCAATTTGACGGATACGTTCTCGGGTCACCTTGAAGATGTGCCCCACCTCTTCCAAGGTATAGCTATAACCATCGCCGAGACCGTATCGCAACTTGATAATTTCTCGCTCACGATAGCTCAACGATTTGAGCACCCGGTCGATGCGATGACGAAGCATCTCTTGAGAAGCTCCGGTTGCTGGACTCTCCGCTTCGCCATCCGGCAAGAGATCACCAAAGTGGCTGTCTTCACTGTTTCCGACAGGTCGATCCAGACTGATGGGGTAACGGCTCATGGCCAATACTCGGCGAGCTTCCTCGATAGTCGTTTCAGCTCGCTTTGCCGTTTCTTCGAGCGTGGGTTCACGACCAAGCTCTTGCTGAAGCTGCCGATTAACCGTGCGCACCCGGGACATGGTTTCAACCATATGAACGGGAATACGAATGGTTCGGCTTTGGTCGGCAACTGCCCGCGTGATGGCTTGGCGAATCCACCAAGTGGCGTAGGTACAAAATTTGAAACCACGACGGTACTCGAATTTGTCGACCGCCCGCATCAAACCCGCGTTCCCCTCTTGGATCAAATCCAGAAAGCTGAGGCCACGATTTCGGTATTTTTTCGCGATCGAAACGACCAACCGAAGGTTACCTTCGGACAACTCGCGTTTTGCCTTCTGGTACCTGGAGTAGACCACCTTCAGTTCTTTGACTCTTGTTCGCAAGCTGTTAGGCGACTCTTGGGTCGTCAGCAACAGTTGACGAAATCTGAGTACCCAAGGCTTTCTTTCAGCCGGATTACCACGTTCACGCTTGTGCTGCGAGATTTTCTCTTGCAGTCCATCAATCTCTCGACTGAAGTCCTCAAGGTGGCGGATCATCGTTTCAACTCGCTGCGTACGTAAGCCCATCTCTTCGATCAGACGAACGGCACGACGACGCCGACGAGAAAGTCTCTGCCAGGCTTCGAGCCGTTTTCCTTTAGGCTTTCGCTTGTTGACCGCCGTGAGGTAATCGTGACGATTGCGTTTCAGAAGAATCTCAACGGTTTTCAAATTGTGGGGCATACGCCCCAAAATTTGTTCTTTTTCCAACCGGTCGGTCACCGAAACCTGGACGGTTCGGTCAAAAGGAAGCTCACCTTCATGCACTCGCTTCAGTGTCTTGAACGCGGTTTGGATCACATAATCGCATTCGAGCAGTTTGGTACGAAATCGGCGACGTGTATCTTCAATTCGCTTAGCGAGCGTGATCTCTTCATGCCTCGTCAGCAATGGGATCTCGCCCATCTGCGTCAGGTACATCCGTACCGGGTCATCAGACCACGACTCGACGTCGTCGATACCGGAGAAAATCTCGTCCCGTTCGGCCTGCGAATCAACTTCTGCGTTATTCTGTGCATCGATGACATCGACGCGATCGTCACTCTCATCTGAGTTGCCGGCAACGGCATCATCAAATGAGTTATCAACACGCGTCCGAGTTGCTTCGTCTTCGAATTCGTCGACAAATGCGTCGTACAAGGTCCTACTCCTACGCCTTTTGGTTTTGGTTGATTCAACACTTCAGATTCCCACGCGCTAGGAAAAGGCACCGACGCCTGCTCGCCAGAAACGTGAAAACCAACGTTCCTTCACTGACCAGTCAACATTGACACTGGGGATACAAGGACATCATTTTCTTTGCATCCCCACATGTATTTGTTCAGCGAAAAAGGCAGCCGTAATGTGATCTGCGAAATGGAAGCACGATAGTCTACCACCGCTGGTGGCGCGCGTGGATTTTAGACCTTATTTGGAAAAAGATTCCGACAAGGCAATTCAAACGCAAACCAACGAAATTGCAATTCTTACGGATTAGCCAAGTACGTCCATGAATCAAAAAGAGAGAAAGACTCGACCTCGAACCATTGAGATTCGATGTTGAACCTTTTTCATTTCCGAGTTGATCAGATTACGCCCAATACCCCCGACAGGGGTTTTCGAGATTCATACGCCCTCCTCTCCACTTAGTTCTCATGGAGAGCGCATTAATCTTCTCAGCTCTTCTTCGGAACCTCAGATGTTCCATTGGCTTCGGTCCAGTGCACTTTAGAATCGCCGGAATGTTTCTCTGATCTTGCAGAGAGTTTGATTTCAAGGGAAATCTGCACGCGATCAAATCTTGTCTGAGCCTTACTGCCGTCGCTCTTCACCCAACCCCACGAAGAAACCGCCCGCAACACCAATATGTCAAAGCGATTCAGCCATCCGTGATCCGATGAAGTGGACTCTGCCACCCTGCGACCACTAGATTTTACCTACCAGAAATGCCGGGTCCAGCCCGAAAATCCGTTAAAAACGAATGAGCTCGGGTCCCTCGCACCAAGTGGACTTATGTTGCTATGATGTTGAAGATGTTTTGAGTTCGACCCTCGGTCCTCGTTTCTGGAGCCGATTGGAGGTCAGTTCATTTCCAGGTCCATCAAAGAACGTGATTACCATGGCTCAGCGTCACCTCCTCCCTTGCCCTCACTGTGAAACACGACTGTCGATCGAACCCACCCAAGCGGGGCAAACGACGGGGTGCCCTGAATGTTCACAGGTTGTGCCGATTCCCACGCTGAGAAAGATTCGAGAGCTTCCGCTGGACGAAAATCAGGTGGCTGAATCGACGGCCCAATGGAGTTTTGAGCGACGGTCGATGTTTGCAGGCGGACTGGCGGCCTTCCTCATCGGAGTGGGGATAACGGTGGTTTTTCTCCTGTTGCGTTCCCAACTGGATACAGAAATCCCTCCTATCCCAGAAGAAGAGGCGTTTTTGGCCATTGTCGAAAACACACCGATCGATGGACTTTGGCTGAAGTGGAAAGAGAGCGTTCGGAGCACGGAACTCGGAGACTGGGTTCCCAGTCCTGTGACCATTGCGCGTCGTCAGGCAAGGCTCTATCTTCAAATTTCAATCGTTACCGGAGTTATTGCTCTAGGTGGCCTTGGCACCTCGGTGTTCTCGCTGGTTAGCCAGAGAAAATCGTAAAAAAGGTCCCCGAACTCGACTCTTCATTCTTCCTTGGGTCGAAGCGAATGAACTGAACTTCTCATCAGTCCAACGTCGATTCCATCTGAGTTTTTCCGCAGGACAAACATGCTGCGTCTCTCCCAATCAATCACCACGTCAACTGAAATTCGCTCCCCTTCTCATCGACATAAATTCGATTCGAAATTCCATCCCGGGAAGGGGCGAAAACAGAGCCTCCGTCAACTGATGGACATGTTCAGGCTTTTTTTCAGGCCCCCCATGTTTCACCTCACGGATTTGGGGTGTAGCACGTTCACCTCGAGTGAAAAGTTCTTCGCTATTTAATTTTGCTCAGACTACCACCGGACCTTCCCATTGCCACCCTGTCTGGCTATCGTTCCAACCCGTCGACTCAATTCGGCTTTTAATCCGAGCAACTTACCGAAGAGTCAATCCCCTGATCAGCATCAGTCGTGAAATCAAAGACCAGTGCTTTCTCGAGGTGGGGCTTCACCAATGTGACAAATTTCTGATGCTCCGGGTGTGGCAGATAAAGGGCGCGATCATTTTCGGATCGGAAGGTGACCACGTAACCGTGGGTAAATCCATCGGACAGGCCCTCTGGGCTGTTATTGGTTCCCGCCTCGATGGAGATGACTTCTGGAATCTTAGTTTTCAGCTGCATGAACGCATCATCCAACCTCGCCTTTGTGGCAGCCGTGGTCTCAGGTCGAAATCGAAACAAAACAATATGCCGCAAAATTTTCGAGTCCGCGGGGCCCTCATCGAACCCAAAGAAGCGAATGAACACCCCAGATACGAATTGGTTCCCCGAGGCGTTGAGATGAACTCCATCGGTCGTGATAATCGAGTGAGGTCGTCCGACGGGATTGATCTTTCGCAAATGGCTGAGCAATTCGACTCTCAAGTCCACAAGATGTGAGTCGGCCAGATCTGCGACTTCACGAACAATATCCGAGTAGTCATCGAGTTGAGCGTCTAGTGAGTTGGATCCGTCGGTCTTCTCTCCAATCAGGCCTGGCGTGACAAGGCAGACTCTGGCACCGTGATCTTGACACCTGGTCACGATTTCATGCAGAGACTCACGAAACTCTTCGGCGTCGGTCCCCTCGCCTCGGGTCGAGTGCCAGACATCATTGACGCCTGCGTAAACCACAACCCACGCTGGCCGATGTGACAAGACATCACGTTCTAACCTCGCGAGGCAGTTGGGAACCCGATCCCCACTCATTCCAGACGCAATCACTTCGACTTCCGAAGGATCAGAGAAACGATCGATGGACTCTCGAAACAGATCGACATATCCCCCTGGACGGGAGCCGGCTTGCGTGATGGAATCGCCGAGAAAGACGATCCGATCACCAGCGTCCAGTTGAATATCCACTTTTTGCGTCACACGCTTTTTCCTGTTGCTGGGGATCTAAAAAGATGCTTTTTCCATGACAACTTTGGGCTCATGCTTTATGAGGCTATTGTCCCGAAGCGGCGAGCCGGCTCGGCCAATGGAGGTGATGGTTTCGGACGACTGAACAGTCTCACAAGATCTCAGCCCACAACCGTGTCTCGCACAACTCACCTAGCCACAGCATCACCCCAATAATTTCTGAGCATGGTCAAATCGAGATACCAGCTGCCCACTTTTGTTGAACGCGCCTCCAGTTTCTCCATGGCACGTTCCGAAAAAGTGACTGGCGCCAGCCCAGGAGGACACGACAGACATTTCTGGGTGCCACTGTAAACCGCGTCGGCCTCCCAATCATCAACGGGCACAGGCAAACCCCCAAGACTTGTGACGCAATCAACCACCAATAGCGCACCCGCGTCATGGACAAGTTTGGCAATCTCCTCGATCGGCTGATGAGCACCGGTCGAGGTCTCGGCGTGCACGACACCGACCATTTTCACCTTGGGATGTTCCGTGAGAGCCACGGCCACCTGTTCGGGATCAATAATCTGTCCCCATTCAACTTCGATAGGATGCACAGTTGCACCGTACCTTTCGGCCACGTCTTTCATTCGATTGCCGAAAACACCATTGACACAGACAATCATCTCATCGCCCGGCTCAACCAAATTACAGACACAAGCTTCCATCCCGGCGCTTCCGGTGCCAGATACAGCCATGGTCATGTCGTTTTTGGTAGAAAAAACCGTCTGCAACAATTGCCGAGTTTCATCCATGATCTGCAAGTATTCGGGATCGAGATGGCCAACCGTGGGAGCTGCCAAGGCCTGCAGAACTCGCGTGGGAACGGCACTCGGACCCGGTCCCAATAGAACTCTTTCTGAAGGTGCAAGTTGCTTCATTCTTAAACTCGCGTTGAAAACATGAAATGAGGAGGCTCGAAAATTTTTGGGAACCGCGGACCCTCTTGTCGGCAGAGTCGCCGCCCACGCGGTCTGTGATTTTATTCGAGTCGCTAGATTTCTCCCAGCCCCACGTCAAACGACATCTTCATGACGACCAAGGGCTGAAACAAAAGCAGAAGGGTAGGAGCCCCACCCTTCTGTCCTCTCTCGTGGTGTTAGGAAACGCGACTCACGATGATTCGCGAGATCACGAAATGAGATCCTTGACACATGGAGACGTCGCCATGAGTCGAGGTTCGCTTTTAGACCTTGATCTCGAATCCTTCGCGTTGTTCTCGTCGCTCCCACTTTTGTGCTTCGGCATCTCCAACAATATGCTCCTCGACAGGATCCCAGCGAACAGGGCGTTCGAGTCGGATGGCGATATTGGCCAAATGGCAGGTGGTCATCGCGCGGTGATGGGTCATCACATCTGAAATGGGCTGCTCTCGAGAAGCAATGCACTCAAAGAAGTTCCGCATGTGCGCGTTGCCTCCTCCCGGCTGCTTCCCTTTGTAGACCTTGACCAAAGCATCTTCAGGCAGAGGACGGTCCTTGAGTTCTTCGACAGCCTTGCCCGTAATTTTTCCACGATTGACAAACAATCGACCGCGGGTCCCCTCAAACAGAATCCCGTTGTCGAACCCCAGATCCTTGGCGCGGTCTCGGATGATGATTTCTTTCTCTCCATCAAACTGACACGAGATATTGAACTGAGTCGCGGTGTTGTATTGATTGTCTTGAGTCGGGTACCCAGCTTTGTATGGAACGGGATGCACGGCTTCCCCCACAACACTTGTCGGTCCCGTATTATCAAAGCCCATTCCCCAGTGGGCGATGTCGAGGTGATGAGCCCCCCAATCGGTCATTTTTCCTCCTGAGTACTCATACCACCATCGAAATTCGTAGTGGCAACGCGTCTTCCCTCGTGCCGCTCGATAATCCACTTTGGGCGCCTGCCCAAGCCAGAGATCCCAGTTCAATCCGTTGGGCACGTCCGCCACAGGAATCTCACCACTGGTCGGCGCACCGCCAATCGCACAAGTCGCTTTAGTCACCTCTCCAATACGCCCCTCTCGGATCAGGGCCACAGCTTGCAGAAACCTTAGCCCCATCTCACTTCGTTGCTGGGTGCCAACCTGAAATACCCGCCCGGTCTCCTTCAGGACCTTGATAATCTGCTTGCCTTCCTCAATGGTGAGCGTGAGCGGCTTTTCGCAATAAACGTCCTTCCCTGCCTGCATGGCTTCAATTGCAATCTTCGTATGCCAATGGTCGGGGGTCACGATCGTGATAACATCGATGTCTTTGCGATCGAGGACCTTACGATAATCTTCGTATTCGTCAGCAGCGCGGCCCTGAATATCTGCGACCCGCTGCTTGGCCCGAGTGCGGTGATTGGCATCGACATCACAAACCGCGACACAGTCAGCGAAGGCCATGGCATTGGGACCAACGGCATTCCAACGACTGCCCGTACCGATGCAGCCGAGGATCGGCCTTTCATTTTGCCGAAAGGGCGACGAATGGACCGGTTGGGTATTGAAGTAAGGAATCATCCCGGCCGCAGTGGCAGCTGCCGCTGTGGTTTTAAGAAAGTCTCGACGTTGTGTAGCCAACTTGCGCATCACGTTTTACTCGCGAAAAAAGGTAAGTTTAAGATCATCATCGACAACGGCGTCCACTGAATCGCCTTGACACCCTGCATCAACTTGAAACCCCGTAATGACGTCTCACGCCCCATGGCTCACCCAGCAGGAATTTGGAGCCACGGGCAGAATTCCGCATGGGCAATTGTCCACTTGGGCAGCAAACTCAAGCCTGCAACGTTCGTTCTCACCACCTGATCCCGCGCAATGGCGGAACCGTGACGAGCGAAAGATGCAAAGGATGTCGGAGCAGTTTAATGGAGTAAAAGCAAAATCCAAGCATTTTATGGACCTCAGCCCATTTTTGTTCGTGAACGGGAACTCGGTCCTCACTTGTTTTGTGATAGTTCAGCGGTATGATCGCGTCAGTGCTGCTGCGGTTCATTGCTGCGGTTTTGAGGCGGTTACGAAGTTGTTTCGATCGGAAAAAGGACGAGAGTGATGTCAATTCGTCGAACAAAAATCGTGGCTACTGTGGGCCCAGCGTGCCAGAACGTCGACACTCTCGCCGCCATGATTCAGGCGGGCGTCAATGTTTTCCGTTTGAATATGGCCCACGGCGATATTCAAACGCACACCTTCATGGTCGAACAAATACGAGAGGCCGCTGAACAAGCCCGCCGGCCGATAGGACTTCTAGCCGATCTTGCAGGTCCCAAACTCAGACTGGGCAAACTGACTGGCGAGGGCATTCAATGTGTATCGGGTGATACCTTGTTCCTTCGGCGAGGCCGCGAAGCAAGCCGGCCGAATGAACTGGTCAGTGAATATGAGTTATTGCTGGATGAAATCGGGGAAGGCGACAGGATCATCATTGGTGATGGCACGATCTCCCTTGAGGTCATCGAGGCGAAGGGTGAGGAAGCACAACTTCGAGTCATCGACGGTGGGGCCATTCGTTCTCGCCAAGGCTTGGCCCTGCCTCACACACGACTCAGCATCAAAACATTGCGGCCTGCAGACTACGAACACGCTCGATGGGCCGCAGAAATGAAACTCGACTACGTGAGCCTTAGTTTTGTTCGCTCTGCCACCGACATTGAAGAACTTAGGGGGCATCTTGAGGACTGCCAGGCAACCGCAGCGATCATTGCCAAAATCGAAAAACGGGAATCGATCGATTGTTTGGATGAAATCATCGAAGCCGCGGATGGCATCATGGTGGCCAGAGGTGATCTTGGATTGGAAATCGACATCGCCAGCACCGCGGTAGTGCAAAAAAAGATCATCGCACGGTGTCAGGCACATCAGAAACCTGTCATCGTTGCGACCCAAATGCTTGAAAGCATGCATCACGCCAAACGCCCAACGCGGGCCGAGGTCTCCGACGTTTCAAATGCCATCCTCGATGGTGCTGACGCCTGCATGCTTTCTGGAGAAACAGCAGTAGGAAAGTACCCGGTGGATACGGTCCGAATGATGGCCAGCATCCAGCAGGAAGCCGAACCTCTTTCCCCCGGCATGGACCTTGTGTCTCGAGACGATCACTCGCAGCAGATGGGGCTCACCGAGTCGGTCCTGCAGGGCGCCGCCCATATTGCCAGGACTATTGATTCAAAAATTGTGGCCGTCGCAACCAAAACAGGCTCGCCGGCCATCATCAAAAGTAAATTGCGAAACAAAACTCCCACCCTCTGCATCACGGACTCCAGAGCGATACATGGGCAGGCCTGTTTGTGGTGGGGCGTCACGCCGTGGTACGTCGAATCGCTGGATCGCGAAGGCGAGTTGTTTCAGGCGATCCACGACTGGAATGAATGGACTCACCTTCTCGGTAAAAATGACCGGATCGTCATCGTCTCGGATCGGCTGGTTTATCCTGCCGGACATGACTCCATCCTCGTCTATGAATTTTCCGATCTCCCACCCTCAAACTCTTAACGTTCTGACTCGCGCTGAAGGAATACTTTGGCCGGTTGCCATCACCGCCACCGCGTCGTTCGGTATCTTGCCCCCATCCGACAGCGCTTCAGGGTGAACTTCTGTTCTGATCAAGAACGCGTTCTCCGCTTAATTGGATGACTTCTGGGCTATCCCTTCGCCTGCCCCGCAGCCGAAGGTGAACAGATTAATACGGGTCAAGATTATGAAATTTCCCCACCGCATTTGGGGCCTCTGGAAAAATTTTCGTCGTGCGATTAGGGAAGGTACTGCGAAACACCTGCCTCACCACCACGTTTGGAAAACGACGGCCCTTGCTGGCCCTGGCCGGTCTGGCCAGATGTCGGCACGTTCCCGCTAGCAACCGTCGCTCCCCTGATTTCCGCCCCTTTGCCAGGTCAAACACTGGGCTATCGGCAAGTCTCCGTAATGATAACTAAACCCGCTCCGTCGATCGGGTTACCAACGTCATTTTTCTTCGCTGCGAAATTGAAGCCATGTCTCAAAGCTCCAAAATTCCCGAAGTCAGAATCCGCACGGCCCTCGATGCGGCGATCAATACGGATGGAGATTACGTCCTGTATTGGATGGTTGCAAATCGGCGCCTGAACTGGAATTACAGTCTTGATCGTGCCGTAGATTGGAGCCAAAAGTTAAACAAACCGCTGCTCATCTTCGAAGCACTCAGGACTGGCTACCAGTGGGCAAGTGACCGCATTCACAATTTTGTGATCGAGGGAATGATCGACAATCAGAAGGAGGCGAGCAGGAATGGGCTCTGTTATTATCCCTACCTTGAACCCACTCACGGTGCCGGCTCAGGTCTTCTGAAAGCGTTGGCAAGTCGTGCTGCCGTCGTTGTTTCGGATGATTTTCCGTGCTTCTTTATCCCACGAATGCTCAAGGTCGCGACGCGTGAGGTGCCTTGCCTCTTCGAATGCGTCGACTCCAACGGCATCTTTCCCATGAGATCTGCTGATCGGGTGTTCAATCGCGCCTACGATTTCAGAAGGTATCTGCAGAAAAACCTACCGAATCATCTCTCCGACGCGCCCCGTTCCCGTACTCCTGATCACCAAGCGGTCGGCGTGGCTCGAGTCCCAGAAGAAGTCCTCAAGCGTTGGCCCGCCGCGAAACTACCAGAAACTGGGAAACTGGACGAACTAGTCTCCAGTTTCCCAATCGACCATGGCGTCACCCCATCCGCAGTTAAGGGTGGCAGCAGTGTGGCGAATTTAAAAATGCACCAGTTTCTGGAGCGTCACCTTTCACTTTACGGAGAGCGGAGGAGCGATGTCGATGATGATGTGGCCAGCGGATTATCACCCTTCCTGCATTTTGGCCACATCTCGGCCCATGAGATCTTTCACAAAATCGCGAATCTTGAGTCTTGGCAACAGGACCAGCTCAGCGGCGAAACCAAGGGCAAATCTGAAGGTTGGTGGGGCATGTCGCCATCGTCTGAGTCATTCCTCGATGAATTGATCACTTGGCGAGAACTTGGCTACAACATGTGCTGGCAAAGAACAGATTACGACCGGTATGAATCCCTTCCTGACTGGGCACGGAAAACACTCGCAGAACATGCTTCCGACCCCCGACCATTTGTCTACTCGCACGAAGAGTTTGAAAAAGCCGAAACTCACGACCCTCTTTGGAACGCTGCGCAAAATCAGTTGGTCCAATCGGGCAAAATTCACAATTACCTTCGGATGCTTTGGGGCAAGAAGATTTTGGAGTGGTCTGCGACGCCCCAAGATGCGCTGTACTGCATGCTGGAACTCAACAACAAATATGCTTTGGACGGACGGAACCCCAACTCTTACAGCGGAGTCTTCTGGGTTTTGGGACGCTACGACCGAGCGTGGGGGCCAGAACGCCCCATTTTTGGAAAGATCAGATACATGTCGAGTGAGAACACCGCTCGAAAGATGTCAGTACGAAATTACCTGAAGCGTTGGAATCGCGAGCAGACCGCCGAATCGACCGCCATCTGATTTGGGTCGCTTGCTGAATTCTCCGGATTGCGAAGACTCTCGGAATTACTCGACGCTTTTCATACCGTCTTACGCTTCGCCGTTTGCCATACTCGTCACGCGGAGAAGGACCATCGACGTCCACTTGCGGACCAGCCTTTCAACTCCCAGAAACCGCCTTACCTTCCTCTGCCTCTTGCTGTAATTGGGGCCATCCGATCGCTGTCCGGCAGCCGCCCCTGCTGTTTCAAATTTAAGGTACCGAAAAGTTATTCTATAAATCGTATCTCTTCGCTTTGAGTCATTGCAGTCGCCTTGAGCGGTGTTCATACGGAAGCAAACGCGACGGGACAGGAGCCCAATTTCAGAAAGCGGCAGCTAACCGATCGTTTTTACTGCGAGGGCGCCCGCTACAGCGACTTCAACCGGGACGGACACATGTGGTTTCAGTCTTGCTTCAGGAACAGGCTTCGGTAGATCGGCTTGTCTGCTTGCCGCATCCGCCTTTCGAAGTGGGTGCGGTAGTCCATATCGTGGTCGGGCGCTGCCTCAACAACATCCAGTGGGCCGCGAAGGTTGGTGACTTCAGGAATGAGTTCAAGGGTCACGTCGAAATACTCTTGCACATCCGTCCAAAAATGGAATTCACCACCTACTGAAAGGATGGTTTCAATCCCCTTCAACATGGTCTCATTCAAGACGCGGCGTTTACGGTGGCGAGCTTTCCACCAAGGATCAGGAAAGTAGACATGGACCTCTTGAAAAGTCCCTCTAACGGCATGCTCTCTGACAAACCTTTGCCCATCACCTTGAAACATGATGGCATTCGACAGTTCTCGCCGCACCAACTGGTGGGCGCAGTAGCTCGCATATTTTTTAGCGATCTCGATGCCGATAAAGTTGAGTTTGGGTCGGCCCACTGCCGAATTACGCAGGAACAATCCTTTGCCACACCCAACTTCGAGCACTAACGGTTGCTCCGCAGGAAAATACGAATCCGGCTGGAACATCCCTTCCAGATCCTCAACTGCGAAAAGATGACGATCCAGCGAAATCGAGGCGTCGATTTTGGGAAGAGCGCGGCGTCCCATTTCCGTCTATGCTTCCGGGAATAACGGCCCAATAGGTGAAGATAATTGTTGGTCTATGCCAACAACCGTTCAGCCCGTTTTGAGATTTTTACGCTTCGATTTGCGTGCTTTGCTATTGGCCGGACGGCGACCGTGATTGGCTTTTTTCAATTTTCGGTGTGGCTTTGCCATCGGTATGAATGCTCCTCAATTGCAGACGCATGGCCCTTGATTCCCGGCCAAACCGGAGAGGATAGCAGGAAATGTAGGGACGGAAAAGGCGTTTCCAAGTACGAATTCGCCAGTTTATTCTCGTCGAATGAAGGAATATTTGGTGTTTGTAGGGGTTACCCCCGAGTTGGCTTGCGCCTGGTTTTGAAAGAAAACAGGGCCATCAACGTGGCCACCAAACTTCCAGCAAGGGTCACAACGGCCAAAGAAATGAATAACGGCGGATCGGTTTGAAACCGTCCTGCAAATATGGCTCCCAGACTCCCAAGACCGAGACTGATCGCAAAACTTGTTCCAAATGCAAGGCTGCGGTAACGAGTGGCAACGTGTTTTGCGACCAAACTGTTGTAGACCGGTTGGTACATGAAATGAACGAGGGCGAACCCGCCCGCCGCGTAGACGCGCGATCCGGGGGTCGCAAAGGCCATCCAGATAAGAAATGGGACATTAAGGGATAGAATAATAATCAGTTGTTTCTCAAGGTGTCGGTGCCGAGCGACACATCCGGAGATAAACTGCCCGAGGCATCCCACGAGTAACGCCGCAGCCGCCAAGAATTTTCCCTGCACGCCGAGAACATCGCCCCGAATCCCAGCGTCGGTAAATCCGGGAATCTCTGATAGGTATCGAGGCAAGAAGCTGAGTTGCGCCGAGTAAACAAACCCTTGAATCGCGGCAATGGAACCGATCAACACGAGCATTAGAAGTTGCATGGCTTGCTCGCCTTCGTTTGAAATCTCAGTTTCCTCAACCCCAGGCTCCTGCCCCCTTGCACGATACACAATGAAAGCGAGCATGAGCCCTGGAACCGCCAGACCAATCAGATAGGTTCGCCAAGCTCCCCCCGAACCAATCCAAATGGCTGCCCACAGAGGTGCGACCGCAATTCCCAGCGAACCAAGGATGCCATGAATCCCCAAGGCCATTGGCCGCTGCTCCGGCGTTGTACGAAAACTGATGATGCTCAGACCGGCGGGATGATAAATGGAGGCAAACGCCCCCATCCCCGCGAGACTGACGCCGAGCCCGACAAGATTGGAACTCAGGCCTGCCATCACGGAACAACCGGCGCAGCCCACCAAATAAAGAATCAACCATTTTGTCGCCGACTTCTGGGTAATCAGCACGCCAACGAGCAGACTCCCCCCACCGAACAACATTCGCCATATCCCTGCCAACCAACCAGAGATCTCTTTACCGCGAATCGCGTCATGAGGAAATAATCCTGTCGTCGCCTCTTGCTCGATGCTGGGCCACGCAAGCTCATAGGTATGAACAAGAGCATGCGTTAGAGAAATGACGAATATGAACCTCCAAATCTGCGGGCTCATGATTGGCTTAGACTCGAAAGTTGCTCAAGCTTTTCGAGGGCGGCCTTTGAATCGATGGCAGACCGTGCGGCATCGGCAGCCTGCTTCTCAGTCATTTCTGGCATGTTCAGCCAGATGGCAGCCGCAGCATTCAAGACAATGATGGACCTCGCAGGCCCCTGCTCACCTTGGAGTACCCGCATAATAAAATCTGCACTTTGCTCCGGCGATTCAACTTCGATCGCTGAACGGCCAGACACCTCCTCACCGAATGTTTCAGGGGTCCATGTCATGCGTGTCACTTCTCCATCCCGGCACACCGCAAGATCGGTTGCCGAAGAGTTACTGACCTCGCATAAGCCATCGCGACTGTGAAGCACCAAAGCACATTCGGTTCCCAGCCCAACTAGAACATGGGCCATTTTTTCAACCAGCTCTGACCGTCCTACCCCTAGGACCTGTCGAGACGCGGACGCAGGGTTACAGAGAGGGCCCAGCAAATTAAAAATGGTAGGCACCGCGAGCTCTTGCCGAATTGGCCCCACATGCCTCATGGCCTGATGAAACATCGGGGCGAAGCAGAAGCCGATCCCTAGCGAATCAATGCACTTTGCCACCGTTTCGTGACTCGCTTCGATATCGACCCCCAACGCACCGAGGACATCTGCCGAGCCTGATCGGCTGGTAACTTTTCGATTACCGTGTTTAGCAATCGAAATCCCGGCCCCACTCGCGACCAGCGCCGCTGCGGTACTGACATTGAAAATACCTGCGCCGGTCCCGCCTGTCCCACAGGTATCCGTCAGCGGGCGACGTCGACAAGGAATTGGGGTCATACATTCACGGAGCACTCGAGCTGCCCCCACCAACTCGCTTGCCGCTTCGCCTTTCGCTCTCAACGACAGCAGAAAACGTTTCACATCTTCCACTTCCGCCTGACCTGACATGATGGGACGCATTGCCTCCACCATTTCGTTCTCTGTCAGATCTTGCTGGGCCGCCAGTTTCTCAAGCACGCTTTCCATAACGATTCCGTCTCTTCTCTACCAAATGTCCAACTGTCGTTTAGAACGAGACTCGCAAACACCGATGTGGTTTAAAGTTATCAATTGTGTCGTTCTTCCATAGACGTTGCGACCCGCCCGGCCCCAGATACAATTCACGGCTCCCAACCAGAGTCTGGCCATCAAGGAAGTTTGAACGATGAGCATGCCAATTCGGAAGGTGATCATTGATTGTGACCCGGGCATTGACGATGCCGTTGCCCTATGTCTTGCCCTTTTTGATCCCGACATTGAAATTCTGGCCATCACGTCGGTCGAAGGTTGTGTGTCGGCACACCAAGCAAACCGTAATGTTCAGTCCATTCTGGAACAGCTGGATCCCGATCGACATCCTCGATTGGGCGCGGCATCACCGGCTGAAAATGCGCCAGCCGTCAATACGAGGTTTTTACACGGGGATTCTGGCCTCGGCAACCTGAACTGGAATGTTTCCGAACTCCATCACCAGCACCCCTCGGAAAAAGTAATTGCGGATACGGTCCGAGCAAATCCCGGAGATGTCACCATCATCTCGCTTGGTCCGCTCACCAATATTGCTCGAGCCTTCCAGAGAGACCCTGGTTTGGCAGGGTTGATCAATCGCCTGATCATCATGGGCGGATCCATGACTGGTGTGGGCAACATTACCGCCAGCGCTGAATTCAATATCTACTATGACCCGCACAGCGCACGCGCTGTATTCCGATCGAAGACCACCAAGACCCTTATCCCGCTCGATATCACTCGACAGGTAGTTTGGTACATGGACCTTCTGGAGACGATTCCTCGCGTGACGTCGAGAGCTGGCCGACTCCTAAGAGGCCTCTTGCCCTACTCTTTCCGCGCCTATCGGCAACAACTTGGGCAAGAGTGTATCCAGTTGAACGACGTCATTGCTTTGATGGCCGCGATCTCCCCCGAGTTGATTCAAGCAGAGGAAATTGCTGGCGACGTGGAGGTGCAAGGAGAACTCACTCAGGGCATGACGATATTCGATCGTCGGCCGCAACCAGAATGGAGCTGCAATATGGAGGTTGCTAAGGTGATTGACGTGCCTCGAATCCGACAAAACGTGATTGACGGGCTGCAGAGAGCCGGCGAACTTACTGAGTGATACTGGAACGCAGCAGCAAAAATTCTTCTCGGCTCTGAAGCACCACACTCATCTCCCTGAGGACGCCCTTTCGAAAAATCTTCAGTGGTACCGATTCCCCGAGCGAACTCCGACTGACCTGTGTTACCAGATGGGAATCATTTTGAATCTGGATACCACCAAAGTCGACAATCACGTCGCCGACTTGCAATTCAGCAGCCTCTGCGGGCGATTCCGGCGTGATGCCACTGATTCTCGCCCCGTAAAATGTGTCCAGTCCCAAAGCCTTGGCACGGTCCGGCGTAAAGGATGCATCAAGCGAAACGCCAAGAAACCCGCGAGTCACCTTTCCGTGATCCACCAGTTGTCTTGAAATTTCCAGAACCATCTTGATCGGGATTGAAAAACCAATGCCCTCATTGTGCCCGGAATTACTCGCGATAGCCGTGTTGATGCCGACCACCTGGCCGCGAAGGTTAATCAGTGGACCACCGGAGTTACCCGGATTGATAGCCGCATCGGTTTGAATGAAATCCTGATAGCGAACTCCGTCGTCGCCCAGTTGCAAATCCCTCCGCCCGAGAGCACTTATGATCCCGTAGGAAACGGAGTGGTTAAGACCAAATGGACTGCCGATCGCAACGACAAAATCACCGACCTCAAGATCTTTGGCCTCATCGTAACGCGCGGGAACGAAGTGACCATCGGGCAACTTCATCACCGCGATATCTGTCGCCGCGTCTGTCCACAGTCGCTCCGGATTCACATGCTGCCCGGCCAATGTATAGACATGAATCTTATTCAGCTCGGCAAACTTGATGACATGACGATTCGTGAGAACATAATCATGCCCTTTGTAGCGGTAGATCACTCCCGCACCCGCTTCCTCGACTGTCCTTGAACGCTTGGACGAATCAACCTCACCCTTAATCGCCTTGATATGAACGACAGAGGGCTGGCAAACCCGAATGACAGATTTCAGCAGGTTTACACGGGGCTCGAAAAGGCCGGCTTGCCGTTCAATTTCATCAAACTCAGCATCCCTTGAAGACACCGTCAAGGTCGCCTGCGCGAGAACGCTTTGCCCACCGACACACTGCAGCCCTATGAAATGGCCCGCGAGAATGAGGACCCATGCAGCCTTGCGAGATTCTGGAAATCCGCCTGAAACCATTTCCAATTCCTATCCTAGAAGCAGTCCGACCGAGAGCATGTGAGTACAGTTGTGAGGTCAAACCTCAGCTGACATTGATATTGAAGTCTTGTCGAAGCAGGTCGTCGCCGGGCAGATCAACCACACGTGACCAATCCGCGTTGACATTGCCCGTGGAGTCCTTGCGCTCGGACTGACGTTGGCATTCAATGCAGTGAGTGGCGTAAGGTAGAGCTTGAAGCCGTGCCAGAGGGATATTGGATCCGCACCCCTCACAAACCCCATACTCGCCTTTTTTCATTCTCTTCAACGCATTTTCAATCATGCCGAGTTCGCGACTTTCAACCTCAGCAAGCTGCGAACCCAACTCGCTGTGTGCTGCGTCTAACGCACAATCGACTACATCTCCCGAGGCCTGACTGGCCAGTTCATTCAGCAAGCTCATATCGCCTGTGAGTGCCATGCGAAGGGCATCACGGCGTGTGACAAGAGTTTCACGCAAACTCAGTAAGGCATCTTTGCGGGCCATGGTGTTAAGTCCTTGTTGCAGACCTGCCTAACAACAGGTTTTCCAAACGGCGATGAGTTCAGCCTGGTCATAAGCTGATAAGACGAATTGCCGCTCAAAAGACGATATACCCGTTTTCGAACCAGGGCCCGGTGAGGAGAAGTCATCTCTGCGCAGCACGAAAATATAGAACCTCTTCTGCGTCATACCTGAAACTGTTCTGTTTTTTATGGACCTTCATCTCCTGCAACCCCTCATCTAATGTCTTCCAACTCCTTCAACCCAAACTGTGGGGGTTTTTCCATCGCCCTGACGCTTACTTCTCCGGAATATGCGCATTTTGAGGACTCGATGGATTGCGACGACCGCACATCATCCAAGGCCTCCGGCTGCCCAAACACGGCTGCCCAAACACGGCTGCCCAAACACGGTTGGCGGGAACCCATAACCTTGATGGAGAAAGCGATCAGTTGGATGTAGCGATTCTGAGAACTCAAGTGTCGACACGAGATCCCCGGTCATCCAAACTTCGGGGAAGCTCCAGCCCCGACATGGCCGCTGGCGGTGACGTTTTGCCCCGGCGCCCCGAGAGCCAGATTCGAATCTCCAGCAGGTCACTCGGCCATGCCCATTTGCTGGGTTCCCTTGAACAACCTTTTTGTCTCGTGCGACCACTTCCGCGGAAACACAAAGCCAACTATTCGTGCCCAGTGACCGAAATCGAGGTCGGCAGAGATTTAGTGCGGGCTAAGATTCGAAGAGCCCAACTCGCGCCGGTACGCTCAAGCACCGGACGAGTCGCGTATCGCGGCTTCGTCACAGTTCGCCACGCGATGGTGCATCATTGCCGCCTGCCTGCGTGGCCAACGTGAATAGCCAACGTAAATGGGCAACAGCTGGCATCGAGGGTTGGTCGATACAACCACCCACGTCAAAGGATTATCGTGACTCGAATGTCAAACTTACCGATCACGGGCGGCAAGCACATCGTCAAACTCCCTCAGGTCGTACCCAAGTCCAACGTAATCAAGCATCCGACACAATCCACGCAAGGCAACACCAAAGCCATCCGGACCGCTGAATCCGCCAAACTGGCCACCACCTTTCACGTGAGGTTCAAGATCCAGGAAGACGCCGGGAACACCAAGCTTCTTGAGTTTACGCTCCAGCTTGGGAACCACTTGGGCAAAGTCACGTAAAATCTGCTCGTGCCCCGAGTCACCCAGATCTGCGGGGACAAAGTACTTGAGCGCTTCTTCATCCACATGGGTCACACGTGCCATTGGAACTGGATGTCGATAATCCTTGATGTGTAACCAGCCAAGACCTTTTTTCATGACCTGATATTGTCGATAGACTTCATCAGCCGGACAGCCTTGCGTCACAACGTTTCCAGCATCAAAGATCGTTACGAGGTGCTGGCTTGCAACCTTCTGGTGAATATCCGCGAGAATATCTCCGCTCTGACCGACTAGATTGGCCTCCAATTCCAGGCCAAAAATCAGACCGTAGGACTGACACAATTCAGCGACCTGCGCAAGTTGATCGATCGTTTGGGTCAGATGCTCCCGCGGATCCGTGTCTCGAGGATGGTAAAAAGAAAATCCACGGACCAGTTTGGTCTCGAACTGACATGCCAGTTCACAGGCTTTTTTCACATCAGTCTTCAGATATTTTCCGAATGGGACGTAGCGATTGGCACTCCCGTCGTCGACATCCAACAATTTCACCTTGCCGATAGGCGACCCCAGAGACGAGACCTGCAAGCCATATTCGTCTTGCAGTTTCTTGATCGACCTGATCTCGGGTTTCGTCAACTGCATGACGTTTTTGATTCCATTGCCCGCGTCGATGAAACGAATCGTGTAATACTTCAAGCCGAGTGCTGCAAAGGCTGTGAATTGCTGGACGGCCGTCTTTTGATTGGCGGATTCGTCGGCAAAACCACTAAGTAGTACTGTTGGTCGACTCACGGCTGGTCCTCATCTCTTTCGGGCGAATGGTTGAACAAAAACGATGACGGGCAACAAAACAGATCGGTGTCAGCTAAGACAACGTTAGTTTCGACGCTGCGGCCTCGTCGAGGTAAAGCTGCATGGACGGATGAGTCTGAAGGATGGAAGCTGGACAGTCCGGATTGACTTCTCCCTCCACGGCGCGCTGCACCGCGGTTGCCTTACGCTCGTCCGGAACGCTACAGATAATCGAATCTGATTTGAGGATCTGTTTCACCGACATGGAGATAGCATGCGTTGGAACCGCCTCCAACGTTGGAAACCATCCTTCACCTTGTTGCTGCTGGCGACACGCCTCATCAAGGTCCACCACCAGATAAGGTGACTCGGTCGAAAAATCGGCGGGTGGGTCGTTGAATGCAAGATGACCATTCTCGCCAATCCCGATCAACGCAAGGTCAATTTCGACCTGCTGAATCGCCGAAGCCAACCTTTGACACTCCGCATTCGGGTCGCCTTCACCATCGATGTATTCGAAACTCGCGAGCGGTTCAGGTAGCACCTCGACAAAACGCTCACGCAGGTACTTGCGAAAGGATGCAGGGTGGCTTTCGGCCAGACCTAAATATTCATCAAGATGAAAACACGCAACGCGTCCCCACTCGATCCCTGGATACGCAGCAAGATGCTTGAGTGTTGCAAATTGCGAAGCGCCCGTGGCCAGAATCAGGTGGACTCGCCGTTGGCCTGATAGTCTTTCACGAAGAATACTCGCCGCACTTTCCGCAGCCGATTTCCCAAGATCATCTGGAGTCGCAAGGATATTGACCTGCATACTGAACCGCCCTTCCATTTTGGTTTCGACCATTATTTAAGGCCGGCATCGCCGATCGCAATCTTCGACGTAATTCCACCACGTGCTTTGAAGTCCGCGATCAGCAAAAACTTGCGTGGTTCGACCATCGCACAAAAATCATCGTGAATGGTGTTGGAGACATTCTCATAAAAAATCCCCTCGTTTCTGAACTTCTGCAGATAGAGCTTCAAGCTTTTCAACTCGACGCAGCGCTGGTCGGGTACATATCGGAAAATCAGTGTCCCGAAGTCGGGTTGGCCCGTTTTTGGACATACCGACGTAAATTCTGGACAGACAATTTCGATCTCGTAGTCCCGCCCCGGGAATTGATTGTCAAACACTTCGAGGGAAGTACGAAAGCTCTCGGTCATCATTCGCTCCTGGACTGTCTTTTTTTACCAAACCGAGTATTCTGGCATGGCAAGTCGAACCTGAGTAGGTCCCCTTTCACCCTGTCCCGGTAACTTTTCGATGCGGATTGCAGAAATCTATCGATCAATTCAGGGCGAGGGCAAGTTTACTGGCGAGCCAAGCACCTTTGTCCGCGCGTCAGGATGCAACCTTCGCTGTTGGTTCTGTGACACGCCGTACGCATCGTGGAAGCCAGAAGGCGAAGACCGGAGCGTCGAGGAAATCTTCGATGCCATTTGCCGCCTGGAAGCGACCCATGTGGTTCTGACAGGTGGCGAGCCCATGCTTTTTTCAGAACTCCGCCCGCTTTGCACACGACTTCGCGAGGCTGAATTTCACATCACGATCGAAACCTCTGGCACCCTCTACTTGCCGCTCGACTGTGACCTGATGTCGATCAGCCCCAAACTTGCCAACTCAACCCCGTCACCACTCCAGTCGCCTCGGTGGAATGAACGACACGAAAAAGCGCGCGTCACCCCTGAAATCGTTGCCCAGCTTATTCAGGAACATGACTATCAACTTAAGTTCGTCATTGATAAGCAAGGTGACTTAGCCGAGGTGGTTCAGTATCTGGAAAACCTGCCCAACATTTTGTCGTCCAACGTTTACATGATGCCTCAAGGGATCGAAATTGATGAGCTTGCCCGTACCGGCGAATGGCTTGAGGATTACTGTCTTCAAGCGGGCTACCGTTTCTGTCCCCGAAAGCAGATTGAGTGGTTTGGGCCCATCCGCGGCACCTGAGCCGTATTCACCCTCTGGAAAATAGCGACCATCACCAGACGACTTGTTTCAGCTTGCCGCTCCAAGGCGGCCGTTTCTGCGCTGGAGGAACGACGTGTCATCGAAGTCTACCCGAATCCTCCCCATGATTCCGCCGGCTTCCCACATGGGCTGCTAGCAACGGCGATCCGCCAACCCTCGGTCTATTCCATGCGTTGAAACCGACCTTGAGTCCATTGACGCAATCTTCTATGGTCCCCGAGTTCAATCCCCCTCAAAAATCGGCCTGCCGTTATGAAGACGCTGACGCTTATTTTACTGACGCTAACAATGACAATCGTTGCGGGATGTGCCGTTGTCGAAAAAGCGATGCCTGTGACTATCCAATGGAAAACCTCGAAACAAAACGACCCTGAAAGCATTAGTGGCAGCGGATCGAAAGAGAGCTCGGATACGGCAACAGCGGGCGTTGATGCCAAGCTCAAGGAATTGAATGCCAACATTCAGGACCCTCTCGTAAGAGAAGCGCTCAAGGAGATGTTGGATGGAGATCGCGATATCGCAACTCGCACGATTTTTTCCGAAAACGAGGCGGACCCCACCTCGGAGGACGTGAATCGAGACCTGAATCCAAATCAGGAAGGTCCAAAAGCCCAAGAGACGACTTCTTCGCCAAGTCAGCTCGAAAAGCAGACCGCGATACCCAACCCCAGCGAAGCAAGCCAACGACGGACACTCGGGTCTGACAACGTCACTTCCAAAGTCTCGCGGACTCCGCCGCGGAAACTTACACCTACCGACGACAACTCGCAAGCAACTGATGAGGCGGCTGCATCAGCTGAGTACGCGACTGAAACCGCCGGCATATCCGCCGAAATGGCAAGTCAGAAAATTGCGACTGTCGCTGAAGTGGGTATGACGGAGAATTTTGAGTTGGAAAATGCCAGTCCCTCCGCGGTGGCAAACGCAAATCATGAAACTCCTGCTTCAACATCGGAAGTCCCACTCACTGCCGAATCTTCCAGCTCTTCGAAAGGCCATTGGAAAAGCCAATTGAGCGACACGATCGCGTCACTGGAAGAGCAGTTGGACAAGAACAAATCACTGACCGAAAATGAACAGGAGCATTTCGAAACCGTGCTTTCGTTGTGCTACCTGCTGGCCAGTGACCGCGATTCTGCACTGGAGCGACTCGACTTCGCAGAGCCAGAAAAAGAAGCCTTTTGGAAAGAACTCGTTTACGCCGTGTCGGTCATCCTCGAACCCGAAGAACTCGATATCGACGCCCCATTTTTTGTCGGTGATCACCGGAGAGCTTCTCTGGCACTGGATCATCTCCGCAAGGCCGAGGATGGCCTAAGTCCACTCGCGAGCTTGCAGGTCAATAACATCATCCTTTGTGAGGAGGTCAAAGGGTTCGGCAATTATACGGCCTTCCCCTCAAGCACCCTCAACGCGGGTCAAGCGACGATCGTCTATTGCGAAATTGAAAACTACAAAACCTCCAAGACCGTCTCATCGCGAGGCTTCGGACCCCAATTTGAATCCGAGTTCCAGTCGAGTATTTCGATCGTAAACGAAGATCGTCAAGTCGTTCGACAATTCACCTATCAACCGATTATCGATAAGGCACGCCGACGACGACGCGACTTCTACATCCACTATACGCTTACGATCCCTGACGACCTGCCCAAGGGAAACTACACGCTTTCTCTACAGGTCGAGGACGTCAAAGCAGGAAAAACGACGCAATCTCCGCCCGTTGCATTTCGCGTTCGTTAATCGTCAGACGCTTGACTCGAGAGATCTTCCATGCCGGTTGACGAATTCGATGTCGCGGTTCTTGGCCTTGGAGGTATGGGCAGCCAAACGCTCCTCCATCTGGCGAAAGCGGGCTGCCAAGTGATTGGCGTTGATCAATATTTTCCGCCTCACACTTACGGTAGCTCCCATGGCTTGTCTCGCCTGATCCGCAAAGGATATTTCGAGCACCCTGAATATGTCCCGCTCATCGAGCGCGCTTTCGAGCTTTGGGCAGCCTTGCAGCAACAAGGCTCTCAGAACCTCTGGACCCAATGCGGTATTCTGGAGGGTGGACCGGAAAACGGAACGCTCGTGCAGGGACTCCAGAAGTCCATTGAACAACACAACCTCGATCTACCCATCGTCTCAGCCGAGAATGTGGCCAGAAGATACCCCGGGTTTAACCTTCCGTCTCACTGGCAGATGCATTTTGAAAAAGAGGCTGGGTTTTTGCGTCCTGAGGCATGCATTGAGACGGCATTGGGCCTCGCAAAACAATTAGGTGCAACCCAATCTTTGGGCCACCCCATCGAAGAGATGACCTCTCTCAATCGCGGCGTTGAGATCGTGACCCGCGCACGGCGAATCATCGCCGCCAAAGTCGTGTTGACTCTTGGACCCTGGTCCCCTCTGTGGAAATCACACGTCGATATTCCCATTCGCCTATTACACAAGAGGCTCCTCTGGTTCCGGCCATCACACCAGAATCACTGGATCCAAGGAAACTGCCCTTGCTTTCTTTTTGAGAGTGAAAATCAGTTCTTCTACGGCATGCCGGCCTATGACCAGGTAGGGCTTAAACTGGCCCGCCACGACGGTGGCGTCCCGATCCAGAGCGTCCACCAGCAAGTCGATGCCACGGAGGAGGAGCATTCGGTTTTGGACTTCGCGGCAAGGCACTTCACCCCTTCCCTGGAACACGTAGAACAGACAGCATCTTGTCGATATTCCATGAGTGCAGACGAGCAATTTGTGTTCGGACAGAGTCCGCTGGACCCTCGAATTCACTATCTTGCAGGGCTGTCAGGACATGGCTTCAAATTTGCGACTGTACTTGGGGAAGTCATGTCTCGCTGGGTGCTTTCAGACGAGCTCGCTGAGGATGCCCAGTTTCTTCACCGTCGCCGTTTTACATCCAACTGACTCACCTGACCCAACTTCAGGCTCCAACGGCCGATCGAGAGTGACGCCATCTGACATCAGGCAAGAGAAAGGCGAAATTCCCTGCATCCTCGTGTAGATCACGGACCTGCTCCTTATTCGTGAAACGGAGTTTCCAAGCCGGCGGGTTTTTTATTTGTGACGGGCAACAGGGTCGCCCATAATGATCGGCCGCTTCGCGGCAAACGCCGACTTCTTGGCCTCACGATCTGCAACCGGACTTCCAGATGTTTTACTTCTCCCACTCGTACAATCCCACTCGCGGGCTTCTGTACCGGAAGGATGAAAACGCCATGCGGCAACGTCTTGTCATGCCGATCCTATTTTACTGTTTTGCATTCACCAACCTCCTTCCGGAGATGAAGCTTGCCGGACAGGAAAGAAACGGTTGGAACAGCCGAACGGTGGCTGGAAATGGGGGAGACCAACTGGAACGCGGCGAGAAGCCGGCCACCGGAAGCCAAATTGGCCAACCCTTCGGCGTCGAAATCGGTCCCGAGGGGCATTTATTCATCACGGAAGTCGCCCACCATCGGATCTGGAAAGTCGACCTGAATACGGACCAGAAAACCCTCATTGCGGGTACCGGGCGCCGAGGCTATCAAGGTGACGGCGATGCTGCAACGAACGCTCAACTCAACGAGCCATACGAGCTTCGTTTCAGTCGGTCAGGCGACATCTACTTTGTGGAAATGCAGAATCACGTCATTCGGAAAGTTGCTAAAAAAACGGGCGTCATTTCAACCATTGCCGGAACAGGCTTACCCGGATTCTCCGGTGATGGCGGACCGGCAAACGAAGCGAAACTCAATCGCCCTCATAGCCTGGTCATCGACGATCATCATCAGAAGATTTATGTGGCTGACATTGGTAATCATCGAATCCGTGCGATCGATTTAGACACGGGCATCATCTCGACATTGGCCGGCACAGGGGAAAAAAAATTGCCCACTGACGGACAAACCTCTGAAGGCAGTCCCATCCTCGGCCCTCGAGCATTGGCCTTGCAAGCGGACCAACTCTGGATTGCTTTGCGTGAAGGGCACAGCCTGTGGTATCTCGATCTGGAAAGCAAAACACTACACCACGCAGCAGGCGTGGGCAAGAAGGGTTTCGAGCAGGATCGCATCCCCGCAAAAAAAGCACATTTCAGAGGCCCTAAAGGAATTGCTTTGACTCCGAACGGCAACATCGTCATCGTAGACACTGAAAATCACGCCATTCGAATTTACTCGCCCAGCGACCGTCATGTGACGACCATCGCTGGATCGGGTCCTGATGACGCTGGCTTTCAGGAAAACGGCATTGGGAATCACCCAATCAGAATGAATCGTCCTCACGGTGTCACTGTCGATACACAAGGGCGCATCTATGTCGGCGATACCCTGAACCACCGCGTCCGCGAGCTGAGCCGACGCAAATAAGATGAAACAAAAGCCCAGGTTCAACACACTCCCTCGATCAAACCAACGCGAACAGGAGCTTGAAAACATGTCCTCACCCTCACGTCGTTTTTTTCTCAAATCGACGGTTGCCACAGGGGCGACCCTGACTGCGACGGCCTCCGTTGCTCCCAAGACCGCATCCGCCTCTGCGAATGAGACCTTGGTGGTGGGAGTGATGGGTGTCAATGGACGTGGAAGCTCTCTGGCTCGAGGATTTGCTCAGCAGGACAATTGTGAAGTCTCCGCAGTTTGCGATGTCGACTCTCGGGCTATTGCAAAGGGACAAGCCGCCGTGGAGGGCTTGCAAAAGCGGGTCCCCAACGCGTTCAGTGACATCCGAAAAATGTTGGAAGACGAGAGCTTGGATATCCTCGTGGTTGCTGCGCCAAATCACTGGCACGCTCCAGCAACTATTTTGGGTTGTAATCACAACAAGCATGTCTACGTCGAAAAGCCCTGCAGTCACACACCCTGGGAGGGAGAGATGGCCGTCAAGGCTTCCCGTCATCACAACCGTGTCGTGACGATGGGAAGCCAGCGTCGTAGTCGCGAGATACTTCAGGAAGGCATTCAGCGAATCCACGATGGAGAAATAGGGGACGTTCTTTATTCACGCTGTTGGTACAGCAATCGTCGAGGTTCCATCGGAAAAGGCAAAAATGTCGAACTGCCTGAGTGGCTCGACTACGAACTTTGGCAGGGTCCGTGTACCGAGCAACCCTTCAAAGACAATCTGGTCCACTACAACTGGCACTGGCATTGGCACTGGGGTAACGGAGAACTTGGGAACAATGGCGTGCACGCATTGGACGTCGCACGTTGGGGCATGCAAGTCGATTACCCAACTCGTGTTGTCAGCGGAGGAGGAAGATATCGCTTTGACGATGACCAGGAGACCGCGGACACTCATCTCGTGAGCTTTGAATTTGGAGATCGGATGATGATGTGGGAAGGGCTTAGCTGGTCTCCTCACGGTCTCTATGAAAGTGGTTTCGGAGTCACCTTTCATGGCACAAACGGAATGCTACACATGTTTGACACCGGTTTCCGTATCTATGACATGCAACGCAAGGTCGTTGACGAAGTCACAGGCAGCGGTGGTGACTCGGAACACTTCAATGACTTCCTCGGTTGCATCCGAGAGGGAGGTCGGCCCACTGCGGACATCGAAGAAGGCCATAAAAGCACGCTGTTGTGCCACCTTGGCAACATCGCACAGCAGACAGGTCGCTCCTTGGATACCGACCCGACAAATGGTCATATCTTGGACGATGCGGAAGCCTCAAAACTCTGGACCAAAGATTACCGCGAAGGCTGGACCCCCACGATCTCTTAGTTTGCGATGTCCCTTCTCGCGGTGCAACTTCGCGGCAATTTTCCCTTCCAAAAGCCAAGCTCATTTGAGGACCCCCATGTTCCGACTGCCTTTTTTCTTCGTGCTTGTGACTCTTTTTTCCGCCTCGCTCTCCACCTCGACGGTGTTCGGACAGACTGAGCAGAAATTCAGCGAAACGATTGGACCCATTTCGAAGGTGTCTCAGGTTGCAGGTGACCTCAAATTTACGGAAGGCCCGACCCCGGACGACCAAGGGAATCTCTACTTTACCGACATCCCCGCAAATAAAATCTACAAATGGACGTCCGAAGGAGAACTTGAAGTTTTCCTTGAGCCGTCGGGGCACGCCAATGGGCTGCTTTGGACAGCAAAATACGGTTTACTGGCCTGCCAGATGGACGGTCAGGTGGTCGCGATTGACCCGTCAGATCGCTCCCTCAAAGTGTTGGCCAAGGAATATCAAGGGAAACGATTCAACGCGCCGAATGATCTCGTCGTGGACTCAAGCGGCGGGATTTACTTCACCGACCCGCTTTACCGTGCCCCAACCCCATTACCCCAGGCCACGATGGGTGTGTACTACATCGCTGCCAATGGGGCAGTGACTCGAGTCATCGAGTCACTGCCTGCCCCAAATGGAATCAATTTGTCGCCCGAAGAAAAAACTCTGTATGTGATTCCAAGCCAAGAAAAACGCATGTGGAAGTATGCCGTCACTGAACCAGGCAAACTTGGCCCGCGCCAGTTGCTTTGTAAACTAGCTCAACCGGAAGGAAGCGAAGGAGCTGGATCCGGTGGCGACGGATGTGCGGTGGATATTCAGGGCAATATCTACATCACGACGAGCCTGGGCGTCCAAGTGATCAGCCCCGATGGTGAGCGTTTGGGAATTATTGAATTTCCCGAGCATCCAGCGAACGTGACGTTTGGTGGCAGAAACCTCGACACTCTCTACGTCACCGCTCGAACCGGCCTGTATCGTGCGAAGATGAGCTCTCGAGGACACCGGTTCACCGGGGAATAATTGTCTTACAGCACTGATGGGTGCATGTTTCAGGAATTGAAATTCTCGACGCTGCGACTCCACGCTCGACCTGATTCACTGTCGGTATCTCGATAAATTATTGTGACATTGCAATCGATGGCAAACGCACAGACTGAGGACAACTCTTGCCACATTGCAACGATCACACCCCCACATCGCCCCACTTTGAATCACGCCCGTCCGTAATAAGTCAATCGTAAAAAATCAGCAAGTGGCGTTTTGAATCGAACCCAATTTCAATTTGCCTGTTGGAACGATAAACAAAAAGTTTTCAAGAACTATCGCCCATCAAAGCCTTGCATCGGCGTTCTCGTTACGGTAACAAAGAGACTCAAAGCGAGCCAAACCTTGTTGGTATGGATGCCCACGGCGAAGACTGGATGCAGGCGGGCCAAGGTTTGGCTCGCTGCTTTTCTTGATCAGCCATTCTTTGCGTTAAGACCGATCTTTTCGCCTTCTCCACCGGTAACTGTTCAAACTGCTTGGCGATCCACTTCGAGGGGGTTGTCGAATCAGATACTCGATCGAGTCGTTAAGATCGGCCTCGTGTTTTCTGACACCCGCAAATAAATGCGACGCGACAAGTTGCGCGTGACTGAACCATGTTCGAGGATCGCTATCCCAGACATGCAGATGTGCTTGGTCGCCGATCTTAAAACGTGGAACGGACATGACAGGGCGCTTGAAGATTGATTTCGAAAGGGTGTGGCAATCCACACCCTTTCCCACCCAGTCAAAAAATTTTCTGCTCGGGTTGGGACGGGGTACTAACCTGTAAAATGACACTTCGTTGCTGCCTCCGCGCCTTGTAGCTACCCGACTCTCGCTCCGTACGAACGATGCAAAATTGGCATCGGTTCGGTCCCATTGAAGATGCCTACTGAATCTGAAGGTATCGTCGTCGCGAGGAAGGCTGAAGCCGGCGGTAGAAACCGCGTTTTCGCCCAGCGTTTCCATCATATCGAGGTTAACTTCGAATTGATCCTGCGGAATTCCTCTGAACATAACGTGCGATTTTCCTGTCATTTGTAATGATTTTGACTCCTCTTGAGTCATCTCCCCTGTTGGCAAGCTTTACGAAAAACCAACAATGACACTAAGTCTTATGAAACGGCAGGCAGCCTCAATTCCACCTCACCTCCACCCGGACTCCCCCCATGGTTGGCGAATCAACACCCATTCGACTCGCAAGCTACTTCATACTGATGTTCCTTTGCTTGCCGACTTGGGGTCGATCCGAAGAAGCGGATGGACCACCGAAGGTAGAACCGGCCCCTTTTGAAGCGGGGCATCCATCCAAACTGTCGTCCAACTCGCGATTGTCAGACCCTTGGGGACGCATCACACCGCTGAGCGACGTTTGGGAGGAGGAGTATTTGGTCGTTCTCATCGTTGGGACTGAGTGCCCGTTGGCCCGGCTCTACTCCACGAGATTCGTTGACATTGCTCGGCAGTTCAACAATCGGCCGTGCAGCTTTGTCATGGTCGACGCGAACGTCCAAGATTCCTTGGCTGATCTGCAGCGATTCATCGCCGCGAACGATCTTGAAGTTCCAGTGTTGAAGGATCTGGATCAACATTTCTCGGATTGCTTGAAAGCAGTTCGAACTCCTGAAGCCTTCATTCTGAATCCACGGGGGCAAGTGCTTTACCGGGGACGGGTGGATGACCAGTATCAGGTTGGCATTGTTCGCCCGCAAATCACTCGCGAGGACCTGAAAGTCGCTCTCAACGAAACTTTGGCAGGCGAGAAAGTCCGTACTCAAAACACACCCGCCCAGGGATGTTTCATCGGCAGGCGGCCCGCTGATAACATTCGAGTCGATTCAATTGAAGCTCACCGCAACACTACCTATGCGACCGAGATTGCTCCTATCCTCAATCGACATTGTGTCCGTTGCCACAGGGAAGGCGATATCGGTCCCATGTCATTCGTTGATTATGACGAGGTGACCGGATGGGGCGAGACCATCTTAGAGGTGATCGAAGACGGTCGCATGCCGCCATGGCACGCGTCGAACCCATCTGGGACATTCCAAAACGAACAGAAAATGGCCCCCTCCGAAATTGAAACCCTGCGGCATTGGGTCGATCTTGGCATGCCCTCAGGCGACTTGACGAAAACACCTGCAATTCCGATCTTTGCCGATCGCTGGCGACTCGAAACGCCGCCGGACGAAATACTCACGATGTCCACCCAGTCATTCAAAGTTCCCGCACACGGAGTCATCGATTATCAGTACTACGTCGTTGATCCGGGGTGGACGGAAGACCGCTGGATAAGAGCCACACAGGTTCTGCCGGGCAACCCTCGTGTCGTTCACCACGCCATTGTTTTCCTGAGAACACCTGAAACGCAACGCTTCGACGGACTTGGATGGCTTGGGGGTTACGTTCCAGGGCAAACCCCATCCATGCTTGAAAGTCACCAAGCAAGGCGAGTGCCCGCAGGCTCAAAATTGGTATTCCAGATGCACTACACACCCACCGGTCGTCCTGAAGACGATCAAACTCAAATCGGGATCTGGTTTGCTGATGAATCCGAGGTCAAGGAAGAGGTTCTTACGGGAATTTTGTTAAATCAAGACTTCGAGATCCCTCCAAACACGGCGGAGTATCGGGTCGAAGCCGCGTTAAGTGGGTTTCCAGAAGGGAGCCGGCTCTTGTCACTGACCCCTCATATGCATGTCCGCGGACAGTCGATCCGTATTTGGGCCAACGACAGATCCGAGGATTCGGGTGAATCATCGGTCTTGGATGTGCCGAAGTACGATTTCAACTGGCAACACAATTATGAGTTTGTGAAACCGATTCCATTAGGATCCGATAGTCGTATTTCCTTTGAGGCGAAATTCAACAATTCAAGCAGTAATCCCGTCAACCCGGATCCCAACGTCTTCGTAAGGTGGGGTGACCAGACGTGGCAAGAGATGGCGGTTGTCTTCGTCAACTTCTCGACGCCACGCGGGTCAAATTTCGAGTGGCTACCGGGCAGCAACCAGATGGAAATGTCAGCATCGCTGGAAAAAGCTCAACAGTGCATGGAACGGTTTGATCATGACGGAGACGGCTTCATCCAACGGCGTGAAGCTCCAGAAGCTTTTGCCGCATTCGCCTTTGGAAAGTACGACCGAAATAATGACAACCGTCTCAGTCTGGAAGAGCTTTGGAGTCAGTAAATTCCGCACTGCAGTAGCTTGGATTTGCGGCGATGTTACCAGCGATGCTCCCATAGGTTGACCCACTCGATCTCTTGCCAACATGACTTTCCGCATCAGTGAGGCCCAGCTTGCGACTTCTCAGGGCATATTCGAACCTACTGACGAATCATCGGAAAGTCATTCTCGTGGCCGTGCTGGCATTCAGCTTGTGGACGTCCATCGGTTTTCTGCGTAATCAGCCGGAACGATTCGCGGGCATCAAGGCGATTCAAAGCCGACAGACCGATATTCAAGAGGCCGATTCGCTATACAAAGAGTTGCGCACGCAATTCAACCTCCAACGTCCTGAACAGATCATTGTGATGACGAGTCCGAGGTCGTTGAATCAAGTTGATGTTCAAGCGATGCGTTGTGCGGTCACGGCACTTGAGAATCTCCCACAAGTGCAGCAAGCATTCTGGGTCGATACGCTTCCGACACTCAATGTATTTGGCTTGGCCAATTCGTCGCTGCCTCCAGACGGCGCGTCGGATGCAAGTTTTGAAGAATCCAAGGCAAAAATTCTCAAAAATCCGATCGCTGTCGGGCACCTTATTTCCGAAGACGGCAGGGTGCTGCTTGTACCGCTGCAGATGGATTGGCTGGAGGTCACGTCAGATGAGGACGTGCGGGAAGAAATTTTGTCCACCGCGAGAGCGGCAGCGGATCAGGTCTCAGGGCATTTGGTGGAGTTTACCGCAACCGGTGATATTCCTCTGTTTTTGGATCAGATGGCAGCACATCGTTGGAACCAACATTTTTTTCAGGCGATAGGTTTTGGCCTGGTTCTCATACTGGCAATTGGGATTTACCGGAGCTTGATTCCGGTGCTTCTGGTTTCTTCGGCACCAGCCCTCGCGATCCTGTGGTCGCTGGGCATACGTCGATGGCTCAATGAACCGGACAATCCGCTAAGCGACGCTGTCCTGCCCGTTCTCGTCGCCATTGTCGGCATCACCGATGGCATTCACTTGCTCGCCTACATTCGAACGGCGTTGGACTCGGGCCACCCCCCCCGACAGGCCGCAGCCAGTGCGGTGAGGCACGTCGGATTGGCATGCTTCCTGACGTCACTCACAACAGCAATCGGGTTTGCTTCGTTGATGTGGGCGGACTCTGAACTTGTCCGTGGTTTCGGTCGGTCTTGTGCTATCGGAGTGACCATGGCATTTCTGTCGATGGTTACCGTCCTGCCTTTGATGGCTGGAACACGACTGGCGCGACGTTTGCCAGAGTCTACGGAAAGAGATCTGGTGGAAACAAAACTGGGTTTTTGGACACCTTGGGTGGAACACTGGCTCAAGCATCGTCGTCTAGTGAGCGTTCTGGGTATTCTTCTGACATTGACCCTCAGCATCTCACTGTTCTACCTGACTCCAGATGAAAAACGATCTTTTGGACTGCCAACCCGGAGTCCGTCATTCCGCGCGTTGGAGCAATGCGACGAGAGTGTGGGAGGAATCGAACTTGCGCGGGTCGTGATCGAGTGGTCTGACAATGAGATCACGGCCGAAGGGCCTCCTTCGGATTTGGTAGAAATTGTCCAACAGGTTGAGCAAGCGATCTCCAGAGAACCCTTACTCCGACACCCCCTGTCCATTAACCAGATCCTCAAGGCACTTCCGAGTGGCGAGCAATCCTCGAATTCCCTTGAGATGCTGAACCTCTTACCTTCGGCGTTACGCGATTCCGTATACCGCGAAGATCTCAGAAGGACGATGGTCAGCGTTCGCTTCCAGGATGTCGGCATTGCGATCTATGAACCGGTATTTGAGCGTTTGCGAACGACTTTTGACCAACTGCAGCACCAATACTCCGGTATTAAGATTGGCCTGACCGGCGAGACCGTCGTTCGGAGTCGGAAAATTGTCCAAGTGGTTAGCGATCTCCAAAAGAGCCTGGTGGGCGCTGCTTTGATTATTTTCACACTGCTCGCGGTTGTTTACCGATCTTGGCGAATCGGCCTGTTGGCAATCGTACCGAATCTTCTCCCGATCGTGGCCACGTCTTCCATGCTGATCTTTCTGGGACGCAGCCTGGATGTTTCTGCCGCATGTGCGTTTACTGTCTGCCTGGGGATTGCGGTGGACGATACGATTCATTTCGTTTCCCGTTTTTTGCAAGAGCGAGAACGCTTGGGAGACACGGATGAGGCGATCCGAGTCAGCTACCGCAGAGTCGGTTCCGCACTGATGATCACAACGCTCATCATGGCGGTGGGTTTCGCGACAGTCCTCATGAGTGAGATGCCGGCACAGAGAATTTTCGGTGCCATGGCCGTATGCACAATTTCAACCGCACTCTTGGGAGATCTTATTTTTCTGCCAGCGTTGCTCGCGTGGTTCTACCGATCTGAACGTCGCCCGTCAGAATTACCACTTGAATCAAATGAAGCTCCATCGACATCCTAAACGACGGGCTTTTTGCCGAAGGGCTTGCCACCAACCCCTTGAAACGAAATCATTAGCCAGGCATTTCAGGGTACATGTTCGAGTTTCACAAAAGTTTCGAATTGCCTTTTGGGAAGACGCCTGATTTCTGGCAAACCGACTTCCCAAGAAGGTTGAACTGGCGAGTCTTTCGCGACGGTGAAATCCTCAAACCTCGGATCACCAAAGACCGTTACCTCCGCTTGAGAGCCTGACCTAAAGAATCTAACGGCCAATAAGCCTCTTGGAGATAGAAAGACATGAGTCGCAAATTCAAATGAATCAAGATCTTCAGTGTTGCTCTTGTCAGCTCCTCCATCTCGCACGAACGGTGGGTCCCACAACTCTGCGGTTAGGAATCGTCCCAAGACGAAACTTTGCATGTGGTTGAACGCGATGCCAAAATGGCGGCGGAATTAGAAGCACGATTTCTTACCAAGATACGTCAGTTAACTTTCGAAGGACGAAGGGCCGGGGAAGGTTATTTCGGCAAGGATGGCCGACAGATGGTCTTCCAGAGCGAACGTGAAAAAGGAAATCCATTTTTCCAGATCTATGTCATGGATTTTGATACGGGCGATCTTGAACGGATTTCACTGGCACAAGGCAAAACGACGTGTACGTGGATGTACCCTGACGGGAACCAAGTCTTATTCGCATCCACACACGAAGATCCAGACGCCGTCACCGAGCAGGAAGACGAGATTCGGGCAAGGCTTGATGGTACTCAACGGCGTTACTCTTGGGACTACGACACGTACTTTGACCTGTTTGCTTACGATCGCCAGACACGCTGAACTACGAAGGAGCGGCTCAAGTTGCACGCTTCATGGGCCTTGTGGCGCGATTCTTGTCGCTCCAACCCGACGCTCCGGACTGCATCGAAATGTCCGTCGAGGATGACCGACAGCCCCGCGCTGCCTTGCGAGCCTATTTGGGCACCGTACCGGACTATGCTGAGGAGGACGCCATGGGCTTCCTGCTTTCCTCCGTGGCTAAATGAGGACCGGCGGTAAAGCGGGAGCGAGAAACGGCGACATCATCGTTGAACTTGCCGGTCGTAAAATTGAAAACACTTACGATTACACTTACGCCATTGAAGCACTGAAAATTGGACAAAAAATGTCCATTGGAGTTCGATGCGGCAAGTAGCGTCTTGATTTTGAAATCACTCCCGGCTCTCGGCAGTAAATCACATCGTCGGGGGGATAACATAACCCTCTTGTCGGGCGACGATCACGGTAAGCGAGTCCACCACGGGGTTTTGTTGGGCGACTCAACAGAAGATCCCCACCGCGTGGAGTCTGTCCCGACTTGAAGCTATTGCGTCGCAGTCAAGCTTTGCCGCAGGCTTGACACAAGAGGAAGGCACCACCGCCCATCGTCGAATGCGGCGACGTTTTTGAAATACTGATGAAGCGGCCGCTCCAAGTCATCAAAGTGGTTCATGAGTTCCACGAGCGGGATGTGCAGAATGGGAACATCTGCCTTGAGAGGAAGTCCCGGTCGCACTTTCATCCGGTTTCCACCATTCCCGACCATGTGCCATTGCCCGCCCCATGGCCCATGGAGATCCAAGCCGATTTCGAAAGGTGGAAGAGGTGGTCCGCTGCTCTCGATGGTCAACGTTGACCAACCGCTGGATGCGTAGGCTTCGGGATCGGCTTCAGGTCGCGGAAGCGTTGTTCTGACCTCTGCAGGATCAAGATGGGGAGCAGCATTCTTGCGACGTTTGCCCCAACGGTCACGCTCTCCGAAGTCGAGGTAGCGATGCAACAACTGCTCATCGATTTCGGGACACGGTATATCCCCTGAAAAACGCAGCAGATTGGTACGGTCGAAGATCGGATCGCTTCGATCATACGCTTGATACATTTGGATATTCTGAAGAAACTCGCGTTCGAATTCGCTGACTTCATCGCGATCGGCAGGTTGATCAGCGCAATAGATCACACCTTCAGAATTAAAATACGAGTAACAGTATTCAACAACTTGCCTTGGGGTGAGAGGGACATCGGGTGAAATATGAAACGTGTTCCCTCGTGCTTCAGTCGTTGTCAGCAAACGTGTAATGACCTTCGCGACCCAGTCGACAGGAACCACATTTCGAGGTTCGCCACCGCTCATGGGCAGCCGAATCGGAGTATGTCGGATACCATTTTCATCGGCCGGCACGCGAGGCACCAGCATCGCAATCAAGCGTAGATAAAGGTAGAGGCCATGATAAGTCGAGGTGTAACCTGTCTCTGAATCCCCTGAGATAACGGCGGGCCGATAGATGGTTGGGTCGTCCAACCAACTGCACTCACGGACGTGACACTCCGCTTCGAATTTGCTGCGTTCGTAGTCATTGCGAAAACCTTGTCCTACATCTAACTGGTTTTCGCCAATCAGTCCCTTACGCTCTCCACAGACATAGGCCGTCGAAACATAGTGAAGGTCCGAGACACCCGTTTCGCGGCAGAGATTCAGAACATTCTGAGTCCCCCCAACATTGGTCACCCATGGTTCGCGTGCGCGATCGACGCCCACAAAAGTCAGAACCGCCGCATTATGCAGCACCCGTTCGCAAGAAGAGCGAAGCCAGTCGATCTGAGCGTTTGTCAGTCCGCAATTGCGACTCGTCAGGCAACCGCTCAGAATCACCGGACGGGGCAGCGCCACTCGAAGTTCTCGCTCCCAACGCAACAAAATTTCTTCGATACGGCGAGTGACCGTCATCTTTTTAGTGGGCCGAACAAGAACCGCGACTCGAATCCCCTTCAGCAGGAGATCTCGGAGAAGATATTCACCCAACAAGCCGGTGGCGCCGGTCAGAAGCGTATATTTCAATTGGGATTTTTCAGAACAGGATTCGTTGGACACGAATCATCCCTTCCGTCAACGACGCGAAAGTTCGCATTGAGACGGTGCGAACCTGATTGTTTGATGCTAATTGGACCGTCGGACATCAACAATCCACAAAAAACAATTAGGCCAAATTTAATAAAATAGAAACTCTCTCCCCACGCATCTTGGAAATCATTCGAGTTGCAGTGCTTAAATTCCCTCAAATCCATATACGTACTACAATGGCACCGTCGTCCAAATGGGGCCAGTCACTTTTGATGCCCCACTGCATTTTCATCGTTCATCTGGAAATTCCCATGCATCATCAATTGGCTTCTCGATCTAACGGTGTTTTCTCGCCTACTTCGGAATCGTCCCATGCCTCGGGTCGATCTGGAAGATGGACCGGCCACACCGTTCTCTTTGCTTTGATGATGCTTTTCACTTTCAACGGCTCTCAACTGCACGCCGATGTAGGCAACTCAGACTCCATTGGCCAACCCCGCGTACTGAGCCAAGAAGAGATCCGACAGGGTTGGCTTCAGCTTTTTGATGGTGAGAGTTTTTTCGGATGGCAGAACGCATCCACGGCCAACTGGGAAATCCAAGATCGATGCCTGACGGTGGATCAAGGGCAAGCCCCCGGCTTGCTGGCGACGACAACTCAATTTGACTGCTATCGACTCCGAGTCGACTTCTGGGCATCAGCCGAAACGAACAGTGGAATATTTCTTCGAACAAGCCCACGCCCCAAGTCTCCGAGTCGCGACTGTATTGAATTGAACATTGCCCAAAGAGATTTAAGTCCCTTCCCCACTGGATCTCTCGTGGAACGCAAGTCAATTGACGAAGATGTTACACCAGACACTTGGCATCGATTTGACATTAAGCTGCTTCCTCAGCGAGTTGTTGTTGAACTGGACGGGCAAATGATCCTCGATGAGGAAATACAGAGTCCGAGCGGGCGGGGCTTTATCGGATTGCAATTCAATCAGGGCGAAACAAAATTCTGCAACATCTTCTTGCAACCTCTGCGTCTTGCTCCGCTTTTTAATGGGCGTGACCTGAGCGGTTGGCGAACCTACCCTCAAATGAAAACTCAGTCAACTGTCACCAACGAAGGCGCCCTTGAGTTGGCGGGTGGCCGAGGTCAGATTGAATCGATGGGAACTTTCGGCGACTTTGTCCTGCAACTTGAATGTAGAACCCTGACTCCCTTAACCAATTCAGGGGTCTTCTTTCGCTGCATCCCCACGGAAGAAATGAATGGTTACGAAGCGCAGATTCAAAACGAAATCGTCGATGGAAATCCCGAACAACCGGCGGATTGCGGTACCGGTGGAATTTTTCGTCGGGTCGACGCGAGACGAGTCAACGCTCAGGATGGAGAATGGTTCACCATGACGTTGATTGCGGTTGGCCCACGATTTTCAGCGTGGGTCAATGGACTTCAGGTCACAGACTGGCGAGATGACCGAAAAGAAGATCTCAATCCCCGCAGAGGCTTGAGATTACAACCCGGAACTCTCATGCTCCAAGGACATGACCCGATGAGTCTCGTTCAGTTTCGCGGCATCTCAGCCGTAGAACTGAAACCACGGATACGAAAGTGAACTTCCGCGACCTTTAGATGACCACGATTACTGATCCGAGTAAACCCGAGTGCTCTCTTCCTTACGTACCCAATCGGGTCTTTCGTCGCTACTCAGTTCGAACGCGACACGTTGATCCCCCGCCTTTGTTCCTTCAGCTCGAACAACAATCTCGATTTTCTGATCTGGCGCGATGCGTTCCACATCGTTAAACGTGATCGTTCCGGATGTCTGCTTGTAGTCAACCGGACTCTCAATGTCATCAGTCACGAGAATTCCCTTAGGAAAGATCATTCGCATTTTCACATTCGTCGCATCTTTTGAACCCTGATTGGTCACCGTCACTCGGTAAATCGTTTCACTACCAATCTCAATGGGATCCACTTCGTCATCGATCTCGAAGAAGAGCTCGGCCAATTCACGAACTTCCATTTTCTGTCGGTCGACGATTTCCGATACCAGCTCCGACCGCAACCGATAATCGATTGAAGCCTCGCCAATTTGGGTCGGAATCGTGGTCAGACGCACCGTATCACCGTCGCCCTTGGGCAGGGACTCCAGTGACCAGTAAACCGCATGGGTCCTTACGTCATAGGAACCGTTTCGATCCGCGCTGATGAATTGCAATCCTGGGGATAAAACGGCGACAAGTTCCACATTCGTCGCATCCGCGGTTCCTAGATTATCCAATGCAATCTTGTGAATCGCTTTACGGTCGAGATATCGCAAGGAAGGGCCCTTGACCTGTAGATCCAGCTCAGGAGCGATGATTTCAAAATTAGTGACTTCTTCGACAACCTCTGTGCCGTCTCCTTGCACAAGAATTCGCTGTTGAATTTTCCCCGGTTTTTTCGCGTTCAATGTTAACGTCAAATCTTGGTAATCGCCTGGCTCCAACCTTCCAACTTCGTACCTCAATTCGCTTCCCACGGGATGAGCAACCTGCTCAGAGATGTCGGTTTCGACGGTCACGTTTTCGGCAGCGCCGGTTCCGACATTCTCAATTCTAATTTGGAGATTGATCTCATCATCGATCATGACGAATTTTGCGGCAGACTGGGTTATCGTCAGTTTTGGTTCCGTCACGAGTGTGCGGGTGGTTGCGATGGAGCTAAACGAAACTTGGGCAACACTCCCCAACTCTCCAGTCTTCTCTGCAACCAGAGACGTTTCAATGACAACCTCATCACCCGGCTGAACATCTCCTAAATCCCAAGTCAACTGATCTCCAGACATGCTTGGCTTGGGTTTTGCAGAGACGTACTTGGAACCTCTTGGGACGCGATCAACGACCTTAACGTCGGAGGCTTTCGTGCCTCCCACATTCTTGACGATCAATTGAATCAGAGTGGTTTTGCCAAGCTGAACCTGAGCAGGAGCCCGTTTCTCGATCACCAATGCAGGAGTCTGCAGCCCTTCAAGGGCGGCATCACCAGGCAACCCAAGAGTATGGTCCGGATGCTGAAAATTTGGCTCGGAGGCATTGGCCCCAAAGTTCGATCGGCTGTTGTCAATCGAATCCCGATCAGCCGTTGGGTCACGATAGCCTGCGGGATAACCGAGAGGCGTTGAATTGAGTGGAGGCGTATTCTGGTTTGCAACTCCCGATGATGCAGGCCCATTATCCCTAGGTCGAGAAAATGCGTTGCCGCCGGGCTTCGGAACATTAGGACTTGGGATTTTCGTTTGCCCCGAAACGGACCCTCCACTTCCCGACGAGGGACCGCGAGGTGAAGCACCTTGAGGAATTCCTAGGCTTGCGGGCGGCCCAATATCCGTGGGTCGCGCTGTGGGACGAGGGGTTAAGTCGGTAGTGCCTCGCGGTTCAACCGGTAAACCTGTTGCCTCGCCTTGTGAGGACAACATCGAACTGCTTCCTGATTCGGATTTATCTCCTGACAGCAGCGGCTTTGGATTCCCTCGAAATCCCGGACTCGTCGATGCGGAAGAATTAGCACGGTTACCGTTGCTTGCAATCCCGGTCGTCTCTCCCCGTTGATTTGGAAAGGACTGACCCGGCGTGGCAACGGTGCCAGGTCGAAATTCCTGCGAGTTGCTCCCCCCTGATTCAATGGTGTTTTCTGGTTTGATCGCAGGACGCCCCAGCCCGCCCGTCAGAGGTCGAGGTTTGGGATCAACCGGAGTCGAAAGGCCACCGAATGTTGGGGACGCGGACCTGTCCTCCGTGGTATCTTCTGGCGAAAATTCGCGGTTGTCACCGTCAAGGCTGTCACGATTAAGACTCTGTTTCTGCCGCGTTTCAGTCTGCGTATTTCCAATGATTTGAGTTGGTGGTCGAAAGCCTCCCCCGGGAAGTTTTGCGGTCGAGCCCGTTGATGAATCGACTTCGGAATTCGTCAACAAACTGGGCGCAGCCTGAGTCGTCTCTTTGTCACCCTCCGTCAGAACCGACGAGGCTGCAGTGACGTCGTTAGAGGCCGGCGGGCTTCCTCCGCCAAAAGTGCCTCCGGACGCAGGTATGCTCGGAGGCTTTTGAGAGTCCCTCGAAGCCGAGATTCCCGAAGGCTTCGGGGTTGCGTGTCCGCTTGATATTGGTAAAGCACCGGGTGGTTTGAAACCACCAAGCTCCGTTGACCGTCCGTTGCTATCGCCGCTCCCGTCTTCGCCAGACGCTTCGCTTGAATCCTCTTTCTCGGAGTCGTTCCGCATCAACAGATCGACCGCGTTCTGATCACGCGAACCTTCCGCAGGCCGAAAACTGCTAGGTTTTGAGGGGGGGCGAGGGTTCGCCCCGGCAACGAGAGTCCCCGTTTCTTCGGCTTCCGCTTTGAAGGTGCTGGGCACGGGGAGTGGTGGAGGTGTACGAACCTCTAAATTTTGTTCCTGACTTGTAGAAGGCACGGCAGGACGAGTTTGCGCATCTTGAGAAACTTCAGAGGATTCGGAATCTGCGGCCGCGACAAGGGTTTGCTCCTTGTCTTGGCCGCCTGTCTCCTCCTGCCTCGATTTTGATTGCCAGACGGCGAATCCACCCATGCCTACAAGGACGAAGATCGCTGCAGTTCGCGCGGCGAGAGACTTACTCAACTTCAACTTTTTAATGGCCATTTTTATTACTCTGCGGCATCGACATACCTCGCGCGAATCTGCATTTTCATTCGCAGCAAGCCGTCCGTCTGAAAGTTCCATCGCGGGGAATAGCAGAATGACGAGGCAGAGAAAAGGGCAAATCGTCTAGGACCGGCCGCAGCATGCCAAAGCATTTAAGAATAGTGCAAAAAAACGATTGAACGCTAGCATCTTCGGAGGAAAAGGGGGTTTACCAGCTGACGATTAACGAGAGCACCATTTTTCCAAGTATCGATCTCCTCAATGGAACTCGAGTCTTTGATGAAGCGTTCTAGAATCCCAGCTCGTTTTCTTCTCGCATTTTCGCAGCGCTAAGCACCTCGTCAGTGCACGTCGGGTCAACCCTCTGGCAGATTTCAGTGATCCGATCCGCAAGGCCATAAAGATCATCCTGCCATTCCTCGGCCGACACTTCCGCCGGTGTGAGTATCGCAAACTCCTCAAGCAACAAAATCAATCTCAATAAATGGCGGAAGATCATGCCCTCCTGTTTGTGCAGTCGCTTGCTTGAAATGTATTTCTCAAAGTCACCTCCCCATTCAAGTAGTTCTCCTGCAACCCAGACCGAATTGGTCCTGAGAGGCACCACGCCTGGAAACTCATAGTCGAAGAGACGCCGCATCTTATCGGCGAGTTTGAGTTCATAAACTCGCTCATCTTCCCATCGGTAACCTGACTCACTCTCCGCCGCTGTTTCCCCCGAACCGACTTTCATGCCCAGTTCTTCAGCAGAAGCCAGACCAGATTGCAACAACTCGTGATCGATTCGTTGCGTCGCCAATGGCCCGGCGGGAAGGTCTTCTCGATTCGGAACGCGAATGCTCCTCCCCAAGGAGTTTGGCAGCTCCAAAACGCTCTCAAACAACTGCAGTCGTTCATTAAAATCCGCGATGCCGAGATGATTCAATAAAAAAAGACCGTAAAGTGGATTCACACTTCGGATCTTCAAGAGTCTCGCGATTGCCTCTTCGGGCTGAGCGACCGAGGGCTCGTATTTTTTGTTGACTTCAACCGTCGTTTTCGCCGTCTCTTTTGACGGAGCCTTTGGCATAGGCTCTCGACTCTGGCCCAACATCAGCTTGGGCAACGATGGTTGTCCCGCGTTCGAACTTTCTGACGCGGTCACATCTGGTGAGGAGGGGCCGTGTGTTTCGTCAGCCTCCGAATTCGACTTGCTCTCAAGCGGCGGCCGAGGCTCCAACGCCACGTATCCCGCCTTGTGGAGCGTCATCAGCATCCGATGAAGTTCCTTGATGGCAGGATCAATTTTGGATTCTGGCAGCAGCCGCTTGCGGACAAATTCACGAAGCGGTGCAACGTCTGAAGAAACCTGCAGCATGTAGGCAAGCAAACGCCAGGGAAATCCGCCTCGACTGACCAACTTGCTCGGGGGAGCGTTGGTCAATTTTTCAAATTGGGCTTCGGTCCAGTACTGCTGGGTTTCCCGCCGCTTTGGCATCTTCTTTTTCAATGCCTTCCGCGCCTTAAGCAAACCTGGGTCCTTGGTATCCTCGGGTATCTGATCGTACTTTTCCTTCCACCTCAGATACTTGACATCGTCCTCATGCGCCAGCGCGTAAACAAATCCCTCCGAGTCAAATTGGGGACGCCCTGCCCTTCCAAACATCTGGTGTGCGGCACTCGGCTCGATCACCTTTTTGCGGTCGGGTGGTCCCTTGAGTAGCGTTGGCAGGACCACACTTCTCGCAGGCAAGTTAATCCCTGCAGCCAGCGTCTCTGTACAGACCGTGACGGACAACAACTTTTCCTGAAAGAGCGTTTCGACCACCCGACGAAACTTGGGCAAGAGACCTGCGTGATGCACCCCCACACCCCGCAACAACAACTGTTTTAGTGTTGGTCCTGCCCCTCCTTTGAAGTCAAAATCTTCGAGCCGTTTCGCAAGGACGGCTTGGGTTTCTGAATCCACAAGTCTTTTCCCTCGCAACTGCTGTGCAACCGTCCAGCACTCCTCGCGATTAAAACAGAAAACGAGTCCGGGCGTTTTTCTCGCCGCGGCGGGCCCCTCGAACATCCACTCAAGATGGTCCGAGAGCAATGAGTCGCCCACCCAGTGGTAAGCAAGTGGAACTTTTCGATCGTCACTTTGAACCAGAGTCAGGTCTCGATGATGTCGAGTTCGCAGCCAACTACAAAACTCGTACGCATTACCCACCGTCGCCGAAAGCAACATGGTCCTGACATGACGAGGCAGCAAGCCCAGAGAAAGTTCCCACACGATTCCACGCTCCGGCTCATTGAAGCTGTGGAACTCGTCCATCACAACACCGCTGACATCCCGAAAATCAAATGCTTCATCGTGCATCAAGCGATTCAGCAGAATCTCGGCCACCACGACCAGCACATTGGCATCCGGGTTCACACGGCGATTGCCTGTCACGAGTCCGACTTGATTTCGATCAAAGCCCCATCTTTCAGCCGCCGATTGAAGTTCGTCAAGCTTCTGATCCGTCAATGCGATCAAAGGCGTGGTGTAATAGAGTTTTGAACCTGTCCTCAATGCCTCGTAGACAGCCGCTTCTGCGATAAGAGTTTTCCCGGTCCCTGTCGGCGCACAGATCAACACGCCCTGTTCGCTGGTGTACCACTGCAGAATCGCCTCTTCCTGCACCGGATACAACTCGTAAGGGACCTGGCTGACAAATTCGTCCCACAGGGCCTCGCGGCTTGGTTTTGAGGAACTCATCTGCAACTCCGTAAGTGGTCCACCCAGCCATCCCTACCTTCAAAACCTGCTCATACTGTTGCCTGCCGCCGAGGTCCCTCCAAAGACTAAAACAACAACGCTTCCAGTGAATCCACCTGATGCTCAAAATGCTTGAGCGCCGTATCGACCGGTTTTGGAGTTGTCATATCGACTCCGGCATCTTTAAGCAATTCCAGGGGATACTTGGAACAGCCGCCTTTCAAAAACGAGAGGTAGTCGCTCAGCTCCTGCTGGCCTCCATCGAGAACCCGCTGGCTCAGGGCGATCGCCGCGGATAAGCCAGTCGCGTATTTGTAAACATAAAAGGCCCGATAAAAGTGAGGAATCCTGAGGCATTCCAGTGGCAATTCTTCGTCAAGCTCGAAGTCAGGTCCGAAATAATCCTCGAGCAACTTACGGTAGGTGGATTTCAATGCATCCACCGTCAGAGGCTCACCCGCTTCCGCCATCTCGTGGGTGATCATTTCAAATTCCGCAAACATCGTCTGCCGGATGATGGTGGAGCGAACGTCGTCGATTTCGTTATTGATAAGGTACGCTCGGTGTTTGTCCGATTGGGCATTGTCCAAAAGATGTCGGGAGAGCAGTTGTTCATTGAAGGTACTGGCGACTTCAGCGACAAAGATCGTGTAGTTGTAGTACTCGTAGGGCTGATGCTTTGAGGACATGTAAGAATGCATCGAATGCCCAGCTTCATGAGTCAACGTAAAGACATCATTCAGCACCGTGGGGTGATAGTTCATCATGATGTACGGCAAACCATCATAAACCCCGTAGCTGAAGGCTCCAGATTGCTTTCCTTGATTAGGATACCGGTCGCACCAACGCCCCTTGAGTCCCTCTTCGAGCGTCGTCGTATACTCCTGCCCCAACGGCTGCAGAGACTCCATGATGAGATCAACGGCTTCATCCCAACTGTACTGGGATTCGATTGAGCGAATAATCGGGACGTATGTATCGTAATGGTGAATCTTCTTGAGCTTCATTGCTCGGCGGCGGAGATCATAAAACCGGTGCAACGCGGGTAGATGCTTTCGAACCGTTTTGATCAAATTCGTGTAGACCGACCGAGGAACATCATCCGCAAACAGGGCCTGATCTAATGCGCTGTCATAGTTTCGCACTCGAGCGTAATAGACATCCGACTGAATCGAACCGTTGAGGGTTGCGGCCAGCGTATTTTCGTGCCCTTGAAACTGGGCATAGTACATCTTGAAAGCGTTCTTGCGCACGGTGCGTTTCGGGCTATACAACAACTCGGAAAATGTCGAGTTGGAGAGTTCCACTTCCTCTCCCTTCTCGTTCGTGACATTTCCAAACTTGAGGTCAGCATCCAACAGTTGCCGAAAGGCCTTTCCCGCGGCAGAAGCCATCTCGCCTTGCATGGCAAGAAGCTGCTCTTCCCGATCCGTCAGGGTATGCGGTTTAAACCGGAGCAACCTTTCAAGATTTAGCCGATACGGTTTGATCGCAGGGTCCGCAAGATACTTTTTCATCTTGGTTTTTGAAATTTCCAGCAGCTCTGGCCTCATGTAGCTCGCCGCTTCCGCAGACCGGGTCGCCAAGTTCTGAAAACGGCCAATCATCCTTTGATATTCACCATTTGCCTGATCTTGCGTGGTTTTCAAATAGGCATAGTTACCAAGTCGCTCGATCTGCCGATCAAAGTCGCTGTCAAATTTGAGCGCCTTGGCCAACATTGCCGTGCTTTCTCCCAGCTTGCCTCTGAACTTGGCAAACTGACGAAGCTTTCGCTCCAACTTCAGAAACGCCTCGTCCCACGCCTCGTCCGACTCATAGAGTTGCGTTAGGTCCCAGGTATCTCCGATTTTCACTTTATTACGCGACGGCAATTTTTTAACTTTGGCCATTTCGATTTCATTCTTTAAGACGTTTAGAACAGAAGACTCGGATGAGCGGTCCTTGAGGTCGTGCAACGGATTCACCTGACATCATCCAACCGCCGGTTTCCCGCGATTCGTGATACGAGCGATTCCTTATGGCAGTTTGAGCAGGGAGATTGCGAAACCGTGATTCTGACGAAGAGTGTCAAGGTCCGCAACAAGCCGAACGCACCGTCAAAGTTTTAGGCAAGGATCTCTTTCATGACTCGCCCGTGAACGTCGGTCAACCTTCGATCGATGCCATTATGCCTGACGGTAAGTCGCTGATGATCGATACCCAGCAGGTGCATGATCGTCGCGTGGATATCGTAAACCGTGGTTGGATGCTCTCGATCCAATGGCTTGAATCCCCACTGGTCACTTGGTCCGACACTGACTCCCCCGCGGATTCCACCACCGCACAACCAATTCGTAAAGCAAAACGGATTGTGGTCCCGACCGCTCCCTCCCTGAGAAGACGGCATCCGACCGAATTCGGTGGTCCACAGGATGAGTGTATCCTCAAGCATCCCCCGTTGTTTCAAGTCACGAATCAACGCCGAGGCGCCTCGAGCCATCCCCGACGCCAATGGCCCGTGATCCCGCTTGATGTTCTCATGAGAATCCCAATTACGTCGCGGAAAACCGTTATCATTGCCGGACCAGATCTGGACAAAACGCACTCCACGCTCCAGCAACCTGCGCGCGACCAAGCACTTTCTCCCAAAGTATTCCGCTTCTTCTTCCGGGTTGATCTCAGCCGGATACTCACGAGGGTCTTCCGGAACTCCATACTGTTCGAGGAGATAGCTGGGCTCGTCCCGAAGATCAAGGGCCTCCGGCGCCGCAAGCTGCATCTTCGCCGCCAGTTCATAACTCCGAATACGGGCCTCAAGGCGAGAATCGCCAGCTCGTTCGTTCATATGTTCGCGATTGAGAACTTCAAGAAGGTTTTGTCCTTCCGCATCACCCTGAGTCGTCGTGAACCGGCGATTCTGCGGAAATAGGTCCTGGATCGGAGGATCAGTGCCGGGAAAGATAGTGGTCCCCTGATGCAGGGCGGGCAGAAAAGCACTATCCCAATTTTTGGGACCGTTTGACGCAAACCCCCGATGATCTGGCAGCACCACAAACGTCGGCAAATTTTCGTTCTCACTGCCAAGTGCATAACTGATCCAGCACCCGGCACCTGGAAATCCAGGGGTTTGAAAACCTGTCGCCTGAAGATATGTCGCCGAACTATGAACGCCCGTCTTACCAATCATATTGTGAACAAACGCCATATCGTCAACGCACGAACCGAGCTCGCTAACAATCGAACTGAGTTGTTTCCCACATTCACCATAGGCTTGAAATTCCCATGGTGACTTCATCCATGGCCCCAGACCATTTTGAAACGCCTCCACTTTTTCGCCAAAGTCGGAGGGCTCCCCATGATGTTTGACCAACGCGGGTTTGAAATCAAACATGTCCAAAGAGCTCGCCGCCCCAGCCATAAAAAGCTGAACGACACGCTTCACTTTCGGCGGGTGATGAATGATCTGACTCACCGCTTCTTCGCGCGCGAGAGACTCCCCCTGCATCATGGCGCCCAGAGCAAGACCTCCAAATCCCCCTGCGGATTGCTCTAACCACTTCCGTCGAGACAGGTAGGGTTGCATCAAAAGTGCTCCTTCGTTGCGATCGATCCGATCACGCAATTTTTAAATGTGCGAGTCTAAAAAACCAAGCGGAAATGAACGCACGCCTCCGCCAAACATCGACAGCAGACGCCGTTCACCACCCAAAAAATTACGGTTCAGGCATCGGTGAATCGTCGCGGCCACCTCTGTCATACCGAACTAATCCACAAACAAAAACTCGTTCAAATTAAAGACCAGTCGGCAAACATTTTCCAATCCGTGCTGACGCATGTACGGAACAATCGTTCTCACCTCATCTTCGGTGGGAAAGCGCCCCAATGCCCGAAGATAGAGTTGTTCCACCTCGGATTCCGGATTGCCAGAAGTCTGCTGGATATCTTCTGCAAATTCGCTCGCCATCTCCAGCATAAACGCGTTGTTCAACAACGCGAGAGATTGCTGCGGCGTGATCGTCTCATTTCGTTTATCCACTTGCATCGACGGATCTGCACAATCAAGTGTCGTCATGAAGGGCTGTTGCTGTGATCGAACAATGAAACGATACACGGCACGTCGATGACTGCTAGGATTCGAGGGATCAAACAGGTGGTACTCGTAATGGGGTGAGTGTTCCGGCTTTTCGATCACAAAATCCTGGAAACCCGGACCGTACATTTTCAGATCCAACCTTCCGGCCGCCGCGAGCGTTGCATCCCGAATCGCTTCCGCCTCCAATCGCCTTCGATTCATCCTCCAGTACCACCGATTTGAACCGTCGACTGCGACAGCTCTCTCACGATAGCGCGAGCTTTGCTGGTACGTCGAACTGGTACAGATCATTCGATGCAGTCGCTTTATGCTGCCACCCGAATCTCGCAATTCACTCGCAAGCCAGTCCAAAAGCTGGGGGTGTGATGGCAACTGGCCCATACGACCGAAATCATTGGGGCTGTCGACCAGACCACGGCCGAAGTGATAGACCCAAACTCGATTTGCCATGGACCGCCAAAACAACGGATTGTCTGCATGAGTAATCCAAGAGGCCAAAGCCACTCGAGCATCGCTTTCATCGTGTTGTTCCGCTCCACCAAAGGCAATCCCCAAGTCTCCCAAAGACGTCACCGGACCAGGATGAACCTGTTCACCAGGCGACAAGACGTTGCCTCGATTCAGAACATGGATGGTTCTTGGTTTGCCCTGAGTGGCTTTGAAATTTCCTTGAGGTGAAAATTTCGTCGTTCCAGCGTAGACCATTTGTGGAGCCGGGATTGCCGACTTTTCCTTCTCAAGTCGCTCGTACTCACTCTGCAATTCCAATTTTTGCCGGTGGAGCGGACTTTGTGAAATCTTCTCCCACCGTTCCGTTCGGTTCAACGCAAGTTGCCGCAATTTGACCTGCAGCTCTTCCTCCAACCAACTTCCATACCAATAACCGTCAATCAGATTTGCTCGCGACCATCTCTCAGGCGCCTCAATGGAATCGAGGCTGGTTACCTTGCTGCCGGACGAAATCAGCTGATTTTTCTCATCCCAGACCTGCAACTCAGCCAACGCAAAAATATAGTCGTTTGCCCGCTCGGCCAATTGCGTGGCGGTAACTCGAACGTATTGAGCTGGCGACGTCTCAAAAGAGAACGCAATTGGAACGACACCCGGATTTAGAAAATCGCGATCGGTCCGCGCGACAACGACACGGACGCCCTCCTTAAAGTTGGCATCATTGGATAGCTCAATGCGAAATCTCACGGGAAAACCAAAACCCGCTCCGATATTGGCGTACGTGTCATGGCATCCCACCAGCTGAACTTTGGAAACCGCCCGCACTTCACCGAGGTCGAGCTGAACCCATTTCTCTTGCTTTGGCGTCTTCGCAATCTCACTGTGAAAACCGAACTCCGGTTTGGCCTCATCTGCAGGCGTCAGTAATTGATCAATCTCTTTTTCGATGTCGTTGACCGAAGCACCATATTTCCGGCCAATTTCCTGTTCCAATTGGTCGTTGCGTTTCTGCCACGCAGCCATTCGATTTTCAACGTCTCGTCTTTGATCGACAACGGCCGGGTCTAGGTCAAATGGCCGGTCGGCGCGATCGACCGCGGCAAACACGGCTTGTAACTGATAGTAATCGGCCTGACTGATAGGATCGAACTTGTGATGATGACACCGGGCACATCCCACCGTGATGCTACAGAACGACTCCAAGGTCGTTCGCACCATGTCATCCCGATCAAGATGCCTTGCGATCTTGCCATCGATCTTGGATTCAGGAACTTCAACCTGACCAATGAAATCCCAAGGTCCCGCGGCGATGAAGCCCGTTCCCAAAACACTTTCGGGATCGTCTGTCGGAAGAACATCTCCCGCAAGTTGCTGAGCGACAAACTCGGCCGCAGGACGATCTTGATTGAACGAACGGATGACATAGTCGCGATAGGGCCAAGCGTTGGGCCTGGGCTTATCTTTGTCATACCCATGCGTGTCGCCGTAATGGACGACATCCAGCCAGTGCCGCCCCCAACGCTCACCATACCGAGGAGATGCGAGTAGACGATCGACAAGTTTCTCAAACGCTCTTGGGTCGGTATCCGCGGCAAACTCCTGAATCTCCTCGGCACTGGGCGGAAGTCCGATCAAGTCAAAGTAGACACGTCGAATTCGGTGTTCTGCACTCGCTTCGTCAGACGGTGTCAGCTCCTCGTCCTGCAGCTTGGCCAAGATAAAGGTGTCAATCGCATGACGAGGCCATCTTGAGTCTGAAGCTGAGATGGGGATGCCGGGTCGGCTTACGGGTTGCCATGACCACCAATCCGTATCCGATACGGGACCGACTTCAAGAATGACATCTTCGGGCCAAAGAGCGCCTTTACTGAGCCAGCGTTTCAACTCCTCGCGTTCCAACTGACTTAGTGGTGCCTTCTCATAAGGCATCTCCGCGACGCCATCTACAGGAGTCACGACCTCCAAAAACCGACTCTGCAGTGGATGTTCGGCGTCATAAACACTTCCCTCGTCTCCACCCTGAAGAAACTCCGCCCCAGTCGATAATGACAATCCGCCCTCACGGGTTTCGTGATTATGGCAGGCCACACAGTGTTGTTGGAGAATCCTGGAAATGATGGTCCAATCCTCACCCGGCTTCGTCACCGACTGGGGAGCTGCCGTTGAATCACCGTTGAGGAGCGAAATGAAGGTGGTCAAAACGACGGCCAAAAGCGACCTTCGCTTGATGTTGCTGTGCGTCATGGAGTTGATTAGTTGGAGTGCGAAAAAGACGATCCGGCATCACCGCAGAGTATTCCCAGCGAGACAGGAACCGAATTCAAGATAGGGACGGCAACCACGAAAAGCCGACCTAGCCATTTTGACCGCTCAACGAAGCCAAGGCAAACGCGCTGCCACAGATGCCCCTCAGTGGGGTGACCGAAAGCATTCAGAAAATTATCTTTCACGCCCTTGAGGGCTGTTTGGTGGTTTTGATGAAGGTTGCCTTCCAAATGGGCCACCGGACGATAGGCTGCTGATGCCTGAGACTTCAACCTGGTTGGTCCCTCGCCAAAATTTGATTTCTCGGGCACGAACCTGATCGGGATTCGTACCGGGTTGGGTTTGCCGAGTCAACTCAGCATCGTCCCTGCCCTCAGCAACCAGCGTGAGTAGATCCTTACTTTGATCGTAGGTCATGCGGGTAGCTCTTGCCTCAATGCCCCGCCCACGCAATCCCGCGTTTCCCGTGGCCTGCACCAGCAGAGACATTGGAGCGTTTCGCTGGATCATGACTTCATCCGTCGTCAATTGATCACATTTCATGAAGACAAGATCAGAGCGTTGCTGAAGTTCCTCGCGCTCCAACCATGAGTCCCAACTGGGAACCTCCACGGAATAGACACGAACGTCACCATTAAATGCCAAGTGCTTTTGATAAATATTGCCTTTGATATCTCGGTTGAACTCAATTCGGACATGCGTTCGCCCAGAACCAATTGCGGAATCTTGGGTATCGACAATGGGTCCGGAAATCTGACTGAGGCCGTTTTGTGTCCGAATGGACTGTGTGAATCCTGGCCCGCCGGCAATCAGATTTCCGGTTGGATAATGGAGCCCAGCGCCCAGCGCAAATAGCCGATCCACTGCCTTCGTATTTCCCTGCTTGTCCGTTTCCCAATGGGTCACCCAAACCTGACCTTGCAGAATCAGCGTCTCAATGTTGTCTTGACCGGAGTTTGTAGAAGTATTCGAGTTTGTCTCCGACTTCACCGAACCCCGACCCCCGCCAGCCAAGTCGACTTTCTGGGCCAACCGCAGGTCCAACCCCTCGCTCTGGATTTCGACCGTTGAAAGCTCTCCCTCGGCGTCCACTGTTTGGAGACCGATCTGGACGTTTTCACGTACGCGAATCCACTCTCCGTCAAAGTCCAAGCCTCCTTTCCAACGAACGATCATGGGGCCCGTCAGACGTTGGGCTCCCTGCTGCTTCGTAAAGGGCTGCAATCGGGCGAAGCCCGAGCCATCCATCCACATTCGCTGCTCCACCTGGTCAAGTTGCATCTGAGCCCCGTACAACTCCATGCCCTGCGCGACCATGATGGGGACGTTTTGCGGACCGCCCGCGTCCTCGATGACTGGGGGTGCCCCCTCTTCGGCGACCACATAGGCCGAAAAGCGATCCGACCCAAGCGAATTAACCTGGAGTAACTGACCTGCAATGGAAAACGGTTTTTGCATCTCGCTGAGATGCTCAGGGTGAGGTTGTTCGTAGAGGCGTGCGTTTCCATCAACGGTGATTTCCTCCACCGTGAACGTCTGGTTCTCAGGCCTCAATCGTGCCCGGACAAACTCCCCGCTGACCATCAGTTTTCGCGGACCTGCTTCGTTGGGTCGCGAGGCAATGATCGTTGAATCTCCTCCTGCCGGCGTTCCGATGGAATCGCCTGCCCCGGCCGCACTCTGTTCACCCGTGCGAACAAAGTCGCGATTCCAGAAGACCTCTAGCCGAGCGGTGCTCCCACCAAGTTGAGGAGAGTCGATGGAAACACTGTTCTCTGCCAATAGTTTTACAAGTTGTATTCTGGTTGGCTTTGGCCCACCTTGCGGGGCCAAGGCCTCTGCCTTCTCTTCGGATAGCCAGACATGCAGCTCATCGGATGTGAATTTTTCTCCTGTTGAAACCGCGAGCTTTGGCGAACCATAAAAAGACAGACACTGCAATCCTTCGTGGGGACGCAATTGCAGTTGTTCGGACCATTCCATTTCGAAACCAGGGCCATTGCCCGCAGCAGCACGAACCACTCGTCCGCGTCCCTCGGCCACCGCAATTCCCAGCTGATTCCCCTCAACAAATTCGTAGTTGAAGAGCGGAGCTTCGAAAACAAGATCCTGATGCTTGACCACAACTCGCTTTGTGTCGCTCATCGAGACACTGCGCTGGACCGGGTCATAGCTGATGATTTCCGATTTCGCGTGAAGTTCACGGAGAGGTGAATGAAGGATGGCCGGCTTACCTTGAGCGATCAATCTTCGAACATTGAATTCGCTTTGAGCCCCCACGCCCTCAGAAGATGACTGACTGGATGTCTCGCCATCAAGTCTTCGGCGATCTGCTGAAAGAACCGACTGTGATGCAGGGTGATGAAATAGAATCTTCAAAATATCACAGGCCAGTGAATCCGATACTCGCGCCCCCTCTCCGCTTGAATGAACGATCCGTACATTGTCTTTGAAGGTGGCGACCTGCTCGTCGAGGCGACAGGTAAACGAACCATCACAACGCACTTCGATGTCGCCCACGGCAGGGCCTTCAGCGTTACGGCGGTTGTCCACTGGTATTTCGGCCTGAGGTGTCGCCGCGATCCTCAATCGGTGCAGATGCACAAGCTCGAGAGAGCGAATACCCCGCACATCTGGCAGCTGATTCTTTTCCGCAGCTCGGTCTGTCGCCAGCACGATTTCCAGATTACTGCCGCTCCCTTCATGAGCTCCCATACGAAAATCGACGTCATTCAGAGTGGAAATTCGATTCGGCTCGATCTGGACGTTACTTGTCCGAATCTCGAGACCATCCTCGCTGCCGGGGCTGGCCGTGCGATGAATGATCACTTCTTTCCTGAGCAGTGCTTTCACAAGTCGACCTGCTGGCTCCAGCCCGCTAGTAAAGGGAGGATCGAATTCAAGAACCGCACCCTCACGGGCCAACAGGACCAGAGGGGGCGTCAATTCGGGATCGCCCTCCATTTCATCGTTAGACTGACTCAAAACCATGACGAATGGCTTGGCTTCCAGATGACCATCATCACTGACACTCCAGTCTTTGAAATGCACACTCCCGCGTTGGAACGCGATGGTCTTCTTCAGGCTCTCTTGAGGACATCCGGGAGGCAACCAGGGTCCAAGGTCCACCAGAGGATCAAGTTGGGCTTCAGGAAGATCGACTTCCTGAATTGGGGGACCGACGGATTTAACCGCCCCTCCCTCAACAAAAGGCACCACCAGCAACGAATAAAGCCAGCCCCCAAGCAGGACAACGGCGAAAGTTCCGGCCGCGTTCTTCAGTTTTTGAGCCACAACAAATCCGTTCGTTTGGCAGGTTCAACACGACTCACTCGTTAAAATCACAAACTCTGGCCGCAGCGATCATGATCGATGGGGCTGGTGGTACCGACTCATCAATTCCTGCCAGCGATGTTGGCTTTTCAACAAAACTTCAATCAACTCTCGAACCGCGCCTCGTCCTCCGGGTTGGCTGGTGACGAGATCTGCTTCGTCCTTTAACTCTGTTGCGCCATCACTGACTGTTGCACCCACTCCTGCAAACTGCAGGCAAGCCAAATCGGTCAAATCATCCCCAATGAAACAGAGTTGCTCCGCGGAGTAGCCCAGCTCGCCAAGAATTTCTTCGACGATAGGCAATTTATTTTCGTGACCTTGCCGCACGAGGTCCAACCCAAGTTCATTGGCTCGCATTCTGACGATGTTTGAAGTGCGCGCCGTCACTAACCCAAATCGATATCCCGCCCGTTGCCAAAGTTTGATGCCCAGCCCATCGCGCACGTGAAACTTCTTCAGTTCGCTCCCCTGTTGGTCATAAAAAAGACCGCCATCTGTCAGAACACCATCGACGTCGGAGAGGATCAATTCGATACGTTGCAGTCGGGCTTCAAGCTTCATTGGCGTGCCTATCTACCATGAAGGTCGCTGGGTTAAAAAACTGGAATGAAGCCAAAATGAGGCTCAAAAGCGACGTCCATAGCGTGAGTTGAATCGAGATTTTGCAGGATTGTATCCACGAGAAGATTTTGAGACAACGTTGATGTCCAGTATGATGCTAGCGACGCTTGGAGCGGTTCGTTCGCGTATTGAACCCGGACCACTCATTCTTTCGATGACCGCGAGGCAACCTTACTGGCCGTGCATGACGCCACTCGCCTCTACCTACAGGACGCTTCTCATGTCCAAGTCATCCAATCCCTATCAGCAACCCCCCATCCAGCCATCGCAAAACCGCCCGAATGTGAAGCAAGGCGATGCAACTGGGGGCGTCATTCCCTACAAAAACCCGATGGCGCTCATCGGGTACTACCTGGGTTGGTTGTCGCTCCTGCCTTTGATTGGAATCCTGTTTACGATCCCCGCGATCATTCTGGGATTCATTGGATTTTCTCGCTATCAGAAGAACCCAGTCATCAAAGGGCAATTCCACGCTTGGATCGCCATCATTTTTGGCGGGATTGGACTTCTGGGCTCGGGATTCTGCTTTCTCATGATGATCCTCGGCATGATCGCAGGTTAGCCTGCGGGCCGTTTTGTGGGCAGGAAGAAAATATCACGCTGACCGACTTGGATCGCATTCAAAACCTTCGCGAACCGTGCTGTTCATTCACAGGCCCATTAGGCATTTGTGACAAAAAGGTTACGAACGGACATCTTCGTTGCCAACCTTTGGGATTGCCCACGACGAAATCTTGCAACAACGGTGTCGTCCGAGTAACGTCAAAAGAGTGCACTCGCCTATTTGCCAACGTGTTGCTCAAACACCACAGGGTGGGGTCTTCTGACATGCCCCGTTGCCTCGACGCAACACCTCTCTGCCCATGCCCAAACGACGAGAATTCTTAAGTCGTTCCATTTCAGAGACTTAAGAACTTCTTGATCGTACATTCTCAAGTTGGCACGCAGGCTGCTTTTCACTATCGCTCAACGCGACAACTTGAACAGCACCTTTGGGAGGGTCGACTCTGTGGCAAAAGCTAAGAAAAATCGCATCGCTGCGAATCTTGATAACGAATACCAAGAAGGTGGATTCTCCAGCAATGGTGAATTCGAGAACCAAAACAACGCACGCGGCAATTATCGGTATTCCGATGAAGAGGTTTCGGCCGAAGAATTAGAAGAACTTCAAAATGAGACCGAAACTGACGCAATCGACGACCCGGTCCGAATGTACCTGATGCAAATGGGTCGAATTCCTTTGTTGACTCGTCAACAGGAAATTGCCGCGGCCGTCGAGATTGAGCGAACCCGAACCCTGTTTCGAAACTCAATGATCGCCACGGACTTCGTCTTGCAAGGCGCCGTCGAGACTTTGGAAAAAGTCCGAGCTGGCGAATTACGACTGGATCGCACGATCGAAGTTTCAGTCACCAACACGTCAGAAAAAAAACGAATCCTTCAGCGATTGACCCCCAACCTGGTGACGCTGCGACACTTGTTGGATTGCAATCGGGACGATTTCCGAGTCGCAATCAGTAAGAGCACGCCCTTGACCGAGCGTCGAGAAGCTTGGCGTCGACTGGTACGACGACGAAACAAAGCCGTTCGCCTCATCGAAGAGTTGAACCTTCGCATCAATCGTCTTCAACCGCTTTTCGACAAACTCGAAGAAATTTCAAATCGGATGCGGGAGCTCTACACTCAGATTCATGAGCATCGTGAGGAAGACTCTGCTTTTGGAAGAAGCGTCGAGGAGTTGGAGAAGGAGTTGCATTACTTGATGCGTATCACGTTCGAATCCCCTCGAACCTTAAACCGTCGCATCGAGAAAACGAAAAAGTATTCACTTGATCATGACGCTGCTAAACGAGTGCTTTCAGCAGGCAACTTACGTCTTGTCGTCTCGATCGCGAAAAAGTATCGCAATCGTGGATTGAGTTTTTTGGATCTCATCCAAGAGGGCAATACAGGCCTGATGCGTGCCGTCGATAAGTTCGAGCATGCCCGAGGCTACAAATTCTCCACCTACGCAACTTGGTGGATTCGTCAAGCAATCACAAGAGCCATTGCGGATCAGAGTCGAACCATTCGCGTCCCGGTTCACATGATTGACACGATGAGCAAAGTACGAGCGGTCACCCGAGATCTACTCCAGGAACTCGGTCGCGAGCCCACTCCAGAAGAGACGGCTGAAAGAGCCAACCTTTCGCTGGAAGACGCCCGATGCATCATGAAAATGGCGCGTCAGCCTCTATCGCTGGACCAACCCGTAGGTGAGCACGATGACAGTTACTTTGGTGAGTTCCTCCAAGACCATCGTGAAGATGACCCACTTTATGACACCCACCAACAGGCCTTGAAGAGTCGGATTGAAGAGGCCATGGAAACGCTCAATTATCGAGAACGCGAAATCCTCCGACTCCGCTACGGACTTGCGGATGGATATTCCTATACGCTTGAAGAAGTTGGAAAAATCTTCAGTGTGACACGAGAACGAGTTCGCCAGATCGAGTCGAAGGCTGTCAGAAAACTGCAGCAGCCCTACCGAGCCCGCACCCTCGCCAGCTTCCTCGATGGTACGGACAACATTTTTGACACCCCAGCTACGGAGACCGCATGATCCGAAATCGTCGAGGATCGGTATTTCCCGCTTCCCTTAATCCCATTTCCTCGACGCAATTTTTCGTCTTGCAGGGCCAACCTCCCCACCCTGCCCGACTCCGACTCTAGTCGCGTGGAATCGGAGCTCACCTGACTGCCTCAGTCAGGAGAACGACTCGGATGGCGGTGTCACTCTGGTGACATCGCCATCCGTCTTTGTTATCGGTTCACTTTCGCCTTGGCATCGCGATCTCAACCCAGAATTATGCGGTAGATTCATGCCTTCCCCAGTCGACTTCCAGTCCATCACGGGCCAGCGTAATGTTGGGAAAGATCCGACGCATCGAGTCACAATCAAGCGAACTCTCGTCATCACGCATCGGGTCGACATGAACGAGGATCAACTTGCCAACGCCAGCAGCAGCAGCCACTTCTGCCACGGGCGTTGCGCAACTGTGACCGGTCAGCTTGGCGAGTTCTTCCTGACCGTCGGGAAAATAGCACTCGTGGATGAGCATGTCGACCCCGCGGACGTGCTCCACGTAATCCGCGGAAACTGAGGCCGTTGTATCCGTGACGTAGGCCATCTTTTGCCCCTGATGCTCGATCACGAAACCCAATGAACCACCGGGATGCTCAAGTGGGAACCAACGCACTTCACCACCGGATATCAATCGATGACTCTCGCCGCGAAGAGGCACAAACTCGCAGGGAGGTTTGACGGGAAACAGAAGGCTGGAAAAAAGATGCTCGTCCAACGCGGCCAATTTATCCGTCTCACCATAGACGCGAACATCTCCGACGTCTTGATCCCGCAGGACATCGAAAAGAAAGGTCAGCCCAACACAATGGTCCAGGTGCACATGAGAAAGAAAAATCTCCAGATGGGAGGTCTGAAGATGGTCACGTGCACGAAACAGGCCGGTCCCAGCGTCGAAAACAAGGCCCAATTCTGGCACAATTAAGCAAGCCGTGTGACGGGAGTTATTGGGATGGTACCCTGTCGTGCCTAAAAATACGACCTTCATGCCATGGACTCTCTTTTGCGGTTCAGTGTCCGAGATCAGAAAAACCTCAGGGTAGCCCCCTACTGGTCGCCTCCCAGAAGACTCTCAAGCCCTCTCCGCAGCTGTTGATCAATCAGCTGTTCTGCCGCTTGTCGAACGAGTTGCTTGGAAAGGTCCTTCAGTGCACTGGAGTCAATCTTTGGGCTGGACAACGTTCCTCGTATTGGGAGGGCCAACGAGAGGCCACGGAAAGCGGCAAGCTCCGGGCGATTCCCAAGCCAGCGGTCCTCAAGCGGAATACTCATGACAAGATCAATGGTTTCGTCATGGCCGACACTCCCCGTCGTCAAAACCGTGGCACCTGCCAATCTCAAGTGCATTTGATCATGGTAAACGCGTCCTCGCTCGATTTGAAAGGCAACCTTCTGTTTCGGAAATTCGATCCATGCGTCGTTTCTCAGACTCTGCGCGGGCCGCTGCAGCAGCATGCTTTGAATTTGCGAAATGAGAGTCAGCAACTGCATGGCCAGCGGTCCAGGCCCTACCACAGCTCGCTCAACTTCGAAAACACCACTGCCCTCAGCCAAATCCAATTCTTGCAGTGGGATAGAAGTTGGTTGTAACTCGAGGCTAATCACCCCCTCACTTTGTGTCACCTGGGCAAGCAAAGGTGACAGATATTTCAACCAGCGTCGGCTAAGTTCTGGCGAGAGCACAACTCGATCTAGGATCCTCCCCTTTGATACTTGAATAGTCGTACGATCTTTGTCGAATTGAACGCCCGCTTGAAGCCGAACATCTCCCTGCGATAACGGAATATGGACTTCTCCAAAATCGATTCTTTGCTTTGAAAGAACGGGCCGAATCGCGCCAGTACCAAAGGGCATTCCCAGCACCCGACCCGACTGCCATGCGAGCCCCGCTTCTCCTGACAGACTCACTTCGGACCAACCCACTGGTCTGACGTGGTCGACCTGCCCCTCAAAACCCAATCCAGCCAACGGCCCTTCTATGAAAAACGGCTCGTCAAACTCACCCTTGAGTTCAGCATCTTCACCCAACCAGGGGGAAAACATTTTGAACCAAGGGTGACCTAAGCCTCGCCAACTCCCAGAAGCGTCCACCCACCATTCACCTTCTTGCAAGGACAAACTTCCGCTTGCACTGACCCGTTGATTGCTTCCGACAACCTCTCCGAGCGGAAGGTTCAAACACGGGTTCTTAAAGTCATAGGTACCCTGAAAAGCAACCGCGACAACCGGTTCTTCCCATGTCCATGAGGGCCTTGAACGCACATCGCCGGACTCGGAAATGATCGCCTCCGACACGGAGAGATCCTTGACCCTACCATTGAAATCAAAGCCGAGTGGCTCCCCATCCGCGCCAACTGACTGCATGGAAAGTTGACCATTCCCCTCTAGTTGTCCGCCAACCATCCATGCGGCATTTTTGGAATCCTTCATCCACTGGGAGACGCGACCAAGATCAGCACGAACCGCGTACTGTCCTTGCATGGTCTCAGGTGAACCGAGAGTCGGAATGACCATCTGATCCACTCGAAGGCTCGCGGAAGTCGATGCCAAAGTCAGAGCATTAATTTTAAGGAACCTTGCATTCCGGTCGTAAGCAAGCGAACAATTGCCAACCACGAGTCCTTCCTGGATTTCCATGTCTTGGCTCCGAATCTTCAGTGACCTCAGGGTCACTGAAGCATCCGAAAGACCGAAAGAATCTGGTGACCAGTTGAGTTGTCCCGTCGCCTCGATGTCGCCTTCATGCTCAATTTCGGTTAGCAGAAATCCGATGCCAAGCCGATTCGACCACCGCTGGAGATTGCCCGTCAGGGCGAACTTTGGTGTGGCAACCGCACCCTGCTCTGGCTGATTTGCTTTGCTCATGCCAGTGTCTGACCAAATTTCCAAACGGTCATCATCGGCAACCAACTGCAACGCACTCTGCGCCAAGACTTCCTCGAATTGCGAGTCGGGTTTGAATTGGCTTTTGCAGGCAATCTTCAAGTCAGGCTCCGTGAGCACGGGGCGTCCTTGCCACGTCACACGAAGATCTCGTACCGCCAAGTCGCCATTCAAATGAACAATTGCCGGCGTCCAAGCTCCGGTCTCTGCTCCTTGGTCACTCGTTGACGAACGACGACCCACCCAATTGACCTTTCCGGTCAATGCGCCACCCAATTCCAAGTGGTCAATGGCAAAAACTTGCCTGAGGTTCTCCTGCAACTGGTTGAAGTTACCGGCAAGGGTGATACTCCCCTCGTTCGGTGTTCCTCGGCCGTCAATCCGCAAGAAGGGTGACTTGCAAGACACAAATTCAAGGTCAATTTTCCCGTTCCTGTTTATCACCGCAGCACTTACGCTCAGCGGTTGACTCAACATCATGGACTGCCCTTGATTCGTCAGACTCAGCATGCCGGTGGACAGGTTTGCAAACAACCGCCGCTGTCCAGACTGATGTTGACTCCGCAGCAGCCACTGCAATTTCCCCGAATCGACCTCAACGCCTTTTCGCAACTTCAATGAGCTTGGAAACGCGGTGGTTACCGCAGCCAAATCCAGTTCGCCACTTGCTTCCAACCCCACGGGGTCTTTGGAGTTCCACAGTTGACTCACGTCTGAGAGATCCATCGTGCCACTGGCGTCAACGGATACCATTTTGGAATCGAAGTGCAGGCCTTCAACTTGAATCTCTGAGCCTGACAACTTGATACGACCTCGGGATTCAAATTTCTCCAAACGAGGTCGGTCATCCTTCAAAACCTCGGGCCAGTGCAGTGCAAAGTCTTGCCCTGACACTTCACTCCAGCGCCAATCGCTTTCACTCCCTGAACGACTGATTTGACCTTCCAAGTTTCCCGACACTCGTCCCTCTGCGGACATCTCCCAGCCTAGCCTTTGGGCAACATGAGTGAGCAGAGCGAGGTCCATGTCAATGAATTCCCCTGAGATGCGATGGGGTCCCATAGAGCCCGACGCCTCCGAACGGAATGCCAAGCTCCCACTTTTTGACGTCTCAAGGTCCTGCCAAATTCGTGCGGTAAGGGTAAATTTTTGCGATTCACCCGACTCAAAACCGCACTGAATCTTATCGATCTCCACCACGTTGGCTTGAACCTGAGCGTCTGCCAAAGGGTTGGTCAGGATCACGGCACCATCGAGAATATCCACCCGATACTGAAGTGCTGCACCTTCGCTTCTCTCAGGAATAAGGGGGGAAAAAAGTCGCTCAACATTGCTTGTTGATTCCTCGACCGAGACTCGAAGTTGGGGTCTTTCCAGTCGAATGCCGCCGATATCACTTCTAGACCAAAGGAGTTGCCATAGATTTTTTTGAAGACGAACGGATTCGACCTTGGCAACCCACTGCCCAGCATCATCCAGAAATCGTAGTCCGCGAATTTCGGCTTGTCTGAACCACCCAAGAGATGCAGATTCATATTCGACATGGCCCGGCATATCGCTGGTGAGCCCATTGATGAAGACGCCAAGCAAAGCGGTTCTGGAAACGATCGACGGAGCGGACCAAAGCAGCAATGCGCCCAGAACTATGGCCCAGATCCTGTATCGATAAAGCCGGTGTTTGTGCCGCCGCTCTCGCGAATCGGGGCGATCTTTCCTCGCGATGGCCATCGCCGCCTCCTTGCTTCTGCTAGCAAACTGCAGTCCCTCATGTGACTTCAGAGGGGAGATTCTAGAGACTCTTCTGCCTTGGTCCTAGAGCGAAGTGGTCGGGCGGATCATCTGGACGCCTTTCGGAAGAAATTTGCCAGCAACAACAGCGAGTCGATCTTCTGGGTCGCCCCAAACAATGGGAGTCGGAGAGGGTCACACCGCAAAATCATTCGTGACCCATGAGATTCTGATTTTCGCTTGCCTACACCGTCCCGCGAGTCTGGCGTGAATGCCCTCATCAATCGGACAGGTTCATTAAAAGGAGCAGAATGCGACAACAGGACCAAGACTTCAGCAACCAATCACCGGCCTTCCCCTAGGAATGGAGTTGCCTGATGGAAAACGGCTCAATCAAGAAAAGACTATTCTTCCTGCCTTGAGGAATCCTCGTCCTCTGGCTCACCATCTGCCTGATCTGACTCTCCAGTCCGATCTTCCTCGGCTTCTGTCGATTCATCACCCTCCTCAAACTCTTCCTCGACCTCGTCATGTAAACGAACAAGTTGATCGAACAGATCCGCTTCATCCACATCAACAATCCGCGGGACGATGGCATTCGAAAGCTCAATATCCCAATCGACGTGATTTACGACCTGTTCCACTTCATCTTCAAGCGACGCAAGCCAGGTTGGTAATTCCAGACCGGCACCCGTAGGCTCATAAGTCAGCATTCTTGTTTCCAGCCGAAGTGATTCGATCGCCCGCTTGCCTGCTTCCGTCTCACGATGCTCAATCGCATCTTTGACATAGGCACGGATTCGATCCACTCTCATGGGCATCAAGAAGCGTTCATGAATTCGTTCCGCGATCGACGGCATTTGCATCGCATACTTCTGCTGGAGCTTTTCGAGTCGATCGAGATATCGCTGGGGCTCTTGGCCGATACGCTGCCTCACAGCGCGACGCCAGCGTTTCGCGACTCGTTGGCACCCACGTCGAACCAGTCTTTCGTGAGACCAGATCACTGGCTTCAGATGCCAGGCCACACGATCGTACCGTACTCTAAGCCGAAGGAAATCCAGCAGCATGTACAGCAATTCTCCGCGATCCGATTGGGTCGTTGTGCTGTTATAGTCGCGATACTCAGCATAATTTTCGATGATGGCTTCAAGCACCAACGTCAGCCAACGGCACGCGTCGTCAAAGCCGATGACATCATCGATGTCGTCTAGCAGCTTGAATTGATAATCCCCAGGCTGCTCCTGAAGCTGCTGAAGCCAGGCATGAGCACCCTGATGCAGAATCGCACGCAGGTTGCCAAGATTGAAAAACCTTTGAGTGAAGAGATCGCCCCCGTAAGTTTTTACAAAATTTACGAGTTGATTCCAAGAGTCTCGATCCCCCACCTTTTCCAACACGGAAAGCCGAAGCGTCTTGCTGTGTTCCAGCCAAGTGATCAGAGACCTTTCGGCGAGTCTTTCAATCGCCAAAAAAAGACGAGTCTCCCTCGAACTGTTTTCATCTCCGACATCCTCACCCAACAGTTCCCCAAGATTACTCTCCTCGCGCCATCTTGGAGCCCACTCCGTGATCGCCTCAACCATCGAACAATAACCGATTTTGAAGAGCTCATCGAACTCAGTGACCGCACCCTGCCCCACAGGATGTGCCTGCTCCATTTCTCGAGCCAATTCAAGGAGATGATGTGTCGCTTCGATCAATCCAAGACGAGGCAACGTGACCAGCAGCTCCTGGATTGCCATCCTTCGGATTCGAGAGCTGACGATCTTGTGGGGATCCCCGCCCTTCGCCAGAGGTACATAAAGCAAAGGCTGCTGAACCAACTGATTACAGAATTTCTCAAACTCTTGCTCCACTGCATCCCGATCATGACGCATTGCGGACGCAAGAATCTGGACGTAACCGACCTGGTCGGCGTCGAGGCCATCCACCTCAGCTTTTGGACTTGAGACCTGCCCCATAAGCTGCTCGGCCGACATCTGCGTTGCCAAAAGCGACTGGTAGGCCTCAACCGTATCGACGCAGACGCCAATCACCTGTTCGATCAGATTTTCCTTGAGGAGTCGCTGACGGTCATACTCCAACATGGAATCATGATCGACTCCCGGTCGCGCGACCTGGTAATTATGCACCTGGCGAAGTAACTCTTGCAACGCTCTCTGGTTCTGTTGAGCCTGCTGAGTCCATTGACCAAGAGACTCGAGAAACTCGGACGCCAGATCTTCTGTTGCCGCCTGACCTTTGATGTGATTCACACCGACGAACGCGGCAACCTTCCACATCCGCGAGAGATGAGAGAGAAAAAACAGTCGCTGACTCACCCGACGTGATTCTCGTTCAAGCTCGTCAAACCCAAAATCAGCCTGTTCGAAAACGCTTCCGTCAATGCCATCGTTGGTACTGTCCTGATAGACCACATCATCGTATGCGGCCCCGTAGAGGTCATTCCCAGGATCATTTTCCTCCTCATCCAACTCAGGATCAGGACTGGCGGACACCTGAGAACTCCGAGGTGATTCGAATTGTGGGACGGTCCAGAAGTCCTCAGCGTTCGCCTCAAGAAAATCGAACCACTTGGTGACCTCCCGACTGATCTGTCTTTGATCTTCAATGCCCGTCTCAGAGTCCATCATCCGACCGAGCTGCAACAGGATCCAGCGATAAGCAAGGTCGAAAAACGACGTTTGATTCTGCTCCAAAGGAATCTCTTCAACATCTCCCAACCATTGCATCAGCAATCCGCGAGACGCCAGAAAATCCCCCTGATCCAAAAGAGCCTCCACGACCAGAGCAAAAGCCGTTGGAGAATCAAACCGGCTTGCGTGCGAGGCCCAAAATTCGACATCTCCGTTGCCGCCGCCACCTTCATGCCAAAGTTTCAGACATTCCGCCACATGCTTGGACGCCTGAAACGATGCCAATGCGTTGACCCCTTCCACACTGGTGACTTCATGGGTCGCGAATTGGTGCCACCATTGCGCAAGTTGTTCGAAGTACTCGGAGATCCAGAAAACGGACTCTTCCTCTCTCGCCGATGTTGCTTCATTCCAAAACCGTGAACACAGCTCAAAAATGCGTTCAACAATCGAAAGAATCTCATCCGCCCGATGATCTTGAATGCTGTTCTCCAAGCCGGAAAACAGGGTGTACTGGGCATCAAAACCAAGGATGTTCCAAGGATCAATCTGGGCTCCACAAGCGATGGACCGACGCAGTGTTTCCACCACCGCAATGATATTCTGGCGAGCTTCCTTCCACGCTTTTCGACCGATCGCCTGATGACCCGCCATCAACGCACAATCAATCTGACTGCTCGTCCGAGCTGAAGCAACAGGAACAATGTTTGCTTCACGTTGAGCGTCCTCAAGATAGCCCATCCGTGCATAAATGCGTGCCAGATGAACATGCTCCATTTGACTTTCGCGTTGGCGTGCGAGTTCAGAATTGATGTGTTGTCGAGCCGCACCAAAAGCCTGACGCTTCTGTTCCGCTTCGGACTTCAAACGACTTGCCTGAGGCTCGGCCAGTTGGGACATCAAGCCGTCATAAAACTGGTCCCGATACCTCGCGATGACTGCGAGCAATGAAGTCAGAGGCACATCAGCGCTGATCGCACCGGGCCCACGACCGCTGATGCCTGAGGCCATCAGTATGGTCCCGGCAAGGACCGCCGCAGCCTCGAAGACCAATTCTTCCCTCGGAATCTCACCCTTTCCATCAATGCGTTGATGCAAGGCTTCGAGCGTTACCTGCTGAATCACAAACCGTCGATAATATCCCGCTTTGTCAATCTGGTGCGGATCCCACTGCCCAAAGTGGTAATTCGGCCTGCGATTCACAGGATGATCAAAATCATAGGCGCGAGGGTCGAAGGACAACTCATCGAGATGGTCGAGTGAAAAATGAGCCGCCTCTAAAATGGACTCATCCGTGTTTTTCAAAATGTCCAGTGTCAGGGACACCACTTCAGCATAAGGGCCTTGCGCCACACCGGCCTCTGAAAGGTAGAGTGGAACCGGACGAACTTTTTCATCGATAGGGATGACGTGTTTCTGGTTTTCGAGTGTGGCCAATGGTCGGTGCCCGACATAATCACTCAAGGTTCGCACTGCGGCTTGGCTGATTCTCTCAACTTCCGTCCAAGGCCCGCCCTGTTTCAAAGTGGCTTCAAAAAATCGCCCCACCATGAAGGCATTGAATCGTTGATCTTTTCGATGGTGAAAAAGGATTTCCTCGTGGAATTTCAGATAAGTTGGCACGACGTGAGAGAAAACGAGTTCCATAATCTGCTCGGCCTGCGCGGTATCAGAAAATGCAGGCGACTTCCCTTTGAGCCGAGCAACACCGCGGGTCAGGATCCCCTCAAGCGCCAAGCCGTTAAACACCCCCTCTGAAACAGGGGGGACTTCCACCAGCAATTGGTCCAATGCGCAAAAGAAACGTGGGTCATGAGCGCCTGAGGAGAAATTCAAGTAACCAATCGCTGCTTCAAGCGCGGCTTGGAGATCTTCGCTGGGGTAGGAAGCAGCCATTCGGGTGCAACATTTCCGGTGAGCATGAATGAGATCGGAATACACAACGTCGGCGCTCCTATCGTAAGAACTCGGCATAGCGAGGTCTATGGGGCAAATCTCGCCCGCCACCGTCTTCACAGGGAAGGACTAACCACAATCGGTCGGGATTTGCGTTCCAAAACCGATTGGGGGGACGAATATCAGGTAAACCGAGGGGTTTTCCTCGATGGATGGCCCAAAAAAGAATGGACCGCGTTCAGGCTCTAGCTATGATGGATCGGATGGGCGAATTGCCCGTCTCAATCTGGTTTTTCCATGAATCTCTCGTCCCGAACAAACCTGGTGGATCGCGATGCTCCGAATTTGGACTCCCGTCTTTCTGGTAGCGATGACGTGCCTCACAAACTCGTCAACTCACGCTCAAGATATCGACAACCGACTTATTCCCTTTCAAGGACTCAATGCACAGGGCTACGAGAGGGAGTGGAATACGCAAGCACAGGTCGCGACGAATTACAGCAAACTGGCTACCGGAACACTGCACGTCGACTCCAAAGCGTCTTTGACCGAATACATCGTGACCTACGGGACACAGCGTGAAGTGATTCAGGAAACTGACATCAGTCCATTTGGAAAAGCCTACGGGGTGCTAGGCGCCGAAGAGGCGGCCAACCTCCGTGTGGAAATACTGGCCGCGGAAGGCATTGAGGCCAAAGTCACCCAGAATATTGTTCCGACGATCACGCTTTACGTCCTGACAGACCAATTTGTGGTCCAGGCGATCGATGCAGAAACCGGAGCCACGCGATGGGCCACTCAAGTCGGGACTCGCAACTGGCCAACTTCAAGCCTGGGAGTTTCCGACGATTATGTCTGCCTTACCAATGGCATGTCACTTTTCTGTCTTGATTCGAAAACCGGCAACATCCTCTGGAAACGTAAGATGGACCGAACGGCCGGGGGCGGCCCTTTGGTCGGACCCAACTACGTTTACGTCCCAAAAGTAAACGGTTCTCTCGAAGTCTTTTCGTTGAGAGATGCCAAGAGGCCGTCGGGACAACTATTCGCATTCGGTCGAGCCATGCAGACGCCGTTGCTCACCTCGAAGAACAACGTGGTCTGGGTCAGCGATCGCAAAGCGCTTTTCGTTGCTCCACGCGGGGGCGATGTCGAACGTTTCAAATACCGGGTCAATTTCGATCGGCCGATCTCTAAGAATGTATGCATTGGAGAAAATGGCACCCTGATCATTGGGACAGATGACGGCGCGATTCACTGCTTTGATGAGGGTCGGGGTGCCTTGATTTGGAAACAATTCATTCCAAATCCACTTCGGGAAACACCTATCGCCATCGACAATGATGTTTTCCTTATTTCTCTTGGCCCATCATTGACCGTGCTCGCGCTCGATACAGGGATTGAGAAATGGTCCTGCGATGACGTAAGCCGCATCGTTTCAGTCTCGGGTAACCAGGTGATGGCTCTGGACTCGGTTGGTCGATTGATTATCCTCGATCGGGAAAGTGGCCGCAGGGAGTCAACGATAGGTCAAGGCGGAATCACTTTTGCCATCTCGAACCTACTGACCGATCGCGCGTACGTCGGTACCCGATCAGGCATCATCCAATGCGTTCGGGCCATGGATTTAGAATCACCTGAAATGCACATTGCTCTGGATCTTAAACCCAACATTCCCCGGACCGACCCCAGCGAAGAAGTCAAACCCCGACCTGCGGGTCCCAAACCCACGGAACCATCGGATCCCTTTGGTGGCAAACCAGATGACGATCCTTTTGGAACCAAACCGGACGATGATCCTTTTGGGACCTGATCGTCCCGTATTGCCCTTTTATTGTGCCTCAAAGAAAGCCTCACCTCCGAGTGGGGCTTTTTTCGTAGTCTTCTCAGAAGTTTGGAGATCCAACCGTCCGAACAATTCCTTGAGTTGTCAAGCGGGTGTTGCCGAGGCCATGTCGAGCGTCTGTAATATGGCTGCGGAAGCGAATCGAACTTTCTTGACAAGGAATGCGGTGCGATGGAATCTCCGAAAATCCAGAGGGCATTGTTGAGTGTGAGCGACAAAGAGGGATTAATCGACTTTGCGCAAGGTCTTCATGATGCTGGAGTCGAACTCTACAGCACTGGGGGGACCAGCCGGCATTTACAGGATGCTGGTATCCCGGTGCGAGATGTCTCGGATTACACCAACTTCCCTGAAATGATGGACGGCCGCGTTAAAACCCTGCATCCCAAAATTTTCGCAGGCATCCTCTGTCGCCATGATCGGCCTGATGACATGAATGCGTTGGAAGAACATGAAATTGCGACATTTGAATTGGTCGTCGTAAATCTCTACCCGTTCCAGCAGACCGTGGCAAAGCCTGATGTTGAGCGCGGAGAAGCCGTCGAGAAAATCGACATCGGCGGTCCAAGCCTGGTCCGTGCAGCGGCTAAAAATCATGCCTTCACCACGATCGCGACTGCAGCGGGCCAATACGCGGAGATTCTAGGACAAGTGCAGGTGTCTGGCTCAACCTCATTCGATCTTCGCCGCAAACTCATGGTTGAAGCATTCACGCACACCGCGTTGTACGATCAGGCAATTTCAAATCACTTCGCGGCGGAAGACTCGGAAGAAACCTTTCCGCAAGTCGTCAACCTGCCATTGGAAAGGGTCAGCTCGCTGCGTTACGGGGAGAATCCCCATCAAGACGCGGCGCTCTATCGATTTACCCACCACAAAAGCCGCAGTGTGATCGACGCGGAACAACTTAACGGCAAAGAACTGTCTTACAACAACTATCTCGACCTTGATGCAGCATGGAATATCGCCGCCGGGCTTCCCGACTCGGGCGTCTCCGTGATTAAACACAACAACCCGTGCGGTGCAGCATCGGCAGCCACCATTAAAGAGGCATGCGTCAATGCGATGGCGGGAGATCCTGTCAGTGCCTTCGGTTCAATCCTTGGCTTTAATGCCGAATTGGATGCAGAAGCTGCTGAATTCCTGTCTACTCCTGGACTGTTTGTCGAAGCAATCGCTGCACCCAGCTTCAGCGCTGAAGCATTGGAAATCTTGACCACTCGCCCCAAATGGAAAAACAATGTCCGACTCATGCAAGTCGGGCAGGTCGCCACGATAGAATCGACTCAGGTGTTTCGACAAATTGACGGTGGCATGCTCGCTCAAACCTCAGACTCCCTCGCCGATGACGAAGCGGAATGGAAAGTGGTCACGGACGTAACACCAGAACCATCGCTCATGAATGAGCTGCGATTCGGTTGGGCCATTTGTCGACATGTCAAATCCAACGCGATCACCATCTCGAAGGACAGGGCGTTGCGTGGCGCTGGAGCTGGCCAGATGAGTCGAGTCGACTCCGTCGACATCGCGATCAGAAAAAGTGGAGAACATTGCCGAGGAGGTGTTCTTGCCTCCGATGCTTTCTTTCCGTTTCCGGACTCTATTCATAAGGCCGCAGAAGCTGGAATTGCAGCCATCATCCAACCCGGTGGCTCTAAAAAAGATCCGGACGTTATCGCAGCGTGTAATGAATGCAAACTTCCCATGGTCTTCACCGGTCGCCGCCACTTCAAACACTAACCATAACCCGCGATCGGCTTTCGAATAGAAACTGTCTTCCGAATCGAAAAGGAAACCACCTTGGGGCAGGCGACCGAGACCCCTGAGTTCTTAGCTTGGTGCCTGATTCATCCGTGCGCCCTGCGGCAATCGGAGCAGATCGATCAGCCGCTGGCTACCGAAAGGGCGCTAAAGTCACTTCGTGCGGCAGGCGTTGCCGAACTTGAACAACGCACGTTTCAAGGGGTGTGCGTTGATCGAGAAACCGCCTCAGGCCAAACGGAGAACCCGCGCGGATTTCCGAAATCAGAGATCACCGGGATGCACGGAGGTGCTAAGCATATCGACGCGAATTGCCGCAGTTGCGTCGCCAACACAGACCCCTCGAGTGGCTCAACGTGGGCAGGCTGTTTTGGATGGCTTGCCTTGAGCCATGAACTCAGGCAACTTCCAGAAGCTATCCAACGATGCATTGATACGGATTCCAATCTCCGTTCTATGGTTTCCGCCTTGTTTCCAAAGACTCAGCCGGCATGGTACGGTCTGTGGCTGGAAGGAAGCGTCGGCGGCAAACGCGCCAAGGCTCTCCTACATCTCTTCGAAAAGGTCAAGCTCGAAACTTACGCGGTCGACCCTGCCATCACCGATGACTTTCGCCTTCTTGAACCAGCCAGACTGGTAAGCGCTTGCCAGAAGTGTGCGAATTCCTCTTTGCGATTGGCCGCTGAAGTCATTCCGCGGGCGAGCCTCCAAGACCGCTCGTGGTGTTGGCCACCACATTGCCGACGCTGTAAAACTCCTCGCCCGACATCCAAGCTACCCTGTCCGGTCTGCGGAACGAATCAATCGCCTCACCCGGGGAAAAAAAGAAAAACCCGCGGCCACCGACCATTCCTCCCACTGAAACAGTTTCTGGGTGAAGAACGTTCGAATTCCTTGCTCGAAATCATCGCGAGTCAGGTAACCGATGGCTAGAGGTTGCCATCATAAGAGTTGCCAGTCTGGCGATCACAGTTGGATGACGCAGGATGCCCAAGTGAGTCCGGCACCAAAACCACATAGCAACACCTTATCGCCAGGTTTGACCAACCCTTTTTGCATCGTCTCACGCAACACCAAAGGGATGCTCGCGGCAGAGGTATTGCCATAGCGTTCAAGGTTGACGTGAACTTTGTCTGCCGGGAGGTCCAGATCCGAAATTGCGGCATCGATAATTCGGATATTTGCTTGATGAAGAATGACCTGAGCAAGATCGCTCGAGTTGACCCCCGCCTCTTCCATCACACTCTTCAAAGATTCTGCCACCGTACGGACAGCCCACTTGAACACAGGGCGGCCATCCATATGCAGAAAATGCCTCCCAGCCTCCAACGCTTCGGCCGTGACCGGTTCTCTGGACCCGCAAGCTGGAACTTTAAGCAGGTCTCCCCCGGAACCATCCGCTCCGAGCTGGTAGGCCAAGATCCCAACATCCGCCAAGCCATCTTCGTTGAGAGATTCCCCCGGGCCGACTAAGGCCGCACCGGCACCGTCACCGAACAAGGGATAGGTTTTCACGTCGGTCGGATTGATGACTCGACTCATCACATCCGCGCCAATGACCAAGACGCGACGGTACCCCCCCGAATGAACAAATTGAGCGGCGGTGATGAGCGCGTAAGTAAAACCAGAACAGGCGGCATTAAGGTCCATTGCTGCCGCTTGACAGCCAAAATGGTCCTGAACCAAACAGGCCGTTGAAGGCGTGTAATGATCCGGGGTCATCGTGGCAACCAAAATGAGATCAATCTCTTCGGGCGCTACGCCGGCGTTCTCCAAACAATCTTCCGCAGCGGCAATCGCTAGATCACTTGTTGCCTGGTCGGCCGTGGCATGACGCCGTTCAAGAATACCGGTCCGTTGGACAATCCAATCCGAATCGCAGCCCAGTTGCACCAAGTCTTCGTTTTTAACAACGTTTTCAGGTACGAAACTCCCGGTGCCGAGAATCGTCACCCCCAGAAGTTGCCTGCCTCGGCGTTGGTGGTGTGTCTGCTTTTGAAGATCCGCTTCCGGAAGGGTGCGCGCCATATATGGCCTCGTTCGAATTCTAAATGCCCCGCGGCCGGATCAATCGGCGTGGAGTCGGAGTGGAAAAGAGCATGGCCCGAGCCGAGATCGCTCAGTACCTTGCGTTGCCGCTTGGCTAAAGGACGTCCGGATTCAAAAGACAAATCCACCCCCGATGCGGTGGAGTCCGTTTCAAGTCGCTAGTATAGCAAACTTTGGTTTTACGCCCATCGCTTTCACCACCAAGGGATTTTGTGAACAACGATTTACGTCCAAGCGTGCCGGCCCGAAGCTTCCGAACCTCCCGCTGACCCTTTCGCTCGCTCTTGTTTTTCGACGCCAAGCTACCGAATCCTCGAGCCCCGCCCTTGACCACTTCGGAAAGCTCATCGAGCATACGACTGCAAATACCACCACTGTGAGCGGGATATGCAGTAGAAGCTGATTAGGCTTTTCTGGGTTACCCCAACATCATCGAGGGAGCGACTCAAGGCCAGCAGCCCTTAAAACCCGTATCTGGCGAATAATGAGAAAATTTTACCCAATGAGTCGCAGCATCCCGAGTTAACACGGCCCCGGCCTCCAAAAAAACCGAAATACCCCTACGAAGAGGGTGTCAGCGACCGGCCTTACTTCATACATTGTGTGGTTTCTGGTGTTCAACCACACAAGCTACTAGCAAAGAAGGTCATGTATGAGCCTCTTGGCGATACTTTACCAACTCGTTCCGGAATCTCCGATTCTTGCAGCCTACAATCTGGATGATCGACCGGATTTTTCATATCAAACCCCCTCCATTCAGTCTGGAAAACCACGAATCCTCGCAAGCTTGGACCGCAAATCTGGCGGAACCTGGCTTGGTGTCAACCAGCATGGACTGCTCGTAGGTGCGACTCCCCGTCGTAAGTACATGTCCTCAATGGCAACTCGCTCCCGGACAAAACTCTGTCGGGACCTTTTGCGTTGCTCAAACGCCCGCCGCGCAGTCGATGTCGCGATGACAGAGTTGGAAACAGGCCAATATGAGGGAGTGAATCTCGTCATTGCCGACTTCGAATTCGGATGGGTGGTCCACGGGGGCGCCGAGATCGACGCCCAAGTGCTCGATGAAGGGCTGAACGTGATCGGCACGGGTGATGTCAACGATATGCGGGACGAGCGGGTCGCCATGGCCCAACGTCTGCTGACACTCCAAACCTTGGATTCGCCAGTCAAATTCTTGGCCGTCGCAAGCAAAGTGTTCGCCCGCAGCCCTTCACCTCCGGGAAGGCCCACGATTGTACGCCGAGACCCTCAAGCGTCGACCTTGAGTTCAACTCTGATTGCTCTGGGCAAAAAGCCTAGGGATGCTATTTATCAGTACGCCGACGGGGCGCCGGATCAAACCAAATACGAAGATTACTCGCCGTTTTTGAGAGACATCCTCAGCCGCGGTCTTCGCGAAGCGAGAACGAAAGCGAAGGCTTCATCATAGCCCGCGACAGTCTCAGCTAACCCCAACCATAAACGACCCGATTCACGGGTCGTTTTTATGCGCGCTCAGCTCGCGGGTCGGTAAAGCATGGATCGCCCACGTTTGCCAATTGTCTCAATGACCCTGATCTCGCGTAGGAAATACGTGATTCGCTGACAAAGCCAGCGGGAAACGCCCCATAAATCAGACAAGTCGCCTGTATCAAACTCCCCGGGCAGCGGAGTTGGCAGGAGTTTGACAATATCCGCTCGACTTTCCAAAACACGAGTTTCAATAAGTCGCGTCAAAACTTGATCCGAAATATGGTAGTTGGCTTTTCGGAAACGGGGCTTCTTTTTGGGGTAGCGATGTTCCTCGATTTCGACAGCTGGCAATTCAATTGTTAATCGTTCGTGGGGAAACACGTCTCTCAAGTAGATGAGGTCCTCAAAAACGTCTAGCCAGCAACCACGTTTCGGACTGAATCGACTACCAACGACGGCACCATCTTTCTTTGCATATTTAATCAGTTTCCGACGAAAAATCAGGGGTTTGACAATCACAACATGATGATCCTCAAGGAGTTCGCGCGTCTTTTTACGGATAGAGGCGAGCGAAGCATGCTGGATTTCGACCACGCCACCGGGAAATGCCACATCCACGCGATAGTCACCCAGGGCGATCTCTTCCGCTCCCTGCAGCTTCTCGGCGTAACTTGCTTTGAGTTGCTGATGCAATGACGTTGCCAAGGCGATCCTCCCAAGCCGTGCCCCTCGTCACAAGTTCAGGGTGCTCGTTGGAGACATATCAACTCAATTCCGGCGGCCCGAGTTCGGTAGTGCAATGCCCTTTCTGCAAGAGTGGAGAAACGGCACAACATCACAGCAGGCAGTTCATTAAGTCGGCGTGATCCCAAAATCTTCGATGGTAAGCAACGACTGGTAAGGGACACCCGCAGCCGAAAAATTCTCCGCCCCGCCGGCGAGGCGATCGATGATGCCGATTACCCCAATCACCTCTAAACCGTACTCGCGCACTCTTTCGATCGCCTGAACCGAACTTCCCCCAGTCGTCACGACGTCCTCTACCACAACAACCTTCTCACCCGGCTGGACAGGCCCCTCTACACTTCGTCCCGTCCCATGGGTTTTTGCCTCTTTCCTTACGATGAAACCTTTAAGGCTTTGACCCTTCATCCCCGCCAGCGTCACGATGGCTCCAGTGATAGGATCAGCACCGATGGCCATTCCGCCAACGGCGTCGGGGAGTTCATCACCAATGACCTCCAACATCCCTGCGGCCACCTGAACCGCTCCTTCCGAAGACAGGGTCAGTTTTCGGCAGTCGAGGTAATAGGTCGCTTTCTTCCCCGACGCCAAGGTAAAATCGCCGAACTGCAACGCGGATTCCCTGACCAACTCGATTAAGCGGCTTCGATCGTATTTCAATGAATCATCCTTTCATGACACAATGAATTAGCAAATGTACCGCATTCGAGGACTTGCGGTACGACGTTAACTCACGACGATAGGACTCCGAGGGAGCCCCGGAATGGGCATCTCTCGAAATGACGAGCCTTTCTGAAAATGGCCAAACGACAAGTTTTAGGCTCGTATTTCGCAAAGCGGTAGCTATAAGATGACAAAAGTCGACCTCACAGAAAAGCAGGTAGTATGAGTGAAGTCGGACCTATAGAAATACAAGCTACAGAACGAGGGGCACAATCTAGACGGGGCGCTGTGGTACTTACGTTTGACAGCGTCAACACGGCGTTTCTTGGACCTTATGGTAATACCTGGCTGGCGACCCCCGGCTGGAATCAACTTGCCGCATCCAGCTTGCTGATGGAACAATGCCTAACCCCAAACACTCAAGCGGGAGAGGCATTCCAGAACCTTTGGGGTGGAACGAATGGACACACGACGCTGGCCGAGCAACTCTGTGAGCGTTCGGTGACTTCGCGGCTGATATCCGACGACGAAAAGGTGCTTCAAATCGCAAGGGAAACTGGATTCTCCTCGGTGGAAACGATGGCGGTTCCCTCGGCGACCCAAGCAGTGGACGATCTTGAACAGACCACATTGTTCCAGCAAATCGATACCGCACTCCATCGGATCTCTTCGGCAGACCATTCAGCGACCGTGAACTGGATTCATCTGCAAGGCATGATGGGGCCTTGGGACGCACCAACTGGAATGCGGGATACATTATTCGATGAAGAAATTGGAGATCCGCCCACGTGGATTTTACCCTCCCCGATTACAAATCAGGATCCGTTGGACTCCGATGACTTACTTCGGTGGCAAGTCAGTTACGGCGCGCAAATCCAGGTGATCGATTTTTGTTTACAGGCCACCCAGAATTGGCTGGAGGCGATTCCTTCCTCGATTCGCCCACTGCTGATTGTCAGTGCGCCCCGAGGTTGCAACTTGGGTGCCCACGGATCATGTCTTGATGATGCAACGCTATGGACAGACACCGCTCAAGTTCCACTCTTTGTTGTTGACGGTGAACACACTCGCAGCCTCCGAAGTCAGGGCTTGGCCTCCTGGCTTGATATTGGCCCAACCCTCATCGATTACGTGACTGAGCCCCCATATGCCGATTCTCGTTCGCTTTTGCACCGCATCAAACAACCCGGCATGACCTGCAGGGACCGCTGCTTACTCCGTTCCCAACACGAAGTGGGCATTCGCACAGAGGACTGGTTTTTAAAACTCCGGAAATCGTCCGAACCCAACCTTTTCGTTAAGCCGGATGACAGAAACGACATCAACGAAATCTCTCAGAGACTGGGATCGATCACGGAGCAACTCCGCCTTGCCTTGACCGAACTGCGTGACTCGAAAACGGAGAGCGCCTCTACTGGCATCCCTGGCCGACTGAAGGACTGAGTACGACACGCCTCGGGCGTGTCCCAAATACCCCCATTGTCGAACTGAATAAAACTTATCTCGAGCGCTCTGAGAGTGCCCCCTTTTAGAATTGTTGCAACTGACTTTAACGTTGGAAACGAAACAACAAGACTTCTTACGTCCACTTCGCCAAACGACTCACCACACGTTCAACTCGTGCATCTTCTTCTGGCGGGGAGATACGTACCGAAGAAAACCAAGAGGGTCGGATTCCCGACGAGGTCGCTTTGAGCATTCGCAACCTGATCCCTGATCTTGCACGTCATTCTTGCGTTGCATCGTGCAGCTCCCGACAGGTCGATCAGCCGATCCGCAATATCGACCTAAGGTTCCGTCACTTCAATCAAGCGATTTCTCAAGTTATCACAGACCTGATTGAATCGAGTCGGGATTCCACCTCGCAGTTCTTCAGCCAACACAGGCTCTGCAGAGCCAACATGCTTGGCTTGAACGCCATCGTGATAGAACGCGCAGTTGCGTCCATAACTCTTGGCCGCGTAGAGAGCTTGATCTGCTCGTTGAATCAAAGCGATCATCGTGTCTCCTCCAACGGCCTGTGCCGCCCCACAACTGATGGTGACCTCCAATGAATGCCCTGCCGAATCCTCTTTTTGCTGGGCAATCGTTTGACACAGCCTCAAAGCAGCCAAGCCCGCGTCTGTCACATTCGAACACGGCATCACGACAGCGAACTCCTCACCCCCATAACGAACGAGCATGTCTGACTCTCGGACCACTTTCTTTAGACGGCGGGCCATGGCTTTGAGAATTTGATCCCCTGCAAGATGGCCGTGCTGGTCATTGATCTTTTTGAAATGGTCGACATCGATGATGACGAGCGAGAGAGGCGTACTGTACCGCTGCCACTGGGCGAACCTTCGAGCGAATTCATCCTCGAACGCTCTCCGATTTGGCAACTGCGTCAATGGATCGGTAAGGGCTTGGGACAGGTAATCCTGAACTTCCTGCGCCTTTTCTGCCAAAGACTCCTCTGCGGTATGCAAACGCTCGCGCAATAATTCGTTGGCCTGCAGTAGCTCTCCAAGAATCCCTTGGTCATTCAGTTCAGACGACGCCTGTCTGACCTCCTCAGAATTATCGACTTGATTGAGAAGATGCTTGAGCCGGCTACCGTATTGATGGACGTCCCCGGCGAAGCCTTGGGTCCAGTCAGAAAGGCCACCCACCATTTCAAGCAAGCGTTGGTATCTTACCTCCTCCGCGTGCAGTGTCTTGTGACGGTTCCGGGCTACGAACATGCCGACAATGATCCCTCCGGACACCAGAACAGCGCCAAATACAATCAATGCGACAAATATTGCAAGTTGCTGATTAAGCTCAGGGTTCACCGGAGAACCTTTTCCCTAAAAAAAGAAACCACCACTCAATTATGGACCTTAGCAGAGAGATTGCGAGGAAACTGTAAAAATTTGCGGCTTGAAAATGATTGGCTCCTTGCCTGCAAATCGCACAAAAGGATGGGATTTGAATTCATGATCCTCTGAAAACCAACTGGTCGAAACGCTCTGTTCTTAGTAAGCTGAACAGGTCAAAGCACACGCGATTTTTTTCGCCCTTATGTCTCGCTGAGGGCACTTTCCCAACGCAAATCGACCTCGAACCAAATAACTATTGGGCGAAGAGCTCTCCTTAAATTGATCCAGCAACCTGCACCATGAGCTTATCAAAATTTTTTGCTTCCGGTCGATTCGGACTCTCCTATGAATTGTTTCCACCTAAAACAGATAAAGGGATGTCCGCATTATTCAGCCAACTTGGCGATCTGATGCGGTTCAAACCGGATTTTGTGACATGTACCTATGGAGCAGGTGGATCAACCCAAGGCAAAACGCTCGAAATCTGTCGGCGACTCAAGCAAGAGTTTAACTTGCCTGTCGCCTCACACCTGACCGTTGTGGGTTCGACGTGCGAAGAGTTGAATCAATATCTGGAGGATGCAAAAAATTCAGGAGTGGACCATATTGTCGCGTTGCGCGGTGACCCTCCGAACGGCGCCACTGAATTTAAGCCGGTCGAAAGAGGGCTGCGTTACGCAAATGAACTAGTCACCCTCATTCGAGACAGCTCTTTTGACTTTGGTGTCGCAGTCGCAGGCTATCCGGAGACGCATCAGGAATGTGCGAGCCCAGAACTCGACCTCATCAACCTGAAACGAAAAGTGGATGCTGGCGCGGATGTTGTGATCACGCAACTTTTCTACAACAACGATGATTATTTCAATTTTGTAAGGCAATGCGAAGAACTTGAAATCTCGGCTCCGATCATTCCTGGAATTCTTCCCGTGACGGATCTTGGCCAGATCCAAAGACTGGCATCCATGTGTGGCTCCAAGTTGCCGGACGAGTTTATCCAACAACTCGCCAAAGAGGACAATCCAGAATGGCAGTTCGAGCAGGGAGTCAATTTCGCAATCAAGCAGGTTCAAGAGCTGATTGATTACGGCGTCCCTGGACTTCATTTCTATGTGTTGAACAAATCTCGCGCGACGTTAAAAGTCCTTGACTCTGTCACACTTCCAGAAAATTGGCATGCCGTGTAAACCCTGCCCGTTTTCTTTCTTCGAATCTAAAAGCTTTGGCAGAATCCGGAAGAGTCTGCGTTCAAATGCTGACCGCCTGTCGGTAAGATGGAAACACGCATCCATCAACAAACTCTTGACGGGCCTCTTGTCGCATGCATGACGCGATACCACGAAATGGATTCTCTTTCCGCGAGCCAAAACCAATCCAACCCGGAATCGCCCGGCATGCCCTGACTTTCCTCTTCCTTATTTCAACATCGCAACTGAACGCGCAGAGTCTTGAGGAAGGCCTATTGCCCGGTGTGATCGTGACCTACACGTTGCCGGATGGTCACCGTTTGACTGACGTTGTCGAAACACCACGTTTTGATTTCGGCAACGGCTTTCCCCATCCATCTCTGCGGCAACCGCCCAAACAAGTTAACTACCGTGGGCTTTGGCTCCCTGATGGTCCGGGCACCTATCAATGGACACTTTCTGGGGACGGCGATTATCGCATGCAAATGAATAACCGTGTTGTTGGCTCAGGGCTGCTGGCTGAAGGCCAGCCACAAGCGACGACTCCGTTCACCGTGGGAGCGGACTGGCAGGAAATTGAAATCGACTTCAAACCCAACAAACAGACCAGCGCCTTAAAGATCAGCACCTCAAATCCCAGCTTCCTCCCGGAACCCCTGTCTCCATTGCGTCTAGCGCATGAAGATCAAGATCAGCGGGCGGATCAGATGAAGGAGGGCCTCGCATGGGTCGATCAACTTCGCTGCCAAGCGTGCCACGCCGTCACCAACGGGTGGGAGGTCGAAACCAGTCCGCAATTATTCGCAAAGCGGTCTCTGCCGGCAGAACCTTGGCTGAGAAACTGGTTGCGAAATCATTCTTCGATCCTTCATCCGCTAGAGGCAAACTCGGACGAGGACGGAAGTCAATCGAGAACTTCCATGCCGAAATTCGCGCTTTCGAATCAGGATGTCGAAGACTTACTGGCCTACCTGGTGGGTCGGCAGAAGAAACAGAGTGAAGTCGGGGATTTTGCCGTCGACTCCAAAGAGGTCGTCGAGGGTGACAAACTCTTTCACTCGACCGGATGTATCGCTTGCCACTCGATGGAATCCATGGTGACCTTCACAACGGATCTGCGTTTCATCGGTTCCAAGCGATCAAGTGATGAATTGAATCAATGGCTGGAAAATCCGCTCAAAGTGGATCCTCTATCTAGAATGCACGCGGTTCCGCTAACCTCCAAAGAGAGAACTGCCATCACGACCTACCTGAGAACTCGCAGACTTCCAGAAACGAAGGTGGGCGAATCGGGCAGCAGTCCCATCGAGGGTTCTTTCGAAAGAGGCCAAAGTATTTATCAAGCTCATGGGTGTGCCGCGTGCCATGAACTTGACTTAGCACGCCCACGAACGACCCTAAAGACCCCTATTTTGACTTCAGAAGTGGCAGACTGCTTATCTTCCAGTTCAGACTCTGGAACACGGCCGTTTTACGACGTTCCCGACTCCATTCGCAAGTCAGTTCTTATCTATTTGAATTCGCTTTCACCTTCCGATACGACAGACGATCTGAAGCGTGAAGAGCTTCCCGTTTCACTGCAGATCAAAAGGCTTGGCTGTGCTCAATGTCACAGTCGTAATTTCTCGGGAGGTATCGAAAAGAATTTACTTCAATACGACAAATGGTTTGCAAAAGCCGGGATCAATCCCGTTTTGGTGCGTCCCCCGGCGCTGAACGGTGTTGGAGACAAACTCACGGATGAGGCCTGGTCCCTGGTGATGGGCAAGGGGCTTCGGCGACGTGATTGGCTTACGATACGAATGCCTCGATACAATCTGGACGAGAAAGACCGCCTTCGCATTCAGCAGCACTACCAAGCACTCGATGCTCAGGTGGAGGGCGTTCAAGCCCCACCCACGGAAGTAACCATTGCCACTGCTGCGATCACCGGACCACGCCTTGTAACAACCGACGGATTTGGTTGCACGTCATGCCATGGGATTGGAAAGCAGCAGCCGATTGGTTCGGAACCTCAAAACCTTGGTCCAAGCCTATCCGAGGTTGATCAGTGGATTCGCAGATCATGGTTTGAAAGATGGGTCCGGGCACCGGCGAGAATGACACCACGCATGGAAATGCCGAGCGTGCAGGTACCTGTACAAGGTGTCCTCAATGAGAACCTCGAACAACAACTTTCCAGTCTCTGGCAAACCATCAATACGCCAGGCTTTGAACCTCCCCGGGCTAATCCAGTCCGGATCGTCCGTCATGGCAACCATCGAACCCAACAAAATGCTCGAGTTTTGACCGATGTGATGCGGATCAAAGGGGCCACGCTGACGAAGCCGCTTGTGATCGCCCTGCCCAATCGCAACACGATACTTTTTGATCTGGAAACGGGCCGTTTAAGCCATTGGTGGCTGGGAGATGTGGCAAGGCAATACACGGAAGGCAAGACTTGGTTCTGGGAACCTGGCGGACCTCCAATCATGGATTTTAAGGGCGATCACGCCGAGTGGCAGATTGAGCGAAACGACCAATGGCTTTCACCCATCAATCGGGGCCAATTTGTAACTGAGGCGGAGAGTTGGCATTGGGTCAAAGGCGGCCTTGAGGTCAAGTGCGTCATGACATTTGCAGAATCCGAAACGACGCAGAATGACAAAAGCCAAACTGTCCATCTCATCCAACGATTCGAGCCCCGCTCCGCCGGGCAGCTCAATGCAGGTTTTGAAGCAACAGGATTTACTCGGCAAGTTCGCTGGGAAGGCCTGCAGGAAAGGCAACGTGTTCGACTTGCTCCGGATATCACCCTGACAGGCGAAGCTGATTCTGTTGTCGCTGATGACCAAATCCTGAATCTCAAAAATCCGCTTCCGTGGCAGCTTGCTCATTTTTCTGAGGGTGCGAACTGGGATCCAGAAAATCAGAGCTTCGAGTTTTTGGCCGGAGAGGATGGTGCACTTACCATCCAACTTGATTACTCAACCCGTCTGCCGGTCGACCAACTGCAAGAGATAACTAAGACTGATGATACAGAGGGGTCCACTGCATTCCTAAACTCAGAAATTGCTCCTGGCTTCAAAACGGAACAAATCCCCGTCAACGAAGACTGGATGCCTACGGCGCTCTCTTGGTCACCAAGTGGCAAACTTTATGTAGCGTCGTTAAAAGGAAGAATCTGGGAAGTCATTGATACCAATGCGGACCGACTCGAAGACCAAGCTCGCGTGATTGGCGATGAATTGGCGGCACCTTTTGGGATCTACGCAACCGATGAGTATGTCGACGTGGTGAACAAATTCGCGCTCTTGCGATTGCTGGATACCGATCAAGACAATGATTTTGATTCCGTTAGAACCCTAGCCTCAGGTTGGGGGCACACGGTTGACTATCACGACTGGGCAGTGGGCTTGCCGCGCGAACCTGATGGCAGCTACTTGATTGCACTTTCATGTCAGCAAGATCAACGGGAAAAGCGGGCTTCAAAGTTTCGCGGTCAGGTCCTGAAGCTTATCCCTCCGACTAGCCCTGAATCCTCTCATCAGAGATACGACATCAAAACGCTTAGCGGCGGCCACCGCTTTCCGATTGGCCTCGCCCAAAACCGGAAAGGTCTGATTGTGGTCACCGACAATCAAGGCAACTACAACCCATTCAACGAGCTCAACCATGTTCAGCCAGGGAAACGTTTTGGTTTCATCAATGCGTGGGAGAAAAAAGAGGGACTTGAGTTTGATTTGACTCCTCCCGCGATCAATATCCCTCATCCATGGACCAGAAGCGTCAACGGCATCTGTTTCCTGGAGACCCCGTCGGAAGTTCAAAATTCCGAGCGGCCTTCGACAACAGCCTTCGGACCGTTTGAAGGGCACCTGATCGGATGCGAATACGATACTCGACGACTTGTTCGAATGAGTACCGAAATGGTCGATGGTGTCCTTCAGGGTGGAATCTACCCGTTTTCAAAGACCGCAGACGACGCTCAACAGCTCTTGTTGGGGCCCATCACCTGTGCCGTTTCGCCACGCGGAGAGCTTTACATCGGCGGTATTCGAGACAGTGGTTGGGGGGGCGCCAACAATCTTGGGACCCTGTTGAGGCTACGATACCAAGCGGATCAGATCCCTTGCGGCATTGCTGAAATCAACATCCTGAAGCAAGGGTTCCGACTTCACTTCACAAAGCCAGTCAATCGATCGAAAGCGGAGATGGTCGGAAATTACCTCATTGAATCGTACACCCGCCTTTCGACACCTCAATACGGTGGGACCGACGCTCGACGGCGAAAGGAGTCGGTTGCCGAGATCCGCGTGGCAGAAGATGGCCTCTCGGTTGACCTCCAGCTCATCGGAGAACTTCGGAAAGGCTTTGTGTACGAATTCACACTCGAGAACCTTACAGCCGATGCAGCGATTTTTTTTCCGTCGGCAGGTTATTACACGGCAAACCGAATCCCAGTCGAGGGAGCCACAACCAACCTCCAATCGCCCTGAGCCACTTCTGCAGGGCATTAGAAAGGGCAGATTGCCTCAATTGCCAACGGATTTGGCAATCACCTGGTCATCAAAATAATTGATCGACATGGCTGCATCCACAACGAGGGTCTGTGCGACAATTCCTGAGGAGCGAGGGCTAAGTAGAAAAACGGCAACATCGGCAGCCTCCTGAGTCGAGAGCGCTTGCCCTCTTGGAATGACTTGTTCAGCAAACAGATAGGAGTCAACATAACCGGGAATGCCGGCCGACGCCGATGTCTTCAAAAGCCCCGCACCCACGGCATTAAACCGAACTTGTGAAAACTGGCTGAAACTCTTCGTTAGGAAGGCCATCGACGAATCCAGGGCGGCTTTAATGGGTGCCATAAATCCATAGTTCTCGCTCGCCATCTTGGTGGTCGAAATCGACATGGTCACCACCGAGGCGTCTGGGCGAAGCACATCACGAAACGCATTCGAGATGGCAATCAAAGAATAGCAGGAAATGTCGACCGTTCTTAAGAACTGCTTTTTGCCCGTTTCATGAAACGGCTTCATGCCGCCTTCGTAATCCGCAAACGCGATGGAATGAACCAGTCCGTCGATTTGAGGATGAGCATCTCCGATCGCTTGACTCAAAGCGTCAATCTGCTCCTCGAATTCGACGTCACAGACATGCACTTCACGATCCGCTAACAACTTGGTCAGGCTATCGCGACGTTGTTCGCTCCGAACCACATAGATCACCTGCGCTCCACATTCCTCAAGAGACTTGGCAACATGCCACGCAACGCTTTTACGATTTGCCACACCAAAGACGACAATTGTTTTGCCAGCAAGCTTAAGAAAATCCATAGTCACGGCCCCTGGGCATCAATCCATTTTCGCGAGTGCACACGCCAGTTCCACCCGAACTGCGAGGCGGCCGTTGAGTTGGACTTTACCTGTCAAAAAGAATGCGTTGGATAACGAATCATTCAATGTCACATGAATGTCAATTGTATCGCCCGGCTTGACCAACTGCTTGAACCTCGCATCCTGAATTCGAGTAAGCACCGGCACACCTTCAGCATCATCAACCTTTGTTGAAAGTAAAATCGCCGCGGTCTGAGCCGTACACTCGGTCAAGATCACACCGGGAACGATGGGCCTCCCAGGGTAGTGCCCCTGAACAAAGTGTTCCTCACCGCTGAACGACTTCCGGCAATGGATTTGGTCGTCTTCCAGATTTACGCACTCGTCAACCAGCAGCATCGGTGGGCGATGGGGAATGCAATCCTGAATCTGCTCGAACGTCAACGACGCCATAACGGACGTTTCCTTACGCAAAAATGAAATGAAAATTGAATTGAGTTACTGTCATCAAGGATCACCTTGATGTGGGCCTCTCAAGAAACGGAACTCGCCTGCTTCATCAGCAGAGAGTCAACGTCATTCGCAACAATCACACCGTAATTGATGGTACCTAACCAGCCAGACATGATGATGCCGCAACTCCCGGCGTGGTAGAGCCCCTGAATCTGCTCCGGTAAACCTCGACTCACTCCCAGTCCTTCAAACTTGGTCCCGAAACTGGAACCTCGTTCATGGCGAGTATAGTGTTCAAATGTCAGTGGCGTTGCTGCCTCCGCATGATCGATCTTCTCCCGACAATTTGGAACATACTCCTCGAGTGCATCAAGCGTGTTTTCGACGAGTTCTCGTTTGCTCTCCTCATAATCCTCCTTGGAAAGCGTCGACCAGTCCTCGTAGTTGGCATTGGTGCTGGACACAATAAAGCAGCGATTCTTGGGGTTAGGGCGAAGGTCCGGATAGTAGAATGAGAAGGTCCGACTCGTGATCTCACGGCTGAGCAACTTGTCCGTTGAAAACTCCTTGGACGTCGAACTGAACAACAGATCTCCCGTCGAATGTTCAACCTGCTCGCCCTCTTTCAGCGACATGTAGACTTGGGTACTGGTGCTGTTCAGGCGAACATCGCGAGCCTCATCCAAAAAGTCCTTGTCGAATTTTTCTGCGCCGACCATCTTGAAGATGGTTGTCGAAAGATTGGCGTTGGAGATGACCGCTTTTGCATTGATTTCTCGACCGTTGACGGTCACGCTTTTTACCTTCCCACGCTCGACATTGACCGATTCAACCGAGCAGTTGATTCGGGAATCCACGCCATTGTCTTTCATCTCCTGATGCATCCTCTTCACCAGCTGGTCGGTTCCACCTTTGAAAGTGAAGACGCCCTTGGACATGAAATTCGAAAAGACAATTCCATAGGTCAGAGCAGGATCCTCAAGGGTTGAACCGTTGGCGTAGACGATTGGCTCCATCAGCAGACGAACGACGTCCTGTCGGCCGGGAAAAAATCGCTCGAACAACTGCCCCGTCGTGATCTTCTGATCATCATAAAAGTTCATCCCGCGAGCAAAGTCAAAAAACTCTTTGATCTTCGCCTCTTCGACCCCAAAATCGTTGCATAGAAGATTCGTAAAATCGTTTCGATTGTACGTGGTGGTCAAGGAGAACATCGGGTTGTCAAAGCGAACCCCTTTCAATTGGACGATCTGGTCTGCAATATCCTGAGACCAGTATCGTCGGCAACTCTTCACCATGCCGTAGGGAAACCCGTGTAAGGAAATATCAAAGATCTTCCCTCCCGGCCTTTTGAACCAGGTCGCCATCCCTCCAAGTTTGTAGTGCTGTTCCAGCAACAAAACGGAATAGCCGGACTTGGCCAGAATGTTGGCGGTCGTCATCCCGCCTAGACCACTCCCAATCACAATGACATCGTAATTGGGCTTCGCATCTTTTAAGAAATCTTTTGGCATAACGACGTCAAAAAGTCAGAGGCACGAAGAAGGCAGCAGTTCCACTTGAAGCTTGCATCATCCGGTCGAAAATGTGATTCACGATCAAGGGGCCAAACAGTACCGATTGGCAATGGTCAACCCACTCATGATGGATCCGACAATGCCGACGTATCCCTGATCTGTGCCGCAGAGATAAAGATTCTGCCAGTCGGTGGAACCATCAAGAATTTTCTCAGGGGCACCATAAACCGCGCCGTTATCGTGCCATGTGAACCGCCGAATCGTGTTCGGTGTAAACATGTCTGAATCGATTACAAATCTTCGATAGTCTGGCATGAATTTGATCGCCGCTGCGGTGACCTGGTCGCTCCACTTGATCTTCGCCAAACGATAGTCGTCTTCGTCCAAATTTCCCCACCGATGATAATCCGCAAGAGCCGTGATCCGAATCACACCATCCGCCAAATCACCGTCATCGGGCGAATAACGAAAATTATTGGGGGAGCAAATGACCCCAGTCCGGACATCGCACATCTCGTCGACTGGACGCCGCCAGTGAAACTTGTTCGAGTCGTTGTAGAAAACAATCGTCTGTTCGTGACCCAGATCTCGAGGCTGGCGGTCTAGGATAGAAATGGTCTCAACAAACGAAAGTTGCCCCGCCTTCGCGACCTGTGAAGCCCCGCTCCCCAGACATAGCCGATCGGTTTCGACCCGTCCGACAGAACTCAGGATATTTCGACCTTCGATTTCGTCACCGTTGTCGAGCACGACTCCAACAGCACGCCCCTCGTCCAACTTGATCTGGCTCACCCCTTTTCTGAGAAGCAATTCTCCACCGAGCGATCGAAAACGACGAACCAGATTTTTGAGGATGAGCCGGACCCCTTTGAATGGGCGAGCGAAGCCTTCGAGAAAGATGCTACGAAACATGATGCAGAACTGACCAAAATCCATATCATCTTCACGAGCATTGCCATACCACATCAACGGACACAGCAACATTTCAACGAGGAGTGGTTCCGTGAAGATCTCGTCGAGTACCTCGCGAGTGGATTGTTCATAAATTTCCTGGTTGAGGTCATCATACTCGACGATCTTCCCGAGCAATCGCTCAAACGGATCCACCTGATCGGGAAAACAGGACGCAATTTCGGACCGTAGCAAATCCATTTCATTACTGAACTTCAAGTTGACCCCCGGGAACGCAATGGAAGACTCAACCTGCTCGGACAAGGAAAAATCGTCCCACTTGAATCTCAGCTGCCTAAGAAGTCGAGCGAGAGGGCCCTTTTTGGTCCCTTTCGGTGTGAAGTTCGTGACCGCGTGTAACCCAACGTCATAATCACGGCCATTGAGTCGATAGAATGAATTCAATCCACCGATCGTCGTATGGCGTTCAAGAATACAGACCTTTTGGTCGTAATAAGCCAGCCGAATGCCGGCAGCCAAGCCTGACATTCCCGCGCCGATGATAATTGTGTCATACATGGAGGCTGCCAACCGAATTCAACATTCGTCGTCGATGTCCCGCATCCATGCGTTACGCGCGACAAGATATCAGGTTAATGCTTGGTTGTGGGACACGCGGTTCTTCGCCGTTTCGCGTCGGGAGGTGAATTCCAAGACTCAAAAGCTTCCTAAGCCCCACTCAACGGCCATCGCCTCCTGCGTCTCACCTTAGGCTGAGATGTCAGCCATCAGCGGGGTCAGATATTCCACCGTGCTCCCCATGCTTTCCAGTTTGGGGTAGTCCTCTTCGGGAATCTGAACACGGTAACGTTTCCTCAGTTCCATCACGATATCTAGAAAGTCCATGCTGTCTAGTTCGAGTTGTTCACGAAACGCTACAGAATCATCGAGTTGCCCCAAATCATCATCTTGGGCAATACCTTCGAGAATGTCCAAGACCGCGGTTCTGATTTCACCAGGCGTCATTCAGCTGTTACTCCAAGATGCCGAATGGATTGAAACGTGCCAGAATCCCTGTGAACTCTGATCAGCAAACAAGCGAGCAATCAGCCAGCTTCTCAAGATATCTTCAATCCCAAGCCGATCCACTCAACCATTCATTTGAAAAAAATTTGTCTTACGTGTTCCTAAAGCGTGAAAAGATTGCCGGGATGCGTCTTAGCCCGTAAATCTTTTGATCACCGCAACCGAGTTGATTCCCAACATACCAAAGGAATTGTTGAGGATATAGTCGGTCTTGCCAATCTCTTTCGGCTCATTAATTACCAACCCGGGCAACGCACACTCCGGATCAAGTTCGTCAACATTAATCGTGGGATGGCAAACTCCATCCTGAAATGCCTTCAGGTTACCCGCCAATTCCAGAGCTCCTGCAGCTCCCATCGCATGGCCGATGTAACTTTTTGTGTTATTGAAATGCGTGGTCGTCGTTCCCGCGAAAACTTCTCGCAAGGCCTTACATTCCTGGGCATCCCCAAGGTCGGTGCCCGTGGCATGGGTACTCACGATGTCAATCTGCTCGGGTGCAAGGCCCGCCTTTTTCAACGCCAGCGAGACGCATTGGGCCTGCCGCTCCGGATTCGGCAACACGAAGTCGGTTGCATCCGTATTGATCGCATAACCCACGAGTTCCCCGAGAATGGCCGCGTCACGTTTTTTCGCATCGGAGAGCCTTTCCAAGACGAAAACACAGCCCCCTTCGGCAACAACAATTCCGTCCCGGTTAATGTCGAAGGGACGTGATGCTTTCTCCGCTTCGCCTTGGGATGCCAAAGCACCCTGACTGGCGAAACTTGCAAAGATTCCAAAGGTGTGAATGCTCTCGGAGACCCCACCGGTGATGGCTAGATCACATTCACCCAGTTGCAGCATCTGGGCCCCCTGAATAAGTCCTGCATTCCCCGCTGCACAGGCAGCACCAATGGTGTAGTGCGGCCCAGTAATTTTCATGTTCAAGGCAATCTCACCCGCGGGGTTATTCGCCACCGTTCGTGGATTGTGGTGATGCGACCAAAACTTGGTGTCATAATTGAACTGAGAGAGTTCGTAGACCTCATTCTCGGTCTCAACATTGCCGTGCTCGGTAACGCCGATGTAGACCCCAATCCGGCTTCTGTCCGTGTTTTCCCAATCCACACCGGAGTTCAAGATCGCCTCGTTGGCACAATAGATCCCGACACTGCCAGCCCGAGTTCCACGTCGCACATCCTTTTTGGACTGATGCTTTTTCGCGTCAAAATCGCAAATCCCTGCATAGGTTTTGCCAACGTAGCGAATCTCGTAGTCCGATACGCCGCTGCGTCCGTCCAATAGGCTTTGTCGGTAGGTTGCCAAATCATTACCGTTGGGCGCGGTCATACCGATCCCGGTAAGTACAATCCGCTGATGATCTGGGCGATTAGAGGACGAAGAAGCGTTCATAAGGCCGTATTTAGAGGGGTTTTGGAAACCCCCGAAGGTACCGATTCAAAAGGGTTTTGGCAAGCAGCAAAGACCGGATCTCAACATTGGATTCAGGACGTTGCCCCACCCCCATCCTGATGGAGCCAATCCGCCAAGCGTCGCATCCCCTCATCTTTCGAGACTACAGGTTGGTAGCCAAAGTCCCGCCGAGCTCTTTCGATCGAAAAATAATGGGGTAACGCAAGTTGAGCCGCAAGAAACCGAGTCATTCTGGGCTCATCGGTTTTTCCGGAAAGTTTGTAGATCGACTCCAAAAAAGCTCCAATCGACCAGGCGGCACGAAAGCTGATGGATTTTCGAATCGGTTCAATTTCCGCCAGGTTCAGAATTTCGTTGATCCAGCTCCAGCAATTCACCGGCTCACCTTGACTGATGAAATAGACAGAACCCGCCACCGGACTCTCCGCGGAGAGTGCATCTGCGGCTTGCAGGTGCGCCAAAGCTGCATTTTCGACGTAGACCATGTCCACAAGGTTTTGCCCATCGCCGACCCGCCTCAACTGGCCCGACTCGGCCCGATCAATGAGGCGAGGAATCAAATGCCCGTCTCTCGGGCCCCAAATAAGGTGCGGCCGAAGCGCGCAAGTCAAAAGTCGACCCGGATCATTGGCCTGTAAAACATGACTCTCCGCCAAGGCCTTGGTATGCGGATACGGACAAAGAAACCGCTTGGGATAAGGAACGGTCTCATCCACCCCCGCCTGTGGCTCACCCCCAAAAGTGACACTCGGACTTGAAGTGAAAACCAGCTTGGGGACGTGGTTTGTTCGACATGCTTCCACAACCCGGTGCGCACCGATCGTGTTGGTCGCGTAGTAGGTTTGCCATTTCCCCCAAATGCCTGCGATGGCGGCAGCATGGTAAACCACTTCCACTCCGCGAGTCGCCTCGACAAGTCGGTCGTAATCGGTAATATCACCGACATGGCAACGTACTCCGAGTTCTCGGGCAAACGGATATTCCCGTCGCCCATAAATACGAACCTGCTCACCTCTGCGGACGCAAGCCTCAACGATATATCGCCCTAGAAATCCGCCCCCTCCTGTCACCAGAACTTCCACCAAACTGACCCCTATGTCTTGTCCGCAGGAGTCGATGAACTCGGCTGCTGTTTGAGCCGGAACATCTGTTCAACCGGCAGCTGAATTCCGCCGTCCATGGTCAAAACACTACCATTGATGGACTCGCTCGCAGGATCGCAGAGGAAGACCGCCCCATGAGCAATTTCCTCGGGCTGTCCCAGACGGCCCATCGGAAGTCCGGTACCTAGATTTTCGAGATTCTCCTCCGTAAAGAACTTTCGCTCCCCAGGTGTATCCACCCATCCAGGACGCAAGGCGTTGACTCGAATCCGGTGTTCCGTGAGTTCCGTCGCAGCTGTTTTGGCCATTTGCTCCACTGCCGCTTTGGACATGTTGTATGCCATTGCCCCAGGAATCGGTCGAGTCGCGTGTGTTGAGCTGACGATTACAATCGACCCACCCCGTTTTTGGGCAATCATGTGCCGGCTTGCGGCCCTGACCAGATAGAAAGGCCCCCACATTGTGACCTGAATGGTTCGTTCAAACCCCGAGAGATCTGCCTCATGAAACAGCTCGCGATCGCTGTAGGCCGCATTTGAAATCGCCACGTCGAGACCACCGAGTTGTTCAACAACTTGATTAATTCCATCTTCAACCTGCTGGCGATCACCCAAATCAGCAGGCATGGCCATCGAGCGCACCCCCAAAGCTTGACACTCTTGGACAACACTCTGCAAAGTCTCACTCTCCGGCAGGTCATTGACAGCAACGTCGGCGCCAGCCCGCGCGACTGCCAGGGCGATGGCCCGACCGATCCCTCTTCCAGCGCCAGTCACAACGGCAACCTGGCCATTCAAGCAACGATTTGCAGTCGGCTTCTTATCTAAACCTGACATTCACCAACCTCTCTAAAGCGTGCGTAAATCATGACAATAACGAAGCTTTATCGGCCACGCACCACTCTCCTCCTTACCCGCCGATCGAGTAACCGATTGGCCACTCGTCTCTGACGCAAGCTCGTGCGATACGGTATCGAGGGACTTCATCGCATGGGTCAACGATCCGTGTTGATCAAAAAAAGCCTCGATAACTTCAAGTCAGTCGCGATGACCTCAAACCAACTGAGGTTGGACCACGACCTTCATCAAGCCGGCTTCGCCTTCATACAACCGCTCAAACCATGAAGGAGCGTCCGAAAGTGCAATCTTCTGACTGATCAGTGGCTCGACATTGATTCGGCCTTGCTCCATCAGTGAAATACACTCGGGGTATTCTCCATTGCATCCACAGGTGCCAAGCAAATTCAACTCACGAGTCACCACCGACTGAAGTGGCAGTTCAACGTTCGGTGACAGATTACCCACCAGAGTTACGGTTCCACCTTTTCTTACCGCCTCGATCGCCGTTTTGACCGTGGGCGTCGCGCCCACCACCTCCATCGCAACATTCGCACCTTTGCCGTCGGTTGCCGCATAGATTTTTTCAATGAGCTCCGGATCATTTCCCGAATAGGTCTCGTCTGCTCCCAAGTCTGCAGCAACCTTGAGCTTTTCCTCCGCCAAATCAACCGCGATGACTTTGCCAAAACCAGCAGCCTTGAGGGCTTGAACCACTAACAGACCAATCATCCCGGTTCCGACGACCACCGCGGAATCTCCCAGTTCGTGAGGGGTTCGATTGACCGCATGGACCGCGACGCTGACCGCCTCAACCAACGCCGCATGCTCGTAGGACAATGAATCGGGTAAGCGATACACAATATGTTGAGGGACGGCAATGAGTTCGGCAAACGCCCCATGCCGACGATACTCCCCACAGGAAACCCCCAGCACGCGACGGTGGTCGCAGAGATTCCGATGTCCCTTGCGACAAAAATCGCATACGCCACAGGAAACCATGGAATCGAATGTTACCCGCATGCCAGGGGAAAAATCGGACACGAGTTCTCCAACGGCAACCACCTCTCCCGCAGCTTCATGCCCCATGATCAGCGGCGGAATCCTTCGGCCACTGCTACCGTCGTAACCATGGATATCGCTGCCGCAGATTCCACAGGCGGCAACTTTGACCAGGACGTCGTTGGGGCCACACTCGGGATCGGGGACTTCGGTGACCTCAAGTTGCTTATATTCTGACAGCATTAAGGCTTTCACGTACGGGGACTCCGAAAGGTAGGAAACGACCGCGTTTGGACGACCGACGTTAAAAAGAAACTTAATTCAGCCCGATTGTACGAGAACTGCCATGCCGGATCATCCGGGCTACCCACTTGGCTCGACAGCAACGTCCCCTCCCTACTCCGAAATTAACAACGTGAGCCCGTTTTGGCGTTGCAGACATGAGATCCGCCGGTATACTACGAGCCTCGTCGCATCCCTTCAGAATCCAAAAGGGTTTCCCGCATCGCACAAGATGCAACACACCCACCCCTTGGAGGGATAACTTCTCTGCAAACGCGAGCAGAAATCCGATTGAGCTATAAAGAACAAGAAAGAGCCTCGACCATGGCCGGCAAATGTGAGTTTTGCGATAAGAAGACCCGATTCGGTAATTCGGTTGAAACCCGCGGTAAAGCGAAATACCTGGGGGGGGTAGGTACTAAAATCACGGGCATCACCCGTCGCAAGTTCAAAGTCAATCTCCAGAGTGTAAAAATCGTCGGTGAAGACGGTGAGGTTCGACGCGCTCGAGTTTGCGCAAAGTGCCTCCGCGGCGGCGTGGTCGACAAAGCAATACGACAAGTTCCGTTCCGGTTACCCGGATAGCCGAGTCAATGAAACCACTCATTGCGATTTGAATGAGCCGCCGACACAGATAGAAAACCAAGGATTGCGAAGATCCTTGGTTTTTTTATTCATTGTCAAGGATAGTGACACATGACGACTGGGATCGAATCGAAAGACGTTCTTAAGGTGGCGAAGCTTGCGAAACTGCAATTGACCGAAGAAGAGGTCAAGCGTCTTGTTGACGAACTCTCTCAGATTGTTGGCTATGTCGATCAACTCTCATCGGTCGACACGACAAACGTTGCTCCTCTCGACCACGTTTTGGACGTCACCGATGCCCTCAGAGATGACATCGTGATCTCCAGCCTCCCGCGAGAATCCGCACTTTCAAACGCCCCCAAAGAAGATGGGGAGACTTTCCTGGTGCCGCCAGTTCTGGGTTAAGGCGAGCTGAGTCGAGGAGTATCGAAGGTCTAAGAAACTTGTGACTTGCAGAACGGTGTCCAATCGACGTCGTTGTCAAAGAGGCATGAAACCAATGACTGATTCCGCCGTCGAATTGACTCGTGGATTTAAAGAGGGCAAATGGACTGCCGTCGAAACCACGCAACTTTTTCTGGACCGAATCAACGCGAATGAATCCAAGGTCCATGCGTTCCTCTCGGTGGACGCTGACCGTGCCTTGGCCGACGCGCGAAAAGTGGATGAAAAACGCGAGGCGGGCGAAAGCTTGGGTCGACTTGCCGGTATCCCCGTAGCGGTAAAAGACCTGATCTGTACTCAGGAATGGACGACGACCTGCGGCTCTAAAATGCTCGAAACCTATCGGCCCCCGTATGATGCGACCGTGGTCGAAAAACTCCAGGCGGCCGACGCGATCCTGATTGGGAAAACCAATCTGGACGAATTCGCTATGGGAAGTTCGACCGAACACTCCGCCTTTGGCCGAACGCACAATCCATGGGATCTGGAGAGAGTCGCCGGGGGTTCCAGCGGGGGAGCTGCCGCATGCGTTGCTGCCGACATGGCGTTGCTCTCATTGGGTACGGATACCGGAGGCTCAATCCGGCAACCGGCTGCGTTCTGTGGGGTCGTCGGGCTGAAACCGACCTATGGACGCGTGAGTCGACGCGGATTGATTGCCTTTGCAAGCAGCCTTGATCAGATCGGCCCCCTTGCATGGACGGCCGAGGATACGGCTTTGTTGCTAGAAACCATCGCGGGACACGATCCCGCCGACTCAACTTCCGCGCCGCGTGAGGTTCCCTCTTACTCAGACACGCTCAACCAGCCCCTCAAAGGCTTGCGGATTGGCATCATCGAAGATCATTTTGAGGAGGGGTTAAACCATGAGATTTCGCAAGCGATTCAAACCCTCATTCAGTGGCTGGAGGACGCAGGAGCGATCCCAGAACCGGTGAGGCTTCCTCACTCTCGTTATGGTATCGCCACCTACTATGTTGTGGCATCTTCCGAGGCTTCAAGTAATCTGGCCCGATACGACGCAGCCCATTATGGGTACCGAACTTCCAATGAAGATGCCGCGGAAAACCTCGAGGCCATGTACGAAAGATCTCGTTCCGAGGCCTTGGGGAATGAAGTAAAACGCCGCATCATGCTCGGCACCTACGCTCTCAGTTCAGGCTACTACGACGCCTACTACCTCAACGCTTTGAAAGTACGTCGCCTGATTCGGGATGACTTCGAGTCAGCCTTTCAAAAAGTCGACTTGTTGTTGGGCCCCACCACACCCTCTGCCGCTTTTCGCGCGGGTGAAAAGTCGACCGATCCGCTATCGATGTATTTGGAGGATATCTATACGGTGCTGGCCAACCTGGCCGGCGTACCGGCGGTGGCATTTCCCTGCGGCCAGACCGGGGAAGGCCTTCCCATCAGCGCCCAACTCTGGGGTCCCGCGTTTGAGGAAGGCCGGTTACTCCAAGTGGTACATCAATTCCAGAGCCATACCGAATGGCATAAGAAACGTCCGAGTTTTTCATGAGTTCAGTAGATTATCAACTCGTTGTTGGACTCGAAGTCCATGTCCAGCTCAAGACGCTTACCAAGCTGTTCTGTGGGTGCTCAACCACTTTTGGCGCCGCGCCCAATACCCAGACGTGCCCCGTATGCTTGGGTCACCCGGGGACACTTCCCGTGCTCAATCGTGAAGCGATTCGATTGGCGATCCGGACGGGACTCGCCTTGAACAGCACCATTCCGCCAACGACCAAATGGGATCGAAAAAACTACTTCTACCCAGACCTCCCGAAAGGCTACCAGATCAGTCAGTTTGACCAGCCGATCTGCCAGGGCGGGGAACTCAAACTGCCCGGAGACGAAACCTCTTCGCCGAGAACGATTCGAATCACGCGGGCGCATCTGGAGGAAGACGCCGGAAAAAGCATGCACGATGAATCGTCCGGCTCCGCAGATTCCCGAATTGACCTTAATCGCACGGGAACACCGCTGCTGGAAATTGTGAGTGAACCAGACATTCGCTCGGCTGAAGAAGCGAAGCAATACTTGACTGAACTCAAACTGCTCCTCACCTATCTTCAAGTCTCCGATTGCAACATGCAGGAGGGTAGCCTCCGAGTCGACGCAAATGTCAACCTGCACCTTCAGAGGGGTGATGAACTTGTTGCAACTCCGATCGTTGAAATTAAAAACCTAAACAGCTTTCGCGCCGTGGAGCGGGCCCTTGTCTATGAAGCGCAGAGGCAACGCGAGGTGTTTGAAGATACAGGCCAGCGAATCGGTGAAGCCCCGAAACAGACCCGGGGCTGGGACGACAACTTACAGGTCACCAAAGTCCAACGCGAAAAAGAGGAATCGAGTGACTATCGATACTTCCCTGATCCGGATCTGGTCCCGATCATGCTGCCAGAATCTTGGGTTACGGAATTGAAGTCCGACTTGGGGGCATTACCGGCGGCATTACGCGAGCGTTTGAAGACGGAGTTCGGACTCAGCCAATACGACGCAGACGTCATCGTGAATCAGGGGCCCGATATGGTGGCTTATTTCGAAGCCGTTGCCAGCAATCTGAAGGATGCTAAGCGTGCCTCAAACTGGATTCAGCAGGATGTCATGAGAACGCTGAACGATATGGAATATTCACTGGCCGACTTCTCCATCAAGGCCGATGACCTTGCGAAGCTCCTCCAACTGATTGAAGCAGGTGAACTTGATAACAGCCGGGGCCGAGATGTCTATCAGTGGCTACTGGATCATCCAGGGACTCCGGAAGAAGGCATGAAAGCCTTGGGGATCGCCAGCGTGGGCTCGGACGATCTGCTCGATCTGTGCAAGCAGTTGATCGGAGAGCACCCTTCCGCAGTTTCCGACTTCAAGGCAGGAAAAAAACAGGCTTTGGGCGCGATGATTGGCGCCGCTCGCAAACTCAATCCCAATGCCAACCCGGGAAAGGTCAAAGACCTGCTCAGCCAGTTGATCAGTCACGAAGACTGATCTCCGCCAGTTTGCACCGCGGGTAGTGCTTATTCAGCATCCCGGCGGCCATCCGCAAGGAAAAATAACGTTCCGGCACTGAATGAAGCCAAGCCGACTTTGCTCGGCAACATAAGGTTGAAGTGAGTCACACTTTGAATCTTATGGGTGCGGAATGAACGGGCTCTCTGCCATATTTTCAGGACTGCGTAGGGCTTCTAACGATGCGGCCATCGAACTGTGGCTTCAGACATTAGACAGCCCTCAGCACTATATTCGCGCCGAAGGCTTTACGGCCATGACTCAGGGTACTCCCGTTGCTCTTCAGGCCGAAATCCTCGCCCGCCGGCATCCGTTCGCCCCGCCTGAACGGGACTTTGTCGGGCACCACATTCTCCAGTTCCTGCCGGCCATACGAACATGCCTGCGCAAGAATAACGAAACGCTTTAAGCGAATATCTACACGCTGGTATTTCCCAGCATGCATTTTCCATCATTCCCGATCTCGTCAAGATCGTTGAAACCAAAATCGAAGGCGGGACAGCCTCCGCGGAGCGAGTCCTTATCCGACTTACGGATTTACTTGCACAGCAATTGGAGCATCCCGACTTTGATGATCCTATTGCTATCTCGCCCAAGGTTGTCAAACAGAAGTTCAAACGCAGAGCAACGAGATAAGTCCATAAATCAGATTACCAATCTTTGCCTTGCCCACGACGCCGCGGTTTCATTTCTCGTCTACGCCAGCTCCCAATCGAACAACGCCAGTTCCATAACCAGCCTCTTTACCGCAAGCGTGGCGTTGGGCGCGTCAGTCTATGCCTCTTCTCTTGTTGCTGTTGGTGGATCCGTCGATGGAGGACTCGGCAGGAAAAGCGGTTGACGGTCCAACGCTGGAGACTCTTTAAAGAACTTTGCAGAATCCACGGACTCCAGCGACCGGAGGTCAAATTGCTGAAGCGACTCGTTAAAATGCTTCAATTTGAGAATCCAACGGTGATCTTCGTTCAGCCCGAGTGCTTTGACATTCAGCAACCCAACCCTCTTTTTTCTGGCGAAACCTGCCGGAAGATTCAAAAGATCCGGGACCGTTTGTTCGCTCGCCGCATCGAGCAGTAGCTCTCGCTTTGGATTGCGACACAAAAAAAGGCCCGACGAATCGGGCCTTTCACTTATTCATGTTGATCCAATGACGATTTAGAAAGCACCATCATTCCCGGGTCGGGCTGGAGGTCGTCGAGGAACAAATTCGCTCGAGGTGCCGGCTCCAAGACGCTCGATGGTCGAATCATCACGGTAGCCGAAGCTGTCCATCAACTCGGAAGCGAACATTGCTTGAACCCCGGCTTCATCAGCAGCCTTCTTCATTTCACCGCTGCTGTCAGCGATCGCCTTCAAGACCGAAGCGTCTTCCGGATCTGCGTCGCCGATGACGAGGAAGTTCGTCAGAGCATCCACTTCTCCTTCAAGTTCACCCGTTTCTGGGTTAACGCTGGCAACGACCTGACCCGCGTTGTCTTCGATTAATGAAATGAGTCGTTTTAAATCCAGAGCAGTCGCGATGCCATCACCGTCGAAGTCCACTCGCCCGGAGATCGCGTACTTCATCGTACGACCCGGCTTCCAAGTCGAAGTGAAGATATTGTCACCGACGAGAAGAGTATTCTCGATTGAAGAGTCGACGATTTCTGCTTCTGCACTGTGGCCATCCAGAATTCGCTTGATCCGAATCTTGCCCTTCACACCATCTCGATTGAAGGTGCTGTCGTCTTGGCCGTAGACACCAAAGACGGCATTTCGAGGAAGATTATCTGCTGTGCCAAGGTTAATCCAAACCAATCCCAGAGTTGGATTGATTCTTGTGATCTTGCCATCGGCGAATTCGAATTCCTCTTCTTCATATTCGTCGACTTTTGCAGCCAGTCGGGAAACGTTTTCGTCGAGTCGCACGATCCTGTCATCCCGCACGTTAACTTCATCGGTCAACGTGGTGTAGTCAGCTTGTTGCTGTTGTCGTGCTGTGTTCAGGCTTGCCAGCGTTGCCTCTTGCTCGCTACGAATGTTAGCTTCGGTTGCCTGATGCTGCCGATCGGCTTCCGCCTTCTCTTGAAGAGCGACATCACGAGATTTCTCGGCCTCTTCAACCTGCTTCACCGCAGCCGCAATGCGAGCGTCGAAGCTGGCACGAAGTTCGGCCAACTGACTATTAACGTTCGAGATCAACGAGTTTTTCGACTTAATCGTGGTCAGCAGGTATCCAGGGAGAGTCCGCCATCCCTTCGGATCTGTGTAATCCGCAGAGAAGTTGAACATGTCCTCGTCGTAGTAGGTCTTGTACTGCTGAGCCTTTGTAACAATGTCGCTCACAGCAGCATCGGAATCGCCCACAAGATTTTCATATTCCGTGTTCCATTGTTCTTCACTCCATTCGCCCTCTCCAATCCAAGCCATCAGCAGATTGGAAAGTGTACTGTAGGAATCGCGTTGTTTCTTCACATCACGCAATTCTTCCTCCTTCTTGACGACCTTGTCACCATTTTCAATGGCACTAGTGGAGGTGAAGTAAACCACGACACATAAGAGGATCGTGGAAACGACAAAGAAGATCAGCGCGATTTGCAGACCTTGATTCTGACGAGAGGCCATACAGGTTCTCCTTTGACGACACCAAGCATTACCGGGCAGCAAAACTGGATGTCATGGGTAAAAAGCAGCGAGACGAATCGAAGCGGGGGAGGCCAGAAAAGAGGGCCAGATAGGGTTTTGCGGTAGACCAGTCAGTCACACAACGTCGTGGCCATAGAATGATTTTAAATAGGGCCCGAAACAGTGTCAAACATTGCTTTTTGCAAGAATATCCAAAGTTCAAGATCTTTTGCGATCCGGGTCGGGCTGTAGGACTTACAACAAAAAAAGCCCCTCACATAGCCTCCCCTAAGTCACCAATGTTGCAAAAGATCACCTACTGGGCGTCTAAAGAAACGTTTTTCGCCGCCCAAGGACGTGCTAACCAGAACCCCAACTGCCATCCGCCGACCGCTGCGACCGCAGAATAAGCAGCCAACTCCTCGAGATTCGCGGGCATTGGCTGCAACAAAAACCAGAACATCGCGGGAATAGGAATCGCAAAGGCACCCCAGAGGAAGGTTGCAGAAATCAGACCGTAAAATGCGTCTGTTGCTGCGGTTCCAGCTGCCATAGAGACCGCCGCGCCATGCCACGCGGTCCAAAATGCAACCAATCCCAACAGGGCCATACCCAATCCCAACTGAGGATCCAACCAATCGCTGCTCATCATAAAGCCAAACACGGCAAAGTCATCGCTACCGGTGGATTCATCGGCAAACGCCCCCTGCCCTCCTTCACTGACAGGCACATCATCTTGGGCAACTCCTGAATCCGTTGCGACTTCCAGGGATGTTGATTCTGGCTCCACCCAGAGACTGTAAGCCACCGCCAATCCTGCTATACCACTGAGAAAAGAAATCCAAAATATGGCAGCGGCTTGCTTTGACATGGTTGTTGTCCGTCTTGAATCGGTGGCGCATCGAACGGACAAGCGGTGCCCGAGACTTTGCTTTGGAAAGTCAACCTCGTCCACTCGAACAATGCAACCTGCGGCGACCTCCTGAGTGACCAGTTTAAAGAACAAAGAAATAAAAACCAAGGTTCCTCTGCCGTGCTCCCGAACAGGCATTTCGAAAAACTCATAAAAACGCTTTGCTCTTCTTCACCTCAGAGAGGGTTTTCTCCGGTCGGGTGTGCCGGTCTATTCAATCTGCGATATGTTAATGAAGGTTTTTCCTACCCGAACGTCAAACCATAAATGGCAAGATCCTTTTGGCCCCCGCCGTGGTGACGCCTCCATCAAGAATTGACCTAAGTCCGGCAGAGAACAGGTCCACTCAACTTATGAACGAAAAAATCCAGACGGAATTATTTGCTGCGGATTTGACTACCTCACCGTCTCCCGAAGCCTCGCAGACGAACGTGGAAACAACTCTTGAACGGTGCACCGAGACGGTGACGGACTTGCGGGGAAAGACGGTCTACGTTGTTGACGCCCATGCCTTGATCTATCAAGTTTTTCATGCGCTATCGGGGGCGAACATGACGTCTCCTAGAGGTGAACCGGTTGGAGCAGTCCATGGCTTCACTCGTGATCTTCTCGATCTTCTGGAACGCTGCCAGCCCGACTATCTGTTTTGCGCCTTCGATTTGCCTGGCCCAACATTCAGACACAAGCTTACCGACACTTACAAGGCCAATCGCGACGAGATGCCAGTCGACCTACGCGGTCAGATTTCCAAGATTCGAGAACTCCTCGGTACACTTGAGATGCCGATTTTGGACCTTGATGGTTTTGAGGCCGATGACATTCTCGCCACGATGGCGAAATTGACATCTGACCTCGGTGGGACGTGTTACCTTGTCACCAATGACAAAGATTGCCGCCAGCTGATCTCACCTTCGGTCAAACTTTACAACATCAGGAAAGCTCGGATCTACGACGAAAAAGACCTCGAAGGTGACTGGGGCATTCGTCCAGATCAGGTCGTCGATTTCCAGGCACTGGTTGGAGATCCGGTTGACAATGTGCCGGGAGTTCCACTGATCGGTCCCAAAATCGCAGCGGACCTGATCCAGAGATTTGAAACGCTCGAAGGGGTTTTCAGTAATCTTGACGAGGTTTCCGGTAAGAAACGCAAAGAAAATCTTGAGAACGGACAGGCCGCCGCCGCATTAAGTCGCCAACTGGTGAGACTCGATCCTGAGGTTCCCATCGAGATTGATTGGCAACAGGGTCGGACCGACTATTACAACGTTGAAGCTGCTCTGGTCCAATGCAAAGAACTTGGCTTTCGCAGTCTTCCCGAACGTCTAGCACATTTATCGGGTCTCGGTCCAAGCTCCGTCGCGAACCCACCCCCGGAGTGGGAAGCCGATTATGAACTGATTTCAGATCTGGACGCTCTCGACGACGTCCTGCGTTCCGCGAAGGCAATCAAAAGGGTTGTTTTCGACACCGAGACGACCTCCACCTCCCCAAGACATGCGGACCTCGTTGGCATATCGCTTTGCTGGAACGAAGGTAGGGCCTACTACATTCCAGTCAAGGCGCCCGTCGGCGACCCCTGCTTGAACGCCAACGATGTGCTTGAGCGAGTCCAATCGCTACTAAGCTCCGACGAATACGAGAAAATCGGGCAGAATTTAAAATATGACATGGTTGTCCTGCGAGGTGCTGGGCTCGAAGTCAAAGGACAGCTCTTTGACACGATGGTGGCGGACTATCTACTCGATTCGGGGCAACGCAACCACAGCATCGACGACATCGCGCTTCGATACTTCCAACATGAAACGATCAAAATCAAAGAGCTGATCGGTACGGGCAAGTCACAAAAACGCATGGACGAAGTTGCTGTTGAACTGGTCACGCCCTACGCAGCAGAAGACGCTGACATTCCCTGCCGCCTACGAGAGATTTTCGAAGAGAAACTGAAACAGCAAGGTCTTTACGAACTTTTCACCAATGTGGAGATGCCGCTGATACGCGTTTTGGCCGAAATGGAATTCAATGGCATCTGCGTGAACCAGCAGGTCCTCGATACCTTGAGGCAGGAACTGACCGATCGTATCGAAGACCATGTTGACAACATCTACGAACTGGCGGGTCGTGAGTTCAATATCGATTCCCGAATCCAACTCTCCAAAGTTCTTTTTGAGGAGCTGCAACTGCCTGTCATCAAGAAGACGAAGACGGGGCCGAGCACCGATGTGGAAGTGCTCACCGAATTGGCCAATCTTCATGACTTGCCAAAACGGCTGATCGAATACCGACAGGACACGAAACTTCGAAACACCTACGTCGATGCACTCCCGGAACTTATCCACCCCGTGACGGGACGCATTCATACTTCATTCATGCAGGACGTTGCCGCGACCGGTCGCTTAAGTTCGAAAGATCCGAATCTGCAGAACATCCCCGTCAGAACCGAAACCGGAAGAGCGATAAGAAGGGCTTTCATACCCGGCGAACCCGACTGGTTACTTTTGGCGGCGGACTATTCTCAGATCGAATTGCGAGTCCTCGCTCACTTCTCTCAAGATCAACAGCTGATCGAAGCTTTCCACAATGATACTGACATTCACGCCAAAGTCGCGGCTGAAGTGGCAGGGGTTGAATTGCCGGCGGTTACCAGCGAAATGCGTCGCAAAGCGAAGGCGATCAATTTTGGCATCATTTACGGGCAAGGCGCTTTTGGACTCTCCAAGTCGCTTGGCATTCCTCAGGAAGAAGCTGCGGAGTTCATCGAGACTTATTTTGCGCGCTACCCGAGTGTTCAAGATTTCATGGAGCAGACCCTTGATGATGCTGTCGCTCACGGCAAAATCAAAACCATCCTGGGACGACATCGACCGATCGACGGGGTTCGCCCTCGAGCCAAGCGAGGAGCTTCACGCAATGGCTCGGAGAGAATCGCCATCAACACAGTCATTCAAGGCTCGGCAGCCGACTTGATCAAGCTTGCCATGCTCAAGGTCTACGACATGTTGGAGCAAAAGCCGTTTCGGGCACGACTCCTACTCCAGATCCACGACGAACTCCTCTTCGAGGTGCATCGCGAGGACGCAAACGAACTCCGCGATGAGGTGATCAAAGCCATGTCCGAGGTCTACGAACTGGCCGTTCCACTGAAAGTCGATACCAAAAGCGGCCCAAACTGGGGTGAATGCGACTAGGCAAGCTGACTTTTGAGTGCCGTTAGCGCGGCATCGTAGTCGGGCTCCGACGCCACCTCGGGAACCACCTCGACATGAACCACTTTTCCATCCGAGTCGAGTACCACCACGGCGCGAGCCAGAAGCTTGAGTTCGTCAATCAAAAGGCCCCAATGCAAACCGAGTGATCGATCCTGATAATCGCTTGCAGTGGACATGGTGATCTCGTTTTCACCACAAAATCGACCTTGGGCAAATGGGAGATCGAGGCTTACGGTCAAAGCGTTAATCTGACCGCCCAAATCTGCCAAATCCTGCTGAAATCTTTGAGTCTGGATCGCACAAACCTTGGTATCCAGTGAAGGGACTACGCTTACCAACGAGGGTTTACCTTTCAGATCGTCCAACGTCAGCGATTTCAAACCGCCCTCGTAGTAATGGAGATTGAATTCGGGAGCGTGCTGACCAACCTTCAGTGATTCTCCGAGAAGTGTCATCGGGCTTCCTTTGAAAGTGACCCCAGTTTCTTGCCGCTGCATTGATCGCTCCTTCACTGATCTCAGAATAGGTTGTGACGCTCATAGCTGAGCCTCAAAGGCCCACACATCATTGCTCCAAGGTCAAAGAAACCACCGATTCGAGGCCTCAATGCCACATCTTGCGAGCCATATACAAGCGGACATCGTCCGCGATGCGACCTTGGAATGCTAGTAGGCATGGGGTGAGGTTTGGTGTAACAACCCTTGACCTCAACACTCATCACGGAAAAGAATGAGCCGACGAGGGAAATGGATGTGAACCTCGTGATGACCTTTGGAATTGAGACAGCGTTGGTCACTTGATGCGATTAGGTGGCAAGCGTGTGCGTTTCGGGATCGCCGGAGCGTGCCGTCTGACGAACGATCCAACGCGAAGTTCGCCGGCGGTCGCTTTCTGAAGGCTGCTTCTTTTAATCCGTGATTCTATCTGGAGTTGCCGAATGGATTCCCTGAAATCTCCTTCGATAAAAATTGAGCGTGGCCCGTCCTGTTTAATTGTTCGTCTAAGTGATACCAACGCTAAAAACACCGCCGAAGCTTCGGTGGTGGAACAATTGACCGGCGCTCTGGAATCTCACAGCGTCAATCGCGTCGTTGTGGAGAGCAACCACTACTCGGAGCAACTTCTGGGTGACCTGGACGCCCTGAGGAACAAGGTGAAAAGCCAAGGTGGGTCGGTCAAACTTGTCCACCGGGCCGCAGGAACGCCGCCTGCGCCGAAAGGGCTCAGCAACCGAATCAAGTCTCAAGTCCCCGTTTACGGCAATCTCGAAGCCGCATTCCTCGTTCATCGATTCGAGAAACGCGAGTAGCAGAAGCCGGCCTTTAATCTCGATTTCTTAGTCGTTCGGAGACCTTCTCCGCCTCGCGGTACGCCCGCATGATATTGCCGCTCATGATTTTGTGAATATCCTCCTCGGCAAACCCGCGATCGAGAAGGGCCTGCGTGATGACCGGGTAAGTCGAAACATCTTCAAGCTGTGTAGGCAATTTGCTTACCCCGTCATAGTCTGAGCCGATTCCTACATGGTCGACCCCCGCAACTTTTACAAGATGCGCGATGTGGTCCACCAAGTCATGGATTGAACCGGGCTCGATTGGATTCTCCGCCCGCCAGCGTGCCATGGCCTCGTCATATTGTTCGTCATCCGGATATTTGGCCCTCAATTCCCTCCCGACATCGAACATTTTGGCCATTCGCAACGCGGACTCCGGATGCACAAATCCGGAAAAAAAATTTACCATCACGACGCCACCATTTTCTGTGACCAATTGCAGAACATCATCAGGCACGTTCCTCGGATGGTCAGCGACGGCCCGCGCAGAGGAGTGCGAAAAAATGACAGGAGCCTCGGAAACACGTAGTGCGTCGACCATGGTCTCTGGGGAGACGTGGGACAAGTCGACGAGCATGCCGAGACGATTCATTTCACGGACAATCTCTTCGCCAAACGCACTCAATCCATCGCTTTTTGGATCGTCGGTGGCGGAGTCTGCCCAGTCGAGTGTGTCGGAATGGGTCAACGTCATGTAACGCGCGCCGAAATCAAACAGGCGACGCAGGTTCGCAATGGAATTTTCAATCGAGTGCCCACCCTCGACACCGATCAAAGACGCGATTTTGCCTTCAGAACGTAATCGCACAATGTCCTCGTAGTTGCGGGCAAAGCCAAAGACATCGGGATAACGTTGGACCATCGCGTGAACCAACTCGATTTGTTCAACGGTATCCGAAAGCGCTGTCCCTTTTTGCCGGGTACTTGCAGGAACGTAGACACTCCAGAACTGAGCTCCAACATTGCCTTTCCTTAAACGGGCAATGTCCGTGTGAATTTCAGGCTGTGGCCGACTGATATCGAGCTTCTCAAACGACGAAGAGGCGCGGGTTCTCATGGCCCAAGGCAGATCGTTGTGACCATCAAAAACGAAACTTGCGTCGTGGACTTCTCTGGCTTTTTGGGTCACGACGACGGTCTTACGAGGTTCCTGAGACCATGCAGCAGAATCGGTCGCAAGAACTCCGACCGCCCAAACGAGGATCGCCGACGTTCGTCCAGAGTCCTTCAACGTTTTTCGTTGCCCAACCATCTTCAAACTCTCCCTCGATAGTCAAATTGCTAGCATTTGCTTCTGACCATGATCTTAGCCGAAGCGTATCCGTAAGACAGGTCTAAATTCACGTTGACGAAAACTGCAATTCTGGAGACGTTAGGGACTTGGCGATTTGACCGAGCATGGCCGCCACCACTGTTTAACAAGGAAGCAAGGATGCCCAACCTCACATTTGCCTTGGCAATTTGCATAGGCCTGTTTGCTGATGAAACCACGCCTTCGTCAGCAAATTTGTCAACTCCCGCTGCTTCCGGTCTGCCTTCCACCCCCGCAAGCGGTGGCGGTTTCAAACCAACTCGAATTCCAACGACCTCCCCTCCAGCGAGCCTGCCTAAGATTCCGGGAACCCCAGGAACACCAGTGATCAGCCCTGCCCCGGACGGGGAATCAACAGAGTTGCCACGTGAAGTCGGCGAGAGTCCTACAACGATGCCTTCATTGCCGGCAACATTGCTCGGCCCCCCAAAAGATTCGGCACCTGCAACGACACCTTCTGCAAACAACGCCATAACCCCAGCGACAAACACTGCGCCCACAGAACGCCCACCTGCACTCCCGTTTGGCGCCGCCGATACCACACGATCCGCTCCCCGCGGGTTACTCCGATCTCAGCCAATCACGAGTCAATCCCAACCCGCTACTGAATCGCAACCCAACCTGCCAAACCGCGTGATCGAGGGTTCCAACGACCGCTCTCCCATCATTCCCGCAGCCTCACTGGAGACCGAAAGACAACTTGGTGGTCAAGCCCCTTTGTTTGCACCACCTTCATCCATCCCTGAAACCTCTCCTCAAACAGCTCCCACGCCTCCTCCGCAGAGCGGATTGGGAGTGGTCTCACCCAACCCGATCCGCGCAACAGCACCGCCCTCGACCACGGAAGCGACCCCCATTCCACAGCAATCACATGGGCAAACCGTAGTGGTTGAAAACAGTGCGGTGGAACGCTCGCGAAATACAGACATTTCTCTCGCGCCGAACCGAACGGGGACTCAGCTGGCCAAATCCTTCTTAGAAAACACCCAACAACTGTCCGCTTCGATGCAGGTCCAAGGCACTCCCCTCTCTCTTGTTGAAGCTTTGTCAGGAAGCCTGAATACGACTCAACGGAAGTTGATCATTCAGAGATATTGGCGAGTAGCCATCGCCAATCTGAAGTTGACACAGGCGATTCTTTACCGGGAAAAGCTCGGCTCATTGACGGCGGTCACGTCTTCTGACCAGCTTGAGCTTTCCGCGGCATCTTCATTAGCCCGGTCTAGTGTCGCAGAGAAGAGACTGCAACTGCAGAACGCCCAGTTCGACCTGATTGAGAGCATGGGCCGAGGCACGATTCAACAGATGCCGACCGACTCCCCATATGTCGGTCGCTACCGCACCAACTTTGAAAAATACGCGCAGACTCGTGAAATGCCGATGGAGTTAACCCGTATCCATCACACGCTTCCGATGATGCTGGAGCTCATGGAAAGTCGTGCTGAAACCATTGCCGCGATAGGTCTCCAGACTCAATCCGGGGTCGAGGCCTACCAAGCAGGCATGACAAAACTATCCGATCTACTTAGACTTTGGGGGACTCAACAACGAGAGGGCGAGGCTCTGCTGGAATCGATCCAGCTCTACAACCATAAGATTTCGGTCTACGCTCTGACCGTCGCTCCCCAGGGCCTTCCTGCACAACTTGTGGTCCCCATGCTGATCAAATCGAAGCGAACGAGTCTCGCGGCCGGGAATCGCGATCTCCATCAAACCAATTTTGAATCAAACCTGCCTCCGACACGCGAAGCGACACGATCTAACTCAAAGTGGCGTTCGATCGTTCCGCGTTGACTCTGATGCGTTTAAGTTTGCCTGAGATCGATATCGGCTTTCCAATTCGCCAACCGTCAGTTCGATCCAGTCCCGGGCCTTGACCCGCAGCCAACACTAATGAAACTTAACGACTGCGTCAGATCGCTTCTGCACTTGGTGACAAGGTTCGTCTGCTCATGTCCAGCCCGGTTTCTTCCCCTCCACTCCCCAATGTCCAGCCCTTGCATATCGGCCCGATCACCGTGGATCCCCCCATCCTTCAGGCACCGATGGCGGGTTTCACTAATTTTGCGTTCCGACAGGTGGTACGAGAATTTGGTGGAGCGGGCCTCCAAGCCACGGAGATGATCAATGCAAGGGGATTTGTTTGGCTGGACGAAAACGAAGCGGAACACCCAGATCGCCTTTGGGGCATCAAGGATGAGCCGAGACCATTGGCCGTTCAAATCTGGGACAATCAGCCGGATGTTCTTGCAAAGGTCGGGCGGCGGCTCGTTGAGGAATACGAGGTCAGTATCGTCGACATCAATTTTGGTTGCCCAGTCAAACAGGTCACCGAACGGGCTCATAGTGGTTCTTACCTGTTGAAATTCCCTGAACGCATGGGACAGATCATTGAGAGGGTTGTCGAAGCCTGCGCGCCCACCCCTGTGACCGCAAAAATTCGTCTTGGCTGCACCCGAGACAACATCAACGCGATCGACGTTGCCCAGACCGTTGAAGGAGCCGGCGCTTCAGCACTCACGGTCCACGGCCGAACGGCCCAAGACTTCTTTCGCGGCTCCGCAGACTGGGACCGAATCAGTGAAATCAGACCCTTCCTCAAAAAGATTCCTTTGATCGGAAACGGTGATCTGGATTCCGCAGACAAAGTTGTGGAGGCGTTCCGCCGTTATGACGTCGATGGAGTGATGATTGCACGAGCCTCGCTGGGAAAACCTTGGCTTTTCGCACAAGCTGCCGCAGCGCTTCGTGGCGATCCNGTCCCGGCAGAGCCGACACTCCTCGAACAAAGAGACTGCATGTTGCATCACTACACGCTCGTGTGTGACCGATTCGGCGAGAAAAAAGGAACCGCGTTGATGCGGAAATACGCATGCTGCTACGCTCAGGGGCGTAGAGGAGCCCGGGCATTCCGCACGCACGTTGCCCACGTTGAAACCCGTACCGAGTTTTTGGATGTCGTCAGTAACCACTTCCCCAGTGAAGAATGACTTTCCAGCAAAGACCTTTCCGGTAGCCNGGCTCATTGCCTAGTATTCTTCAGTCCGGCCGCAATGCCATCACTGACATTCGGCCGTTTTCCCCGCCTCCACGGAACCGCCAGACCCTCTCTCCGCTCTCTTCGATTTGAACATCAACCCAAAGTGTGTCGTCGGGAAAGACGGACGCGTACTTGTCGGCCCACTCAACGACAATGAGATCGGGGCCATCCATGCAGTCTTCGACACCAAGTTCCAAAAACTCATCCTCGGACAAGAGTCGGTAAACATCAAGATGGTGAATCGCGGGAGAGGTTTCATAAGTCTGCCAGAGGGTAAATGTCGGACTGGTCACCTCTTCGCCTGTTCCGCCCCAGGCTTTTGCCAGGCCTCGCACGAAACAGGTCTTACCCGCTCCGAGTGTGCCGGATAATCCCAGAACGAGGGGCAAACGCAGACTGCACGCAACGACGCAGGCAAGTCTTTCGGTTTCTTCTGGCGTCGCCGTTGTCGTCAACCAGGTGTCTTGTTTGGACATTGTAAATCCTGCCGCCCCTTCATTCCGCCTTGCAGTACATACCGTTAGCCGTCGACGCACGGTCGCGTCAATGCTCGTAACCACCTGGATCACAATTCACGAGTGAACCGTCGGTTTGCCTTATCCAAAAACCAGGATTCTCCACCACCTCGCCGAAGTCTATGAGAGGTTGCTCAAAAGGCCAGTCGCGAGAAATCGATAGAAACGATTGTGGGTTGATGGCCATGACGATTTCAAAATCTTCACCATCATTCAGTGCGTGGTGCAAGGGCGTCTTTTTCGATTCACGAGCAAGGTCCCTTGCTGCAGATGTGATGGGGATATCCTCTTGATTCAAAACGACCCCAACGTCACTCGCTCTGGCGAGCTGGAAGGTGTCCCACGCAAGCCCGTCACTCACATCAATTGCCGCATGCACTCCCGTTTTTTGGCTCAGCCAGTCAGCCTCCGGAATCCTTGGAGAGAACTCGAGGTGCTTCCCGAGGATACTGCCACCGCAAGGCCCCGTCACGACGAGGCGATCCCCAGCGCGCGCGCCCTGCCGACACCAAGCCTCTCCAACGGGCACGGTCCCAATGGCCGTGATACTGACGGCCAATGGATGCCTCCAGCGATTGGTATCTCCCCCGACGACGTGGGCCCCGTAATTTCGAGCGATGCCCAAGATGCCTTCCATCAGTTTCTGGGTATCTGCCGCCGACCAACTGTAAGGAATTGACAAGGACACCAGCGCGTACTTCGGCTTTGCTCCCATCGCGGCAATGTCACTAAGATTCACCGCCATGCACTTTCGACCGACCAACGCCAAGTCATGGTCGCTGCAGACGAAGTCGACCCCATCCATCAACATGTCGGTGGATAAAACGGCATGCTCCCCCGATTCGAAATCGACGAGAGCCGCATCGTCAGTGGGGCCCAGAACAACTTCTTCGGATACTCCGATGTGGGATTGCAACCATTTCAAAAAGAGCCGTTCCACAGTTTCGATCTCAATCTACATGTTTAAAAAGGGACGAATGCCTGGTGCCAGGCAGCTGGTACCTGGGGAGTGCCGTGAGCAGCGCACGAACAAGATCGAAGAGCCGCAATCAACGTCCGATATCGGAGCTCAAGACTTTCTCGCAGGAACGGAAGACTTGGTTTCGAGGACTCACCCAGCTCCGCCCCACGCCCCCCATAGCTCGCATCGAGTCCAAGATTCAGCAAGGCACATGGACAGGGCAAGCACTAGATCTTCACCGGACCACATCAATAGGGCAAGCGTGCAACAGTTTTCGGAACAGGAGCCTACCAGAAAGTCACTCGCGGGTTCTGAGCGAACCCCGAGGCCCTGGGAAAGCGAAGTCGCCCAATGGCGGTCTTTACTCGGCTCGTGTTGCCGAAGTCAATTCCGTATTTGAGGAGAGACGGATATTCCCGAAGAACTCCTCACGCCCGCGAAGAATGAAGAAGCTGACTCCCTGATCAGACTCAGTGACCTCGGGTCGGCTAAGAATGTAACGAAGATCTTTGAAGGACGTGGTTTCCCAAATGTGGATGCCAACTAAAACATCACCACTCTTGATCCCACGACGGTCGGCAGGACTTCCATCGCGAACCTCAAGGACTCGCATGCCCCCATTGTACCGACTGGTCACGCGACGCAAATCTTCACTTTCAATGTTCGATAATTTGACTCCCAGAACGGTCCACGCCGGATCGCCGATACGGGTTGAACTGGAGGTGGTTTTCAGAACCAGATTAACATCCAAGTCCTCGGTCCCTCGGTTCAATGCAAGCCCCAGTTCCTGACCCGAATCACGGTCCAAGAAGGCTCGTTCAAAGTCAAACCGCGACGCGACCGACATGTCACCGACCATCGAGATCACGTCACCTGCCACGATTCCAGCAGAATCGGCGGGAGAGCCATCCACGACACGGTCCACAATAAACCGGCAGACATCGGACTTGCGATCCGTGTGCCCCGTAACGCCGTGAATCGTATCTGAATGTGTACGACGGGCGATCAAACCAGCAACGATATCCATCGCTTGGTTGATGGGAATGGCGAATGCGATCCCCTGAGCCCCGACGCGGACCGCAACATTCAACCCAATCATCTCGCCGTGGATATTGAGCAAAGGGCCACCGCTATTCCCAGGGTTAATCGCCGCGTCAGTCTGAATAAGATCGTAGTAAACCTGATCATCACTGACTTGCACAGTTCGATGAAGTTCGCTGATAACACCTACCGACACCGAATTTTCGTAACCGTAAGCGTTGCCAATGGCGATGACTCGCTCGGCCAACATCAAATCACTTGAATTGCCGATCTGAATCGTCGGAAAGTCCGAGCCGGTCGCGATCTTGATCAGTGCAATGTCTGTCTTGGTGTCTCGCGCCACCAGAACCGCATCAAATGACCTCTGATCGGGCAAAGTCACTTGAATATTCGAAACGCCCTCAACGACGTGGAAATTCGTGATGATGTAACCACGCGGGTCAACAATGACGCCCGTTCCCATTCCGTTGACTTGACGACTGGAGTCCGCTTCAAAATTGCGGCTTTCATCCCGTACCGTTTTCTTCCCTCGAATATTGACGACGGTGGGCCGTGTTTTCTGAACGGCCTTCACCTCGGGCGTTAAACGATCCGCCCCAGCAGCATCGCCTGACAGCCAGGATGTCACCAAAAGAATGATTACGCTCCACAAGGTGGGCGACATTCTCCAGAGATCGTTGAGGGGCGTGCTTGGCATCAGTGCCGGACTCTCCATGGTCGAACGCAGAACGGGTGGTCGGAGATGACTCATGACCGCAATTGGCGACACTCTCACTTCATCGGACAAGGCCTCTCGGGTTCGTAAATGGGTGCTGGCAACGCGGCATAAACTACCTACATTGCCACTCAAACCTCTAAAAACGGTCTGGACTAGTGTGACCCTGAAGACTCACCTCGCCCCAACTTGAGGAGAATCCGTAAACCCACCTCAGAAACTAATGAAAAGGTGGGATTTCAGCCTTGATTTCATTCCTCCGCACCGAGTCGACGAATTGGCCCCCTTTTTCGAGTAGATGATCGAGGATTTTTTGCCCCGCTTCCGCCGTGGCGACCCGCGGCTCTTGATCCAACTGATCGGATATGGCCTCCATTCGCACATTTTCGGGGAAAATTGCCATGGCAATGGCCGTTTCAAACTCTTGAGCATGCCCGGGAAATCGCCCTGTCTTCAAACACGCGTTGGCAAAATCTGGATCAACAAATTCCCAGTACGACTTGAAGAACAGATTTGCCTCATATCGCTGAAGAAACTGAGACCAGACCCCCTCCAGCGGAGAAATATTTCCTCCATGGCCATTCAGAACAATCACATGATCGAAACCTGCTTCAACGGCCGAACGCACACCGTCCCAAACCACGCCAATCCAACTGCCAGGCGACGCGGTCAAAGTTCCCGGGTGTTTCATATGATGTTCGCTGATTCCAACATGCATCAGGGGTGCCACAGCGACGTGGGGGGTTAATCGCAACGCGATCTGCTCTGCGACATACAAACAACTTCGGTAATCATGCTCCATTGCAAGATGCTCAAGGTGCTGTTCGGTCGCAGCGACCGGAATCAAGCACACGCTCAACTCGCCTTGGAGACGTCTCTCACGAAACTCCCGCCTTGTTAGCTTTCCGACCCAAACCGACTTTGATCCACCCACATCTTGCATCTCTCCAACTCCTTCTCCCTGTTGATTGCACGCCTTACCCCACGGCCCGACACATTGTATCGTTTAGGAGGACTCGTAAGGATAAACCCAAGGTGAAGATCTTACTCAACTGGAAAACCAAGTTCGTTTTACTGACTCGGTTGACCGATGTTGATCCGGGCAGCGATACAGATTGCGACCTCGCTTTTCAACTTGGTCTGCGTTCGCCGTTAGCCATTCACCTTCGGTAATGCGTTCAACTTCACTGACGCTGCGGCAAACCGTTCCGAAGCAGTGCCGACTCTGGAACGCCGTATATTACCCTTGTCACGACCTCGCTCGATTCTGCTCCGAAAGGACCTCTTGATCATGGTGTCCCGCTCAACGGATGTACTGGTAATTGGAACCGGCCCCGGCGGTGAAGGTGCAGCCATGCAACTTACCAAGGGTGGCAAGGAAGTCATTGTCATCGAGAGACATAACCACATCGGAGGTGGCTGCACGCACTGGGGGACGATCCCGAGCAAAGCGTTAAGGTTTTCGATTTCCCAACTGACTGAAGCCTTGGGAAATCAACATCTGCGCGAAGCGGGCGTCAAGGTGAACCCTTCAATGGCTGAATTGCGAAAAAATGCGGAGGCCATCATCGCCAAGCAGGCATCGATGCGAAAAAGTTTTTACGTGAGGAACAATGTCGAGTTGATTCAGGGACACGCTCGATTCCTGGACACCCACACGTTGAAAATTGAGGGCGGCGACGAAATCTCAGCAGAGCAGATCATCATCGCGACGGGGTCGCGCCCGTATCACCCGGAGGATGTTGATTTTAACCATCCAAGGGTCTTCGACAGTGACACGATCCTTAAGCTTGATCGGAAGCCTCGTTCGATGACGATTTATGGGGCGGGTGTGATTGGCTGCGAGTACGCGTCCATGTTTCGCAATCTCGATGTCAAAATCAATCTGATCAATACTCGAGGAAAATTGCTTGAGTTCCTCGACGATGAAATTGCGGATGCCCTGAGTTATCATTTCCGGGAACGTGGCGTTTTGATTCGTCACAATGAAAATTTTTCACAACTGGAGACCACCGAGGACGGGGTTATCATGCACCTCGACAGTGGCAAACAGGTCAAGACCGACATCCTTCTGTGGGCGGCCGGACGTACTGGCAACACGGACCGTCTTGGACTCGAAGCGACCGGACTCGTCGCTGATCGGCGGGGCTGCCTGAATGTCACCAACTGCTACCAAACGGATGTTGAGAGCATTTACGCGGTGGGCGATGTCATTGGCTTTCCATCCCTTGCAAGTGCGGCCTATACGCAGGGTCGCTCTGCAGCCAACCATATTTTAGGAAAAACGGATCGGTGTGAGCTGATCGGCGACATCCCATCGGGGATTTATACGAGCCCTGAAATCAGTTCGATCGGTCGGACTGAGAAAGAGTTGACCGACCTGAAGGTTCCGTACGAAGTTGGGCATACACACTTCAAAAGCTTAGCAAGGGCTCAGATTACGGGCCGCACCGTCGGCATGCTCAAGCTTCTGTTCCACCGTGAGACTCTTGAAATTCTTGGGGTCCATTGTTTCGGACCCTACGCAGCCGAAATCATCCATATCGGGCAGGCCATCATGGCACAGCAAGGCTCCGCCAACTCCCTCCACTATTTCATGAATACGACATTTAACTATCCGACCATGGCCGAAGCCTATCGTGTCGCTGCGTTGAATGGATTCAATCGACTTTTCTGAGAGATATATATCTCATTTTCTGAATTAGCACCTCACCGACTGGAGCTCACTGCTCGATAGGCAAGATCGTGTTACCGTCTAGCAGGACTCCTGCGTCTCGATCAATCACCATCGCCCCCTCGCTGCCAGACTGGATCATGCAGTTCCGCACGGCATTATTTTGCCCGGGACCTTCCCAGTAAATCGTCGAACGACGATCCGTAGAGGGTTTTCGATTTGTCATTTGGCAATGATCTACGGTGACCAAATTGCTGGCTTGAGCGTGAATGGCCGCCGGAATCGCGTCAACCAACTGGCAGCCCGCCAGCAAGACACCTTCACTCTGATGAATTTCTATCAACGCCTCCAGGGGCCGATGAGACTGGGAGATGAGATTCGGATCGACCATTGACATGGATTCGAACATGTCACCCGACATGTTGACCCCGAGACACCGTTCGAAGCGAACCCCCACTTGGCGAATCGGCACTTGATAATCGGGATTCGCCCCAATGCAGTTACCGCTGAATGCAACATTCTCGCAGTCCTCGAGAAAGACATTACGGAACTCTGCTCCATAAATATAATTCCCGGACAAAACAATCCCGCGGCAGCGGGTTCCCCATACATTCGCTTCCTGACTCCCGATCAGGTTGCCGGAGATCGTCAACATTCCTATACGGTGATTCTTGTCTGGACTTCCAATGAGGCGAATATTTGCTCCTCCGGAACTTGCCGTCGCCTGAATCGTATTGCTGGCAATCGTGATCTCGCGAAGAGAGCCTTTTTCGCCGCAACTCAGATAGATCTCTGCGGTTGGATCCTGTTCATCCGAAGTGCCGACTGCATGGCTGGCTGAATTGTTGTACTCGATGTCATTACCTGTAATTTGCATATTCCGGACTTCACTGCCCTCAGCGCGAATCCCACCCAATTGGTTGTAACTGATATGGGAACCCACGATGTTGATTTGATGCAGATTCACATGATCCAGAAAAATACCAACGCCTGAATTGTGATAGATGTGACACCGTTCGATAATGACGTTTCGATTTCGATCGATGACGGAAATTCCATGTCGCACATCGTGGATGGTGAGTCCAAGGCACCCTGGCTGCCAGCAGCCTCGAAGCTCCAGACCATCGGCTTCGGGGTGTGTGCCCGTAATTTCAAGATCGCGAATTTGGGGGCAACGTTCGCGTTCCCAGATTTGAGGCCGCAGGCTTTTTGGATCCGCCGTTCCTTGGTGAGTGCCAAGCCATCGCAACGCTGGACCTTGTCCTGCCATGATCAGGCGAGCTGCCCCTCCAACTCCTTTTATGGTCACAGGCCCGCATTCCGCAAGTCTGACCTCGACAGTTCGCTCGAGCAGGTAATCTCCGCGTGGGAAATCAAGCGTACCATCGTGTTGTTCGAGCGCATGCTGAATGGCTTGGGAATTATCGGTTCGACCATCACCGAGGACGCCGAAATCACGCACATCACTCACGGTACAACGTCCCAAAAGCAGAGAGTGGAGTGTCCGCAGGCCCGCCCTCGCGGATCACATTAAGAAGAGACCTGTGGGACGGACGTCTCAAACTAGCGTGCAACCTGTTCAGACTCTTGCATCGCCTGACGAACGGCATCGATATATTGCATTGGCGCCTCTTTGAATTTCTGAAAAGACGCTTCGTTCGTAAAGAGAACAATACGGTCATCGATAAACCGACCGTGTTCACGGCTTCCTGCAACCAGCTCTCCCTGCTCGGTGAAAACCACAGGGTCGAAACCGGAAAGTACTGGAGCATATCGGTCAGGCGATTCTAAAAATTGATCACGGGCCTCTAGGCTCAAAAATAGATAAAGCTGGCCACGATGAATGCAACCGAATTGACGATCGCCCTCTTTCCACTCTTTATTCTCGATCAACGCGATGGGACAAAACCCCTCCAATCCTAGAGGTGGCAATGATGCTTCGGGAGAATCTGGACCCAATGTTTCCTGCGTCTGGGCCGCGTCCCCTGACGGCGATTCCGTTTGTCCCGGCTGAGCACTCTCGACCGTCGTGTCCGAGGTGGGACTGTCCGGCTCGACAGCTGCCGGCTGAGGGTCCCCTTCAACACGAACTTCGGCCTGTCTGACGGTGGTTGTTTCAGCATTTTGGTCGTAGTTGACGATCGCGACCGTGTTTACATTTTTTATTTTTGAGGGATCAAATGAGGTATTGGCGGGAATATTTTTTGCCCCCCGCTCTCCGACAAACGGATTGTCAACGACCTGAGTCGGCACGGACACCGTTGGCAGTGAGCCTTGGGTAGCAGGTCCTGCCTGAGCCGAAGGGTCAATCTGATCGACCGGCTGATCACTTACACGATGCCCCGATCGAAAACCTGTCGCTCCGGATGGAGGCGTGCTTTGCGGCTGCCCCTGAACAACAGGAATGCCCGACGGCTCGTTGCCGTTTACAGCCCTGACGACCGCAACATCGACACCGCCCTGTTTTCCACGAGCCGACTTCACCGTCTGGCTCAGCATGAACATATAGCCGCGGCTATTTGATGGACTGATTCTTTGGGACAGAATTTCACCGTCAGAACGATAGACAAGATCCTGCGGAACGCTCTTGATTTTGTATCTTTTGGCGAGTGCTGGGTTCTTTCTCGTGTTGACTTTAACCGCAACATAATCGCGATCAATTGCAGCGGCAATTTTGCCATCTTTAAAGACGAAAGACTCCAGTTTTCGACATGGGGCGCACTGTTCGTGCCAAAAATGGATCAGAACCAGTTTGTTCTCCTGCTGTGCCTTCGAGAAAGCCTGATCGAGATCATCCATCCAGGGAATAAGTTCCTCGGCAGTAACCATTGCCGGCGTTAATAGTACCAGCAGGCCAAAGAGTATTCTGGATAGGGTCATGATCTGATCCGTTCTATTCCTTCAGGGAACGCGATGAAACGCGCATGTTTCTACGACTCTATCCTCACTATCGTCGGGTGAACGTTAGGGGTTAAATCCGATTATCCGGAATAAAACGGATAATCCGAAAATCAAGAATTGCTATCGCTTAACTTCGACGCCGTTTTTTTCCCGTTTTAACCAAATGCTTCGAGATAAGCTTGACAAGGCTTATCCAGACTCTATAGATTTAAGCCTTACTTCAAGCTTGCTGAGCAAGCATGCAGAGTCCGATTTTTCGGAATTCAAAATCAACCGTTGTGTTTGACAGGAATCAAACATCTAACCGGGGTTGAAATTGCCGCTGATGTGACGACGGCGAGATCTTTGCTTGATCATTCGGCAAATCGTCATTCTCACAAGAAACTGCTTCGAGAATCCGAGTGGCATGTCGGAAATGATTTTTCAGTAGACCCCGGTTGGTCTTTCGTTCTAGTTTTTGGCCTGTTCGTACAGGTTTTGAAAACCTTGACAGCTCATCGTGGCTTGGCGCCAAGGAGCGAGAGCTTCCGGGCGATTGTGCAATCGTAGTGCCGATCACGTGGCCGCACGCCTCGCCCCCCTAAACTAAGACGATTGTCAGATCCTTCAGCCCTCGGGCGTTTTTCAAACCGGGACCTTCACTCAGGACCGTAGTGTTTCTGTACGAAGATAACTGATTGCGAAGTCTTCACGGGTAGATTCCATGGCAAAGAAAAGATACCGCTCCCGACCTTCAGGTGGACGCGGCGGAAGTGGTGGTGGTTCCGGACGACCCGGTGGCGGTGGTCGCTCAGGTGGAGGCCAAGGTGGAAACAAGAACCGTAGAAGACGTCGGCCCGATGGCCCACGGCGACCTCCCGGCGGCGAACCGTTACCGGCGGAAGAGGGTGATGTCGAACTCTACGAGGCCGTGGGAATGCTCGAAATGCATCCCAATGGCTACGGTTTCCTACGCAGCGCTGAAAACTCTTACTCGCGTGAGCGATCTGACCCCTTTGTTCCGGGAACCATGATTGAAAAGTTTGGTCTCCGAGAAGGTATCATGATCAATGGCAAAATCCAGCCGGCGAGGCGCCAGACAGGCCCTCGGCTTCGTGAAATTGTCGATGTCGATGGAATGCCACCAGACGAATACTGCAATGTCCCAACCTTTGAATCCAAAACGCCCATCAACCCGGAGTACTGGTACAACCTTGAAACAGGTTCTGAACCCCTGACCACTCGTGTCATTGACATGCTAGCGCCGATGGGCCGAGGTCAGCGTGGCCTCATTGTCGCGCCTCCGAGAACCGGTAAAACCGTGATGCTGCAACACATCAGCCACGGTATCGCGACCAATCACCCCGACGTCAAACTGGTTGTCCTGTTGATTGATGAACGACCGGAAGAAGTCACTGACATGCGTCGCAATGTGAATGGCGAAGTTATCGCGAGTAGCCTTGATGAAGATGTGGAAAGCCATGTCCGACTGTCGCAATTAGTCATCGAGCGATGCAAACGACTTGCTGAGATGGGTCAAGACGTGTTTCTTCTCATGGATTCGATTACCCGTCTGGCAAGAGCGTTCAATAAGTGGGTTGGCAACAGTGGTCGGATCATGTCCGGAGGTGTGGACATCAAGGCGATGGACATACCCAAGAAGCTTTTTGCAACCGCACGCGCCTTTGAAGAAGGTGGATCACTCACCATCATAGGTACCGCCCTGATTGATACGGGGAGCCGAATGGATGAACTGATTTTCCAAGAGTTCAAGGGAACAGGAAATATGGAGCTTGTTCTCGATCGAAAATTGGCCGACCGAAGAGTTTGGCCAGCGATCGATATTCATCAGTCGGGAACGCGACGGGAGGAATTGTTGTTGGCTCCCGAAACACTGAATGCCATCACCATGCTACGCAGGACTCTGGGCTCCATGCATCATGTGGAAGCCATGGAACAACTCACAAAGCAACTCACTCGCTTCAAAACGAATGAAGAGTTTATCCAGTTAATCAGCGGCAAAATGGCGATTGATTGACGACCGATTGATTGGCTGATCTTGGGACCGTCTTTCCCAACCAATCAGAGACCGTACGAGAAAACCAAACAAAGCTGCCGCATCACGATCGTTTGATCTCTTGCACGACCGGGTCTGATTGAGTTAGATCCGGAAGGTCGACGTGGCCCTCACGATATAGCACGTTATAAGCGCAAAACGGAATGATGTGGCCGCTTGGCAAGACATGGTGCGTGCAACATTTCATCAGTCTTCGCAAGTCAAAATTAAAAGCGTCCAGAAACGACGTGATGGTGATTCTCAGCAAGTCTTGAGCACCCAGATCTTGCCGCATGGCCCTTGCGTAGAACTCTGCTGCAACCTCTTCAAAATCCCAATTTGGCTCCTGTGCTGTCGGAGGCAGAGATTCTGGAGCGACACATTCCTGATCGCATGTGCTTCGAGAAAGCCGAGTCAGGTATTGGGTGATCAATTGTCGGCTCTTGTTTCGTGTAAATGCGATGCCATTGGCCAACAAGTCATAGTTGGATTCAAAATCAAAAAACCTCGAGACAGGAATCAGTTGATCTTGATGACGGTAAGCAACGGTCAAGCTGTGGCAATTGGGATGGGCACAAGGAAGCGGCATGAAATCCTCTTCGCGAAACTGCCCCGCCAGTCCGTTAGCAATAGATTTGATCACGTCAGGAAAAGTAACGCGGCGTTCTAAATCTTCAGGAATCGTATACCTCCCTGAGTAGGTTGCCGGTTGAAAATTTATCGCTGTGATGTGCCGGTGCTGCTGCGCGAACTTGACGATGGGCACAATTTGATCCTCATTGACTCCACCCTGAAGCGTAACCGCAAGCGTGATATTTAGACCATATTCACCTAATAGATCGACGGCTCTCAACTTCTGAGCCAGCAATGCCTCTCCGCGAAGCTTCCGGTAATGATCATCTTCAAATCCATCGAATTGTAAAAATACTTCGAGGCGATCTCTGTATGGGCTCAACTGTTCGAGAAGGTTGCGGTCTTTTGCAAAACGCAATCCGTTGGTGTTGACCGTCAAATAGTCGATAGGCTGCTCGATGGCATATTTCACCACATCAACGAAATCTGGATGGATGGTCGGTTCACCCCCGGACAACTGGACCACCTCGGGCTGGCCTTCCGCCTCAACGATTCGATCGATCGCCTTTTTGATCTCCTCCATGGAACGATGTTGATTCCCAGGCAAGCTCGAAGCGAAGCACATCGGGCATGAAAGATTGCAACTGTCGGTGAGTTCCACGAGTGCAACGCAAGTATGTTGTTCGTGACTTTCACAAAGTCCGCAGTCGTAAGGGCACCCATCTTTAATGCTCGCAAATCTCTGTTTCGGAATCTTGCCCGGCACACTGTATTGCAATCGATCGTAGTACTTTACATCACTGCAGACAAAGTCCTCTCGAGGACCACATTCCTTGCATTCTTTGAGGAAATAAACACGAGTACCACGGCTTATGATCTTGGCATCCACCAGCGACATGCAGGTTGGACACAGGCTTTTTGTGAGCCCCAGATAAGCGTAATTCGACAGTGTCATTTCACGTTGCTTCCTCTGCAACAGGAGCGATTGCCTCTCAATTGCAGCTACAGGCTATACAAGAACGAAACGCACCCGATCGTCACTACGGAAAGTATTGAAACCACAAGGATGAGTGCCGTAAAGAAACCGATCCAAAGATTTCGTGCAATCGAATTTGAGGGCCTCATTTTAGGAGAGGCAGCGTCCGAGAAAGGTTGATTACAGTGGGGACAGATATCCGAGAACACCTCAACCACGTTACCGCAATGGTCACACTTCATGGCAGATCCACTTTTTCTAACCCGAATAAAATCACCCTCAATACGCAGGCGGAGAGTCTGGAATTCATTAAGAATTTATTGAACTCAAACCCCGTAAACCATCTTTTGGCTGTGGCGTGCGGTCGTATCATCGCAAGTCCCGTGCGTTTTCTAAACATGCCTGTCTCTTAAAACATGAGATTTCACCGATTAACCCTTAATCGACTGGCCAGCGGACCAGACTTCCGACAGAGATCTCTGACTTTGATAACAAAAAGTTGCTGGGTGGCCATTGGTAAAAGTTCACGAGGAAGGCGAGTGTTTCACGCCAGACGCGTCTTTGCACCGCCCCCCGAATCCGCTAAGATTCGGGCTCGGTAGTTGACTCTGATTTTGCAGGGCTCTCCGGAGGGTAAGCGAATGGTTAGCGGCTTCATTGGAAATGAAGTACCCCGCAAGGGGCTGCGGGTTCGAGTCCCGTGCCCTCCGCTCAAAAAGTAAGGTCACCTTTGTCTTTGAAGGTGACCTTTTTTCGTTGACACGCCAATTTGCTACAGGCTCAGGGCTATTTCACGCGGATCACGCGATACCCGTCGTGCGTTTGACCATTTGGATCCGTCGAACGCACATGAATGAGTTGGGGCCCGGCACTGAGTTTGCTTGGTAATTTTGCTTTCCAGAGGTGAGTCGAAGCCTTGGGAGCACTCATGCGCGGCGAAAGCCGTTCTGTTGCTTTGCTGTCACGCTCGAAGGCTTGGATGTAACCGGGATCTTTTTCCACGGTTCTCGACATTTCCATCCATCGAGACATTCCCCCAACCCGAAATACAACACTGGTCCGCTCCGAGCCGTTGAAAATATTGGCATAGATTTCAACCTCATCTAGTTCGGAAAGCTTCACCTCCTCCGGAGCCGTGATGTTCATCTGATACTTCTCTGATCGCCCCGCAGCACGATATTCCACGCGGTATTCCGATCCGTCAAAGGAAAGTATCGAGTAGCCATTCGGAGCGCCATCCGCCATGGTGGCGTGTGGAATCCCCCATTCGTTCACGTTCCCTGACCACCAACTACCACTGACCGTGACGTTGATGACATGGTGATGCGGCGTAGCACCCTGCCAACCATCGGCCTTCTTCAGATACCGATGCTCATGATGGTGAGTATGTCCGGAGATTGACATACAAAAAGGACGATTTTCAATCAGTCGAAACAACTCTTGCCGATCCTTGATTTGAGTAATCGGAATATGCATCAATAGAACCACGAGTTTCTCATCAGAAACTCCTTCAAGGTCATTGCGGATAAACTCAAGCTGCTCCTTACCCAAACCCGCTTGGTAACGGGGTCTGCCGGGCTGACCGTCTTCTGGCACAATCCAATCAATATCATCCAGTACCAAAAAGTGAACCTGACCGTAATCGAACGAATAGTACGAGGGGCCATAATGTTTCTCAAACGTCTCGTTTACGTATCGCCGCTCTGAAGCGTCGAGGTTGATATCATGATTTCCGATGACGTTGTACCAAGGTATCCCCAGCAGCCCGATCGTTCTCCCTTGAGACTCAAACAATGACAGGTCGTCAAACAAGATATCTCCCAAGGTCACACCCAGAGCCGCATCGGTACCCACGAGTTCTTCCACAATATCATGGGCAATGTAATCGATCTCCTTTTGATTACGAGGTTGCGGATCGCCAAACATCAATGCCCGGAACACCTTGGGCTCTTCCTGTGGGTAAAGTGGAAAATCGATTGACTCGGGAAGCGGGCCAGTCGGCTTGACGCCCTCAAATTTTGACGCCGGTGAACCGTTCGGCTTATGGATATAGTAGAACTCGGGCGTTCGTTGGTCCGAGAATGGAGTTCGATAACCAGTCGGCTTGATCAAGAAGATGATGCAATCATCGGAAATGGGAATCTCAAACTCCCCTTTTGCATCCGTTTCAACAATTTTATTTCCGTTCGAAATCCGAATTCCGGAGAGTAATTTCTCCCCCGCATCCAACTGTTCGTTCATATTCGAATCGACGTAGACGCGCCCCCGGGCCATATCGCCTTGCGTTGCTTGCGCGACTGCCGCCTGAGTGAACAGTAGGAAAACCACAATGAACTGGCATCGAAGACCGTAAACGAAAGTTGACATCGTTTTTGAACTCTCCCAATAAACGAAAGCTTCAGACTTGATTCATTGACCTCTTTGAAGTCGGCAGTGAATTATACTGAAACAGTGAGTGGAAAGTTTCCTACTCAGCAATCCTCTGAAAATTCGGTCAAACTCCATGAAAAAATCACCACACCTTCTCGTGTGCCTCATGTTGATGGGCGTTTACCTCGCAAGCTTTTTCGTCGCAACAGGTTGCCGCGCGACTTACATCGAAGATTTTCGGGAAGACGTGACCGGAGAGGACTTGGCCCAGCTTGAAGACAAAATCGGTTTCAATTTCCCAAGCGAATCGGTCCCATTGGGGATTTGGATCACCCATGTTCCCAACGAAACCATCAGTCTCAAACTCTCGATGACGGAAATTGAAGTAGACGAAATGCTTGCGTCAAGCCCTTTTGAACGAAAAGACCTTCTTGGGGCCTTTGAATACAGCACCGATGAAAGTGAACAGGCGAATTTTCCACCGAATCGAAACTGGTGGAATCCCGGCGCCCAAGATGAACTTCGTGTCGGCTCCAAATCGGCCCAAGAGGGTGGCCTGATCAGCCTCGGCGTCTTGAAGGGACAGGGTCGAAAAAAGTCGACGGTCTACCTCACCTGGGATGCCCTGCCTGTTCCAACCACAGATTAATCGCGATCAGCTTGCGTGGCATGACGAAAAAAGCCCGAGTCGCTCCAAAGAGCAACTCGGGCTACATCCCCCCTGGGAATCATTCACTCGGTTAGGTTGGCAATTGCCTCGCCAACTCTTAGGGAATCGGCAGAGTCATACCCAAGACTTTGACCTTCTTGCCGTTTATTCCCGCAAAAATCCCCAAAACACACACATGATTCCTGACAAAGAATCCGCTGCCCTTTTGGGGACGCGCAGTCGTGATCCCTACTGGAGAACCAGAGGCACGTCCAACGCATACGAAAATCGAAATCAGTGGCATGCGAAGAATCGTACTCGCTAGCAAATGAGGTTCCTTAGGGACCTTGAATGATCTTGCTGTGGTCCGAGGTCGATTTCTAGAAGAGGTCATTGTCTCTCTTCAGGAAGGTATGCGCTGTGAGCAAATCCGGTCGCTTTCACTCAGCTTTTGCGGTCATACAGAGCCTCGGCTGGCCTATCTTATTGGGCTCAGCCGCCTACGCGGCCTTCATGCTGCTGCTCACAAGGCAAGTCATTTCCAGTGAACTGCTAGATCGCTACTTAACCTCTCACCCAGTTTCTTATATCGCAACGGCCATGTTTTTTATTGGTGTGGCATCACTGCTCCTGAAAACTTTCCGAATCACACGAGAGTACATGACTCTTCGTCATTTGACACTTGACGCAGATGTCGAATTGGATGGCTTTGCAGCCAATGCGGAGCTGATGAAAGAACGCTGGGAAAGTTTGGGAGAATCCATCCGTGCTGAAGGGCATTACCTTTTTGAACGTGTGAGAACCGCTCTGAGCATGATCGAACGTCGAGGCTCTTCCGAGGGTATGGAAGATGAACTGAAATACCTCGCCGACCTCGATTCTGAGCGATCACACCAATCTTATGCGCTCGTGCGGATTTTGATCTGGGCAACTCCAATGCTTGGCTTCTTGGGGACAGTGATTGGTATTTCGGAAGCGTTGGGGGGGTTAAATATCGGGGGTGCCGCAGATTTTGATTCCATGATGCAAGGACTCCGCAGCAGCCTTTATGTTGCCTTCGATACCACGGCCTTGGCCCTCACACTTTCCATCGGTCTCATGTTTTTCCAATTCATCGTCGACCGATTTGAACAAAACTTGCTTACTCAAGTTGAATCCCAGTCGAACGAAGATCTCTTAACATATTTTCAAGCTTCGTCGCCAGCGAATGACCCGATATCGCGGGCCATTGAACGCTCAGGAAAATCAGTTCTGGATGCTGTTCATTCACTTGTTGAAAGACAAAGTCAGCTCTGGGAATCTGCATTGGTGAATGCTCAATCCCAATGGAACAACGCCGCAATCCAAACGGCATCCACGGTTCATACAGAATTTGAAAACGCTGTAAGCCAATCTCTCCTTGAATGGCGAAAAAGCCATCTCGCTATTTCCGAGGATGCCGAGCAACGTTGGCACAACCGCTGGGAGCAACTCCAGATTGCCCTGACCGACAACGCGCGGCAAATGCATGCTCAACAGTCGGAACTGGTCAGACACACTGAGGTTCTTAACAAAGCAGTAGCTGCAACGGCGGAGGTTTTGAAACTCGAAGATGCATTAAACCGGAACCTGCAAACACTGAGTTCTGCCGGCCACTTTGAAGAAGCAGTGATGAGTCTTTCAGCGACGATTCATTTGCTTAATAATCGCCTCAATCAAAACTCGACGTGCGATCGTGTCGACCTTAAACCGACAGGTCAAGAGAAGGCGGCATGACGAGAAAACGGTCTAAGGCAGCGACCACCAACCAAGTTTCACTTTTCCCTTTTCTTGCAGTTTTGATCTGCACGATGGGGGTTTTGATTGTCCTTCTGGTCCTCGTGGCGAAACAGGCTGACCTTGAAGCAGCCGATACTCGGCAAGCCATCACAACTGCTCAGGGAGAAGAGCTTCATGAGCTTCGTATCTCCGTGGAAGATGCTGAATACCGCGCAGACGAACTGCTCAACTTTCGGCCGATGGTGGTTGAGGAAATTCAACGGAACAAAAATCTCCGCAGCCATCTGGAACGGCATCGAAGGGAATTACAAGACGAGCTCAACCGGTTGGAAAGCATGTGGCAATCACTGGAGAAGGAGGACGCAAAGCCCAACTCAGAACTGATTGCGCAAGTCAACGGAGTCCAAGATGAGTTGAGCGACCTCAGGCACAAACTGGCGCAAGCCCGTAAAGAAACGTCCCGGCGACGCGCTCGCACCGCGGTGGTCGCTTATGACGGTCGCAATGGAACCTTACGGCGGCCGATCTACATTGAATGCAAACCTGATGGAATCCACCTGCAACCTTACGGCATTAAACTGACTCAGAGCGATTTTATTGAACCCATACTACCCGGCAATCCCCTCGATGCGGCGATACTTGCCATACGAGAACACTGGCGGAAACTGGATCCGAGCGAAATACAAGGCGCCCCTTATCCGCTGATACTCGTCCGCCCCGGTGGTTCAGGTGGTTACGCGATGGCGCGGCAGGCGATGAAATCATGGGATAGCGAATTCGGACACCAAGTCATTCCCGACTCGATGGAGCTGGACTTTCCTGATGTTGATATGCAGTTCTCCGCCGAACTTGATCTCGTCATCGCAGACGCCCTTGAAAAACAGGAAAGACTGAATTTCCCCGTTACAAGACTCGCGGGCTCTTCGTCAGGACAAGAGGGCGACAGGTTGCGTTGGTCTGGGGGCAGTAGCGGCGAAGGTAACGGACAAAACCGTTCATACGCCGCAGCTGCCAACGGCAATCCGTCTGAACTCGACCAAGTCCCAGAGACTCTTCGAGCCACGGGTCGACGAGGAGGTTTTGTTTCTGATGGGAGAAATTCCTCCTCCCTGAGATCACTTCGTAATACTCAGAGTGGTTCCAGAGACCCAAGCAATGGCAGTTCCCAGACGCAGGCGAGAACGGCCAGCTCAGGAACGGCCGACGATCGCACCTCGGATGTTGGTTATTCGAGCGGCGGGAAGGATACAGGCCAACAGGGCGGCCAAGGTTCGAGTCAGCAAATTCGAGGCTCCGACACTGGAATTTCGGCACCATCTCAAGCCACGGGACAACCCAGCTCTAGCAATCCGGCCTCATCCAAGGGTGAGAACTGGGCACTTCCAACTCGAACACCAGGCGCAGTTGCATATCGTCGTCCGATCAAGGTCAGTTGTTTTGAAAATCGTCTTATCGTTCACGGAAGTCAAACGGAACGACGCAACGACGTGGTGCTTGATTACCAGTCGTCGATTCAGCCGGTGCTGGATCCAATGATAGAAGCCATTTGGACTCGCATCGATTCATGGGGAGTTGCTGGATTCAATTCCTATTGGCAACCCGAACTCCAGATCACCGTTTATCCGGGTGGAGATCTGGCATACGCACAACTGGAGAAACTTCTGGAAGATTCGGGGCTGGGTGTCAGGAGGGTCAAGCCGTGAGACGCAGCTCTCGTGACGAAGGCGAAGACAATTCGGGATACGACTCGTTTCTGGATATCATCGCAAATCTTGTTGGCATTCTCATTATCCTTGTGGTCGTCATCGGCGCACAGGTCTCGAGTCAGTGGTCGCAGACGCAGGTTGAAGAGCCCGGGGAATACGCGAAAGAGCTCGCGAACCTGAAAGTCGCATTGCAGGAGGCAAATTACAAAGCCAACAAGGTGGAATTGGACAATGCTGAACTCGGGCGACGGGCTCGGCAAGAGGAGGCGATGAGTACACTCGCGGAATCAGAACGCGATCGCTTGCAGAAGATGGTGCTCCTGGCCGAACGTGAAGTGGAAGCAAAAATCAAATCGGCTAACCTCGACCAGAAAAACACGGCTGAACTTGAGGGAAAACTGGCTGGGTATACTCAGGAAGCCCAAGACATTCAGGCGGAATTGAAATTCCTGGAGTCCAATGACGAACCTCAGAACCAGCTTCAACACCATGCCACTCCAATCGCTCAAGCCGTCTTCAATGACGAGATTCACTTTAGACTCAAAAGTGGACACTTGGCCTATGTCCCCCTCGATGAACTTGTCAATGAGATGACCGCTCAGTTGCGATTCAGTGTGGAGAAGCTTCGAACCGCTGCGGAGACCGTGGAAATCGCCGGGCCCATCGGTCCCTTCAGAATGCAATATGCACTTCGCCTGAAAGAGCAACTGATGCAAACGGAACTGGGAGTGATTCGCCGCGAACAGCCTGAGTTCGTCGGTTTCATATTGCTTCCTGCTCGAGAAATCCTGGGTGACCGGGCCGAAGAGGCACTTCGAAATCCCCAGTCAGAATTCCAAAGCAAGTTGAAGAGTCTGCCTCCGGAAAAAACGACCGTCACGATCTGGGTGTATCCTGACAGTTACGACGAATACCTGCTGCTCGAATCATGGCTGCATGAAAGAAAATTCCTGGTGGCGAGTTGGCCTCTGCCAGAAAATCAACCGATTTCCGGCGGTCCAAACGGGTATCACTCGGCAGCCCAGTAGAAACACTTAAACGCATCGCCCTCGATTCGGAAACGACGGCAGAGCCGCACGGGCCTCAATCAGCTTTAGGTATGGCAGCTCGAAAAAATACCGCCCGACCATACTGTCGACAGCTCACATCCTCAAAGTGGTTATCGAAGAGCTGCCTCACACTTTCGACGGAGTCATTCTGGTTATTGAAGATTCCGAGATTCTGATACCGCCTTTCGAGCCATCGAGCCGGCAAGAATGGAGTCGATGGCGTCCCAATCAAAGTGGAACCAAAAAGGGCCCCCGTTGGACACAGACGCCTCCGCACAAACTGCACCGCCCGGTCTTTCGCCGTTTGCCCGGAAAGGCAATGAAGGACATAGTTAAGTCCGGCCGATTGAAATTTGGGTTCGAGTGCAATCATGGTTGATGCGGGAGAGCTCAAATCGACTTGCAACGAGGATGCGACTTGAATCCCCTGCCTCTCCAGTCGTCGTGTTGCCCATTCGAGGCAATCGTGGCTCCCGTCGACCAGCAACAGTTCGCCGCCCCACTCACGAGAAAGAGCTTTGGATAGAAACTTGCCGGTTCCCACTCCCACTTCAAGATGGCAAGCGGTCATGTTTTGCCGATAGAGTTGAGTCAGCTCTCCCGTGGGCACTCGCCAGATCAGCGCATTGGACACACCGTGAACCCACCAGTCGTAATGCCTCAAGACCGACGTCCGGTAGAATCCTGCGCCCTCACAAGTCGCTTCTGGCGTTTCGCCATAAGACTCTTCAGATCTTTCCATGCTGCCACCGACCAAGATACCTCAGCCTACTGACGTTGCCAGTGTTCTACTTGGGCGACCTGCCAGGGCACTTCTTCCTCACCCACTTTCTGGTCGAGACTGGCTTCAGCGCAAGAATCTTCGGTCTCCCATATCAACACCTTGGTGGCACGAACCTGATAGTCGGAGAACTGCTCGAGCACCTTTGGACAGACATCGTTTAACAAATAACGGGCCATATTCTCGGCAGTTGGGTTATACGGCAATTCATAATATTTGCATGGCACCACCTGCTTGATGGCATTGATCGCGTTTGAATCATCAGCGGCGAGTAAAAAACCGTGATCCCAGTGTTCGTCAATCCAACCTTTGAAAGCTCGCTTCAGTTCGGCGAAGTCGATCAAGCGTCCGACCTCATCGACCTCAGAAGCGGTGACAAAAAACTCCGCGATGTAGTTATGTCCATGGAAGAACTCACATTTTCCTCCATGCTTATAGAGGCGATGGCCCGCTGAAAATTTAACCCGTTTCATGATGGTCATTGCCATCCGTTTGTCCCTCCAATCATCTCACCCAACATGCCTGAAGGGCATGACTGAGAATTACCCATCTCACTCCCAATCAATCGCCAGCTCGCAACTTCGGATTCTCCAAGTGCCGAGTGCCATCCCTTTCGGTCTTCTTGTCAAGATTTCTGTGAAAAGCGGCAGTCAGATCGATACCCGTTTGATTCGCAAGGCAAATCAAGACGAATAAAATATCCGCCATCTCGTCCGGCATCTCATCGGCCGATTCGCCCGACTTGAAGCTTTGGTCACCGTACTTTCGGGATATAATGCGAGACAGCTCACCCACTTCTTCAACCAGTTGGGCCAAGTTGGTCAACTCAGAAAAGTAGCGAACCCCTAGGTTCTGGATCCAAGTATCCACTTTTTCCTGAGCTTCCCTCAATGTAATGGGTGCGGTTTCACTTGGAAGTTCCAACACGGCTTTTTCATCCTCAATGCCCAAAAAACTTGTTGATTGTTAACTTACCATGGCAGGTTCTTCGCTGAAGCCCCACCGGCTCGGGAGATGACAATTACTTTCGAAACAAGTCCAATGACATTTCGACCCAAGGGGCACCTATTCAGGCCCAAACCCGCATTTTAAGATCACACGCGTTTGACCGCCAAGTCCTGCTGCGTGCTGCTTGATGGATCGCGGCATTGACATTTCCAAAGTCAATCATCCTGAATGCCGCCCCAAAGCCGACTTGGCTGGAATTCGAATTTGGCTTGGCGGTAAGAGCGCCCGAGGATGACTCAAGCAACAGTTCATAAGGTAAGCAGATGCCCAACATTGTCCTTTGCTATCCCATTCAGGAGCGCCAGTTAGAGTGGATCCGCCGGGCACTACCTGCCGAATGGCAGATCATCAATGCAGGACAAGACGGAATCGCGGAGGCAATTTTGGAAGCAGACGTTTTCTGTGGCCACGCGAAGGTCCCTGTTCCTTGGAAAACGGTGGTTAAAAATGGACGTTTGAAATGGATCCAATCCTCGGCTGCCGGGCTTGACCATTGCCTTACACCCGAAGTTGTTCATTCAAGCATCAAGGTTTCCAGCTGTTCCGGTCTTTTTGCCAATCAGGTTGCCGAGCAAACGTTGGCGTTGCTATATGGGTGGCACCGACAACTCCCCACCTTCTTTCAACAGAAACTTGATCGTCGTTTCGTACGGCAGCCTACCCGCGATCTGCATGGCAAATCGATTGGAATCATCGGACTTGGAGGAAACGGCCGAAGAATCGCGCAACTGCTCGCGCCTTTGAACAGTCCTTTGATTGCCACCGACTTTTATCACGATAACCGCCCTGATTATATCTCTGAACTTCATCCCGCGACGGAATTGCACTCGGTTTTATCGAGGGTTGACATTGCTATTCTAGGCGTCCCTCTCAACCCTTCGACGCATCACCTGATGGATCAATCCGCCTTTGACTCAATGAAGGCAGGAAGCTTACTGGTCAATGTCGCGCGAGGTCAGATTGTGGACGAATCCGCCTTGATTACAGCCTTGGATCGGGGGCACCTGGCAGGCGCGGCAATTGATGTTACCGAGGTCGAACCTCTTCCTGAAGACTCCCCGCTTTGGTCAAAAGACAACGTCCTGATGACTCCTCATGTTGGTGCGCAATCAAACACTCGCGTTGATGACTCGACTAAACTGTTTTGTGTGAACCTGAATCGCTGGCTGTACCAAAGACCTCTATGGAATGAAGTTGACAAGAGCCTAGGCTTTCCCCCACCTTCATGTCGCATTTCCCTCGACGATGTGCGATCCTCTTGGGACAGAACTTCCGCGTAATCGTTGACTTCAATAGGATGCAGTGTTCTGGATCCTTAAAAACGATGTAGCCCTCGATGGTCTGTACAGGCATCACGAGCAGGCAAGAGCCAATCCCTGACGTTTCTTACGGCTTCCCTAAAAGGCATCCCGAGCCATGCACACCACGCGAACTGACTTTGGGCAAACGGAAACGTACGATAAATCGGTCGCGAAACGGGATGCGAACGAACTCGTGGACCGCTACGAGTCGGTCATCAACGAGCAGAAGCTCAGTTGGACGAGCCACCTACGTTTCAATCGGCGTCTGGGATCGGGAGGCCAAGGTATCGTATTCCTATCGGAGCGACGCGGTTCAGACGGCTTCACGTTGCCGGTGGCCGTTAAGGCATTTTCGCCGGAACGCTACCCCAACGCTGCAGCTTATGAAGAAGCGATGGGACGAATCGCCAAGGTCGCTGGAAGGGTCGCGAGGATCCAACATGAGAACCTGCTTGTCGTACAGAACTTCATTGACCTTCGCAGAATCCGTATCATGACCATGGAGTGGGTTGAAGGGTTTGACCTGAGATTCCTGCTCCTCCCGACAACTTTTGGGCTCATCAAACAACATTTTTCCACGACGCGTTGGCGTCAACTGAATGAAATCGTAATGACGGAGGGTATTGCACAACCACGTCTGAAAACCGGGATTGCGATCGCCATCATTCGCGATTGCCTCGCGGCTCTGGCATCAATTCATCGCGAAGGAATCGTGCACGGCGACATCAAGCCGGCCAACATCATGCTGAAGCGGTCGGGGCACGCGAAGATCATTGACTTTGGATCGGCAATCGACGTCACGGACCCACCTTTACGCAGGTCTTGCACGCCACCCTATGCTGCGATTGAGGTGCTTGAAGGACGCCCGCTTACACCCCAAAGTGATCTGGCATCGCTCGGTTACATGCTGGTTGAACTTCTTTCAGGTCAACCTGTTCTGAGTGGGCTCGATAGTTTTGAGGCCATTATGGAAGCAAAACGAAAACTGCCATCCCGACTCGATACCTTGATGCCTCCCGAGGTCTCACGTAACGAACTGCTCATGAGGTTCTGCAGGAAGCTGATTGCGGTTGACCCCAACGAAAGATATCAAAGCGCCGACGATGCCCACCTTTCCGAAGGTGGCGCGGCGACATTTCACCGGCAACTCATCAAGAGCAACCTTGCCAGTGAGTACGACAATGAGTTGCGCATTCTTGTCGACGAACTTCTCGAGTTTCCCGAGTTGAAGCATACTCACTGAATCGCATCATTCTTGGTCACTCAAAGTTCAAAAGCACCCTTTTGTGATCGCGAACCGACTCGTTTGCGGCGGTCACCATGGTGAGCGCCTTGTACGCATCATCCAGATCTGAAGTTTTTCTTATCAAACTGGTCACCGCACGGTGAAAATGAGTCAGCATTTGCTCGCCGACCGGACGCTCCGAATCGAGAGACTCGGAGTGCTGCCCCGCGTCATCAAACCAGATCAGCGTGGAGGGCAGATCGATAAAGGCAACACCATTTTCGCAGCAGATCTGTAACGAAGCCGGTCGTCGAAAAGGTAAAGCATCCCGCCACTTCTCGGGAAGATATTGCCCGATGCTAAGCTGCGCGAGTGGACCCTCTCCCCCATGATCACTCGACTCCGAAAAATTCAGGCTTGCGGATTGGTAAAAAGAGGCCCCCCCTCCGACCTCAGGCTGATTCCTCGCAGAGAGAATAGATGTCGGCTCCGTCCCCACCACATAGCGACACCAATCCGCCAATTCAGTCAAATGCCGCAAAGCGGCAGTTTGGAACTGGCTCCGGTCGTAAGCGTTCGTTGAGTCTTCTACAGTCAAGCGTTCGTGGCAGAAAAGCAGTTTTGGCGCACCCAATCGAGTTGCGATCAACTCCTTCAGCCTTAGCGTCGCCGGGGCGTACCGCCGCGGCAATTCCGCCATGAACGCGATCCCAGATTCATCGACCCTTTTTTTGAGTTCGTGAACCTGTGTCGGTTCAATGTCCAATGCGGCAGATGAATAGACCGCTTTCCCGAAATCGCAAGCCGCAAAAATAGGGAGCGGTCCAATCCAATCTGTGGAAAGGATCAAGAGTGCCTCAACGTCGTCCCTTTCGGTAATCGCGCGGAAACCATCAACTGCCAAAGCACCAAAATCCCTTGCGGCACGTTCCGCTCGCTGCTGAACCGCGGCACACACCGCCTTCACCTCGAAGCGATCTGACAACGCGCGGAGTGCAGGTCGATACCGACTCTCCCAGTCGGCCCCCAGACCAATCAAACCTACTGACAACTTCATGGGCAGTACCGAGTGAGGCGTTTTGATTTCTTCATTCCATGGCCCAATCGCGAAGCGGAAAGCGACGTCATGACGATTGACAGTCAGATCGTTGTTGACTTGGTCGTCATAAATTATGTTCGTCTTAAACTGCATCCCCTCCGAGAGGGACTCGCTACTTGAAGGTTGAGTGGGCAAACAGAGACCGATTTCTACTTTCGACCAAAAAAGCTAAACGCAATCGATAGGATACTTCGTGCATATTTCGGTCATCATTCCCACGATCAACGAATCTCAAGCAATCTCAAAGGCGGTTAAGAGTTGTTGGGAAGCCGGTGCGGATGAAATTATCGTCGCAGATGGAGGCAGTACCGACGCGACGATTTCGATTGCCAAAAGTCTCCGATGTGACGTTGTTATATCGAGCCCAGGTCGAGGCGTCCAGCAAAACCATGGGGCCTCGCTCGCGACCGGCGATCTCTTCTTGTTCCTCCATGCGGATTGCTACCTTGCACCCACTTGCCTTGATCAAATCCGCCAAAATCGTCAGAGTTTGGATCATCTTTACGGAGCCTTTCGCCAAACCATTCCAAATTGCGGTCGCATTTATCGATTGATTGAACGAGGAAATGCACAACGGGTCAAACGACTGAAAATGATTTATGGCGATCAAGGCCTTTTTGTTTCCAGTCAGCTCTTTCATCTGGTAGGTGGCTTCCCAGAGATACCACTCATGGAAGATGTTGCGATTTCAAGACAATTGTCCCGTCACGCGGTTCCTCAACTTCTGTCCGGCCCCCTCACTATCAGTCCTCGTCGATGGGAACGTTATGGCCCCATTCGGCAGACCTTGCGGAATTGGACGCTCTTAACGAGGTTCTTTCTGGGGCAGTCCCCCGAATCCATTGCCAGACTGTATCGAAGACACGACCAAAAATGAGGCTCTCTCAAGAAGTTGATGGACACGCGTACACACCCACAAAAATCATTCGACCTCAAGACAAATAAACCATCAGGATCCCATCCATCCTCTGCTGACAGGACCTCCGACGAATTGAGGTTTAGACGTTCCACAGTTTTTTTTCGCAAATAATTAACTGGATTATACTTAGCGTAAACGGTGAAGATTTGGTGAGAGTCTGAACGATTTCTATAGACAGGTTTTCCACGTCCATAAGCCCCCTTCGAGCAGGAACAGATCAAGAGAGTTTTGGCGGTAAATCGTTGGCCTAGAGGCTGAAATAATCGGGGTTGCAGAGCATTCAACATGGCAGACTCCTGCAAGATCCGAAGGGAATGTTTGACACCGGTGCTAGCAGCTTTAAAATCGGCCCTGATCTGGTCAGCGAGTGGTGCACAGGCCGAATGAACGGCATAGGATCACTCAACCTTTCTGAAGACTTCCGGCAAGCTTTATTGAACGCCGAGTTTTAGATTTCCGTTTCACCAGATGCGTTACCTAACAAGATGTTCAGCAGGGTTGCTCAGGGAAGGACAGGCGTGAAAAGGGATCTTGAAATTGCCCTCCGAAAACGTCTAACCGAACGCATCGGCGCAGAGCGTTTTGAACTTTGGTTCGAACGTTACGGTAGCCCGAAGCTTGAGGATGACCGCGTTCGCATTTGCTCACCTGACCAATTCACATTGGATTGGATTCGCAACGCCTTTCATCAAGTTCTGGTTGTCGCAGCGCATGAGGTGCTTGGAGACTCTTGGCAAGTCCAGTACACGATCTCCACTGAAGATTTTGAAGTTTTATCCTCGAGCCAAACGCGTGTGCCTGACACCTCTGCCAACCCATCCGAACCCAAAGTCAGTTCCGCGCTACGCGTCGCCGTGCCGGACGCTCAATGCAAGTCCGAACCAAGGCGTCGTCGACGAGAATTGAGCGAGATGATTGTCGGTGACAACAACCGGATGGCGGTCACCACGGCCCAGCATCTGCTCAATCATTTAGGTGAAATCACTCCGCTGTTTGTTGCGGGCCCCACAGGTTGTGGAAAAAGCCACCTTCTCAACGCCATATACCGAGATGCATTATCGTCTCGAAAAGTCAGCCGCTGCGTCCATCTCTCGGCGGAACAGTTCACCTCTCACTTCCTTGAAGCCTTACACGGAAGGGGTTTACCAAGTTTCCGAGCGAAACATCGAGATGTCGATCTCTTGATTGTAGATGACCTCCACTTTTTGGCCGGCAAGCGGGCCACGCTTGTTGAGTTCCAGCACACGCTTGATCAACTTCTTCGCGCGGGCCGTCAGGTTGTGGTGAGTGCAAATCGCCCCCCGAGCGAACTCTCCGAACTGGGGGGGGAGATCGTCGCGAGGCTATCGCAAGGGATGGTCTGCAGCATGGACTACCCGCAGGCAGACACCAAACTGGCCCTGATCCACCACATCGCCAAGGGCAAGGGACTTTCTTTGTCGGACGAGGTTGCTGAGGTAATTGTGACCGAAATTACTGGCGACGCGCGACGCATTGCAGGTGCTCTCAATCGGCTCTTAATTCTGGAACTTGCAGATCGACCTTGCAATTCTGCCGAGCTAGCTCGAGAACATTTGAAAGATTTGCTCTCGGCCAGCCAAGCGAGTGTCGGAATCCACGAAGTCGAACAAGCGGTTTGCGATGCGTTTGGCATTGAATCTGACGTCTTGAAATCATCAAATAAATCGCGGCAGTTTTCTCAACCCCGGATGCTCGCCATGTATTTGGCCAGACGTCATACGCGGGCGGCACTTTCTGAAATTGGTGATTATTTCGGCGGTCGAAGCCATAGCACCGTGGTTGCCGCAAAGAAGACGGTGGATCGTTGGGTCGAACTGGACAAACAGATAGGCACAACGCACCGACCCCTCATGGTCCAAGATGCCATTCGCCAAATAGAACGACACCTTCGGGCGGTGTAGTACAAATCTTCGAGGGCAGAGTCTCCCTCCGCCTTTACCCTGATGCGGTTCAACCGTACGGCGGCGCACCTTCAGTCCCTTTCGACAAATCAAATGTCTCGATAAAATCCGTCCGTTCCGATGAGTCAACAAAGAGAGGTAAGCGGTCATGAAGGTACTAGTGATTGGGAATGGCGGACGAGAACATGCTTTGGCTTGGAAAATCGGCCAAAGTTCTCGCGTTGACCACGTTTTTGTCGCACCTGGCAACGCTGGAACGGCTGTAGACGCCGAAAACCTCGACATCGACCCCATGGATTTTCCCGGTTTGATCCGCTTTGCCAAACGAAACGATGTCGGTTTGACTGTCGTTGGCCCTGAACTTCCTCTATGCGGGGGCTTGGTCGATGCATTTCAAGATGAAGGACTTCGGGTTTTCGGGCCCAACAAACAAGCTGCTGAACTCGAGGGCTCAAAAGTTTTCTGCAAGAATATTCTTCATGGTGGCAATGTGCCTACTGCAGAATTCCAAGTTTTCAGAGAAGCGGAAACGGCAGAACGTTACATTATGGATCGCTATCCGAGCGAAACGGAAGATGTCCCTGTCGTGATCAAGGCGGACGGTCTCGCGGCGGGCAAAGGCGCGATTGTCTGCCATCGACGGGCAGATGCGATTGAGGCAATTCAACGCATCGCAAGAGATCGAGAATTCGGCGCTGCGGGCGATCGAATGGTGATTGAAGAACGCCTTGATGGCCAGGAGGCAAGCGTGCTGGCGATTACCGACGGCAAAACAATTCTGACCTTGCCGCCTGCACAAGATCATAAACCGGCATTGGATGGCGATCAGGGTCCCAATACGGGTGGGATGGGGGCTTACTGTCCGACACCAATGGTATCCAATGACATGATGCATTTCGTCGAAGAGAACGTTCTCGTTCCAACCGTTCACTCGCTAAAGCGAAACAAAATTCCCTTTTGCGGGGTGCTCTACGCCGGTCTGATGCTTTCAAACCAGGGCCCTAAAGTTCTCGAATACAATGTGAGATTTGGTGATCCGGAATGCCAACCGCTGCTCATGAGACTTCAAAGTGATTTGGTCGACCTTCTTGATGCCGCGATCGATGGAAAACTTGATTCCATTGAGATGCCCAAATGGGATACGCGTCCCTCGGTCTGTGTGGTTATGGCGTCGGAAGGCTACCCGGGCAGCTACGAAAAAGGCCGCGAAATTCGGGGGATCGAAGAAGCGAATCAATTGGAGGACGTCAAAGTCTTCCACGCAGGAACTCGAATCGACGGCGACCGTGTTCTTACCGACGGCGGCCGGGTTTTGGGTGTCACGGCCATGGGCAACTCGATCTCAGCTGCGAAACTTCAAGCGTATAAAGCCGTGCAAATGATTCGTTGGAGCGGTGCTTGGTGCCGCAAGGATATTTCTGACAAAGCACTTGCTCACGTCGAGTAACATGGCGCTCAAGCTTCTGCACCTGTTATTGAAGGCTGACAATTAGGAAATTTCAGAAGTCCTTGCCGAGTATCTGAGATCCCCTTCTCTCCGGGTCCATCCCGCCCGATCAAGGTACTCGCAAAAGGGCACCGCATACTTTCGGCTAAAGCCTAAGATTTCACGAATGGAACTGACCTTCATACCACCCTGTTCTCGAAATGCGGCCTCGAGCTTGGACCAGGCTTCTTCGAAGACACGATGATGAACATAGTAGTCTGTCGTAATTTCAACGAGATCGCCCTGCCCCGCTGCCAACTGGAGGAGTTGCTTGACAGAATCCTTGTTCTTGGTGACTGACGATTCGATTTGCTTGACCGTTGGACCCGTCAATCCAACCTCTTCAAGGCTCTTAACGAGCTGATCAAATAGCTTGACTTCATTCTGGGACAGTTTTGGACCACAACTTTGCAATCCAATTCCATGCTGAGTACTTCGAAGCAAATGGGCTTTTTTGAGCAAGCCAATGGCGGTGTTCAAGATCTTCCTGTCAGGTAAATGCTCGAATCTTTTGGCAATTTCACTCAAAGGAAATACCAACCTCAACGGTTCGCTTTTGTGCAGCTTGTCGAGTAACCTTTCGACATTTTTAGCAAGCGATTGCAGAGTGTCCCGGTGGATACGAAGCGATCTTTGCGGAGAAAGTTCAATCACAACAACGCTTCCATCTGCGATCAGTTGCCGGATGGCTTCGCGAGGTTCCTCCACTCCCGTCAGTCGAAAAAGGTCCTTGTCTCCCCATACTTGCCAGCCACGCATTCGAATCGCCGCTTCGACGCGTTGCGATTTGGCGGCATCCTCGAGCATTCCCAGAGATTCAAGGTAGTTATCCGCCTGAGACTTAAGGTGGGCCGCATTTGGATCCAAGATCAGGCCCCCCCCTATGGTCCTCACTGGAGACTCGGACCGAACGACGAACGGTTGCTTCCAACCCGCAACAACAGGCTCGGACAGTATGATCTGCGCGTATGCTTTTTCTCCGGGTTCAAGCCCCTCGCAGTCCAAAAGAGTGAGCGTGGCAAGTTGTTCGGTTGTCCCCAAATGAAGACGGATGCGGGATCGCTTTCGAAGCGTGCGTCGTTCTTCCTCCAAGTAATGCAGGCGAACCAAAAGACGTTTTGATTCTTCAAGGCTATTCGGAAAAATGAGTTCGTGCCCACGTCGGGTCTCATTGTGATGGATCCCGACCAAGTTGATCGCCGCACGCTGCCCACGATGAACCTCAGTCGTCGGCTGATCATGATTCTGAATACCTCGAACTCGAACCTTGATCCGGCCGGGAACAATTTCAAGCTCGTCACCTGTTTTCGTGGCTCCACTCACCACACTTCCGGTCACGACAGTACCGTGGCCTGCAATCGTAAAAGTGCGGTCAATCGCCATTCGAAACGGGGCAAACCTTGAGTCATTTCGAAATTGAATGGCGGTTGCTGCCGCGAACTTGAGTGCCTGTCTGAGTTCGTCGAGGCCACTCCCGGTGACTGCACTGGTCCGCACAATAGGCGCATCAGCAAGACAGGTCCCGGTGACCATGTCTCGAACCTCCTCTTCGACAAGGTCCAGCCAGTCTTCATCCACAAGATCGCACTTTGTCAGCGCGATGACGCCACACGGCAAGCGAAGAAGCTTCAGGATCTCGAGGTGCTCGCGTGTCTGCTGCTTGATGGAATCATCTGCGGCAACCACCAGCAAAACGGCGTCCATACCCGTAGCGCCTGCGAGCATATTCCGAACAAAACGTTCGTGGCCCGGAACGTCGACCACTCCAAAACGATGCGGCGGAACTTCCAAATGAGCGAAACCAAGCTCAATCGTGATGCCACGTTTCTGTTCTTCGGGAAGTCGGTCGGTATCAACCCCCGTCAGTGCCCGAATCAGCGAAGTCTTTCCGTGGTCAATGTGGCCTGCGGTGCCCAGAATGAGGTCGTTAGATTCCATGCGGTCATTTTAACGAGTTTGTCATCGAGCGTCACAGGTTCGCGCATCAAGAAAGCGGGGGCCAACGAATTAAATCGATCGCTCCTGCCGCTTTGCTTAAGATGCGTCTAAACTCACCGAATTGTTCGGCAGTAAAGACGATCCGAAAATGACCCCATATGAATTTCGCCTTCAATCATCGGCGGCAAACTGGGACAGCAATCTTGAGCAATGCTGAGTGTTGCAGAAATATATTGGGGGCATCCACTGGAAACGATTGGAAGTTGTTGACCTCTGCCCCAAACTAATACGTCAGGCGAGGCTGCCCCAGGAAATCGTTTGCTGTCTGTGGACGTGAGGGCTCGGGCTTTGGGGTGAACATCCGCGACCACCATCCGCCTGACTCTTTGGGCTCCGACTTAATGGCTGACCCTGAAATCACCCTCTGAGATCCGGTGACCGGAGGCCTTTCCGCCGGCATTTTGCTCTTCTTGCTCCAAGGATTCAAAAAATCAACCGTACTGTCGAACGCTCTTCTTGTTCCATTGGACATTTGCGTAAAGAGGCCGGGCTTCTTCGGTTCAGCCTTGGGTTTCTTTTTGACGAGCGAAAAGCTTGAAGAGCCAGAGTCAGTTCCCGCTTTTTTGGAAAACGGATTGAGATTAGGCATCTTAAAACCATCACCGGCGTTCAGACCAGATACCGCCAAAATTGCGATCAAACCGGCAATCAATGTTGAACTTCTCAGAGAATTCATGAACGAAACTCCTCGCAAATGCATAAGCCAGCTTCCGATATCCGTTGTGATACCCCAATTTCATAGCATCACCAGAAGCATTTCATGTTTTTGGGTAAAAGCCCCCGCGCGGCGAGGAGCTTCGCAGATAAGGTGCTTTGCGCCCAGATCAATTGAGTCGCTAGCGGATTTTGAGTGGCCAAGAGGGACTCACTCCAAGGCGACCTGTCGGGATGGACCTGAGTGACGATCAACTTGTGTTATAAAGTGGCGTAAGCATCTGCCGTGTTGCACCAAGACGAAAGGAATTCCAGATGAATCTGACGATGGCTCCCCCCGCTAATCTGGGTTTTGTGGGCGCGGGCCGGATGGCACAGGCCATTGCGGGCGGCGTTATGAAAGCGTTCTCCGATCGTCCGCCCACGATATTTTTCTCCGACCCCTCAGATGCAGCCGCTCAAGTTTTTTCAACAGAGGTGCCTGACGCCGTCAGGTGCAGCTCCAATGAAGAGGTTTGCAACTCGGCCGACACGATCATACTCGCGGTCAAGCCACAGGGTCTCAAAAACGTGTCGACCGCATTGGCTGAGGCCAATCAGAAGAAATTGATCATTTCGATCGCCGCTGGCATCCCCATTGCACCTTTGCAATCGTGGCTTCAGAACGACCGAATCATACGAGTCATGCCGAATACGCCTTGCCTGGTCAGCGAGGGTGTTTCCGGATTTACGATGGGTCCGGGGACATCTCCTCTCGACCGAAATCTCTGTGAGGCTCTTTTTTCATCGCTCGGTGTTTGCGTCGAGGTCACGGAACCCCAACTTGATGCCATTACTGGCCTGTCAGGCTCAGGTCCCGCCTACGTCTTCGCCATGATTGAAAGTCTTTCGGATGGTGGCGTGCTTGTCGGTCTCCCACGCGAGGTGGCGACGAAGGTTGCAATTCAAACCCTGATCGGGTCTGCTAAACTCGCTCTGCAAACAGACCACCACCCAGCAATCTTGAGAGAACAGGTGACCAGTCCGGGCGGAACGACAGCCCGTGGCCTTAAAGAACTCGAAGATCATTCGTTCCGTGCAGCAATCATCTCTGCCGTCCGCGCCTCGTCAGAACGCGCCGCTGAACTGGGCACACAAATCGTTTGAACGGATTAGAAAACTTGGGAGCGATAGAATGAGCGTTTTTTCGGTCGTGGATGATAAACACGTTCCACGATACCGAGTCCTATGGAACGCCGACGTACCGCATTTTTTCGGAGCAGAAGCTTGCACCTTCGAAGGACATGACGAAATTCGACTGGAAGGTGATGAGTCCGTGTGGTCCAACGCAGAAGAACGTGACACCATGCTCGATTCCATCAACCAGTGGCAAGATCGATAGAAGTAGCCAAATGCCTGAAAGATTGAGAGCACAACATGTCGCTTTTTGAGCACCACGGATTTCAATATCGAGAGACCTGCTTTGTCCTTTTCCCTCAAGAGAATCGCCCCAAGCTGGCGGAAGTTCTCGCAATGGTCGAGAAGTTAGGGGAGCGTTACAAAATTGGGGAAAATGAGGCGGCGGATGACGGGCTCATGGAATCGGTGACCATATTCTGTCCCCACGATCACGCTGCCCTGGACATTTCCTTTGTCATCGGTGAAGAAGTCATGGAGCACCTTGGTGAGCTGGCCGATGAATTTCCGACCGAAACACTAGATGAGGCGGAACTTGCAAAATGGAGGGAGGCCCAGAGCTACGATGCCCGCTTGGACCTTTTCCACTTTGAAGAATTATCGCCGGGGTCCGAAGATGCCGATGAGCTCCTCGATCCCGGTGCCATGCTTGTCGTTCTTCAAGCACTGTCGAAGTTGACTGTTGGAGTAGGCATTGACCCGTCTTCCGAAGCCATCTTTTAATCTCAAAGCCACTCGTAGCGAAAACGTGATGCGGGCCAGTCTGCGAGGCGATTGTGTCTCACTTCAAGCTCTTCGAAACCTCGAGCCCCAATATGCTTGCAAAAGAAATTAAATCAGGTGCGATTGTCACCTTTCAGGGTTCACCCTGCTTGATCCAATCGGTTTCTGTCCACACCCCATCGGCACGAGGGGCGGCTACCCTTTACAAGTATCGTGCTCGAAATTTGGTGACGAAACAGAAAGTTGACATCACCTTGAAGGGATCTGAGAGTCTCGACGAGGCAGATTTTTCCAAGCGTCTTGTCAAACTCATGTACACCGATGCGACGCATGTTCACTTTCTCGATCAGGCAGACTTCAATCAGTACAGTATTGAATTGGCACAACTTTCGGACGAGCTACAGTTTCTCGTGCCCGAGCTTGAAGACGTCTACGCCCTGATTTATCAAGACGAATGCGTAGGGATCCAATTGCCAGCAACTGTTGAACTGAAAGTGACCCAGTGCGACCCCGGAGTAAAAGGAAATTCTGCAACCAGCCGCACCAAGCCCGCAACACTTGAAACCGGTTTTGTTCTTCAGGTTCCCGAATATCTCAAGGAAGGCGAGCAGATCAAAGTCGACACGCGGACGGGCCAGTACCTTTCAAGAGCCTGACTCGCCAAGTCGTACATACGGTCTTTGGTGATTCGCTTCCCCCGACATTCTTGACTCCTGCTGCGCGGAGCCACGTCTCCGCCCCTCTTGCCGCGCAGCCTCGCGTCCCCAGACTACCCAGAGCCATATTTGGTGGAGGAAAGTTTCCGCATCTCAAGTGCAAAGGGCGACGGGGTCTTAAGTTGGCTTGGGATTAGGCAACTTCATTGGCAGCGGTCCTAAATAGAAAAGCCTCCTGCAAGGCAGGATACCAACGTTTTTTCTCTGAAACCCCGCCTCTTGCTCTGGTCCTGAGCTGCACCTTCTCAGGCAAGAGGAAGAAACGTAAAATCATGGACTTTAAACCGTAACGCGTCACGAAAATCTCTAAACGCAGAGTCATTAAAGATGCCCGCGACAATCGCCGACCGAATGTATAACTTTTCCGCTGGCCCAGCGGTCCTTCCTGTCACCGTTTTAGAGCAGATTCGAGATGAAATGCTTGCTCTACCGGGCGTTGGGAGTTCGGTTCTTGAAATCAGCCATCGCAGTAAGGCCTTTGACGAAATTCTCAATCAAACTGAAGCCTCACTTCGGAAACTTTTGAGTATTCCCGAAGGGTATTCTGTCCTGTTTCTCCAGGGAGGCTCGCGGCTGCAGTTCTCCATGATCCCGTTGAACTTTTTGCAGGACTCGGGCAGGCCAGCAGACTACCTGATCACCGGTACTTGGGGAAAATCAGCGTTGGCCGAGGCAAAGAAAGTCGGTGAAGCCCGTGTGGCATGGGACGGTTCACCGGACAATTTCAATGCGATCCCTTCAAGTTCCGATCCTTCTTGGTCCGAGGATTCGGCCTATGTCCACTACACCAGCAACGAGACGATTCAGGGGGTTCAGTTCACGAGCGAACCCGAATGTGGCACCTCACCTCTGATTTGCGATGCTTCCTCAGACTTCCTAAGCCGACCGTTGGACATTTCACGTTATGGCATGATTTACGCCTGCGCACAGAAGAATGCTGGGCCAGCCGGGGTGACGATTGCAATCATCAAAGACGAATTGCTTGAACAGGGTGCAGACACTCTTCCTGGCTATCTTTTGTATCGCAATCATGCGAAGGCGAAATCCTGCTACAACACCCCACCAACCTTTGCGGTCTATGTGGTTGGCCTCATCGCAAAGTGGCTGCTGAATGAGGTTGGCGGTCTTGCCGCAATCGAAAAAACGAACGGCGAAAAAGCTGCCAAAGTTTACGGAGTGATCGATCAACATGACACGTTCTATCGTGGCCATGCCAAAAAAGATGTGCGATCAAAAATGAATGTGACGTTCCGGCTCCCAACCGAAGAACTGGAAACACAATTTTTGAGCGGGGCAAAAACTGAGGGGCTCACCGACTTGAAGGGACATCGTAGCGTTGGCGGCATACGAGCTTCGATCTACAACGCGATGCCCGTCGAAGGTGTTGATGCACTCACAAAGTTCATGCAGGACTTTGCAAACAAGAATAGCTAGTTGGCAACCCTTGTAAACGGTCTACGATAATCCAAATCAAACGCGTTCTGGAATAGGAATTGAACATGAACCGAGTCATTGTCCTCGATTCAATCGCCCAAGAGGGCCTTGATTTGCTTGAGCAAGCCGAAGGGATCGAATATGAAGTCATCACAGGGCTGGCAGGCAGTGAACTACGAGAAGCATTGAATAAGTTCGATGCCGCGATATGTCGTAGTGGCGTCAAAATTACGGCAGAAGCACTTGAAGGCAACAAACAATTGCGGGCGATCGCCCGCGCTGGAGTCGGCACGGACAACATCGATAAAGTTGCCGCAACACGGACCGGCATTGTGGTGATGAACACCCCTACCGGCAACACACTGAGCACGGCAGAGCATGCCTTTTCACTCATGCTCTCGCTTTCCAGAAACATTGCCCCGGCATATCAAAGCCTTTGCGAGGGTCGTTGGGACCGCAAAAAGTTCATGGGCAGTCAGCTGGGTGGTAAAACGGTTGGCATCGTTGGACTCGGTCGAATTGGGCAGGAATTTGCAAAGCGGGCGCAGGCTTTTGAGATGGAAGTCTACGCGTTTGATCCATTCCTATCCGCAGAAATGGCCGCACAACTGGGAATTCAACGTGTTGAAAACGTCAAGGACATGCTCCCCAAACTTGACTATCTCACCGTTCACACGCCCCTCACCCCTGAAACTCGCAATTTGATCGACGTGGAAGAACTTGAGCTGCTCAAGCCTGGAGCGCGCCTTATCAATTGCGCCAGAGGAGGCATCTATAACGAAGCCGCACTTGTTCAAGGCCTCGAATCAGGCCAATTGGGTGGCGTCGCGTTGGATGTGTTTGAGAACGAGCCGTGCACCGACAGCCCTTTGTTTGGCAAGCCTGGTGTATTGTGTACCCCTCATCTGGGCGCGAGCACGGAGGAAGCCCAAACTCAAGTGGCAGTCGAAGCTGTCCAGCTCATCACTCGATTCCTTCAATCGGGTGAGATCCGCCACGCGGTTAACACTGCAGCACTTGATCCCGCGACGCTCAAATCACTTTCGGGATACCTACAAGTCGCGTACCGTCTTGGTTTACTGGCAGCTCAGTGGCATGGCGGTGCAATCGACCGGGTGAACCTGTCTTACCGAGGAGAAATCTCTTCGAAGGATACAAAGATTCTCACCTCGTCACTTTGCGCCGGCCTTCTTGAAGGCGTGGTAGACGATGAGGCGAATGTCATCAATGCGGAAGTTTTATGTAAAGAGCGCGGTATACGCTTGTCCGAGGAACGAAGCGCAGAGACCACGTCGTTCAGCTCATCGATGACCGTCACCGTAAGTGGCGAGGGGAAAGATCTCGCGATCGGCGGCACGCTATTCGGTAGCGACATGCCCAGACTTTTTCGGCTGAACGAACATCGTCTGGAAGCTTACATGGACGGGAACATGTTGATCTTTGAGCATCAGGATCGCCCCGGAGTCATTGGCTCGCTTGGTTCGGCCTTGGGCCAACATAACATCAATATTGCGCAGATGTCCGTAGGAAGGACGTTACAGGAACCTGACGGCAAAGCGATTGGCGTCCTTAACCTTGATTCCAATGTTCCAGCGGCCGCCATCGAGGAGATCCTTAAGTTCGACGGAATTGATGCCGTGAACCCCATCAATCTGCCTCCCAGCAAAGGCGGTCCGAGTTGGCTCGTATCCAATTGAAATCATGAGGCCGAATTGGGTTGAGTGATCGTGATTGATCCTGCGTGACGCCAGGCCAACACGTTACTGGGTCCATCGTCTAGATAGCCCGGTTTCTTCATCCGACACCCACCCTGTCAGGGTGTGCACCGAAAACCACGGCATGTCTTCCCCCCTCTTCGGACCTCGGGGAAACCGCGGTAACAAGTCCCTTGGCTAAGCCCGACGCAGCCCCCTCGCAAAATTAACTTGCGCACAAAAAAAGGAGGACCAAACGGTCCTCCTTAAATTTCGTTGAGAAATCCGACGACTAAGATGGCAAAGCGATCTGACCGAACTCGGAAGAGAAATCTGAAATTTCAAATCGGCTGTATTCGTCGCTCGCCGAAATGTAAACGGACTCGAGATCAACATCTCGAGTGATCGCTTCGTCACCGCGGTAAACCCGTAAGGTTTCAACCCGCGACAGCTCATCTTCAAAGTCCTTGATGACGATCGACCCATACGCAGATTCGCCACGAGTCGACATGCTGAGGAACAAATCGCCGTTAAACTTCCTCGCGGCAATGTGGTCTGTGAAGGCTTGATCGAAGAGTTCTTCTTCGTCATAGTCTGGGCCGAGATCAACACCAGTCAGGTCAATCGTCAATCGATCTACCCCACCGCCTTCACGTTCTTCGATGGTGTCATGTCCGTCACCGATGCCGACAACGTAGCTATCACTACCGGTTCCACCCACCATCATGTCATTGCCACCAAGGCCACGGAGCGTGTCCGCCCCGACTCCACCTTCCAGCACGTTTTCAAGCTGGTTTCCGGTGAGCTCATCGTCACCTGAGCCACCGACGGCATTCTCGATGGCCGCGCCATAAGCGATGTTCAAGTTGTCGGACTCGGTCCCGTAACTGCTGAACTGACCGGGACGGAGATCGATGCTCGCGTTTCGCGAATGCTCGGAGAAGTCGAAGGTATCAACCCCACCCGCATCCCAAATCGCTTCCGCCAGCGTGACGTCGGTCGGGAAGTCATAGACCGTATCGTCGCTGTTGTATTCAGCGTTGACGCCGTAGAGCGCCTGATGTGCGGCCACATCGTAAAGCATCGGTGCCGAAGGTGAGACACCCTCCCGACGTGTATAAGACATCACTGTAAAGTTCTGGTTTTCCGTGTTGCTCGGCAAACGGATCGGCATGTCAAAAGGATGAGAATGACCGATCGCATGTCCCAACTCGTGAAGGAGCACCATGTAGCCCTCTGAACCGGGATCTTGATTGAGAAGCGGGTCTTGTGAAGTCCCGGCAAGGACAGAGGAATTATTGATCCAAAAATCACCCGCAAGGAAATCGGGGGTGAGTACGCCGTTGGGCGGATAAGCCCAACCCAAGATCGCCTCGTTTCCGAGATCAGCTGTCCCAAGACGCAATACTCCGCCGACCGCATCAGAGACCTCGCGGAAACTGATACCGCTGACCCGAGACCAAGTCTCAAGGACGTCACGAGCCGCTGACCTCATCAATGCATTGAATGGCAAAAAGTTGTCACGCTCCTGCGCATCATCCGCATAGTAGTCAGGAACGACCTGACAGAAAGAATAGGTCACCTCGACCGATTGTCCTGGACCACTGTTCCAAGGCTGCAACTGATTCAATGATTCAACCATGTTTGGCTCGGTGTTCACTGAGCCTCTCGACCAATCACTCCAGTGCTGAGAATTATTCGCACGAATCATAATCTCATCGATGTATCGATCATCAACGTTGCCACCGACAAAAGTCAGGTCGCGAAGTTGAGCTCCATCGATGTTATGCACAACTCCGGCTTCTAGATCGACACCGGCAAGACGGAAAGTTCCGGAAAGAGCATCTTCATTGAGGTCAATCACCTCGTATGCCGAAAGCGAAGGTCCAACATCGGTCTGAGAGAAAAGTGAGGAGACCTGAATCTCCTCCAGCTCGCCCACAACGGTAACATCTTCGAGGTCCACCACTGGTTTCTCAATGGTGCTCACAGTGGCAGTTTGAAAATCACTCCAATACATGCCATCAAAAATCTTGACGCGGAATGATTCACGATCCAAGATCGCCGCAGCGTTATATCGAACGCTCGTGAGCTCCTCTGCCGCAACCTCAAACCATTCGCGTGGGGCCTGTACGACTCCGCCGACGCTAAAGTAACCACCGTTGGGCTCGATGCCGGTGTCGTAGAAAGCAACTCGCTTGACCGTATTGCCATCGGCGTCGCTCGGAGAAAACATCGTGTGAGCCGACAGTTGCTCATTTCGAGCGACATTTCTATCGTTGGCTTGAACAACAGGTGCAAACCGATTGGGATCGGCGGTCACCTTACCTTTGTCGATGAGACTCCAGCTGCTTCCATCGTTCGCCCGAACATTGATCTTTGTGGTCTTGATGTCGGTTGCATGATTCCGGGTCTGAAACACCAGTTCGTCCAGTCGGCTGGCGTTAAACGTATGCCATTGTTTTTTGGCAAGCTTTACCCCGTTCAGCATCAACGAACCGGCACCCTTGTACTTAACACGATACCGAGTGATGTCAAAGCCGTCCGGATCCGATGCCGAAATGTAGTCGCCCATTTCATAAGATTCGCTCGCCAGAGCGGAAATATCTTCGATGGTTGCGACAGGGGGACGATCATTATTCTCAACCGTGGTGACGTCAATCGTTTCGATCAAACTCCAACGCTGAGTCACACCATCGGTGTCTTGAACCCTAAGTTGGACTTTATCGATTCCAACCACCAAGCCACTTCGAAACGAAAGGCGGCTCATTTCTTCGGCTGAAAATGTGTGCCATTGCCCCGAATCCAGACGATTCCTACCAAGGCGCCAATATCCCGACTTACGGGCTTGAGTCGCGTCTAGAACAGAAATTTTGTAGAGCGGGTTGCCATCTAGATCCAAATATTGGAACAGTTGATCGACGGAGACCCGTTTTCCAAAAGACAGAGTTTTATCGATCCCATTGATTCGAGGACGAAAAAGATTGCCGCCACCTGAAACATTAAAGAGGGGACCTTCGCTTGAAGCATCGACCCGTCGATCGGTGGCTCCTGCTTTCACCGGTGATGAAACTGCGAACTGAGAGTTGAATATGCCAGCCGCGATGGTCAAGTCGTTTTGGTCAACAACCGCTTGGCCGGATTCGCTACCGGGTTGATTCAACGTTTTCCCAGCGTTTTCTAGTCGAACGCGGTCCGGCCCGGCAATCTGCCCGCCACCCTCTTCTTCGACCAATGGCATTTCGCTCGTCGCGAAATATCGGTCAAGAATGCTCTTCCTCTCTGTTCGCTTCCCCATCAATGATTCTCCCGACGATAAGTAGCATCTACTCAACCACGTCAATTTGGTGCCTCAAACCAAATCCAGAGGTCGAGCATGACTCAACACTACTCAGTTGAAAAGTTCGGTGACGCGGGAGCAACCTCAGATTTGACGGAAACTGGAACAGCCTTCGCAGCCTCATCCTCATCCGTCTTCCTCAAAAGCCCCGCATCCACAAGTTGTTTGACTAAATTTTCCATCGCACCAAAGCTTCGCAAGAAACCTTCAGGAGACATTACGACTCGTTGTCGAAGTTCCAACAAGGCTTCACCGGACTCGTTTTTTTCCGTTTGCGAGAGACTGACCAGATCGATTCTGACCATCCCCCCAACAAGTGCAATTTCGCCGATACCGTCTGCAAAAATCTCTGCTGCTCCAGACACAATCACCTCCTAGGACAAACCGAACGCCCGAACAAGCATCCTTGCATTGGCTTGTCCTTCGGCACTGATCAATGGATTTCTGGCGCTGCCAGCGGAATCCATATTAATTCCTCTACGCCGAACCTGTCCACAATAAATCCGTCAGTTTCCCTGATTTTGAACGGTTCAATACCCGTTATGGAAGCCTCAGGCCAGCATTCCCTAGCCCTCACCTCCCCGACCGGCTTGCCCCTGCAACTTCCTGGATTCATCGGTCGCTTGCTCCCCACCGTCGCGATCAAGGTGCAGTTGGTCGAGGTGAATGTGTAAATGGTGCCCATGCTCCACGAGCAAGTCCAACTGAGACTCTCTGAGCCCTGCATCATCAAGGTAAAGGGATTGCAACTCCGGAAGCTCTAAAATCACTTCGAGAGCCCCGTGGTCAACCTTGATGCCAATCAGATGAAGGTGACGAAGTTGTTCCAGCCCCTTCAGACACTCTCCGAGACGATCCATTCTCTGCCGAGTGCCAATCCGGAGTGACAGTAACTTCTTGGACTCACATAGGTGCCAAAAACCAGAGGCTGTGAATTCAGTATCCGGTATATTCAAGATTTCGAGGTTGGGCATGGCAGCCAACAACTCCGCTTGACGATCCCCAAACGCGGAGCCGCGAATACCGAGGCGTTTAATGCTTGATATCCCGGCGATGTGTTGCAAGCCGAGCTCGCCCAAAGCCCCCTGATTCAGAAGCAACACGTCCAATCTCGCATTTTTAGAGAGCATGCGGATTTGGTCGTCGTCGATGGGAAAATGGCAGTCAATTTGGGTCTCCAGGCCGGCGTTGACACGTTTGGCGATCTCCAACCATGCGCCTTCGTGAGCTTGCTGGGACGTAAGAGTTCCTTCAGTGTCCAGCGTCTCCGACTTCGAAGGCTTCGCCTCATGCTCGTCGGTCGTCGGACGGCACCCGACCATACCCGAAACCCAAACAACGAATGCAATTATGAACGATAACCGCATTTTTGGCACCTTTGCCGATATCTGGCGAGATGAGTAGAAGACAGAATCGTCTCAAGGTAATTTCCACAACTTGGACAGAACCCCTCGTCCAAAACTTGGGAAGCCGGATCCTCGTAGGCTGATTTACAAGAAGAACAGACTTTTGTTTCCGGGAATATTTCCAAACGCTCTTCGGAAATTACCTGCCGACACTCTTCACAACGGACGACTTCATCGTCCCAGTCACCTTGATTGATGAAGGGTTGGAGAACAAGCGTCGAGTCGCCACATTCCGGGCACAACGAGGCGGACGTGTCGAGATTCCAAAACTGCACGACAAAATCCCAGCTTGGTTTTGCCTCCCGTCGTAAGCGCCCGTTTTGTCGCAAACATCCGACGACATCTGCAAACGTACGAGTTTCCCCGAACTCGCAAGCCGAACATTCCAATGAGACCAAAGTTGATTCATCCACAAACAAGGATTCCCGTTCGAAAAAAAACTGTCGCGCACCACTTTGGTGTCACTTGCCGTGAAGTGGACGGTCCTTTTAAAACGGCAAGCACGGTAGCATCACTCCAAATCACTGTCAAAAATAAGACATGAATGCCTTTTCGGACTCTCGAATCGCAGCAGCATCGACACACGAAGATTTCGGGAAAAGTGCTTTGACACCCTCTTGAGACAATCTTTCTGTTTCACTAAACTTTGGCACTCGAATAACCGAATGAATAGTTCGACGACCCAATGGCCCGGTAGCTCAATTGGTTAGAGTACTGGACTGTCGATCCAGTGGTTGCGGGTTCGAGTCCCGTCCGGGTCGCTTTTACCTCGGCAAAGCCGAGGTTTTTTTATGCGCTAAACCCTGGCTTTGCCGAGGTTTTTTGCGCAACGCGTTGAATTTCTCACGCGAATTGAATCTCTTGCTCTCCTTGGTGGCGAACATGGTCAACGTTCGCACTGATTTGTGTTTGAACCTCGGGGTAAAATAGGCCAAACTGCCAACCCTCGTTTGACGACCTTTGAACGGGCATCACCGCCCCAGGAATCATGACCATGAACCGAGTCACTGCCCTACTTCGACCCATCAGCCTATTTTCCCTGCTATTGCTGGTGACTCTCAACTCCAAAGTCGCCTCGGGGCAAGACAACCCTCCCAACTTTCTCTTCATCATCACCGATGACCAGAGCTTTGAGACTCTAGGACACCTCAAGCAGCTGGACATCGAGACTCCGAATCTGGATCGGTTGGCTCGGCGGGGCACCTCATTTTCACATTGTTACAACATGGGCTCATGGAGTGGGGCTGTATGCGTTGCGAGCCGAACCATGCTCAACACGGGTCGCTTTCTGTGGAATGCGAACGCGATTCAAAAACAACTCGGAAAAGAACACCAACAGCGTCGATTGTGGTCCGACATCCTTAACGACGCCGGATACCAAACCTACATGACCGGGAAATGGCATGTTCCGATCGATGCGAAAAAGATTTTCGATGTCGCCAAGAACGTGCGACCGGGAATGCCTAAGCAGACGCCCGAAGGCTACAACCGCCCCCCGCTGACAGGAGAGGATCCTTGGCAACCTTGGGATAAAAGTCGGGGGGGATTCTGGGAAGGAGGCACTCATTGGTCTGAAATTGTCGCCAACGATGCGATCGAATTCATCAACCAGGCCGAGCAACACGGGGCCCCGTCGTTCATGTACGTCGCTTTCAATGCGCCTCATGACCCACGTCAGGCGCCCAAGGAATTTGTCGATCGCTATCCGCTCAGCCGCATTTCAATCCCGGAGAACTTTTTACCGGAATACCCATTCAAAGATGCGATGGGTTGTAGCCCATCATTGCGTGACGAGAAACTGGCACTGTTTCCTCGCACCCACCTCGGAATCCAGGTGCATCGCCAAGAATACTTTGCCTGCATCACCCACCTTGATCAACAGATCGGCAAGATCCTCGATCGCTTGCAGACATCGAACATGGCCAAAAATACCTGGATTATCCTTACCTCTGACCACGGCCTCGCGGTGGGACGCCATGGCCTGGTCGGCAAACAGAACATGTATGACCACAGCGTGCGAGTGCCCTTCATTATTGTTGGGCCGAACGCTCGGGCCGGAGTCACCATTTCCGATCCGATCTACCTTCAAGACGTCGTCCCAACCACCATTGAACTTGCTGGAATTTCGATGCCTTCACACATCCAATTCAAAAGCCTGATACCGAAACTGACGGAACAACGTTCGGAACCTCAACATCTGCCGATCATCGGTGCCTACCTGAATAAACAAAGGATGATCTTCGATGGCCAATACAAGCTGATCGTTTATCCCGAAGTTCCTACACTCCGGCTCTATGACCTTGAGGAAGACCCCAGTGAAATGACTGACCTGTCCAAGGATCCTGATTCAGCAGAAACGATACAAACACTGCTGCAGAAGCTGGTTCACTGGCAAACTGAAAACAATGATCCCTTGGCTCTCAGGGATGTGTTTCCCATTCAATCGAGCAACTGAAAAAGCTCGCAACGCTCGTCCTTGAGATTTCAGATCGAAAATCACCCACCAGCTTCAGGGCCACTTTGGACCAGACTTCAATGGGGCGTGCAAAGGTGAAATCCTGACGGCAATGATCGGCCTCAAGATCTCTGAATTCAGTGTGGCTCGAAGAAGAGATGCAGCATTGGTTCGCCAGCGATTGGGCCATCTTGCTTTGTGACTGTTGGCAGGTGAGACCCGGGGATAGCGGCGTATGCGATCTGATCCGCTGACATCCTCCACCGACCGGTGCAAATCCTGAACAACTGCTTGTTGAGTAAGTCGTGTTTTTTTGAGACAATTTGAGGCGAATGCACCGGTGTTTCGCGACCTGCGCACGGAATCGCAGGGGTCGATCGGTATCGCGATATTTGGTTTTAAAAAAAGCTTCCCCTTCTCGTGTTAGGTTTCATTAGATGACCGCATTCCCAGAAGTCGAAAAAATTCGTTATGAGGGTCCTCAGTCAGACAATCCACTTGCCTATCGTTGGTACAACGAGGACGAGACTATTGAAGGCAAGTCCATGAAAGACCACCTTCGATTCAGCGTCGTTTATTGGCACACATTCCGCGGTTCAGGAGCCGACCCTTTTGGTGTGGGCACCATGCATCGCCCTTGGGATGACGGAACCGACTCCGTTGAGAATGCGCGTAATCGAGTCAGAGTCGCCTTTGAGTTCATGGAAAAACTTGGGGCCCCATATTATGCATTCCATGACCGCGATGTTGCTCCGGAGGGTACGGATCTGGCGGATACGAATCGCATTTTCGATTCCGTTGCAGAGGTTCTCGAAGAAGAACAACAGCGAACCGGGATCAAACTATTGTGGGGTACTGCCAACATGTTCACGCACCCCCGCTATCTTCACGGCGCGGCAACGAGCAGCAATTCGGATGTCTTCGCTTACTGCGCCGCGCAAGTTAAAAAGGCGCTCGAAATCACTCAGGCCCTTGGTGGTGAAAACTATGTCTTCTGGGGCGGCCGAGAGGGATATCAGACTCTCTACAACACCGACATGAAGCGGGAACTTGACCACCTCGCCAAGTTCTTTCACATGGCGGTCGACTACGCCAAAGAGATCGGGTTTGAAGGAACATTCCTGATTGAACCCAAACCCAAAGAGCCAACAAAGCACCAATATGACAGCGATGCGGCAGCGTGTATCAACTTCCTTCGCGCCTACGACCTGACGGATCGCTTCAAGCTGAATATTGAGACGAATCACGCCACTCTGGCAGGCCACACGATGATGCATGAGTTGGATTACGCCGGCATTCAAGGAATGCTGGGTTCCATCGACGCGAATACGGGTGACCTGATGCTGGGCTGGGATACCGATCAGTTCCCAACTGACATTTACCTGACCACACAGATCATGCTGATGCTACTCAAACACGGTGGCGTCGCACCGGGCGGGGTGAATTTCGACGCTAAAGTGCGTCGAGAAAGCTTCGATCCCATGGACCTCTTCCACGCCCACATCGGCGGAATGGACGCCTTCGCCAGAGGCCTCAAAATTGCGGCCGCAATTCGAGAGGACAATGCTCTGGGCAAGTTCGTTGATCAGCGCTACAGCAGCTGGGACCATGGAATCGGCGCTGAAATCGAGTCCGGCAAGGCAGACTTCAAATCACTCGAAAACTACATGCTTGAGAAAGGCGAAGTCGCAGCCAATGAAAGCGGCCGGCAAGAGCTGATCGAGAATGTTGTGAACTACTACATCTAGTTTCAAGTGTCCCCGCGACTCAGCGTTGGAGCTGAACACGGTTGCATGCGGAGCAATCCTCTGCATTTACTAACATGTTCAAAATTTGATCTCGCATCGATGAGGCTCGATCCGAGGGCCTCTTTTCTGTTGGAATTCACTCATGCAACCCACGCTCTATGAATTTGATGTCATCGTTGTTGGGGCGGGACACGCCGGAACGGAAGCCGCGTCAGCAGCCGCAAGGATGGGTGCCGAAGTTGCCCTCTTGACCACAAACCTCGACACCGTCGGTCAAATGAGTTGCAACCCGGCCATCGGAGGAGTAGCAAAAGGGCACCTCGTGAGGGAAATCGATGCGCTGGGTGGATTAATGGGAGTCGCAATCGACCAAACCGGCATTCAGTTTCGAATGCTGAATTGCCGGAAAGGCCCCGCGATGCACAGCCCGAGAGCGCAAGCCGACAAAAAGGCGTATCAGGCTGAAATCAAGTACCTTCTGGAACAGCAAGAGCGACTCGCGTTACGACAGGAAGTCGTCGAAGAGATTCTTACGGAAGGTTCGGGGCCAGATCGTCGCGTGACGGGCGTCGCCGTAAAAGGTGGAGCCACCTATCGCGCACCGACCGTGATTCTGACCACAGGGACCTTCCTGCAAGCAATCATGCACACTGGGGAAAGCAAGATCAAAGGCGGTCGCGCGGGTGAAGGCACAACACGAGGGATCAGCCATTGCCTCTCTCAACTTGGGTTTGAACTTGAACGCTTTAAAACGGGTACCCCCCCTCGACTCAATGCTCGAACGATTGACTTCAGCAAAACCGAAGAGCAACCGGGTGATGCCCCCCCTGCCCCGTTCTCGTTTCTGTCAGACGACTTCAAAGTTGATCAGATTCCTTGCTACATCACCTACACCAACGAGGCCGTTCACCAGCTCATTCGAGACAATCTCCATCGAGCCCCAATGTACAGCGGTGCGATTCAATCCAATGGCCCTCGCTACTGTCCCTCCATCGAAGATAAAGTTGTCCGATTCTCAGAAAAAAATCAGCACCAGTTGTTTTTGGAACCGGAAGGTAGGCGAACCCTTGAGATTTATGTGAATGGGATTTCGACAAGCTTACCGCGAGATGTCCAAGACTCGTTCTTCAAACTCATTCCAGGTCTTGAGAATGCAGAAATCATGAGATACGGGTATGCCGTGGAGTATGACTACTGCCCGCCGCATCAACTAAGACCCTCATTGGAAACCAAGACTATTCAGGGCCTCTTTCTCGCCGGTCAAATCAATGGTACGACCGGCTACGAGGAGGCGGGTGCGCAAGGTCTGATCGCCGGCGTCAACGCTTCGCTATCGCTGCAAAACAGACCGCCCATGATTCTGCGGCGAGATGAAGCCTATATCGGAGTCTTGATTGACGACCTTGTCACCAACAGTGTGGACGAACCGTATCGCATGTTTACCAGTCGAGCGGAGTATCGACTGCAATTGCGACAGGACAATGCAGATCGCCGCCTGACCCCGAAAGCGCAAGAGCTGGGACTTATCCCAGCAGAGAGATGGGAAAGACTTCAGTCCAAACTCATCGCGATCGAGAAGGCCAAGGAGTTCGTCCGGAAAAACCGTGTGGAGATGGATCCTCTGGAGAAACTCCTTCGCCGCCCTGATTTCACGTGGGCACAAGCCTGCAGTCATTTTCCAGAACTTGAAACCATCCCGCATGAAGTGTCGCAACAGGTTGAGTACGACACCAAATACTCCGGGTATATCTCACGGCAAGCCACCCAAATTGAGAGGCAAAAACGTCTCGCAGACAAGAAGATACCCGCCACTTTCGATTTCACCGCGATCCAGCAGTTACGAACGGAAGCTCGGGAAAAGCTTTCCCGAGTCCAGCCTGACACACTGGATCAAGCTTCTCGCGTCAGCGGGATCACTCCAGCAGATATCGCCCTTGTGATGGCACATCTTCAAAGAGGCACACCGACTCCAGACGTGAATTCTCAAAAGACGAAGGCGACAAGTTAAGAACAGAAGCCTCTTGCTTTATTTAACATACCCTGCAATCAATCCGACCCATAATCAGCGCTGACTGCTCGACTCTCAGTTGGGAGATTCATCAAGCTGAACGAAGTGGCCACAGCGACGTTGACCATGACTTCACAAGGGTGCTCGCGTGGCCTGATAAATCGTTTGGCCGGTCTAGACGATTCCAAAATCCGAAACGGAGTTCTGGGAAGTTTGTCATTGAATGCCGCTTCATTTAGAGGGGCGAATTCGCTAAGATCGTCGTCGTTCTGCTCGTGAGAATTCGTGATGGCCGAGTGGCGGAATTGGCAGACGCTCAGGATTTAAAATCCTGTGTCCGTTCAGGACGTGCGGGTTCGAGTCCCGCCTCGGCTACCTTGTTACACTTCAAACCGGCAATTCCAGTCGTTACGACCGGAGCCTTAGGGCTTGATTAAAATTGATGGCGAACGTCAGGTTTGCATTCCAAGTCGAAGCATTGAGATCACTCTGACCACCGCCCGATGCGGTTGAATCTTCATCTACCGATCAATCCATGCGTAAGTTCCATTCCGCGGTAACGCCACCGAGTCTCGACAAAAACCCATCAAAAATAATGGCAAATGGGAGCTGCTTTTTTAGAAAGTAATCACGGTCTTCCTAAGATCACCAGCGATCGACTTAGAACGATTGAAGGGACCCGACTGCTTTCAGATCGGTTTTCTTCGGCAATTCCCATGGACTTGGCTTGCAGCGTTACTTACCGGTCAGTAGTCTGAGCCTTCTGGCAGGGCCTTCGCGCCATACTCGATATTTCGTTGGTTTCGCGAACTTCTAAGCCCAAATAGCATCATTTAATGAGTCGGTTGAGGTCATGTATTTGTTCACTTCCGTCTTGACTGGAAGGCAGTTCAAGCCTCGACCCAAACAGTTCTGTTGAGAATGGGTCCGAAACAAAAGCGGTTGGGTTCTGCAAAACATGAGCAAAGCTTCTATCAACGTAAAGTCAAAGCAAACCTCGTTAGATTGCGGACGTGCCACATGCATTTCGAAGATACGAATGCGGTCGGGCATGACTCTTGTCGAGTTGCTCGTGACACTGGCGATCATTGGGATGCTCGTCGCCCTGTTGGTGCCAGCAGTGCAGGCCGCCCGCGAGGCGGCCCGGCGGACACAATGCAGCAATAACCTAAGGCAAATTGGCATCGCGTTGCACATCTATCATGATGCCCAGTCCACGTTTCCATCGGGTTATGCGGCCGACATGACGAATGGACGAGATGGAAAATGCTGGGGGTGGGGCACACTGCTGCTTCCCTTTCTCGAACAAGATGCGTTGTATGGTCAGATAGGTCGTACCAGACTCCCCCTCGACCTCATAACTGCAGATGAAAACAGGTTCCCTTATTTGCGAACGAATATTGGTTTGTATCAATGCCCCTCCGATACTGGAGGCAAACTGGCACACCCTTACCGTTCGATCATCGTTTCAGGTGGGTCAAGAGCTCCATTTCCGCCGGTACAACTGCCACATATCGGTGGGCATGGCGGACAAAATCCGACAGGGGTTTTGATTGCGAAGTCAAATTACGTCGGCTCTTTTGGTAGCCGATGGAAGTCCCAAAGGTCGAACTGGAGTGAATACGACTTCAATGGAAATGGTCTTTTTGGTCGAGGATGGGCGATCAGCATGTCGGACATCCCGGATGGCACCAGTAATACCTTGGCAGCGGGAGAGCGCTGCATGCGGAACTACGCGGCCGTATGGGTCGGTGTCAATTCATGGAAGGGCTGTGGATTTGCTGATAATCAGATGGTCCTTGCAACAGCGCACTACCCGATCAATGACGTCCCGGTCAGTGTGAATATTGACTGCGATGGTCGAGGTTCTGCGAATTTTAGCAGTTACCATTGGGGTGGCGCTAATTTTCTGTTCGCTGATGGGTCGGTTCAATTCATTTCAAAGCACATTGATTTTGACCAAGGCGGGTACGGGGTATTTCAGAATCTTGCGCAGCGAAATGATGGGGAGATTATCAGTGATTTCTAAGACGTTCTTGGCTGTAACAAAACTCTTACCATTCTCCCTGCTTCTGATCCTCGCGATCGGCTGCAGCCAAAACGCCGAAACTATCCAAACCGCATCAAACGATCACCACGGGCAACATGGAGGCCATCTTATTCATGTGGCAGGGAAGGCTGGAGTCGATCTGGAGTTCGCCCTGAATGAAAAACGACGACAAATGGTAATCTACATACAGAAGGCGGAAACACATGAACCCTGCCCTTTGGCTACTGAAAAGTTGAACGTGGAGTTCCAATCGGGAGCGAGCAAGTTTGAAACGGCATTTTCCTCCACACCGCAGGCAACAGAGACAGAGGGTCAATCGTCGAGGTTCACCCTTAGTCTTGATAAACTCCCCCAGCAACTTCTGGCATCGAATCAGTTCTTGCTCAAGGTCTGGTTCACCGTGAATGGCGAGACTTTCACCGCAACGATTCGACACTCGAACGATCACGCGCACGATTACCATCACTAATGATGGCGGATTCCGCATTCAAGCGATTGATGTCGCAGTCCGGGAGAGGCTTAGAATCCCGGGAGCATAACGGGAAAACATTGCCCGATCTATTGAGCCAGTTTACGAGAGCATTCTTCTCGGAACTTGCTTTATAACAAATACCAGCAAGCAGTATCTTCCACGTTGGTGAAGCTGCCTACCGAATGATCTTGGGATCACCCTGCCTCAAGTAATCGGCCAAAGGGGTTAGCCAACCCCTCCTCGATGGGTCACTTCACTTTGGACACGGTCGACAAAGGCTTCCGTCGTGACCACCCCCTCATTGCCCTTGGCACGACTGCGTACCGAGACCTCACCGGCCTCAACTTCACGTTTCCCCAAAACGGCCACCAGAGGAACTTTTTCGAGTTCTGCTTGCCGGATTTTGGCGCCCAGTTTTTCGCTGGCATCATCCAAGCTCGCCCGCAGTCGACGTTCTTTGAATTGCTTCAAAAGCTCCTCGGCTGCCGGGATTTGCGCGTCTGTAATCGGGATGATACGAACCTGCTCTGGCGCGAGCCAAAGCGGAAAATCACCCGCGTAATGCTCGATCAAAAGCCCCAGAAATCTCTCGATACTGCCGAAGACCGCGCGGTGAATCATGACCGGACGTTTGGACTGATTATCCGAACCGGTAAACTCCAATTCAAAACGCTCTGGGAGGCTGAAATCAACCTGGATCGTACCAAGCTGCCATGATCGTCCAAGCGCATCGAGCGCCATGAAGTCAAGTTTTGGGCCGTAAAAAGCGGCCTCACCGAGCCCCACCGTGTGCTCAAGACCAAGTTCATCGACGACTTCGCGAATACAGGCCTCAGCAGGCGTCCATAGGCTGTCTTCACCGACGTACTTCCCAAGATCTTCGGGATCGCGTAGAGAGACTCGGCATTTCGTACCCAGATTAAAAATCGCCATCACCTCCTGAACCAACCTCAAGCAGCTCTTGAATTCATCCTTTAACTGCTCAGGGGTGCAGAACACATGACCATCGTCTTGAGTGAACCCTCGAACACGGACCAGTCCATTAAGTTCGCCGCTTTGCTCCATTCGATAGACGGTGCCAAACTCCGCATACCGCAAAGGAAGAGCGCGATAGCTTCGTGGCTCTGCAGTGTAAGCTTGAATGTGCATGGGACAGTTCATCGGTTTGAGGAGAAATTCACGCTCCTCAATTCGAATGGGCTGATACATGCTATCGGCATAATAGGGGTAGTGTCCCGATGTCTTGTATAGATCGATGGACCCAATATGAGGTGAATAAAGCGGTTCGTACCCGTAATCCTCAAGCTTGCTCGAAAGCATGCGTTCAAGCTCCGCCCGGATTGTGGCACCTCGTGGCAGTAACAGGGGCAGCCCGCTTCCGATCGAGGCGTCGAGTCGAAAAAGTTTTAATTTTGCACCTAACTTCCGATGATCACGGCGGGCAGCCTCCTCTAAAGCAGCGAGATAGGCGTCGAGTTCCTGCTGGGTCGGGAAAGACGTGCCGTGGATGCGCTGAAGTTGAGGCTGACTCTCATCACCCCGATGATAGCTACCCGATACACTGAGAAGCTTGAACGCTCCAATTTGTGCGGTGCTCTCTACGTGTGGACCAGCGCAGAGATCGGTGAAATCGCCGTTGATGAAAAATGTAATCGTATCTTCCGCGGCAATATCATCGAGCCGCCCGAGCTTGAAAGTCTGACCACGCTCCTCAAAAAATTTGCGGGCTTCATCACGACTGACAACGCGTCTTTCAAAGGGCTGATCCTCCGAAATCACTTTTGCCATTTCAGCTTCAATCGCCTCAAAGTCATCCGTAGAAATCGGATTCGGGCAATCAACATCATAGAAGAAGCCCGTCTCAGTTGGTGGCCCGATATCGAATTTGGTTTCGGGATATAGCCGCTGCAAGGCGGTGGCCAGAACGTGGGCAGTCGAGTGGCGAAGTTCGTTCAGTACATCCATGAAAACACTGCCGAAAGACTTGATGTCTCAGATAAAAGGGAAGATTTTCGAAGCAAGGAAACTCAAAACCGATAACCGCGTTTGAAATCACGTTGCCTTTCAATGGAACCAGGAATTCCGTTTCCGGTGGAATCGTACTCACAAGCTATTTTTATGTAAAGGCGACTTGCCCTACCCGCGAGGTCGGCAGGGGGCACCATGAAGCGGCCGCCCCATCACCTATCGCCATGCCAACGACCCAGAACGCTCTCGTCCCACATCTTGGAATATCACGCTGCCACTCAAATTCTGACAAGAGGCCACGAAGACCCGTCTTCATCAGCCTGATCGCATGATTTCACGTGACTTGCCTGCCCGGCATCTGCGTATGATCAATTCAGCACTCGGGGCTGTGCAGCCTGCCATGTCTTCTCATCCACCTTTTTCCGAACCTGCAGGTGAATATGTGTCCCCTTTTTGTTTCCAGAAATGACATCAGGCATGCCATCCCCATTGAGATCCCCTGCTGCCACCTGTGTTCCGACACCTGAATCATCGTGAATGAGGTGGGGCACAAAGTCGATACCACCCGGCAGACCTTCGACGCCACGTTTGAGTTCAAACCAGTAGGTTACGGCTGCGGCATTAGGTTCCGGATCGCCTTTGGAACCGTGCGCCCAAAATCGCTTGCCGACCACAAAGTCCATCAGGCCATCTCCATTGAAGTCGGCCATGTCAAACGCGTGGGGCTGGGAAAACTTAACACCATACCGATTTTGCTGAGGTGTCTCGTTTACAAAGCGATGCATCTTGAACGAAATGTCACCCGACTCTTCTTTCACATGCTCCAACCAGGCGATTCCATACCCGTGACTTTCGATCGCGGTCACAATGTCATTGTCACCATCCCCATCCACGTCGAAGACGAGCATCTGCGCACCATCAAGAGCAAAAGGCCAATCGTGGTGTTTCCAAAGCGGGTCCCCTTCAATCGATTCAGGTTGTTCCCACCAGCCTTTTGACTGAATGAAGTCCTTTCTCCCGTCACCGTTAATGTCACCAAAACCAAGCCCATGAGCATAACGTGTCAGTTTAAGATCTTCGGAGATTCGATGAAACTTCCAGGGCTTGGTGACATCATTCGGATCAGGAGAAGCCCATCCAAGATGGCCTCCAACATGAAAAATGAGCTCTGGATTCTCGTCTCCGACGAGGTCACCAAATGCGGGTGACTCATTGTCAACTTCTTTGAAGACGCCATGCCGTTTCCACGTGTCGTTTTGACCTCGGGGGTTCTCATACCAAACGTGTTCGTGACCCTCACGATAACCCGGCCAGCCAATGATAAGAATGTCATCCCAATCGTCATCATTGAAGTCATGTACAAACGTCAGGAAATTGTCAGAATAGCCCTCGGGTTCATACTGCTTAGCTGGTCGGTACTCATGCTTTTCGGAGTATCCCGGTCCCTCATACCAAAATGGACCAGACACGACGTCTACCACTCCGTCTTTATTGAAATCACCGAAGTACGCGCCCTCACCGAAGAAATCGGACGACAGTTTTTTTGTTTCCCAAGTGATGAGATCTCTTTCCGAAGCGGAAGTTGTCGGAAGGGCCATCAAAACGATGATGAAAACGGGGTAAAGTCTTATTTGCATCGCAACCACTCACTGCATTAGGAAAAGTTTGTTGGATTGAACCGCATTGAGAGAAAATAACCATGGCTTCAACCGTCCGAGGATATTATCGTCGCCCACTCAACAGGATACAATTCGGGTCCTCCGTAATACTGCAGCCCCCCAAACCCATCTGCTCAAACTGAAAACGTCAGGACGCATCGGCGAATTACACGCGTCAGGGGAAACAAAAAAGGCGTCACCTGTTGGTGACGCCTTTCTGATTAATACGACTGCCGTTGCAGTAGGTTTCTCCTTAACCCTTTTCCGTCCTCTTGGCCAACCAATAAAGTGCTGGAGATGCCACGAAGATCGAACTGTAGGTTCCCACGAAGACACCGATGACGAGCGAGAAGGCAAAAGCGTGAATCGCTTCGCCGCCCAGAAAATACAAAATTCCAACGACGATTAACGTGGTGATCGAGGTGAGTAACGTTCGACTGAGTGTTTGCGAAATGCTGGTGTCCAACATCTCCTCGGTCAATTTCGGGTTCTTGCCCTTGACCTCTCGAATCCGGTCAAACACCACGATCGTGTCGTTCAACGAGTAACCGATGATTGTCAAAAAGGCGGCAATCACCGGCAGGCTGATTTTGAAGTTATCGACTAAAAGAACGGTCCCTAAGACCGGGTTCAACCAGCAACTTAGTGCAATCACGCCAAGCACAATCGCCACATCGTGAACCAGAGCGACGACGGCGGCAAAACCGAAGATCACCCGCTGGAACCGGAACCAAAGATAGACCACGATTCCGATCAGGCTCGCGAGAATCGCCGCGATCGCCTGCACTTGGGCATCAGCCGCAATCTGACCTCCGACGTCAGCAATGCTCCTGAAGTAAGTCTTCTCGGCGAAACGATTGACCAAGCCGTCCATCAGCAGCTTGACATCACCTTCATTGGTATTCTTGATCTCAACTCGCCAAAGTGTCCCCTTGGAATCATCCGGCGAGACGTCTTCGAAGACCACTGCGTCAGCGCTTAGGCTCAGACTTTCGTCATCCGCAACTGCAGCGATCGCTTCCTGAACCCCATCCTGATCAATGGGATAAGTAAACTTTAGCACGGTCTCAGCATTGACCAGTTCGGGACCACTCACGTCCTCAATAACAGCACTTTCCTCTGAGACATCCGCATCATCAGGCGTTTCGGCAGTTTCACCATCACCTTGAGTCTCGTCACCTTGAGTCTCGTCACCTTGAGTCTCGTCACCTTGAGTCTCGTCACCTTGAGTCTCGTC
>JAKVCA010000015.1 GCA_022448315.1 Pirellulaceae bacterium | reverse complement strand
GCATGACCAAAAATCGATCTCGGTATTTTTTTACCAGTCCTGCCGTGTCTGCTTAATCGCGTTCTAGACTTCGATGTTCGCCAAGGCCATGGCGGGAACCTCATAAAAAGACCACGGTTGGGACTCTGCTTTACTGTCCAACCACCCTGACTCGCCGTCAGTTGCAGGGTCCCAACTTTTTCCTTTTTACTCCTACAATCCTCACGATTCTTTGGCATAATTTTGTTGGGGGGGGGAAGACTTGCCTTGAGAAAGAAAGTCGAGTAGTCGCCGTATGCCTCTCATAGCAGGCACAGAGATTCACCATGAGATTCGTTATTGAAGATCATCGCTACCTCATGACGATGATACCCGTCTTCACGCTGTTTTTTTTCGCCGGGTGCGGTCCCAACTATGATGAGGACCAGATTCTAGATCCCCTTAAACTCGTTCAAAAATTCGATGCCAACGCATCTAACCAAGATCCCGCAGAGTTCGTTGAAATCAAGCTGCACCCTACAATAGACAATGCGATCTACGAGAGGTCTGGTGCAACCATCGATATCAGATTTCAAGTTTATATCGTGGTGCCGAAGACTGGCGAAAAAATAATGGAAGAAGAAATCTCAAATCAACGGGACAACCTGATAGCAGCTGTGAGTAAAGTAATTATCGAAAGCGACATGGAGGTGCTTTCAGACCCCGCCTTGGTTTTGTTAAAGTCAAGATTGCGTGAGGCGTTGAGGAAAGAACTGGGCGATGAAATCCACGATGTAGTTTTTGCGCAGTACTCGATAGATTTTATCTAAGAATTCAGGTTCACTCGGGCAAGATGTTGGCCCAATCTGGAATTTGCCTCATCGATTGATATGGCAGACCAGCGGCCGTCGTTGTTTTTCGCCAAACCCAAGCGATCAAGTTTTCGGAGTGCATCGTCGTCTTCGAAGTTCACGGTCAGTCCTGCGATTTTCAGCAACCAGGCTTCCGCTCGCCGGTCCAATTGCGGTTTACTCCAACCCTTCTCGCCGCCCTCGAGCCAAAGCAAATAATAGGCGAGGATCGCTTCTCGGAATTCCTGCTCCTCGGCATCGTGAATCATCCGAAACAACACGCCTTTATTGTTGCCCAGATTTTGGTAATAAAGGTGCCTTGTCAAGTGTAGCTGATACTTGTCCTTGGTACGAAGGTAGCCGAAAAACGACTTGACGCCGTATCCCAACGTGCCTCCAACCAGCACGATAAAGGCGAACAGTCCGTAGATCCCAGTGAACACCGAAGCCAACAGGCTGGTCTTGATGATCTTGTAGGCAGTCAAAAAGACGCCAGAAACAGTGGGGAGTAAAATTTTTCCGCGATCGAACAAGGTGAGTCGGACACGCGATTCTGGCAGCAGAATGTCAATATCCGTGGTCGGTATGTTTTTGAAAATCTTGAGATGAACCTGTTCGCCAGTGGAATCCATGGTTCCCGTATCGGTTGGCCCTGAGTCCTTGGCATATTGAAAGACCAGAATCAAACGGCGATAAATCGGGACCTCTACTTCCTCTTCTCGAAACCATCGGTACCACTTCCGAACGCGCCACCGATCGGTGGTGCGACCCCGGACGTAAACTGACAGGTGCTGAAATGCGTCGAAATTGATGGACAGGCGAATCCCAAACATCTTGGCCGCTGAGAGTGCTTTTTCGATGTCGACTCTCGTTAATTTCTGATAGTTGGCCTTTTCAACGAGCTCGGACCAATGCTCATAAAAAGTCTCCTTTTTTTGAGCTGCAGTTGCCTCCTCGTCGCTCTGCAAATCCACACTGATGCTGTCCGGATCAAAGTCAGTGTAGGCTTCACTCATTTCGCGCAGGACTTGGTGGAATTGCTGGTGGAACGCGACCTCCAGACTCTTAGCAAACCTGCGAAAAGCGGCCTCATTCTCAGCGGATAAATTTGAGTCGCCGAGAATGGCACGTACGAGATCCTGGCGACCAATTGGAATATAATGATCTCCTTCCAGATTATGTGCCTGCTGTTTAATCTGTTCGATTGACTGCAGATTCATTGGCCCATCACACCGCCAGGAAAAAAGGTTGGTTCCCGACATCTTAGCCTTTTATCGTCCAATTCTGCACCACGTGACATTGCGAAAGTGTGCCATCGCACCTCTCCTGACGCTGCTCTCGCTTGCGCTGATTGCTCCCCCAAAACTATGGGCACAGCAAGCGACTTTTATCGACATCAGCAAAAAACTTGAAACGATTCGTGGCGATGAGAAAGTCCCTGGACTCATTGCGGCACTGGTTGTTGGAGAACGCATCGTCGCACAGGGAGTCTGCGGCGAAAGAAAACTGGACTCGGGGATTCCTATGCAACTTGATGACAAGTTGCATCTGGGGTCCTGCACCAAGGCCCTCACCGCAAGCATGCTGGCGACGCTGGTTGCAGCAGGTAAAGTCAATTGGAATACGAGACCCACCGAAGTTTGGCGAATACTGAAAACACAGCAACATCCCGACTTCGAAGACGTCAATCTGGAAATTTTGTTAGCCCACCGAAGTGGACTTGCGAAAGACGTGGATTGGTGGCATCTGACTGGAAAAAAACCTGTCACTCAGCGTGCAAGGATGGTGATTGAGGTGCTGTCCGCACCGCCTGAACATCCACCCGGAGAGTATGTTTATTCCAACACGGGCTATGCCGTTGCTGGCGCAATGGCGGAACGTTTGACCGGCAAGAGCTGGGAACAACTGATGCAAAGTCACCTTTTCAGGCCCTTGAGTATGACTTCAGCCGGTTTTGGCCCACCAAGTCGCAATGAGGAAACGGATCAACCCTGGGGACACGTCATCGATGAGGATGGTGTCAAAGCCGTGCAAATTGATAACGCGCCCAGCCTCGGGCCTGCAGGCACGGTTCACATGTCGATCCGGGACTGGGCCAAGTTTGCTTCCTTCCATCTTCAGGCTCCCGCCTCTAGCGAAGTGCTGCTTTCTCCAAACCAAATTGAAGCGTTGCAACAGCCTTTCCCCGATTCAAAAGAACCTGCTTACGGATTCGGCTGGATCATCACCCGAAGGGCTTGGGCCGGCGGAAAAGTACTCACGCATACCGGATCCAATACGACGTGGCACGCCACCATCTGGTTGTGCCCTAAAAAGAATATGGCCCTGCTTGCCGTCACCAATACCGGAGCCCCCAACGCGCATCGTACATGTGATCGTGCAATTTCAACACTCCTCCAAGTCTGGCGGTCCAAGGCTTGGGACTAGTGGCGTCGACCTACCCTCGCCGCTCAACCTCGTTTCTAAAACTTGGGTCAGCCGATTTCAGGCATCAGGCCGTTCGGGCCAATCAAGTTGATCAGGTAACGCGGCTTTTTTGAGCTTCGCTCGGTCACGATCGTACTTCATATCGGAACGTCTCAAAATCAGGAAGCCGATGCCGCTAAGAAAAATCCCAACCACCAAAACGCCGACGGCAACCTGTGTCAACCACATGGTGGATTGATCAGGACCGCGAGTTTTAACCCCAAGTCCAATCAGCATGGGTGACAACTGCCGCAGATCTTCATCGACACGACGCAAGTACTCTGACCGATATTTCCAGTTGCGAAAAAACGCGGCGACGACCGAAACTCGTTGGCTCAGTTCTTCCCCCATTTCGAGGCCGACAGGCAGTTCTTTTACACACACCGTAATCGGGTAACGTCCGGTGATGGTGGCACCCTTCTCCTTGGTCCCCAATCGTACCCTCCGTCCGTCGAGGGAAAGCAGCATGTCGAGCTGAAAATATCGGGCGACTCCTTCATCATTTGCATAGAGATCTTCACCCGTCGAGATCTCCGTCACGCGTTTAACAATGCCCTCGAATTGAACTATGGTACCCCGGTACTTATTGGGATCACGGAGGACCTTGAATAGATCAAACCTTTCCAACTCGACCTGCTCTGCAACCTGCTCGACATTCACTTCGTTGGTCTGACGCAACAGGCCATAAAAACAAGGCCCATCTTCGGCTTGAAGCGGCCGTCCTTCTTGGGCCCGAGCCACCTCCCAACGAGCGAAATCAAATCCTTGATCGCACCAGAATTTTTGCCAGGGTTCGACTGGAGTCTCAACTGGAAACCAGCCCATCCGGTCTGCCAACAGCACAGGGTGCGGCGTACCGGTCGCCGGCTGTTCTTCAAGCTTCACAAAGACCCCGGCAACTTCTGCCTCATCGGTTGGAAAAGAGAGTTCCTCCCAACTTGCTGGAACATGATTGCTGTAAACCGTGATCGGCTGATTGCTCCCAGCCTCGAGTTCACAGATCAGCTCAACCTTGAAAAGCAGGTCTCGCTCGAACTGATTCCACGTCGCCTCAGACAATTCGATCACACTGACCGACTGGACCTTGCCTCGACAGCGAACAAAATCCCCGCGAGAACTGCTGGGATCGAGGACAATCCGCTCTGCAAAAGTTGCATCCAAGGTCTGACTCCGCTGCTCAAGCCAGCGACGCCCCACCACTTCGAGACGCGATAGAATCTGCTGGACAACAGGCTCGTTGGAATCTAGCGTTTCGAAGTCACCAAGACGATCAAGCTGTGAGGGCTCAATATCCTCAAACAGTTGGTAGACCGAATGAAAATCCGCCCGGTCAGAATCAGGCTTCTCGGACATTAGCCACGGAGGTCGTGCAGGGTCAACTAGGCGATCGTCTTGCGCCATTGCGATTGAGGGTGGACTGACCGCCCCGGCTAGGGACACCACGAGACCGACCATCAATCCTCCACTTTCGATCCTGCGAGGAAGACGTAAGCGGGTCGCACGATACACCCACCAAGCGAACAGGATGGCAACCAGCAGACAGACGGCCATGATCGCCGCAAGTTCTAAGCCGGAAGGCAGCTTTTGAGCGTCCGCCTCATCTTCGATACGGGGTTCCCATTGTGGCACTGTCACGAGAACCAAAGGCGAAACCCTTAATCCACCGACGGACCGGTACGACATATTCTTGAAAAAACAGCCCGTGATCCTGACCGGTTCTTTCAGACGCTCTCGATCACCTTGAGAAACGGATACGGGAAATCCCTCTGGCAACGATCTTGCGTAAACGCAGACTGGAACATCCGGACCGGAATCTGGCCTGACCCACAGCTCCCAATAATCTTGAAAACCCTTACGATTCCTTTCCAAAGAAACCTGTTTGACCTCTCGCACATGACCCTTGAGCTCTACCCAACGACCTCGATACCGCTGCGGTTGCTCGGCCAGGTCAAAGGTCGTGACCGCCGCTGCCGACCGCGGTTGATCACTTTGTTCGGACAGCTGCATCAATTCAAAGGTTCGATACCACGCATGCTGTTCGGCGGCTCGAGGTCCCAACGTGTTGTCCTCAATCTGCTCCAACGCCACTTGATCGAGCAGATCTCGAATCTCGGTCAGTTCCTGAAGTTGCCCAATCGTCATTTCATCAAAACCAAGCTTATTCACGAGCAAGGCGTTGAGGAATTCGAACCGCTCTTGAACGACGCTCAAGAGCGACTCCCACTGTTGCTCCTGATCGGCGTTTTCTTCAATCCCCTCTGCTTGCTCTTGCGGTCCGCGTTGAATCAGACGTCGATACTCGGCAACCTCAAAATCGACGACACGTTGAATCCGACTCGCAGTCTGCTCGCGTTGCTCGCGGGATTCACTTTCGAGAGGACGATGGGAAAGCAAAGCATCAAGGTCGATGAACAGGTCTTGGATCTGGCGATCATCAAGTTGGCTAAAGCATCGCCTCAAAATCTGTAGAAGGGTCCCGTTCAATGAATCGGAAACCGCGAGAGTGTCCGAACCCGACTCGGCGTCCCCCCCTTGAGCAAGGGCCCTGAAGAGGCTGTTATCTCCATCAGAAGCACCAAAAAGATCGGCAAGACGGGGCGAGACCCTCGTATCCTGATTCTCCTCATCGGGAGCTTCCGCGTTGAAACCCATCCACATCCAGTTTTCCGGCTTTCGAGCTTCGTCCATCATCACCAGGACAAGCATCAACCCACCGACCAGCACCAGCAGGCGAAACTGCATCGACCTCGAGCCGTAATTCGGAGGCCGATTTCTGGGTGAAGACTCCGTCGAAGACGATGACTCAGGCATCAGGACTCACTTCTCATGCGTAACGAGGTCGGGCCGGTTATTGGATCCATTGGTTCCACTGCCGCTTGGGAAGGCTCCCCCAGTACAGTCGAACGTCGCGAAGTTCGCCGACGAAACCCTTTTCCGTTTCGAAGGGCCCGACCAGTGACCCCGCATCTATCCCCACGTCCAAGCCATCTGCGGGGCGATCTTTCACCAAAGACATCGGCCCCTTTGAAACCTCTTGCCCATTGATGTAGATGCGTCCCTGACCGTCGGCATCGAGTGAGGCGGCAACATGCGTCCACTCGCCTTGCTGCACCTCTCCAGCCTCCAAAATACTCATCACCCCGTCGGCACGCACGGCAAAAAACGGGTGGCCATCGACGATGGAAAGTGAATAACCATGCGATTCGCCCCCATGTGCGATCAAGACACCGTTCAATTCTTCGGCTCGCAGCCAACCGCCCACCACGAGTGGTTTGTAACTCGGATTCAATTCATCTGCCGTATCGCGGTGCAAAGCGACCCTTCCTTGGATCGGAATGCTCGCCTCCGGAGAGAAGTTAAGCACTTTTTTGAGTTTGACTCGCTTGGCGGCACCCGCATCAAAATTCACAACCGACCCATCGTCCTTGTACTTCTTCTTGAGTCGCTCCATTTCCTCGAGCAGTGATTTCTGAACTTCAGCATATTGAATTTTCCCATAGACACTTTGGAGCTCGTTGGGGTCCTTCTCGAGATCGAACAGTTCCCATTCATCAAGATCGTAGTAGTGGATCAACTTGTACTGATCCGTTCGGACTCCGCAATGCTTGGCGACGCTATGTGCGCCGGGAAATTCGTAATAGTGGTAGTAGAGGCTTTGCCGCCAGTCTGCCGGAGTCTCTCCCGCCAGAATCGGCACCATGCTGCGTCCTTGCATGTCTTCCGGCTGATCCGCATCTGCGATATCGAGAAATGTCTGGGCAAAATCCAGATTCATCACAAAGTCGCGATTTACCGATCCGGGCTTGATCTTGCCCGGCCAGCGCACAAGCAACGGAGTGCGAAAAGACTCTTCGTACATCCATCTCTTGTCGTACCACCCATGCTCCCCGAGATACCAGCCTTGGTCAGACGAATAAACCACGATGGTGTTTTCGTCCAATCCAGACTCTTCAAGGTAATCGAGAACGCGACCGACATTTTCATCGACGCTGTCGATACAACGTAAATAATCTTTCGCATACCGCTGATATTTCCAACGAACGAGGTCAGTCCCTGACAGGTTTGCTTCCTTGAACGCCGTATTTTTTGGAGCGTAGGCCTCATTCCAAACACGTGTTTGCTCTTCGTTCAGACCCCTTGGTGGAGTCAGCTTGAGGTCATTAGGAGTCAAGTGTTTCTCAACGGTCATCGTCTGATTGGACGCCGGCGAAGCACGATGCGAGTAGTCGTCAAAAAGCGTCTCCGGTTCGGGGATGTTGACCCCGTCGTAGTGATTCAGTTGCTTGGGGCCGGGCTGCCAGTTTCGGTGCGGCGCCTTGTGCCAGTACAACAGAAAGAAGGGTTTCTCGTCGTCTCTCTGCTCAAGCCATTTGAGGGTCTCGTCCGTAATGATTTCTGTCGTGTAACCGGTATGTTGAACACTCCCACCGGGAACCAGCATGTTTGGGTTGTAGTAGGGCCCCTGTCCTTTAAGAACATGCCAATGATCAAAACCGGTGGGTTCGGTACCCAGATGCCACTTACCGATAACGGCCGTCTGGTATCCCGCCGCTTGAAGTAGCTTGGCGACATTCTGCTGTTCACCATTGAAGCGGTTACCGTTTCGAACAAATCCGTTCAGGTGACTGTATTTTCCTGTCAGGATGACCGCTCGACAGGGCCCACAAATGGAGTTGGTCACGTAACATCGATCAAATCGCATTCCCTCACGCGCAATTCGATCCAGATTGGGTGTCTGATTGACTTGGCTACCGTAACAACTCATCGCCTGATAACCATGATCATCTGCCATGATAAACAAGATGTTTGGTCGGGCGGCCTGGGTCGCGACAGGCTCCACGATGCAACCTACGACGAGGAAAATCCAACCGAGGTGCCAGCCCCACTTACGTTGCCCCAAAACTGTCATTTCATTCACCCTTCCCGGAATTTACTTCCTAGAATCTGATCGCTTGTTGGGAGACCGTCAGCCAATTCACATGGAGTGACGTTGCGTAATCGTTTTTGCTTTGCCTTGTTCAGACGAGTCCTATCCAACGACGACTCCGTATCCTTGATAAGGCGACCTCAATGAGTAAAGGCCAGGAGTGAAAACGACACACGGGAGAGAACACTTCGAACCACCGCCGCAAGACACATGCATTCTACGGCTTGACGCCCTTGGGTGCGAGAATCCGGCTCCAGCGGTCCGTTTTGTCGGATCACAGGAGACGAACGCAGGAAAATCTTCAGGACCGCTACTTGGACTCTTCCTCAGACGAAGGTTCTTTGGGCAACAGAATGATCTTCACCTTCTGCGAGGGGCCTTCGGCGATCTGGTACCCTTCATCGTCCCACGCTTGGACCACCATCCGAACGTTTTGAAATTGCTCCGGCTTGGCTTCCGCCGCAATCTCAAAAGACAGTTCGAATTCGGTCTGATCGGCCGCCAGTTCGACTTCAGGAATCAGGGTCGATTCAGGAAAGCCCGTCATGGTCACGACCAGTGGACCAACAAATCCGTGGTGTCGGGTCACTTTCCCCGCGAAACTTACCTGCCCGCCTTCCCCCTCAGTGACTTCCACCTGGTCCGACTCAGGCAATTCCAATGAAATCGCCTGTCTCACCTTTGGAAAAATCACACCAGACACGGAAGTCGAAAGAACCTTCATCTTGTCTTCCGTCAATTTTTCGGCAACGACGGCCACTCCCCATGGACCTTCGGGGAGATCCACCGGGACGGAAATCGGCAAAATCGTTTCGACAGCATCGCCGTCAATCACCACCGATTGTTCAAGCCGCAAGGCCCGGTCGACGTCGTCGACTTCCTGATCTTTGTTATCTTTTTTAATCTTCTTCCTAGGCATTTGCTGCGTGGTCATCAACTGCAAACGCACAGGATAGCTAAGCCCGTCTCCGCGAATCAGGTTCGTCGTGAACCTTGCCACACCGCCTTGCCAAAGGGTTGTGGCCTCCTCGAGTCCAACGACTTCGGATTGATAGCCAACAGCAGGGACGGGTGCAACGGCCAATTCGCGATCGAACCAAGGGAAGGTACCGCTCAGGTTGTTTTTTTCTCGAGAGGCAGAAACCATCCCCAACCCATCTTGGTGAGTTTGTGCGACGAACTGAGTGACGGCGGGTCGGGCATCTGGAGCTACGGTCAGAAATAGCAGACCTCGATTCGAATTCGCAGGCACATGACCCCCACTCACCTTTATCCCCGGTACTTCAGGGCTCAACGATAGATCGAGGGGACCAGAAAAGCCCTTACGATTGATGGGCACCACCAACAGCGCGCCGCCGTCGGGTGAAACTTTAACTCCCGTCATGCCGAGTTTCATCTCGACCTGAGGCGATTTTGTATCGGTGATTTCAATTCGATATCGATGAGTCGAACTGCCCTGCCCAAGCATGTCCCAAAATTCAACTTCAATCACTTCCTGATCGTTGGGTACCGTGACTTGCAGCTGAGGATCCTTTGACCCGGCAGCATCATCGTTTCGCCCCAGCTCTTTCCCACCAGGAACCCGAACCACGACCATGCCGTCGCTGTCGACTCCCAGTCGATCAGACCAGACGTCCACTTTGAGTACAGAGCCCGGCTTGACTTGGATACGAAACTTGTCGCGTTCTTCCGGCTTCGACAAAACCGCGTTGATCCCAATTGGAAGCGGAGTCTCCAAAACCTCGTCCGTTGAGAGTTCGGATTCCATCGTTTCATTGGCACGGCTGACCAAGACCTTCGCTTGACCGCTTAACAGCCGCCCCTGGGACTCCGCGTGAAGGCTGAACCACCCCGGAAACGTCATGGTTTCCTGAATCTGTGCAGCCCCGGACGAAGCGGCTTCGGGAAAACTGACTTTGGCCTGCCCCGCTTCCAAAAGAGAGATACCAAACGGCCAAGGTTGACCCAGCACCTCAAACTCACCGATGCAGACCTTGTAGTGCCCAGGCATGGCGCCTCGCAACAACAGATCTTGAATCTCCAAAGAAAGCGTCTCGGTCTTGGGCGCGACAAACCTGAACTGCACATCTCCTTCAAGATTTCCCCGACCATGCCCCGACGCCACCTGTCGACCTTCTTCATCGAACACGCGCACGAGGGGTTGTAAAGCCCCGCCCAACCTTCGAGCTTGGACATCCACCGTCAGCGTTTGGCCTGCGGTAACCGGAAAAGGAAGGACCTGAACCTGATTTCCGCGCAAAGTTCCATGAACCGCCACGGGCAACTGTTGAATCGACTGACTTGCAGCAAGTTGAGGAGCATGGTCAATCGCCAGCACCATTGGCTTGCTTAGTCCAGACTTACCGGCCAACCAGACTTGGTGAATTCCTGATGTCACCTGGGCATCGAGTCGAATTTCAAGTTCTAAACGCTGGCCCGTGGCATCACCGACCAAAGTTTGTTCCGCGATAGGGAATTTTGCCAGAAGACGAGTTTCGGCATCAAAGCCTGCCCCCTGGAATACGAGACGAGTGACGCCGCCCGCCTCCAGGCCCCGTGGACTGAACTCGCCGACGTTCGGCTGCGCGAAGACACTGCATGCGGCCCCGAACAGTAGAAACCCCATCACCACGCATTGAAGCCACCGACGATCTTGATACGACATGCTGCTCCCTCCTTATCAAAAAAGCACCATCACCTTGGATAAGGTCATGGTGCCAAAGATCATTTGATGGCGGGTTTGGACCACCTTGCTCGATGTAAAGAATCCATCCGATCGCCTACCCTCTATAGTGGGCATGCAGTCACCGCTTACTTGTCGATCCCAAACGGATCATCCCCGGTCGGCGTTTCCGGCAGGGAGGGATCGAAATCTGGGAGGTCACCGCCGGCTCCGGGCAATCCAACTCCAGGCAATCCGCCGGGAATCAATCCAGAGGCTGCCGAAGGGTCGGGAAGCGTGGAACCCAAGGCCCGAAAGAGGCCGCCAAGAACACGGCTACCTTTCACCTTACCGTCGGCGGGAGGCGTCACCGCCCCTCCGGTACCAAACGGATCTTCTGCACCCGCGTCCGTTGGGTCGCCAGGCTTCGTGTCACCGGTCCCAGCAGCCAATGGGTCGCTGGGGTCCGTTGCTGCGGAATCCGCAGGATCAACTTCGGGAACAAGCGTGACCGCAGTTGCTGGAGCACCAAGAATCGAGAAATCAGTTTTCGCTTGCGGATCGGCCTGAACACCAGGAAAGGGCAATTCGACGTCATCACTGACTGCAACACTCGGCGGATCAACCGCAGGTTGACCCCCTCGAAGCACTCGTGCCTCCGCCCGAAGAGCCTCTTCGTAGCGAGCTTTTTGTCGCACCAGTTCTCTTTCTTTGGCCGTCGCACGAGCAACTCGACGAGCTTTTTCGATCGAAGCTCGTGCATTTCCTTGCACACGAGCGAGGGATTCGGCAATCGGGTAGTACCGCTCTGTTCCAGCGGTCTCAATTGCAGCCCCCTTCGCAAAGGTCCCGTCAGCCTGATCTTTTTCGCCGAGCTGGAGGTGTGCGAGTCCCTTGAAGTAGTAGACGCGAGGGTCCTGACTGCCTTGAGAAATCGCTTGCCCCAACCATTGAGCACTAGCCGCGTAGTTGCCCTCGTAATAGGCATGGACGCCCTGTCCGTACAGGTCATCCAAGATGTCCTGCCCGTTGCTTTGGCCGGCAAAAGCCGACGCAAGCAAAGCCACAACGCAAGTGCCAAACAACAGGTTCTTCGCCATCAACAGGCTCCTGAGAACTGAGTGATAACCTTTAAATTCAATTCGGCCGAATCCTCGGTGGGTTTCGGCCCGCGTCCCAAATTCGCCAAGTTGCTCGATTGCAATCCTTACCGTGGGAAAGCCCTGAAGTCATCCAGAACGAATGAATTCAATGCTGTTTATTCGCAACCGTATATTCTACATGTTTAAGAATACTTAGGTGGCAAAATTGAAGCAAGCAAATCCCACTGACCCGCGTCAAGCAAAAATCTCACCTGCAGACGGACCATTCCAACTATAGCAGTCGCATGGAAGAGACCGCCTTGGGTCTAGTCGAGCGGTTTGATTCGGATATTACGAAAATACACGGTGCTACCGGGGTCATGAGCTTGCAGGGCAATGGTCCCTTCGCTCAGCCGGACGGTACCCTCGATGTCATCCGGCTCCTTGTAGTCAACGACCACTTTGTCATCGATTTTCACAACAACGTGGTTACCCTTCACCGTAATGTGCTGAGTCCACCATTGATTGTCTTTCGCGGGTGCCTTGAGCACCTTCACGGTATTGTACAAACCACCCGTCTTCTGTGGATCGCCCTGAGTATTGTTCACTTGACTTTCGTAACCCCAAGCTGGCCACCCATCATCTTGATACTTGGTGTGGATGAAAATTCCACCGTTGCTGCCGGGTTTTGTCATCACATCAACTTTTAGTTCAAAATTTTTCATGGGCTGATGTTTGCCCATATAAAAGACGTGGCTACGGTCCCCATTGGCAACGAAGGCGCCGTCTTCAATCTTCCAGCTGTCCTGATTCTCGTTGACCTTCCACCCTTCGTAGGACTTGCCGTCAAAAATTGTGATCCACCCCTCGTCGGCATTCGCCAGCGATGCTCCGTAAAGGCTCAACACCAAACTCCAAGCGATCAACGATGTTTTTCTCATTCCGCTCACTACTCCAAATACAAGCGTAACTGCGAGAACTGTACTTCCGAACCCGATTCCCTTCCACCGATGCACATCGCATGGCGGGCCATTTCAGAGGGGCCGTGTGGCGGTGCAGGAAGCCGCTGAAGCGCCTTCCACCCGCGAAATATTTAACCGACAGGTTACTTCCGTAAAGGGGCAAAAACAAGAGATTGGAGGCGAATGTTGCCGACTCATGTCTTGAGGGTGTCGCCTCAGCCTCCACAAAAGGTTACGCTGCTCGCACGACCCCGAACCGAAAGCCCCCCACAAAGACCTGTTTCCATCAACTCAAGATCCGATTCCATGTGAGCATCGCGGTATCCATGCGAACACCAAGGTATCAACAAGATCGGTCTTACGAATGGAATTACACGCACTCCCCTCCATGGAATGAACAACAGCGGCAATCGCTTCATAATCTCTCTGCCGAGCTGGCAAAACATCCGGCTGCCGCCACGTATGCAGGGCTGAAAGTACGCCGGCCTGTCGCCGTGGCAGCTGGCCCGCTGCTCAACGGCCACTGGTGCCTCGCCTACGCAGCAATGGGTTTTGAGGTCGTGACGTATAAGACCGTGCGTACTTGCGAGAAGCCCTGTTTTCCGTATCCCAATCTGGTCCCGGTATCGAACCGGCCAATTGCTTGCTTGGGCAAACCCGTTTCAACTGACACGGTGATGAGGCAGAGTTGGGCGGTCTCTTTTGGAATGCCAAGCCGATCTCCGAGGGATTGGCAAGCCGATATTGCCTGGACACGAGAAGAACTCCCGTCCAACTTTCGATTGGCCGTCTCGGTCGTCGGGACGACCGAGGAGAACGCTCCGTTGTCGAAACTTGCCAACGACTACGCCCGCGCTGCGGCCTGGGCGGCATCCGCCGGCGCCGACATCATCGAAATCAATCTCTCGTGTCCCAACGTCTGCTCAGCAGATGGACAACTTTTCCAGTCCGCCACACAATCTCGCCAGGTTGCGGAAAAGGTAGCGGAGCGACTCGACCGGGAGAGGTTTCGTGGCCCCAAGCTCGCCAAAATTGGTTACTTGCCCGACGACGAACCTCTCCATAATCTGGCGGATGGACTCCGGGAAGTACTGACAGGTTGCGTCATGAACAATAGCATCCCGGCCCAAATCCAAGACCCCAACGGAAACCAACGGTTCCAAGGACAGCAGCGTGGAGTTTGCGGCGAAGCGACTCGCGTGCTCTCCATGAGTCAAACCCGACGCTTTGCCGCCAACGAAGCAAACCGAACCGATGGCTTGATCACGATCGGTGTGGGTGGGATTCAATCCACCGCAGACATCGATGGGTATCGACAGGCAGGAGCGGAATCCGTACAAGTCGCCACCGCCGCGATGGTCGATGATCGCATCTCAGAGTCGCTAGGTCTGATACGTTCTTGAATCTCCGATCAAGCCACAGTAGCCACTATCGATCCTCGAGATGATGTCGGAGGTACTCAATAGCCTTCTCAATGTTCAAGGCAGAATAAGTGGAGGAACGACCCAGTTCCGTTTCCAACCGCCTCTTCATCGCGACATCCGTCGTACTCTCCAACTCAGCCGACAACTGCTCCCGTAGAGCGCGGGCCGAGTTGATCCCCTCTCGATAGGCATCTTGCCAAGCTTGTGGTCGACTCAGGACAACATCGTCAAGAGACTTGACTTGTTGAAGCGTCCATCCCACCTTTGGCGTCTGCAAAACAAATTGCCTCAGGGCGCCGGCCATGAAAAGAGCCGAAGAGGCGTAAGCCTCGTCGATCGGCTCCGAGAATTCGGGCAACACTTCAACCATGCGAATCAAATGAGTCATCATCATGGAGTACTCCCGACCGGTCGCCTCCTGTCCGGCCAAAGCCTGATAGGCGATGGGAGACTTCGGAAAATGGGTAATGACTCGACGAAAAATCTCCTTGGAGTCTGCCGTCAAATTATGCTTGAGGGTCACCAGACCAAAGACCACATCACCATCCGGGACATTCTCCAACAACGATTGCGATTCGTTGTAACGCTCGCGGTAAACCTCTTTGAATCGAGGCGAGGCCAGACCTTCCATCAGCCCAACGATGGTTTCTCGCTGCTCAGGAGTCAATCGCGGAGGACGATCATCGGCCAGAAATCGAATGGGCGTCTGCGGCTGCAATTCATTCTGTTTCGCCAACTCACTCATTTGGACAGGCAGACTCAACACCAACTCATCCGCATCGATTCTGCCGTTTCCATCAATATCTTCCCCACGCCTGAATACCTGAGCGACCGCTTCTGAAAAAAGGTCAGGCCGATTTTGCCCTAGCTGCTGCCCTCGTTGCCCGGAATCGGCGCTGGCAAAAAGAGTCACCTCTGTCGAAACAGGATGGACCGGCGAGCGTTTCAATTGCTCCACCAGATCGGTAGTCGATGGCTCGAACTTACGATCCGTCCCCGTGGTCGCCTGATGAGAGGTTTCAAGGAACATGAGAATTTCACCGGTGGAAACCTCTTCGCATTGACCAATCAGCTTTCGCAGACTGATCCCAGTGGACTCCATTCGAGACAGATCAAAGTCACTCGTCGCGAGGTAAGGCTCATCGAAGGGGTCAAGATAACCATGCCCGACAAAAAACAGGAGCAACTGGTCATTAGGGCCCACGCGAGCCAGCACTTGGTCCAGTTCTTCCTGCACCTTTTGGGCGTTCGCATCACGCAGGATGACTTGATGATCTTCAGACACTCGATAAAAGGTCCCGAGGGTTTCATCGAGCAGATCGGCGTCCAATCTCGCAGCAGCCAAGGGTGAAACCTGTGAATCGTCGTAATTGCCGCAAGCCACCACCAACGCCCACCGATCCTCCCACTGCTTTGGCTTCACTGCAACGGCGGTCGCAATCGGATCGAGCAAATCGACACTCGTGTGACTCAAAGTGACCACATCGCCAACCTTGATGAAATCCCAAGACCGTGAGGCATCGGAAGATTGATCAAGGATCTTTGCGTCTTCGGACACCTGAAAACTGACCGTCACGGCTGGTTGCTGCAACTCGACGGCCAACGATTTTTCCTGATCCGTCTTGTTTCTTACAATCCCTGTCGCGGAAAGCAGCCTTGCGGCCTCGAGCCGCTGAACTTCATCTGTGTGCGAAATCAAAAGATCGTCACCGACCTGAAGATCATCTAGCCCTACAATCTGCCCGTCTACACGCTCGCGGGTGCCGTTGAGCTCCACTCGGCAATCGCGGTCGAGGTTAAAGAACAACGGGAGTGGCTCTCCATCGACTTCGACCTCGATAACACGGTTGGTGGCATCCACCGTCCGCAAACGCCCGAGTGTCTGCATCTTGCGACGGGATTCAATACTCACGGCGGTCACCCGACCGTCCTGTGCGACCCACTGAACCGTGACAGAATCATCGACGCNCAAATCTTTCAATCGCAGCGGTTGCCCCTGCAGTTCCTTCCGCGAATTCAAGACCAAACCGGTGCCGAAGGGAACCTCCATTTCGACGCGTTGGGTTTCACCATCGACGTCAACATAAATCCGACTGTTCGCATCGTCGACCTCGGCCAACCTCCCCGTACTCGCCTCAGCATTCGAGCGAGTCGCCTTGATGGACCGAAAGCTGCCCCCATCCTTGATCACTAATTGATCCCCTTCACGAAGATCACTTAGCCCTACCTGCTGTCCGTTCAAACTGAATTCGTCGTCGTCAGATATCTGCATGGCGACAGGAGATTTTTCCCCAGGGGGTAGCACATGGATCTCATCACGGTCCATATCCACCCACTTTAGAACCCCACCTGCAGGAATCCTTGGCCCGGCCTCTTCGGATGACTGATTGCCAGTCGGCATGAAGAGCATGGAGAAGGTCAGAAGAAAGCTGACGGCAACCGCCGCGTAGGCCCAACGTTTACGTTTTTTCTGTCGATCAAGATCCAATTGCTCGATGGCAGCCTCTTCGGCCTTCAATGCATCGGGGTCCTTACCCTCCGAGCTGGCTTTCAAATCGAAGATGACTTCATCCGCGGTTTCGTACCTTCGAGTGGGATCCTTCTCGACGAGTCGCTGTATCACTTTGCCCAGATCACTAGGAACGCCCTCCAGAATGCGTTCGATGGCAGGCAATCGGCGATCGGAAGCGCTGTGCCACATCATCCACGCAACCTGAGGGTCGCGACCATACATGTTCAACCCAGGGAATAGCGAGTCGAAATGCTCGCCACACAACAATTCGTAAGCAGCAAACCCCAGCGAATACAGGTCGCTCGCAGGACCAACATCGCCGAATTGATCGGACACCACCTCCGGGGCCATGTATTTGGTCGTGCCTTTGATCACACTGCCTTCATGGTGAGAAAGGCGACGCGCGATCCCGAAGTCACCCAGCTTGACGCGATGGTTCTTGTCCAGCAACAAGTTGGAGGGCTTCACGTCGCCGTGAACGATCCCATTTTCCTGAAGAAACTTCAGAGCCTGACACATGTAGATGATGGTCAGACGCAGGTCTTCGATATCGATGGGCTGACCATGGAGTTTTTGCGGCAAGCTGCCCTGCATCAATTCGAGGATGAGCCAGCCGCGATCTTTGACAATATCAAAGATCGTCATGATGTAGGGATGCTCGAGCCGCGCCAGCAATTGAGCTTCGCCCCAGTAACTCTCCAGCTTTTTGGGGTCCGCCAAATATTGATCGTGAATCTGCTTGATCGCGACCTCCCGATTGAGTTCTCGATCGATACCCCGATAGACCGTCGCAAAATCACCCTCCGCGATTTTTTCCACGATCTGGTAACGAGGGTGCTCGGCCGTCATCCAGGTATCTCCCTGCTGGTGTTTAATAACCTCGATCGAACACGTGGCTCGACGCGGAGACCAGTGTTCGTTCAAGGCTTGGAAAGGCTCAATTGAGTTCGGGCGAAATTCCGGCGGGAACGCCTACGAGCTCCAATATCGCCGAATCTCTGAATTCGAACCAGCCTCGAGTCCGGTAGTTTTCGAGCCTCGACCACCCACGAGGAGTCTCAAGATCGTCCAACGAACGCGTAAGACGACACGAGAACTGGGAGGTCGAACGGTGAAATACACCATACATTCTGGTCCGCGACAAAGAAATCAGGACTCAGAATAGGCAGGTTGGGGATGAACGTTTTGAAAGAGGGAACGTGTCCTTGAAATCTGAACTCCACATGAACTGAACGTTTCCCCACCCCAATTGACCAGATGAACGTTTAACAGCAAAAAAACGTTCAAATAATCCCGAAAACCGCACGAACTGTCCAAAAAGACCGGTTTTCTCTGAGAAAAATGGAATCCGGAATTTCCAAAAATGGTCTAAAAAAACCTCAATTTGAACGTTTTGAACGTTTTTAAGCGAAAAAGAGTATTGATTTATTGTGTTTTTTTCACACAATCACGATAAATAAACCAACGGACTGCGGTTTGTAGCACTCCTGAAAAAGATCGTTTTGAACGTTTTGAGGCTAATTATGATCACGTCTAGCACCACCACGAAGAGTAACCTGTTGTCGACGAGCGACCTTCCCGCCCTGAGGAGCTTGGCGGAAGCACATCTCGACGCGGAAATTGGGTTTGTGAGTAACCGAGAGTTTGTTGAACTCGGCAACCCTCTCAAGTGGAATTTGGCGGAGATCAAGTCCTGGCGGGCACTCCTCCGAGGGGGAGAGAAAGCGACCATTGCGGAAGAAACGGAGATCTCTAGACTTTGTGAGACGGGTCTTCTTACTGCTTCTCAGGAGGTCGTACTGTTCCGTACCATGAACCAATTGAAGTATGGGGCGAATGTTCTCAGGAGTCGATTGTCTGCAAAACGACCCGCCAAGAGAACGGTTGAGACCATCTCTGCATTTCTCGAAGAGGCAGAGGTGATCCGCAACCACATCGTCTCAGCCAACGTTCGCCTCGTTATTGCCATCGTGAAGCGGTTGACCGGTCCACAACATAACTTCGATGAGTTTGTAAGTGACGGAACACTCTCCCTCATGCAGGTCGTAGAGAAGTTTGATTTTGATCGTGGCTTCCGATTCAGCACTTACGCTTACCGGGCGATCACTCGCACGGTTTATCGCAAAATGGCGAATCTTCACAAGCAAGAGTCTCGAGTGATGACCACCAGTGACGACATGCTGATGGACGTTCCCAACCGGCTGGAACTATCTTTGTCAGAAACCACTTGGTCGAACCTTCGGGGCCTTCTGGGGCAGTTTTTGAACAAACTTGATGCTCGAGAGCAGGTCATCATTCACGCAAGATACGCTTTGGGCGATACGAGCAAGAGCCAAACCTTCCAATCGCTCGCAGATTCTCTCGGCGTCTCTAAAGAGCGTGTCCGTCAACTTGAGCGTCGTGCGGTCAAAAAGTTGCAGGCTCTTGCATCAAAAGTCGACTTGGACTGTTACGTCGAAGCGGCGACCGCTTAGGCGGGCCACTTGCGTCCACCGGAACTGCTTCTCGTGTGGGCGAGGCAAACGATAGCCAAGCAAAAACGCTGGCAACTTCCTTGCCAGCCTTTGGAAGACGATGGATTGATCGCGATGCCAGTTCCGCTCCAAGCTTTCTACAGCGATTGCTTCGTTCTTCCTCTCCCAGAGCATCATCGCTTTCCAATTGACAAATATCGTCTCACACGGGAACGTCTAGGTGCGATGCTTCCGGCTGATCGCATTCTATTTTGCGTCCCACCCGCCGCTTCCGACGAAGACATCTTGAGGGCCCACTCGGAGGAATATCTCGAACAGGTCAAGGCAGGTGACCTGTCCAAAGTCGAGCAGCGTCGCATTGGCTTCCCATGGTCACCCGAGATGGTGGAGAGATCCAGACGATCGACAGGCGCGACCCAGCAGGCCGCGAGACAAGCGATGCTAGACGGGGTGGCCGTGAACCTTGCCGGTGGGACACATCATGCATTTGCCGACCACGGCCAGGGATATTGCGTCTTCAATGATGTGGCCGTGGCGATACGAACTCTGCAGCACGAAGGGCTCATCCGCAAGGCAGCGGTGATCGATTGCGATGTCCACCAGGGGAACGGGACAGCATCAATTTTCAAAAACGACCCCACTGTTTTCACCTGTTCATTGCACGGGGCAAATAACTTTCCCTTCACCAAGTGCGATGGCGATCTGGACATTCCGCTGCCCGACGGAACCGAGGACGAAGCCTATCTGAAAGTCCTGGCCGAAGTGCTGGACAACGAGGTCTCTTGGAAAAATATCGACATGGTGTTTTACCTCGCCGGCGCGGATCCATACGAGGGAGATCGGCTGGGCAAGCTGAAGCTGACATTGCAGGGGCTGAGAATGCGTGACGATCTTGTCGCACGGGCCTGCCTGACCCACAGAAAGCCGTTGGTCACCGCGATGGCAGGAGGCTATGCGAAAAACATCGCCGACATCGTGAATATTCACACCACAACCGTTCTTACGGTGATGCAATGCCTTGGAAGATCAGATTATTGACCGGCCAGAAAAACCGCGAGTGCAATCTGTTGGTCGAGCGACATTCCCGGGATCGAAAGACAAGCCATGGGACGTCGATCTGAGAAACCGTCAGCCGAAAATAAGACCTCCCCAGCATCTCCCTTGACCACCGTGGAACCCGCCTCAAGAACCGTTCTGGCTTTGACATTGCCCTCGGCGTCGAGCAGATGCACCTCGTCTTTGAGGTACTCATTCTCATCCTGAACCCACCGCAAAATTGCGTCGGTTTCTCCTCCACCTCTTGAAAACTCGAGGTCGGTGTCGGCGTATCGAAGCGCCCAAGATTCATCCTGCGACCCCATCTCGCCAAACCGGATATCATCTCCCTCACGCGTGATCGAAAACAGCGTATTTGCATCGGCATCAGTTGCGATCAACGTTTTTTTCTCGAAAGTGAAATCAATCAACGTGCCATCAGGCCTCGTGTATTCGAATGTCTTCTCCTCGACAGGCTCAACTCGACCGACCGACGCGCCATCGCCCGACTTGAACTCCACGACCGCCAGCTGAAAAGAGCTTGGGACAGCAATCTGCATCGTCCCGCCAACCGCCGCGTCACCTTCGGCGTCCTCGTCTGAACTCTTGGAGTCGCACCCCGCAACGAAAACTCCCAAACCGAGAATCAACAATCCGAGCCCAAATCTCCAGTCCAATTCTTGCCCTAATCTCATCTCTAAGTCGCTTTCGTCATTGATGAACCTGAACCTCTTGATCCGCCGTCAGCCCATCTTGAAATCGTCGGCGAGGCTTTTAAGCAACATTGATTTGTCCCGATGGGTCATCCCGAGTTAGACATCATAGCAAGTGGCGATGTCGGGAAGTAGGCTCGAGCACTCCAACTCGTCACGGCAGTGCCTCCAGCGATGGCCGAAACATTACGAAAAAGGCGTCAGCGATCGGGCGCTTCGCTCTTGTCCCAACCCTGGGCGAGGCCCGGAACCCGAGGATCATGGACCGCGTGCAAGAGGCTCCGATCCTGGGTTTCCATGATCGAGGACGCTCGAGAGACCGCCTGAGTGATTCCCACCACTCGACTTCGTCGGACTCGGTGGCCCAAAGCCTTTAATTTTTCGACAACGGCGTCATCCATGGTGTCTTCAATCAAAAGTTGATTCGGTGACCACTGGTGATGGAAACGAGGTGATTCAACCGCTTGAGCAATCCCCTCTTGAAGATCGATGAATCTCAAGATCGCCAGCAGGGACTGCGTAATGATCTTGGGTCCCCCCGCGGCGCCAACAGACATCACCGGAATCCCCTCTTTCATCACAATGGTTGGACTCATGCTGGAAAGAGGGCGTTTTTCAGGCTGGACTGAATTCGCTTCTGCACCCAAGAGTCCAAAAGCATTAGGGACCCCTGGGGCCGCTGCGAAATCATCCATTTCGTTGTTCATGACGACACCTGTTCCAGGGATGATCACTTTAGACCCGAAAGTCGTGTTGACGGTTGCCGTAATTGCAACCCAGTTCCCCTCCGCATCCGCTGCGGCAATGTGAGTCGTATGACGATCACCAAAGACACCATCCTCAGCAGGCGGCTCGCCATGCGACTGAACTTGAATGACGCGATCCAACTGAATTCGCGAAGCGAGTTTTTTTGCGTAGTCCTTGCTCACAAGCCCCTTGGGCACACGAGCGAAATCGGAATCTCCAAGCCAGTGCGCTCGATCCGCAAAAGCGAGCTTCATGGCTTCAGCCACCACATGCACGAATTGGGCAGGGTCCTCCCGATACATCGAGGTAAGGTCGTAAGATTCCAACATGTTTAAAATCTGAGCAACATGAACTCCCCCGGAGCTCGGCGGTGGAAAACCGACAATTGTGTAATCCCGGTAGGTAGAAACAACAGGCTGACGTCGCTTGGGCCGATACTCGCGGAAATCGGCCTCCGTAAGTATTCCGCCATGCGTTTTCATCCAAGCCGCGGTCATCTTTGCAAAGGGACCTTCGTAAAACCATTGGGTTCCTTTTTCCGCAACCTGCCGGTAAGTCTTGGCAAGATCTGTTTGACGCAGGATGTCACCGGCGGCATAGGGAACACCGTCGGACTTGAGCAATACGCTGGCGGAGGCTGGAAATTTTTTGAGCTGATCGGCAACCTGCTTCAACTTGCGAGCGTAGGTCGAGTCGATTTTGAACCCGGAATCCGCAATCTCGGCAGCGGGTAGCAGCGCCTGCTTCAGGGAGCCAGTCCCCGCCGATTGCAGCGCCCATTCATAAGCGGCCAAGGCACCGGGCACGCCAGAGGCCAAAGGTCCTAGCTGACTGAGTTGTGTATCCGCTTTCCCCTCAACCAGAAACATGTCTCGAGTTGCAGCCAGAGGGGCTGCCTCACGACCATCGATGGCAATCAGTTGACCATCCGCCTTGCGAATCAAGATGAAGCAACCACCCCCGATCCCGGAATTGTGATTATCCACCACACCCAAGGTCAATGCGGTCGACACGGCAGCGTCGATCGCATTACCTCCGCGGCGAAACGCAGCGATGCCAGCTTCGGTAGCAAGCGGTTGAACACTGGCAACCACTCCGTGTTCCCCAACTGCCTGATGCTCCGCCACCTCCTGCGCCCAACCGGCCGAAGTCAAAACCAACCCACCAACGAGGAGCATGACCCAATGTGCCAAGTTAGAAAACGTTCGACAATTGCTGGAAGGCAAGCTGCTTTGACAATCAATCCCCCCGTTGGGTGTGCATGCTCGGCGATCCCGCGCGGACGAGCTTTGCGCCTGAGACTCACATTTGCACTGGCGAAACCGAGACTTGATGTTCATGCCTGAAGTCCCTTGTATAAATCGACTCGAAAACTGGAAGGTCAACCGCGGCAACTACGTTTTCACCCCTGTTCGGCGAAGGAATACCAACTTAGCAGAAGTCCGCCCAAAACAGCAGGTCGCGGCTTTTGACCTCGCGCTCAAGTCGCAGGGAAAACTTCGTTCCCGTCCCTGAGCGGGACTTGTATTTCCAACGCCACACCGCGGTGGTCCGACCCCGGAATATCAAATGTCGATCGGTTCAGAACCTTAATTCCTGGGGTGCATAGTGCATGATCGATCGGAATCCCCCAACCGCCAATCCAAGCGGGCCACGTCGATTGATTTCCATGCCCCCATCGACTGTCACGCCAGCCTCTCCTGTCAACCAGTTCGGTAAATATCGGGGACCATGGTGTGCTGTTGAAGTCTCCAATCATCAAAACGGGAGAGTCCTGAGCAAGCAGTTCCCGTGACCACTCTTGAAGGCAAAGATCACGTCGATTCGTCATCTGCATTTGCATGGGTGCATCGACGTGTGTTGCTCCGAGGTACCAGACGGCCTGACGCTCCGTCGATACTTTAACCAAAAGCTGCGGACGATCACTCGCTGAAGGATTTACTTCTCGGACGCCCATTGGCCGACGACTCAGAACCGCAATCCCAAACGCATGATTTCGTGCGGAGATCTCCTGAAAGCGATACTCGGCTCGCAACTTGGTCAAAGCAGTTGCCCATGCCTCCGTCACCTCGAGGCAAACCACAAGGTCGGCATCGACCTCGCGAATCACCCTCAACACTCCGTCCTTTTTGGGGTTCCCCATCCTGAGGTTAAGCGAGGCGATACGCACAGGCTTTGAGAAATGCGTTTCCAGCCCCGAAGCCCTGTCACCCGCGTCTCCCATCATGATGAAAGCGTTCACCGTGACCCAAGCGGCCGCCACCAAGCTGAGCCAAGGGCGACGCGCGAAGACAAGCAGCAAGGAAGAGACTGCGGCAATTCCCAACCATTGCAAGGGAAAGTGGCAAGCGAGTTCACCCAGCCAAGTTGAGGATGCGGTCCAGGCTGTCACGGTCCCTGCACCACTGAGAAAGGTCCCTATCAGTCCCAGAATCACGGCCAGCCTGTTGAGTTTTTTAGGGTTGGGAAGCCATCCATCGCGAGTAGGTCCTGTGGCTTCCTTGCCACCTTCCTGAATAATCCCGGTTTCCGGCGAAGGCACTTCGGGAGGTGGGCTGCAGGCTGACACCAAGAAACCGGCATAGACGATGATCGCCGCCCACGCCCACTCCCACCCCCCCACGGAGAGCGCGTAATTGGTGCTGCTGTAAAACACATAGACACTAGACATGCAGAATAGCAAAGGCACCCAAGGGTACCCCATCACTCGATAGGGACGTGGGTGGTCGGGCTCTTTCGAGCGGAGGACGAAGAGGGCAACGCCCACGAGAAAAAAGAACAACCAGAAGAACAGCGTGCTGAAGTTGACCAAACGCGTGAAGCCATTCTCATAGAGCCCAAAACCGACGATCAATCCCAGAGCAATCAGTGTCTGTGCGCCGAGCCCACGCACCGGTCCACCCCAGCGATCATTCCAGACACCGACGTAACGAAAACTTCGGTGCTCTCTTCCCAACGCGTAGTAGATACGCGCCCCGGCATAGAGCATGCCGTTGATGGCGCCGAGAGTCGAAACGCAAATGAGGCCGCTAATCAGACCACTGCCAATCGTTCCCAGTCTCGACTGCAACAGATCGCTTGCCACCTCATTCGCTTGAACGACCCCTCCAAAACCAAGGCCGTGAACAAACGCCAGCGTCACGAGAATGTAAACCGCTGTCACACAAGCTAGCCCCATAACCAGCGAAAGGAACATATTTCTGTGTGGATTCCGGACTTCACCGCTGATGAAAGCAAGATCATTCCAGCCCCCGAGCGTGAACATGATCAGCACGACTGCCAGAGCAAAACTCCCACCAGCTGAAGTTTCATCGAAAGGAATGATTTCAAATCCGTTTCGGGAGGGAACCAGAAATGCCACACAAAAAACGAGAAGCAGTCCCACCACCTTGATGACGGAGAGTATGTTTTGGGTTCGAATACCACTTCGAACACCCAACACATTTAATAGGGTCAGTGCCACCACCACCCCCGCGGTGGTGATGGTCGTCATGACAGGTGTGGCGTCGAAGCCGAACAGACGGAGAAAATATTCAGAGAAGACAAAGCCTACCGCCCCAATATTTGCCGGACGTATGATCCAGAATTCACACCAGACGAAAAAGAAGCCCACATTGGGACTGAAAGCACGCTTCAGGTAGATGTAGTCGCCTCCGTGATGGGGATAAGCAGAGGCCAATTCGGCGTAGCACAAGGCACCGCATAACGCGATCCCCGCACCCAGCAGCCAGGTTCCTATAAGCACGAAAAGCGGCAGCCAATGAGGATCGGCCAACGCCGCAGGAATCCACCCAGAGTCCATCATCCACTTGGAAAGTCCGGTCGTTTGACCGGTGATCAGGGGGCTGGTTTTATAGATGCCACTCCCGATGATGATCCCAACGATCACGCAGACACAATCGAACAGAGACAGTTGAGGACGAGGCGGAGTGGCTGATTCTTGTTTTGGATTTACCATATGAAGACTCGGTGGATGCCTTCTAAAAAAACGTCGTCAAGATCGGCGGCAACGGGCAGGTTTCTGTATCTTCAAATCGGACAAGTGGCGACAAACAGCCATCTGCCGTAAAGTTCTAAAGGGACGCAACGGGTGCCCCCAGCAAGCTCTTCAAAAATCCTTTTGGATTCGGGTTTGCGAAAACGTCCCCAGCATGTCATCCCCCGCAGATCGCAATTGCCCTCTGGCCTATAAGTTAGCTTGGAGAAGTCCATGGGAAAACCAATCCAACTCGGCGAAGAAGAAGAATGCCTGCTCAGAACCAGCAACTTGAACTTTGCTTGCCCACCCTCGACGCCGCCCATTTTCCCTGCAGCCGTCTACGCGTGTGAATCGACCGATCAGGCCGAGCAACTTCTGGGGGGAGTCGCAGACGGCTACGTCTACCAACGCGACGGACATCCCAACGCCGACTGGTTGGCAGAAAAATGCCGGAAACTCCATCATGCGGACTCTGCCACCATCACCTCCTCGGGAATGGCAGCCCTTGGGGCGACGCTTTTATCGCATGCCCAAAGTGGCGACCATATGGTGATCAGCGATCAGCTATACGGGCGGACCTCGCTGGTCTTTGGTTCCGAAGCCAGACGACTCGGCATCACGGTTACGGAAGTGGATGTGACAAACCTCGCAGAAGTGCAAACCGCCTTAAAATCCAAACCTCGCCTCCTGCTGGTGGAGACCATCTCCAATCCATTGACACGCATTGCAAATCTCCCCGCGCTCGCAGAAATGACCCAAAGCAGTAAGACCCTGCTGGTCGTCGACAATACGTTTGCGACGCCGCTCGGTTGCCAACCCCTCACGCTGGGCGCCGATCTTGTGATCGAGAGCATGAGCAAACTGATGAACGGACACGGCGACCTGATGCTGGGATTGATCGCGGGGAAAGAACGAGGCTGGGACCGAATTCGTCAAACCGTCGCCGCATGGGGTTTTGCCAGCAGTCCATTCGATTGCTGGCTTGCAGAAAGGGGCCTCGCCACACTCGGGTTACGCGTCCCGAGAGCTTTCGATAACGCTCAGGCTGTCGCCGAGTTGCTCCAGGGCCACCCCGCGGTGGATGAAGTCATCTACCCGGGCCTGCCTGCACACCCCGACCATGAACTGGCATCTGAGCTGATGATGGCGGACACCAACCAAGGGGGTAAATCGCGATATGGCCATGTCCTGAGCTTCCACCTGAGGGGCGATGCGACACGGGTTGACCAACTGATTCAAGCGACTAAGAGCATTGAATTCTGCCCTTCTTTAGGAGAAGTCAGAACCACCTTGAGCCATCCGGCATCAACAAGCCACCGCGCCATGCCTGCCCCCCAACGTGAAAAGCTGGGGATTCGAACTGGAACCGTGCGGCTTAGTCTTGGGATTGAGAGTATCCACTGGCTTACCCAACAATTGCAAGCGGCACTGGATTCTCTAGACCTGTAGGCGTTTCAGCGATAATATAAGGAGCATAAACGTGATATGGATCCGGTTCGCCAAACGCTCGTAAGCCCCCCCTAGTACGCTCTCCAAATGGCACACGGCGAGTTTACTCGGAACTGATTCCGATGAAGCGGCTGCTCCAATGGTGACCAGACAGGCCAATGATCAGAAGCACGTTTCGCCAAGAAAAGAGCCTTTTTACCCCTTGCAGGAGGCGTCAATGCCTAAAGACGATGCGTTCGAAGTGAACGGGACGGTGACACAAGCACTTGCCAATACTAGGTTTAAGGTCGAACTCGAGACCGGCAACGAAATTTTAGCTCACGTCGCAGGTAGGATGAGAAAGAACTTCATTCGAATCGTACCTGGGGATAAAGTCCGTGTCGAACTCTCCCCCTACGATCTGTCCAAGGGAAGAATCGTCTATCGAGAACGCTAATCCAACCCAACGCTGCGGAAGACCGCTTTCGCCGGCCCACAGCGTAAAAGGGATGCGAGAACATTGGAAACAAACGAAGGTTCGGCATTTTTAAGAGGCGGCTGAAACTTTTTCGATTGGCGACCGGTATAACAAAATGGAATGAGATCGCCCCGTTTTTGAGAAAAATGGTCTAACGGACGGTTGATTATCCATCGTATGACTCGGCTGCGTGATTAGGAAGTCAGGAAGTACCGGCAGCGACTCAGGCGAGTCGCAAACGTTCGAGAGGGAATCTCGCTTGACGAGGTGCAAATCGGTCCAGGACGGGCGGTCACTAAAAAATTCAATCCTCAGCGCGGTGAGCGTGGATCAGTGAGCGTAAGCGGGTGCTTCGGAGTAGAATTCAACCGGGTAACGCGACACGAATAACGAATAAGCACGAATAAGCAAAAAGTGTCGTGCGATGGCACCAACGAGTCAACGGAGTCGCGAAGCGACAAAAAGACAGTTACACCAGCACAAGATGATCGGCAGCAGAAGAGAATTGCTGATCGCCTTCAAACTTTACTAGGAGAAGATTGTGAAGAAAATCCTAATGGGATTATCCCTGAGCTTGGCAGTTGTTGCTGCTTCTCTGCTGCCCTCCGCAGCAAAGGCGCAAAGTAACGAAGGCGCGCCCGCGATTGTGGTTTCCATGGCGACAGCCAAGGAGCAGTTGGATGATTTTGGCTATCTGACCAAAGCCGCTGGGCAAGCCCAGATCGGTGGTTTGATTCAACTCATGGCGGGCGACTTCCTGCGTCCCCTCGATACCAATCGAACAATGGGCGCTTATGTGACCCTTGATCAGTTCTTGCCATCGGTCGTGGCGTTCATGCCCCTCAAAGACAAGGACGCTCTGGTCGAAGTTGTCAGTGAGCAACTTGGCGACCCCGAGTATGACGGCGATTACATGATTTTCACCTCCCCGGAAGGTGATGACATCTATTGTCTGCCCAAGGGAGAATGGGCCTACATGTCCAACATGAAGGAATCCCTGACAGGACTCCCCAAAGACCCATCTGCTTGGACCAAGGGCCTTGAAGATTACAACGTCGCGGTCCGGGTCAATGGCCAGAACATTCCTGCTCAAATGAAGCAGTTTGCAATCTCGGCCATGCAGGAAGGCTTCGATGAAATGCTCAACGAACTTGAGCAAGTCGATCCGGATCAGGCCGAACTTCAACGCGAGCTCAACGCTAATTCGTTCGAGCAAATGGTTGATCTGATCAACGACATGGACGAACTCGTTCTCGGCATGGAAGTTGACGCCGAAGATTCCGGCATCCACATGGACTTCACGTTCACCGGTATCGAAGGCTCGCAAATGGCCGAGCAAATCGATTTGCTGGATGGAGCCGAATCACGTTTCCTCGGCTTCCTGATGGATGACTCTGCCATCAACTTCAACGCCATCACCAAAATGGCTCAAGCGGACGTGACTCAGTTGACTCAGATGATCGACAGCGTTGCCGAGCAAGGCCTCAATGAGCTCAGCGCCGATCCAAACATGAGTCCAATGGAGAAGGAAGTCGCGACTGACATCGTGAACACGCTCATCGAAGTGGGTAAAGCCACGCTCGAAACCGGAACGATCGATCTGGGAATGGCCGTCGTCTTGGATGACGAAACCACCGCAGTCGTGGGTGGAGCCCATGTGGCTCAGGCCAAAAAGGTCGAAAATGCGGTCAAGACCATTGTTGGCCTCGTCAAAGACGATGCGCCTCCCGGAGTCGAATTCAATCTCGATGCCGAAAAGAAAGGTGGGATTAACTACCACGAGATCGTCATTCCTGTTCCTCCGTTCGAAGAGGAAATTCAGGAGATTGTGGGTGATGAAGTTGTGGTCTGGTTGGGCGTTGCCGAAGACGCGTTGTACTTCAGCGTCGGCAAGGGAGATCGCTCGACTCTGGACGACGCAATCGCAGAGTCGAAGAGCGCAAAGCCCAAAGATAACCAGTACGGCTCAGGACATCTCGACATCGGGAAGATCGTTCAGTACGCCGCCATGATCAGCGGCGAGCCTCAACTCGATGCGATGGCAGCGAGCATGCAGGGCAAAGATACCCGAATGATGTTCAGCAGCAGCACCGTCGAAAATGGTGCAACTTCGCGACTGACCATTCAGGAGGGTTTCATCACTGCCGTTGGTGAAGCTGCAGCACAGGCGATGGAAGCCTTTGGCGGTGGCGTGCCCTTCTAACGGGTCATCGCTGACGAGGGTGACAAGAACGCTAAACAGACGCGTAATCATCGAAAGGCGGAAGAGCGAAGTGGCTCTTCCGCCTTTTTTTGCGCCAAGCAGGTTTCGCTCACCCTCTGTTCAGACCTGACTTTTTTTAGTCGCCGACCTTTTCGTTTGTAAAATCAACGGTTCACCCTACCTAATGTGCCATGGTGGCAAGTCGATACCCTTGTGACGCGTCATCGCAGTATGCACTCAAGGTTTGACGCGATCTTTCGCAAAAGTTGACTTTTGAGAACCTGCCGCAGGGGGCGTAAAATGAAAGATGAATTAATATCAGGTCCCAATCCTAACACCGGCACTTTCCGGCTGGCTTGAGGCCCTCCCGAGTCATGACATCCACGAAATTCAAAAACCCCACCTCGCGCTTCATCTGGAGTATCAGCCGCTTAACCACCCTGTGGGTCGGGGTGAGGGCAACCATGACCGCGATAACGACTTCAGACCGCGCGAATGACTTCGAATTGTTGGCAGCGCCTTTCCTTTCCAAATTCTGCGTCACCTGCCATAACTCGATTGACCCTCAAGGAAAACTAGACCTCTCTAATGCCGAAGGTTGGAAAGCGGGAGGGACAAGTGGCGAAAACCCATGGAACGGCAAGCTCACGAGTTGACTCGTGCCATCCGCCGACGTTCAGCCTCTTGTAGAGTCGACTTCCGCAACCGGATCTCGGAAGGCGTAATCTCAACCAGCTCGTCGTCTTCGATATACTCCAACGCCGCCTCAAGCGACAATTGACGCGGCGGCTTGAGCAGAATATTTTCGTCGCTTCCTGCGGCGCGAACGTTGGTCAGTTTTTTCTCCCGAGTCGGATTCACCACCATGTCATTGTCCCGACTGTTCTCACCGACAACCATGCCCTCATAAACATCGTCGCCGGGCCCGACAAACATCTCCGCCCGTTCTTGAAGGCTGAACAAGGCATACCCAACGGCCTTACCCGAAACGTTGCTGACAAGCACTCCATTTTTTCGGTGCGGAATGTCTCCCTCGACAGGTTTATATTGTTCAAATCGGTGGTGCATGATCACCGTCCCTTGAGTCGCATTGAGCAGGCGAGTTCTCAACCCAATGAGCCCACGAGCGGGAATTGAGAAAGTCGCGTGGGTAAACTCACCACGGGTCGTCATTTCGCACAATTCTCCGCGGCGAAGACCAATCAGCTCCATCACTGGACCGAGCTTTTCCGATGGAACTTCGATCACCAAGGATTCAAAGGGCTCCTGATTAACCCCGTCGATCTTCTTGACGATAACGCGAGGCTTTCCAACCGACAGTTCGTAACCTTCGCGTCTCATGGTTTCAATCAGGACAGCGAGATGTAGTACCCCTCGGCCAGCCACCGCAAACGCATCTGCGTTTTCCATATCGGTGACTCGGAGGGCCACATTTCTTTCGAGCTCGCGGACGAGCCGTTGCCTCAACTGCCGCCCCGTCACGTATTTGCCTTCCTTACCTGCCAAAGGTGAACTGTTGATGGTAAAGACCATTTCGAGGGTGGGCAGATCCACATGAAGCCGAGGGAGGGGCTGGCCTTCATCGGGATCCCCAATAGTGTCGCCAATTTCAATGTCATCCAATCCAACCAAAGCGACGACTTCGCCTGCCTTGGCAGTTTCAACTTCGGCACGCCCCAAGTTGTGAAAAACAAAGACGGTCGAAGCTTTGCACAGCTTGCTTGCATCATCTGCTTGCATGATTTTGACCCGTTGGCCTTTGCGGATCTCCCCGGAGCGAATCCGACCGATCGCAATTCTCCCCAAGTACTCAGACCAATCCAACGTTGTCACCAGCATTTGGAGAGGCCCTTCCACCTCCACATCAGGTCCGGGAATCGTTTCGAGGACAAGGTCGAGCAGGGGAGCCATCGAATCGCCAGGTTGGTCAGGATCCCTCGTGGCATAACCCTCCTTGGCCGTCGCAAACATATGGGGAAAATCGTCCACCAACTCTTCACCACCGAGTTCCATCATCAATTCGAAAGCTTCATCCAGAACCTCCCAGGAACGGGCGTCAGGACGATCGATCTTATTCACGACGACGATCGGTTTCAGGCCGCACTCCAGAGCCTTGGAGAGGACAAACCGAGTTTGTGGCATCGGACCTTCCGCGGCATCAACCAACAAGAGCGCACCGTCGGCCATACGGAGGACTCGCTCAACTTCACCTCCAAAATCGGCGTGCCCAGGCGTGTCAATGATGTTGATCTTTACATCTCGGTAGGGCAGGGCGATGTTCTTCGCAAGAATCGTGATCCCGCGTTCTCGCTCGAGATCATTACTGTCGAGGATGCGTTCGTCTTGAAGTTGGGCATCTCGAAACTGCCCACTCTGTTTGAGCAAACAATCCACCAAAGTGGTTTTGCCGTGGTCCACGTGAGCAATGATGACAATGTTACGGATATCGTCCCGACGCATATCGATTCCCTGATCGGAAGCCTGCAAATCTGTTCAAGCAAAAACGTGTTCGTCTCAAAACCGAGACGCCCCATAGTGAGATGCCTCGTTTACTCCGGAGGTCCCTTTGCTGAGGCCACATCGTAGCAACTGACTCAACTTCTGGGCAGGGAGCACCAGAGCGTCCCTTCCGCAGTCGCGATCTCTGGGTCCCCATTCATCAAAATCACCTGATCCAACGAGCAGGGGATGCGAAGCCAAAACGGCAGAAAACCGGGCGGCTAGTGGGGCAACCTTCGGGAGGACCATTCCGGGTCGAGACGAGCCGTCCCTCCGTTTTCACCCTGCAATTCCTGCCAATCTTCCAGTAATCGACCCGCAAAATAAGCGTTTCGCTCGACGTCGATATGCCCGGGTACAAAGTCAGGTGGCGTGGGAGAAGAGTCGGGTGCCTCCGCGTCTTTCGCGTTCGCTTCAGAGACGTAACTGGCCTGATGGACTTTTCGTGATGAGGTATCCTGGAATGACCCGATCTCCTGACTTTTGCGATGATGTGGGCGTCGGAAACTTTGAGGTTCCGGAGTTCCATCTGCCTTCCGCTGGGCTTCCTCATCTTTTTCCAAGTCCAAGTCCTGCGATTCGGGAACCGGACGAAGGTCATCGATCACGGGTTTCAAGTCTTCTTCCATACCTCCATCCAGAAGCTCGCCGTCGGCCGAATTCTGAAGAAAGCCAAGATCATAGGCGTTCTCAGGTTGCGGCCACTGTCTCGCTTCATTGATCAGTTGCTCGATAAATTCTGGCGTAAATTGTCCCGGATCAATCCAGGTCCCCTCTTCATCCAGTTCCATGGTTCCCATATCCAGATCCAGCTGTCTCCTCAGGACTTCGTATTGGACCCATAAATCAAGGAAGTTAAGCTGCGTATCCCGGAGATCATCCAACGCATCAAGCAAGTCACGAGCCGCCGTGCTTCCGAGCGAGCGACTTGAGGCATTGGGACTCGGCGGGCGACTCAACTCTGAATCGGTCTGATCCACTCGCATGACGGCCAGTTTGACACCTCGACGGGAGATCTCAAAGTTGTATTTGATCTGGGCAATCGTACGGATGGTATTGCGAAGTTGAAGATTGATCCGATCCTCAAATGCATAGTAGGAGCGTCGGGCGCGAGAGTACTGAATCAGTGCCTGCCGGTATTCATTCCTCTCCCGCAGCCTCGTGATCGGTGCATCAAAGCTGATACTGGTCCGAACCGACTCCCCGGTTCCACCGGCTTCCACGCTGAGGTCAGATTGAAGCCGGTTCGCCACCACCTGAACGTTACGCCAGGCGTCAACAAGTTCCGCCCTCGCATTCATCCAATCGCGTCGATAGAGCTTGGCCACCTCAAAGGCCTGAGAAGCGAGAACATCGACCGGATCTAGGACAATCGAATCGGTCCGAGCCTCCACCTGAATGAGCGTCAATTCGAGAAAGAGCCCAGACAACTCTCTCAGGTAGGTGGGGATCTTGTTGGTCACATCTCCCTGTAAGTAAGTTGCCCGAGCGACCGGCGTCAATTCCTCTCCCGAATTGATGAGAAATGAAACCTCACTTCTGGCCTGATCAAGGGTTTCCTGGAACCGTTGCAATCGTTGCTCTACCAACACGACATAATTCTTGAGCTCTTCAGGAGTCTGCTCGAGTTGTTCATCACTCAGCACCTCCGGCTCAATCGCATATTCACCCTCCGAGGAACTGGTGGCCTCAAGGTTCCCACGCAAACCGGACAGGCTTTCAAGACGGTCGCCGATTTTGGCCTCAAGTCGTTGGATATCGCGGCGGGCTTGAGGAAGTGAGTTTTCCATGATCTCACTGTGAATCTCGTCGGCGACGTCGAGGTGAACCAGCACGGCCTGTAAGCCCTCAACCAGTTCTTTCGACCAAGGCATCGCGGCTGCGGGCGGTGCTTCAACCCGAAACCCGGACGCATTGTATTCGACAGCTCCAATCTGTATGCCGAGTTCTTCCGATCGATCCTGACGAAGATCGAGCAGGGTGAGGATCGTATTCCCCGTCGCCTCCTGCAATTGTGTGATGCGATTCTGGCGTTCTGTCATTTCGACATCAACCAGCTGGAACTGATCCAACATGTTGTCGTCAATGACGACCTCAAGATCGGGAGGCAAACCCAAATCGACCTTATACGAGTCGACGCTGAATTGATATTGATTTTTCAACCGCAGCAGTCCTTCCTGAGCTCGGTACAGCGACGACTGGGTAAATTGCAACTGCTGGTTATTGATCCTTCCCGCTTCGACAAGCGCTTTGAATTGCGCCACCACGCTTCTTTGGGTCGCCACGTTGGCTTCGCGAATTCGAATGGCCTGTTGGCGTTGAAGCAAATTCAAATAAGAGTTGCCTTCTGTGGTGATCGCTAAAAAGAACTCGCGACGATATCTTTCCAGACTTCGGATCGCGGCAAGGAAGCGTCTTTCCGATTGAGTCAAGTCTTCGAGGACGACATCCCGACCTGCACCTCTGAGAAAGGGTTGACTGAAGGACCAGCTGAAAATTGTACCCACCGTTGGTGAAACCGAACCTGGAAATGTCCAGACGAGATCATTGGCAAACGAGACGAGCAGAGAAGAACCTGCAATGCCGACTTTTCGGAGAGAAAGGCTTTCATTGTTCGTCAGTCTCGTGGTGTTCCCTGACGAAGTGAAGCCGGTTGTCGAAGGCAAAAACAGGCGTGACTCAAAACCAAACCGCTGCTCGCTCACGTTCAGGGCCGACAAGAACAGATTTTCGTTCTCCGTTTGATACTCTCGACTATGGAGCAGAGCCAAGCGATAGGCATCCTCCATTCGAAGCTTCACCACTCCATTCTCCTGAATGGGAAGAAAAAGCTGCCACTCCGGATTCTGAACGTATGGCGTGTCTCCTTGAGCGTGCCAGTGCGGGTAACCCGGTTTTCCGTCGACCACCTCCATGAGCTGTGCCGATGTTGGATCGTCTGGAGGCATCGGAGGATGATCCTGAGAAAAAGGGCTGTACATACGGGAAGTGGCATCTGGCTCAACCGAGTAATTGCTCAATGCCCACCTCGGATCCATCGTTTTTTCTCGAAGGATCGCCATCGCTTCTTCGTTGGCCTGAATCCGATAAAAGCTTCGGTGGCATCCCGCTTGCACGAGCAACAGACCAAGGAGACTCAGTGCAAAAACACTTGAATACCTTGTTTGAATCATGCTGCAGCTCCTTCCTTCAAAAGGCCTGCAACGGAAGCGTCAAGAGCATCCGTTCTGAGCCGAGCAGAAAGTGCCATCAACTGATCGACAAGCTGGTTCATCTGTTCTAACCATTGGTCCGCGCCCAAATCGGCCGCAACCTGGGATAGAGTTCGGATGCAATGCAACGCGTTTTGAATGCTTTGAATTCCTTCGGGAGTCAATTGCAATAATTGGCAGCGACGATCTCGAGTGCTTCGTGTCAGATGAAGAAGTGACCTTTTGTTGAGCCGATCCACGATCCCGCTGAGTTGCGCCGGCGAGAGCCCGATCTGAACCGCGAGTTCTCCTTGAACGATGGGCTCGCCTTCCGATTGGTAGCACCACCACATGACCAGAAACTCCGAGTCCGTGAGCTGAGAGGGCTTCAACTGCTCGCTAAAGATATTTTTGAATTGACGGTTCAATCCATGCAGTTGCTGGATCGCCTCGATCAACGTGCTTTCCGCTTTTTTGTCTTCCATGACCCATCCGATTGAAGAGGCCGACATTCCTTTCATCACCGAAACTTTCCCAGCGGAATGGTTCGGTGCAAAACGACTCTCTAGTGAATGTTTCGGAAGTGAACGATTCCGACTTGAACGATTGTGTGGGCTGTGCAGACAGCAAAGCTTTTTTTTCCCACATTGAAGCACATAATGTCACCGCAACCCACTTCCTTATAACAAGTTAGAACAGATGACAGACGGGCTTTTTGATTGACATTAAAAATTACCCAGCTTATCATCGTGTGAAAGTCTCCATCGGCCTATCTTGGCAGCTATACTCAAGAATGTCGTTGGCGACTTTGGTTCGCTGACCCAATCCCGCTCCTTCTCGCCCTTGGGAACTCCCATGGAAGATCTTTTTCGTTGGTTGATGTTAGGTGGTTTCGTTCTCGGCACCATCTTTTTCATTGTGCTCCTCGTTCTCAGTGCCAAATCCTGGCGCGTCTTGCACATTCTCGCTATGCTTTTTGTCTTCAGCTGCGCGGCGACCTTCGGGGTCTTCTTCGCCATGACGACGAAAACTTATACCGCCTGGAAAGAGACCGACGTTGTCAATCAGAAAAAGGTTGAGACGGCCCGCGCGGAGATGGAAGATTTGCTATATGGCGAAGACGGGGCAGAATTCGCTCCAGATTCTCTTGTGGCACTCAAAGGTCAACTCAATCGTGAAATCATTGGTCGGGGTCGTGTTTGGCGAAATGCAACCGCCGTCCTGCAAGATGGAAACCTGGTTGCCCAGATCCCACCTTCTCCCGATGCCGAGGCTGATCAGGCGTCACCTACGGTGATCGACCCGGAATCCCCCATGTTTGTCTTTCTCGAAACGGCCATTCAGAGTGCTTCAAATCCATCACTCGACGGTGTCATGGTTCCCGTGACCTATCTGGGTGAATTCGTCGTCGAGAGTGCCACACAAACGCAAGTCGTTTTGCGTCCGACGCTGGTGTTCTACGATCCTGCCGCCTATGCGGGTCAGCAATGGACCGTTGTACTGTATGAAAAAATGCCCGGCGATACGCACGACCTTCTGATTCAGGCCGAAACAATCTCGGACGATCCGATTCAGACCCGTGAAATCCTGCAGAAAGAGATCTTCAACATCAGCGACGATCTATTCAATCCGGACGATCCTAATTTTGATCTTGAAGTCGCTACCAAAGCGGAGGCGCTTTTAGACCAATATCAATTCGACGGCAAGACGCTGGGTGAGATCGATGACATCATTGAGCAACTCGCAGATGCAAAGGGCCGAATCAATACAGACTTTGTTGAAACCATCGAACCGAATGAGGAATGGCTGTTAGTTAAGTTTTTAAAAGACCACTCGGTAGAAGTGAACGCTCCTAACTCAGGAGACGATGCCACGGACGTCCGAAGGACTGCCGTTCAGCGTGGGTTCTATGACAACAAGGGCTTGGCCATCTCTGCGGACCTTCGCCTTGAAGAAGACAACGTTACGTTCGCAAAGGATGACACTGTTTTAGTTGATCGCCTTACGGGTGAAGACGGCTACGTCGACCCGGACGGCATCCGTATCAATTCCTTGGTCGAAGACGAAATCGTCCAAATCGAAGAGCGTTATTTCTTCCGCACCCTGAATGACTATCCCCTGCTCTTCCGCGAACTGAACATCGCGGGCTACCAACTGGACAAGATGCTCGAGGAAGAACGTCGGCAAACGGCCACCATGGAAGTCGCACTAAAAAAGGCAGATGCCCAAATCACTAAAGGCGAAGAGGAGCAGTTGCAGCTAAACGCCGACATTGAAAATCTTCAAAATGACGTCGACGTTGCCCAAGCTCATTTGGATAAGTTGGCGAGCTTGCTCATGGCCCGACAGCAGAAGATCAATGCACTGTTTGTGCAGACCCAAGCCATGGCACAGCGCAAGGCCGATCTGGAATCGGGTCTGGTCAAAGAAATCGACGATCGGACCGAGGATGCGATTCAAAACTAGACGAACTTGATAACCTCTTTAAAACATCCCGAAGCGGAGATCGATGATCTCCGCTTTTTTTATTGTTCGAGCGGGCTTTATTGTGAAACGGGTACCTGATGTGAATCGTGTTGCCTGACTCAATCGTGAGATCTGGCAATACCCCCATCGACTCATCCGCCTTCAAAATTTCTACTTGAGAAGGTTCCCCCCACCGTACAAAACTCGCGGACTGAGGTAACATGAGTGCACCCGCAAGGCCATCTCAAATCGCTGCGGCATTGGGAAACGACAGCTTCTTTACTCACGCGAGGACGAAACCATGAAGCTGGTGATCGCAATAATTCAACCGACCAAACTAAGAGCCGTTCAGGAAGCACTTGCCAAGATCAGCGTGGAACGGATTACGCTCTGCGATGCCCATGGTTACGGCCGCCAGCGAGGACAGACGGAGATGTATCGCGGCGTAGAATATCAAGCCACTCTGCTTAGAAAGGTCATGCTGGAGATTGCCGTCAATGACGACTTTCTCGAACGCACAATCGAAACCATTCGGTCGGTCGCGAAAACTGGCAATGACGGCAATTTCGGTGATGGAAAGATTTTCGTGATGCCCTTGGCTGAAACCATCCAGATCGGTGGGCTGCAACGAGGTCCAGCCGCCATTTAACTCTCAGGAAGATCGTTCATGATTCTTTACGTCACGCAAGATCTCATGCTGGGCTCTCGCATCAAATCGCATGCTCAGGATGCAGGCACTAAGGTGAGCCTGTCTCTCAAACTCCCGGAGGCATCCCAACTCGCGCCGGAAACCGAAAAATGCCTGATCGATCTGGAGTGCTGCAGGGGCAAACTGGCAGCGTGGGTTACAGGTTTGGGCGAACGTCGAGCCCGTCTGGAACTCATCGGCTACGCGCCTCACGTCCAAGAATCCACCTTGATGGAAGCCAAAGAAGTCGGCCTCGACCAGGTTTTGACGCGAGGCCAGTTTAACCATCAGATTTCAGAGTTACTCGCCTGAATCTTGAGGGTCCTGTGACGAGGATGGGCTGTTTTCCTCAAGCGATTGCATCTGATAACGCAACACCTCCAGCGCCTCGCTCCGACTCAATCCCTCTTGTCTTTCGAGTTGGCGGATCGTGTCCTCGGGTACCGACAGGCCGCTGCCGAGTTTGACCGCGTTCTTAGGAGGCATACAGCCCGTTATGAACAGGCAAAGAAACAGGCCGGCGGCGCAGCAATTCCGCACTATTTTTGGGAGATTCAAAACTTGACCTCTTGCTATTGAAGGGATCGTAACAGGCACCACCGGATGCACGTTGCCTGATCGTGGATTCAATTTGGGCACATAAAAAAAGGTCCCATACGAGCATGGGACCTCCATTTGAATTGCTTGCCGTCATCCAGCTAGTTGCCGGCGGTGGTTCCGTTGAGCTCTGCCAAGACCAGAGAGGTCAGGTCAAGATCACGCTGAAACACAACGTTCCGGTTGACACCTTTGATGACCGAAGGACGATCGGTTTGGTCGATCGGACCGCTATCGTAACGGATGACCAAGCTGATTCCGTAGGTGCCACTCAGTTTGGCGACGGTCTGAACCACCTGGTTATAAGTTTGATAGTAAATCTCGGCTTCCTGCTTCAGGATATCCGCCCGCTTTTGGTTCGCTTCGATCTGGAGATCTGCCTCTTTCCGGGCAAGTGCCGCCTCTTCGGTTTTGAATTCGGGCTGTCCCACAAGATTCTGTAGAGCTCGAATTTGATTCTGCAGGGACTCCCGTTTTCCGCGGAACTCTTCTTCAAATTTGGCGATGTCGCTCTTGATGGTTTCCATGCTCTTGTTGAATTGCGCGTGTTCTTTGAACACCTTCGCAACGTCAAGAACCGCGACGATTCCCGACTGCCCCTGAGCCTCCTGGCCGTTGACCGAGGATCCTAGAGCAACCAACAGGCCTAAAGCGATACAACCCATGCTTGAAATCTTCAACGTTCATCCTCCTTGATAGAAGCGTTTTTATTCTTTGAACTGGTCAGCAGAAGTCGTCCTGCTGATCATCGCAAGTTTTTCAATCCCAGTCAGTTCAGCATTCGGCATGCCAAACCCAAGTAGATCTTCGAAAGCGGGGACGTGTTTCCTTGGACCCACGCTCTGCGTTCCTCTGGATGACAGGAGATCCGTCTCCCAAGTAGACCTGTCAAAACTTTGCCAACCTGAAAACAGACAGCTCAAGTCTCTATGCCACGAGGTTCCCCGTGTCAGATTTACAATGCAGAGTTGTAAAGATTTCCACCAATCTGTGGCAATGCCAGTTCGACCTTTAAAAAGGACGTTTTTCGAAATCCCTGTGATGCGTGCGGAGTGACGATCCAGTTTCAGATTTTGCTAGCAGTCAGAATAAGGCACTTGGGCCTCTCGCAACTGCCGACGGGTAATTGAACCGCGGTAAAAAGCGGTGGCTACGAGAACGCGTTCGTAACCACATTTCCACAGATGGGCGAGATCTTGCATATCCCGGACACCGCCGCCGCCCCAAAAGACGGCTTCGAGACATGATTGGCGAAGTTCCTCGAGAAGCATCAGAGAAGAAGTGCCTTCCTCTTGCCCCACATCCGCCAGATCGAGAATCAAAAAATGTCTAAAACCAACCCGGTAGGCGAACTCCACGAGTTTCAGAGGTTCCGTCAATTTGAGCTGCGGACTGCAGAGGTGCCCCTGCTTCAAATCCACACTGAGCACAGAGCCAGGGGGTGCAACTTCGTGCAGGGCCTCAAGCTCTTCGAGACAGGCGAGAGCCTCGGTCGCGATGACGGGAATCACTTCATGATCCGGCCGAGTTTCAAAGTCACAGTTTGCAAGCGATTCGATCGACCACCCGGCGTCCAGATAGAGGATGCCGCCGATTTTTGGTGTCTCCAGCCCGACCAGGTGTGAAGGCTTTGAGGTTCGGATCGCATCCAGATCAGCCACGTAGAAGTGACGAAAACCATAGTGTGTGGCGTACCACTCGGCGACGCATGGAAGCTCATCCGACTGCAGACCCAGCTGCTGAACGCTCCTGTATTGCTCACGATTTCCACGCAACGCATGGACCACTCGCCCATGCTGCACATCCATCACGGGCAAAACACGTTCCAACCATTCATCCGTCATTTCCAAGCCATTCCCAAACAGTCAGATCATCGCCGAGCCAGTCGAAGTCCTGATTTTGACGGTATGGCCATCACGCGGCAAGGCTCAAAAAAGGACACTCGCCAGACAGTCCCCAGGAGTACGTATGCAAACCCAAAAAGAGATACGGGCAAACACGAAAGGCGTGCCGGTTGGGGAATCGTCTAAAGAGGAAACTCGACGGCTCGAGATTCGTAGAGAGGCAAATAACGGTAGTAAACCTCAAGGATCATGACGGCCATGGCCGTACTGTAGAGCCTGCCTCCCTGATCCCCATGCTCATCCGCAAAGTGCCAGCTTCCCTTCTCGTGACCCGCTGTTGCCTGATTGGAGACCAGATAGTCTCGCATCAGTCGATTCCAGCCCTCCCAATAGGGATCGCCAAAGTGATGCAGCACCTGAGTCGCATAGTAATCGAAGTACAAATCGCTGGTGGAGGGTCCCAGCCCTGCCAGATATCTAGCTCCTTCGCGAAGTGGCGTCGTGTCTTTCGACCAACCCAGATACATCCGGCACAACAAGCCAACCGCGGTTGGCACGGGTGTTTCGTCCTCGTCGGTGATCAGGTACTTATACCGGGAGCCTGCATGAGTCTGAACCGAGTCCAGATAGAGTCTCGCCAACTCCGTGGTAGGCGTCGGGACTTCGAGACCAGCAAGATGAGCGCTTCGCAGGGCCATCACTTGCCATCCAGTGACCGTCGTGTCACCAGGCTGTTTCGGCGTGTATCGCCACCCCCCTTTGCTGTGTTGAGCATGGACAATGTAGTCAATGGCCTTTTGAGCAAGAGGGCGAAGGGCGGCATCCTGAGTCATTCCATAGGCTTCACACAGAGCGAGCGTCGCGATCGCGTGCCCGTACATCGTACCCTCTTGAAGGTCTCCACCATACTTCGTGAAGACCATTCGGTTTTGTAGATAATAGAGTCCACGTTGCACCACATCCTGATACTTTCCCTCCAAGGGAGTCTCTCCGCGACCAAGGAAGCATAGCAGAGCCAAGCCTGTTGCCGCTGTCGAGGATCCCACGGAACCGGGATGACGGCAGCGACCCCGACACTCAGAGTCATGAAAGTTGAACCACCAAGCCCCATTCTCACGTTGATGCGCGGCCAACCACGCGAGGCCAAGTTCAACGGCCCGCTCGCTCGCCTCCGTTCCCCCTTCAGAAGCAACCAGGTCCTGACGTCGTTCCTCAGAACGACCTGACATGCCACCCCCGGTCGGAAGATTCGAAAATGCCTTGAGGTCCGCCGAAGTTGAAAGGGTGGATTGCTCCGCTCTGGCCTGACTTGCCTGGGCCCCGATGACCAGAGCCTGTGGCAAAGGAATATCAATATCTGTCGAAACCTGAAAATTGGACTGAGCCTGAATCGACTGCAATGGCACTCGCTCGGTCGAATCCAATGTCAATTCCATCGATGAATCCGCATCGATTCCAGCCTCGATCGTCAAAAGTCCATCCTCTTTCTGCCGCGCCACCATGATCATCATCAGCGCGACCAATAGCACGACATGAACAATCGTACTGATGGAAAAACTGGTCGTCGTTCGTCGACCTGGCAGATAGGCCAGATATCGATTAAGACCGGTAAGCTCTTCCGGAACATTTTGCGAATTGACAGAGGGAAGCGACGCCCGTTGACGAGTCGGTGGCTTAGGCGGTTTGGGGCGATCTCTTGTTGGTTGAACCGCCGTCTTCCCTGCCGCATCTTTTTTCGCTGGCGAAGCGGAACGTCTCTGTTCTTCAGCACGAAGTTGATTCGCTCCGCTGCTGGATATTTTACGACTCTTGTTAGCAATTTCCGCATCGCGTGGTTGCCCCATTGCAGCATCAGATCCCGTACCGCCATCGGTCGACCGTTGGCCTTCACGCTCGGTATTGAATTCTGGCTGCATCTCGGTCGTCATGAGATTCACGTGGGTCAGTGGACACGATGGGTGGAACGTCGCGGTCTCGTTTCACAGTCTCTTGTTTTACAGTCTTTTTTTACAGGCGAGTTTCACGGGCACATGCTACTAGCAGGTTCCCACGCTCCGAAATGTTCGAGACTTGTTGGTGTGAAGAGGCGGTCTGTCATTTTGATCGAAGGAGAAAACCTCATCAATCATCACTTCGAGTCGCCTACACATGCCACGTATTTCTGGGACTGGAACCTGAAAGTGTAGGTTGCGACTTCAAATACAAACCGCGTGATGCTGAGCAAAACGGTTTTAATTTGCCTTTTTTTGCTGCCGATGCTCGGAAATATCTCCCTGGACTCTTCTCGCGCAACAAAAAGGGCAGCGAACGCTGCCCTTTATCATGCTTGATGTTTCCGTGGCCGGATCAGCCCGTCTAGCCACTCAGGCCACATAACCTCTACAGTGGGAACTCTTCCTCGGTCGCCTTGTTCCCGTAAATGGGCATGTGGCGATAGTAGACTTCAAGGATCATGCATCCCATGGCCGTATTGTAGAGCCGGCCACCTCGGTTCGCCCAGGTGTGTGGAAAGTGCCAACTTCCAGCGAGGTTGCCTTCCTTTTCCTGTGAATCGACCAACCAATCCCGAGTCGCCGCATTCCACTTTTCCCACTCGGACCCGCCGTAGTGACGCATGACCTGGGTTGCGTAATAGTTGAAGTACATGTCAGCCTGGTTGCCTCGATTGCCACCTGGCTTCGAGGGTCCCGTATTACTCAGAAACTCAACCCCCTTGATGATGCCAGGGTGATCCTTTTCCCAGCCGAGATACATGCGGCAGAGCAGTCCTACGGCCGTTGTCGCTGGAGATCGGCCCGGGGAGACATAGCCGTAGCTTCCGCCACCATTTTGAGAAACGGACTCCAGAAACTTTTCTGAACCCCGAATCGTGTTGGGTGGAACTTCAAGATAGCCCATCAAACCGCTTTTGAGACCCATCAACTGCCACCCGACAACCGAAGTGTCACCGGGCTGACGAGGCGAATATCTCCAGCCACCTCCGACCGGATCCTGAGCATAAACGATGTAATTGATTGCGGCTTGCGCCGGAGCAATCAAATTCCGATCGTTGGTCATCGCGTATGCTTCGGTCAAGGCGATGGTGCAAAGGCCATGAGAATACATGTTCCCTTCACGTTCGCTGAATGTTCCACCACCTCCAGCTGGCCGTTGGTTGTTGATCAGGAACTTCAGTCCCTTGAGTACGGTCTGCTTGTACTTACCTTCAAGATGGGTTTGTCCAGCGCCGAGGAAGGGGAGCAATGCCAAAGCCGTCGCCCCATTCACGGCAGCCTGTGCTTCGCCGGGGTCAGGCGAATTCCGGTGCGGCCCGGGACCGACTTGGTGATTAAAATTCCAACTCCCATCAGGTAGCTGATGCGCCGCGATCCATTTCAGCGCCATTTGCACGGCTCGCTCGCTACCCTCGCTACCACCAGCTTCTTTCACCATCTGGGCCCTGCGAGCTCCAGCTCGCCCGCCCGTCGCGTTCGACGCCAACTGACCAAATGGAGTCGTCAACAAATCGGTCGGAGCAAAATTTTCTGTCGGCGCGTCGACAGAAATATCGAAGGTCGCATCTTCGAATTTGTCTGTGAACGGCACGTCCGCATTGGCTTCAAGCGATGAATCCGGAACCGGTTCCGACTCCAACGGTTGCTGATTCTCAAGAACCTGCTCGTCCACCGGGATGATCTCGTCAAGCTCGAACTCGTCAAGCTCCTCCACCTCCGGCTGTCGATCCGCAATCACTTGCAAGTACTCGCGGGCAGGCTTGGAAAAGTTGATCAAAGCCAAAAGGATGATCAAAATCGCATGCACCAACATGCTGACCATCCAACTTGGCAGCAGTGCGAAAACCACAAACCGATGGCCGACCTTCGGTTCGCTTGCATTATTCGACGGCCGCTCATCGGGGCTGTCGCTCGCCGTTTCAACCTCAGGGGGATTACCTTGTGGCATTGAGGGTAGTTCTTCAGCCATCACTGTCTTCTCCAACGTCAACAAACGCCCAGCGTCCAGAGGAGTATGGTGTCGGGACCAAATAAGTCATCGATTTCTATGTTAACAATTTCTCCTGAAGAAGTGTAAGCCTTTTGAACGGCCCAAACGATAAACCACCCACTTAGGCTAGTAAATACGGGAATTAGCCAAACTGCTTCGGCTGGTATGAGCGCGGATATTCCGGAAAATCCCACTTTCCTGTCGGGCGAGTTTCGGTACACTATTGCGATTCCGGTCCGCTTTATGGCTTGTTGGCCGCGAAGCGACGCTTTATTCGCCCGTCAAAGCGCGATCCGGGGCGGATTTGAATTAGAAAAAAAGCCGAGGCAAAGATACTGGTCGGTTTTCGGCGAAAACTGGCATTTGAATGAAAAACTGAATCCGCAATCGCGGGTCTGACATAAGCTAGACGACTGTCGGGGTGAATCACCGGACGGTCAGGTGATTGGGACGTCGGAGAACGAAGAGATGGCGAAAAGCAAAAAGAAGGTCGAAACCGTATTTCTCGTGTGCGAAGAGACGGGCGACTACAACTACACCGTCCGACGCAAACCGGGCGGCGAAAAATTGAAGCTCAAAAAGTATTCCCCCCGCCTGCGGCGTCACACCGTGCACAACGAGAAGAAAAAGTAACTTGCTGAAGTCGCGGGTCTACCGTTCCGCGACACCTCGGCCAGAATGGTCAACGAGCCTTGGAGTTCGTACCGTTCACGACTCATCAACTCAAAGGACGCGTTGCCTTGAATTTCAAAGCGACGCGTCTTTTTTTACAGACGCATTGCCCCTTTGCGATATGGAGAAACATCCTTGAAGACTTCGGATTCTTCAAACTCTCATGTCGCCAAAAAGTGGCAGATGCGCATTTTTGACGAGGGGCTCGCACGGCACTTTGAGGAACAATGTCGGGTCTCTCCGGTCGCAGCCCGACTGCTGACCTTACGCGGATTGAAGACACCAGAAGATTGCAACCACTTTCTCGAAAACAAAATGAGCAATCTCAGGGACCCTGAGTTGCTTCCCGGTTGTGCCGCCGCTGCCGACGCCTTGTGGGACTCCGTTTCAGCCAAAGAGAAAATCGTCGTGTACGGCGACTACGACGCCGATGGTATGACTTCTACCGCGATTTTGGTGAGCTGCCTCGAAAAGCTTGGGGCTGATGTCAAATATTTTGTGCCCAATCGACTGGATGACGGATACGGTCTTGGACACGATGCTCTAGAAAAGCTCGCCGCGCAGGGTGCGAGCATGGTGGTTACGGTCGACTGCGGCATCGCGAGTGTCGACCACGCGCAGACAGCAAAACGCCTCGGACTCAAGCTAGTCATTACCGATCATCATCAGATGGGAGATCAGCTTCCGGAGGCCGTCGCTTTGGTTCACCCGAGACTTCCGGGGCATGATTATCCCTTCGGCGATCTATGTGGTGCCGGCGTTGCATTCAAAGTGGCGTGGCGTCTTTGCCAACTCGCGAGCGGGGAGAACGACTCACCCAAGGTCGCTCCTCACCTGCGGGAATACCTGTTTCAAGCCTTGGCGCTTGCCGCAATCGGAACCGTGGCCGACGTGGTTTCTCTCGTGGATGAGAACCGAACTCTCGTCGCGCACGGCTTGCATTGCCTGAAACAGAAACCGCCGGTGGGACTTTCGAACCTAATGGAAATCACCAAGCTCGATTCCAAGTCCTCATTATCGAGCGAAGACATCGGGTTTACACTTGCGCCTCGACTAAATGCAGCAGGACGCCTTGGCCAAGCACGTCTGGGTGTCGAGCTTCTGCTGACCAAGGATCCCGAACGCGGGCGAGAACTTGCCGCGCATATCCACAAACTGAACACCGACAGGGACTCCATCGATCGCTCCATTTACCGTTCCGCCTCCGACCAGATCAAGAACACGTTTGACGCCGAAAATGATTCCGCATTCGTCTTGGCGGATCGCAGTTGGCATGCCGGCGTAATCGGTATCGTCGCGGGTCGACTCGCGGAAAAACATCACCGCCCCACCATTCTTATCGCGATGGATCCGGCAGGGCTCAAGCCAGGAACCGGCTCCGCTCGCACCATCAGTGGCGTCGATCTCTACCAGACGCTCAGCCGGTGTTCCGGATACCTCGAGACGTTTGGAGGTCACAAAGCGGCTGCTGGACTGCGAATCTCGGAAGATCGACTGGAAGAATTTCGGGAAGCATTCCTCGAAGAGGTGGCTCAGGCATTATCCAAATCAGACCGGATCCCCGAACTCGAAATTGACTCCGAGGTCAGTTTCTCCGAATTGAACCTTTCCACCCTCGAACAGATGGAGCGGCTTGCTCCATTCGGTCAAGGCAACCCGCGTCCCATCCTTTGCACACGAGGTGTGGAACTGGTGGAACCGCCCAAACGCATGGGGGCGGGTGAACGACACCTCTCGGTCAATCTCCAGCACCGTCAAGCCAAGCTGAGAGCTGTGGCGTTCGGCAAAGGCGAGTGGGCGGAAAATCTCGCGGAAGCGGGCCGGTCGATCGATGTGGCATTTCGACCGGTCGTAAACGAGTTTCGCGGCTTCCGAAAAGTAGAACTGCACTTGCTGGACTGGCGAATTTCGGCGGCGAGCTGACGGGTACCCTAAAAAAGAAACGTAAGCGGCGCAACGAGTTTTCCGACCTTCACGGTCTCTTACCGACCAGGCCTCTCCGAATCGACGGGTCTGATAGCACCAGGCCAGATTCAGTTTTTGGGCGATGGGTCGCCGGTGTTCGGCTCGCTTACTCTCTCGGGCCCGATGAAACTGAACTTCTCCCGGACCAAGTCGACGAGGTTGTCAATCTTGCCTGTCGCGTCGAACACAACCACAAAGTAGGTCACCTTGTTTCGGTTGACCACGACAGCGGCGACCGACTCTCGGTCACCTCGCCAGATCCTTTGCTCGCACGCAACACCGTCAAGATCCGTCTCGGTAATCTCCGGTTGCTGTCGTAGCAGTTCGCCGTAGGTCGAGGCCAGAAACCGGTTGGCAAGATCTGTGAGTCCTGCCGGTTCGATTGCCGTTGGATCCGGTTGAATCGCAACCGCCATAATGAACTGCCCCGGACGATTCCACAGCGCCTGATTTCCCATGCCAGCAATTTCGGGTTGCATTTGTTCGGACAATCGCCAACGGAAACCGGGGGGCTTGAACGAAAAACCGGTTCGGTAATCGTAGTAGGTTCCGTCGACCCGCTCCTCAGAGGGCGGCGCCGGCCCATCGGCCCAACTCAGTCCTTTCCAGAAGTGATCCAAGTCGACCGACTGAACGGCAGGATTTGCCTTCAGGCCCCATATAACACACTGGTAGGCAATGTTGTTGCGAACGGTGGTCGCTACTCGATAGCGAAAAACCACCCCTTCGAATCGCTGATCACCGACGACCGTTTTGAAGGTCTGCCCAGCACTCTCCACCTCTTTGACCTGAGCGTCCAGTTTATGGTCCGCTCCATAAACACCTTTCATGACAAGGTCATGGTAACCCTGATGATCAAGATCGATCCCTTGCAGATCTTCAGCGACCAACATGCCCCAGATCCCGCTTTGGACATCATTCGCTACCAACAATCCGTCAGGATTAATCAATGCGGCGTCCTCGGGAGTCAGCACCCGCCACATTCCAACGGGCTTTCGCCACTTCAAACCCAGAGGAAAAAACTGATAAAGCCCTTCCCGGACTGAGAATCCCGGACCGATGAGCGTTTGAGGGTCAGGCCGAGATGAAAGCCTGTCTCGCAACTGAGTCAGTGCCTCCCCCTCTGCAATCCGAAGCTTCCCGATCACCTGCTTAAGACTCTCCTGCCAGTTTTGCTCCCCTTCGAAATGCCAAGCCAGCAGGCGGATGGCGTACCCATTTTTTCTCACAGCCGTTCGATAGTAGCGAAATCGTGGCAACTTTTCGGTGGTCACCACTTTGAATTCAACCGATTCTCCAAAAAGGCTCCATTTGACGGAGCGTTGAGGCGTCAAGGTTCCATACGACACTCGAAGTTCTTCAAGTGTGGCCTGATCGATCTCCGTCAAGTAATCGGCGGCCGATGCATCTTCGATCGGCTCGGTAAGCACGAACCCATAGACCGAGCCCTCTTCGTGTGCCCAACCGATTTCAGCATCCGGATTCAGCGTTTTGAGTTCCGTCCCCAAAATCAATCGCCAGTCATCCGGCGGCGAAAGAGAAACACCGGAAATGCTGCTCCGAAAGACACCATCTTTAACTTCGATGCCAACATCGTCATAGTGATTGACTCGAAACTCATTCACTCGAATCCGGGGCACACCTTCGGTCAAACGAAACGTCTCGATCAGAGCTTCGAGCTGCCCTCCCTGTGCATCTACTTCGCTCCCGAGTCCCCAAGCCGCGACCTGGTAACCGAAACCCTTGTGCAGCAGAATCACCTTCACAAACCGAAACTGGGTCCCTGAAACCGTACCGACAATTTGAATCCGGTAGGCGGGCAGGCCGCGGAATTCGATTTTTTTTTCGTCCTCCACAGTCATCAGTTCGCCAATCGATGCCCTTACGAGCTGTCGATAATCCTCGAGCGTTCCCTCGGGAAGTGGCTCAACGATCACCATTCCCATTCGCCCATTCGGAGCGACGATTCCAGCGATACAATCGGGAAGCGTGCGTTGTGCACTCGCTTCGTTCAGGATTTGCCAGCGGTCATCATCAATCCGTAATTCAAAACAGTAGTGAAGATCACGAAGAACCCTGTCGGCAAGTTCCTGTTGGGCGTTGACGGGTTGAAGCGAAGACAGCAGGACGTACGCCAGACTCAAATACCCAACTCGAAAACAGGACAAACGGAATTCAGTTCGAGGCATCAAAGGCTCCTGTGCAATTCGCAGGGTCAGAAAAACGCCAGAAGCGGTCCTGAGAGGACTTCAGTCAACAAGTTTGGCATCTCCGTTCAACAGTAAGGGTTCCGCACCCTCATTTGAACCTTTCGTAGCAGTGAAAATCAATCTCACCCCTGCGAAAGTTGAGCCTCAGACCTTCACCCTCAACGCGGGCGAAAGCGCGGCCGCATTCCAGCAACCCTTGTCACCGTATCTTTATCAGACAGCACCGGGCGGGCGGCAAGAGTCCCTCGTGTATGAATCGAAAGACCACGGTACCGAACCAAGATCACGCCAAGGGCTCGAAGAAAGATAACTTTTGAAAGGTTGCCTAATCCAAACTCAGAAGCCCGTCTATTTGGTTTCCGTTTCAGACTCGGAACTGCCGGCTTCGGCCATCTGCACCTCGCTAACTTCAGATTCGTCCTCGGGTACGGGACTCGACCAATGCAATTCCGCCATATAATTGACCGGAGACTGTTTCAACGGTCGTTCGCGTTTTTGCCCAAGCGTAAGCAGTGTCACCAGTCGTTCACCGGCAAATCTTGGGGACGCGTAAATCGTTCCTGACTGCAGCGGCCCTGCCCCCAGAACCCAGATATCTCGAGAGTTGCTCTTGCCAACGAGCATCCCTGACTGCCATACAGGCTCTCTGGTGTCGCGACGATAGGCAAATACGGCCAGCTTTGCGGCGCCGTACTGCACCGACTGCTTCCCGATCGATAATTCGGGAAGCGTTGGCAAGGGCGGAGAATTGGGAAACAGTGTTGCTGCCGTTGCGAGAACACTGTTCTGTGGAAACCCATAAATCACATTGTGGCTGTCGGCACCCATCGCCCCCAAACGAGGTTCGACAATCACATCCGCGTGCTCTTTTGTGTCTTGCAGGAGACAGTGGGACGCTAAAAGATGTTGCCGTAACGAACTTTGAACATAACTGGCGTTGACCCAAGCCATGCCTGGCGTCGCAGCAATCGTGTTCATGTATGAGACGTCGAGAAAAACCTTCTCTCCGCGAATGTGCGTAAAGTCGAGTTGCTGAATGGCGTGATCGACGGCATCACTGACGAGCAACTGCTCAGTGACGCTCTTTTTCGTCGTGGTGCCACAGCCGGAGAGGCTGAGAATACCCCATGCACAGACCATTGCACAAAGGGTTTTTAAAATTCCGTCTAGGTGGGCCAACCAATGCCACTGACGGAAATTCGGCTTTGATGCACCACTAAGAGACGACAATGACATCCCTGTCGAATACGAGTTTTAATTTCCCCTGAGCTGCGGCAGCTGTGGGGTTTCATGTTCTATGAGCGAATCTTGTTTCGCATGGCTCTCGTACAAATTGCACGGATAACACCACAGAATCTTCTGATGTACCCCTCAAACTTTTTCGCAGGCAGTAGGGGAGTAATACCAGAACACCGGATTCATGCAATCCAGATCGCGTTCATTGACGAAGCGTGACTAAAATTGCTAGCTCTTCTTGGAATTCTCAACGCAAAACGAATCACTCGTCGCTCGAAGAATGCCAGGATGCAACGGAGCCAAAACCGGACTCAAGGCGTCAAATTTTACCCAAATTAACCATCCTTTATCGGTAAAAGTGGTGAAAAAGGCAGGCGTTTGTTCTTAAGAGCATTTAAAATAGGCACTTAAAGAAAAATGATTAATATTGACTCGACCGGAACAACCGATATAATCCGCGGGGGTTGGTAAACGTCGGCAAGGCCGGAAATTACGGTCATTGCAGTCGGTTACATTGCACAAGTGAGATGTGAGCTTTGCGGACAACGCGAAGTTCGGTTGAATAAGGAAGTTCGGGTCTATCCCTGCTGCGACGGATTGCACCACGTTTTAAATCCTTGGTGAATTTGTCCGTCGCGTCATTAGGAGCAACCATCGGCTAAGGAGAGGATGGTTTTTTGTCATGAGCATGAAAACTGTTTTTACGACTGGTGAAGCGGCGAAGATATGCAAGGTCAGCCAGCAGACCATTATCCGTTGTTTCGACAACGGAACGCTCAAAGGTTTCAGGGTTCCCGGTAGTCGGTTTCGTCGCATCCCACGGGACCAACTGTTCGCCTTCATGAAAGACAACGGAATCCCCACGGATGCTCTGGAAAGTGGCAAGCGCAAAGTGCTCATCGTTGATGACGACGTGGAACTCGTTGAACTGATGGTCGACGTGTTTGAGCGAGATGGTCGATTCGATGTGCGTAGTGCCAACAACGGCTTCGATGCCGGGATGTTGGTGAAGGAATTCCGCCCTGACCTCGTCGTCCTTGACGTTATGCTGCCGGACATCAACGGCAAGGAGGTCTGCCAACGAGTACGGAGCGACAGTAACCTTGAAGCCGTCAAAATCATCTGCATTTCGGGAATGGTCGAGCAGGATAAAATCGCGGAACTCCGCGTCGCAGGTGCTGACGACTTCCTGAATAAACCTTTTCCTATCGAGAAACTTCTGGAACGATCTTGCGACCTGCTGGATATTGAGCGGACTGCTACAGGCACATGAAACCGGCCCATGGAGATCGAGTCCTTCATGGGTTTCCAGCACACTGATAGCGATACGCGAAGGGAGCCCTATCGATTACGACAGGGTTCCCTTTTTTATGTAGCGACGTCACGACAACAAGTCACGACAACAAGTCACCGCAAATGTGACATCAGCATGAGCTTCAATTTCATTTTCTCGGATTCCTGAGTGGCCCATGATGGACGCCAAGGCTGATCACTCAATGACATGGCATCTCCCTGATGTGGAAGTCTCGAACGTCAAGCTTCGTTTCCGAATACATGACTCCGAACTGCCCCTTTTGAATCAGCTTCTAAGCGAATTCATTCTCGATGGCCAACCGCAATGCAGGGATCTGGCAAAACAATGGGCAACGTGCCCCACTCTTTGGGCCTGGTTGATTGCATCTCACCCGACACTGAAAGATCGACCTGTCTCGCAGTGGCTGATATCTTCTTATCGCAGCTTCTATGAAACGATGGAGACGTGGACCTCCAACTCGCAGCCAGAAAATCAGTGGCTGACCTCTCACCCTGGCAATCGATTGATCCCGGATACCACAACGGCAACCCGAGTTGGCTTGATCGACTGGATCTGGAGCCACTCCCAACCGCCCGAAGCCAACGTGGCTTCAGCCATCCTACTGCTCTCATCGGCCCGCGTTCCATCGATCGCTTCACCGGAAAACGAAGGGCGAACCTTTCCGCCTAACTGGCACGGCACCCAGATCTGTCAACTCGTCCGGGATTTTCGACGCGGAAAGGAAACGAAAACCGTCGTAAAAATTGCCCTGATGGCTCAAAAGGCGATTGCTTCTTTGCCCTCGTCCAGCCTTCCTTCCCCCGACCTCGCGGGGCTGACAAACGGGGTCGCGCAGGTCTTTGCTAAACATGCCAGGGATCATCATCGACTTGAGGAAGAAAAGCTCGCCTCATTAAAGCAACTGGCTTACGGGGCAAGCCATGAAGTCAACAACCCCCTAGCCAATATTTCCACCCGCGCGCAGACTTTGCTGCAAGACGAAACCCATCCCGAACGTCGACAGAAACTTGCGGCCATCGTCGCTCAGGCGTTCCGTGCCCACGACATGATCTCGAACATGATGCTTTTTGCTCACCCACCGGAAATTGAAATGTGCCGCTTTGAACTGCGGGAGTGGCTCAGTGAGCAACTGCCATCTTTGCAGGCCATTGGAGCAGCTCAGGGCACACGAATTGAAGAAGAAGTCGCGGAAAATGAACCCTCGGACCTGTTTGTCGACGGCGATCCCCATCAACTCGGTATCCTTCTTCAAAGTCTCGTAAGAAACGCCTGCGAAGCTCTGGGAACCGGGGGCACTGTGAGTCTTACCGCATCGGCTGATCATTCCAATAGTGCAATGTCTTCATGGACGATCAAGGTCGCCGATGATGGCCCCGGCATGTCTGAAGAAAATCGGCGTCATTGCTTCGACCCTTTCTATTCCGGACGTGAAGCCGGTCGTGGCCTTGGATTTGGACTTTCGAAAGCGTGGACGATCACCAAGCTGCACCAAGGCTCGATCGAGGTTTACCCTAACGAACCTCAGGGGATGGTCTTTCACGTCACCCTTCCCAACGGCATGATAGAGTCTTCAGCACTCGATTCCCGAAACGGGGGATCTTCAACTGAGGAATTACCATGCAAGAACACCCCTATGGCTGGCTGAGCCTGCTCCCACCTTTGGTTGCAATCGCATTAGCGATGCTCACTCGTCGAGTCCTCCTCTCGCTCACCGTGGGTATTTTTTCCGGGGTCGCCGTGGTTTGTCAGGGCGATCCGCTACAAACCCTGGCCGTTGGCATACGGGACCATCTTTGGCCAGCCCTCATTAACCCTGACAAACTCCATGTCTTTGCGTTCACCATGCTGCTGGGAGCCATGATCGGAGTCGTCAACCGTTGCGGAGGGATGCAAGGCTTGGTCAATCTTGTCGCGCCTCTTGCGAAGACCCGTCGTCGGGGGCAGGTGACGGTTTGGTTCCTGGGCCTTTTTGTTTTCTTCGACGACTATGCGAACACGTTGCTGTTGGGAAAAACACTCCAACCCCTTACTGATCGACTGAAAATCTCGAGAGAGAAATTGGCGTACCTCGTCGACAGCACCGCTGCCCCGGTTGCAGGCCTTGCCTTGATATCCACTTGGGTCGCCATTGAAATTGACTACATCAACCTGGGTCTTGAGCAGCTTGAGACGACTCCGGAGGTCAAAGCTTCTACGCTGTTCCTGGCGAGCATACCGTACCGTTTTTATGTCTGGGGAGCTCTACTGCTGGTGCCCATCATTGCGCTATCGGGACGAGATTTTGGACCGATGCGCATGGCAGAAAAAGATGCCCTCGATGGAGGTCTTCCGAATCCACATCACGGCAACGCTGCCGAGATTGATGATCCCACCTTGCCCGAGGCGGAGACACCCTCCCGCTGGTGGAATGCGGTCATCCCAGTGCTGACGACGGTGATCGCCGTCATTTACTTCCTGTACCAATCGGGAAAGAACCCTGAGGCCGAGTCTCAGACGCTCCAGGAGATCATTGGAAATGCGGATTCCTACACGGCATTGCTTTGGGGCGCGTTGACGGGCCTGCTATCCGCATTCGCGCTCGTCATGCTGCAATGGGGCCTGATGCCGATGCATGAACTCGGTACCGCAGCGTGGAATGGTGCTCTCAAAATGACACCCGCGCTCGCGATTCTATGGCTTGCAGGTGCACTCTCGGGGATTACCGGGGGCGATGCCAATCCATCAGACAGTGAACTTGAAGCTCAACGTTCAATGCAGTTGGCCGAGAGTCTTGAATGGTCTAAATGGCACATCAAACAACTGCAGATCAAAGAATGGGACGCCGAGACGATCTCAAACCTCATGGGTCCACTTGAGGCAAGAGGAATCCCCCGCGAAGCCTTGACAAACATGCTGATTGAATCGGGAGCTTCCGAAGCGATACTCGCCCAAGTTTCGACCAAGGAATCGCCCCTTGCTGAGGCGGAGGACGACTATCCTTATCGAGCGTACCGCCTCTATACCGGCATCTTTCTAAACCAGGCATTCGGTCAACGCATTCCAGGATGGATCATGCCAACGATGGTCTTCTGCCTGGCCGGATTTATCGCCTTTTCGACCGGTACCAGCTGGGGGACAATGGCCTTGGTCATGCCTTTATCCATCCCTTTGGCGGGCGGGGCCATGAGTGGAGGATTTGACGCCGAAAGCCCGTTGCTCCTGTGTGTGGTTGGAAGCGTTCTGGCGGGAGCAATTTTCGGAGATCATTGTTCGCCGATTTCTGATACCACCGTCCTTTCGTCCCAGGCGAGCGGCTGCAACCACATTGCTCACGTCAACACCCAAATGCCGTATGCTTTGAGCGTCGCCGCGATCACCATTTTGTTGGGAACTCTCCCTGTTGGCCTTGGACTCGCCTGGTGGGTCTGCCTTCCATTACAGATCCTGGGCTTGGGAATCCTGATTTGGCGTTTTGGTAAACAGACCTGACACATGTGTCACTTGGAATCCGAAGCGACACCGACCGCTGCGACCGCGGCCTATTTTTTGGGCCTGCGGTGAGTTTTACCGTCTTGGCAATCAGGCAAACTGGTCAAGACTCAGCGGACATCCGGATGATGTCCGATACTTTCCCGTGATTTCGAAGAATTGCTATCACTTGGGTCTCGAATGTCTCAAGTTCATCGCTACACTGCCCTTGGACGTGCATCGTTGAGAGCGTTGGAGGCGAGCCTTGGATATATCTGGCATTTGCCATTGCCTCGAGTGACCTCGACTGCAAGACTTCCGCGCCAAACTTCGAAGATTCCTCCGGCGTTTGAAGCGATGCACACCTCCAGCTGCCCGTAAGGTTGGAGTGTCGTTGGAGGAATCGCAAAACGCGGGTGGGGATCAACTGAACCCTCCGTGGTGCCTGAACGTACACTGAGGTTCGGAGAGCGTTCCATCAGGGGCAAACTGGACTTTCAACACTAAGAGGTGTGAGCCATGCAAAAGTATTTCCTCATGTTGTCGGCCGTCAGTCTGTCATTCGTGCCGACCTCAACGGATGCTCAAACCTTTAACGCGACGACTGGCAGCCGAGTGAGCTACCCTGCTCGTCAGTCCTATGTTATTTCCTCATCGCCTACCGCGGATGGGGGCGTCATCACGACGACCTATCAACCGCCGCAGGTCGTCCAAAGTTCGACGCTGCCGATTCCCAGCTCAGGACGGCCGATTCAGAACGCAGTAACTCAGTATCGCCCAGCAACCTACCCGGCAGCACAGACCCAGTTTCAATCAGGCTCGCCATTGAGTCCCGCGACCTCCCCCGCCACCCAACCCGCGATGCAGCCCGCGACGATGCAACCCGCGACGATGCAGCCAGCCGGACCCCAGGGGCTCACTGGAGGTTTTCAACTCACAACCCCTCCCACAACTCTCCCGGCGACCTCCGCGACAGCGGGGATGACCCCGATTCAAGCTCCAGCCCCTCAAGGCAATCCCGCCATCAACCCGTATGTCGGATTCCCACTTCCGCGCACCAGTAATGGTCGCATCGTCGCATACAGCACGGCGGGAAATGCCTGTGCGACCGTCCCCGCGAACGCCCCACCCACGCTGCAGGGTATACCCACCAACCCGACCGTCCCTGTAACACGGAATTACCGACCTCTGGTCCCCGTTCAGGGCGTACCCGGTGGTTCCTACGTCAGCCAGGGCTTGTGGGGTAATCCTAGAGCGTATGTCCAAGGACAGCCAATCCGCAATTTCTGGCGCTACGTCATTTTCTAAGCGTCCGTGTCGACATCACTCCGGCGTCAATACACTCACGGCCTCAACGCGCATCGGCGATGGGGTCGTGACGCCCGCTTTCGCGAGGTTCCGCCTCATGTCAACGAGCGTTGTGGAAGTCAATCTGGATGGGCTGGTCGGTCCGAGTCACCACTATGCGGGCCTCGCGTTCGGCAATGAGGCCTCGCTTAAGCATCGTGCGATGCCGAGTTCTCCGAGACATGCGGCGATCCAAGGCCTGGAGAAGGCTTGGCAGGTCGCACGGCTGGGAATCCCTCAAGCGGTTCTTCCTCCCCAAAATCGACCTCGACTCGATTGGTTAGCTGAACTCGGATTCGCGGGTCCACCGTCGGTGGTTCTTTCGAGGGTAAGTCAGGAGGCCCCTCAACTCCTTTCTGCAGCTTATAGCGCGTCGCCGATGTGGTGCGCCAATGCGGGCACCGTCTCACCCTCGACGGACACACCTGACAGGAAGGTCCATGTCACGCCTGCCAATTTGAATCATGGCCTGCATCGAAGTCTGGAATCAGAAGAGACGCTGAAGCTCTTTCGAGCCATTTTTCCATCGTCGCATTTCGAGATTCATTTACCGCTGCCCATCGGCCGAAACTTGCAGGACGAAGGAGCCGCCAACCACACAAGACTCGCACCGACTCAGAGCAAACCTGGTATCCACCTCTTTGTTTATGGGGTCGATTCGCTTTCGCCAGAGCACGCGGCTCCTGAGAAATTCCCTCCCCGGCAAACTCGACTGGCCAGCGAAGCGATCATTCGGAGGCATGGTCTCGATCCGGCGCATTGCGTCCTCGCGCAACAGCATCCTGACACAATCGATGCCGGAGTGTTTCACCATGATGTGATCGGCGTCGGGCATGAAGACTTCATGTTGATCCACGGTAACGCGTTGATGCATCAAGACGCGGTTCTTGAGGAACTGCAGAAAAAATATACCAAGGTCCATCGTTCAAAACTCGAACTGGTCATTCTTGAACCCCACGAGCTTTCGTTGACTGACGCTGTCTCAAGTTACCTGTTCAACAGCCAGATCCTTACGGAAGCCTCTGGTCGTCGCACAATGATCTGCCCGTCTGAGAGTGAATCCAATCCTGCTGCGGCACGCTGCCTGAATCGACTGGTCGAGTCTTCCAGCTGCGTCGAATCGGTCCGCTATCTCAACCTCAGGGAAAGCATGAACAACGGAGGTGGCCCGGCATGCCTGAGACTTCGCGCTCCTTTATCCCGGGGAGAGCGAAACGCGGTTCACTCGGGGGTCTGGCTGACAGAATCACGTTACAATACGCTACGTTCCATCATTGAGTGCATGTACCGAGAACAGATCACCTTTGAGGACCTGAAAGATCTTGATTTTTTGGCAGAATGCAGCCAGGCACGAAAGGCAATCCTCCATGCGCTTGAGCTCGATGACTTCGAACTTGATGGCTTCGAACTCGATGGCTTGAAAGACTGAACGCGTCTGCAATGGAAAGAATCTTTGTCACCCGGGGAGCCCATTTCCGAGTTAGAACAGGAACTTCTGTTGGGGGGAGCTATCGATCGGGGACAAAGGCAGATCGGGAATTTCAGGCAAATGCCGTTGGAGCTCAACGTGAAAATGTCTCGCCATATCTGGCGCGTATTTGTCATCCGGAGTGTGGATGAAGACTGAAGGTCTTAGTCCCTCGTGAATCCACTGGCCCACCTGCTGGGCCCATTCTGCAAGCCACGGTGCGGTCTGCTCCAGATGATTGCGTCCGATCAGACGCACAAACGGACGTTGGGCCGTAACCGTGCTGCGAAAGGGTGACTGAGGTTTTCGTTGCTGAGCCGCGAGTTCAGATTCATCAGAGGGCCGTTGAGAAAACAGGCAGCGACTGTCAAAAAGGACTCGATCAACACCTGCATGACGAAGCAGATGATCCAGGCCCGTCTCGCAGGCGCCGGAATCAAAATAATCTTCGTGTCGTACTTCAATCGCCAGCGGAAATTCTCTCGGCCAATTCTCGATGAATCGTTCGAGACGGGGAAACAGAGGGGCAGAGAAAAAGGGGGGCAACTGAAGAAACGTCGTTCCAAGCCGATCTGCCGTCGCTAACCGCCCGAGCCGTTTAAAGAGTTCGGCACAATGACGCTCTGTATTTTCGAGTTGACCATCATGGGAAATTACATGAGGAACTTTCAGGGCAAACTGGAAACCATCCTCGGTTTCTGAGGCCCATCGTTCCACCGTCTCCAGAGTAGGCAGGGCATAAAAGACGCTATTGCCCTCGACGGTGTTAAAAACACGGCTGTATTCCGAGAGCCATTGCCTGCGGTTCCCTGACGAATAGAATCGCCCCACCCACGACACATCGCCCCATACGGGACAACCCAACTGGTAAGGCCTATCCAGAGTTTCACCGCGTTCATCGTTTCGCATTTGCACTCCGCTTCTTCAGCTAGCACCATTCCTCTTCGACCCGCTCCAGGCTTCGATTCCTCTTTCGCCAAGTGCCGTCCGTGAAAATGGATCCCGAGAAAACCGTCGACCACCGCGGGGCGGTCCGAATCCGCCAGAATGAAGGCGGGTTGGAGTGACGTTGACCTATTTGGGGGATCATTCTAAGGTCGCAAAACGTTGCGAAACTTGCAACTTTGCTTCCTCGGCCACTGCCCGGAAAATTGATGGACAATCTTGCTGGACGAATTTTCTTTGCTTCCATATTCCTGTGCCTCGTCGCAGGATGCTCAATCTTCAAGCAACCCGACGAAGAAACTGCAACGGGCGGTTTGAACATGCGGGGCTACCGCATGCCCACGGATAGCGTGGTGGTGGAGTTGGCCATCGTGGACGCACCGGCAACCCAAGCGTTATCTGAAGCAATTTGGAGGCAACTGGACGAAACGACGCTGACACCCGAACAACGAAGAAGCTTGGCCCTCAATGGTTTTCGAATGGGCGTCTCCCAAGGTCCATTGCCGTTGGAACTTGATAAACTGCTTGCCGCACAACAGGCCAATGAAGATGTCGATGCGGAAACGGGTGCATTGGTGCCCGGCATCCGCAAAAATCGCCAGAGGCATCAGTTGAGGTCGGGAGAAACAGTGCAGATCGCGACCGCTTCTCCCAAGGAACGGCTCGCCTGGATTCTGGACGAAGGTGATTACCGTCGCGGCAAGAGTTTTGAAAACGCGGAGTGTCATCTATCCCTGAGAAGTTACCCTCGCCGAGATGGAACCGTTCGCCTGAAACTTACGCCGGAAATTCACCACGGCCAGCCTCGCCAGGGCGTTGATGTGGCCACTCATTCCTTGATTTTCCGACCATTTCGAGACAAAGAAGTCTTTTCAGAACTGGAGATGGAGGCCAATCTGCGACCGGGCCACATCATCGTTGTTGCCGCATCCGGCGACAAGTCTTTGTTAGGGCACCATTTTCTTAGCCAATCTCAAGCGGTTGAAGAGGGGCGAGAAAAGCTGGTCCTTGTCCGCCTTGTGCAAACCCAACTGGACGATCTTTTTGATCCCGGGCAAATCTTCACCCCAATTGAGACGCCAGTGGAGTAATTTCTCCCGCTCTGACAATTCTCGAGACGACCACCCGGTCCATCGATCATTGTGAAAGGAAGCGAAATCGACTCATCCACCTGCGACTTTTACGGTTGGCCTTGTGAATGGTGAAATGAGTGGGATAATCAGTGGGTGAGTGAATTCTCAACGCCCCGCCGTCAGTAGTTCGGGGCCGAACTGCTGATGACGCAGTGATCGCAACAAACCCGCAGAACTGCTTTGCAGCCAATTCCCTGTGTCGACTTTGACCTAATCCGTCTGAAGGAGAACCCATGCCACTCGTCCCCTTGCGTCTTGTGCTCGATCACGCCGCAGAAAATAGCTATGGCGTTGCCGCGCTGAACGTTAACAACATGGAACAGATTCAGTCCATCATGGAAGCGGCCGAGGAAACCGATTCACCGGTCATCGTACAGGCTTCTCGCGGCGCTCGAAAATACTCTCAGGACTCCTACCTGAGACACCTGATGCTTGCGGCAGCGGAACTCTACCCGCACATTCCTGTCGTCATGCATCAAGACCATGGAAACAGCGTCGAGACCTGCATGAGTGCCATCGAAAATGGATTCACCTCCGTCATGATGGACGGATCGCTGGAAGCTGACGGTGCGACCCCTGCAAGCTACGACTACAACGTCGATGTGACCGCGGAAGTTGTCAAACAAGCCCATGCGAAAGGGGTTTCCGTTGAAGGCGAACTGGGCTGCCTCGGCTCACTTGAAACAGGGCAGGGCGACAAAGAAGACGGTCACGGCTTCGAAGGTACGCTTTCACACGATCAGTTGTTGACCGACCCTGAAGAAGCCGAGCAATTCGTGGCGGCTACGGGCGTCGACGCCTTGGCCGTCGCCATCGGAACCAGTCACGGTGCTTACAAGTTCACCCGCGAACCGACTGGCGACATCTTGGCGATGGACCGAATCGAAGAAATTCACAAGCGAATTCCGAACTGTCACCTCGTCATGCATGGCTCTTCGTCGGTTCCTCAGGAACTGCAAGACGTGATCAACCAATTCGGTGGAGAAATCAAACAGACATGGGGAGTCCCGGTCGAAGAAATCCAACGAGGCATTCGTAGCGGTGTTCGAAAAATCAACGTGGATACGGACAATCGACTCGCCATCACTGGAGCGATTCGAAAGGTGCTGGCAGAGGCACCTGCCAAATTCGACCCCCGTGATTACCTGAAACCTGCCCGCGAAGCGATGAAGCAAGTCTGTGTCGATCGCATGGTCGCGTTTGGCCAGGCGGGTAATGCCAGCAAGATGCGTGCGGCAGGCCTGTTTTAAGGCCTCCGTGATCCGAGCCTTGTCCGTTCCATTGCCGTCGGTTTTCAGGCAGCATCGATCGGACGCAAGAGATTTCCACTCGGACTGCACCCGTATACCCGAGTGACGAACTCAGGAGAGGGGACACATGGCAGTAACGCTGTGTGTCCCTTTTTTTCGGGTGTCTTGAAATGTTGGCACGCCAACGATGCTTAATGCTCGATGCTTAATGCTGGATCCGCTGGCCTCTCATATTCATAGTTCTACCATGAACCGACCTACGCTGCCTCTCATCGACCCCACCTTCATGTTTCGCTTCCGCAGCCAACTCCGGCGGTGCAAGGCGGAATGGACGGAAGAGGGAATCGCGCTTTCCCCTCAACATAAGCTTCCTTGTTTTGCGGAAGTTTCAGGAAAGAAACTCTTCGCAGATGTCCGGGCAGGCTGGCATGAAGAGGGTCTTTACTTCACCGCTAAGATCACCGGTAAAAGGCAACCTCCGTGGTGCCGCGATACCCGGCCCGAGGAAAGCGACGGTTTACACATTTGGATTGACACCCGAGACACTCACAACATCCATCGAGCGAGCCGATTCTGCCACCGATTTGTCTTTGCCCCACAGGGACAGGGTAAAGCGGGCATCCAACCCTTTGGGGCCATGCTCCCAATCCACCGAGCCAAAGAAGACCCGAGCACACTCGGAAATCACCGATTCGAGGTCCAGTCCACCTTGCGAACCAACGGGTACGAAATCGCTGCGGTGGTCCCCACGGATTTACTCGCCGGATTCAATTTGGAGGAGCACCCCCGGCTCGGGTTCTTTTACGCGATTGCAGACCGCGAACTTGGCTGGCAAACCTGGAATCTCGGCCCCGAGTATCCCATCACGGAAGATCCGAGTTTGTGGGGCACTGTGGTATTGAATTGACCACCATGGCTTCGAACGGCCAAGAGACTTAACCCTGCGGCAACGCGGATTGGAAATGACCGCGTCTGCTTAAACAGGGTGGCGATTAGAAAAGCCGCAGCGGGAGTCGCTGCGGCTTTTTTGAGTTTCAGGATGAGGGGCGACTTATACCCCAGTGCGCCGTTTTTTAAGAGAGCAGTCTTTTGGCAGAGGCGACTACATTGGCGGAAGTGATTCCGAAGTGCTCGTAAAGCTGTGAAAACGGTGCCGATGCCCCGAAAGACGACATGCCGACGAACTCGCCGTCGCTACCCAAAATCGCATCCCAGGATTGCCTGACGCCAGCTTCCACCCCGACGCGGGCCCGACAATCGGCAGGCAAAACCGATTCTCGATAATCCGCATCCTGTTCCTGAAACAGTTCAAAACAGGGCATGCTCACCAAACGCGATTTGACCCCCTCGGCGACAAGCTCTTCGTGAGCCGCCAAGGCGATCGCCAATTCACTTCCGGTGGCCACAAGAATCACCTCAGGAGTCTCTTCTAGACTCCCGGCGACCACGTATCCGCCTTTTTCGGCCCCTGAGGCACAACCGTACTTGGTGCGATCGAGTGTCGGAAGATTCTGCCGAGTCAGAACCATTGCGGCAGGACGATTCGACTTCTGCATAACGGCCCGATAACAATGTGCCACTTCATTGGCGTCCCCGGGGCGATAGACGAAAAGCCCTGGAATCGCCCGGCAAGCAGCCAAATGTTCGACCGGCTGGTGCGTTGGGCCGTCTTCTCCAAGTCCGATCGAATCGTGAGTGAGAACGTACGTGACGCCCAAACGCATCATGCTCGCCAACCGCATCGCTGGTCGCATGTAATCGGTGAAGACAAAAAAGGTGCCGCAGAATGGTCGCAAGCCACTGAGTGTCATCCCATTGCAGGCAGACGCCATGGCGTGTTCTCGAATGCCATAGTGCAGGTTTCGGCCCGCGTAGCTTCCGGGCAGAAAATCGGACTCTCCTTCACCCACGAGAGCCGTGTTGTTTGACGGCGCCAAGTCGGCAGAACCGCCGATCAACCAAGGCAACTGGGAGGCGAGTCCGTTCAGAACCTTTCCCGATGAGACCCGGGTTGCCAGCCCTTTTTCATCGGCCGGAAACTCAGGAATGCCCGAGTCCCAATCTTCAGGCAAATCTCCGGACCAGAGGCTTTGAAGTCCCTTGGCCATTTCGGGATACTCCGCCTCATACTTCTTGAACTGTTCTCCCCACGAAGTGTAGGCCTGCTGACCGCGAGCCCCTACCCCCGCGTTGAAGTGTTCTCGTACTTCTCCGGGAACCAAAAATTTCTCCTCCTCTGGCCAACCGTAGAAGGCCTTGGTCAAACGAATTTCCTCGTCCCCCAGCGGCGCTCCATGAGCCCCATGCGTATTTTGCTTATTGGGTGCGCCCCAGGCAATCACACTTCGGAGCACCACCAGTGTCGGACGATCGTCCGTCTGCTTGAATGTTTCGATGGCGCGACCAATCTCACTCAGGTCATTTGCATCTTCCACAACCACCGTATTCCATCCCATCGCTTCGAAACGCTTGGGGACATCTTCAGTGAAGGCCAAATCCGTATCGCCTTCAATCGTGATGCTGTTGTCATCATAGATCCAACAAAGATTGGAGAGCTTGAGATGACCAGCCAAAGAGGCGGCTTCGCAACCCACACCCTCCATCACGTCGCCGTCGCTGCACAGCACATAGGTGTTGTAGTCGAACAATTCGTAACCGGGTCGGTTGTAGTTCGCAGCAAGCCATTTGCCTGCCATCGCCATCCCGACGCTGTTGGCAATTCCCTGACCAAGTGGCCCTGTCGTCGTCTCGATACCTGCCGCTTCACCGTACTCAGGGTGACCGGCGCAAGGACTGTGGAACTGCCGAAAATTCTTCAGGTTCTCCAAACTGATCGCCGCTTCTCCTGTCGGCGCCCCCGCTTCATCCACCCCCTCAACCCCGGCAAGATGCAACACCGAGTAAAGCAGCATGGACGCGTGCCCGCAGGACAAAACAAACCGGTCCCGACCAGGCCAGTTTGGATGAGCCGGGTCATAATTCATCGCCTGATTCCAGATGCTGTAGGCCACTGGAGCGAGCGCCATGGGAGTCCCTGGATGGCCACTATTGGCTTGCTGGACGCCATCCATGGATAGCGTTCGAATGGTATTGATCGCGAGTTGCTCGATACTCGTGGATGATGTGGCCATAGGGTCAAACTCCTGACTGAGCGACTTGAAATCGACGTAAACCCATAGCAGTTCAGTCGTTAGGTATTTTCAAAACCGTTCCATTCCGCCGCGGAAGGTGACTCCCGATCCAGCCTTTACCCATGATTCCGCTTTCAACGGGGGCAAAGACCACTAGGGATGGAAGCCGCAAGTTTATCGAGTCAATGCGGAGACCGTCAATGATGCCCCAGAAAGGACAGGTTCGAGTAAACCTGCTAGAATGCGGCGAAGAGGCCGCTGAGTTGCATCGCTTTCCACTCAATCAGGCCGTTCGGTTCGCAAATCTCAGGACTCCCATCACAAATCAACTATGATTTCGCTCCCTCACCGACGACGGTTCCTGCACTTATGTGCTACCGGTTTGGGTTCAGCAACGCTGCCCACGCTGGCTGAAGGCCAACGACCTGCTTCTGAATCTGAAAAGTCTCCGGCCGAGTTGATCACCCCTGAAGCACGAACGGCCATTGACCGCGGCCTCACCTTTTTGACGAGAAAGCAGGTCAAGTCGGGAAAGTTGGCAGGAGCCTTTGGCACCTCAGGCTACGCCGCAGGAACCGCCGTCACGGGCCTTGGCGGCCTGGCCTTTATGTGCAGCGGTTCGGTCCCTGGGGATGGTCCCTACGGATCTTACGTCGACGCCTGCGTGGATTACTTGATCAGAAATACTGCGGAGTCCGGCTACATCGCCGTCCCCGGTGGCTACGACAACATGTACGGCCATGGCTTTGCGACCCTGTTTCTTTCTGAATCCTATGGCGTGTCGCAAAAGCCCGAACTCGGCGAAAAACTGAAGAAAGCGGTCGCGTTGATTGTCCGCTGCCAGAACAACCAAGGAGGATGGCGGTATCAACCTCAGAAAAGTGACGCGGACCTTTCGATTACCATCTGTCAAATCATGGCACTCCGAGCCGCACGCGATGCGGGCATCAATGTCCCTGATGAGACACGGGAAAAATGCATTGAGTACGTGAAACGAAGCCAGAATTCTGATGGAAGTTTTCGCTACACGTTAACCGGAGGAAGTCAGGGTTCATTCCCGCTGACCGCGGCGGGTGTGGTCTCCCTCTACAGCGCTGGGATTTACGACGGAGAACAGATTGAGAAAGGGCTGAAGTGGCTACAGCGATCTTCGCAGACCAGCGGAGGCAGCTATTACTTCTACGGCCAATACTATGCCGTCCAAGCCATGTGGCACGCAGGAGGGCAGTACTGGGACAGCTGGTACCCAAAAATTCGAGATCATTTATTGAAAACGCAGAACGGTGACGGCTCGTGGAACGATGCTCAGGTTGGTGCCGAATTCGGAACGGCCATGGCGTGCATCATTTTGCAAATGCCATTGAACTATGTTCCGGTCTTCTCCGCGTAGATGCGGAAGCTGGATTTCATAAAGAATGAGGTGCGGTCGTTCTGAGGGATTACTTGACTAAATTCGCCATGCCTCCCCAACTCTGACCGGCTTTCGGAAAGCTCAACTCACCGGGAAGGTTCGTCGCTCAGCTGGCGGAACCGTCCTTCGCTTCTGCAACGTTGCCACGCTTCATGGAAGTCTTCCGAGTTTCTTCAGCTTTGCCGGGCTCCACGAAGTTTTCGCCATCTGCCACCCGCTCACCTTCCTTTTGGCGTGCAGGAGTTACGATATCGGGAATTTCCAGAACGTCGTATTGCCGCGGGGCCATCACGACCTTTTCGCCAACCTCAAGCCCCGATCCGATCCATGCCGTCTTGGCGTTGGTCGCCTTTACTTCGACTTCGACAGGAACGAAGCTTTCATCACGTTTCACAAAACAGAAATAGACCCCCTCTCGTTCCGCAAGCGCTTGAACGGGAACCTGAATGGCATCTTTTTCGTACATGGTCTGCACACTCACGGAAGCATTCATTCCGGAACGCAGATCGGGTTGTGGGTTAAGTATCCTCACCGTAATGCCAAAGCGTTTGATGCCACCACTCGACCAGCTTTCAGGTTCGGGATAATTGTTGACCTGCTGGACAATCCCCTCCAGCGGTTCGTCCGACTGCATGGCATCAACTTTGACACTGACCGTTTGCCCTTTCTGGACCGCCTTGATCTGCGACTCGTTGACCTTGGCAAAAACCTCCATTTTTGACTTGTTCGGCAACTTGATCAGAGTCTGCCCCTCACGAACCTTTGCACCTTCTTCCATCACCCATTCAGAGTTGCCGCGGGAAGAGAAGATGTTCGCGAAGACCACTTCACCTTCTTCGCCAGGACGAACCTTGATGATGCATTTCGTGATCTGATCTTGAATTTCATCAAGCTGTGCCTGCTCGGTCTTCAAGATTTCCCGCTCGTTCTGAAGTTCAGTGGTCAGTGCGGAAATGTCAGAATCGAATTTAATTTCCTGACGCTTCTTGGTTTGATTCTCCAACACTTCCAGTTGGATCCGAGCCAATTCCAATTTGTTTCTCGCGCGTTCAACCGCAAACTTTGCGGCCTCAAGTTCAAGGTCAGTGATATAACTCTTCGCAGCCAATCGTTCGCTGAATCTGGCGATTTCTTCCGTCTGCCGGTACTCTTCCTCCGCGAGGAAAATCTCGTTTTCCGACTGGCGTTTATCCTGTTCAAACAACCCGAGCAAATATTCCTGCTTGGCGATTTTGGCCGCCTCAAGATTACTGAGGGCGGTTTGCACTCTTTTCTCTGCGTTACGAACGGCGATCACCTGCTTTTGCTGGGCCTCTTCAAGCATTGAGCTATCAAGGTTCACCAACGCCTGGCCTTCTACGACAAAGTCGCCCTCAGTGACCAGAATATCTTTGACGGAGGTCCCACCATATCTGGACTTGACGTCGCAATTGTACTCGCGATTCTCTGAACTCCGCACCTCACCCTGCTCAAGAACAATGGCTTCGAAGTCTTGGCTTTCCACCGTCTGAAGAATCGGATCAATGGCAATACGGCTCTTGCCGGGTGCCAAAGCGAAATAGGCCACACCAGCAATGATCAGGGTAACCGCAACCGCCGCCAACAAAGCCGCGTTGGACATGCCAACGTGAGGTCGCAGGCGAAAGCAAACCTTGGACGATTTCGTCTTGAGTTTCATGGAGTTTGCAATTTAAGAGGGTGGGAAATCAGACCTGATCCGTGAAAATACTTCCAACAACAGGGCGACTTTCTGGGCGGGAGATTGGGGAGGGGAGCCAGCGATTCCTCAGTGCCTTACCCCCTCAGTATAACCAACTCCCATATTTCTGTCACGGCAAACCTCTGCGCCGGAGCAACCGAGATAAGCATCATGTCTTTTATAAGTCTTACGTTCGACATAAAGGGTTCGGTATTCGGAGCCCAAATCAAAACTTTCACGCCAACACCGTCGGCAGGGTGCAACAGTGAGTGGCCAACCCCACGATATGGCGGCAAATGATTACCCGAACGAACCATCCTAGGCCTGCTGTCGGCATCTGACCAACGCCTAAATTTTCGGCCCTGTTAATCAACACCCTGCCAGGGTCAGAGTCTTGGTCAAAACCGAGGAAATTTGGCAAACACACCCACCCACAAGAGCGATACTCCAAGGCAGGTGGGAATGGCGGAGAGCCTCCGGCCTACTGCGAGGCTCACTGCTCTTCGACCGACATCCCAAGCTGTTTCATTTTCCGATACAGGTTCGATCGATGAAGACCCAGATTTTCAGCCGCTTCGGTCATCCGACCCTTCGCAGCGTCAATATGGCGGGTGATGAACTCGACCTGGAATTCTCGAGTGGCATCTGAGAGAGAGCGATGCAAGGCATGTAGATTACTCTCCACTTCATTAGGGGCAATGATGAAACTCAGATCGCTCGCATCGATCCGGTTTTCCTCCGACAGATACGCCAATCTCTCCATCAAATTGCGTAACTCCCGCACGTTTCCGGGCCACGTATGCTCGAGTAATCGCCTTCGAGCCGCCGACGTGAATTTGGGCACTGGCCGTCGTGCCCGCTGAGCGAAGCTTCGAAGAAAGAAATCGGCAAGCAGCACAATGTCGTCACCGCGATCGCGAAGCGGTGGCAACTCCAGCGTCACCACGTTAAGCCTGTAATAAAGATCCTCGCGAAACTTCTTTTCGCGGACGAGTTGAACCAGATCTTGATTCGTTGCCGCAAAGACTCTCGTGTCGGTCGCGATGGGTCGACTGCCTCCAACACGGACCACCACTTTATCCTCGAGGACACGAAGTAGACTCGCCTGCCCATCAAGACTCATGTCGCCTATTTCGTCAAGGAACAGGGTGCCGCCATTTGCAGTTTCAAATTTACCCGCACGTTCTTCGTGGGCTCCGGTAAACGATCCTTTTTCATGTCCGAACAACTCACTCTCCAGGAGCGTCTCCGAGATAGCCGCGCAGTTGACCGCGACGAACGGCTGGTCACGGCGATCACTCAAGAAGTGCGTCATGCGCGCAACCACATCTTTGCCAGTACCGTTTTCACCCAACACAAGGACGGCCAACTCGGTGGAAGCAATCCTCTGAATCGTTTTTCTAAGTGACTCGATCGCCGCACATTCCCCCACCCACTCGATTCCGGCGGCCGCCTCCTCGGCCAGGTGTCGTTGCGTGGAGACCAGTTGTTCCCGTTCTTGAGTATTCTCGAGCGCCACGGCCGCATGGGCGGCCAACTCGGTCAATGCCTCTTCATCCTCAAGATGGAAGTTACCGTTTTCCTTGTTGATGACTTCAAACGCGCCGAAGATCTCCCCATCGATACCTCTCAACGGAACGCAGAGTAGCGTCCGTGTATCGAAGTTCAGCTGCCGATCCACCTCCCGATTGACGAGCGCTGCGTCCTGCTTGTGGTTCTCATCAACTCGTCCAACTTCGCCCGTTTGAACAACATGCCCGACCAGTCCAGCGTTGTCGGGGATCTCGAGCGCGTTGCCCTCGACCCCCAGCGCTGGTCGCCCCACCAGAATCGAATTGGCCTTGTCCCAAAGAAAGATACTGGCTCGCTCCGCTTGCAAAAGTCGCGTTGAGGCCTCCGCCATTCGATGAAGCAATGGAGTCATCTCGTGGGTTTGATTCCATTGAGCCGCGATTTCGAGAATGGCTTCCAACCGATCCAATCGCCACTGCCGTCGCTCATTTTTCGCAGCGGATTGCCAAAGGCCACCTAAGTGTTGGGCATCTTCCTGAAGCATTGAAGCGGAAACTGAACGGTCATCCTCCCGAAGCAAGACGACCAACAATTTGGCCTGCCCCGGTCCGATCAATAAGGGCAGGATGCGCCAAGCTCCAGAGGAGTGCGGCCGCTCCTCATCCAACACCACACCCAACTCCTCGAATGGGAGTTCTTGCTCGGAACCAGAATCCGCGAGGAGCTCCCACTGACCGCGTTTCGCTTCGACCACTGCGATGTAGTTCATCTCAAACTGACGCAGCCAGAATTCGAGCGATTCCTGAAGAAATCCGAAGGAGTCCGACGTATCCGCCGCCAGACGGGACCAGTGCAGAATTCGTTCAGCGCGAGAATCGGAATCGGAGTTCGATGGGTTCATGGACATGCCAAACCGAACAAAAAGAAGATGAGCATGCTGCGACGGTCACAACCATGAATCGTATCCCTTCGCCGACCTCACCGCAATTCTGCGTCGTGACTCCGCAGGGACATTCCGTCAGGTTATACCTCGTGAGCTCAACGCCAATGTCCTCGCTATCTGGACTGGAAGCATGCTGACCGACCGACTCTCGGGTTCATCGCGGGGTTTCATCAGTAGCTGACGGATGCGATCGTGGAGAATCTGGCTCGGTGGCAAGTGTAGTTCTTCCTGCGTCCCACCGATGTGCTGCCGCGACCAACGCGCCCAAGAGTCTCAAGGCCCCAAGAGCTCTGCATAAAAAAAGCCAGCGGAATCCGTCGCATTCCGCTGGCTGCTGCAATTCCAGATCCTGTCCACCTCGTGACTACCAAGCATCGGTCCTGAAGGGAGAAGCCGGCAAGCCGTGGCTGTTCGACAGATTGGGCTCTGCTTCCTGATGCCAACCAAAACGAACGGCGACGGGCTTCTCCACCGAATCCGACGAGACCACGATCGTGTCTCCAACAATTTCCGCTTTGGCTTCAACGAATGCTTTATTGTCGCCCGCTACGGTGAACCAAGACAAAGGTTGATCGTCTCGCGAAACCAATCCATCCCCAACATGGTCAAAGCTTAGGACAACCTTGTTTCCATCCACCGTCATCCCGCGGTAGAGCGGACCCGAGTAGGCGACATCTTTCATTCCGTAATCTTTCGCGAGTGCCCAAAGCGCGAGCCGCTTGCCTACATCCTGCTTATTTCTTGGGTGGATATCTTTCACATTTCCGATATCGACAGTCACCGCCATGCCGGTGTGAGGAATCTCCAAGGCCTTGGTCTGGGCTTCCCAGATTCCCGCAAGTCGAGTTGGATCTCCACCGTATTTGAACGGCGCCAACTGCACGAAATAAAAAGGCATCTCCGGATTATTCCAAACGCTACGCCAGCCGGCGACCAACGCCTTCATCTTCTCAAAATACAGCATGCCTTCACCATTATTCGACTCGCCCTGATACCAGATGGCCCCGCGAATGGGATAGGGCAACAGGGGAGAAATCATGCCGTTGTAGAGTGCCAGAGCCGACTGATGATTGATCCGACCTTCTTTGTTTTTAATCGGAAAATCTTTGAGGTTGTCCGTGATGTTTTTGAGTGCAGGAACGGCCCGAAATCCCTCGGGCGGTGTCCAGGGCTCAATCCGGGTGCCGCCCCAATTCGAACCGATCAGTCCGATGGGCACTTCTAACTCCTGCTGGAGCTTGCGTCCGAAGTAATAGCCAACGGCCGTGAAATTCCCGGCGGTCTGTGGACTGCAGACCTGCCAACCTTGGGAACTCACGTCGCTCTGCGGCTGATCCGCGGGAACGTGAGGAATCTTGATATGCCGAATCTGAGGATGGTTAGCTGCGGCAACCTCCTCTTTGGGGTTGTTCGAGTTATTGACCGTCCATTCCATGTTCGATTGCCCCGAACATAGCCACACCTCGCCGACCAAGACATCGGTGAGCGTCAATTCGCTGGTCCCCTTGATTTTGATTGAATGAGGACCTCCTGCCTTATGGGGTGGCAACGCCACTTGCCAACGTCCATCGGCATCCGTTTTTGCCTTGGCCTGATGGCCCCCGATCGATACGACAACCTCACTTCCGGCGTCGTCCCAGCCCCAAACGAGGATCGGCTTCTCGCGTTGTACCACCATGTGGTCCGTAAGCACTGCAGGCAGACGCACTTCGGCCTGAACGACGCTGAATTTCGCCAGAAGAACCAAAAGGCTCAAAGCGACCCATTTAGGCAGTTTCATGAACATCACTCCTTGTTGGAAGATCGAAAGGTCCTTGCCCTTACAGCCCCTGTCGGCGGCCCATTGAACGCCTCCAACTTTCGAGATTTTCGCTCGGACGCGGACTTGTGGGTTAAGATGATACAAGAGGAAGCACGCACAATCTACGAACCCGGCATAATCCTGCAGGAGATCCCCGGTGGCTCCTCCGCGACCCGGCAGCTTCACCCACTTTCGATTTCCAGAGTCAAACGTCTCATGAAACGAAGTATCTCGTCGATTCCACAGCTATACCGCAACGTTCGACGCTGGACGGAAATTCTTTCGGTGCTCAGCAAATACGGGCTTGCGGACTGGCTGAGTCGCTTGAATATCGAACTGCTCAAAGACCAACTCAAGTCCTCAACCGGCGGGTCCCTTGCACGAGAATCTCACCATACCCGGATTCGGCTCGCTCTCAATGAACTGGGGCCAACGTTCATCAAGTTGGGGCAACTCTTGAGCACTCGCCCCGATCTCGTGGGAGGAGAGCTTGCGACCGAGTTGCAGAAACTTCAGACCCAAGTCTCTCCCGATGACTTTGAGTATGTCCGCACGACGGTGGAAACCGAACTCGGGCAACCACTCGAGGCGTTATTTGACGCTTTCGATGAAGAGCCGATCGCATCCGCCTCAATCGGGCAGGTCCATCGAGCCAAAATATGTGATGGCCCGGAAGTCGTCGTGAAGGTCCAGCACCAGGGAATTGATCGCGTGGTCAATACCGATCTGGACATTTTGGCGGGCCTTGCTCTACTCGCGGAACGAGTGGACGAATTCAAAGCGTATCGCCCGGAAGCGGTGGTGGCCGATCTCGCGCGAAGCATGCGCAGAGAAATTGAATTCGGTCGAGAAGAACGTAACTTGGTTCAGTTTGCCACCATCTTCGATGGTGAATCACAGATCAAAATCCCCGGACCGGTCGAGGAACTCAGCACGACACGCGTCCTGACGATGGAACGCCTTGAGGGCGTCAAGGTCTCGGATATCGAGTCACTCAAGCAATCGGGTGCGGACCTCGAAGACATCGCAAAACGGTTGGCCGAAGCCTACCTGAGAATGATCTTTCAGGAAGGTTTTTTTCATGCAGATCCGCACCCCGGAAATATTCTCGTTCTCAGGGGTAACGTGATTGGCTTGCTTGATTTTGGCATGGTGGGCCGCATCAGTGAACGAATGCGGGAAGACATCGAAGAGATGCTGTTGGCCATCATGGGGAAAGATGTTCCGATACTGAGCACGCTCATTCGTCGGCTCGGGTCGATTCCGCCCGACATGAACGAGGGCGCATTCGCGAACGACCTCGCTGAATTTGTGGGAACCTACTCCACCACCTCGCTGGACCGATTTAATTTAAGCTTGGCTCTTGGCGACATGATGTCGATGATTCGTCGACATCGGATTACCCTTCCGAGCGAAGTGGCGATGTTGATCAAGGTCCTGATTGCCCTTGAAGGGACAGGTCAGAAACTAAGTCCCAAGATGAGCATCATGGAACTGATGCACCCCTTCCGGCAAAGCTTATTGCTGCGCAGGCTATCGCCGACCAGACATGCCAAAAAGGTTCGTCGAATCATGTTGCAACTGGAACAGCTTGCGGAAGATCTTCCCTCTCGACTGGGCCAGATTATCGAGCAAATCCAGCTAGGTAAATTCGATGTCCATCTTGATCACCGCCGACTGGGGCCCTCGGTCAATCGCCTGGTCATGGGACTGATGACCAGCGCCCTATTTCTCGGCAGTTCGGTCATGTTGAGCATGCAGGTCCCCCCGATTCTGTTACCCGGAGAGGGGCTTTGGGGAATTCGAGATCTTTCGATTCTTGGCCTCCTCGGCATCATGACCAGCATGGCCATGGGAGGGAGGTTGATGCTGGCGATTCGAAAGTCGGGAAATCTCGATCGGCAATCCTGATCGCTTGCCGCACAGAATCGTTCATGATCCACCTTCATGACGCTGCGCTTCTCAAGCTGAGCTTGCCCCCTTGCACTCAAGATGGTGCCCAGCGCTGGAGCTCGCCCATACTTGCGCGGCTACAAAATTTATGCGGAAAAGAAAGTACGGAAGACCATAAAAAAGGCCGTCGCTCCGCAAAGAGGAACGACGGCCTTCAGAATCGGGCAGGTTTGATCATCTATTTCTTTTCAACCCAAATGTTGCGGAAGGCAACTGGATTTCCGTGGTTTTGCAGAAACAGCGACTCCGGGCCTGCTCCCTCAGGAAGCCTCCCCGGAGTGCCGTGTGGCAATTCCAGATCCCGATGAATGACCACGCCGTTGTGTCGAATCGTCGCACGGGCATTTTTGGTTTTATTCCCCTGATCGTCGTATCGAGCAGCGGTAAAGTCGATGTCGTAGGTTTGCCAAGAGAGCGGGGGCAAGCACATGTTCACGATCGGCTCGCTGATCGAGTAAATTCCGCCGCACTCATTGTTTTTGCCATCGAGCCCAAAAGAGTCCAGAACCTGCAACTCATACCGACTCTGCATGTAAACCCCACTGTTGCCCCGAGCCTGCCCACGACTCTTCGGCATGAATGGAGTTCGAAATTCGATATGAAGATGGTGATCTCCAAGTTTCTCTTTGGAGAAACAGTTGGTGGCTCCCAGAAGCCCCCCTTCGATCAACTTGCCGTTTTCGAACCGCTCTGCGGTCGATCCATCAAAGAGCACCACCGCGTTTTCGGTTGGCTTGGCCCCGAGAGTCGGGCTCTTTCTCTCGGTCTTTTTAAATTCGGCCATTTTGTTTCCGTCGCCGTCGTAGGCCGTGATCGCGCCATCCTCCAACATGGCCGACCTATCGTCATCCTTCGACGCAAATTTGATTTTACCGTCAGCCAAGGTCCCTTTGAGTCGGACCGTCTCATCCCCGCGGGACCAACCTTGACCGGGCAAACCGCCGTCGTAGCCGATCAAATCAAATTTTCCCTCGCCAAGGGCAATGATCTGGACGCCGAGTTTGTATTCTGGGGTTTCGGTATGCGCTCCCAGATACTCGCCTTGATACCCGTAGTCGGCTGGCGCTTTTTTCACGTCGGTGTAAGCCGGATTGCCATCGTCAGCCCATGACGAGATCCCGGCGATGAGGCCGAAAATTAGACTTCCGAGTGCGGTGAATCCAAGTTGCGTTTTTCGCATCAATTCTGACTCCATCTTCGAAAAAGGAGAATTTAATCATTTGCTCCTGCGACTGAGCACGTTTCCAAACGCGTCGCATTCGAAAAACCGAACGCGGAATTCACACGTCGCTCGTGTTACCTCGGCCGAAAGACTCATATTTGCGATCGGTCATTGTGATGAGGTGGAGTGCAAGTTGCAACGATTATGCGTATGATTGTGCCGCAAATCAGGAGATCGAAAGGGCTGGGGGCATGACGAATACCGGTGCCTCCTGCATTTTGTTAAGATGGAAGTGCAATCAGACGAGTCGAGCAGCAGCCAAGCAATCATGGAGTAGGCCGATCCATTTGCCAATTGGCTTCGTATACCTTCATTGAGCTGACGCCGAAGCGACTACTCAGGTTTTCGGCCCCGAACGACCGGCTGCTGCACTTTGCCCGCCAACTCGAGTTCGGTTGCCCTCCTCCGAAATCGGCTTCTCTTGAGGCCGCGGCGGCGAAGGTCCATTTTTTCTGCTTTCCATAGGTTTAGTCCTGACTCCAATGTCCAAGAAAACTCGCAAGTCCAAAGCTGAAACTTCGAGCGCACCTGCAAGGGTAAGGCCCTCGAAATCCGGACTTTTGTCGAAAATCAGCCTTATCGTCCTGACGGTATTAGGAACTGCAGGAATGCTCGCCGGTGTGATCTGGTTGAGGGAGCAACCCGTTCGGCAAGCCGAAACGCTTCTCGTCGAGGGACTGGCAGATCAGTCGACCTCCGCAGACGAGGGCCGTAAAACTGAATCCTCAAAAATTCGCGATGCCTACCACACCATCAGCGAATACCTCGAAAAATATCCGACGGATTCAAAAGCGTTGGCCCTGCAAGCTCGCATCCTTCTCTATTTCAATCGGCCCGAAGAAGCGATCGAGATCTTCACAAGAGTAGGCCCGGACACCCTCGTGGAACTTCAGGATTTCGCACGATGCTACATTGCGATGGAAGACTACAATCGGGCGTTAAGCTTGATTGAAGAGGTTTTAAGACAAGATCCCAATTACTCCGATGCACTTTACGAAGCGAGTACCTGTCGAGCAAAGCTCGGTCGGTTTCAAGAGGCATTGGACTCTGCCGCAACTTTTGCCGCGCAACCGGGAAACGAGGCCAAAGGTTATCTGCTGATGGCATCCGTGCACACAGAACTCAAAAACAGACCGGCAGCCATCGCTTCGTTTGCTAAAGTGCTCGAGTTCGAGTCCGAAGCCGAGCGATTGGGGATCCCACCCTGGCAGTTTTTCTTTCTGTACGGCGGAATATTGCTGGAGAACGGCGAAGCAGACAGGGGACTACCATTTCTGCAAAAAAGCTTGGGGCAAGAACGCCATCCAGACACCTACACGCGCATCGGGGACTGTTATGCAGCACTCGGCGAAACCTCAAAAGCCGAATCTGCTTGGCGGATGGCCCTCAGCCTCATCCCTAGCTACACACCGGCGCTTGAAAAACTGGCCAATCTGGAGCTATCCCGAGGTAAGCCGGATAACGCCCTCGAGTTGATGGAACCTCTGAAAGAGAAAGTCAAGTCCAGTACACTTGCATACGCGTTCCAACGGATTTATTTGGCGAAAGGCAACCAAGCAGAGGCAGACAAATGGAAACAAAAATCCGAATCTCTGCGCGAGGGAGAAACCTTGGTCGGTGTTATCAACGATGTGCTGACGCATCAACCCGAATCGATGTGGGGAATCGCACTTCAAGCACATCGCTCAGGGGCAAGGGGGGACTGGGAAAGAGCCGATGAACTCTTCAGCCTGCTGAAAGTATCCGAGGAGAGCGACCCATTCCTGCGAGAACTTCAGGTGGCAGTCCAGCAAAAAAGAGACGATCTTCTACCCAGACTCGAGCTGTTGCCGATTGACCTTCAGGAATAGCGAGTCTTCTCGGAAACACTCCGGCGGAGGCCAAATAGGGCGCAGCCAGGCTCGTCGAACTGCTGGGATGATCCTCCGCACTTCCATCAGGTCATTTTGGCAACCAACCCAGAATCGGGATGAACCTGCGATGAAACAACACTGGCACCTCGCGGCCTTGGGCCTCTCGTTTTTTTCGCTGCTTTCCGCAAGTTGCCACAACGAGCAACCGCTGGCCAAACCTCCCAAAGTCAGCCTGGACATCACTCCGAATCGCACCGAGGACGAGTCGGCTGCCTCGGATCCCTGGTTTCGCAAACTGACGGATACGGGAATTGATTTCGTGCATCAGAGTGGAACGTCCGAAGTCAAACCTTTTCCTTCGGCCAACGGCAGTGGCCTCGCGGCTTTGGATTTTGATTTGGACGGGTGGGTCGATCTTTTTTTTGCAAGTGGTGCTCCCTTTCCTCTCGATCAGGAAAAGTCGCCCGGGAAGGACGGCTTTTTCCGCAACATGGGTTCGGGCAAATTCACCGACGTCACCGATCTGGCTGGAGTTGGGTTTACAGGCTATTCGATCGGAACTGCGGTCGGAGACTACGACAACGATGGTTTTCCGGACTTGTACGTCAGCTGTTTCGGCACCAATCTTCTCTATCACAACCAGGGTGACGGTAGCTTCCAGAGAGTCGAGCGTTTTGCAGGCGTCAAAAACGAGGACTTCCCGACGGGAGCCATGTTTTTCGATGCGGACAACGACGGCAACCTTGATCTGTATGTCTGCAACTATGGCCTTTGGAGTTTTGCCGACAACCCTTACTGTGCCGAACAAGGGATCCAACTCTACTGCAGTCCGAAAATCATCAAGGCTTCGCCCGATGCGTATTACCGAAATCTGGGTGACGGCACCTTTGAGGACGCAACGGAAACCAGCGGGCTGGCTAGTCGAGCGGGACGAGCGCAAGGGGTCGTTGCGGCGGATGTGAACGCGGACGGGTTTCTGGACATCTACGTCGGCAACGACCTCAATGCCAACTCCTTTTACCTCAACGATGGTACTGGAAAGTTCCGAGATGAAACCGAATTATCCGGGGTGGGTTACGACAGCCGCGGCAACAGCCAAGCCGGCATGGGGGTGGATGCTGCAGACTACAACCGGGATGGACTGATCGACCTTTTCGTCACCAACTTCAAGGACGAGTACAGCTCGCTCTACCAGGCGCGGGATTCAGGAATTTACTTTGAAGTCAGTGCAGGGGCGGGTCTGACCCTTGATACGCTGCCCTATGTCTCGTGGGGCACGACGTTTGCCGACTTCGACTTGGACGGCTGGATGGACCTTTTCGCCGTCAACGGGCATGTGGACAACAACCGCCACCTGAAAGGAGAAGACGCGCCTTTCGCGAATCCGGATCAAGTCTGGAGAAACGACGAAGGCCGTTTCCGCTGTCTCGACAAATCCGCAGGTCGATTTTTCAGCGAGCCCCACAGCAGCAGAGGCATGGTGCTGCTTGACCTCGATAATGACGGCGATGAAGATGTGGTGATCGGCCACCAAGAAGAGGCTCCATCGATGCTCGAAAATTTGGCGATTGGCGAAAAAGATCGCGAGAGTGAAGCGAATTCGATTCAGATTCGCTGGATTGGCCAGTCGTCAAATCGTTCTGCCATTGGCGTCCAATTCCACCATGAATTGAACGACGTTCCTTACACGGATCAAATGACTGCTGGGGGAAGTTATCTCTCTACGAGTGAACTCCGGTCAACGTTTGCCGTCCCAAGCGGTGTGCAAGAGGTCTCTCTCGAGGTGACTTTCCCAGGCGGAGAACCCTATCTCATCGAGGGGCTGAAACCGAATTCCCGTTACGTGGTCATTGAGGGCGAGACGCCCGAGGCCGCCCCGACTGCGGTGTTGGAAACCCGCTGATATTTGCCCAAATCATTACCCAACTTTGGAGTACGAGTGAATGAACGAAAACGCGCCACCACCAGCGAGCTTCAGTCTGGGAAGGATCCTGACCATTGTTGTACCCGTCGGCCTGATCCTCTTGGCGTTTCTTGGTTACACCCGCTATGGGGAGGAACTTGGTCTTGCTGGAACAAGCATTCCGAAAGTGGTGACCGTCAAGGGCAAAGTGATGATGCGTGGTAAGCCCGTCTCGGGCGGTACCATCCAAACTTACTTCTTGGACAACGCGGCATTGCAGGGCGGATTTGGGAGAATCAAAGAGGATGGGACGTTTGTCCTTGAGACGCCCGTCGAAGCCGAGATTCAAGAGGGGCTTTTTGTGGGGAATCATAAAGTCGTCATCTACAACTACTTGCCCAGTGCCGGTGCGGCGGCCGGGCCACTCACCACCCCCACCCAATACTCCACCCCGGAGCAGACTCCCTTGAAGCTTAAGGTGACCAAGGAGACCGCGGGGACCCCCTTGGAATTTATGTTGGAAGCTGACGAGGATACCCCCACGGAGGCGTTCGTTGAGGAGTATATGGCTAGGGTCGAAGAAGCGCGAGCTGCGGCGGAGGAATCCGCCGCGACACCCGGTGAACCCTCCGATGACAAAAAGGCGAATACAGCCAACGAGGGGGGCCGTTGAGAATTTGTCCCCTTCGCATTTTTTGAAGAACACGATGAGTGATGGTGATGATGTCCTTGCGGGGACTGTAGGGCTCGGCAGCGGTTTGATTGGTGCGTGAAAACGATACCGAGTGGGATCGTAAGATTTCCGAACAAAAGCTCTCCTTGTCGCGAATAATGGAGATGGGGACACATCAAACGACGGATCCGAGTTGGCCGCTGGAACACTGCGGATTGAAGACTTGTCGCATGAGGATTCGTGCGGGTCGAAGAACAACATCTTTGGGCTAACAAGAGCCGGTTTTGGGAAGCGATGTTGGCGAAAGCAGTCATTGCCGTGCAATTTTGTTCCCCAGCGATACTTGTTCGATAGAAAACGTTCATCTTCAGGGTGGATAATCAATGTGCGAACGAATTTGGCAATACCCTCGCCAGAGAGCGTTTGTCTTCTTGGTTTTGTCGTGGGCTTGTTTCGGTTCGTTCTTAACAGGCTGCCGCGACGCCACCAATCCCGTCGCGGTTTCGGCGGGAAAATCAGCCGAGTCCGTTGCACCATGGACGCCTCGATCTCACGAGGGGTTCGTCGGCAGCAAACGTTGTCAGCGATGTCACGAGGACATTTACGAAAAGTATCAGGGCCACCCGATGGCGAAGGCGATGAGTCCGTCGTCGGAAATCACGGATTCTATCGAACACCGTAGTGATTTACTTGTCTTTAGCGACCCTGCATTTCTAGAGTACGAGATTGAAGTTGCTGGAGACATGATTCTTCACCACGAACGTGTTTTGGATGATGAGGGTTCGATATTGGTCCGACAAACCGAACCAATTGCGTTCGCCTTAGGATCGGGAGCCCGCGGTCGTTCTTATCTTTTGGAGAGAGAAGGCGAACTCTTCATGTCGCCTCTTTCCTGGTATACACGCGACCGCAAATGGGGTCTGTCACCGGGTTTTACCCCGGCCGACCACTCCCAGTTTTCAAGACCTATTTCGGATCGATGCCTGCGTTGCCATTGTGGGCAAACTTCAGCCATAAAGGGTGGGACTGCCGAGTTTCCAGCTTACGAAAAGCCGATCGTGGCTGAATTGGGAATTAGCTGTGAGCGCTGCCACGGCCCCGGAAAGTCTCACATTGAGTTTCACGACGGCGGGAAGACGTTCGATAATGTCGCTGATCCGATCGTGAACCCGACAAAACTTGAAGCGATCGAACGTGATGACGTGTGCAACCAGTGTCACCTTCAGGGACGATTCGAGGTTCTGAGACCTGGGCGTCAGCCAGATGATTTTCGGCCAGGAGATGCGATTTCTGATGTTTGGACGGTTTTCATCGAAGGGACGAACGTCGAGCAAGATCAATCCACAAAAGCCGTAAGTCACGTCCAGCAAATGCAAACGAGTCGCTGCTACATCGAAAGCGGGCGAGCACTGGGATGTGTCTCTTGTCACGATCCACACGGCATGACGCACGCGTCCGAGCGTGCAGCTCAATTCCGGCAGGCCTGCTTGCAGTGCCATCAAACTGAAAGTTGTACTGAATCCGATACGGTTCGTCAGCAAACATCGACGCCTGACAACTGCTCGGAGTGTCACATGCCCCGATTGTCTACGAACGATGTACCGCACACGACTCAGACAGATCATCGCATTCGGAAAAATCCCAGGATAGTCGAACCATTATCGGACGAAAAAAATCTTCCAAAAGGTTCTGAGACGGACTACCAGGTTTACGAAGGAAACACTCATCCGATTGTGGGACAAGAATTTGAACGTGCGTTAGGCATCGCGATTGTGCGAGATGCGACGCAGACAGGAGATCTTGAACTCTACAACACTGCGTTAAAACGGTTACTGCCCCTAAAAAACGTATTTAGGAGTGATTTGATCTACCTTGAAGCACTCGCTCTTGCTCTCCAACGTACCGAACAAATTTTTGAGGCGGTGGATGTTTGGAAAACGATTCTGGAGATCGACCCAAAACACGGGGAAACGCTACTCAGACTCGGTTCTCACTTCGGAAGCGAGGGCCAACTGGGGCAGGCAGACAAATATTTAACCCGTTACGTCGCGGTGAAACCCCATGAAGTGGACGGCAACCTCAGACTTTCAATGGTGAAAGGGCAACTTCTTGAAATCGATGAGGCGATTCAGTATGCGGAGCGGGCTTTGGACTTGAACCCTAGAAACTGGGAAACCCGACGGTGGTTAGTCACACTTTATCGAGATTCTAGACAGCTCGACAAAATGAGACAGATGCAGGCCGTGCTTGATAAAATCAATCAAAATCGACTCAAAAGTGATTCGAACCATGCCCCACCGCACCGCAATGGGAAATCACCCCCCCTTAAAGGTACGTATGACAGCATATCCGGCTACTAGGCGTGAAACTTTGCTTGACAGGAAAAGTAAATCGATTAGAATTCGGGGGTATTGTGTCAGAATGTATCGAGATTGGGGTTAGCTTTCCGGCACAAATCGGCATTGATGTCGATAAGCTCGCGATTAAAGATTTGGAATCGTGGCAAAGATTGTCGGCTAAACGGACTGACCGCGTCTGGCTTCCCTAGTCTCATGCATCCCTGAGGTTTGTTCTCATATCTTTTCTCAGAGTGGAGGTGCGTATGCGTCATGCATTCGTCGCATCGCGAAATCGCCGTGGTTTCACGTTGGTGGAACTTTTGGTGGTTATCGCGATCATCGGAATCCTCGTTGCACTGCTCTTGCCGGCCGTCCAGATGGCCCGTGAAGCGGCTCGACGAACATCTTGCTCAAACAATCTGAAACAGATTAGTTTGGCATCACACAACTACCATGACACGCATGGTAAGTTCCCAATTACGATTACGTGGGCTCGACCAGGTCAACCTTTGGGATCGTCCTGGGGATGTTTCTCGGACAAAGTCTTTTTGCTCCCTTACTTGGAGCAGGGTCCCGCTTACGAGCGAACCATCTTTGTTGCTCCTGGTGGAGCTCCAGACGGATCCCGACCCTTGCCATTCACCCACGGCTGGGACGGAAACAACAACTTGCACCTCTCGGTCAAGCTGCCCGTCTTCAATTGTCCTTCGCAGCCGCACACCTTGCGAGCTGGTGTGGCAAACCACACTTATGCCACCAACCACGGTACCGCGTATACGAATCATGCGATTGGTTCAACAGGCGTTCACCTGGGTTGGGACAAACACAACGGGTATCGAAGTCAAAAGACGAACAACAACAACGACAGCGATCCCGACTTGACCTTCGGTAATTTCAAGGACGGTGCTAGCAACACGGCGGCTTACTCCGAGTTCGTCATGGACATCGGTGACCGGGATCCGAGGTACAAGACCTACGGCTGGGTGGGTGGAAACAGCACGGGCGAAATTCGCCAAAGCTGCTTGGCTCAGTCGGGTGGTAGCAATCGCCATGATTGGCGCGGAAGCACTTGGAGCTGGTCATTTATGCAGGCTGGATCTTCATACAGCCATGACATGAAACCGAACGAGAAAGCTTGCTGGACGCACGCTGGTGACTGGCAAAGCACTACGGTATTCTCAGCCTCCAGCGGTCACCCCGCGGGTGTCAACGTGGCTCGTGTTGACGGTTCGGTGACCTTCGTCACCAACTCTGTCAACGAATTCGCGTGGTGGGCATTTGGTACTCGTGCCGGTGGTGAGACTGAAGCGACTCCCTAGTCCTTCGAAAAATCGGATAACAACCTGAAAATGAACCGAACGCTTTTAAGTTTTTTACTTCTGAGTTGGGTTCTCTCAGGTTGTAATGATCAAAAGCCGGTGGATGTCGTCGATTCTGAGACGCCTCCACCGGCTTCTTCATTGCTGGACCTCCTTGACGACAGCAGTGGCACGACGAGTTCCGACGCGAACTACGCAACACCCGTCTTTCTCGATGTTGCCCAAGAACGTGGCATCGACTTCTCTTTCTTCAGTGACACCGTACCCGGCCGCTTCTATCTTCCAGAAGTCATGGGAGGTGGCGTGGCCTGGATCGATTTTGATCGAGATGGCTACCTCGACGTCTATCTTGCCAACGGTAGCTATCTCGCGGCTGATCTCGAAAATACGGGAGAGCACACCAACCGCCTGTACCGGAATGTCCGAGGTCAATTCGTCGACGTCTCAGACGATTCGGGAGCAACCTTTGACCTTGAATACGGTCAAGGCGTGGCCGTCGGCGACTATGATGCCGACGGTTTCGAAGACATCTTCGTCGCGAACTATGGGCGAAACAAACTCTATCGCAATCAGGGTGACGGAACGTTCACCGAAGTCACACTCGTAGTCGGTATTTCGGACCGTTCCCAGTGGAGTTCAAGCACGCTCTGGCTTGATGTCGATCGTGACAACGATCTCGATCTCTATGTGTTGAACTACATGGATGTTCGACAGGACAATTACAAGATTTGCAGATACAACGGTGTCGAAGGTTACTGCGGACCGGGTGAATATCAGGCAGTAGATGATCAGGTCTACCTGAATCAGGGCGATGGCACTTTCATCGAGTCGGCCAATGAACTAGGGCTCGTCGCCGAAAACGGAAAAGGCCTGGCAATCACCGCCATGGATTTTGACTTGGATCTTGTTCCGGAAATCTATGTGGCGAACGATATGACGCCCAACTTTCTGTTCAGCACCAAAGACCCCTTCAACAGAGACACTCAAAACAACAAGACGCAAGACAATGCCACGGCACAAAATGCTGATGGCCAGTTGTATCAAGAGCTAGGCGTTTTTTCAGGCACCGCTGCCAGCGATGTCGGTCAACCCGAAGCCAGTATGGGCATCGCGTCGGGTGACTTCAATACGGACGGACTGCCCGACATCTTTTTGACCCACTTCTACTCCCACAAGAATACGCTCTACCGCAACAGGGGCGGCTTGGTCTTCACTGACGAAAGCAAGACGAGCAATGTGGCGAGAACCAGCTATGAGACGCTCGGATTCGGCACGGTCAGTCTCGACTACGATCTGGATGGAGCCGTGGACCTTTTTATTGCCAATGGCCACGTATTGGGTCCCAATCACCCGCCCTACCAAATGCAACCCCAACTCCTCCGCAACGACGGTCAGGGCCAGTTCAAGGATCTCACCCCTGAAATCGAAGGGTATTTTCAGGGCACCTATCTGGGTCGTGGTGCGGCCGGGGCCGACTTCGACAACGATGGGGATCTTGACATCGGCGTGACACACATTGGAAGCCCCTTCGCCCTTCTCGAAAATGACACTGACGATCCTCACCAATTCATTGGATTTGACTTGGCCACCGAGTCTAGAATTCATCCGGTGGGCACAAGAGTCGAGGTGTCCTACGATGAGAAAACCCACGTCTATTGCACGTCAGCCGGTGGGAGTTACCTGAGCGACCCGGATCGTCGGGTACTAATTGGTATCGGGAACCACCAAGGCCCCGTCGACGTAAAAATTTTGTGGTCGGATGGTGAGATCTCCGAACTTGCCGACATGGCCACACAACGTTACTGGCGGGTGCAAGCAAACACCCCCCCCATCGATCTCTCTCAGCTGGCGGAATAATCGAACATGCTGAAGAAATTAGGCATCCTGTTAGGGCTGGCGTCGGTTGCGGCAGCCTCTTGGTTCATGTTCGAAATTGCTTCGGTCCGAACCCGCGTGACCGAGGCTCAGGCCTTTGCTGAAGACGAACAGTGGCGTCAAGCGCGTCATCTTTTGCGACAAGCACTGCGTTGGAATCCTTCGGATGCAGAAGCCAATCTGCTCATGGCTGAGTCACTCGTCCGTGACGAACTTCTGACCGCCCCCGGCGATGCGGAAGCCGGCTTGAAGGTGGTCGATGACGCCATCTTGCATTTGTCTCGAATTAATGAGGGTTCGCCTTTGGCATCCGAGGCCCAAGTGCAACTTGGACGACTTAAAGCCACCCAAAAGCTTCAACCGGGTGCCGCGTTAAACCACTTTAAAAAAGCGATCGAACTTGATGCAAACAACCAGGAAGCTTACTTCTGGGTTTGGAAAGTCAACGAACTGGTCGGGCGACCGTACACGGTTGTCGAAGACATCTGGAAAGCCATTGAACTTGCTCCCGATGAACTGCAACCGAAACTGTTGCGCGATTGGTATATGGGTGAGTTCTTTGCGCTGACCGCCAATGCAGCGTTGGAGGCTCAAATGGGCTTGCGGCCCCTAGGCGTCGCTCCCTCGAACCAGACACAGGCAGAGCAGTACCTGATTTTCATTAATGAAGAGCCGGACTCGACGCTCGGATACGTCGCGTTGGCCCGCTGGTTTTTGGCCGCAGGGGCTCCCAAGGATTGCCTTTTGCAACTGGACAAGGCGATCCAAAATGCCAAGGAACCACTGCAAGATCCTCTGCTGATCGCGACGATCATTCGCGCATTGGACGACTTGGGAAAGATTGACGAAGCCGCGAAATATTTTGACCAATGGCCGGGTGAGAAGTCAGGTTACGAGTACTGGCGAGCCAAAGGCCTGATTGATCACAAATTTCACCGGAATCTCCCCGAGGCGATTGAAGCTTATGAAAAAGCGAAGACCATTTGGCCGGGGCCGGTGGACTGGAGAACTTGGAATCTCCTTTCCAATTGCCAAAGAGAAAATGGTCAGGCCACAGAAGCCGCCGCCACTGCCAACCGCAGCAACGAGATTGAACGCCTGATGCGTGCCGACATTCAATCAACTTTGCGTGCCAACCTGGGCAACCTGAACGACCCCAAAGGCTTGCAAGACGTCATCCGGTTTTATGAAGATTTAGGCATGAATCGCGAAGCAAAAGCTTGGCAATCGGTTGTCGACTCGTTAAATTCTAAGGCTCCCCGTAAGGGATCATGACAACAAGCACGGGATCTTTGCGAATCGTCATCGTCCTTTCTGAACAACATCAGCACTCACACGATCCACTTTTTGTAAGGGTTTGATCCATGAGAATTCTCTTATCACTATCATTGCTCGTCGCATGCGTTGCCTTCATTGGTTGTGGCGGCACCTCCGAGATTGCGCCTGTGGACGGCGTATCCACAGAGCAAACCGAGCAGGTTGCAAAAGACAAAGAAGCAATGATGAAGGACGCCATGGAAAAGATGAAGGGCATGCAGTCTCCTTCAGGCCAGTCCTACGATGAAGTACCTAAGTAGTCGTAGTCAACAAACGACTTGGTTTATGGTAACTAGCGAGACTGCCAACTGAGTTGGCAGTCTTTTTTTATTAACTCCACGCGAGTGATGCAGATCACATCGGACCTGACAGTTACTTGCAGCAGGAAATGACCGCAAATTCAACTATTGGGTGATCGCAAATTTTACGAAAAATTCGACAACCTGATCACTCCCCCCCTCAGCAACTAAGCGTGCACGGCCCAAAAGTTTCTCGCCGGGGCCCATGCGACTGATCGACTGCCCATTCCCCTGCAATACCATTTGCAGGGGAATCACCATCCCCTTGCCAACTTTCCGAGCCTCTCCCACCTCGACCTGCAGGACTTCTGCAGGATCAATCTGCTCGACTGTCAGAGTCAATTTGTCTCCGTCTATTTCCGTCAGATTCACGCTGATGTTAAGCGTCGCCTCTTTCTTCGAAAAACGACTGATTCGCCCCATATCAACGACGTTGATTTCGGCATCATAATCCAGTCCTCGACCGGCCTCGATTGCAAAAGCACCGCGTACATCAGCAAGCACCGCGACTTGAATGGGACGCCTGGTTTCTTTGTTGATATTGACTGTGATCGCTTCTCTGAACACGCCTGACGGCATCCCCGGCAGGGCACGAACCCAAACTCTAACGGCGGATTTGACATCTTTTTGCTCCTGCAAAGATGCATGGTCGGGCGGTAGTGTTTGGTAGTCTACTTCCATGAAAGCTTCTGTTGCTGGGTCTAGCCATTCGTGACTGATCACTTCCAAGTCGTCGTCGAAATAAGCATAAACGTCAAAATAACTCTCGAATCCTTCGCTCGCCCTTACATTGCGAAAACCCAACCGGGAGCGTTGCTGACGGACAGACGGCGGAACATTTCCCATCAGACGAAGCGAAAGCATCCCCAACTCGGGATCGTTGGTTTCCACTCCGACATTCTGCAAATAGTTCTCTTCGTAGTAGTTGATCGTCCAATCGACGATGAGGCTGGCGGTTTCCCCGGGCGCTACAGGGCTCCCTTCAACACGGGCAACCACACCGGACTCGTCGAGATTGACTGGCGCCAATGTCAACGGTGACTTTCCGTCATTACGTATTTCAAAAACGTGGGATCCTTCTTCACCAATTTGGGAAGTTCCAAAATTGTATTCCTGGCTCCCGACAATGGTCGCGATCGGACCTTCAGGACTACGTTGCCGAAATCCCTGCAAGCCGGTATCTCCATTATTTTCATCGCATCCGCCGAGTAGCCCCACAGCGACTAGCATAAACAGGGTTCCTGTTGTCAATTTGATGTTTTGTAGCTTCATGACTTACTTACCTGCGATGACCCGTCGCTTTAAAGCAACCAAGTTCTTTCAAATGCCTTTACATTGAGGTTCCATTCCATCGAACGACGACTGAGGGGTCGGGCGTTGTTGGGAAACCTCGATACCGTTTCTTAGCTTACTCGGCAGGAGCGATACGATACAGCCATACCGATCTTCAATCGAATTGAAAACCGGCATCCCTAACGATTGTTGAAAGACTTTCGCCAAAATTCGCCCGGCGGGAAACTCGTCTTGAGTCCGTCAATTCCTACCCCTAAACGTACCAGTTGTCTACGAATCCATTGCGATGATGGATCACTGGCTTTCGCGGGCATGCCGGGTCACCGCAAACTGCTTGATTGACCTTTCGGACGCGGATAGACTCCGAAGCTGCTGGGGATTGTTGTGTGCCGGAAGCTTACCGTGTTTTCAGATTGCACCTCTGGAAAAATCGCGCCAGCCTGGGTTGTACCTGAATTCTATTGTCATCTTCCGTCATCGGTTCGGCAACTTGATCGAGCCTTGTCATTGCGGGCCTCGTTGTCAAGGCGCTTTGACTCCCGAGGAGAATGGTAAGATGAGTGATTCCCAACAAGAGCATGAATTCGAACGTGTCAGCTCTCAAAATGAGATCACACCCGCTCTGCTCCACGCTTGGAGGTCTCGAATGCGTCGCTGGTGCGCGAGAGAACTTGGCGGAGCCTATGCCTCTCGGATGGACACTTCAGACGTAGTCCAGGAGAGCCTGTTGCAGGTCTGGCAAGATTGGGACCGATTCCGGGGGAACTCCTCCGGCGAGGTCAAATCATGGATGTTTCGCATCGCCAAAGGGCATCTTCATAAAGCAAGACGACATCATCGAGCGGCAAAACGTAGCGTCTTCATCGAATCAGGTGAGATGACGGACATCGGCCACGGAGAAGCCAACGATCCGAGCGACGTTGCCGAACAAAGTGAAGCCCGTCTGAATCTGATGATCGCTATCAACCAGCTCGAACCTGAACTTCGTGAGGTGATTCACTTTCGAATTTTCGGACAACAGAGTTACATCGAGGTTGGAGAGGAACTTGGGATTAGCAAGAGTGAAGCGCGAAATCGTTTCCTGCGCGCGATCCGAAAATTGAAGCACCTGATCGACGATCCGAGTGCCCCAAAGGAGAAACCTCGTTGAGCCGAGATCTTGCCACAAGAGACCTCGTCGACAGGACGACTCGAAAGTTTCAACCGTCTGACAGGTCTCTTGATTTTGAATTGATCGCGAATTCACCGCGAACTTCTCACGAACGGCCGCGGCCTGGCGAATACGCTTTGCCCATGTCCCCTGCTCCATGGAATGATAAATCGACAACGTTTCTCTTAGTACCAAAACGGTTCCGACATGACGGATTCTACAAAGACGCCGACGGAGCAAACTGAAGACCATTCTCATGGTGTCAACATCAGTGAAGTGCTTCGTCAATTGCAGGGACTTGCCGCGTTTGTGCAGGAGGGTCCATTTGAAGATCGCGAGATGCCAGAGTACGTGGGGCGGTATCGAGTGATCGACCGCCTAGGGCAAGGAGGACAGGCGCAGGTCCTGCTCAGCTACGATTCCATCGCTCAACGATCTGTCGTCATCAAGTGGTATCTTGGCGTCAGCTTCCCGCTTCGAGAACGCTTTGTCGCTGAGGCCCGAGCGATATGCGCCGTGGAGCATCCCAATGTGATTCGCTGCCTCGACATCGGCGTGGAGCAGGAGCATCCGTTTCTGGTTCTCGAACCCATTGGCGGAAATCAACTGGGAGCGACCCGTCTCAAAGGTGGGGACACGTCAGAACGACTTGCCAACTGGATGATCACAATCTGTGAAGCCGTCCACTCGCTGCATGAATGTGGCTGGATACACGGCGACCTTTCACCCGCCAATATTGTGATCAACGACAATGACACGCCAGTTCTTATCGACTTTGGCCTTGCTCAGCGAGTCGGTTCAACCTCCGACCTTGCCGCCCCAGGAACGGCTGACTTTCGCGCGCCCGAATTCCAACGGCCCAACAGGCCACCGGCTCAAATCGAAAGTGACGTCTTTTCTCTTGGGGCAATCATGAATCATCTGATTCACATGACAGGCCAGAAAGATCAGGGTGCATTGCAGGACGCAAGTCATTCCAGCAAGTATAGCTGGCTCTCGAAAATTGCCACCAAGGCTGTCGCTCCTCTGCCTGAGGATCGCTACTCAAACTGCAAGCAGATCGCGGATGCGCTAAAACACGCTTTAGCGTTTCAAAAGACAAAAAAACGGGCCATGCATGGTGGCAAAAGAATGGTGATCATCGCATTACTCATCGGCCTCTCCATCACCCTGTTTGGCTGGAGCCAGCAGATTTATACGAATGAGCAATTTGAAGCTCAACAAATCGTCGCCTGGAATAACTTCGTTGCGAACTCAACAGGAACTCACCCCACACTTCCCAACTTCCATCATGAGTTTGATCTCAATATTTCGTACTCGGCAACCAGCCGAAAGCCCGATGGAAGTTACCGTTTGAAGAATGGTGAGCGATTCGAACTGGTGATAACCCCCGATCAGACCTGCTACTTGGCCATTTACCTGCTGGAATACTCCAATCCACGCGGCATACTGACGGGGACTCGGATCCACCCCGCCCATCAGCCGCCGCAAAAAATTGCTGGCCAACGATCGCACAAGGTGACTCTGGTTCCGACTTTCGATGATGGCAAGCAGGAACTGCTTTACATTTTCGCGTGCACAGAACCTTGGGACCAACGGGCGGGGCGAAATGGTCGGGGGAGTATCCGTTTCGAAATGAAGGGCACCTCACCGGAAATCGCCACTCGAGGCGTCCATGCCCAAGGGGCGTCGTCCGAACATCTGATTAACTTTGTCGTTGAATCTAGATAACGCCCCGCTCACACCTTCGACGAACGGCCTAATCGTCGCTTCCGCCGAGCAAGCCAGCACGCATCAAGTAATAGGCGATCGTCAACAAACTGGTGATGACCGCAGCCACATAGGTCATGGCAGCCGCATTCAGCACTCGATTCACACCCGTCTGCTCTTCGGGATAGAGAATTCCCTGGGCCACCACTTCACGCTTGGCACGGGCCGATGCATCAAATTCCACGGGCAATGTCACCAACTGGAATAAGACGACTGCCGAAAACAAGACGGCTCCCACAATCACCATGGAAGGACTGAACAAGGCCCCCATCGCCATCACGATGTAACCGAGGTACGAGCCAATGTTCGCTGCGGGAACCAATGCGGAACGAATCCACATGGGGACGTAGCCGTGAGCATGCTGCATGGCATGACCCGCTTCGTGACAGGCAATACCGATCGCTGCGACGGAAGTACTCTGATACACGCCCGGAGAAAGAGCGAGTGTTTTATTGGTGGGGTTGTAGTGATCGCTCAAAAAACCCTGGGTCTGCACGATAGTGACATCATGAATGCCCGCGTTGTCCAGCATGGTTTGTGCGGCTTGGGCACCCGTGATGTTCCTCATGGATCCAACTTGTGAATACTTATTGAAAGCGGACCGAACCGCCAGACTGGCCGCACCGCTGATCAGCAGGCCCGGAAGCATCACCATCAAGATGTAGCCCATGTCGAAAAAAAACATCTGTTTCACCTCTCTCGTTACGAAAGTGCTAGGCCGACGATGATCATCAGCCTCAACGCTTGATTCAGATAAAATCATCGATGGGCGTCTGGGCCATTGCCTACTCGCTTTTGCTTGGAGGCAATGGCTGCCCTTTTTCTGAATCGGCAGTTTCTTGGCTAGTCACCAATCAAGTGTTACAACTTTCTGGTCCAAGTCCAGCCAGTAAAAGGTCCCAAAATGGCGAGACTGCAAAGATCCATGACGGGATCAATTCATGGTTTGGGGACCGAGTTGGCAGTTGTCTCAAGTCAGTCCATTAAAGTGCATATACCATGCCAAAAGGGATCCGGATGGTCCAACCTTCTCATCGAATCGTTGGCGATCGTTCCGAAACCCCAGACAAAAACGAGTGCGCGTGTTCCGAGGGATCGATCAAACCGATGCGAAGAACCGACAAACATCATTCTTTTTTATCTCTTCTCCTGTTCTCGAGACCTCAGACGGGTTGTAGGTTTAAATGGGACTGGAGTTCGGCTTAAACGCTCTCCGTCCCGCCGGGGTTTTTTTGAACTAAGCCATCTCATGGAGATTCCGATGATTCGCTGCACGACTTTAATGCTGATCGCTACTGCAATCGTGACCATGTCTCTGAGCACCGCGTATGGGCAGACCCGCACTAATCAGAACCGGAATAACCCGAAAGATTCAGACGAAAAGCCAACACCTCCACCCCTGCCCACGGATCAACGTCTACTTGCATTGCACCGAACTTTTGTCCAGCAGGCGGAAAAACTGGCGCTGGAATATGAACGCGGCAAAGATTTCGACAAAGCAAAGGCGGTTTACGGGGAAATTCTGAAGCTGGTCCCCCAATACGAATCGGCGAAGGCAAAAATGGCCGCAATCAATCAGATGGAGCTTACCGCGGGGCGTGCTCGCATGGATGTGAAAGCCGATAAATCCTGGCAAGACACAGGCATCACGGTCATTGCTGGAAAACCGATCGCCATCCGTGCCTACGGGACATGGACGTTTACTTTTACGGCCGAATTGTCAGCGGAAGGCATTGCCATTCCCAAGGAATTGCGGGAATACAATCTGGGATCGCTGATCGGATCGATCGATACGGGACGCGGTCCCGGGGAAAATATTTTCGTAGTGGGCCCAGAGAAATCGTTTGTGGCCGAAACCACCGGTCGGCTTTACCTGCAGATGTATGACAACAATGTCCGTGACAACGAAGGAAGTTTGAAAGTCGAATTTTTGGGCTCCTTCGATTCGAAGTAACGCGGAAACTTCCGCACCAGCCCCCCCCGATCTGGCGGACCCTCAAGGACATTGTCATCGCATCACCAATGGGGTGCCAGAAACCCCTTATCCTTGGATTTAGGTGGTCCATCCGTTTACAATGCTGGTATGCGGTTGGGTGAATTTTTGGGGGGCAGCCAATATGCCCCCGAGTCATGCTCTATCCCTCCTTTAACGCCATTTGGCGGCTTTGCACTATGCTTTCGAATTTCAAATCGCACCTGCGTCTTATACCCCTTGTCCTCTTTCCGTTGACAAATGTCCTCGCGTCCGAGGATTCAGATGAGACCGGGCCAGTCAGCTATTACGAGCAGGTACGTCCCATCTTTCAGGCGAATTGCCAAGGCTGCCACCAACCGGCAAAGCGAGGTGGTGATTATGTCATGACCAACTTTGACATGTTGATGCAGGAAGGTGAGTCAGGCTCCCCTTCGATCGTTCCGGGGCAACCCGAAGAAAGTTATCTGATGGGTCAAATCTTGATCACCGATGGGATTGCGGAAATGCCCAAAAATAAGCCGCCCCTCGCGACCGAAGAAATCGACCTTGTGCGCCGTTGGATTGCCGAAGGTGCAAAAAATGATACTCCCAAGACGGCCACCACACGGTTTGATTCCGACAACCCACCGGTGTATCGCTCACTTCCAGTGGTGACAAGCATTGCATTTTCACCCGACGGAGAGCACCTCGCGGTTTCCGGATATCATGAAGTGTTATTGCATCGCCTCGTTCCACCCACGGAAGAAGGCGAAGCATGGACAACCACGTCGGCGGGTCGCATGATTGGTATTTCCGAACGCATTGAATCGATTCGCTTTTCACCTTCCGGTAAACGGCTTGCAGTCGCATGCGGATCGCCCGGCCGTTTTGGCGAGATCCAGATCTGGGACACGGAGTCTCGCGAACTGCTTCTCTCCAAGATCGTTGGGTTCGATACCCTCTACGGCGCGAGCTGGTCAAGCGACGAGAAGTTGTTGGCGTTTGGATGCCCCGACAATACGATTCGCGCGATTGATACGCTGACGGGCGAGCAGAAACTTTTCAATGGCGCGCATGATGACTGGGTGCTCGACACGATCTTTTCGGTGAATAACGATCACCTGATCTCGGTCAGTCGTGACCGCTCCATGAAACTCGTGAACGTGGCGACAGAGCGTTTCATTGACAACATCACCAGCATCACTCCCGGCGCGCTGAAGGGCGGACTCAACGCGGTTGACCGTCACCCCGAACAAGACCAACTGTTGGCGGGTGGTGCCGACGGCGTCCCGAAGATCTACAAAATGGTCCGAGAGAAGGCGAGAAAGATCGGAGACGATTTCAATCTCATCCGAGCATTTCCGAAAGTCGAGGGCCGAATCATGGACGTCAGTTTCAGCCCGGATGGTCAGCACATCGCCGTCTGCAGCAGTGTGAATGGCAAAGGTGTCCTTCAGAGTTACAAAACAGAGGATGGCTCGACCGTCTACACGGTTCCCAGTGCCACAAGCGGACTTTATGCCCTTGACTACAGCCCCGATGGACAACGGATCGCAGTGAGTGGCTTTGACGGTATGATCCGACTTTATCAGGCTTCAGATGGTAAAACCTTGCTGGAATTCCCATCCGCTCCACTGGAATAGATGTCCGATCCCCATAAATCGTCGTCTCCCGACACCAGAGTGGCCGTCTTCTTGCGAGACTGCACCTCACATTGAATGAGCAATCGGCCCTTAAAGGATTTGATTCATGCAACGGCAAATTGTAATCAACCTCGTGTTCAGCACACTGATTACCCTCGCGACGCTTGCGAACGCCCAGACATCTGACACGACCGCTTCCGCTGAGGCAGTACCCGAAGGTCTGGTTGTCACCTCCCTGCAAATCGAACCTTCGGAGATCAAGCTTGAGTCTCCGTTTTCCTATGCCCAGATCATTGTCACCGGTCGTCTGGACTCGGGAGAAATGCTGGACTTGACCCGTCAGGCCTCATTTCAAATCGATGCCAAAGTGGCCACGACCTCCAGCATTGGCCTTGTTCGTCCACTCAGCGACGGCGAGACGAAACTGAAGATCTCGTGGGGAGAGTTTGAAGCGGATATTCCAGTTTCCGTTCAAGGCCAGAGCCAGAGCTTTGAGCCCAGTTTCATACGAGATGTTCAACCTACCCTGTCGAGACTCGGTTGCAACGCGGGAACCTGCCATGGCTCCAAAGATGGCAAGGGAGGTTTCAAGCTGTCGCTGCGAGGTTACGACTCCATTTTCGACTTCAGCGCGCTGACCGATGAAATCGGAGCGCGACGATTCAATCGTGTCGCACCCGACCAAAGTTTGATGCTACTCAAAGCGAGTGGATCGATTGCCCATGTCGGTGGAGCATTAACACAACCGGGCGAACCCTACTACGACCTGCTCCGATCATGGATTGCTGCCGGGGTGGATTTCGACCTTGAAACCAGCCCACGAGTGACCAGCATTGACGTCGAACCCAAACTGCCCGTGCTCCCAAGAGCAGGCAGTATCCAGCAAATGCGCGTAGTGGCGACGTACAGTGACGGAGCGACGCGCGATGTGACCCGCGAAGCCTTCGTTGAAAGCGGCAACATCGAGGTGATCGAATCAATGCCTGGCGGACAACTGAGATTGTTACGGCGAGGTGAAGCACCGGTTCTGGTTCGCTACGAGGGCGCCTATGCAGCGACCACCCTGACCGTGATGGGCGACCGCAGTGGATTCGCCTGGCAGGACGTTGTCAGCCACAACTACATCGACGACAAGATCTACGACAAACTCCAGCGTGTGAAAGTGCTTCCGAGTGAACTCTGCTCGGATGACGAGTTTATTCGACGCCTCTACCTTGATCTCACCGGACTGCCTCCTGACTCCAACCAGGTCCGCGACTTCCTTGCGGATCCTCGTGATACCCAAACGAAAAGGGAAGAGTTGATCGATACGCTCATTGGCAGTCGAGCATACGTGGAATACTGGACGAACAAGTGGGCCGACCTGCTGCAAGTCAATCGCAAATTCCTGGGCGAGTCGGGCGCGATCGCATTGAGAAACTGGATCCACGACAGCATTGCAACGAACAAACCCTACAACAAGTTTGCCCGTGAAGTACTCACCGCCAGCGGCTCAAACCTCGCGAACCCACCCGCAGCCTATTGGAAAGTATTACGAGACCCGGCGGATGCGATGGAAAACACGACACACCTGTTTTTGGCAATCCGTTTCAATTGCAATAAATGCCATGACCATCCGTTTGAGAGATGGACGCAGGATCAGTACTACGAAATGGCCGCCTACTTCTCTCAGGTTGGACGTAAAGAAGATCCAAAGTTCACCGGAAAACGAATCGGCGGGACCGCGGTTGAAGGCGCCGTTCCGTTGGTCGAAGTAGTCTTCGACCGAGGTAGTGGAGAAATCAAGCACGACCGAACCGGAGAGGTCACAGCCCCCTCATTCCCGTACGATCACTCGGGTGGAGTCGATGACTCCACACACCGCCGCAAGCAACTTGCGGAGTGGATGACGGCTGCGGAAAACCCCTACTTCGCACGCAGCTACGTCAATCGGATCTGGGGTTACCTACTTGGTGTCGGCATCATTGAACCGATCGATGATATCCGAGCAGGCAACCCTCCGAGTAATCCCGAATTGCTCGACGCACTCGAGGCGGACTTCATTGCCAGTGGGTTTGACGTGCAACATATCCTTCGGAGAATCTGCCGAAGTCGGGCCTATCAACGTTCAGTCAAAACCAACGACTGGAATGATGACGACACGATCAATTACAGCCATGCCCTTCCGCGTCGACTTCCGGCCGAAGTTCTTTTTGACACCTTTCATTTTGCCGCGGGGGCTCCGTTCCGAATCCCCGGTGCGCCTGAGGGAATCCGTGCCGCCCAACTCCCAGACTCAGGAGTGAGTCTTCCCTTTCTAGACGACTTCGGACGACCGGTCCGGGAAAGTGCCTGTGAGTGTGAGAGGTCCAGCGGTGTTGCCCTTGGCCCGGTCATGAAACTCGTCAATGGACCCTCGCTGGCAAAAGCGCTGAGTGATCCCGCGAATGACCTGGTCAAATTGGCCGCGGAGATCAAGGACGATCAACAACTGGTCGAAGAAATGTTCCTCCGCTTTCTGGCTCGCATGCCCTCGGCAAGAGAACTCGAGTTGGGAGTCGAGACCTTGACGCTGCCGGGTGGTGACCTGGCGGATCATGAAGCTGCTTTGGCTACCTATGAGTCGGAGCGGTCGGAAAAGCAATCTCAATGGGAAGCGAGCTACCAGCAGGACGTCACTTGGCACCCCCTGAAGATTGAAAACGCAACGTCAGACGTGGGCGCGGATTTCACGCCTCAGGATGATGGCTCCTGGGTGGTTTCAGGCAAGCTGGACAAAGACATCTACCGCCTTACCACAATGCTGCCGGAATCGGGCATCACCGGACTGCGGCTCGAAGCGTTGGCTGATCCCAACCTTCCCGCCGGAGGCCCCGGCCGTGGCAACGGCAACTTTGTCCTCAATGAGCTGATCGCAGAACGCTTTGACCCAGCCGCCCCCGAAAAACTGATGCGATTGAGTTTCAGCAGCCCTACGGCGGATTTCAGCCAAAACGGCTGGGCAGTGGTCGGAGCCGTTGATGGGAATGAAGGAACCGGTTGGGCGATCAGTCCTCAAATGAACAAAAGCCACCATGCAATTTTTCCCTTTTCCGAACCCATCAGTACCAATGGGCCGAAAAACCTGAAAATCTCAATGGTGCAAAAGTTCAGCGACAGCAAACATCTGTTAGGACGTTTTCGATTGAGCTACACCACGAGCGAGGGGACGTTGAACCGGCCAGCACTCCCGGCTGAGTTGACTGCCCTGTTGAACACCCCAGCGGAGGAGCGAACCGCGGAACAAAGCTCCAAATTGAGGATGGAATACGCGAAAACTGATCTGAAGTATCAACGTCTGATGAAGGCCGTGGAACAGGCGAAAGCAGAAGCAGCAAATCCCAGATTGGTTGGCGTGCAGGATCTTGCATGGGCTTTGGTCAACAATCCCTCATTCCTGTTCAATCGTTAAGGCATACGGTCCAACTGAAGAACGCCCCAAGCCCTTGCGACTGATCCGAAAAGTGACCCCACTCCAATTTGTCATTGGATCGCGTTTGCAGCTTGGCCAAAGAGTGGCCAAGGAGAAAATCCATTCGACCCGGTTTGGAAAGCAAAGGACGCTGACATGGCGGTCACTTGGACGAAGAGTCTTATCACGCGCAAACGGGTTTGGAAGGACGGCCTGTTCACCATCACGGTGGATGCTCCCAATGTCCTTCCCTTCACGGCCGGCCAGTTTCTACAGCTTGGGCTCGTGGATGAAGAAAACCACATCCACCGTCCTTATTCAGTCGCTTCGCCCCATGGAACTGAACTCGAGTTTTATATCGTTCTTATTGAGGATGGAGAACTTACGCCTTTGCTGTGGGCATTGAACGAAGGCGACTCACTTGATGTCAGCGAACGGGCCGCAGGACGATTCACACTGGAACGGGCTCCCGATGCAGACAATCTCTGGCTGGTTGCCACGGGTACCGGCCTAGCGCCTTACATCGCAATGCTCCGAACTGAGGAACCCTGGGAGAGGTATCAACGCATCTGTGTCGTCCACGGCGTTAGGCATGAACAAGACCTCTCTTACCAGGACGAACTTTGCGCCTACGGAGAGCAGTATCCCGGGCGATTTGCTTACGTCCCTGCAACCACGAGAGACGAATTTTCGACAGGTCTTCAAGGTCGTATCCCATCCCTGTTCGAAGAGGGATCACTCGAGGAATTTGCAGAGACGTCGTTGACGTCCACTGACAGCACGATTCTCCTCTGCGGGAATCCAGCCATGCTTGATGATATGGAACTTCAACTCGAAAGACGGGGCATGAAACGCCACCGGAGTCGAGCGCCTGGGCAAATCGTGGTCGAGCGATACTGGTAGAGCGCATATCGCAAGTACGCTCACGCCCACCCACGTCAGCCAACAAAAAACCCTCGAATGGTGGGGTCGACGCATGGAAGCCATCCCAGTAGACTTCGCAGTTCTATTGGGCTTGGCTCCCCACAAAATCGGAACTGAAACCACCTAAAAGAGTTTTATTGTGATTCTTATCCTGAAACCGGATGTCACCGAAGAGCAGATCAGCCACGTGCTCGAAAAGATGGAACAGCTCGGTCTTCAAGCCCACCTCAGTCGCGGGACCCACCGAACCATTGTCGGGGTCATCGGCGACGAGGATCAGTTGCGTTCCGAACCCCTGCTGGCCATCCCCGGCGTCAAACAGGTTGTCCCGGTGATGCCCGCCTATAAATTGGCCAGTCTTGACGCTCATCCCAAATCCAGCGTTGTAAAAGTTGGAAATGTGGAAATCGGGGATGGGAAACTCGGGATGATCGCCGGCCCATGTGCGGTCGAGTCGGCCGAACGGATGAATCATATCGCCGAACAGATCCGCCAAGCTGGGGCAAATTTGCTTCGAGGAGGAGCCTACAAGCCTCGCACCAGCCCCTATTCTTTTCAGGGACTGGGTGAAGAAGGCCTCAAAGTCCTGCGCGACGCGGGGCAAGCCCATGACCTTCCTGTCGTGACCGAGGTCACCGACCCAAGGCTCGTCGAAACGGTTGCGAAATATGCGGACATGTTGCAAGTGGGCGCAAGAAACATGCAGAACTTCGTGTTGCTCACCGAAGTTGGCAGGAGTGGAAAGCCCGTCCTTTTAAAAAGAGGCATGAGCGCCACGGTCGAAGATTGGCTCATGAGTGCGGAGTATATACTTTCTCAGGGCAACCCCAATGTGGTGCTGTGCGAGCGGGGCATCAAAAGCTACGATCGCTCGACACGGAACCTTTTGGACCTTGCCGCGGTCGCAGTGGTCAAACGCCTTTCCCACCTTCCTGTCATCGTGGACCCAAGTCACGCCACAGGGCGGCCCGACCTGATTCCTGACTGTGCCTTTGCAGGTGTTGCCGTGGGGGCGGATGGAATCCACATTGAGGTCCACGACTGCCCTGAAGAAGCGAAATCGGATGGCCCGCAGGCACTCCTGCCCCATGAGTATGCGGAGGTGGTGCAGCGGATGAGATCGCTGGCGGAACTGATGGGTAAAACCATTTCAAATTCCTGAATCTCGATTTCCAACCCCATCGATCCTACAAGTTTGAATCCCCTGATACCGAGGAGATAATTTCGTGAGAACCCCGTTCATCGCTGGCAACTGGAAAATGAACCTGGATCGGACCGGTGCCGTGGCACTCTCAAAAGCCATCGCTCAGGCGACACTGCCCGAAGGCGTTGAAGTTGGCATCTGCCCACCCACGGTCTACCTGGGCGACTGCCTGGCGGAAACCGACGGAAGCCCGGTTGGAGTCGGAGGTCAGGACATGCATTTTGAACCCAATGGCGCCTTCACTGGGGAAACCAGTGGTGACATGCTGGTCGATATCGGTTGCAGATACGTCATCCTGGGCCATAGCGAGCGACGACAATTTTTTGGCGAGACCGATGCTTCGGTCAACAAGAAGTTGATGGTGGCACTCGAAAAAGGGCTGATTCCCATCGTCTGCGTCGGCGAATTGCTGGAACAACGCGAGGCCGGTCAGACCCAGCAGGTGGTTCAGGAACAGGTGGAGGGCAGCTTGGCAGGCTTAACCCCCGAGCAGGTTGCCCAGATTGTGATCGCCTACGAACCTGTGTGGGCAATCGGAACCGGGAAAGTCGCGACGCCGGAACAGGCAGAAGAGGTCCATGCCGACCTTCGCAGCTTGCTTGAATCTCGCTACAATACGGAATCGTCTTCGAAAGTGCGGATCCAGTACGGAGGAAGCGTGAAGCCCGGCAACGCCGAAGAACTGTTGGCTCAACCCAACATCGACGGAGCATTGGTGGGTGGAGCATCACTCCAAGCCGAGAGTTTTCTCGCAATTATCGAAGCGGCTCAGGCAACCCGATAAAGAAATAGATTGTCGGTCAATCAAACCCGATTCAGTTAAATTTGTCAGCACCTTGACCCTCGCTGGTCGGAACAGGGTCCACAGGAGTTGAAGGTGGGAGAATGCACCATGCTCGAATTCGCACTTTTAGGATTTAATATTGGCGGCTTCCTGCTTGGGACTGCGTTATTTTTGGTCACGCTGTTTCTCATCCTGCTGATCCTTGTCCAAAGAGGCAAGGGGGGCGGTCTTGCAGGTGCTCTCGGTGGCATGGGTGGAGAAAGTGCTCTGGGTACCCGAGCTGGTGATGTATTCACCAAGATCACCGTCATCACCGCATTGATCTGGATTTTGCTTTGCATGCTGACCTACAAGATTTATGAACCGCCAAAAACATTGGATACGGCAGGTTCAAGCGAACCCTCGCTAATGCAAGGTGGACAAAGCGAAGAAAAACCTGAAGTGAATCCCGCGATCGATGACGGGTTCAGCGGTGTTCCGGGCGGAGATGAAGCACCCGAACCGCAGAATCCGATCGACGATGGGGCGAAACCGGAGGATGCCCCGGAGGAAAGTTCGCCCGAGAGTTCCACACCAGATGAGCCAGAGTCACCTGGTGAAGAAACGGGTGACGGCAACTCAGATCAGTAAGGCTTCGGAACCGATGGAGTAGAACTGAAGCCATTCAGTGATGAGCAACCACTTTCGGATCGATGACCGTCTGAGGCGGGAGATTTTCATTGCTTTTGAGCATGACAGGACACGGGGAGGGGCAGTCGACTAATGGTCAACTGCATGTCCTCGCAGAAGCCCGTTCCATCAACAATCGTTTCTTGAAAGTCAATGTGCGGTGCTCGGACGGCTTTGGTTTGCTCGACCCCAAGATTGAAGATTACGTCCGAGGGCAGCTCAAGCGAGGAACGGTGAACCTCAATGTTCGAATTGAGAGGCAACTTTCTTCGACGGACATTCAGGTCAATGAGTCAGTCCTCAACGGATACATCGGCCATCTGTCCCGCTTGCAAAATTCAACGGGACAAGCCGATATCCGAGCCGAGTGGCTACTGAGTCTCCCTGGAGTACTCCAGGATCCTTCACGAAAGCAACAGGACTCCGAAGCCGTTTGGCCCCTCATCAAGGAGGCGCTGGACCAAGCGATCCAACATTTGCAGGAAATGCGCGAGCGCGAAGGCTCTGCTATGGCAGAGGACCTTTTGCAGAACGTCGATCTGATCGAACAAGAACTTGACAGTATTGTCGTGCGAGCCCCGGTCGTGGTCGAGCAGTATCAGAATCGACTCACCGAGAAACTTCAAAAATTACTCGAGAAGCACGAGGTGGGACTCGAATCGAGCGATGTGGTTCGAGAAGTCGGGATTTTCGCAGATCGCTGTGATATTTCCGAGGAGACCGTTCGCCTGAAGAGTCACCTCGAGCAGTTCCGATCGATTACTCGAGGAGCGGACAGCAACGGGCGGAAACTCGATTTCGTGACACAGGAGATGTTCCGCGAAACGAATACGATTGGCTCGAAGGCCAATGATTCTGAAATCGCTCATTTCGTCGTGGAAATAAAAACGGCCATCGAGCGAATTCGAGAAATGGTTCAGAATGTCGAGTAACCACAGGCTCTAAATCCTCGTTTCTTCAGGTCCGTCGGCTGTGGATTCCACCTCACATCAACCTCACCTGATCATACTTTCTGGGCCCTCGGGAGCAGGAAAGTCGACGGTGATTCGCCAACTGCTGAAAATATGCCCGCTTCCAATCGCATTGAGTATCTCTGCGACAACCCGACCACCCAGATCAGGGGAGACCGAAGGGGTCGATTACCACTTTTTGACTGATCAAGAGTTTCAAAGCCGGCGAAGTAAGGGCGAATTTTTGGAGTGTATGGAGGTTTTCGGCCGTGGCTACTGGTACGGGACCCTCAAGTCGAGCGTGGCCACTGGTCTTGAAGAAGGAAAATGGGTACTTTTAGAGATTGACGTTCAAGGAGCGATGTCGGTACTGGATCAGTTCCCATCGGCAATCACCCTGTTTATCGATCCAGGATCACCATCGGAACTGGAGACACGATTGCGTCAACGAGGGACCGAAACCGAGAGCTCTCTGCATCGACGGCTCGAAGTCGCTCGCAGCGAAATGGAGTTTGCGTCTCGCTATCAGCACACCATCATTAATCGCGCTGCGGATGAAGCCGCTGACGAAATTAGTCGGATTCTTATGAGCGTTGGAGATCATTAAGCAATGTATGACGAACTGAAGAATGAAGAAATCGTCAACAAACTCGGTGGCCGGTTCAAGCTGTCGACTTTGATTCAGAAAAGGCTTGTGCAACTGAACAAGGGAAGTCGCCCGCTGGTCGAAATGGCAACCAACAACAACATGGAAATCGTCCTGCAGGAAATCAAGCAAGACAAGATTTTCCTTGACGCGTCCAACGAACCTCGCCCCACGGAAGAAGGGGGTACTGGAGAGACGCCGGAATTAGATCTCGACATGCTTTAATCGACGCAAGCTGACTTCGCGCTGACTTGCTGATTTCTTCGAGATTGACTCGGGAAAATTAGCCTTTCGACCGTGATGGGATGCGGAGCGTGACCGAAGATATCATGAACACGTTCAAGGCCGGCCTACCACGCCGGCCTTTTTGATGGTAGGGAAAGCATGCAAGGTCGAGAGATTCTAGTCGCCGTTACGGGGGGCATTGCTGCGTACAAGGCAGCGACGCTGGTGAGTCGACTCGTACAGCAGGGTAATGGTGTGACAGTCATGATGACTCCCTCGGCGGAAAAATTCGTCGGCGAGGCAACCTTCGCGGCACTGACGCAACGAGCTGTGGCACGAGAAGTTTTTGAATCTCAGGCGTTCCCTTTGGGCGCTCACATTGAATTGACACGGAATGCCGATTTACTGTGCATTGCGCCGGCTTCAGCAAGTTTCATCGCCAAGGCTGCTCAGGGCCACGCGGATGATCTGATTTCGACCGCCTATCTCGCGTTTAAGGGTCCCGTTGTGATGGCGCCAGCGATGAACACGAACATGTGGGAGCACCCCGCGGTGCAGCGTAACCTGGAACAGCTGCAAAGCGATGGGGTGGTGTGCGTCCCGCCCGGAGAGGGCTGGCTGAGCTGTCGCGACGTAGGGAGCGGCCGCATGGCGGAACCCGAGCAGATTCTGGAATTTATCGGTCAACACTGACCTTCGCATTTTGCAACGACCCAGCGGCTCTTGACCTCGGAGGCTCCAGAAATTCCCCATGGCTCGTATTCTGATTACGTCGGGACCCACCCGGCAATATCTTGATCCCGTCCGATACCTGACCAATTCATCCAGTGGCAAGATGGGATCCGCCCTTGCGGGCGCGGCCCTCAATCTTGGTCATCAGGTGGTCGTGGTGACCGGGCCAGTTGATCTCAAGTACCCCTCGGAGGCAGAAGTTCGGCAAGTGCTGACAACGGACGAAATGCTCGCCACTTGCCAACGCGAATTTCCAGCGTGCGACGGACTCATTGGTGCAGCGGCTCCCTGCGATTACATGCCGACTTCCGTCAGTTCACAGAAGATTTCAAAAACGGGTGAATCTCTGAAACTCGAACTTTGGGAAACTCCCGATGTGGTCGCCACACTCGGCGCAACAAAACGAGCCAACCAGTGGACCGTCGGCTTCGCCCTTGAAACCGAAGATCCTCACTTCCGAGCCATCACGAAGTTGGAAAGAAAGTCCTGCGACCTCATCGTTCTCAACGGCCCTGAGGCCATGACGAGTGATCGAAACTCCATTGAACTGCTTGACCCACAAGGTCGCACACTTCTAGAGTGCGAAGGCGCGAAAACCGAGATTGCAAAACAGATCATGGATATGGTCGAACGGCAATTGATCGAGAAGGCAAAGTGCTCAACGAACGCCTGAGTACTACGGACTCGTCTCAAGTGCCTTGGCAAGACGGTCGATCCCGGACTGCATTTTCGTCAGAAAGTCTCCTTGCGGGGGTCGATTCCCACAAGTCTCGAAGACAACGACCTTAACACCGTGGGTCTCAAGATAATCTCGAGTCAATGGCGTCGGCTCCGCTTGCCACAACATCACAGAAGCTGGATGCCTTTCCAGTAACTGCTCAAAAGACTCACGTTGGGCCGCATCCGGAGTTGTGCCCGGCTCCCACTCCACCAATTCGAGTTCGACACCCAATTGCCTTCCCAGGTACTGGTAAACGGGGTGAGAAGCAAGCAACGGTTGCCCCACGTAGCCCCCAAGGTTCTGCGTCATGCTTTCGCTGAGCTGAGAAAGTGAGACTTGAAGCTCTTTTTCGCGACCTTCAATTTCCGCAGCTTGGTTCGGGAAGGCCTTGGCCATGCTGAGTGACAAGGACCGCAGCTGCTCGCTGGCAAGTGCGGGAGCTAACCACGTATGGTCCGCCCAACCCGTGTGAGAATGCTCGCCTTCGGGACCGTGGTTATGAGTCACTTCCGTTTCAATTTGAATCCACTGGGCTTGGAAGGGCTCGGCTGTCTTCACCAATTTTCGGGCCGACAGCGTCACGGAGGGCAACCAATGCTCGTAACCTGCACCATTCAAGACGACAAGTTTCGCGCGCTGCATCTCCTGGACATCCTCAGCATCAGGCCGCCAGAAAGAGGGGTTAATGGATGTCGGAACAGGCAGTTCCACCTCGATCTCGTCACCGCCAAGCCGTTCAGCGAAGAACCACAAGGGATAATTACTGGTAATCACCTTGGAGGTCTCATTCGGTAATGATTCGGTGGAGACGGAGTCGCCTCGACAGCCAGACATCAACGCCAAAAACAGAGAACCGATCCATACTGTCGCGATAAATCGGAGCGAATTGACCGTGCATGTCATCGTCATTCTTCTTCTCGGAGGCAATTTTCTAAAGTTCCGTTCGATAGTCGGCTGGGCTGGATATCAAGATCAGCGAGTTGTTTTCGAGTGGGAAAATGCGAGAAAAGATACCAAGCTTGCCCCAAACTACACTGTAATCGGCCCTAAAACTGAAACAGACAATCCTGCCAGCAAGAAGGTACGATTTGAGAAAAGTACCACCTTGAGTTTAACCTGAGAATCCCAGACAATTGGACGAGACGCCGCCTTAAAGGTTCACAATTACATTGCGGGCATCCAGACATTCTGGCCCCAAAGGAGATTTACAGTGACGACGTATCGTACACTTTTCGCCTTCACGATTTATACCCTTGCGACCCTGCTCCACAGCATATCCTCGGCAAAAGAGAATCTGGATCGATCGGAGGAGGCTGTTCTTGAACGAGTCAGTAACGAAGTCAAATACCTTGCGTCGGACGAACTCGCAGGAAGGGACGTCGGCACACCGGGAATTGATGCGGCGGCCGAATACATCCGCAGTGAATTCAAAAAGATGGAAATTGCGAGTGGTGTTGAAGACGGCTCCTATTACCAACCTTTTGATATCACTGGCCAGAAAGACGTGATTGAAGAAGAAACTTCTTTGGTCCTGACCGGCCCGGACGGCACGAAACACGAACTCAAAATTGGGGATCAGTATCAACCCCAACTCACCGGTAGCGATGGGAGTGTCGAAGGGGAATTGGTCTTCGTCGGCTACGGCATTTCAGCGGATGAGCATGACTTCGATGAGTATGCCGACGTGGATGTCACGGATAAAATCGTGATCGCCCTGCGACGCGAACCCCAGCAGGATGATCCGGAGAGCGTTTTCGACGGACTCGAGAACTCCAACTACGCGCGTATTGCAACGAAGCTTGGATTTGCGGGTGCCAAGGAAGCCAAGGCACTGATCCTCGTCAACGATTGGTATACTACGGAAAAAGAAGAGGGTGATGTCTTGGCGACGCCTGACCTGTTCGGCTCCCGTGGAAATGCGGTCCCCTTCGCTCACATGAAGCAGTCCGTCTTGGAAAAGATCCTCAAGGCCTCGCCCGTGACTTTGGAATCCGGCGAAAAGCTGGACACCATCAAAGCAATTTCGGATCACATTGACGAAGAACTTCAACCACTCAGCCAACCTCTATCGAACTGGAAGGGTTCTTATCAACTCAAATCCGATACGAGCAAATTGGTCGGCAACAATGTCATCGGAGTCATCGAAGGTGAGGGCCCACATGCCGACGAGACCATTGTTATTGGTGGCCACTACGACCACTTGGGCATGGGCCTTTTTGGCTCCCGAACCCCAGGACGAGTTGAAGTCCACAACGGTGCAGACGACAACGCAACTGGAACCGTCGCCGTCGTTGAGCTTGCCCGTCGATTTGCAGCCAGTGATGAAAAACCCTCCCGTCGCTTGGTATTCATCGGCTTCTCAGGAGAGGAACGCGGACTTATCGGCAGTCGGTATTACGTCGACAACCCTGTCGTGCCAATCGAATCCACCGTTGCCATGATCAACTTTGACATGATCGGTTGGCTACGCGATGACGCCTTGACCATTTACGGAGCTGGAACCTCACCCGATTTTCGTGAAGTCATCGAGGCTGCTGGAACGGACTCGGGCCTCGACCTCAAACCCATCGCTGCAGGTTTTGCTGGAAGTGATCACCTGCCGTTTCAACAGCGGCAAGTTCCCGCATTGTTCCTACATACCGGCCTGACTTCGACTTACCATACCCCCGATGACGACTATGAAACGCTCAACATGCCCGGTTGCGTCCGCGTGATCGATTACTCGGAGGACTTGATCAAGGAATTGCTCAAGCTCGAAGAAGCTCCTACCTTCGCCGGAGCAGGAAGCCGACCGGCTCGCCGCCGAACGGCCTACCTCGGTGCTCGAATCAATTTCTCGGATGAGATCACCGGGCTGTACGTCGAAGATGTCACCGACGATTCTCCTGCTTCTGCTGCGGGGCTCAAAACCGGTGATGTCATTGTGGCCAGCGGTGACAAGGCCCTGAAAACGCGGGAGGACCTGCTCGAGATGTTGCAAGAGAACAGGGCGGGCGATGAACTGGTCCTGAAGGTCCAGCGTGGGGATGATACGCTCGAGGTGATGGTCACCCTTGGCCGAACACCGCGATAGCGTTTCATGTGAGAAACTGATCAGCAATCTTGAGATTTTCCCAAGGGCCGAGCAACCGTCTTCATTACCGTTGCTCGGTCCTTTTTATGCGCTTCACCATTGAATCGGAGACTGGCTTTGCTCGTTCAGCCAGTCATTGATTTTGGAAAACGGGCGACTTCCGAAAAAACCTCGCCTTGCCGACAGAGGCGAGGGGTGAGCCGATTCAATGATGCAATGAGGCGGGATCAGAATCAGGTCTTTTTTCTTTTGGGCCGGCTTACCCCAAAGCACAAAGGCGATCGGCGATTCTCGTTCCACCAATTTTTGAATCACAGCATCGGTAAAGTCCTCCCAACCTTTTTTCCGGTGCGAGTGTGGCTGATGAGCCTCAACCGTCAGCACAGTGTTGAGCAAGAGAACACCTTGCTTTGCCCAGTGGTGAAGATCGCCGTCCAATCCAGGACTTGCACCCAGATCATCCTCAAGTTCGCGATAAATATTTCTTAGCGACGGCGGCAAAGACACTCCACGAGGAACAGAAAAACTGAGTCCGTGTGCTTGCCCTTCATTGTGATACGGATCCTGTCCTAAAATCACGACTTTGACATCGTGATATCGAGTCTGATGAAACGCGTTGAAAATCAACTCTCGAGGTGGAAAGGTGGGAGGCTCTTCTGGCAGTTCCAAGACGAATTCTTCGAGCGAGTCCCAGTAGTCTTTTTTCGTTTCGTCCATCAAGAGCCTCCGCCAATCTTGAGGGAGCTGATCAATCAAGGTGTGCATGCTTAAACTCAACTTTTCAGTACCGCCTGGTTTGTCCGCGCTAACGATGGGTCATTCCTCTGGCTCGATATCACATTGTCCGGTCACGAGAGGAGATTGACGGGGAGCCTCACACAACCACTGGGTCATCAGCAGGCCAGCAAAACCCAGAACCGTCCACTGGTAAAATGTCAATCGCCACAGAACCTCTGGCTCAGGTCGAATCCACTCGGTAAGAAATCGAAAGAAACAGTATGTCACTAGATAGAGTTGCAATTGATGGGTCTTGCAGAGCCCCTTTTTCCTGATGAACCACAACAGGCCAAAACACGCCGAATGAAATATCGCTTCATAGATTTGTGTGGGGTGCCTGACGCCATCAATTCCCGCAAATGTAACGCCCCAAGGGAAACTGCACACCGCTCCGTAGCAGCACCCATTAAAAAAACAGCCCCACCTCCCCACCGCGAGCGCGGCAGCAAGTGGCAGGGCAAAACCGTCCCCTGTCTTCACTCGAATGCCCTGAATGGCTTTGGCAACCTCCACTGAAACATACGCGCCGACCAGTCCTGTCGTGATCGTCTTGCCATCCATGAACCAAGGTTCAAGGGACCACCAGCTTTTCTGCGCCAAAACAAACGGGAGCTTGCCTCCAAGTGTTCCACCAATGAATGCGGCCCCGATCAGCGTCCACTTTTCAAAGGGGGAGAGGCCTGTTCTCGCCCGAGGCATGGGAAACAGCTTGGCAACGAGAAAGAAAATCGCCACCGATAGCAACATGGCAATGCTGTAGGCCCACGGGATTCGGAGCCAAACCTCGGAATGGACGATCTCGTCAAGCGACGTTGAATCCAAGAACGAACTCGCGATAAAAGGCGACTTACGGTGAGAGGTTGGACGTGACCTTGAAGTTTGAATTCGAGACCACCAAAACTCGCAGACGGCCAAGTTTTCTCTAGAATAACGGATAAGAGATTAACGGCCTACCAAGAGCCGCACGCTGGCCTCGACAGATCCCAAAGACTTGCAAGAACGAAACAAGACATTCTGGTCCCAATCACCTCTCCCACAATTCAGATCCTGCTCACCAAGATGCGAAGACGATCAACACAACACCGTCAACAGAAGATCCTCCGCGCGGATATGTGCAGAGTTGTGAGCCGGATTTTGCTGATGCTGACACTGGGTTGGGGACTCGAAAAACCGGCCGTCGCACAAGGCGAATCGGATTCAAACGACGCGGCACTGAGCCTAAGATGGCAATCGGTTACTGCAGCGGACAAGTCCCCCTTCGCAGTTCTGGAAGGCGACCGACTTCAAGATGTCCGTCACAATCTTTCGTCAGCGCAATTGCATGCCGAGCTCAAAAGAACGTTTCAGATCTTTGTTGTTGAGGACGGAAAAAGGGCGCAAGACGCCGTGCTTTCCAAGTTAAAAAGAACGGAGACAACCTGGGAACTTCATCCCCGGTTTCGTCTCGAGGAAGGTCTCACGTACGACGTGGTACTCATGAAGGGGACGCTTTCGCCTACGGTCGAAATCTACAGGAGACTTCAACTTGCCCCGAAAGAGCAAGAAAAACCGACGCAGCTCGTCGGCGTTTTCCCTTCGGACACCGCCATTCCGGAGAACCTCCTCCGTTGCTACCTGCTGTTTGATGCCCCCATGTCGCGAGGCTATGCCACCAAGTCCGTCCGACTGCTCGACAGTGATGGCCGTGAGGTCGACCTCCCTTTTCTCGAACTGGAAGATGAACTCTGGAATGGGAGCCTGACCCGGTTGACGTTGTTGCTCGATCCAGCCCGCGTCAAACGCGGACTCAAACCGAATTTGGACGAGGGTCGTGCATTAGAGGCGGGAAAGCGATACCAACTTGTCATCGATCAACAATGGCCCGATGCAACAGGGCGACCTCTGTCGGAGGGCCTGACCCGGGAATGGCGAATCCAACCGGCCGACTACACTCAGCCCAATCTGAAACAATGGCGTATCCAGTCACCTCGAGCAAATACAAGAAATCGGCTCACCATTGAATTTGACTCTTCGATGGATTTTTCTCTGGCCAACCGAATGATTCGTATCACCGATACCGAGGGCAGCTCACTGAAGGGCGAGAGCAGATTGGATCAGCACGAAACGGTTTGGTATTGGCAACCCGAAGTGAAATGGGAGGCTAAGACCTACATCGTAGTCATCGACTCTCGCCTTGCAGACGCTTGCGGAAACAGTTTTCGAAAACCTTTTGAAGTCATCGATCCACTTTCCTCCGGGGCTTCGCCCTCCAAGCTCCTGAAACTGCGTTTTGAGGTGACTGCCCAAGATTAAGAGCACAGCTGCCAGAATCAAGACAACCCGACGCCATGAGTGGTTAAAGCGGGCACGATCATGGATGAGGAAAACATGTACAGGATGCATGTCGATGCAAACCAGTGCCTACGGCAGAACCCTGTCGTCGATATCGATTGTTGCCTGAACCTCACCCTCAAGACCTTGAATCGACTCAACGACCTGCGCCGTGCTTTTTAGTAACTCGCTGTTCCCCAACGAGGAGATTGCCCGTGGTGGCCTTTTATGAAATGAATGGTTTACAAGTCGTAAATATCCTCAAGACGGCCGCCATCTTTTTTGCCATGTCGACCGTCGTTGAGGCGCAGTATGCCGCGACAGAACCTGTTAACCCCTCGGTCAAGACGGGCTTTGACACCATCACCGAAGCGGAAAGCGAGAAGTTTCTTAGAATTCTCACAGGCGATGGCTTTGACGGAAGAGGCACGGGGCAGGAAGGGTATATACGAGCGGCACACTTCGTTGCGGGTCGACTCGCAGAGTATGGATTTCAGCCGATTGGAGATGAGGGGACGTTTTTTCAAAACCTCCCTTTTCGGCAGGTTGTCGCTGACTCTTCCGCAAGTTCGATAAAAATCGGAGACGAGACTTTTACGGGCGATGGCACGATCGGATTCAGCCTCGTTTCAGGCAGCCAGCCCATCTCCGGCAACGTGGTGATGATCAAGGCAAAGGGCCTCGGAACCCGCTTTGAAGATCGAGAGAAGGTGGATGGTAAAGTTGTGGTGCTCGTGACTGAAAACGTAGATCCACGCTTTGACACCACCATTCAGAGAGGAAACCCAGCAGCGATCTTGAGTATCTCTGAGGCAAAGGCCCGAAACCAGCCGACTCAAATTCGACCGGGTGGCTCCATCCGCAGTCAGGGGATCCGGGCTGAAATCGGACGGAAGCATCTCGAGAGAATGGCCAAAGCCTTGGGCCTTGAACCCACCAAGCTTGCCCCACCTGCTGAAGAAGGCCTCGAGATGAAGGCTCTGGATGCACAGGCAGCCATTAACCTAAAGGCGATCGAACGCGGGATCGCGGTGCCCAATGTCGTCGGCTGGCTTCAAGGTTCTGACCCTGAGGTCAATGATGAGTACATTGTCATCGGTGCGCATCTTGACCACCTTGGGGTAAGAGGAGAAGAACTGTTCCCAGGGGCCGACGACAATGGCTCGGGCTCAACGGCGATTTTGCAGATTGCCAAAGCGTTGCACGCCAATCCGCGAAAGCCCCGACGCAGCATTCTCTACATGGCTTTCGCGGCCGAAGAAATGGGACTTATCGGCTCAAAGCACTATGTCGAAAATCCAATCAAGCCGTTATCAAAAGCGGTCTGCATGCTGAACATCGACATGATTGGTCGGAATGAAGAAAAGGACGATGAGCCTGCTTCGGAAAATGAAGACAGCATCCACCTTGTGGGAACCAAGCACCTTTCAGATGCGTTGCACCAAGAAGTCCTGCAGGCCAATCAACACGTGGGTTTTCGTTTTGAATATGACGAGGAACGAGTCTATCGTCGAAGCGATCATTACAGCTTTGCCAGCAAAAGCATCCCCAGTACGTTTTTGTTCGGCGGTTTCAATCCATACTATCACCAGACCACCGACGGCCTTGATGGAATCAACTACAGCAAAATCGCCAATGCCGCGCGACTTTACTACCTCGTTGCTATGGCGGCGGCTGAGAATGGGAAATATCAGCTGAATGAGCCTTCAAAGCCTTAACTCTGGGTTTCCAATTCCGGCGATTACAGAACTCCAGTCGCACATCGAGGCGGCTGGAGTTTTTTTATCACCACCACCAAGCAGCGGTTTCCGAATTCAAAGAGATCCCGACACATTGTTGGGTTGGTCATAGCCAGCCTTTCTTTCGATAGCCAAGCGTAACTTCTTCGAATTTTTCCAGCAGCGGAATTTCAGGCTGGAAACCGAATTGCCCCGCGGCCTTGGCTCCATCAAAAATCCAAGAGTCGGCGAGCGACTCGCGAATTTTATCCGAATTAAGAAATGCGGGCTTCCCTGTGAGCCACGAGAAACAGTCCCCAGACCAACCGACGAGTTGAGGCAGCGGTTGGAACAAACGAACATTCAGGACCCCTCGCAGTCCCATGGATTTGGCGACGAGTAAACCTAATTCAGGGAAGGTGGGCGATTCTGGCCGGCAAGCATTGTAAATGCCATACCCAGACTTGTCCCCGCTCGTTCCCGGGGCAGGGAGACGTTCTCCCGAGTGACTGATCGCAATGAGCAGGTCCGTGAGCTCATCGGAAAAGATCAGAGAGAACTGTCGCTTTTTCCAACCTGCTGAAACATGAGTCCGAAAAAGCCGGATCGATTTGAACATCTCCAGAGTCAGACGATCGTCGCCGCCAAACACAATCCCCGGTCGGACAATGGAGACCGGAACTGTTGCGGCAAACTTCGCGCCAAGACGTTCTCCCGCCAGCTTGCTCCTCCCATATTCGGAAACGGGCTGTGGAACCTCGGCTTCGGATCTAGGAGCGTGAGGAAGAGAGGGTCCTGAAGCGGCGACACTGGAAACTAGAATCACGACGGGCGATGAATCCAAATGCGAGCACGCAGTAAGGACCTTTTCGACAAGGCCTTCATTCGCTTGCCAGAAAAGTTGTCGCGTCCGTGCCTTGGTCGCCCCGGCGAGGTGGATCACGTGGTCCGCCCCCTTCATCACACAAACCAGAGCCGCTTCGTCGTCATAATCGATCTCACGGACCTGAGCGCCTTCTTCGGCCAGTAGTTTCGCCTTTTCCGCGTTGCGAACGGGGCAACGAACGTCATGCCCCATACTGAGGAGCTTCCGCGTTACCGTCCATCCGATGAAACCTGTCGCTCCAGTGACTACATAAACGGACATGAAACTTCAACGCTGCAAACTGAGGAAGGCAGGGTGGTGGGAATAGGCGGCGAGCATCGAGAGATGGCGGCACCCGATGTGTTAGGCCAGACGATGCATGACGCCCCCGCGTCCATCCAACTCAGATTGAGTGAATCTTGCTGGCGTAACTCGGGGCGCGGCAACCTTTTCTAATTTGCTTGGAAGTCGGTCATGTTTCAAGATCACATTTCTGCAGGATGCGGAAAGAAATCGCGGGCACTCGGAGATTTTTGATCGGTCTTCGCTGACTTTGGTGTCAGGACTCGAAGTCCATAAAAAAACCCGGACTCATCGGTCCGGGTTTTCGGTCTGTATTTCAGTCTGGAAACCATGACAGGGTTCCAGGATGCAATCAGTCCTGATACTCAGCTTCGAAGAACTCTTTGCTATTCTCCGGATCGGCCTTGATGGTCCGGGAACCTTCTTTCCAATCCGCAGGGCAGACTTCGCCATTGGTCTCAAAATACTGTAGTGCTTGGACCATTCTCAAGGTCTCATCCACACTACGGCCCAGCGGCAGGTCATTGACGACTTGATGGCGAACCACGCCATCTTTGTCGATCAGGAACAATCCACGCAGGGCAATGCCACCGGGAAGGAGAACGTCGTAGTCCCGAGCGATATCCTTGTTCAAATCGGCGACAAGCGGATAGTCGATCTGGCCAATTCCACCTTGAGCACGCGGCGTGTTCCGCCATGCAAGGTGACTGAAGTGACTGTCGATGGAGACGCCCAAGAGTTGAACACCCAGAGCTTCGAATTCTTTGACCCGATCCGAAAAGGCAATGATCTCGGTCGGGCAAACAAATGTGAAATCCAGAGGGTAGAAAAAAAGCACCGTGTACTGGCCACGATAATCGCTCAACGAGACTTCTTTGAACGAACCATCAGGCATGACAGCTTGAGCTTTGAATTCTGGTGCTTCCTTCGTGACTAAAACGCTCATCGATTGATACTCCCTCGATATAGCCAGTTCAAGAAATGAAATTGGAACTTGTGAACTCTACGCAAAGATTTCCGGCGAAACCTGTGATCTCATAAGAGTTGAAACTTCTTCCCGCCGGAAGGCTCCTTTGATCACAGGAGAGTCGAAGTTGTCTTCGCTGACCTTTCAGTTGATTCGCTTCCCGCAACTTTGGCAAGGGGGCGATACGCGTCGGTTGCATCGGAGCGGAAAGCAGATCACAATACGGGCGAATTTTTTAATGAGAATTCGGCGATTTCAAGGACCTCGGGCCGCGAGGTTGTTTTTTCATCTCACACTCACGGGACCTACCACAGGGAGACCAGAATGGATCGACCGGTCACTTTATTCACTGGCCAATGGGCTGATTTGCCGATCGAAACCATGGCACGGATGACCCATGAATTCGGATACGATGGAATCGAACTCGCATGCTGGGGCGACCATTTCGAAGTCGACCAAGCATTGGCAGATGACAACTATGTCAAGCAGAAGCGGGAACTGTTGGACCGTTACGAACTCCAATGCCACGCCATCAGCGCCCACCTTGTAGGACAAGCTGTCCTCGATCACATCGACGAACGTCATCAAGCGATTCTTCCCGAGTACGTTTGGGGAGACGGCGATCCTGATGGGGTCAACGAAAGGGCGATTGAAGAACTCAAGAACACCGCTCGCGCTGCCCAGAAATTTGGTGTCGACGTTGTGAACGGTTTTACAGGCTCCAGCATCTGGCACTTGAATTACTCGTTCCCACCGGTCCCCCCGAAAATGATTGACGCCGGTTTTGAGTTGCTTGCGGAACGATTCAATCCGATTCTCGACGTCTTCGCCGAATGCGGTGTTAAGTTTGCCCTTGAGGTTCACCCCACAGAAATTGCATTCGACCTCTACACGGCGGAGCGTGCGCTCGAAGCCTTGGGACATCGTGAAGAATTCGGCTTCAATTTCGACCCCAGTCATTTGATCTGGCAGGGAGTGGACCCCGTCGAGTTTATCCGAGCATTTCCAGACCGGATCTACCACGTTCACGTCAAAGATGCCATTACCACGCTCAATGGACGGAGTGGTATTTTGGCAAGCCACATCAATTTCGGGGATCACCGTCGCGGTTGGGATTTCCGATCGCCTGGCCGTGGTGCGGTCAACTTCGAAGAGATCATTCGAGCTTTGAACGACATTGGCTATAACGGCCCGCTGTCGATCGAGTGGGAAGACTCCGGCATGGATCGAGAGTTCGGTGCTCGTGAGGCCTGCGAGTTCACCAAGCGAATTGACTTTGCCCCAAGTGGTCGCGCCTTCGACGCAGCGTTCGAGGAAGGACAGGAGTAAATTTCCGCCGCAACCCGTAGATGGATCGCCCCTGGGTCGGATTGGCCAAGGGGCTTTCTTATGCGCTAATCGTTTTTCAGAGATTTCGTGGGGTAGGTGAATGGCGGAATGGCGACCCCGGCCCGTTTGCCACGAATACGCAGAACTCGCTCAAAATAGAAAAACGGGTAGTCGTGATTGGCCTTATTGGACCGCACCCACAAAAAGGCTGAATCGACCAGTTTTTGTGGGATCTCGTTTGACTCAACGCGTTGCAGTACCTGCTCGATGAACTTTCTCTCGCTGGTCGTTCTGATTTTGAGGCCGCTGATCAGTCGATCGCGCAGGTCCGCGGTGCGAGGATCTTCTTGCTGGACTGCGATCGCTGGTTTGCCTGCCCACTGACTCACAGTCATCCCGAAGACCATCGCAAGACCGATCAGAAAATAAATACGGAAACGACTCCACATCGCAGCATCCCTTCTGCTAGCTCGAACCAAATCCTTTTCACGCCTTCTTGTAGAACAAAGAGAACATCGAGGCAAGGCCATTTGAGGAAGGCGTTGCTTGCTCCTTTTTGGCTTTAGCCGTCATGTTCAACCCCTAGGAAATCCTCTTCCACCGCTGGCATCCAAGGCCAACTCAACGTGTTTTTTTGAGCGCGCCCTGATCATCAAAGTGCCGGAAATATTGGGCAGACATCTCCCGTCGCTGCCTCTGCTGAAATTCAGGATCGCCCAAGTAACTTCCGTGGCTTGCCCCGGAAATGATCACGATCTTGGCGTCACTCCCCAGTTCCTCAAGAACCTGCTTGAGAAGAATCGTCGCCCCCTCCAAGTAAAACGTGTCGAGGTCTCCCATCGTGACATGAATCTTCCCCTCAAGTTTTGGTGACAGCTCCTCCCAGTTTTTTCGGAGTTGGAGACTGATATCGTAGGATTTCCAGGCTTCAACAACCGTTGAATTGACCTTGCCTGTCACTCGGTCCCACATTCTCAATGGCTCCCCATCGTCACCCCGGGGGCTAAAAACGGCCTCGAAGGAGCGAAGCTGGCCCCCTCGTTTTAAGCAATCATCCATTTTTGCGAAGTCCGGATACCAGACGATGGGCGTCTCGCCTCGACGTGCCAACGGTTTCTTCTCTTCATCCTCAAAAAAGTAAATACTCTCGGGTGGGTTGGAATAAAGGTTGGTCTGCTGATAGTCTCGAAAATCCACGGGATCAGGCGACGTGCTCCAGACCCCGCCGAAAGTATCTGGGTACCTCACCTGCAGCCAAAGCGATGACCACCCCCCAGAGCTGTGGCCTCCCACCATACGTGCCCTAGGATCCGAAACCGTCCTGAACATCTCATCGATACGCGGGATCAGTTCTTCGATCATGGCTTGACCGCGGGGACCATTGGTCTCGCTATCGGCATAGACGTGGTGCCCCCACTTGCACTCCCCCGTCATCAGGACCCGAATGAACTCTGCCTCACCGTCTTCCTTGGAGACCAGGCCGCCTCGCATGTAACGCCGAGCCATGTTGGATAACGTCCCGCCAAATCCTGAAATTTCATAGAGCGTTGGATAGCGTCGTTCAGGATTCTCTGCGTAGCTCGCCGGTAAAACGATGGCAACTCGATCCAGCACATCACGACCATGAAATTTGCTCAACAATTCGCTTTTGTACTCCACCAATTTGACGCGATCAGAGTCGGGCCAAGCCTTGGCTTTGACAACGCGATCAAGCGTCAAACGCAACTTGGTAGACTCCCCTTGCTGGAATTCCACCTCCATCGGCTCACTGAATCGGTTATCCACGCCATCAGCCGGCGATGGAAAGTAAAAGTCCTGATCCAGCAACGCCTGAATGCGATACTTGCCTGCCGGCAATTCTGACAAGGGAACCGGAAAATGATCGGCATCATCTTTAACAGACCGCATTTCACCGGCCTTCCAGCCTTTCACATCAAGGCCGTAGAATGGCTCCGGAGAAAACCAGTTTGGCCCGTTCATGGGAATGCCGCCACGTTGGGTCATGAAGACGAATAAACGACCATTCAAAGCGGTTTCCGTAACGTCCCCCGGCAGCTCGACGACAATCTCCCGGGTCGACTTTGAGTCCACAGGTTGATCCGCTTGCCCCATAGCCTGCCCACCGGCGAGCGAGCCCACCATCAGACCAGCCATCGCATTCACGACGAGCCAACATGCGAAAAACCGCCGATGCATTATTGGGCGTTTCATCAAACCGCACTTTCTCTTGAAATAAGAATATTGCAGGGTCACCGGGATCGGTCGCGGTGCAGTCGGGCGAACCCAACGGCTGGAGCAAAACGCTTGTTTCACCCCCTCAAGTACCAAGGTATACTGTTTTGCCGTGGTAAGGGGTGCCAACGGCGATGAGTTGCTCAGGTTTCCTGCAACGTCCAAAGACAACATCGCGGGAAATGGAACCCTGAAAGCGGGTTGGTACTCTGAGTCAAGTTACGAATACGCTCTTGGATTGCCCCCCTTAAGACAACTCAGTTAGTCATTTTTTTAACGACTTTGGCCGCCCCATCCAATCCATCGTAGATCGACAAGGGCAAAGCTGAAGACCTTTATCAAAGACCTCGTTCCATCCTATGTCCAAATTTGTGGTCCGCTACGGATCGATGCGACAACTTGGAGTGATGACTTCACGCATCAACGCTTTGACGCGGGGCGATCGCGTGATCGCTCGTACCAAACGCGGCATGGAAATCGGTGATGTCTTATGCGAGGCGACCGAAGATGCGTTGAGCCACCTTGATGAACCCGAGCAGGGACAGATCCTGCGTTCGTTGTCGGACGATGACCAGCACGAACTGGCTCATATTGAGACGCGCAGAGACGAGGTCTTCAAAGTTTGCCGGCAACACATCCGGGACTTGAAACTGGAGATGCAACTGGTTGATGTCGAGCAACTTTTCGGCGGTGAACGGATCATTGTTTATTACCTTGCTGAACAGCGTGTTGATTTCCGGGAACTGGTTCGCCTCTTGGCCTCCGACCTGCAGACCCGAATTGAGATGCGACAGATTGGTGTACGGGACGAAGCTAAACTTTTGGCGGATTATGGTGACTGTGGCAAACCGGTCTGCTGCAACACCCATCTGAGCAAAATGCCGCCGGTATCCATGAAGATGGCGAAGATTCAGAAAGCCACGCTTGACCCAAATAAAATTTCGGGGCGATGCGGCCGACTTAAATGTTGCCTCAGGTATGAGTACGACACCTATGAGGAAATCTACAAGCAGCTTCCACCCATCGGCTCCGACATTCTGACCCGCGAGGGGCAGTGTCGCGTGTTGAATCAGGAGGTTCTGACCGAACAACTCCTTGTTGAAACGGAAGACCACCGGCGTCGCTTGGTCCATGCCTCAGAGGTTCTTTCCATCATTCGCCGCGGCTCGAATCGAAGTGGCGGACGAGGAAGACGAAGACCAAAAGACGCCGATCGCGATCACGAAAGCAGCTCAGGCGGAGACACGCCTCCCGCGAATCAAAAAAAAGGAAACTCGAAACCGCCTGGCAAATCGTCTGTGCAATCTCAAAGGAAAGAGGGCCCCGCTCCACCCAAAGCAGAGGGAAACGACGAGCCGAATCCCTCTTGAGCCCGGCAGAGAGTCGGCCCTTTACGGAGCTTACCTCTGGCTTTTCTGTTCCAAGCTTTTCTGTTCCAAGACATTTGGCGCTCACCCTCAGTATGAATCACTCATGAATGACGAGATCTACCCGCTTTACCGCTTGCTTAAAGAGGATACGAGGTATCCGCTCGAAGCTTACCAGTTCGTCCGAGACGCATTGTCATTCGCACAAGACGACTTGGACATGGGCACAGACAATGCAACCAACGCGGCGTCACAGCATTCTGCTGAAGCGTCGCAACGACCGGAACGTCATCTAACCGGACAGGAACTCTGTGAGGCCATCCGACTCTACGCCCTGAGCCAATACGGCTACCTTTCGAAGACCGTCCTGAACCAATGGGGGCTCAATGCGACCGGCGATTTTGGCAACGTGGTCTACAACTTGATTTCCATCGGTTGGATGCGAAAAAGCGAGGACGATCTTCGCGAACATTTTGATGCCGTGTACGACTTTGAAACGGTGTTCCTCAAGAATTTCGACTTCGCCGCTGACGAGTAAAGATCGTCAGGAATGACCTCCGCCGAGCGATAACCTGGTGCCTCGCCGAGCGATAACCTGGTGCCCCGCGACAACCACCCACGAACACTCCCAATACGATCTTTCGAGTCACGTCATGGCTAATCGAAAACGTCGCCAACCCCCACAATCGATGAGACCCAAAACCGACCCCTCTGCCGAGTGTCACCCCGAGGAGGTAGCCCAACCTCCCTCAACGAGTCACGCCACGCGTTCGGTAAATCCTCCACAGCGGCACAAGACGTTGACCATGATTCTCGGGACGCTCGTCGTGTTGTGGTTTACATTCCTTGCCTTGGCAGCGTGGACGACCTGACCCTTGCATGCAGACTCAATAACCGGCGGCCGCGCCATCTTTCCGGGAGTCGCTTGCTCCATAATAGACGTCATGATCGGCGTCATAGAGGATCGCCTGATAGCCTCCGTAGACACCCAGCTTCTCCTGAAGCCGATGCCCCTTCAAGAGAAGTTCACGACGGGTTTCAATCGAAAAACCCTGCTCGAGATGAACAGTCCCTCCATCTTCCATTTTTTCACCGGTGGGCTGAGACGATCCGGTATGGACAATTCGGGGTGCATCCCCCGCTTCCTGAAGATTCATTCCGAAGTCAATCATGTTGATCAGGATCTGGGCATGCCCCTGAGGCTGCGTTGCCCCCCCCATGACGCCAAAACTCATGTAAGGTTTCCCGTGCCGAGTGACGAACGCCGGGATGATGGTATGAAACGGTCGTTTGCGGGGTTCGAGAGCGTTCACGTGATCCTTTTCCAAAGCGAATAATTGCCCCCGATCCTGCAGGCAGAATCCGAGTCCCGGAGGACAGAGGCCTGAACCGAATCCGCGGTAATTGCTCTGAATCAAAGAAACCATGTTTCGATCTTTGTCGGCGACGGTCAGGTAAATCGTATCCCCTTCATTGAGTTCTATTTTACCGGCATCAAAGGTCTTTGCTGCGATATCAAGATCAATCAGCTCGCGACGCTCGTTGGCGTACTCTTTCGAAATCAGCGTCGGAACCGGCAACTTATGAAAATCTGGATCGGCGTAAAATCGTGCGCGATCCTCAAAGGCGAGCTTTTTGGCCTCCAGAAACAGGTGGAGATGCATGGGACTTCCGAAACCGGCGGATTTCAGGTCATAACCTTCGAGAACATTTAAAATTTGCAACGCGGCAATTCCCTGGCCATTGGGAGGCAATTCCCAAAGTTGGTAACCGCGATAGTCGGTCGCGACGGGCTCCACCCACTCACTCTGATGTTGAGCAAGATCTTCGTACCCAAGAAACCCTTCCTGATCTTGAACGAACTTGGCGATGGCCTTCGCCATCTCACCACGGTAGAACTCATCACGTCCTTTATGTCCCAGAGTTCGAAGAGTTTTCGCCAATGCCGGATTGCGAAAAACCTCACCTTTCCCGGGTGCTCGACCTTCCGGCATGAAGACTTCAGCAAACCCAGGTTGGTCTTTCAATTTTTCTCCGCCTCGCTTCCAAGCCCACGCGATCACCTCGCTCAGGGGGAACCCCTCTTCCGCGTATTTGGCCGCCGGCTCCAGCACGTCCGCCATCGGTAGACGACCAAATTTCCTGTGCAATTCGAACCAACCATCCACACACCCTGGTACCGTGATCGGCAAGGGCCCCGTCGCCGGAATGGTCTTGAGGGAAAGGCGTTCAAATTCCTCAATGGTCAGTGACTGTGGTGATCGCCCGCTTGCGTTCAAGCCATGCAGTTTCCCGGTTTTTGCATCCCAGACGATGGCAAACAAGTCTCCCCCCATGCCACAACCGGTTGGCTCCATCAGTCCCAATGCAGCGTTTGCTGCGATGGCAGCATCGACGGCGCTGCCCCCTCGCCGCAAAATGTCCATGGCAATTTGCGTGGCCAACGGCTGGCTGGTAGCCACCATACCATGCTTCGCAATCACTTCGCTTCTGGTCCCGAAAGCCCGTCCGGTCAGGCGATCCTCGGCGCAGAGGAACGAGGGCATACCCGCCAGAACCGTTAGGATTCCGAACACGATCATCCGATGTCGAAAAGATTCGTCTTCACGTGTCGATAATCGACATCGCATCGATGCAAATCGTTCCGAACTACAAGCGGCGTCGTTTACTGGGTGCAACATCTGCGGAACTCTTCGAAATGGGTCATGAGAGAACGTGAAGTAACGGCCCCATCATACTCAATAAACCGTTCGACGGTTCCGGAACCATGGGCTTCCGAAACCTTGCAGATCGCTTAGAGAAAGGTCACGGCATCGGCTTCCCACCAACGACGCGGCAGGCAAAGTGAGTCCAATGGGGCCCAGCGAGGGTATTTTAATGGAAGTCGAACGTGTCTCGTCTTGGCGCCGCTCACCTCGTCGTGAAAAATATGTAAGTTTCGCGGTTATTCCAAGTGAGAGTAAATAGTCGAGCGTTGGCTGGAAAAGGTTTTCGACAGCAAAACCGCCTGAAAAGGCAACACCATATAAGTCACGTCGCGGAAACCAACGCATCACTCCTTGAAGTTTTGAACGAAAACAGAGGACATCCCTATGAGTCGAGTATTTACCGGCATCGTTTCAGTAGCACTCCTTTGCTTTGCTTTTGCAGGTTGCCAAACCTCAACTGACACGGGAAATACAACGGGCGAAGCCGACGCTCATGATCACGATCACGAGCACGACCATGGGCCAGCAGGCCCTAACGGGGGTCACACCGAAACATTTGACCAACCTGGCTACACTTTTGAATGGATCCACGACGATACAGCTCAGCTTGTAAAAATCGTCATCCTCGACGAGAGCCAGAAAGAGGCGGTTGCCGTGGCTGCAGAGTCCCTCTCGCTGACTTCGAATGCGGGTCAGGAGCCGCAAGTGTTCACGCTGGCGGCCGTTTCACCGGATGAGGAAGGAAAAGCATCCGCATTCGAGACCAGAGATGGAGCCCTGATCGTCGCCTTAGGCTTGGGTGTCGATGTATCCGTCGAAATTGATGGGACGCAGTACACCAAGAAGATTGAACCTCACAACCACGACCATTAGTGCTGTCTGGACACACAATGGTCATTCCAGGCGATGGTCATTCCAAGCGAATTGTGAAGTCGGAGTCAGCGCGAGATTGATGCCCGCCGTTGTTATTGGTTCTCACCGTTTTCTTAAATTGATCAGGGGCCCTTATGTCTGATCTTACGCCGGTCCCCAAGGGACTCGAACGGACTTCCGAAGGCCATCTTCTCATTAGGTGGTCAGACGGCCACAGTCAAATGCTTCCCCCAAAAATGTTACTTGATGCGTGCCCGTGCGCGACATGTCGAGAAAAGAAGGAGACGCCGACGGCAACCGAATCGCCACTCAAGATTGTGGGGTCGGTCCGGCCGGAACCTGTTTCGGTGATGAGCATGACGCCCGTTGGAAACTACGCATACACGATCTCTTTCTCAAAGGGCTGTAACAAGGGCATTTATACGTTTGAGTACCTCAGAGATCTCGAAGAGGAGTCCGTCGAAACTTGAGTGGGCGTTTAAATCCCTGGCTTCCGGGATAGTTTCGAAACCAATTCAGAGTCCACCCCAACATTTTTATGTTACATTTATCGTAGTGGCCAATGGCGGGGCCATTTGTTTATCCGCTCGACCTTTTTTGATTGTTTTACTGTGAGCAAGCCTAACACTGTGAGCCAGCCTAGCGACGAATCTCTCGGATCGGTCCATGTCTCCTCAACGCCTCAGGAGAGATTCGAAGAATTTTTGCAAATCCGAGGCATGAGAATGACGGAGCAGCGGAAAGTATTGCTCCAGCATGTTTTTGAGCGACATCAACACTTCGACGTTGACGAATTGATTGAACAACTCCCCAAGCGCGGAGAAGCTGGGCACGTGAGTCGCCCTACCGTTTATCGCACGCTCAACGAATTTGTCGAAGCGGGGTTGTTGAGACGGTTTGAACTGGACGGCCGTTCGGTCTACGAACACGACTATGGCTATCCTGCTCACGACCATTTCTACTGCGACAAGTCAGGAAAGCTCATCGAATTTCACAACCGTGAACTTGTTGAGTTAATTGAGAAGATTGCACAGCAGTACGACTTTCAAATCGCAAGTCACCGGCTGATCATTTACGGGGCCAGTAAAGAGGGCAGAGAAGCTTCTCGGCGCACAAAACGCCGCCAAGACATGATCTGACGGTCAGGCCACTCTCCCTACAGTCTCAGCAGGCAACCAGTCGCCGAAACTCTCGACCTCCAGCCTTGCAAATGCCTCCTCAATCTCGGATAGCCCAGGACGGCGAGAAGGATGTTTTGCCAACATGTCCATCAGGATTTTTGCGATTTGATCTGGCAGTTCCGGAACCCAAACCTGAGGGTCTTTCGGGCGTTGACTGAGATGCGATTTTTTCCAATCTGAAAGTGACTTGGCATAAAAAGGCCTCTGCCCGGTTATCCAGAGGTAGAGCATGCAACCGAGAGAGTAAACATCTCGCGAGGGTTCGATCAGAGCATTTTTCAGAAATGCCTCTGGAGGCATGTAGACCGGAGAACCCCACACCGGAACATCGCTGCATTTCGCATCGTCCACGGCCTCCGATTCAATCCAATCTGAAAACATGTCCGAGGTCCGCTGAAATAGGGGAAGTGCCATCCCAAAATCAAGCAGTGTGACATGGAAATGACGATCAATCGAAAGATGATCCGGTTTTAAATCCCCATGGCACCATCCCTCTTCGTGAATGGCACGTAGACCCGAGACCATCTGGCGTGTGATCCATGCGAGCCGACCATACTGAGCGGGTGCGATCCGGGGTTGCGAGCCTCCCGGAGCCAAGACCCCGTCGAGATAGGGCAACACCAGAAAGTCGACCCCTCTCTCGGTACCCGAGCCGAGCAAGCTGACAATGTTGGGGTGAGCCAACTTGGAAAGCACGCGTCTCTCCTGACGCAGCGTCAATCGGGACCACTTCGAGGCATGCGAGGTGGCCACTTTTACCACATAGGATTGGGACGTCCCGTCAAACTCGGACCGATGGGTCGCGAGATAGACTTCGGAGCAGTGAGAATGGCCAAGACAGCGTTGGAGTTGCCATTCGCCCAATTGCTTTCGCACAATCGCGTCTGCCACGTCCCAACTCCTTCTCAAGCACGACCAACCTCACAGACTCAAACACAATAACCATCATGAGGGAATGTTGCTCTTGTTCCCCACTCGTCGAGCATCGGCCAAACAAATTGGCAACTTGAGTCGAGTTTGCCGACTTTTCCATCAACATCCTCTTTAATCCCATCCAATCGCCGATGCTCCCAGCACCATACGGCACAAGAATGGAGGGACCAAGACTGGCGGCCAACCTCTAGAACTTGGTGATTCACCGTAGTTCAGGGCAGGAAACACTTGTTGAGCGATTGGGGTAAAACTAAAATGGCCGCCGGTTACTGGAGTTGGCCATCGCCCGAACAAGCGTTGTCGACGTCTTGGCACATTCGCGCCTGAAGTCGAGGAAGTTTGCCCGTTTCGAAGTTCGCATGATCGAGTTTCGGAAAGCGGTTTCGTGCCACCCGAAACCATGAACGACGATCGATTTCGCGACGGTTCTCGAGGCTTTTGTTGCTCGTACCATGCGCTGTCCTCTGCTCACAGCAAGGTCACCTAGGTGCAGGACTGCATGTCGAATTGGTCCCTCGTCGTAATGGTCCCCATACTCAGGCCTTAATGGCCCAAAATCCAAACATTGCTCGCACTTGGAGGTTCCCTCGAATGTCTTCGAACAAGCCGCTCACGCACCTTTTGGGCCTGGCAATTCTTATTGCCGTTATTGGATGTGGCGGATCCTCCTCCGATTCTGAGAATCCAGGCGCTGCCCAAACAGAGACATCCATCAAACTGGCTTACGTCACCAATGGAATCGCCTCATTTTGGGATGTTGCGAAAGCTGGCGCGGACGCCGGAGCCAAAGAGTTTTCCTGCGAAGTTGAAGTGCGCATGCCGGATGGCGCGTTGGATCAAAAGGAGACCCTTGAAGACTTGCTCAGCCAAGGTATCGATGGCATTGCGGTCAGCCCGATTGATCCAGAAAACCAAACCACTTTCCTGAACAAGTTGGGTGAAAATACGCTGTTGATCACGCATGACTCTGACGCTCCAAAATCCAACCGTCGCTATTACGTGGGCATGGATAACTACGATGCTGGACGCCTCTGCGGGCAACTGATCAAAGAGGCCATTCCAGATGGAGGCGAGATTCTCATCACGGTCGGTCGCCTCGAGCAGTTGAACGCGAAGTTGCGTCGACAAGGCGTGATCGATGAACTTCTGGATCGGGAACGACAAGAGGATTACTACGACGATCAAGATGGGGTCATCAAGGGTGACAAGTACACGATCGTCGCAACAAAAACTGACGGCTTTGATACCGTCCGAGCAAAAGAACAAGCTCAAGACGCGCTCGTTCAGTACCCTGAGTTGAAATGCATGGTCGGGCTTTTTGCGTATAACCCGCCCGCCCTTCTTGCTGCGGCCAAAGATGCCGGACGACTGGAAGATGTCCAAATTGTGGCTTTTGATGAGGACGCCGATACATTATCAGCAATTCGAGATGGTGAAATGTACGGCACCGTGGTCCAAAACCCCTATGAGTACGGCCGAATGTCCGTAGAGGTACTGTATAAGCTTGCCAGCGGCAACACGGGAGACCTTCCCGAAGACCCTGTCGTCTATATCCCAGCTCGACAGATTCGGAGCGAAAATGTGATGGAGTTCTGGACAGACCTGAATCAGAAACTCGGCGAAGAACCTCCTCAATAGCCCTCGCGAATCGCGAACCAGAACTCATGACGTCTTCTCTGCTCGAAGCTCGCGCCGTCACGAAACGCTTTCCCGGCGTCGTAGCGCTCAAAAACGTCTCTCTGTCAGTCGCGGAGGGCGAAGCCCTCGCGCTGATTGGTGAAAACGGGGCAGGCAAAAGTACGTTGATGAAAATTCTTGCTGGAATCCAGCAACCCGATGAAGGCGAAATCAGATGGCGTGGCGATGCCACGTCCATCCGTTCGGTTCAGGATGCCATGAACTTGGGAATTGCGTTGATTCATCAAGAGTTGAATCTCGCGGACAACCTCAATATTGGCGCGAACATCTTTCTGGGGCGGGAGCCACGTCGCTTTGGCTGGATCGATCGGGCCAAAATACGGCAGGAATCCGCAACGGTTCTCGAACGAGTTGGCTTGAACTTTTCGCCCGACGTCAGCGTTTCTCGCCTCTCCATTGGTCAGCGTCAGCTGGTGGAAATCGCCAAAGCGTTATCCATGAATGCTCGGGTCATCATCATGGACGAGCCGACCTCATCCCTTTCGAGTCGCGAAGCGGAACGCCTGTTCGAAGTCGTTGAGGACCTGAAAAATCAGGGCGTGGCCATCATTTACATTTCTCATCGCCTCGGTGAGGTCAGAAAGCTTGCGGACCGAGTTATGGTTTTTCGTGATGGCGAAAACTCGGGTGAATTGAATCGAGAGGATGTGACACACGAACGCATGGTCGAACTGATGGTGGGCCGCGATATTTCGAGCCACTTTTCGAGACAGTCCCACTCACCAGGCGATACGGTCCTGAAAGTCACAGAGCTGACCACCCGAGCGTTTCCATCGGAAAAAGTCTCGTTTTCGATCCGCAAAGGCGAGATTGTTGGTATCGCAGGCCTTGTAGGGGCAGGACGCACTGAAATGCTTCGCGTTTTGTTTGGCATCGACCCAAAGGTTGCCGGATCGGTCGAAGTTGCTGGCAAAATCACCTCTTTCACTCACCCCAAACAGGCGATTGAGGCTGGCTTGGCGCTCGTGCCAGAGGATCGCAAGGCCGAAGGCATCGTTCTCACTTGGCCCGTGGATTTCAACAGCTCACTTCCGGGCTTGGACCAGAAAGTCAAAGGAAGATGCTTCATCAACTTTCACGAAGAGAAATCCACGGCCGAAAATGTGATTCAGGAACTCAATGTTAAAACCCCCTCACGACACCAGATGCTGGAGTTCCTCTCCGGTGGCAATCAGCAAAAGGTCGTCCTCGGAAAATGGCTTGAACTGGGCCCGAAAGTTCTTCTGCTTGATGAACCAACCCGCGGCATCGACATCGGTGCAAAAGAAGAAATTTACCAACTGATGGATCGTTCGGCCAAGGAAGGGATGGCGGTCCTGTTCGTCAGCAGCGAAATGGAAGAAATACTCGGAGTGTCCGATCGTGTCTTGGTGATGCACGAAGGCGCGATCCTAGGGGAGCTATCGAAGAACGAATTGTCCGAAGAATCGGTCATGCGACTGGCAACTGGCCAGTCTCTCAGTGAGTCCTCAACTTTGTCCAGTGAGTCTGCGGTTTCATGAAAAAGCTGCTCGGTATATTGAGTCTATTTCTGCTGGTGTTCGTCATCACGGCACTTCAGAACCCCAAGTTTATCGAACCGTACAGTATGGAAACCCTGCAGGTCAAAATTGGCCTGTTTGGAATCCTTGGCATTGGTGCGGCGTTGGTCATCATGACCGGAGGCATCGACCTTTCCATTGGATCGATTGTTGGGCTCACAGGAACCCTAGTGACTTTTCTCCTGCAGGAAAAAGATTTTTCACCCGGGTCGGCGATTCTACTGGCAATCGCCCTGTGTTCGTTTCTCGGGCTCGCTCACGGGCTTCTGATCACCAAGCTCAAACTTCAACCGTTCGTGGTCACGCTCTGTGGCCTTTTAATCTACCGTGGAGCCGGACGTTGGATTGCGGGAACAAGATCCTTGGGGTTTGGTGAACACCTCGAAGGTTTGACAAAAATCATCTCGACCGAAATCCCATTTCCCATTCCAATTTTTGGCAAATCCTACGACATCCCCTCCTCATTTCTCATTCTGCTGGCTCTGACCGCCGTTTTCTCGCTTTTCCTGCACGGCACGATCTATGGCCGATACCTTCAAGCCATCGGGCGCAACGAACAAGCCGCACAGTACAGCGGCATTCGTACCGATCGAATGAAAATACTCGCCTACATTTTATGCTCCACACTTGCCAGCATCGGTGGTGTCCTGTTGGCCATTGATGCCAACTCGGTTCAGGCGGCAAGTTTTGGTAATTTTTATGAACTCTATGCCATCGCGGCAGCGGTCCTCGGTGGCTTCGCGCTCACGGGGGGAGAGGGCCTCATTGTGGGTGTTCTGCTTGGCACCGCCGTGCTTCGCCTTCTTTTCAAAGCATCCAACTTCCTTGGCATCTCCGATGACCTTGAATTCGCACTGGTCGGCATCGTGCTTCTGATTGGCGCAGTCGTTGATGAAGTTGCAAAACGGGCCGTCACGCGATTGAGACGACGACGCGAAGCGGATTCATAATCCCTGATGACCCAACCCGCGCTTTCGCCTGAGAATCTCGGACTCACCACACGCTCCCCCGGAGACTTTCCATGCTACGCTCCCTCGTTTTGACTCCCATTCTGATAACTTTTGGACACACATTCGCTCAGGCAGATGACGGGTTCCAAAGCCTCTTTGACGGCAAAACACTGGACGGATGAACGCAAAAGAATGGGACTGCAACCTATCGCGTTGAAGATGGCTGTGTCGTCGGAAAAACATCAGGATCCGGGATTTGAAGCAACGCCTCGCGGACCCATTCTCGTTCATTCGCAACCTTGCAGCGGCACAGGCACCCTGATCGATAAGGTCAGGGCTTTTTTGTGTCGGGTTCCAACGCCTTTTTTTACTGAACAAAGCCCACAATAATAGGTAATTGCGATCTTCTCAGTCTCCAAGGCTATGAACAAGGCAACGATGATGCCCCAACCCAAAAAAACGTGGCTTTTGACTTCATTATATTTCACCCTCCTCTATGGAGTCTTGCTCCACGGAACCGCCACCTGCCGCGAAGTTCATCCCTTTTCTCAAGTCACCGGAACGTTTTACGTTTCCAAAAGTCGCGTCTCGGCCAGGCTCACCATTTTCGTCGAAGACCTTTATCTATTCCATGAAATGGAGCCCGACGACGAGGATCGCCTCTATTCCGCCGATCTTGAACCCGCTCGAATGGCGCACAAGCAATTTCTTCTTGATCGAGTAAAAATCCTGAATGCGGATGGACAACCGTTGCCCTCGCGGGTGGTTGAAGTTTCAGCTCTCGGGATAGACGAGAAGGGCTGGAGTGTCGATAAGTTGATGGACCACACAATCGACTACGATCTGGAATTCGATTTGAGTGAGGCACCCGAATACCTGACCATTGTTCAGGATATCGTCGACGCCAACTTTGTTTTCCGGTCCGAGCTACGACTTGTGGTTCGGCAGGAAGGCCAAGCCAACCTGTCCACATCCATCCTGAGACCCGGTGACCCTTATACGGTTCGATTCGACTGGAGCGCGGGGCAGCCCGGACTGGAAGCATCCGAAGAAGAAATCGAAAAATGGCTGAACCGGGATCGTGAAGCCACACTGGGCATCACCAGTTACGACAGTGTCTATTCATTCCTGTACATCACGCGACGCGAGGTGCGGCACGAGATTCTGATCCCACTTGGCACACTCGCGAGAATTTTCGAGATCCCCCGGGCCGACCCGGACTTCTTGACAATCGCGGAACAGGAAACGGCGCGAGCTCTGATTGAGCAATACTACGCAGAAGGCAATCCGATCAAAATTGATGGGATCGATGTGGCTCCCATTGCCGACCGAATCGATTTCTACGGCCTCAGCCTCAAGGACTTTGCGCAGCGAGCAGAACCCCGTGATGTGAGCATGGCAAGCGGGCGAGTAGGGATCATCCTGGCCTACCCCTGCAAAGGGGAACCAAACCGCGTGGAATTGACGTGGACCAAATTCACCAGTGACATTCGCAAGGTCGAGACGGTGGTTTTCACACCTGGAGAAAGTAGCAAATTCGAATTTTCTCGATTCAAGGAGGAAAACACCTTCGCCTGGCTCAATCCAGAGCAGAAAGACCAACAGGATCTTGGACCGATCGCTGCTGACCTTCCCCCCCAAAAGTTTTATCCTTGGCTCGCGGCAATCATCATTCTCGGGTGGTTGGGAATGCTGGCCTTCATTCCGGCGTGTCGTGCACGTCGATCCATGGCGTTGGGTTCAGGCATAGCCGCACTGCTTCCAGCCATGGTCATCTGTTTCTCGCCCAATCTTTGGTTACCCATTCCATGGGACAAGCCTCCTTCGATTTCTGAAAGCCAACAAGAGAATGTTTTCAAGACACTGCTCTCCAACGTCTATCGCGCCTTTGATTATCGTGACAATGAAGAGGTCTATGATTGTCTGGCGCAAAGTGTGACGGGCGAGCTTTTAAGCGACGTCTATTTGGAAATCCGCAATGGCCTTGAGGTCCAAGAGCAGGGCGGGGCAGTCGCTCTGGTGGATGACATTGAGTTTCTTGATGTCACTCCCGCGTTGGACTTCATGGAGCACGAGGCGAGCCCTCCTGCTTACCTCGTGGAGTGTCGTTGGAACGTTTCTGGAACGATTGAGCACTGGGGGCATATTCACCGCCGGAAAAACCAGTATCTCGGAATATTTAAAGTTCGCCCATCGGAAGGCGACTGGCGCCTTGTTGATCTGGACCTGAAGCAAGAGGAGCGACTGGAAAACAAACGCGAGCTTCGCAAGTTCTGATCCTTCTCTGGCGACCCGACGTGAACAAGATGATTCCACCCTCGTTTTAATGAAAGTACCACGTTGGCTTGAAGTATTACGATCTCCATTCTCATCTACTCCCGGGTGTAGACGACGGCTGTGTTGACTTGTCTGAGAGCCTTGCGTGCCTTCAGGCACTTTCGAATGCTGGCTGCCAAGCCGTTGCGTGCACGCCTCATATGGGGCTCCCGCGTTATCGGCAGAACACTCCACGAAATCTCGATTTACGGGTCGCGGCACTCAAGCAATCGGTTCTGGACTCCGGGATTGAGATTGAAATCTACGGGGGAGGCGAATTCCGATTGGTCAAAGATTCGATTGAGTGGTGGAAGGAATTCACGGTCCCGGTGCTGGGTGAGAGTCGCTTCGTGTTATTTGATACATGGGAGCGACAATGGCATGCTTTTCTGGACAGAAGCCTCGACTGGCTGCTCGCACAAAACTACGTCCCGATTCTTGCTCATCCTGAACGCATGCTTCTGGGTGACTCGGAGTGGGAAGCCAAAATTACTGAACTTCTCGGCCGCGGTATCCTGCTTCAGGGCAATTTCAAAAGCTTTGCCGACGATTCGCGACCCGAGGTCAAAGCTCGAGCCGGACAACTGCTGGATCGTGGCGTTTACTACATCCTTGCGAGTGACTCACATGGCCCCACAAGCCTTGACTCAAGATGGCAGGGTTTTGACGAACTCAAGCAGAATCTGACTCAAGAATCACTCAAAACACTTCTGTGGGATCGGCCCAGGAAGATCTTGATGGGCGGTGAACCGGAGCATGATGGGTAAATCAGCCTCCACTCCATGCTCGGAATCATTGCCCCGGACCTGTACGATCCCTATGGAGAGCGTTGGGATCCCCGTTGGATTCTTTGCACGTGATCCTCGAGACGTTGCCCCCGCACTGCTGGGCAAGTGGTTGCTTCGAGAGGAAGGCGAGCGGCTCACCGGGGGATTAATTGTTGAGACGGAAGCCTATCTTGCTGCCCATGACCCCGCCTGCCATGCCGCGGTCGGACTCAATCGAAAAAACAAATCCATGTTTGGCCCTGCGGGTCGCGCTTATGTCTATGTGATCCATGGAAGTTCCTGTTTAAATGTCGTGACTGACGAAGAGGGTCTCGGCAGCGCCGTACTGATTCGAGCTCTTGAGCCAAGGTGCGGCATTGACCTGATGACCACCAGACGCAGGGGTCGTTCGGGAAAGCGAGAATTGACAACAGGCCCCGGACGATTATGCGAAGCAATGAATGTGACGCGCGAGTGGGATGGTCATGACCTCACCTCCGCACAAAGGCTTTGGATTCAAGAATCTGATCTGACGGCAGGAGACTTGCCACTCCGAATTTCGGAGCGGATTGGCGTCACATCAGGTCAAGATCTCATGCTGCGTTATCTGATCAAAGGCAACCCCTATGTCAGCGGGCCCAGGAGGTGGCGTTTCTGAATATTGAAGCGATTGGGCTGTTGGGGGGAAAGTATACTCGGATGTTCAATGTACAACTCATGGTTGAGGCTCCATCGCCCGGGCGCATAAAAACAGGGTGCTGACAAAAGTCGCACCCTGTTTTTTAAAATCTGTTCAGCACAGCGAGAAGATTAAAAATCCTCTCCGCCGTCATCGCCACCTCGACCACCGCGTTCTCCTTGGCCACCGCGACCTCCGCGTTCACCCTCGCCACCACGACCGCCGCGGCCGCCGCGACCTCCACGTAGCTGCTCAACATCGAACTCGTCGCCTTTGAGCTTCTTCAACTTACTGCGTTGCTTGGAGGACAAGACATCCATGACCTTTTCTTCGAGCCCTTCGTTGAGTTCGGTCATTTTCTCCCGCATCTCCTCGAAGTTCGGTCGGCCGCCTCCTTGTCCACCGCCTCGTTGTCCACCACGAAAATTGCCGAACATCTCTCTCATTTCAGATTGCATATCTTCAAATACTTCCTGAACCTTTTCCTTCTGTGTCTTGGTCAGGTCCAGTTCCTCTTCGACTCGGGGAATTTGAACGGCGCGAACGCCAGCAATCTGAACCTCGATCTCCCGAACCCTCTTGATCTGGTCTTCGGAAAGAACATCGGCAATCGCTTCCTCTTGTTTCTTCGAAAACTCTGTCATCGTCTCTCGGAACTCGGTCATCTTCTCTCGACGCTCGTCTTCATCCAGTTCTCGCAGTCCCCGGAAGTCCAACTGAGGCCGTTCCAGCTCCTCCATTGCCAGTTCAATGCCCTCGAGTTGGAAGTCTTCCAGCTCGATCTCTTTCTGAATCGCTTCATTCATCACAAGCTGAGTGAGGCCGCCACCACGTTGACCACCTCCGCCGAAACCGCCAAATCCACCTCGTCCACCGGCGCCACCGCGACCACCGGGTTGTGCCATGCTGGTCGCCTGAGCGAGCAAGCACAGTGCCATCGCGAATGTCGCAACAAATGCAAATCGTTTCATTTCCATCAACCTTTGCTGTATCGAATCAAACAATCGTTATCTTTTTTACCTAGCCCGCGAAGCCTTCGACCGTGAGCAAGCGATGAAGCTCATCCAATTAATCGACAACGCGCTATTCAGTCGGAACGTCCCGCCTTGTAGCGATTACACCTTGGCAACGGTCGCAACCGCACTTTTAACCACACGAATCGTCGAAAGTTGTGGCATTTTTATTACAAAGCGATACATTTTACCGGTCTTTTTTGAAACTTTGTGCAGTTTCCGAACGCTTTCCAGAAAGTGCGACCCAACCACCCCTAGCAAGGGGGAAATCCATAACAAAATAAGGATCCCGGACGGTCTATAGTTGAGTTTTCTGGCAACCGGGAAAGAGGATTGCCAATTCTTTGGGGTTCGATTGCGAGGCATACTCACTCACTTCGTAGGCCTCAACGAGTTTCGCACCAGGTCGATCGAGGAGTGGGGCGAAGGTCTCCACCCGCCTTTGAATCGATTGCTGAAACCACTTTGAAAGCCAACGTTTTCGATCGTCCGGTCGATCGGGGACGGGTTCGTCGGATCCGAAGCTAAACGGAAGGAACTCGAAAACCTGAGAAGCATGGCAGGCCAATAATTCCAAAACACACTCGAGTTCACCGGTTCCATCCAAAACAAAGTCCGCATGAAAAGGCGTGGGGCGCTGAAAGAGGTCAACCATATAAGCCACTACCGGATCATGGGCGACCGCGGGACAGTCAGGCAAGACTCTCGGCACGGTGACCAGATAGCAGGCGTCCTGAACGGCCTGTCCCAAAGCACGATGATCCGGATGATAGTCCCAGGGCCGGTGAGTCAGGACAAGGTCAGGCTGATAGGCTCGGATTTCTCGGATGATGGCGTGTCGCAAATCCAGATCTGGCTGAAGACTACCATCATGAAAATCCCAGACTTCGCATTCGGCACCAATCAGTTGGGCCGATAGAGCGGCTTCTGCCCGACGACGAGGGACGAGAACATCGGCCGGCTCGGTGTGATGCCCAGACTGACCGTTCGTCGCGGAAACCCAACGTACCGAATAGCCCTGTTCCCGATAACGGATTGACAGGGCACCGGCATGAAACTCGGCATCATCGGGATGCGCTCCGAGAATCAACAGTTTCGGTGATCGCTCCATCATCGTCCATCCAGAAGAGTTGCTGCTTCAGCAAACGGCGAATCTTTGGAGAACAAAAGTAGCCGCTTAGACCATGCTTGTGTCCAATCGTCTTCGCGAAGTCGAACTGCTCGACCCGTTCCCCTTCGTCTTCTAACAGAGAACGTCCCGCAATACCACGGCCCATGGGCGAAATACGCCGTTGACGATCGAGGAACTTATAAAGCTTTAAGGCTCGATCAGCCGTATTGTTGAGGAGAAGGAGTCGGTCCATTATCGGATACGCATTTCCATAAGTCGATTGAGGATTCAAGCTGTCACTGGAAATCGCTGCGGCAATCAGCGTGACACGCAAGGGAGGAGGCTCGTAAGCTTCTGGAAGCGACAGTCTTTCTCCTAACAGACTTCCCCCAGAAAGACTCTGCAAACCACCAAGGACGATTCGACTTCCGTAGCTATAACCCAAAAGACTCACTCGATTCTCGTTCGGTATCTTGGCGAGAAAAGCGCCAAATAATTGGCCTTCACGACTCGCTCTTTGCGCCTTGATCCGAAAGTCAGAAACCGGTCCGCCAGCTTGGTCACTCGGCCACGACCATATGATGTAACGTGTCGGTACTCCAGGATTCTGAGATGCGACAAAGTTTTGATGAGCCTGCAAACCTCGCCTGCTCGCCCAAGTGAAATCGGTACGATTGCCATGAACGAATACAACGTTCAATTTGGGTATCTTCGCGGACGCATAAAACTCTTTCTCGGACCCGGTCACCCAATCGTTGTCTGAGCGCCGGTAGTACTTAAGACCCTCCAACTTTCCGGATGGGCATGTCACATGCCTCGAGCTGACGAGCCATATTTCTTCTGAGTCGCCCGGCTGACCCACTCGGAGTGGGTCGTTCTTTTCAAATTTCGCTTCGACGTTCACCGCAGAATCTCGACCAGCGTCGGCCCCGCGATGCTTCGATGAATTCGCGTTTGCGTCCGCATCACATGGGAATAACGAAACGACAACCACGATCCCTAGAGCGATCCAGGTGAGATTCCAACGAAGGCGCGATGTGACGGAAATACTCTGAATAGGATTCGTGTCATTGAGGTTTGCCATCGAAATCCGAAGCTCACTTCGCGTTGAAACAGATTTAAGGATTAATGCAACTTGCGGGATAGTCTGACGTTGCAAAACGGCCACATTGTGGATCGATGTAAACAACCTAGCACGTAACAAGACCCTAGCCAGTTGTTTTTACCGATTTTACGTTGTTGGAAAAAAACACCTGTTGCATTTGCACAACACAAACGGCGATGTAGAGTTGCTCAGATTTTTTGGTGGAAAGCCGTTTCGCCAACCACACGACTGACAGGGGAAAGATTCGATGAAAAAGCTCATATTGTTAGCGGCCGTTGCATCGTCTGCCGCGTTGTTTAGCGGATGCAATGGGATGCAAAACTGGCGAATTGCTCGGCCCTTTTGGTGTCACTCCGCACCTTGCGCCACCACCTCCTTTGACCCTTCCAAGCCGTACGTGGACGGCGGCTACGTGGTTCCCCAGTCGGGAGTCAGCGAATTGCCGGCCCCGGGTCCTGATGGAGTCAACTGACGAGTCTCCCTCCTCGAACGAGACCTTTGTGTGTGCACTCCCAGCGACCGAAAGATCGCGAGGAACGCTCCGGAGAGGCTAACGGATCGTTTCGAAAAAGAACGCCCGGTCTCCATTCTGTTGGACATTCACGACAGGATGGAGTCCGGGCGTTTTCAGTTGATGCGTCGCAGAATGGGCGATTCTGCGACGCAACTTTTGCAAAAAACAACCACACGAGTATAAGGGGCGACTTACACTACCTATGGAATTTGCACTTTCGGAGGTGACTTGGCTCGCGATTCACCGAGCACGTGTCATCCGGTTCATGACCTAGATCGATCGAAAGATGAGCAAGTCCGTACCTTCCGATCGTTACTGAGATTCTGGGCGGCCGGTGTTTGGAACGGGCGATGTCCCACCCGCCAAAGATGTCCCCAATCTGATTGTTTACTCGCGAGGAACGTTCTGTGTTGAACCGTGTCGCAATCTTGATTGTCTTTTGCGCCATGCTCGGCTCATCAACCTGCATGGCCCAACTCAATGAAAAACCACCGCTGTCACCTCACGGAATTCAACTGGGTGATCCTGTCATTCAAAGATGGCAAGTGGGAGCTGTGGTCCAGGCTCCGAACGGCCCCGTAAGGAATCTTTTGATCACCATTCCGGTACCGACCAACTGGCCTGAACAGGTCGTCAAAGTCGTGCAGGAAGATCTGAGTCCCAATATTGGCAGAGTGGGTTACCGCACGGTGGACGCAGGCGTCAAGCAGATGATCGTAACGATTCCTGCCGTTGCGCCTGGCGGAGAAGTTCACGCGGTACTGACTTTTGAAATCACCACCTATCAGGTTGCGCCCCCCGAAGAAACCGAGGGCCTGGTGATTCCCCGAAACCCGCCTCGCGACGTCCGGCGACACCTCGGAATCAGCCCCTACATCAACAGTCGTCATCGGGAAATCCGACGTAAAACACTGGAGGTAGTTGAAGGTCAGGAAATGGCATGGGCGCAAGTCGAAGCCATCTACGACTGGGTCAGAGAGAATATTGAAACCACCAACGAAAAACTCAAAGGGGCGAATGAGACACTCGATGATGGCGCGGGCACTGCAGAGGATGTGGTCAACCTGTTCGTTGCCATGTGCCGAGCCCATCGGGTCCCTTCACGAATTGTGTGGGTGCAAGGTCATTACTATCCCGAATTTTATCTTCAGGATGAGGATGGCGAAGGACACTGGTTTCCCTGTCAGGTTGCCGGCAATCGCGACTTTGGTGGCATGAGTGAAGTTCGCCCCATTCTTCAACGTGGTGATAACATCAAAGTTCCCGAGAAGAAAAATCCGTATCGCTATGTCCCTGAATTGGTCAAAGGCTCTGCGGGCGGAGGTCGACCTTCTGTCAAGTTCATTCGCGAACTGTTACCCACCGAATAATCATCCTCCAGCTCATCTCGGACATGGCTCGAAACCGTCATATCAAAACTTGCCGCTATTCATATTCAGTGACTCCGGGACTCGCAGGACAACAGATCGGATCCATTTCATGAAGATCTCTCCAGTCCTCCATCTGTTTTTCGTGGCTCTGTGCTGGAACCACGCCACATGTCATGCCCAGACAACGGGAGATGATGAAGAGCCATCCATCCGCCTGGTAAATCCAACCACCTCAGAATGGGAAATGGGCCTTCGACTCAGCGTTGCGGGAGGCGAAGCGACAGGCATCGTGGCGACCTGCCCCTTACCTGTGGAATGGCCGGAGCAGTCCATCAAGTTGCTGACCAAGGACATTTCAGACAATGTCTCACGCGTCACTTTCAAAGAACTTGACGAAGCCGTCCAACAAATGATTATCGTGGTCCCGCGACTTCAGGCGGGCCAAACGGCAGAGGCCATCGTACGTATCGAGATCTCAAAATCCTGGATCGAAGCGCCGAATCAAACCGCGTCTTTGACCAGACCCCGTAAGATTCCCAGCACCCTGAGGACGTATTTGCAGCCCAGTCCGTTCATCGAAAGTCGGGACCGAAAAATCCAAGCTCTTGCCGAACAACTTCTCGATGACGACGAGCCTGCATGGCAGGAGGTGGAAGGTGTTTTTGACTGGATTCGCGAGAATATCGAATATCGGTTCGACGAGAAAATCAAAAGCTGTGTGCAAGCGCTCAACGATGGAGTCGGAGATTGCGAAGAAATGTCGTCCCTTTTCATCGCAACCTGCCGCGCCGCGGGCATCCCCGCGAGGGCCGTATGGATTCCGGGTCATACCTACCCAGAATTCTATTTGAATGATGCTAACGGCCAAGGACATTGGTTCCCCTGCCAGATTGCAGGAGAGGGGCATGACTTTGGACGCATGCCCGAACACAAGCCTATCCTTCAGAAAGGCGATCGATTTCGGATCACCGGCGCACGATCGGTGCAACGTTACGTCAAACCGACCCTGACAGCAAAGAATGCGACCGGGACGCCGAAAATCGAGTGGATTCTTCGCCCCGCCCGTACCCCATAGCACAAGGGCCGGTATCCAAGCGATCACCGGTGGTGAATCTCGCATCACATCGCAATGTCTCCCAGCACAATCAATGATATTGGGCGTCTGGCTGATGTCGCCTTTGCCGCCGCATTCAAGGGCGTGATCTCTCCTCGATCAGCCTGCCAGCTGTACGCCGTCGGTTTTCGGATCCGTTCTGAAGAGTCCCGGGACGATTTTAAGGGGCTACTAGTCGAAAGCGACCTCGTGGGAGACAATGCGTACCCGGTTGATGATGAGTCGATTGACTGCAGCCCACGCGAATGACTCCCCGGCGTGTTGACCTCCGGCATATCTAACGGCAGGCATGGTGGACTTGAGGGAGTTGGCCTTTCCCTTGACACAGAAAATGAAATTGGATGGAAGCCAGCTACGATTTGGCAACGACCTTGGATTGCCTCAGTGCCGCGGAGCCCACCGCCGAACAGTTGGATCATGGCTGGCAGGCCGTCGAGCGATCTGATCTTGAAGGTGCGGAAACCATCGAAGACTGGCTCGTCGCCTGCAGCTCCCTTCGGCCAACCGCTTCAGATCCGCAGTCACCCAAGAACCTTTTGCTCGAACGCCTTCTTGAGGTTTTGCACAAACGGGTTTTGTCATGCGAGGTGGAAGACGAAGGCTGGTTCGCGCCCCTTTTGATCGAATCCTTGGTCTCTTGGTACTACCACCTTGGAGAACGGCATCGGGGCAGACCCTATCTGCTTACGATCCTCGCGAGAGAAGGCTCAAGTGAGTCGATCCGACTTGTCGCAGACTGCCTTGTTGAGGATCCTCCATCCGAGGTGATTGGCATCGACCTGGTTCTCGGCACACTGATCCAGCGAAGGTCTCGACACACCCTCGATCTTTTCCCACGTCTCCTCGATGGCCTTAGCCACCCTAAGCTGGCACCAGGCATCTTGGACTTGGCGAATTTCCTCGCCCGAGAAGGCGAGGCCGATTTTCATCCCGCGACCGATCAACTGCCGCAGTTGGCGAACCTGCTCAAGGGGATCTCAGCGAACCTGAGTCGCATCGAATCCGGATCGTACGACGACTCCAGAACGGCCGAACTCATGCAGGAACAGGTCTTGGCCAGCATCAGTCTCGGCGTCTCCATTTGCGACTGCTTTGCCCTGACACGCTACGAACCCGCAATGGATTGCGTTCTTGAAGCCATGGATTTGGGGCATCGCCGTCTAAGATGCGAAGCCGCGTGGGCGGTCGCAAGTCTAGGTGACTCCCGAGGGACAAAGGAGTTGATTCAGCTCTCAGCGGAACCGGTGGCAAGGCTAAGGGTCTTGGCCTACGCCGAAGAACTTGGCATCCTCGATCAGATCCCGGCGGAACACCAAAGCCTCGTCGCGAGGGCTGAAGCTGAACTTGTGGTCTGGCTTTCTGAACCCGCACAGATGGGACTCGCGCCAACCTCGATCGAACTATTGGACCAACGAGAAATGGCGTGGCCTGGTTTCGAGGACCAGCAAACCTGTTTCCTTTTCCGTTTCAGCTATAACCTGGGGCGAGGCGACTACAGCAATATCGGCATGTCCGGTCCGATTGCGTTGGCGGCCACGGTGGATCTGTTGGACATGCCGCCCGAGGAGATCTACGCACTTTTCGCTGGAGTCCATTCTCGCCACGAAGAGATCCAAGAGCAGCCGGTTGAAGAATTGGCTTCAGGTTATGCCCCGGAAATCGCTCGTCTTGAACGTCGCCTGAAAGACGAGGGCCTCGACAACATTGAGCCTCGCATTTTTGGCCTTTTTTTTGGCGACAAAACGCTGGTCGCAGACGCAGGCAAGTTGGGCAAACCGGGAGTTGCTGTAACGGATCGAGTCGATGTTTTCTGGTTTCCGGCCCAACAAAAAGAACGTGCTTTTACCGCTGCGGACGTGTACTCCCTGTACAAAGGTCGAAAACTCCTTCGCGCCTTCAACCCGACAGATTCCCAACTCGATGCTCACTCCACCGATGCGACGGACGATGCAACCTGAATATAAGGATCTTGTTTTCCCAAAAAACTCCTGAGGTCCGCCTGATCCAGCGAACTCGACTCGTCGATCTTGACGCAATTTCGTATACTGTGCAGGTCGAACTGACACAGAATGGAGACCCGTTGAAAGTGATCAACTCAAGCTTAAAGGCGTTGTCAGCGAGACCCTAATGTAATTCTTTGCGGCCGTTGAGCTTGAAAGTCGACTTGAATCCCGAACGATCTCCTTACCCACTGGTGGATAGGGTTAATGACGAATACTAATCGCATTTTGATTGCAGACGACAATCAGCCAAACTGTGAATTGTTCGAGGCATACCTTTCTGAAATTGACTGCGAAGTCGAAATCGCGATTGACGGTCAACAGACCTTGGACAAAACCGACACCTTCAAACCGGACTTGATCCTGCTTGACGTCATGATGCCAAAATTGAGTGGGTTTGAAGTTTGCAAGAAACTCAAATCGGCCGAAGAAACACGTGGCATCATGATCTTGATGGTGACTGCGTTGAGCGAACTCGGGGACATTGAACGAGCGGTCGATGCGGGCACCAACGACTTCCTGACCAAACCGGTCAATAAAGTTGAATTACTGAAGCGTGTTGAAAACATGCTTCAGTTGAAATCTGTGTCGGATGAAAATGAACGACTGCGCCAATACATTGAAGCGATGGAGCAGGACGAAACCCGGGCAAGCTAATTTGTCAAGCATCACTTTGAATGCCCAACCCAACGACCCCACCGAGAAGAATTGAATACGGAGACTGTGTCCTTCGGGGGGGAAACCAAAACGGCTACGAATCCATATCGCGATCCCGCATCCAGCGTTACAAAAACAACTGGACACGTGGCCTCGTGTTGAACTCCAGGAGGGAGACTCTGGGATGATTCGCGTTCTCTTGTCAGCGAGATGGTCCTTCCTTTTCGGGGCAGGGCAGATTCCTCTTCTCGTCACCAGTCTTCTTCTGTCCCATTGCATTGACGTCTGCCAAGCCGCCGCCCCCAACCTTCAAGCTCAGGACTCCAATCGCTCGCAGCCAAGTTCTTCCGACATTGAAACCGCATGGCAACACATTGAACTCCTGAATTCACCGAACTTCACAAAGCGTCGCTTTGCTCGGAACAAGCTTAATCAGATGCGTGAGCGTGCGTACGATGCGTTGTTCGAAGCACAACATCATGCGGATACCGAAATTCGCCTCGCGGTCCGCGAAATTCTCGGCAACGTGCAGATTCAATGGACACACAAAGGTGACCCCGAAGTGATTCTGGGAATCATGAAAGACTTTCCGAAAAAGAACCTTCACGAAAGAAAGGCTATCGTCTCTCAACTTTCAAAGCTTGATGAGTCGTGGGACTGCTGGGTTCTCGTCCGCATTGTCCGGTTTGATGCGTCAGAAGTGATTTCGAAATGGGCCGCCCTCTCGTTGATGAAAAGAAGCGGCTCGCGGTCCCATTCGCCACAGTGGCAGGAAACTCTGCTAACACACGTGGAGTCCAGCCGGAGAACTGCAGCAACCTGGCTTCAGCTTTATCCATCTCTGGTCAACAATCTGCCTGCCTGCGTGAATTCATTCGAGACTTTAGTCCAGCAAGAGTTGACAAGGGTAGCACAAACGAAAGACAAAACGAAACTTGACGCAATACAGACTCTTGCCCTGACCCGCTGGTTCATTGAACAGAAAATTGAGCAGCTTCCGCCCGCGGAATCAGAAGCACTGATCGATCAAATTGCGTGGCTGGTGGGTTCCGAAGAACCGGCAGCCAAGGAGCATCTGGACTGGTTGGCCATGCTTCAACAATGGGATGCTGTCTGCCGGTGGGCCAGCGTCCACAACTCCCAGATCGAAATGTGGGCGGAAACTCAATTCCGAGTTGCAGAAGCGTATCGGCAGCAGGGCGACCTCAAGTCGGCACACAATTATGGTCGACTCGGCCTACAATCGCTGCCGAGCATCGTGGAAGACCGAGAAACAATCGCACACAGTCTGTTTGCAATGAACTACCCTCACTGGGCAATCGAGGTCCTGATCAGTAACCTTGACGACCTGCAAGCGGGTACAGAAATGGATTGGCGTGTACGCATCGATCTTGCACTTTGGCTCGAAGATCAATGCCGCTGGCAAGAGGCAGCAAAAATACTTGAAGATGCCATTGACGCCGCAGATTCACGCGATGAAGGCTGGAATTCAGTCGAGCAGAAGGAGACTCGCAATCTGATCCGAAGCGAGCATCTCAGACTCAAGGCAATTGCTCGTATACGGTCAGCCCCCAAGGAAACGCAAGAAGCTGCCAAATTGATCGATGAAGCGCTGAAACTCAACCCACAAGGGACACACCTGCTTACCCTTAAATGGGAAAATGAATCGACCCGTGGTAACAAACCATCGGATACACTTTGTCAAAAAATTGAGATTCAAATGGGGCGGCTGGAAGATCAAATCAAGTTTATTGAGCAAGATCTTTCGCGACTGACCTTGCCTAACGAAGAGCTTCGTTTGAAGCGTGAACTCGCCAATCAATGCGTGAGTCTCGCTCGCCTGTTGTGCACAACGAACGGTGACATGGCGCATGCGAAGCGGTTGTGTGAAAAAGCGTTAAGTCATGTCTCGAACGAACCGGAAGCTTACCTGACATTAGCGCTCAGCCTCCAGAATGCGGGGGAGTTTGAGAAGGCGATCGTCGCTCAAAAACATGCTGAGGTGCTTCGCCCGCGCAGCATTCGAGTCCTTCGCGCCGGGCAACAACTTGCTCAACTCGCCGGCCAGCCCCTGGATCACAAGAATCAACTTCGTTAAGACGGAAAACGCCTCTATCCAACGAGTGGGATCAGTGGCTCACTGGATCAATTCGTCTCTGGTTTCATTCACCTCGGGCCGTCGAAGGAAGTGAGGTGCTTCCGGTGCATGTGCGGCATCAATTCGTAACCAATGGTTGTGAATTTCGTCCAGTTGATTTCTGACCGCTTCAACGATCTCCCGCTCTTCCACAGCCAGTTGCTTTAGTCGAACCTTCAGCTGAGTCTGCAACGTCTGGTTCTCACCCTGAAAATGGTGAAGAACCTTCTCGGAGTGCTGCAGTAAGGTTCGCAAGTGCTGACCAAGACGAGACATCTCTTTGGATGGCGCAGTGACGGAAGAAGTCGATTGCGACAGCCGCTTTTGCATTGGCAAAACCATGTCGTCCATCAGTGATTTCAGCGCAACCTGCATCTGGTCCAGTTCACATTCAAAGTCTGCGCCATGCTGGAGCACTCTGCCAGAAATCTCTGCGATCGCATTTGAAGGTTTATGCGGCTTGCACTCTGACGCCATTTCCGGGAGTTCCGCTGACTCCGAAGTATCCTTGGCCAAATGCCGTGTTTGCTGTTGGAAGAATGATTCCATCTGTGTTTGACATTGCTCGATCGCCGCTTGCTTGACACGCAGATCTTTCAGTCCATCTTGAAGGAGCTTCTGCCCCTTCGACAGTTCCTCGACTTCGAGCTGCTGTTGTCGGTCGTGGGATGTCACACTCTCAGCATAGTCACGCTTCTGCTGATCCAATTCGCTGCGTTGATGCTGGAGTAAACGGAGTTGACTCTCCAACATCTTTCTTCGCTTTTCGATTTCAGTGCATTTAACCTCTAAATCCTTCTCTTTCTCTCTCAATTCTTCGGTCGCAGCAGATTCCCAGGCGGCGATTTCGTTTGCTTGCTCCTGAAGACTCTGTGCCTCTGAATCCAACTGTTTTCGAGCTGCAGCAATCTGTCCGTCAGCCTCGGCTACCGAGAGTCTCCACGCCCGTTGCTCCACTTGCTGAGCGGCCACCGCTGCCTGAAGATTGGCCTCACGCCGATCAAGCTCCTTTTGTTGACTACGGAAACGTTTTGAAATCTCCGTGGCCTGCCGCATCAGACGGCCTCGTTCGAGGGACTCGTTACGATTCCCAGAAGGAAAGGCATCATCCCGGTCGTCATCCGCCGCTTGGGGCGACCCCATCAGGATGGTTTCAAAGAAATCTGGCTCGTCAAAGATCGATTCACCAGGCCCTTGATCTGACGGAAGCGATCCCTTTTTGCAGTCTGAGCCTGTTTCCGAATCGAAGTACTTCCTAGATTCCATAATGAAGCTGCCTGAGCTTGGGGGACGGATGAAGCGTGATACGCTTCCAGAATCATCGGCGGCAAGCATCAACTTCATTCAGCGAAAAGTGGGCGCGGTAAGGTCCATCTCCAATGAAAGATCATCGCGTGAAGAGAATCAGGAAAAGGATAGAGAAGTGAGGCAGGCAAGGAAAATGCTAGCGTTGTAGCTGAACACCGCCCCGATCTTGCGTCAGGTTTCGACTCGAAGCCAATTGCTCGCGTGCAAGTCGCGCTTCGACCGGGTCCGCCAGTTCAGTTAGGGCCAGCAAGGCCTGATCACTAATTTCGGCTTGCTGATCTTTCACGAGATAACGCAACCAGGGCAGCGGATCAATGTCTTTTCTAGTCCGTAAGGCAGCGACAAGTTCCAGCCGCTCAGATTCGGTGGTCGACGTTGCTTGACGGCCTACTTTGATCAACTCGTTGCTAAAGCCGCGTCGTTGCAATTCCGCAAGCGCTTCCTCGCGAACACCGTGTTCGCTGAAGTGCAAACGATGAAGCACCTCGATGTGCGAGAGTCGAACCCAAGAGAACTCGATCGGTGAGGATCGAACCAATTCTGGGGGCATCACCGCAGGGTCCTGCACTGGAGATTTAAACGGATTGGCCCGGATGTTGCCGGGCTTGGAGACCATCGGCAACGCCGTCATATCTCGGTGCGGGGTGAAACGCTGTGGAACTTCCAAGTCGTGCTTGCTCAACTCTGGCTCTTTTGGTGGAACATCAAGAGGTTGAATGGGCAAACCACCTCCGGCCACGAACGGATCGGCCCAACCAAAATGGGCAGGAGGACGACCATTACCGCTTTGCAAAATCCGGTCGACCGATTTAGACCTGGCCAGATCCAACCTTTCCTCGAAAGCCGAATCTTGAGGGTCCGCAGTGGGCTCTGGGCTTCGCAGCCCCGAACGGAGGATCAGTTCACAATTCATGATGAACTGTGTTGTTTTCGCGGTATTCACATTGATAGGCCACAACAACAACTCGGTTGCCAGATTTGCGGCATACTTCCGATCTTCAATCGGAATTGCATCGACTTTCGTCGCGAGGCATCTCGAAAGATGCAGAACACGCTCAGACGAAGTTGGCAACGCCCGAGCGTGCCAACTGTCGACCAGATCTGTGATTTTTTCCTGACTCGAACGCCGCACCTCCGGCCTGGGGTGGGCCAAACCTTCGACGAGTCCTGCGACTCCAGCCGTCCCTAGCAGGGAAAGCGTTCCGACAGCCTCATCAATCTCTTGGTCATCCGCAGAATCGAGTTGTCTCACAAGCTGGCGGCTTTTCAAATAGGACCACCCGTCCAAGGCATAATTCCCCCCAATCGCTGCAAACAAGATCACTATCGTTAGACCGAGAACCTGAAGCCGTCGTCGATAATGGCCTCCACTCGGGACGAGCCCGGCTGCACGCCGAATTTCATTAAGCCGCTTTACTGAGGGGGATTCTGCCTGAAATCTTCGAATACGCTTGATTGTCATGCGTGAAACATCTTTTTCGAGGAAGTCCGCAGACCGCGTTAATGGACTGAGCGTGGCAGCTGCGTTGGGACCTGACGACTTATGCATCCCAGATTTTCCAGAAAAATGAAATCCCAATCTGCCCCGATTCCGGGCTTTGAAGATCAGCCTCGTTCACATCCTGTGAGCCCAAGTCCAATTATTCTACCCGCTAGTCCGACCTCGGCCCTGCACTGCACGACCGATTCCCGAGGGCCCTCACCAACTGAATGAAGGGAAAACACATGAAAATCCGTGTTTGAAACGGCAATGGATTCAAGCAGCGACCAGCGATTGTGAAAATAGGCAAATCATAGCAGTTGCTCTAATTCGCATGTGTCGCTTAGGGTCGAGGCGCGGTTATGCCGAAGAAACAATTTGAAGCTAATTCAATTCGTTGATCGGTCATTGGTGAAGGGCCTGAAAATTGCGTGCGTTTTCAGTTTGCAAGAGATCCCGATCAACGAGTCTGGCCACCGGATTTGGCGGCATGAGGCGGGCTTTAGTACTTGCATTTACCTCTTTGCTTGCCCTCCACGGCTGTGGGTTTCGCGGGGCGGTTGCCCAAGAGTTGACCAAAGCATCAACGTCCAGTCAGGACCGAGACGCCGCCCTCCGGTCCATTCCATTCGACCAAATGACTCCCGAAACGCGCGATAAGCTTTGGTCCGTTGTAAATCGACCGGACATCTACCGCCGGTTGCCCGTGGTTTCTATCGAATGTGACCCGGATTTGTATCTCCACATGATTCGACATCCAGAAGTGGTCGTGAGTATCTGGCACCTCATGGGTATCACGCAAGTGGAGACAGAGCGGGTTGCTCCTTACGTGGTCAATGCAGCCGATGGCGCTGGAACGCGAAGCCGTATCGAGTTGGTGTATGGAACGCCGAAATTGCACGTCTTTTATGGTGTCGGCGACTACGAGGGGCCCCTGCTTAAGAATCGTATTACAGGTAAGTGCGTGATGGCCCTGAAAAGCGATTACTACAAGGGTGAATCGGGCGAAACGTTGGTTCAAAATCGGCTGGACGTATTTCTTACGATAGACCAGCGTGGCATCGCCATGTTGGCAAAAACGCTTCACCCCCTTGTTGGCAAAGCCGCCGATCACAACTTCGTCGAAACGGCGAGATTCATGGGGCGTCTCTCAAAGACAGCAGAAGAAAACGGAAGGGGAGTTCAGCAACTCGCCCAGCAATTGGACTCAGTTGACGCGAAAACGCGGAAGGAATTCAGCGACTTGGCCATGCTTACGCATCGCCGAGCAATCTATCGATTCCAGAATGCTTCGGCAGCGGTTGCAAGAGAGGCCTCATCAATCCGCATCCCTTTTGCCACACAGCCAACCATGGCTCGCCCCAGTCGACTCACCAACACACCTTAGTCCTCTCTCGATTCTGAGGTCAGCCGGCGAGTTCTTTCGCCAGGTTCTGCATCCCTTTCAGATCCATTTTCCCTGTTCCCAGCAAAGGGATCTCTTCAATCTTGTAGAAGCTGTCCATTGAGGGAATATAGATGGGTGGCAAACCTGCGTCTTGAAGGCCCTTTCTTAGGACTTCCGCGTTGAGAGGGAGCTCGACGTGCAACACGATCAATCTCTCCCCTTTCTTTGTATCCGGAACGGCGGTCACCACCAGCTTATAGGTTCCGTCATCCTCGACCTGATCTTTGAGGATTTCATTGAGGGTATCCTCAATCTTGACGTGTGGGATCATCTCCCCGCCGATTTTTGAAAAACGACTCACGCGACCTGTAATATGGATGAAGCCATCATCATCCACCATCGCCACGTCCCCAGTTTTGTACCATCCATCCTGGATCACATCGTCGGTCAAATCTTGCCGATTGAAGTACCCCTTCATCACGTTGGGCCCGGACACCCAGAGCATCCCCGACTGATTTGCGGCCAACTCCTCTCCGGTATCGAGGTCGAGAACTTTGACTTGAACTCGATCAACCGGCTTGCCCACCGTTCCTGATTTTGAGTAGAGCTGACCGTCATCAGGCTGACGCGACGCGGGTACATTGAGACTTACGAGTGGTGAAAGCTCTGTGGTTCCGTAACCTTCATGCGGACGAACACCAAACTTCGATTCAAACTCATCCGCCACCTCCATGGGTAGCTTTTCTGCGCCCGTCACTACGATGTCCAGATGCTTGAATTGCTCGGGCGTACATCTGCGAAGATACGATCGCAGGAACGTTGGCGTCGCAAGTAAACAGGTCCCGTTGTACTTCTCAGCCAGTTTACCCACCTGCTTGGCATCCAAGGGATTGAAGTGGTAAACACCGCAGACCCCCAGATCCATCGCGAGCCAGAGGCAAGCCGTGTAGCCGAACGAATGGAAAAAGGGGAGCACGCCAATAAGAACATCGGAATCCGTTAGTTTGACCACCTTGTCGATCGCATCCACATTCGAAGAGATGTTCGCCTGCGTCAGGACAACCCCCTTGGGGACTCCAGTTGAGCCCGACGTAAAGATCACGGTCAGCGGGTCATCACCTTTCAGTCGATCAAGTCCCAGCTTGCGAATCAAACCGCTGGGGGATGTCATTTTGGCCTGCCAAAAACCGACCAATTTATCCATCACACCAACACGTTCCCGAAAATCTTCAAGGCAAACCACTTCCGCATTCAGCTTGAATTTCAGCTTATCCATGACCTTCCGACTGGTGATCACATGCTTGATGCCACAGAGTTCGATGCAAGCATTCAGAATATCCTCCGAGACCGTGTAATTCAGATTTACAGAGACCCGGGAATCGATGGCCAAAGCGAGATTGGTGAGCGCACCCGGCACACTGGGAGGCAGCAAGACACCTACATATTGTTCATCGTCAGCGAGATAGTGTTTGCGCAGGACATTCCGAGCAATCAGTGACCGCATCAGCAGCTCACTGCCCGTGAGTTCCATTCCCGCGGAATCGACCGCACGTCTGGCATTACCGTTAGCTCGACAAGATTCTATAAAACGACTGGCCGGGAAACGACCTGGATCTGAATGACTCTGGCTCATCGCCTGCTCTCCTAATGTACGCAACCTGCCCTGAATCGATTTAAGGTTCTCGTCTTCGGCATGACGCGGCTCGCCTAGCTCAACGGTGACTCGTGTTCCTATACCAGCAAAGAGTTTACCTGAAAAACCCCCGGGCCAGTCACCACCTTGCCGATCTTCATCAACGAATGCGGGGATAAGTTCCACGGAAGAATTGGAGCCCAACGTCTCCAGCAACGTGCGGTTTTGCTCGATATTTTTGTCCGATCCGATCGGGTCAAAAAGGGCCACCGTCTGGCCACGATCAAGATGTTTTTGTAGGACTCCACAAGCCAATGCCAAAGAGTCTCCATCACCATGAATCCAGACCGCGCCCCAAAACCTGGCGGACCACCGCTGCCACGATGATTCGGGCGGCGTGCACCAGTTCACCTGTATCAGCCGAGAAGGCGCAATCAGTTGGAGTACAAACCTCGCCCATCTGGAACAATCATTGACCACCAAGATTGTAGGGCGACCCTGATTCCATGTCGCCGAATTACGCACTTTGATCAAGTCGCGGCGGTGGAGCAGCAGATTCAGTGGAAACCTGAGTGTGATTTGAGGCAAGAGCAAAAAAGTCAGCATGCCCACGGGCAGAGTCACCACCCCCACGCCCAGAAAGATCTGATGGCTCGTCAGGAAGGGTAAGCGACTGCTCTGCCGGAACACCTGCTTGATCACCTGACGTTCGCGTGGATTTTTGAACTCTTTGTAGTAGTCGAACTCTTTCGGCTTCTCGTTCCCGTACCTCCTTTGCTCAACGTCCTCCCAAATGAGCCCGCCCAGCGTGTAAAGGTACTGATTTGGAGAAACCTGCTCGAGGAAAACCCGCAACTGGCCGGGCGTGATATTCTGTCCTTTTCGGGTCACAGCAAACGACTCAAGCACCCCTTCTGCTTCTTCCAGATCAGTTTCGCCGAGCGATGCGCGAACTTCTGCCAGTGCCCGCTCCTGACTTCCAGTGTGAGCAGGCACTCTCAGCAGCAAGTAGATCCCAGCCGAAAGAAAAATCCCGGCAAAAACACAAAGGTTCGTCGCGGAGAGAATGGAACCTCGTTTTGCCGTCGGGCTTCGATGTTGAATGTACGAAGCGAGTGGCACATTGAAGAGTCCTGCACATGCGCCCATCGCCAACAGGAAAAACATGGAAAGAACGAGACTGATGTTCCACGGCGTTCCCGTATTGAAAAATGGGCGGGTCAAAGTCGCAAGCAACGCGGCAAAAAAGGCCTGCCCAAACAACGCGTAAGCAAGCATCCCCAACTCGATCCGCCCTCGCGATAGACTTCCCGCGAGAATGCTGCCCAGCCCGACCCCAAACACCATACTGATCAGCAATGGCGTTCTCTCTGACTCGAAAAAAGTGCCGCTTTCATAGGCGAACTGATCGATATTCAATTGCGAAATGGCACCCACCGACCAGAAAAAAACGATCCCAAGCATGACGAGGAGTAACGATCGATTGCCGACCAACAACTTCAGATCACGCCAGGATTCAACATGGGGCTTGCGAGGAAACTGCCGTGTCGGGTTGGCAGGTTGATATGCCTGAATCAAGAAGCTGAAAAAGGTTCCCAGCACAGCGACGCCAACCAATACGGCAGCCGAAATCCAAAGATGATTTTGACCGAGTGGTCTTGTCGCATCAGCCAACCAACCACCGATCCACATTCCGATGATGGTCGCCGTAAAGGTTGCAAACGCGAACCAACCGTTGGCCGCCGAGATTCGATGGGCAGGCAGCATCTCCGGAAGTTGGCCCATTTTTGAGGGCGCGAAAAGGGCACTTTGGGCCCCCATCATGGCCACGACCACAAACAAAAAAGAGAGACTGCCGAGATAGATGGCCCAGATCCCTAAAGCCATGACCACGATTTCAGCCATCTTACAGATCAAAATAACCTGCCGTTTACTGAATCGGTCGGCAAGGTAACCCGCTGGGGATGCGAGGGTCAAATAAGGCAGAACAAAAAGTGCCAGCCCGAGCGTCAAAATCAAGTTGTGTCGCTCCGGTGACACATACTCCTTCCCGATGCCAACCACAAGCCAACGAAACGTGTTGTCGTTGATAATGGTTAGCCATTGGGTCAGCAGTAACCCCACGAAACTTGGCGACCCAAGATCCTCTTGCCCAAGTTCAGCATACCGCGTCTTGTTTTCGACTGATGTCATTTGGCAAGTCAAAAGTAACGTGGAATCTCGATTCCGCTGAATGAAGGATGCGACCTTCTCAGGCCTGTCGGTTCAGCGGCATCCATCTCGTCATCATTCTCACCGCCCGAGGCATCGGGTAAGGGGGTGTGGCGGACTCTAAAGTTTAACAGACCGTTACAGGTGTCACGATCGCTGACCACGATGTATTCGTGACAAACTCCAAATCTCGTTCGCGATTCAATCCTTCGGGGCTCAATTTCGATAACTTCGATTGGAGAGGAAGGTGTTAAGCTTGCTTGTGAACAATCTGAGTCGGGCAGCACCCGGCCTTGGAACTTTGGCAAGCGTTGGGAGATCGGGAGGTCGACGTGAACCGAAATCATTATTTTGCACTGGGGTTGGTAGTTTTTTTCCTCGGGATTCAAATCCACATGGTGAAAAACTTCGTCTTGACCGAGCAGGCGACCACGTTTTTGGCGAAGCATGTCCAGAATCCACTTGTTGAAGAACCTCAATCGGTCGGGGTGTATCTTGCAGCCTCAGGTCCGAGGCCCCTGGTCAAGCATTCGATCTCGCCTCCAACATGGCTTGGTTGGGCCTTGATCTCCATCGGCTCAGTACTGATTCTGCACAGCCTAGCACTACCACGCCCCAATTGACCGACAGGCGGGCGACTGGCGGAAGGGACGCATGAAACGAATGAAAAAAGTAAGAATCGCTACCCCATTGCTCATCATGCTGTGCCTATGGTTTGCCACAAGCGGGGCCTCCTCCGCATTGCTCCAGCAGTCCACCTCTCCGATGAAACAAGGGGCTTCGCAAACCCCAGAAAAATCAGAAGAACGCTACCGTGAAGGAACGCAACTCGAGAAAGTCCGTGGCCGCTTCCAAGCTGACTTCGATCGAGTGGAATTCCTCCCCGAAAAAGGCGACTCCACCTGGTTAGTCCTGGAAAACTTGACGCTCCAACGCGTCGAGGATGAGCTGAAGGAGGAGGTGGAACTTGGATGGCAAGTTGACGGCATGGTGACAGAATACAACGGTCGGAATTACTTGCTCCTCGAGCGCGCTTACGTGTACACATCTGAAGACCGCTGATGGGAAAGAGCAGAATTGGCCGGGAAAGATTTTCAGCACAAAAAAAACAAGTCCTCATTTTCCCTCTCAGGAAAACATGAACTTGTCTTCTGGTGCGTGAACAGAAACCGTTCTCACTCTACTCACGTATGTAAAAAATAGGGGGGACCTCCGGTCCACCGGCTCAAGAGCCGCCGACAGTCGTTTCCCTCAGTCGCCGCCCCCTTTCGCTGCCGAAAGAAGGTAAAACAGCTTGGATGTCACCATCAAACCTGTTTCGATGACCTCGAGAAACCTCGAAGTGATATCTTGAAATTGTTATTCAAAAGTGTGGAGAGGACCTTTGGGGTTCACCACAACCATGAGTGTCAAAAAACGTGCTTCGAGGAATCTCAGTCACTGACTAGGATTCTCATTCTCTCGACCCAAACGTGGTTGTCAAGCAAAGGACCTTCATCTTTTTTAAATCGTGACGAAATAAAATTTTCATTTTTGAAAGACAAACAAAGTCGGGGCGCAGCATGGAAACGCAACTCGATCAAAATCTTTGTTACGCGCGATCGATTCCAACCTATCACACTTGGATTCTGGCATCACCAACGGTCGGTGTCGCAGACGGAAGGACCCCCTGATGTCCAAGGTTCAACGTGACCTTTTCGATTGTTCCCCTGAGGAATGGTTGGCCGCGCGAGATGCATTGATCAATCTCTTTGAGAGCGACGACGTCGCGTCTTCACAGGTCACTCACACCGAAGCGGCTAAATCCACGGACAACCTTCTCGAAAGTGCGGACGAAGGCTCGAACAACTTCGATGCCTTTCACTCAGACCACACGGACGCCCCGGCAACCCACCTCGGCTCCCAGGCGACTGAACGACTTGCCCTGCTGAAGCTTGATGAAACTTTCAAATTGTCCATCATTGTTCCTGTATTCAACGAGACAGAGACCATCGAACAAGTACTCCAGCGGCTTGTAAAGCTGCCTTTGCCATTGGAGATCATTGTGGTTGACGATGGCAGCAAAGATGGGTCTCGGGAACTACTCACCACCCTGGTCCCTCAAGTTGCAAAAGAACTTCCGGCACGCAAAACGATCGAACTTGCGCTGCACAGCAGCAATTTTGGAAAAGGTGCCGCATTGAAAACGGGCTTTGCGAAAGCCAGTGGAACCGTCATTGCCATTCAGGATGCCGACCTCGAATATGACCCAACGGACTTTATCTGGCTCCTTGGCCCCTTGGTGATGGATCAAGCAGATGTCGTCTACGGGAGTCGCTTCAGTCGAGGAAGTCTTGCGGACAGCCCGTTCTGGCATCGTTGGGGGAACCAACTCATTACGTTTGCGTCCAACCTGACGACCGGTCTTGATTGGCGCGACGTCGAAACTTGCTACAAACTGATCCGAGCGTCTGTCATTCAGGAGATCGGTCCAACGCTCAAAGAACGGGGCTTTGGTATTGAACTTGAACTTACGGCCAAGCTCGCTCGCTATCCAAAACTGAAATACTATGAGCGCCCAATTCGCTATCAGAAAAGGGGCTATTCCGAGGGCAAGAAGATCGGTCTGAAGGATGCGTTTTGGGCGGCCTGGTGCATTCTTCGATACCGTCTTGGAAATTAACCTCCAAGCGTGGCTTCTCACTCAATAATCGCCGAGAGTCGTTTAGAAAACCGTCTTCGCGGGTTACGCATCCCACTCGTAAATGCCAAAGACCGCATTGAGCCCAACCGCTTCAAGATCGATCTCCTGCAAACACTCCCCGGTTCGAACATCATACCTTGCGATTCTTGTCGGCGCGGTTCCGTGCAACCCAACGCTTCGAAATCCGTGCTTCAACCAACTGACATGTCGGCGAAACTTCGTGGGTCGCAAACGCGAAAACCCAACCCACGCTTCACTGTCGGAAAAAAAATGCAATCCTCGGCACCATCCCAGCAGGTCCGAATCGGGTCGACAAGAATGAAGTTCCGTCCATTTCATGGGATCCTGGGCATCTTTAGGTTCAGAGAAAACCGATCGCGGGCAAACACCCAGAAATCCATTCACCGTAGTGAAACCGATTCCCGCTTCAAACTCAACGCCATCGTGAGGCCCCCCTGCCTGAATTGAAAGGGCGGGCCGCTCGGTTGAGATACAGATCGCATCTTGCGGATGGAAACGGGTGACCCAAACATCCTCCTCAACGATGAAGACAAAATTCGGGTGAGTCTCGTGTGGCTTCGTGGTCGGCACCTGACGGTAATCAACCTCCGGATCGAATCGCTCCCAGGTCGGAACCTGCCCCACCCCCCATTGCTCGGTGACCTCGCCGCGGCAGTTCAACTTCAGAACCTGGTCAAGGCCCGTATTCGCAACGAGCCAATGGTCCGCGCCCAGGGGCCGCACGTGGTGCAGGTCGTTGAACCACGGATGCGACCACCGCGACACCACACGACGTTGATGACAATCCCAGACAGTCACCTCCGTCTGGGTGACCAACCACAGGCGATCACCCTCCAGAAAACCGCTCTTGAACACTTGGCTAGGATGACTGGGGGCACTTAGATGCTGAGGGGTTTCGTAAGTCCAGTACAGTTCCGCCATTCCCGAGTCTGTATCGACAAGAACCACTCGCGCCTGATCATAAGCCTGCCATTCCTGAAGCCCTACGGCTCCTCGACGCTGCCTCCCTCCCACCACGAGCAATTGAGCCATTGGACCGTTTCTCCACCTGACCATAAAAAACGGGGGCCACTTCGTTGAAATGACCCCCGTGCTGCTTTCGACATGTAGGTAAGCCCGACGGCTTGACCAAGGCTAGTTCCTCAAGGCCTCAAGGTAATCGACCGTGATCGCAAGAACCTCGTCAAGATAGAAGGTCCGTTCGATGTTGGTGCTGTCCTTGTTGACCTGCTGTTCGAGCGTCTCCTCATCTTGCTTTTCCGCATCGAACTCTTTGCGCTGTTCGAGGAATTTTGCCTCGTTCAACGTCACGGACTTGCGTCCTTTCTGAACCTTGTAACGCTCGATGTCTGACATCAGATCCGCAAAATCTTCGGACCCCTTGATTCTCGAATCCGATTTGGCACGGACAGCTTTGACAATCTCTGGAGTGACGTAGGGATAAAGGTTAAACTCCGCCTTTTCGATCTGATCAAATTCCAGAGCATGTTGCAGGTCGGCCTCACCCACATCCATCTGATCGCTGATGGATGGCAGTACCACATCCGCGAGAACACCTCGCTTCTGGGTACTGTCGCCACTGGGCCTGTAAAACTGCTGCATCGTGACTTTCAGAGCGCCAAAGTTCTTCGGCACAGCAGCCGCAATAGGAAAGATGATCCGACCGACATCCCGCAATTGCTGAACCGTCCCTTTTCCGTGGGTGGCGGTATCGCCAACGACAAGACCGCGTTGATAATCCTGGATTGCACCGGCGAGAATCTCGCTCGCACTGGCGCTGAATTTACTGGTCACCACGACGAGCGGACCGTCCCAGGTCATTCCGGCAACCTCGTCGTCCAGTCGCTCTTTCTCGCCCGCCGAATTCTTGACTTGAACCACGGGGCCTTGATCAATGAACAGTCCAGTGCAACTCACAGACTCGGGCAGACTGCCACCACCGTTCGATCGCAAATCAAGGACCACCGCGTCGACGCCCTCTTCCTTGAACTCTTCAAGGACTCGACGTACATCTCGAGTGGTGCTCTTGTAATCGGCACGCCCTAACCGAGCACCTTCCATGTCACTATAGAAACTGGGAAGATCGATCACCCCGATCTTGTAGGCCGACCCGTCGGGCTTGGTCCCGGCGTCGAAAACCTGTCCCTGAGCCTCACTATCCTTCAGCTCAATCTTCTCTCGAACAATCGGGTAGGTTTTGATTTCGTTGCTGCCCTCGGGCATCACTCCAAGTCGCACGGTAGTCCCAGCCGCTCCACGAATCATCGCAACCACGTCGTCAAGTTTCATGTCAGCAACATCGACCATTTCGCCATCGTCACCCTGACCGACACTAACGATTCGATCTTCGACCTTCAGTTTACCATTACGATCTGCGGCGCCTCCGGGGACAATTCTTTTGACGACCGTGACTCCGTCTTCACTCTGCAAAGACGCCCCAATCCCTTCGAGATTCAATCGCATCTGAATCATGAAGTTGTCAAAGGTGGATTGCGAAAAGTAAGTGGAGTGCGGGTCGTAGGCGGTCGTAAGCGAGGTCAGGAAAAGCTCAGTCACCTCTTCTGCGTCGAACTGATTCATTCGTTTTGCAAAAGACGTGTATCGACGGTTCAGTTTATTTTTTGCGTCTTCGTTCGCCGTCTCTTCGCTCTTCTCGACCAACATGCTGTACTTGATTCTCTTCCGCCACCGGTCCTTAAGTTCCGCCGGGTTCTTTGCGAATTCCAGTTCGTCAGAATCTGTCATCATCACTTCATCCAAAGTGAAATCATGTTCACTCTCGATGAGCTGATTGATCACGACCAGACGTTCTTCAATGCGTTTGAGAAATCGGTTGAAAACGGCAAAAGCGAAGGAGAGGTCACCTGATTTGGCTAGGTCGTCGAGTTCGTCTGCCGAAGCACTAAACTCATCAATGTCGCTTTGGTAGAAGTACATTTTCGACGGATCAAGGCTTTTCAGGTAGAGCTGAAACCCTTTCTTGGAAATGTCATCGTCCATGTCCTGATTCGACAGATGAAACAGCTTCATGCGTTTCGCGATCGTTCGGACGATTTGCCGGTCTTGAGCGTTGGGTTCGTCAACCTCCAGCGCTCGAATGGCCAAAGGTGTGCAGATCACCGCCGAAAGCAAAAGCAATACGGACAAGACGGGCCGTCTCGCCCCCCAACGGATCAGTCTCTCAGATCGGCGCATAATCACTCCTCAATTCGCGGGTGCACCCACGGTTGTCTGTAACTCCAAGTGCATATTCAACCGAATCATGTTAGCTCCTCCGTATATCCCCGACAAGATCGATAACTCGACGGGAAACGCTGTAAAAACCCGGACATGGTGCCAGAACCGTTATTCAGGCCGCACGCGTGATTCGCCGCCACACACCTAAGCCTCGGGTCAGGCTGGCTTCATCGTCTAAGTCCACTGGCTACATCGAGTACGCCCAGAAGGCCCTGTTGTTCATGACAATATCACCGCGCTCGCGATCAAAATCTCCGGCCCACATTTCTTCTCAATTTGAGACACAGTTTTCGCGTTGCAGGGCAGACCGGGATATAATGCCGGCCCTACTCTCAGAATTCGTACGCTCCCCAATTTCCCACTCGGAACGCCTCAAACTCGCCCGAGAAGTCATGCCCGCCTACTTGCTTATCACCGATGGAAACAAGGCTAAATCCCGCTTCCTGCTCTCGGAAGACCAGCAAAATCTGATTGGTCGTGATCTCGAGTGCAACGTCGTTTTACCCGACCCCAAGTGTTCTCGGATTCACTCGGCCATCTGGAAACAGGAAGGAACATGGTGGCTGGAGGATCGTGAGAGCAGCAATGGGACTTTCGTAAACCGTCAAAAGATTGACCAGGCACAGTTAGCAGATGGTCATGAAATCCGGATGGGCTCGACGCAGTTTCTTTTCAACTGCTCAGGCGATAGCGATTCAGAAAAGCCACCAACCTCGACAAGTCATGGCGTCACCATTTTGACGGACGAAGTGGTTGGGGGTGAGGAGGTGGGACAGTTCTTTGCAGAAGAAGAACTCGGGGCCGATCAGGGCGAAGACTTGCTCGAACTCTTTCGATTGACCTACCGCCTGTTGTCTTACGACGACGTCAACCAGGTCATCCGAGAATGTCTGCTCATGCTTCAGGAACGAACGGAAGCAGCAGTAGTCAGTTTTTTGTGGTTGGACGACGAAGGTGTGTTTCGCCCGCAGATGGTGATTCCCGAAGAGCGGTCCTCAGAAATCCAACTGGACCAACTGGTAAACGATCTCGTTCGACAGCGGCGAGCACTGAGAATGGACGTGCCTCAAAGGCTGAAGACCGGACAATTTGAGTCTTTTGCCGACTCAATCTGCGTCCCACTGGTCGACGGTAAAACGGTAAAAGGTGCGGCTTATTTGTTTCGAGACGAAGGTCGGTTTCAGTTTTCTCAGTACCAGCTTTCAAGGTCACTCGCGAACGTGCTCTTGAAGGCGTTGATCAGGGCGCGGAAACAAGCCGTCCTCCATGAGGAGAAACAGCGACTCCAACGCTCTATCGGAGAAACCAATGAATTGCTCGGAGAAAGCAAGCCGATGCTCGGGCTGAAAACAAGAATCGCCAAGGTCGCCCGTGCCTCTGGTTGCGTCCTGATCCGCGGCGAAAGCGGCGCCGGAAAGGAACTTGTCGCACGAGCCATCCATCGATCCAGCAATCGTTCAGACCGTCCCATGCTGTCGGTGAATTGCGCCGCGATTCCGGTGGACTTGATGGAAAGTCAGTTATTCGGCCACAAACGGGGAGCTTTCACGAGTGCCGACAGTGATCATGACGGCTATTTTCAACAGGCCGACGCGGGCACGTTGTTCCTTGACGAAGTCGGTGAACTGACACTGGAAGGCCAAGCCAAACTCCTGAGGATTCTAGAAGGTCATCCATTTTTACCGGTCGGGGGAACGACTGAGGTGAATGTGGATGTCCGTGTGATCGCTGCAACCAACCGGGATTTGCGCGACTATGTGAATGAAAAGAAGTTTCGAGACGACCTCTACTATCGGCTCAGCGTTTTTGAACTCAACGTCCCCGCACTGCGGGATCGAGGGGAGGACATGATGCTGCTCATCCAGCACTTCCTCGACCTCTTCCGCACCGAGCACGGCCGTCCCGATCTGACACTGGCAGACGAGTCAAGGGAAAGACTTCTGGGCTATCAGTGGCCGGGCAATGTGCGACAGATGAGAAACGTAATCGATAGCGCCGTGGTGATGGCGGAGGGTGACACCATCCTTCCGGAAGACTTGGCGTTGCGTGGTGTCGACAATGACGAGTTTGAAACATTAAGAATCGACTTTTGGGAACGCAAACTGATCCAGCAGGCGCTTCAAAGGACGGGCGACACCGTTCCTGAGGCCTCAAAACTCCTTGGCATGAGCCGAGCAACGCTCTATCGAAAAATCGAGGAATACGGTATTCGCCGTTAAACCTGAGACCTCCGATCACAGAATATCTGTCGTGTGAACGGCCCGGATTTTTGGACTGGTTTAGGCCAGAAGCCTTTGTTTATTACTTTTCTGCAATTCACCTATTGGGGCTCGGCCTCAATGATCCCCCAATGAGACCTCGCTTTTATGCAAACACACCGGATGCCACGATGCAGGCGAGGCCACATGATTGGTCTCGCGATGCTGATCGTCGCAACTTCTCCTTTTTGCTCAACTGTGCGGAATTCGCACAAGTCAGTGTTCGGACAAGAGTCTCCGATGAAAAACGGCGATCTCAGCAGTCTTGATTTGGATGCTCCACCTCAGCGGAACTTCAATTTGCCCCTGAAGACACTTGGTGGCTGGCAATTTTGGACCGATTACGTCATCCGATCCGACTGGAGAATTCAACAAAACGTTTACACGAAAAGCTTTCGGCTGCTGTCCCCCACAGATACCCGGATGGCTTCAGGGAACTACGCCCACTGCATCAACGAAATGGACCGGATCCTCACCGCCTCGGAAGCCGAGCCAAGCCCCGACAAAGCCATTGTCCTCATCCATGGCCTTGCCAGATCACGGTCCTCCATGGACTCCATGGCCAAGTATCTCGAAGCCAATACCGAGGCTCAGATCGTCAACTTTTCATATGCAAGCACAAGAGGTACGCTCTCCGATCACGCCAAGGCACTCCACCATATGCTCCAACATTTGCAGGGTGTTCAAGAAGTCTCTTTTGTTTGTCACAGCCTTGGCAACCTGGTGGTTCGTCGTATGCTCGATCAGGAAAGCCCTCTCAATTATTCTCGATTTTCAAGGATGGTGATGCTTGGTCCACCCAATCTTGGTGCACAACTGGCGAGACGTTTTCAAAAGAACCTTTTACTCAATCTGGTCTGGGGCAAGAGCGGGAAGCAACTGGCCCGAAACTGGGATCATGTCGAAACGGAATTGGCCACCCCCGATTTCGAATTTGGAATCCTTGCGGGTGGGGCCGGCGAATCCAGATTCAGCAATCCCCTCGTTCAAGGTGAAGACGACCTGATCGTCAGCGTGGAAGAGACTCGCCTGCCTGGGGCCGCCGATTTTCGGCGAGTCACGGCCTACCACACCTGGCTCACGTCCTCGGAAGAAGTGAAAGTACTCACGGTCCGTTTCCTGAAGTTCGGATACTTCGAATCCGAGGATTCACGAGAACCGATCCCCTTGCGTGGAGATTCGACAAGTGAGTGAGGCGATTCCCTCGAAGGGGCGACTTGGCGGGATTGACTTTGGTACTGTCCGTGTAGGCGTTGCCATCACGGACCCCGATCGCGTGCTGGCAAGTCCCTATGAGACCTACCAACGCAGGACGACCGCGTTGGACGAATCATATTTCCAACAGCTCGCCCGCGAAGAACGCCTCGAAGGTTGGATCATCGGTCTCCCATTGCATATGAGCGGGGACGAAAGTCAGAAATCGCAGGAAGCAAGAGAATTTGGAGCATGGCTGCAAAGCATCACCCAGTTGCCCGTGGTGTTTTTTGACGAGCGGTACTCTTCAAGCTTCGCCAGCGAGGCCCTCAGCCACGCCGGCATGAGTCGCAAAAAGAAGAAAAAGAAGATCGATCAACTGGCCGCTCAAATCATTCTGCAAGGTTATCTGGAATGGAGCCGAGACCGCAACGCGAGGCAAGATTGCGAAAGCCAACCGAGCGATCCCACGGAGTCGAATCCCAACGCCCTCCATGACACTGACCTAAAAGACGTGAATTAGCTCGACATTGCGGAAGCGATACGGTGGTGAAACGCCAATGTCTACCGGGGTTTCTTCTTGGCCACCCGTTTCGTCGTGGATCGAGAAGCGGTCTTCGCTTTTGCGGTTTTCGCCGATTTTTTGGTCGCCGCGGACTTCTTGGTGGCGGGCTTCTTGGCGACTGCTTTTTTCGTGGCTGCTTTTTTGGTGGCGGGCTTCTTCGTGGCTGCTTTTTTGGTGGCTGCTTTTTTGGTGGCTGCTTTTTTGGTGGCGGGCTTTTTCGTCACTGCCGCCTTTTTCGCAGTCGCAGACTTCGTGGGAGCAGGCTTTTTCACTGGAGACGCCTTTTTGGTAGCCGCTGGCTTTTTCTTAGGCGAAGTTGCACTGCCAGCCTTTTTCGTAGACGCCTTTTTAGCTGCGGCTTCAATGGCAGCACGTTTTTCAGCCGCTTTCTTTTTGGCGGCCTCCTTTTTCTCCTCAGCCGCCTTGATTGCAGCTTTCTCTTCTTTCACGCGTTGATTGAATCGGCTCTTCGCCTTTGAGTCGATTTCGCTGATGACGCTCCAGACTTTGGTTGAATTTGGCGTGACCAAAAATGGGACCGCCAACTGGTGCATAGTGGAAAAGAACTCAACACCCTTGCTCTTGGGAATTGCACGTTCCAATCCTGGCACCGAGCTTTTCTGCTTCTCTTTTTCCGTGATGACGCCGGCAGCGAGCATCAATGCCATTTCCGCCGCTCCCAGCGGTAAAGAATGCCCACCTAAAGCCGACTGAGACACATAGGAAACCACAAAGCTTGTCATTCCCCGATAGTTCTTAATCTTGTCGACCGCTTTCCCCAGATTTTCTTTTTTTAAGAAGTCGATATCGAAGGTGTAGTGCGTTTCGAAAATCGACTGGAGGCACTTTTTCACTCGTGTCGCTGCCACCAAAGGTTGGTGATAACCCACCATGGCTTCCGACAATTCCTTGGCCGTGGTCACACGAACTTCATTCCAATCAAAATAAAGTTCCTGCAGACGAGCAAAGCCTTCTTCCGCTTGCTCGAAGGTCGCGTCCTCCAGACAACATCCAAAAATGATGGTCTCAAAGACGTTGCGACTTTCAGACGGCTTCACCGATTGAAAATGCTTCTTGCAGACCTTCTGTACTTTAGCGATCAGGTTGGCGCGGTTCGCGGCAGACATGAGTGGGTGGCCTTCAATTTTGTGTCGTCAATGAATGACGGACTTTCGGTGAAATTTTCATTGTAATCAGCGAGCCCATCAGATGAGCATGCCGATCCATTCGGCGTTTGTATTTTAACGATCCGAAGTGCAAACCTCGGAAGCCGGCGACGGACTAATCCTCTGAATCCTCATAATCGGAACCGAGCAAACTCGAGGAACTCCCATCCGCAGATGGGGTTTCTGGCTCGGGATCTTCGGGGAGAACATCCTCCAGGATTCGAGCCACGGCGAGAGACGATTTGACTCCCTTGTCCAGAACGAACTTGAGTCGAGGAATGTAACGGGTATCGAGTCGATCCCCCACCTTTTTCTGCAAAAACCCGATCGCACTTTGCAATCCATGGAGCGCCAGTTGTTCTTTCTTCTCGTCGCCCATAATCGAGACATGAACTTTGGCATGCCGCAGGTCACCGGATACTTCGACGTAGGTGACGGTCACATGCTGGATCCGAGGATCTCGCAATTCGACCAAGATCGCCATGCTGACGACCTCGCGGATGGCCTCTGCCACCTTCAATACTCTTCTTGAACTCATGAAGTCAACGGTATCCTTGCAACATAAGGACGGGAGAAACATTCGCGATCAACCCAGAACCTGAGGCAGCCAAGTCTCGTCGATTTTTTAACCACAGCAACTCGCCACCCGCAAACGTCATTTTGTGACCTGATTTCCATCGAATCACTCCGATCGGGCCAGCCTATTCGAGTTTTCGGGCGACCTGCTCCACCTTGTACGACTCAAGCGTATCCGCCTCTTTGATGTCGTTGTAGTTGGCGAGTTTGATACCGCACTCCATGCCCTGACGGACTTCCTTCACGTCATCTTTTTCTCGTCGCAATGACTCGATGGCATAGTCACCGATCACACGATTTTCACGAATCACGCGAATTCGATTATCTCGCTCAATCGCTCCTCGCATCACCCGGCAACCTGCAATCGTCCCTGTACGACTTACCGTAAACGTTCGCAGAACCATTGCCGTACCGGTATCGACTTTCTGTTCTTCAGGTTTGAGCTTGCCTTCCAGCGTCGCTCGAATGTCGTCGGTCACCTTGTAGATGATGTCGTACCTACGGACTTCAACCTGACGCTCGTCCGCAAGGGCTCGAGCCGTTTCGTCCGGTACAACATTGAATGCAATGATGACGGCAGAGGAGGCCTGTGCCAAAGTCACATCAGCGACACTGACGCCACCGACCGAGGCTTGCAGAATTTTGACCTCAACCTCGGGGTGACTGATTTTCCCGAGCTCTTTCTGGATCGCTTCAATCGACCCTCGCGTGTCCGCCCGGATGATCAGATTCAATGTCACCACTTCTTCGGTATGCCCAAGGGTTCCCGATTCCAATCGCTCCTGAAATTCTTCCAGCGAAACCTTGGTCGTAATCCCTGACAGCGATTGCTCTCGACTGCTGAAGTCACGAGTCTCAGCAATTTCTCTCGCTTTTGCGATATCGTCGAGGACGTAGAAACGATCTCCTGCACCTGGCGCCCGATCGAGACCGGTCAGGTTCACTGGGGTCGAAGGCCCTGCCTCATCGAGGCGAACCTGAGGACGAAGCGTGTCGTACATCGCCTTGACCCGGCCGTGTGCGTTGCCACACACGACGACATCACCGACCTCAAGATTTCCTCGCTGGACCATGATCTTCGCGATGACACCTCGGTCAGACTCCTGCTCCGCTTCGAGACATACTCCGGTCGCTGCTGCGTCAGTACTGGCCTTAAGTTCGTAGAGTTCCGCGGTGGCCAGCAACATCTCAAGAAGATCGTCAATGCCTTCTCCTGTGATCGCGCTGGTGCGAATCACTTCGATGTCTCCTCCCCATTCACTGGGAAGGAGTTCGTGAGCGGCAAGATCCTGCAACACCTTATCCGGGTTGGCACCCGGCAAATCGCATTTATTCAAGGCCACCACGATAGGCACTTCCGCCGCCTTGGCATGGGAAATCGCTTCCTCCGTCTGAGGCATGACTCCATCGTCGGCCGCAACCACCAAAACAGCGATGTCCGTAACGTTGGCACCTCGAGCACGCATTTCGGTAAAGGCTTCGTGGCCCGGCGTATCGACGAAAGCGATTTTTCGCCCATCTTTCTCGACGGCATAGGCCCGAATATGCTGGGTAATTCCCCCCGCTTCGCCTGACACCACGTCAATGTCGATGATTTTGTCGAGAAGCGACGTTTTTCCGTGGTCAACATGGCCGAGAAAGGTGACGATCGGAGGGCGCAACTGCAGCGACTCCTCATCGACTTCATCGTCGGAAAAGTCGGCCAGCATCTGTTCCTCGAGAGAAACCGGTTGCTTGAATTCGATCTCAAGGGACAGTTGGGCAGCCAGAAACTGGGCCGTCTCATCATCCAGCATCCCATTGATGTTGGACATCGTTCCCATTTCCATGAGGGACCGAAGCACTTGGCCAGCTCCAACACCCGCCGCCTCGGAAAACTCTCGAACCGTGCAGGGCACTTCCAAAACGACCGCCTCTTTCCGTGGAGCAGCCGTATTCGCCGCTTTGCCTCGCCGCTGCCGCCGGTTTGAACGGAAAGACGACCGGAAAGGCGTCTTTCCACCGACATCGTCCATACCCGGGCGACGCCTTGTTCGCTTGGCCGTACGCGCTTCGCGAGTATTCCCCAACGGAGAATCATCCTTCTGGGCTTTCGAATCACCCCGACTCTTCCGCCCACGGCCGCTTAAGGGGCGTCCATCCTGAGGTTCCGCCGGCGCACTTGCCTTGCCCTTATCTTTCCTCTTTTTATCCTGGCCGGTTTTTGTGGTGTCCGTGAATTGCTGAAGAGGAGCGACACCCCCTCCCTGTTTCGCTTTGCGAATCGCATCCTGTGGTAGAGCAATGTCAGGCTTTTGAACCTTTTCTTCGTTCCTCCGCGGAGCCGGCTTGGGTTGCTTCACATCGGGCATCGCCGCTACCCGAACTCTCGTTGTGCCTCTTCCCGAATCGCGCCGACTCTGCGAGGGGCGATCTTTACCCTGATCATCTCCACTTCCAGAACGGGCCTTCGCCTTCGCTGTCAGATCTCGAAGGGGGCCTCGATGACGACTGAACATGTCATCTTTTGCCGCTCGAGCTGCGGGGGGCTTTTCAGACACCGGCGGTTTGACCGCAGGTCTTTGCACGGGGGGTGTCGCCGGCCTGATAGGCTCTGTGGCCTTCTTGGGCGCGGCGGGAGCAGATTCCCCGCTGAGATGACTTTTGACTTGGGAAACTTCTTCGTCTGTCAGACTAGCCAATGCAGAACCCTTCCCGTGGATGCCAACCTTCGCGCACACATCCACGAGTTCTTTATTTTCGATCCCGAGTTCTTTAGCTAGAGAATAGATCCGTATGGGCACTTATTGCCCTCCTTCGCAAACCAACGGTCGGGCGGCCATCCCGACGGTTTTCGTTCATCTGGTGTTACATAAACAGACTCCTGGTCTGAGAATTACTATCTCTCCCAATGCTTTTGGAGCATTGGATTGAGTCTGACCATTTCCCGCTTCAGTCCGAGAGCAAAGACGATCGGGCTACCGTCCAGTGCTCCTGTTACGCTTGATTTCATTTCAAGAAGGCTCTTCGCCTCCCGCTTCGGTCGGAGCATCGGCATCCGGAGAGGCCTCAGCATTCGTTCCCGCCGACGCCTCGGCTTCAGTCGCCGATGGTGTTTCCGTCACAGGTGGTGTTGCAACTACGCCTGACTCTGCCTCAAGGCGAGCCTGTTCTCGCTGAAGGCGTTTCTTTTCTTCGGCGATGGCTTCGGCCTTTGCGGCCTCTTCTTCCGCCTGATTCACAATGTGATCCACTTGCTCCTCATTCAGCCCGCCCATCTCCATGAGATCATCAGGCTCGATCACGGACAGATCATCGTAAGACAAATACCCCTCCCCGACCAGTCGGTTCGCAAGTTCTTCATCAACGCCGTCCAACTTGCAGTAACCTGCGACGGCTCCCTCAATCTGTTCTTCAAGTTCTTCCTGGGTCATGATCTCGATGTCCCAGCCGCAAAGTTTGCTCGCAAGTCGCACATTCTGGCCTCGACGACCGATTGCCAGAGAAAGCTGATCTTCGCGGACCAGCACGATCGCACGCCCCATCATCTGACAGAGGATCACCTCGTCGACTTCAGCCGGCTGCAGTGCATTTCGTATCAACACCTGAGGATCCTCATCGAATCGCACGATATCGATGCGCTCACCCGCCAATTCATCAACGATGTTCTTGATTCGATTCCCCCGAACTCCCACGCATGCGCCCACGCAGTCGACTCGCTGGTCAATGCTGCTCACAGCGACCTTGCTTCGGTATCCCGGTTCGCGAGAGATCGAGTCGATGTTGATGACGCCATCCGCGATTTCCGGAATCTCCTGTTCGAAAAGTCGCTGAACCAGAAGCGGGCGAGTCCGGCTTAAAACCACTTTTACCCGATTCCCCTGAGTGCGGACTTCGGTAATCATCGCCCGCACACGTTCGTTTGCGTGGTGCGACTCGCCGGGAATCTGCTCGCTCCGGGGAAGAATGGCGTCCAATCGGCCAAGATTGACAATCGTCGCCCCGCCTTCGTGCTGTCGCACCATGCCCGAAATCAAATCATCTTGCATGCTCGCGTATTCTTCCACCAGCACGTCTCGCTCAGCTTCTCGAACTTTTTGGATGATCACCTGCTTGGCCGTCTGAGCCCCGATCCGACCAATGACTTCCTCGTAGTCGAGCGGTTGACCATCGACTCCGCCAATGATCCCACCTTTTTCGCGGTCGATCACAAAATCAACCTCGGCCTCTTCGCCATAATGCTTTTTGGCTGCCGTCACCAAAGCCGATTCAATCGCCCGAAACACCAACTCTTTGTCAATGCTCTTCTCGCGATGCAGTGAATCAACGATTCGCAACAAGTCATTCGCATTCATGATCGGCCTGCTTTCCTAATTCTTCTGCCCGATTCGCCATCGAACATATGCATGTCCTTGGTGTCGCAATTCAGCCGCACCACTCGTCCCGGTTCAAATTGCCCCGGTTCAAGGCGACGTCGTTCGATACCTGACGCCCTTGTCACTAAGACACTCGGCTCGCTTGCTTTTTGCGAACTCGCCGAAGCATCCGGCATCGGACTAATCTCAACCCCCCAGCGATTCCCAAGGAAGCGAGACTCCTTGACCACCCCCAGGTTGCCACCCACCAGTGGCTGGCGGTGGGCTCCACTTTCCGTGGTCGGCTCCACCCCTAGCACTTCCGGACGGACGCCCAACCAAACCTTTATCGTCTGCTGGGTCGATCTTACCTGACTCGACTCAGCCATTTTCAAGTCACCGTTCCACCATGAACTTTGAACTCGCCAACCTGTTTCCGTCGGAACAGCAGTGGCAGGCCAAACATTCATAGGCGGATCCCCAGTCGCACGAGCGACTTCAACGTGGCTCGGCTGACTGTAAACCTCGTCTGGAGTTCCAACCTGCCGTAGTACACCGTCAACCAGCACACCCACGCGATCAGCCAAGGCAAAGGCTTCGGACTGATCGTGCGTCACGAACAACATGGTCGAACCCAGTTTCTTCTGGATATTCAGCAAGTCGCTCCGCAATGCCCATCGCGTCGAAACATCCAAGCTCGAAAAGGGCTCATCAAACAAAAATGCCGCCGGATTCCGTACAATCGCACGGCCCAAGGCCACACGTTGACGTTCTCCGCCGGACAGCTGATGAGGCTTCCGATTGAGCAAGGGCTGCAAACCCAGCGTATCGAGCAAGGATCGGGCCAACTCCCCAACAACCTCTCGTCGGGCGGAGGACCACCGCTTGATCCAATCGATACCAAACCAACGAGTTACCATTGTCACCGAGTCCGAAGGATTCCCTCCGGAAGGTGGCAACAATAACTCCTTTACCGTTCTATGCGGGTAGAGCGTCGACTCTTGAAAGACCATGGCGATTCGTCGTCGACTCGCCGACCACGTCTCAACCCACTGACCACCGAGACCAATCCTCCCGTGACATGGAGAATCCAGACCCGCAATCAAACGCAACAGCGTTGTCTTGCCGCTGCCACTTGGCCCCAAGAGTACAAAAAGTTCTCCCGATCGAACTTCCAAGCTTATCGAATGCAGAGCCTGATGACCTTGCGAGTACCGTCTGGACACGTTGTCTAAACGAATCGCAGTCACTGAGACCTCCGGGAAACATCTCGTTTTCCGAACCGCGCCTCCGAGACTGGGATGCCCGTCCGTTTTCTCACATCACCCACGACTCGCTCCCGGGTTCGCCGGCCTCGGATCAAACCCGTCGCCCAAAACAGGCGGGATTCGCGCAAAGCCAGACTAGCCAGAAGCTTAGAATGTAAAGTGGAGCGTAAGAATATCGCGAACAGGAATTAATGTCAACGACCGACCCCTAAAGTGGAGGGGTAAAGATACAAAAGAAGGCGATTCGAAAAAAGACGAAATCAACAGTGGGACCGAGTGAAAAGATACGCAGGCCATACCTCGATCGGACTCGGCCGTCTGAGCCCCCATCGCTTTTCAGAAAATCAGAGCCACCGATACGCGTGAGGCAAAAGAATTCCGCGGAATGACCCCAGGTTCAGGTCTGACTACAGAGCAATGGACGCAATTCACTCTAGTCGATGACCCACGAAATTTCGCGACACGGATTCTACTCGTAATCCCGAACCCGTCGAGCAATCGATTCGCCCAATGCTTCTCGAACGCTTTCGATCGGAATCCGGTCGAAGACCTGCTGGAAGAAGCCGGCGACAATCATCCGAATCGCTTCCTTGCGTGTGTACCCTCGACATCGAGCATAAAAGATCAATTCCTCGTCGACACGACCACTAGTTGAACCATGGGTACATCGCACATCATCCGCCTCAATCTCAAGGCCCGGAATTGAATCTGAACGGGCCACGTCCGAGAGAAGCAGGTTGTCGTTTCGCTGGTAGCCGTCCGTCTTTTGAGCCTTCGGATCAACCTTGATCATCCCTCTCCAAACAATCCGCGACTGATCTTGCAAAGCTCCCTTGTAGAGAAAATCGGAGTGGCAATCTGGTGAGACATGGTGCTGCAATGTGTGGTAAGCCAGGTGCTGACGCCCTTCCGTGAACATGACCCCATTCACCTGACACTCTGCGCGTCGCCCCAACAGCTCAACATGCTGGTTCACCTTGGCGAGTTTGGCTCCGAGAGCGCCAACCGTCCACTGGAGATTGGCGTCGCGATCGACAAGCGCCTTTTGCTGAGCAAAGTGCCAGACACCCGTTCCCCAGTCTTGCAAGTTGACGAACCTCAGGTTCGCCCCCTGCCCAACCAGAAGTTCGACTCCCCCACAATGCAGCCCCGTCGCTTTCGGTTCAGGGCTTAGTGACTCGCTGAGGACCGTCGCCTCAGCCCCCTCATCAAGGACCACCAGCGTATGCCCCAGATCGGCGCCACCCGAAAGACCACTTACCAGATGCAATGGCTGCTCAACGACAACTCCGCGGGGAACATAGAGAAACGAACCGCTGTTCCACCATGCCGCGTGCAATGCGGCAAACCGGTCGTACCGCGACTCAAAGGCACGATTCATCAGGTAAGGCCGAACCAATTCTGAGTGCTCTTGAACTGCCCGATTCAACGAGCAGAAAACGACCCCCTTAGCCGCAAGATCTTCAGAGACCCACTCCGAATGCGTCGCCCCATTCCAAGAGACGGCTCGGCCGCCCACATCCACACCCTGATTCAAAACACTCAGGGGCGTCTCGGGTGGTTCCTCGTTCACGACCAAATGGAATCGATCCAGATGGAAAAGACGAAGATCGGTCCGCATCCACTCTTCACTGCTCCTCGACGGCCATTCCATCGCTTCAAAGGCGGCCCAGGCTTCCCGCCTCGCCTCGACTACCCAGTCAGGATCACCTCGGCGATCCAACAGCTGCTGAAATCCGTCCAAGGTGAATGGGAGTGCTGACTCAACTTCTGGCATATCCGCGTCGTTTCTTTTTGAGAAAACAGGTCAAAAGACGGGGGGGTAACACACGATCAGCGCGCAACAATTTTGGCTTGAATCCGTTTACGGTTCTGCAAGACGAGTTCTCGAGCGGGACTTACCCGACAGAGCCTTCCATCTGCAGCTGGATCAGACGATTCAGCTCAACGGCGTACTCCATGGGCAATTCCTTGACCAATGGCTCGATGAATCCATTCACAATCATCGTACTGGCTTCCGACTCCGACAACCCACGACTCATGAGGTAGAACAACTGTTCTTCACCAATTCGAGACACACTCGCTTCATGCCCAATCGATACGTCCTGCTCAAGGATCTCGATGTAGGGGTAAGTATCGCTTCGACTTTCAGGATCAAGGATCAAAGCATCGCAAACGACATTACATCGGGCGTTATGGGCCCCTTTTTCAACTCTCGCCAACCCCCGGTAACTGCTCCGACCACCATCTTTTGAAATGGATTTCGAAACGATTTGACCGGTGGTGTCCGGAGCACAATGCACAAGCTTCGCCCCAGCGTCTTGATGTTGGTTCGGACCGGCAAATGCGATTGACAAGATCTCGCCTCGTGCACCCGGCTCCATCATATGGACCGCGGGGTATTTCATCGTCAAATGACTGCCCAAGTTGCCATCCACCCACTCCATCACAGCGTCTTGGTAGGCGAGAGCTCGCTTGGTCACCAGATTAAAGATATTGTTCGCCCAATTTTGGATGGTCGTATACCGGCATCGTGCATTTTTCTTCACCACCACCTCAACCACGGCTGAGTGCAAACTCTCAGAGGTGTACATGGGAGCCGTACAACCTTCGACGTAATGCACCTGCGCCCCTTCGTCGACGATGATGAGCGTCCTCTCAAACTGGCCCATACTTTCTTCATTGATTCGAAAGTACGCCTGGAGAGGAAAGTCGATTTTGACCCCCGGTGGAATGTAAATGAATGAACCACCAGACCAGACGGCCGAATTCAACGCGGCAAACTTGTTGTCTTCCGGGGGAATCACGGTCGCGAAGTACTCCTCGACCAACTCAGGGTACTCCCGAATTGCAGTGTCCGTGTCGGTAAAGATCACGCCCAACTTGACGAGATCCTCCTTCAACGAGCCGTACACGACTTCGCTTTCGAACTGCGCTTTAACACCCGCCAAATACTTGCGTTCCGCCTCAGGTATCCCGAGTTTATCGAAAGTGTCCTTGATCTCCTGAGGGACGTCTTCCCAAGTTTTCCCCTGATGATCGGTCGGTTTCAGATAATAGTAAATGTCTTGGAAGTCGAGATCGATGTCTCCGCCCCAAGAGGGCATAGGCTTCGACTCAAAAATCTCGAGCGAACGCAGCCGAAACTCCCGCATCCAATCCGGCTCGCCCTTGATATCCGAGATCTGATGAACGACATCGGCAGACAGGCCTTTTTTCGCCTTGAACACGCCCTGAGTTTCAGTCCGGAAATTGTACTTGTTGATGGAGCCAATCTCATCGGAAGAATTATCCGCTGGAGTCACATCCGTCGCCATAACAATCGTTTCCCTTGAAATATTGCAGTCGCGATCACCGAATAACAGGATCACGTTCAAACACACTGTTTTTCAACAAATTAACTTCAAAAATTTGAACCTACCCACCTCAACCGTGGAGCATCAGGTGCCCAGCACCTGGCTTGCATCCTCTTCTTCCATTGACTGGTTGACCGCGTTAGCGTCGGGATACTGTTGGCGAATTCGTTCATAACCCTTTGAGTAAAGCTCATTCGCGAGCTCCACCCCTCCCGATTCAACGATCCTCCCACCGAGAATGACGTGGGTGTATTCCGGCGGGTTATGCTCGAGTAGTTTGTCGTGGTGAGTAATGATAAGTAATCCCATCTTGTCGCGCCCAATTTCGGCAATGCTTTGACTCGCCAAGCGAACCGCGTCGGCATCCAATCCGCTGTCCGTCTCATCGAGAATCGCGAACTTGGGCTGAAGCATGGCCATCTGCAAAATCTCGGCACGCTTCATTTCACCGCCTGAGAAACCGTCATTCACGTAGCGTCGAGCGAACTCGTGATCCATCTTCAGTTGATCCATGTTGCTCCTCAGTTCCTTGCGAAACTCTCGCATGGCGATCAACTCTTCTCCTTCTTTCCGGTCAGGATTCCGAACATTGGTTGTGGCATGCCGCATGAAGTCCGCCAACTTGACTCCGGGGATGGCTACCGGCCGCTGGAATGCCATGAAGAGACCCTGGCGAGCCCGCTCATCGGGACCCGCCTCAAGTAACTCCTGCCCGTTCAGTTTGATTGAACCCGAAGTTACCTCGTAATTGGGATGTCCCATAATCACGAGTCCCAACGTACTCTTGCCCGAACCATTGGGCCCCATCAAGGCATGCGTCTCGCCGCGGCGAATCAACAGGTTAACCCCTCGAAGGATCGGCTTGCCTTCAACCGATACGTGCAGGTCCTGAATTTCTAAAACATCTGTCATGGGTATTGAACATGCCTCATAGGTAGAGGGTGGAATCAGGTTTCAAAGGTCGACACATTCGGTTCGAGTGTGGATACAAACTTACAACAGGTGCCGCCTTCGTGGGTACAACCGTCCAACCGCAATGGTTGGCCGGTCAATTCACTCAGCAACGTTGTTTCCATCTGACATATTGTGGGGTCCTCGTTCGCCAGGTCGGGGTAAGGACACGCCATGACCTTCAGCGTCGGTGTTGCGTTTCCAGGAGACTCTTCCACCATCATTGGGATATGCCGCAACTGGAAAAGTGTGGCAATCGATCTCAAACGCTCTACCAGCGACTCTCCTACCACCTGAGTCTGGTAGGTTTTAGCGAGCCGCCTTGCGAGGCCCTCAATCAACTGATTGCGGGCCTCAGATTCAGGGAGAGCGATGACCTCCTCCCACAATGCCGTTGCAAGGTCGGCAAAATTTTCCCCTGCCCGCCGACGTCCCTCAGCAGTCAGCGTGTAGCCGTGAGTCGGACGCCCTCGGGGTTGAATTCTCTTCTCCCGATGCACATAACCGTTTTCCATCAAGCGACTTAAACGCTGACGGACCGCGGTGAGCGTGACACCCAGCAATTCGGACAATTCACCCACGGTCCGCTCCCCGTGCTGGCGGAGCAAATCGATAATGGCAAGATCCGAGGAACTGAAGCTTTCACTCATCATATCGCCTCAGGAGGAGAAATAGCATCCCTATTTATAGGGTCCCAGAGCTTTTTACACAACTCGCTCTTTCTAAAAGGCAAACTGGAAAACCGCCGCCAACCCAACCTTTATCGCCCCAATTTTCAAAAAACTTCGCGTTATCAGGGGCGAACACCACAAATGCCGAGGGACAAAAGCACCCAAGCAACGCATTTATCGCAAGACCCCCATTCCACCCAAAGATCCAGAATCACAACCCCACCTTCACGGGCGGGGCCTGAAAAAGACGTGGTCTCCGGCAAGCTGAGGCAGCTTCAAACCCGAGATTCTGCCGCCTCGCACGGATCCAGAGCCTGCTCTGGGGGAGGTAAAAGCTGCTGAGAAAAGGGCACAAATCGCCCATGCAGCTCAGGAATTTTCGTTCTGTTAAGACGAGAAACCACCATACGAAACCGCGCTGCTAAAGCAGGAGCTTGGACGGGCAAGCGGGCTCAGTGAAGAGCCTCCCGGAAGTTGACTTCTGCCGGCCATTACACTAAAACACGATGCAGCGAGATTCCCATCCAATACCCCGCCTTCCCGCCGCAGAAGCGACCCAGTTGGATGCCCTCCGCGACGTCTACTGTCGAGCGGCCGGCGATCTGCCGGATCTCCGAGGCCCGAGTCGATTCGACAATGCCTCCCTGCATCTCCCCGAAGATGCCTCCTTAATTAGCGAGCCTCTTTTGATATGACGCATGTGATGACCGCTCGTGCTGAGCAAATCCAGTTCTTAGTGAGAGCAATTCCATACCTCTTCGTCGGATTTATTTTAACCCTCTCTTTCGAGACACCTCTCTCTGCAGCACCGCTCCTACCGCCTATCCAAGAAGAAGCCGCGGCAGAAATCGAGACGACGCAGGATGAAGGGACAACCGAGAGTGAAACCCCCGCGGAGCCTACCATCGAAGCCTCCGATGGCGACTCTGACGCAGAATCCAACGAATCACCGACAGCAGCGGACACCGATGCCGTCGTCGAAAATGGTGATGGCGGAGGGCAAGATAAGGAAGAACCAGGGCTTGAAGCCAAGATCGACGAATGGTTCGGCAAGTACATCACCGGTCCATGTGCGAGCGTTCTCTTCAATAGCCTTGGCACAGAATATCTCTTTGGCCGCAAGATCCCTTTCGTTGTTCTCTGGCTACTAGTCGGGGCATCATTTCTGACGATCCGCATGGGTTTCATCAACCTCCGTGCGTTTTGGCACGCGATTCGACTGACCAAGGGGGATTATGACGACCCCAATGAACCGGGCGAAGTGTCGCACTTCCAAGCCCTGTCCTCGGCGCTTTCTGCCACAGTGGGCCTCGGCAACATTGCGGGCGTCGCCATTGCAGTGGGCTCCGGAGGACCAGGTGCTATTTTCTGGATGGTCCTGATCGGCCTGCTCGGCATGACCAGCAAATTTACCGAGTGCACTCTGGGCCAGATGTATCGAAAAGTAAATTCAGATGGAACCGTTTCGGGTGGCCCCATGCTTTACCTCAAAGATGGGCTGACGGACGTTCTGGGAGGAGTAGGTAAGGCACTTGGGAGCGTACTTGCCGTGTTCTTCGCATTGCTCTGCATTGGTGGCTCTTTTGGTGGCGGCAATTCGTTTCAGGTGGGGCAGTCTCTCGCGACGATCAAGGGAGACATCCCGATTCTGGAGGACTACCCGCTTCTCTACGGCGTTGGCCTGACCGTGGTGGTCGCTCTGGTGATCATCGGCGGGATTCGGTCGATCGGACGCGTCGCTTCAATTATCGTGCCATTCATGTGTGCCGCCTATGTTTCAATGGCTCTTTACATTCTCGGAACTAACGCCTCGCAGATTCCTGCCGCCTTTGGCACGATCATCTCGAACGCATTCACCTTCGAGGCTGGCCTGGGAGGTCTGCTGGGAGTGATGGTCGTCGGAATTCAGAGAGCTGTCTTCAGTAATGAAGCAGGCGCAGGATCAGCAGCCATCGCCCACTCGGCAGCGAAGACCGATGAGCCCGTAAGCGAAGGAATTGTGGCGTTGCTTGAGCCATTTATCGACACGGTACTGGTCTGCACCATGACAGGACTGGTGATCATTATCGCCGGAGGTGAATGGACTCCGAACCCCGAACTCACGACGAAAGTCGGTGACACCATCATGATTGACGGTGAAGCCAAGGTTGCCGAAGCCGACGACATCGCAGGACTCCCCCTCGGGAAATGGTCGAATCAGGAATATGAAAAGCACGTTTCCGGAAATGCTGGTGCCGCGCTGACTCGAACCGCGGTTGCCAACAAGGGGCTCCCTTGGTTCAAGTGGATCCTCTACGCGGCCGTCGTTCTATTCGCGTTCTCAACCATCATCTCTTGGTCTTATTACGGCGAGAGGTGCTTCACCAGTCTGTTCGGAATGAATTCGTCGATCATTTATAAGGTGATCTTCCTTGTATTCACGGTGCTGGGCTCGGTAGTCTCTGCGAAAAATATTCTCGACTTTTCAGACATCATGATTCTCGGCATGTCCCTTCCGAACATCCTGGGACTCTACATTCTGAGCGGTAAGGTTCGCGGAAACCTCGATGAGTACATGGAGAAACTGAAGTCGGGCAAAATCAAGCCCCACAAATAGCAGGGCAACCGTTCCAAATCTCTGAGAATTTATGGGCGTATGCTGGCTGAAAAATTGGCCACATACGCCTTTTTTTATCCAAGATGCCCCGCCCCCAACGCGAATACCACGTGTCAACCAAGCAAACCGCTCCAACGCCTGCCCATACCAAGGGGTGCACCATGACTCAAACCGCGCCATTCTCGGGACGAGAAGTGATTTATATTTTGGACCCCCCGAAGGCTCCCACCAATGGCTTCGGCGTCGCAGGTTTCACGGTCGGCATTCTTGGCCTGTTTACCTTCGGCCTGCTTTCTCCCATCGGCCTCATACTTAGCTTCATTGGGCTTTTCAAAAAGCCAAAAGGATTTGCCGCGGCAGGTTTTGCCATGAGCCTTGTGGGAGTCAGCTTCATCGGCACGGTCACCGCTTTACCCTTCGTCGCCCATCGCCACCACCAGATGGCTCGAGCTGACGAAGCGAATCAGCAAGTCACCCGCAATGCAATCCGGAACGCCGTTATCGAAATCGAGCATTCCCAGCAAACGATTCCCTCCAAAAACATTGATGGATTCCAAGGCAACGCCGTGACGGTCCAATATCGTGACGCATGGGGAAACGAGCTTCGATTTGATGAACGGAATGATGGTTTCGCCGTTCGCTCCGCCGGCCCCGATCAGAATTTTGACACCGCTGACGACCTGCTTGAAATCGGTCAATATCGGCCGATAACGACGGTCGGCCGCGGCAACGATAAAATCGATCGCAGTGACTTCACTTGTTCCTCAAGCGAGCGATCCTAGGGGACGCTCAATGCGTCTTAACGATACAACAGCGGCCAAATCAATTGCCCGTGTTAAAGATCGAACTAATCGATTGATCGTGGTGAATACGCTTGATTGCTTCGCCAAGCAGCGTCGAAACGGTCAACACCTTGATCTTGTCGAGCCGATTCTCAGGCTTGAGCGGAATCGTATCGGTAATAACCACCGAGTCGATCGGCGCTTTCTTCAACAATTCGGTTGCATGCCCTGCAAATACCCCATGCGTCGCCGCCACGTGAATCTCCTGTGCTCCGTAGCGTTTCACGAGTTCCGCCGCGCCACAGATGGATCCCCCGGTACTGATCATGTCATCAAACATCAGTGCAATCTTACCCTCGACAGGCCCCCCGATAATGGTTTCTTGCCTGACCGAGGTCGCACTCTCGCGACGCTTATCAATGATCGCAATCGAGCCACCAATCCTTTTGGCGTGCCCAACCGCCCGTTTGATGCTGCCCTCGTCAGGACTCACAACGACGAGATCTTCGTTGTCCCAACCCTGTCGCATGAAGTAGTTTGTCAGCACCCTTGAAGCATAAAGATGATCCACGGGAACGTCAAAGAAACCCTGAATCTGAGCGGCATGCAGATCCATGGCTAACACTCGATCTGCCCCAGCGCGAGTAATCAGGTTCGCAACCAGCTTCGCAGTAATGGGCACCCGCCCTTCATCTTTGCGGTCTTGGCGCGCGTATCCATAGTAAGGAATCACGGCCGTAATCCGGGCTGCACTGGCCCGCTTGCAAGTGTCGATCATGATCAGCAATTCGAGCAGACTGTCGTTCACCGGCGGACATGTAGGCTGGATCAAGAAGACATCTCGTCCCCGAACGTCCTCAATCTTGCAGTGAAATTCACCGTCAGGGAATGTGACGCATTTGCAGTCACCGAGGTTCAGGTTGAGAAACTCACATATTCGACGGGCCAACGGTTCGTTCGCCCTGCCGCTAAAGATCTTAAGTTCTTTCATGACTCGGCAAGCTTTTGGAGTGCAATTTCAACTTCAGCAAGTTCGTCCACGGTATTCACGCTCAGCGCCTCACACGGCTTCAACACCGGCAAAGCGTCGATTTTACGTCCAGCCCCGAGAAGGATGGCAGGGCAGTCCGTCAGGTAAAACTCGCCTTGGCGATTATTGTTTTTCAACTGCCCCAGGGCCCAAAGGAGATGCTCAGGGCGAAAGAGATAAGTGCTCATGTTGACTTCGTTGATCGCCCGTTGCTCATCGGTGGCATCCTTCTCTTCGACGATCCCCTCAAAACGACCCGCTTTATCTCGAACGATTCGGCCTAATCCTTGGGGATTGTCTTTGAGAAGCGTCCCGAGAAGACAATCCAAAGCTTCGGTCTCAAAGCCATCAAGCAAACTGCGAATGGACTCCGGTTGAATCATGGGCGAGTCGCCTGCGACGATCAAAACAGGGCCGTCATGCCCCTGCAGATGATCTTCGCAGACTTTCACAGCATGACCGGTCCCGAGTTGCTGATCTTGAAGAACGAATTTGACACCGTCCCGATCCTGCAACGCTTTTTTTACCCGATCGGCTTCGTAACCGACGACGACAAGGAATTGCTGGACACCTGCCGCTTCAAGAGCGTCCAGCACCCAATCAATCAGTGGGCGCCCGTTCGCTTCACACAAGACCTTGGGAAGATCAGACTTCATCCGAGTCCCCTTGCCAGCTGCAAGGACCACCGCAATGGGTTGTGCCATCATTGAATGCTTTCGTTTTCCGTATCCGGAATCGTCTCTAATGCTCGAGGGGTCGCATCAGATTCTAGCGTAAGGCTTTGGAAAAGATCCTTATCTTGACAGGAACCCCCCCTCGATTCCAGTGGGTGAAATCGAAATGGAACCATGGCGAAGTGATGGTCGGCAATCAGCATCTGGACCATGAACTCACAGAGTCAACACGGCTCAGAATCCGACAATCCGTGTCTTTGAATCGCTGAATCGGCATATGCTTTCGGCTGAAACACCCCCGCATGCCGCATGCGTATGCTGATGGAACAGGACACTTTGATCAGCCGCATCGTAAGCGAGCTTTCACCAGACCTCGCGGACCTAAATTTCCATAAAAAAAGCCCCGATGACGATCGGAGCTTTTATTCGCAGAATGCGTCGCTAAACGCACAATTAACGGAATCGACCACCGCCAGATTCTGATGAAGGGGGGGACCAGTTTCCTGGCAACCACGCGTTGATCGCTTGCTCCCGCTCCTGAGCCTGCCCAGAAGCGAGCGCCTTCGCCGCTTCGGCATCGCCTAGCAAGTTTTCGTAGGCACTCATCAAATCCGCATCATTGATGAGATCCACCTTATGGAAGTACTTCACCTCAGCGAGAACAGGAAGCACGTTGACTGGAGTGGATGTTGCAACCTTACTGACTCTTGCCTTGGCCTGATCAGGCTGAAGGCTTGGCAAGGCACCCAGTTTAAACTCAACATCTGCAACCTCAGGAAAGATGCGATCCAATTCTGTTTCGATCGGATTTTGCTTTCCTTGCTGAATCGCCTGCCAAACCGGCACATTCTTCAGTGAACTACGGGTTTGATATTTCATCTGCTCTTTCGCTTCGGTCGCGTGAACATTCATCAAGTAGATCTTCGTGATGTTGCTCTCGAGGCCGTTCTTGGGAATCACACTGATCTTGGTTTCAATCAAGATCAGGCCATCCAAACCGCGAGCTCTTGCAGTTTCAAGCATTTCCGTTCGGCGGCCTCGTCCTAGCCAAACCACTCCAGGGATTAGCTGATTCGTATCGGCGCTTCGCTGAGCACTTGGATTACCGCCCTGGCCTCCATAGGGATTCCCGGAACCAGGAGCACCATAGTCGCCGCCACCTCCACCGGAGCCAACGCCTGCGCCCATCGGATCGAAGCCTGCTCCACCACCCGAGCCAACACCTGCACCCGAGGGATCAAAACCGGCTCCTCCCATTGGAGAGTAGCCGCCGTAACCACCGCCACCGCCGCCACCGCCGGCTTCAGGGTTGTACTGGAATGCAACGTCTTTGAGGAACTGACCGTAGAAGCCACCACCCTCAAGTCGTCGCATATTGAGCCTTTCGACAATCTTCTTCCCGAGTTCCCCCGTGTAGTAATTCAGCTGTGCCTGCCCACCACTCGGAGGTCCCTGAGCGGCGCCGCCGCCGAAGCTTCCCGGTCCACCGCCGGCACTAGGCTCACCCACGGAAGGCGCGCCGCCGCCAAAACCACCTCGGCCTCCTCCTCGATTTCCGCCAATTTGGGGAATGACGTTGGGCTGGGCACCAATGGTCGGTGGGGCCTTGGTGAAATTACCTGGAGCCGAGTAGTCGACAGCAATCCCCCAACGAACGGCGGCTCGAGGTTCGTTGATGGCGGGCAATAGACCGAAGTCAAATTCAGCGCCCGGATCCGCAACCATGTAGGCATACATGTACTGAGTGGCTTCGTCGTCCTTTCCTTCGCGGAAAGCAGCCATCGCTTTTTCTTTCAGTGTTTTCGGGACAACGGGTTGACGAGCGGCGCCTGGGTTCCCATACCCTGGCTGGCCCGTCGGTGCTGGAGGTCCTGTTGGTGGTCCTGTTGGTCGACCACCACCAAAGGCAGCTCCGGGAACCGTGATGTCCACAGCACCTTCACCGGCTCCACTACCGCCATTTCCTGCGGGAGGAGGCCCACCCGAGCCGTAGGGGTTTTGTCCAGGATAGCCGCCACCCATGGGATTCGCGGGGTTCCCACCTTGAGCGTAAGGATTTTGCGTGCCCGCACCGCCAGCGTAGGGATTCTGTCCGGGGTAACCACCTCCCATGGGATTTGCCGGATCAAAGCCCGAACCCATCGGATTTTCGGGATCACCCCCTTGGGCGTAAGGATTTTGAGCGCCCGCACCGCCGGCGTAGGGATTCTGTCCGGGGTAACCACCTCCCATGGGATTTGCCGGATCATAGCCTGAGCCCATCGGATTTTCGGGATCCCCCCCCTGTGCGTAAGGATTTTGAGCGCCCGCACCGCCGCCATAGGGATTCTGTCCGGGGTAACCACCTCCCATGGGGTTTGCCGGATCATAGCCCGATCCCATGGGGTTGCCAGAGTCACCGCCCCCACCACTTTCCTCACCGCCATCACCCATGGTTGCAGCAAAGGGATCGCCCGGTAGCTGCACCGGCCTACGACCACCGGTTTGACCACCCGGACCGCTTGAGGGACCAACGCCCGAGGGACCACCGCCCGAGGGACCACCGCCCATCTGCGCGGCCATCGGGTCTCCACCGCTTGCCCCTGAATTCGTGGCTGCAGGTGTCGTCGTTGTGGGCTGAGCAGCCCCACCGCTATCTGCCGTTTCGGTTGCAACTTCACCACCGCACCCTGACAACGTCAGAAACACGCCACCGACCAGCGTCAAAACAAACCACCGACGCATTGCTCACCTCAATTCGAAAAGTGTCTGGCTGAATTGCCAAGGCCCATGCACCCCGGGAAAGTTCAAGTTGCCGTGCAACTCGTATTCGGATTGATCAGCCGCCATAGCGAAGACGACGTCACCACTGGGATGCATGCCCTGATTGTTTTTGCGACCGCGGTCGATCCATCTGGACTCACAACGGCAAAGACCGGAAAATGCCTCACCGCCACCCACAGAAACGACACGATTTTAACCACCGTCCGTATTTAGGACGGCGACATCACCGGTGGCGGCAATACTGCGGATGCAAAATCCTCATTAAATGCCTCGAGACCGCTTCCGAGGCAACCAGTAAGTCTAGAGGCATTTCACCCATTTTGCTAGGGAATTCTCTGCAAGTTCGCTCGTTGACGGGGCAGGGGCCCCCGCATGCCTCACGATCCTCAAGAACACGAAAAACTGCCTCAATTACCTGCTGGAACCCACACTCGCCTCGATCGCCGCGGGAAATCCGATCTGATCGGCAATTTGACTCGGATAACGCCACACGAGAATCACCGCTCCACCCTCGGACTGCTTCAAGTAATAGGTGAGCTTGCCTTCGAGAGTTTGCAACTGAAATCCGTCAGGTCCCGTCGCACCGGGCGGCAAGGTCTCAAATGGCTGGGCCGCGGAGTAGGTGACCGTCTCCCATGTCGAAACCTGCCCCTTCAGATTTTCCAACGCGACGTTGCTCCAACGGGGGACATCGGAAATTCGCCCACTCACCAAATCTGCAATCTGGGTTTTCAACACCTCCATATCGGCCGCCTCCGCAACTTTCGCCGCGTAAAAGTAGACCGACAGGCGGGAACCGCTTGGCTCATTGACAAATTGCTCCCTAGCAAACTGCAGTCCAGGAATGGTAATCCCTGGCGGTTGGGCCCGGTTCGGCATCAACTCCACGTTATTGGCTGGCAGCACTGACGCCCCCTCCATCGCAGTGGGCAGGCGAATCTCGAGCCCCAGCCCGGAAAGACCCTCATAGGTTGGGATGAGCAATCGACTCGCTTCGGTACGCTCATTCAGTTTGGCAAGCCGCTCTCGATAGCGATTCCCGTAAACACCCAAATCGCATCCCGCCCCCTGGGAAAGCAAAAGACCAAGGAGCACCAACAACATCGTGTGTGCTGGAAAAGCGGGCTTGTAATTTTTCACAGGTGAACCTCGACGCATGGGAGCAAAAACAGGGCCATCAGAGGAGGACAGAATCTCGTCTCGTCCGTTGCCAACTGAGGCTCTCACGTCAAAATAACTCCGCAGGCCGCGTTGAGCAACTTCATGACGAAGAGATAGAAGCCCGAAGAGTGCCACCATCCGACGGTATTCAACGAGGAAATCATGGCAATTCGGCCCAGAAAGCTGTTACCGAGTCGCAGATGCCAAGCACTTCGCGAAAATGCTGATGCTCTGCCAGTCTGCCCCACCCCGTTTTCGACCGCAAAGTCCTCCCAATTCCCCAAGATCGCCCTCCGCCTATGGTTGCCTCACATTTCCACCGAGGCCTATACTGGAATTCCGGTCGTGCACATTAAGGAAGGACGCCCGGTAAGCAAGCCGCAGCGATCGATAATTTTCGCACTCGGGGCATTTTTAAGCCCGTTAAATTGGGTGCTTCTTATTCGGTCCAACTAACATGGGTAAGGGTTATTCCCAACCATTTTCTCCCCTTCACGAGGCAAGCTGAATTTGATGGACACCACGGCCCCGACCAACTTTTTCCAACAGCATGAGTTCCTCATTCGGCGAGTTCACTCACTCTCAGGGTTAATTCCGGTGGGAGCTTACATGTGCGTCCACTTGCTGACAAATTCGCTCACCGGCTGGGGCGTGGAGCCCTTCCAAAACGCGGTCTACCAAATCCACAGCCTCGGTCCTGTCCTACCACTTATCGAATGGGGATTCATCTTCCTTCCGATCCTGTTCCACGGCATACTTGGGGTAGTGATTATTCGATCGGGTCGAAGCAATGTTAAACACTACGGGTACTCGGCAAACTGGCGATACGCCATGCAGCGGGCGTCCGGGATGGTCGCTTTGATTTTCATTTTCGCCCACGTCTTCCATCTCCATGGCTGGTTCCACGTTGAACCTTGGTTGAAGTACGTGGCCGAACCTCTGGGCGGCGCTCAGTTCAAACCTTACAACGCTAACTCAACTCTCGCTCAGGCCTTTCAGGTCAGCTGGTTAATTCCCATTCTCTACGTTACTGGAGTTGCTGCTTGCGTGTTTCACTTCGCGAACGGCCTTTGGACCATGGGAATCACTTGGGGTGTTTGGATATCACCGAAGGCACAATCGAGGGCGGGAGCCCTTTGTAGCGGATTGGGCGTTGGATTGTTCGTGGTGGGACTCGGGGCCATTGTTGGTGTCGAAACGACCGACGTGAACGAAGCACGTCAAGTCGAGAATCGGATGTACGAGGAAAGAACAAAAGACGGCTCAGTTTTGCCTAACCCGGAAAAGCTTAGCGGACATGGGTCCACGAAAGAGGTTGTCGATGCGGAAGGTGCGATTGAAGCCCGTTATTAGTGACTTTCCTGGTTAGATCGCTCACCCAAAGAGTACTCGGACAATCAGGATCCGTAAAATTAAAAGAAAGTAAAGGCGAGACCATTATGGCTCAGCAAAAAGTGGTTGTGGTTGGCGGCGGTTTGGCCGGCCTTTCAGCGTCAATGAAGTTGGCCGAACTCGGCGTAGCCGTCGATATGATCAGCCTTGTTCCGGTGAAGCGATCGCATAGCGTGTGCGCTCAGGGTGGAATCAACAGCTGCAATGACCAGACGCGACAACTGGGCGATAGCGAATGGAAACACTTTGATGACACGATTTACGGCGGCGATTTCCTTAACCACCAACCGCCTGTCAAAGAGATGGCCTACTGGGCACCTCGCGTGATTGATTTGATGGATCGAGTCGGAGTAACGTTCAACCGAACGCAGGAGGGCTTCCTGGATCGCCGCAGATTTGGCGGCACGCTCTACAAGCGTACTGCGTTTTCTGGAGCGACCACGGGCCAGCAACTTTTATACGCACTCGACGAACAGGTAAGACGCCGCGAAGCAGAGGGAGCGATTCGGAAATTCGAAGCGTGGGACTTCCTTGGCCCCATCCTCGATGATGAGGGTGTTTGCCGAGGCGTCGTAGCGCAAAGCCTCCTCACCATGGAAATCCGTTCCTTCCCCGCCGATGCGGTTGTGGTCGCCTCCGGTGGCCCGGGATTGATTTATGGGCGATCGACGATGTCGATGGTTTGCACTGGAAGTGCGGCAAGTCGTTGCTTCCAAGCGGGTGCCAAGTACGGAAACCCAGAGTTCATCCAAGTCCATCCCACAGCCATCCCAGGCGCGGACAAGCTTCGGCTTATGAGCGAGTCCGCACGCGGAGAAGGAGGTCGAGTTTGGGTGCCTCGCACACCGCAGGATACGCGAGCCCCACAGGACATTCCAGATTCCGAGCGGTACTACTTCCTCGAAGAACGCTATCCGGAATACGGCAATCTCGTACCGCGCGACATCGCCACTAGAGAAATTTTTGACATCTGCGTCAATGAAGGCTTGAGCGTGGAAAACGATCGAATGTGCGTCTACCTCGATTTGACTCACATTCCGCGAGAAGAACTGGACCGGAAGCTGTCGGGTATCCTAGAAATCTACGAGAAGTTTCAGGGTGTTGATCCTCGCGATACCCCGATGAAGATTTTCCCGGCGGTCCATTACTCCATGGGCGGCCTTTGGGCAGGTTATGAGCGGTCCGCCGACGGCGGCCTTGTGAGCGGATCACCCGACAACCAACTGACGAACATTCCAAACCTCTATGCAATCGGCGAATGCGATTACCAGTATCACGGTGCCAACCGCCTTGGGGCCAATTCGCTGCTCAGTTGCATCTTCTCAGGGCTGTTCGTGGCACCCGGTATCCGGAACTTGCTGAGCAGTCATAAGCAGGCCGCGTCTGAACTTCCAAGTTCGCTTTTTGAGGGAGCCGTCAAACAGCATCAAGAGAGACATGATCTCCTTCTCGGCCGAACGGGAGGCTCGGAAAACCCCTATCTGATTCATCAGGAACTCGGCAACGTTATGACCCGAGCCGCCACGGTCGTTCGTCGAAATGACCAGTTGGCCGAAGCCTATCAGCAAGTCAGTGACCTCGAAGCACGAGCTCAGAAGTGTTCGCTCAGCGACACGGGCAACTGGACCAATCAGAACGTCGTCTTCACCAAAGCGTTGATCGACATGTTCCCGATCGCGAAGTCCATCGTCAAAGGAGCTCTGCAGAGGGACGAGTGTCGAGGGGCTCACTTCAAACCCGACTTCGCCATGCCGTCTTTGAAATCAACAGACGATGCGGGGCGGCGCGAGGAAGCTGAGGGCTGGTGCGACCGTTTTGCAGCAAACACGGACAAGTGGCTCAAATCCACGGTCGTTAGCCTTAAAGACAACGAACCCGACATCACTTACGAAGACATCGACACATCATCCATCCCTCCGCGGCCACGTCTTTATGGACTTGTTGGTGCCGAAGTCATTGACGAAGTCTGGACAGAGAGACTCCGCCAGAAACAAGCGACTCAGCCTGAAGCGGCTCAGCCTGAAGCGGTTGCGGGATCGGCGTGATGCCGACGCGACGCTTCCCGATTGTGCCGCATGACACAGCGTGAGCATCGCGAGATGCCCAAATCACATAAAAACATAGACATTATCAGCAATTTCATAGGTGAACCTTCATGATCTCAAGTCAACACACTTCGGCGAAGCAGTTTCAGGTGCGTGTCCTCAGACAAGATGGACCGGGTCAGGAGAATCGCTGGGAAGTCTATAAGATTGATCATGAACCGGATATGAACGTCATCAGCGTGCTTCAACGCGTCGCTGCGAAAGGCCAGACGATAGATGGCAGAGCTTCGTCCCCTGTAGCATGGGATTGCAGCTGCCTCGAAGAAGTTTGTGGCTCCTGCACCATGGTGATCAATGGTCGCGTCCGCCAGGCGTGTTCCGCTCTGGTCGACCGCCTCCTTGAGGATAAGCCGGGGGAAATCGAATTGCGTCCCATGACCAAGTTTCCTGTAGTTCGTGATCTCTGCGTGGATCGTTCGCGGAAATTTCGAGCGTTACAACGCGTGAAAGCTTGGGTCCCTGTTGACGGTTACAACGACATGGGAGCAGGCCAAAAGCAAAGCATGGGGGAACAGGAGGAGTCTTACCCATTGGCACAATGCATGTCTTGCGGGTGCTGCGTGGAAGCCTGTCCTCAGTATCAGAAAGTAGAAGTCATCCGCGAAGCGGGTGAGTCTGACGAGGCGTTCGAAGCTCGGAAAAACGAAGCTTACGACAACTCGTTTCTGGGTCCCGCGGCGATCAGTCAAGCCGTTCTCTTCAATCGCAATCCGACCGGAAAAATGAATGCCGACGAGCGACTCGAAGCTCTGAAAGGACCTGGAGGGGTGCACGCCTGTGGCAACGCTCAGAATTGCGTCTCGGTCTGCCCGAAAGGCATTCCGCTAACCACTTCGATTGCTCGCGCCGGCCGTGCGGTCACGGTATATTCGATCAAAAAGTGGTTCGGCTCTTGAGCCCCACTTTGGAAAGAGACTTTCGGTAAAAAACTTCTGTCGCTTGGCTGCGGGAAGCTCGATGCGAAGGTAAGAAGAGGTTCGCGGCGGCGAAAACTGTCCGCAAGTAGGGCAACACACTCGTTCTTTACTTGACCGCTTTCGCTTCGAGTTCCTTAAGGGACTTTCCCAACCTCTTACGGCCTGTTGGCCGTGAGGGTGATTTGATCGTACCCAGTGAGCGTTGCAACTCTTCATGCAACTCGCCACCCTGCTCGGGTGTCCCAATTTGGTTCATGGCATCCGAAACTCCAAGCAAAACCGATTGCCTGACGCCTTCACGAATCCACTGGAAGAAATTGAATTGCATCTGGGCAACTCCCTTTGCCAGGACTGAAAAACGCTCCAATTCGATCCACGAACAGATGCTTCTCTCCATGCCGCACCCATCCACGGGAATCTGACGATTACGAAAATTAGCATTCCGCGTCAACGCGATTCGCGTGACATCCCACCTACTCGGCAATGAACCGGGGGCGAATACCAAAGGTGCTAGCGGTACAGGAAGTCCGTATTGAGCCGCAACCCCACAGTCCGCTTCACCTCGCTCATCAACGAGGTATTGAGTGCGGAACTGAGATCCGGGGTTTTTACATGGATGGTTTGAACCGCCTGACCGACGTCTGAGCCTACCGCCTTATAACGCAGTTTGACGGAAGAACCGGGTTTCAGTTCGACGACTTTCCAAGCCATCAGACGTCGCTCCTCGTCAATTCCGGCCTGATGTTCGACAGTGGTCACCCGCACATTTTCCGGAAGCTGCAACGTCACAACGATATCCTTGATGGGCTCGTCTCCATCGCAGGCCAGATCTATTTCGAACGTGGCCTCTTGATTCAGTGACCAGCTTTGTGGCCCACCCATTCCCACTCTCAGGTCACTTGCGACAACACTGACATCGTGGGTCTTCTTGGCAAGTCGAGTTCCTTCGTGCCATGCTTCGAACTGCAACTGAAACTCACCCGAGCGCTGCGTTCGAATGGCAATATCCATGGAACGCTGTTGCCCGGAGGGCAGACGGTCCGTGAGTGCGAGCTCGGGGCGACCTTCCAGATAAACGCCGTCGGGGACGATCGCCTTGATTTTAATATCTCCCAAGTCGTATTCGCTCAAATTTTCCAGAGAAACGGAATACAGCAGAGTCGATCCTTTTTTCGCGCGGGTAGGTCCTCCAACCACCAAGGGCAAATCCACGCCCAGAGATCGAATGGGTCGCACCTCCATCTTTTTTGGTTCCAGTTCGACGTCGGCTTCTTCCGTAACGGCCTCGACAGCTTCCGATGCAGCCGTTTCGTCTGCTTGCAACTCAGCCGCGTCATCTGCAACATCGGGTTCAGCGCCAAAGTCAGGCTGCGCGACTTCGTCATTTTCAATCTTGCCTGTTAACTCGATATCGGTGTTCGAGGCTTCCTCCCGCTCTTTCATGCTGATGAGTTGAGAGGATTCAGCTTCGGTATTGACCACGGCACAGACCAGTCCGCGACAATCTTCGCTCCCCGAAATGGAGAAGCCGACCTCATTTTCTTCCGAGGCCGCAAGGCCTTCGAGCGAGTACAGCAGAAGGGTCGCCTCACCTTGCTGTTCTTTGAGCATCGGCTCTGGCTTCAATTGACCGACCTGAAGCTCTTGGGGCACGGTTACAGCCAATGTCGCTCGCCCTGCCGCATAACGGCTCTCGTTGTTGACCTTCACAACAACGCGATGGGTCAAATTCGCCGTTTTCTCTGCCTCAATCTGGACCTTCAGTTCGGGCGTTCGTCTCACAACCAAAGGTGTTTGAATCGCCTTGATCGCCTTGCTTTGACCGGGCGATTTCGAGGCTCGCATTTCAACCTTCGGAACAGGAATCTGACGGCCTTCGGTATATTTGGGCGGCTGTTTGCTGTATTGGGAAGTTCGTGTGCCGGGTCGTTGAATCAGCTGGATCACTCCGGCCGGTCCCTTGGATTCTGGTCGACTGGAAACCGTAGGACTTGCCCCAACGATCACGGGCGGCACCAAAGACTTAGAACCGACATTTTTAATCGGAGTACTCTTTGGACCGGAGACAATCGGAACGTCGTTCGCGAGGCTCCATGCCATTGGCATCAAGGCGAGACTTCCAATGAGGCAACTTAGTTTGACCGTGCAACGCATATGACCAACCTCTTCTATCATTCTTCCTTAAGCCATTGGCACCCCGCGGGGCCTAGCCCGGAGTTCGGAATCGGGAGACAAGCACACCGAATACCGGCCGTTGGAAATCCAGCCGGCGCCATCAACACCACCGACGTTGGAAGTTCCCCAATTTCTTTTCGACCCTATCCAATCGGCAAATTGCCCAAATCACGACTAATTCGGAGAATCAAACGGGTTTAGCTGATAGCACTTCCTGACAGGACCCTCAGTCTCTTCGCAATTACCCCAGCCTGACGTCACCTCATCAAATTGACCCGTCGAAGGCGCCTTAACTCACGCCTTTAAACGCTAGCACTTGGAAATTCTCCGAAGCGGTTCCCTCGGCTTGACCAAAGGTGTCACTCCCCTCGCCAAAATCAAACCTGTGGTTCGAGACGTCGATCAATGATCACCCGGTCACAAAGTGGCCCGATCAAACAGCTGCCCGGTCAAACAGCCAGATCGCGGCCCCGAGGATAGGAGGTCCTGAAAGTTGGATGGAAGCTCAAGGAAGCGAGAGTTCTTGAATTGCCCGAGGTGTCCTTCGGGGTAGTTCGCGATTGTTTCCACGGGATGACACAGGAAATGCTAATCGCCAAAGAAAGGTACTTAATTTGACAGTCGCCCCTTGGGTTTCATGCCTTTGGATGACATCAGCAAAACCAACGGGATCCATCAAAACCAGCGGGGTCGTAGTACGGTAATTGCCAGCTTTAGCTGCCGATCAAACTTTCGAACCTTGATGAGCTCAAACTCATAAAGACTTTAAATACCCACGAATAATCCACGGAGATGAAACCATGCTTGTTCTGACTCGAAAAAAAAACGACTCCATCGTGATTGACGGGCGCATCCTCGTCGAGATCCTCCAAGTAAGAGGTAACGGGATCCGACTCGGCATCACCGCACCCCCCGATGTCTCCATCATGCGAGGTGAACTCAAGCCGTATGGCATCGCTGGAACGGAGGAGTACCCCACCCATCCTCCGCAGGAACAGCAACGATTGTCGTTTGATGATTGCACAGAGACGGAAGCTTCGGACTCGGGACCCTTGCATTCAAGAACGGACTTTCGGTTGGGGAAATCGGTACCTCCACTGCCTGATCACCCCAGATTTACCCCCAGTTCGAATCGATGGAAGATCCGCTGAAAAGGAACGACTTCTTCGGCGAAAGAAAAGTCACTGGCACAAATCAAACGATCGCGTAGCGCATGGCCCCCAGAGGGTAGCAAAGCGGTTTCACGCTCAAGACTTTTCCACTCCTTTAGGCACTGAAATCATGTGTCTGAGGACTCTCCAGATGACTCAAAAATGACCTTGGAAAACATTTATTGAGTGGTGAGCGGGAAGGCCCACGGCTGTCGGGATCGCCCCGCGATTTCGACAGCCATATTCCCGACGCAAGCGAGAGCATGACTGGAGACTTGAGGCGGCCATCACTGCGGCTATCACTGCGACCGGTACTGCGACCGGTACTGCGACTGGCAAACGATTCCGAGAGTGGTATTGAATCCAACGTTGGACATGAGCTAAGAACACGTCTGGGCAGATTCTAAGGGGACTTGTCGAGCACCCTCTCTTTGCTAGCACGGGGGTGAAGTCGACTTCCGTTCAAGCCAGGGCCACTTGGGTTACTTTTGATTCCTTGCCTCACATGCCGCGGCTCGATCCCGGTCAGCCATCAAGCCAATCAAGTCGATCAAGCCACCGCATTCAGGAAACAGGAAGACAAGGATGTCGCTACCGAAACAGAAATCCGACCCCGCATCTCCGAGAATTCTCATCACACGACTGAGTCATATCGGTGATTGCGTGTTTACGCTTCCGGTCCTGTGCGAGCTGCGTCGAGCATTCCCCCAAGCTCACATCTGCTGGGCAGTTGAATCGCCTTCGCACCAGCTATTGGACGACCACGATGCGCTGGACGAAACGATTCGAATCCCCAAAGGCTGGGTAAAATCACCAGGCCTCATCAAAGAAATGAGGCGTCAACTTAGAGAGTATTGTTTCGACTTGGTCATCGACCCGCAAAGCCTCACAAAAAGTAGCGCGCTGGGTTGGCTATCGGGTTCGAAGCGAAGAATCGGGTTTGCGAAACCGTGGGGCCGCGAACTGGCCCTCCTATTGAACAATGAAAAAGTTCATCCGCAGTCAAAACACATCACTCTCCGTTCGTTAGAACTTCTGCGCGGTTTTGGTATCCGAAATCCGAGGGTGGAGTTCCGACTGCCCATCGCAGAGGAAGCATTTGAAGCCTCAAGATCTTTTGTTAACGAGCACGGTCTTCAAGGCAACTATGCTCTGGTAAACCCCGGTGCGACCTGGAATTCCAAACAATGGGACCTTGAGCGGTTTGCCAAAGTTGCTGACCACCTCTCAGCGCGGCATGGAATCCCATCCTTGATCCTCTGGGCAGGCGATGAGGAACGACGTGCGGCAGCGGCGATCGTCGATCAGGCTTCGCAAGATATTCTGATGGCGCCTCCAACGAACCTGCAGCAATTGGCTGCCCTGGCCTCAGAGAGCCGTTTATTCATCAGTGGAGATACGGGCCCTTTACACATTGCGGCAGCAACCGGAGCAGCTTGCATCGGTCTCTATGGAGCGACTCAGCCCGACTTGTGCGGCGCTTACGGAGACCATTGCGTGAATCTCCAAGCCGCCTATCAGGAGGGATCGGCCAAGCAACGACGCCGTGCCAACAATGATGCCATGCTGGCCCTCAGACCAGAATTGGTTACCAAAGCCGCGGATCAGCTTCTAAGCCGAAGCGACACTTTCCGAGCCGCCTAATCCGGAGCCTTCGACCGCCTCGAAACACGGTTTGGGTTCCACCCAATAATCATGGGGCCAAGCTTCGTTGGCCGCAGCCCTTTCGGTCGGCTTTCCCCGTATTTTCTGTCCGTCTCGAGACGTGACCTCCGTCCCTCCTCGATGAAGGGTTGATCGCCCTGATCAAAATGCGGTTCTCAATCCGCAGCGCGTCGATTTCAAAATTGGTTTTCAATTTGTTGCCGTTTGTTTTTTCGACGAAACCGAAGCGGCTATACTGTATGGTCGCTGATCATGTCGGTCTTCATGCTTGTGACCTCGCCTCGCCGCAGCCTTGGAATTTTGAAGAAGGTTCTCCTTGATGCCGAAAACCTCACCCCCACCCCGTCCCCAACTCGAACGAATGTCGATCGCCATTGCGTTCATGCTCGTCTGCATGAGCCCCATAGGGGCGGTGGCCCTCGAGGGCGACTTGGATTTTTCAGGGCGAATCCGTCCACTACTGGCATCGCGATGCTTCAATTGCCACGGCCCTGATCCGGAAACACGCGAAGCGGGACTGCGGCTCGATACTCAAACGGGCGCCCTCGCGCTCTTGGAGAGCGGAGACCACGCCATCATTGCGGGAAATTCAAAAGAAAGCGAAATTCTGCATCGAGTTCAGAGCCGCGAAACCGGTTACCGGATGCCTCCTGAAGACGCAGGTGAACCCCTTTCTGAAGAGGAGATTTCACTCCTCCGGGCATGGATTGATGCTGGAGCGGTTTACGACACCCACTGGTCGTTTGTCCCACCGAAGCGACCGGCCATTCCGACTGAAGATCCTCAGCAATGGTCAACCAAGAGCTTGGATCGCCTCGTATTGGAGTCGCTTCACAAAGCGGAACTTGCCCCCAATCCTCGAGCGAAACTTGCGACGTTGGCGCGAAGAATTTCTCTAGATCTGATCGGGATTCCCCCCAACCCCGATCGAGTCCAGGAGCTGGTCAGCGATCCAAGACCGGACGCTTTACAGCGGTACGTTGACGAGATCCTTGCGTCACCGGCGTTTGGTGAACGCTGGGCCGCAGTCTGGCTGGATCTCGCAAGGTATGCCGACAGTCAGGGTTATGCGCAAGATTCGCCGAGAACCATCTGGCGATATCGTGACTGGGTGATCGAAGCCTTGAACTCGGACATGCCTTTCGATGAATTCACGGTTCAACAGATTGCGGGAGACATGCTGAATGACCCCACCGAGAACCAGTTGATCGCCACGGCATTTCATCGCAATACCATGACGAACAGCGAAGGCGGCACAGACGATGAGGAGTTTCGTGTCGCGGCCGTTGTCGATCGGGTCAACACCACCATGCAGGTCTGGATGGGGATGACCATGGGATGTGCTCAATGCCACACCCACAAATACGACCCGATCACGCAGGAAGAGTACTATCGCTTCTTTGCAATCCTGAACCAGACCGAGGACCGCGACCATCCCCAAGAAATTCCTGTCTATTCAAGCTTCAGTAACCGTCGGCTTCAGGAGAGACAACAGGCTCAACAGCAGATCAAAGCACTGGAGCAGAAACTGGCTGCGGACCCGATGCCAATGCCCGAGATCCCCACCAGACCCGCAGATGAAAAGCTTTTAAGCCGCTACATCCGAATCCAGCTTCTGGCCAATCAGACATTTTTATCTTTGGCTGAAGTTCAGGCCTTTGCAGGGGATGCGAATGTTGCCTTGAAGGGCAAAGCCAACCAGTCAACGACAGCCTATGAGGGCCCCGCTTCACTCGCAATCGATGGGAATACGAATGGGCACTATTCCGAGGCGAAGTCGACGACGCATACCGACCGGGAAAACAACCCTTGGTGGGAGGTCGATCTGGGGAGCGAGCACGCGATTGATCGGATCATGATCTGGAACCGAAACGACACACCAGACATCGGTGCAAGACTGAAGCCGTTCCGGGTTTTACTTCTCGATAACGAACGGCAGCCCCTGTGGGCAGGTCGCTTTGAGGAAGCACCCAAACCCTCGTTGGCAATTTCACTTCCAGCAACTTGGAGCGAACGGACGGACGCCTCGCTCAAAGAGATTGAGGCTTACCTGTTAAGTCCAGACGCAAATCCCTCAGGCGATGCGCAACGTCTGGCACAACTGCAGGAAAAGTTCAAAAATCTTAGAGAAGACATTACGACTCCCATCATGCGTCAATTGCCGGAGGAAAAACAAAGAGACACCTTTATTCATCTTCGTGGCAACTTTCGAACGCGAGGTGACGCCGTATCGCCGGGTCTCCCCTCGGCTTTCCATGACGCCCCGAAGACAACCGCACTCAATCGTCTTGACCTTGCGAAATGGCTCGTTGCACCGGGCAACCCCCTCACGGCTCGCGTCATTGCGAATCGATTTTGGGAAAACCTCTTCGGGGTTGGGATTGTCGAAACCAGCGAAGATTTTGGGACTCAGGGTTCCGGGCCTTCAAACCAACGATTGCTTGACCTCATCGCTTCGGACTTCTCCAATCGCGAGTGGGGCGTGAAATCCTTGTTGCGCGATATGGTTTTGAGCGCAACTTATCAGCAATCCTCTCACGTTACGCAGGCCAAACTGGAGCAGGACCCCTATAACCAACTGCTGGGTCGGGGTCCGCGATTCCGCTTGTCGGCAGAGACCATTCGCGATCAAGCTTTGGCCACGGCGGGGCTACTGAGTCAAAAGATGCACGGCCCATCGGTCAAGCCTCCTCGCCCGAACCTCGGCATTCGCGCTGCCTTCGGTGGTTCCACGGACTGGCAACCCAGTCCTGGACAGGATCGTTTTCGGCGAGGCCTCTATACCTCGTGGCGTCGTACAGCACCCTACCCTTCGATGACGACCTTCGACGCGACCAGTCGAGAGGTCTGCACAATTCGCCGCATTCGCACCAACACTCCGCTGCAAGCGCTTGTCACTTTGAATGACCCAGTTTTTATTGAGGCCTCGCAGGGGCTCGCTCGAAAAGTCTTGCGTGATTCTGACGGTGACGAAAATACTGCACTTCGAAAACTTTTCTGGCTTGTCCTGTCTCGCGAACCGGAGGGCAACGAAGTCACCGTTTTGATGAACACCCTTGCTGAAGCAAAAGATGCCTTGAGTGCCTCACCTGAAGATGCTCGACAACTTGCGGAAACACCACTTGGGCCATTGAACGCCGAAGCGGATCAAACTCAATACGCGGCGTGGACCGTGCTCGCCAATGTGGTTTTGAATCTGGACGAGACGTTGTCGAGACCCTGATCCAAAACCGAGTTTGGACTTTAAAATTGATGTTAAACGCGTTGTACGATCAGTGTGAAGCTGCAACTCGAACAAACGTCGATGCCTCCCACAACCTGGACACCCCCAACAGACATGGACCCGAGTCATGACTGAAAAACGCATACAAAATCAATTTGATCGACATCCTCTAGCGATGGCAACACGCCGCCAATTCCTTCAGAGCGGCACGTTGGGATTGGGAAGCCTTGCCCTGGCAGATCTGGGACTCGGACGTGCGTCAGCCGGCGAGACCAAGGAAGCACCCGGCCCGCTAGTACCCAAAACGCCACACTTTCCGGGTAAAGCAAAGAACGTGATTTACCTGCATATGGCGGGCTCTCCTCCTCATCTGGATCTCTTCGATTACAAGCCCACGCTGGAATCTCGAACTGGTGAAGATTGTCCCGCGGAATTCTATGAGGGCAAGCAATTCGCGTTTACCAGCAATCGACCGACCTTGTTGGGTACCCCCCACAAATTCCAACAGCATGGAGAAAGCGGAGCTTGGTTTTCAGATGCGGTCCCGATGCTATCGGAACACGCCGACGACCTTTGCTTTGTCAAATCGATGTACACCGAGCAATTCAACCATGCGCCCGCACAAATGCTTTTGTATACCGGCTCACCACGCATGGGGCGACCTTCAATCGGCTCGTGGGTCACGTACGGATTGGGGAGTGAAAACCAAGACCTCCCCGGCTTTGTCGTCCTCATCTCAGGTGGGACCAATCCGAGTGCAGGCAAAAGCGCTTGGGGAAGCGGTTTCTTGCCCAGCATCTTTCAAGGAGTCCAGTGCAGATCCAAGGGAGATCCTGTCCTCTACGCGTCTGACCCGGCCGGCATGGATCGATCCATGCGACGATTGAGCCTCGACGCCATTCAGTCACTGAACCAGCTCCAATATGAAAAAATGAAGCATCCGGAGACACAGACTCGTATTTCCCAGTACGAACTTGCGTACCGGATGCAGATGAGCGTCCCTGAAGTCATGGACATTACCCGGGAGTCACAGCAAACACTTGAGATGTACGGCGCTAAACCGGGAGACGCCAGTTTTGGAAACAACTGTCTGCTTGCTCGACGCCTTGTAGAACAGGGAGTTCGGTATGTCCAATTGTTCGATTGGGGGTGGGATTTTCATGGCACCAACCCCGGAGAGGACATCCGCGACGGACTCACCAAGCGTTGCCAGCCCATGGATCGTGGTGTCTCCGCCTTGATTAAGGACTTGAAGGAGCGGGGACTGTTTGAAGACACCTTGATTGTCTGGTCAGGCGAATTTGGTCGGACGCCATTTCGTGAAGGTCGGACTTCGAAGGGCGAAATCCTGGGGCGGGATCACTACCCCGACTGTTACACCCTGTTTATGGCAGGAGGAGGCGTCAAAGGTGGCGTCACTTACGGTTCAGGTGATGAACTCGGCTTCTCGGTTGCGGAGAATCCAGTACATGTCCATGATCTTCAAGCAACGATGATGCATCTACTGGGGTTCGATCATGAAAAACTGACCTACTTTTTCCAGGGTCGAGATTTCCGCCTGACAGACGTCCATGGCAGAGTGGTCAACGAACTGCTCGCCTGACACATTCTCGAGAGCAAGCCGTTCCCGGACGATGCATCGCCCACACACGTCCGATCACTTGCATGTCGAATCTTATGAAGAGAGCCGCTCGCCCGGTGGGACCAGCGGCTCGTGGTTGATCTGAATTTCGAATGGTGCTTACGGCAATGCGATGGTCTTCAAGTGGCGAGCTCCATCCTCCGATTGCATAAGAATCACGGCCGATGCCTGATTCAACCGGTCTAGTTGGACAACGCCGTTCAAGCCGTCAACCGTTTCGTAGGGTTGCCCAGCAGTGCCCTGGATTCGCTCTTCAATTCCCTCGGCCCTCTCAATATCTTCCGTGGAAATCTTCATGACCCCACGCGCGGAGTTCGCCATCAGAATAAATTCCTTGTCGTCCCGCTCATAAACCACCATATCGAGCGGCCTGTTTCGATTTCCCAGTTCGGCAACCGTGACCCCTCGAACTTTTTCGCCCGACTGGAGCTTAGAAAGAGGAAACTTGACCAACGGTGTGCAGGTGTAAGCTGCCACAACAAACGCTTCGCCTTGAATGGTGATGGGCGCCAACGTTCGCACGGGTGAATTGGTTTCATAACGACCATGGGCACCATGAAAAATTTCAACACTGGTTCCAGCTGCCGACTTTTCAAAAGGAAAAGGAATCGAACGCAGATTCGATGCAAACTCTTCGTTCGATAATCCCGCAACCACAACCTGACTGTTCAAAAAGGCCAGATCCGTGACGCTCATGGTCCGCAGGGGTGCACCACGCCGATCTTTGGCCGTCGCGTCAGGAGGATTTGGAATTTGAGACTTTGCCATCGTCACGTTTTCGAGATCTAAAACTTCGACTTCACCGGTTGGGAGAATTTGTGTCAAAACGGCTTCGGCCTGAGGGCCCCGGCCTCGACTGACCGAAAGGTAGGTGGCGCCAGATGCCGGATTCACCGCAAGGTCCACAATATTGACCTCGGACTTTTTAATGCCCAACATGCCCGCCAACTTGGCATCAATGTTATCAATGTCCATTGCGACAGCGTCCGGTTCGCCCTTTCGATCCCCGGTGTCAATCGCGTAGACGGTCGCAGCGAGAGGATCGGCCACAAAGAGAATACCCGGAGGCCCGAATGCCAAAGGTCCAGCAGACTTCAAGGTAACCGCGCCTGCTTCGAGGCCAAAACCATCCTTTGCAACCAACGGTCTGTTCATGCCGGCATACGCGACGAGAGCGAGCGCCACGAAAGCAAGTGTTCGCCTGAGTGTCATGAAATCGATGCTCCATAAAGGGTCTGATTGAGATTCTTAAAAAAACGGCAAACTTCCGGTGAACATTGTGTTCGGTGAACATTGTGTCTGTCGACACGCCCACATCCGCCCATGGGGTAGACAAGGATGCCCGATCCTCGAGTTGGAATCGCATGCCGAAGTGACAGAGTAACAGCTTGCCGGCACACCTGACAGCATTGCCAATGAAAAATTGGTCCTTAAAAATTAAGCACAAACCGCCCGTAAGTCACGGTCCAAATGGTGATCAGAACGGCGCCGATAAGGTTCAGCCAGATCCCAGCTTTGACCATCGATCGAATCTCAAGGTAACCGCTACCAAAGACAATAGCATTCGGTGGTGTTGCAACGGGCAACATGAACGCACAACTGGCAGCAAGCGCTGTAGGGATCATGAGTGCCGCTGGATTGAGCGGGTTCCCATCAGCCAGAATGATCTGGGGAGCGAGGGAGGCCAGTAGTGGAAGAAAGAGGGCGGCTGTCGCCAGATTACTGGAAAACTCTGTTAGAAAAATGACAGTCAATACTACGATCAGGATGAACAGTATTTGTGAGCCACCACCAAACCCTGCCACACTTTCTCCTAGCCATGCTCCCAGTCCGCTGCTATTGATCGCTTTCGAAAGACTCAGACCGCCACCAAACAGCAGCAGGATCTCCCATGGAATTTTCTTTGCATGTTCCCAATCGAGGGCGAACTCTAAAGGTCTGAAATTCACAGGCAATGCAAACAGTATCAATGCTCCTGCAATCGCAATCATTGAATCATCGAGCCTCGCTGCTGCAGGCCATCGCTGGATAAGCCAATCCCACTCGGCGAGAGGCTTTCGAAAAATCCATAAGGCTGCGACAGAAAAGAACACCAGGCAGGTTCCCAACTCTGCGTAGGAGATTCGTCCCAATTGTTTCAGTTGCTTGACGAGGTAGTCTCGGCTGGATTCCACCTCGACGGTTTGCAGTGGAAAAAGAAACTTGACCAGTAGAAACCAGGTGACGCCCAACATGACAATCGACAGTGGCAACGCTGCGAGTATCCAAGTCGAGAATGAGATGGGTGTTCCAAGTTCTTCCATCTGATTTGCAAGCAGGGCATTGGGAGGGGTGCCAATCAACGTGCTGATGCCTCCGATCGTGGCGGCATAAGCAATGGACAACATGAGGCAGATTGCGAACGTATCAGAGCGATCATTGGAGACCTCATTTCGGTCACGCTTCTCGCTCCGCTGCTGGCGGAATTGACTGATCAGACTCCCGGCCACCGGCATCATCACGATGGTCGTCGCCGTGTTGCTCAACCACATGCTCATGAGCGCGGTGGAGAGCATGAATCCGCCGACCAATCGCGCGGGGGAGCTTCCCACCCGAAGCAAAATATTCAAGGCCATCCTGCGATGAAGGCCCCACCTTTGGATGGCCTGAGCAATCAAAAACCCGCCGAGAAATAGAAAAACAAACTTATCCGCATAGGGAAGGATGGCCGGCTTCAACTGAGGTTTGAGCGGGCGTATCTGTCCAGCAGCGACAGGCACTGCTTCGTCATTCTGCCCCTTGACCAGCCAACCTTCGGCCGTCTTCTCACTCAATTGACCGAGCCATATTCCCTTCTCGCTCTCAACGGCGTTTACGGCAGCTGGCGTCGAGTGAACCATCACCTGCAAGCCCGGTGACCAATCGCTTTGGTAAACCGCTGCGAACGGAAAGCTGATGATGGGAATCAAGGCCGTGGCGGCAAGCGGGATCGCTTCCGTCATCCACCATACGGCCATCCAAACGGCGATCCCTCCAGTGACACAAGCGGCGTGAGTCGCTTCACTCCAAACCGACATTCCAGTGAAAATCAGCCATCCGCAGATGGGACCGGCAACCAACGCAAGCATCCGCGGCCACACTCTGCCGCCGTGCGGAGTCTCCATGCAAAAGCCCATTCCTGTGAAAGATTCTCTATAAAGTGGCTCAGTTGCTGACCGATTATGATGTTTTCAAGGTCGCGAGACACCTTTAAGAGGTGACAAATCGGGGTAAATATCGTTAAATTCGGGGTCGCGTGGTGCCGCGTGCACCTTCTTGAAACCTGTCAAACCGACGAATGGTCGTTCGTCTCAGGTCTTTCGAGTCGAGACGCGGCGACATCCACGCCGACCGCAAGCGGTGTTTCATTCTCGTTCACGTGATATCCATCTGATTTGCGCCGCATTCGGCGATTCCGCTCGGAGCCGCTATCTACGGGGAAATCCATGGTGGAATTGCCCAGACTGGATCGATCGAAGTACCGGCGACTTCACTCCCATCGATTTTCAATTCCGAGAAATGCAAGCTCGGAATTGAGGCAACCATGATTGACGGGCTGCATTATTTGCCCCCAGAAGTAGCGATGCCTGATCCTTCAAACGATGCCTTTCATCTCGCCATGCTTATCGAGCAGGCTCGCAGTGCGCACACGCTGCCATCGTCATTGAACGGTTTGGTGCAGCAATTGACTTCTGGGCTATTGAATCGCAAAGCAACTTTGGAATTTTACCGGACGCACAGGACGTTCGCCGCACGAACCCTGCAGATCGCAAACAGCCCGGTCTTCTGCGAAGGCAAACCGTTTGAACGCATCGAAGACGCGGTGGATCGCCTCGGAGCCAATTCTCTCGGCTGGCTTGCTCTGACGGTGTGTTTACCGGGAAGTTTATTGAAAGACATCGACGAGGATGTTTTAGAAAGATTCTGGCGACACACGATTTGCAAGGCACTTGCGGCTCGAGCGTTGACACTCCATACACGCCAAAGATTTCCTGATCAGGCGTTCGCATGTGCGGTTCTGCAACACATTGGCATCTTGGTTTTGATCCAACAGCTTGGCCCGCCATACCTAGATTTCCTGCGTCAGGTCTGGCGGGAAAAAAGCGATCTCTCGCATCTGGAAAATGCCTCACTTGGGTTTAATCATCAGACGATCAGTGCAACGTTACTTGAGAGCTGGGGCCTTGCGCCGAACGTTTTTCTAGCTGTGAAACATTCGTCCAATCCGATCGGTATCGACCCACCTGACGAACCAACCGCCGGCTTGGCAAAGCGACTTTATCTCGCCGATCAACTGGCCCGTGTGATGGATGATCGAGATGAACTCTCCCTCTCTCGCCTGTCCGAAACGGGCCGACAATTCTTCAAGCTTTCACTGGAAACCCTCTCGTCTTTGCTCAACAAGCTCGATGACGAGGTGGAAACGCTGTCCAACGTTTTCCAATTTGACTGGCAAGAGGAAACGGACCTGTCAAAGCTGGTTCAGCAGGCCGAGCCCCAGATCGAATTCAGCAATAACCTGCAGGAGCACATTCCGTTTCGCACCAGTGCAGACGCTCTCGCCGAGATGGATTCTGTATCGCCTTTGTTGGCTGCTTGTGAGGGGGAAAATCTGGAAAGATCCATTCCCCACCAGGCAACGAAACACAATACCGAGGGCGAAAATCGATGGGTTCCTGGAGCGAACAGTAGCCCCATTACCACCAACTCCAAGTTCCTCACACTCCTTAAAAACACGATCAACCGCTGTCGGCAGATTCGCGGCTCCATGGCATTAGCCTGTGTGGAGATTGATAAAGTCGAGGTCATTCAGGCTCGGATTGAACCGGCCGAGTTTGAGTCGATGATTCAAAGCCTTTCTGAGCAACACGCTCGATTTCGCTACGCAGCGGATCTGATCTGGCAAATTGGACCGAGTCGTTGGGCGATCGTCATGGAAGATATCGATCGAAGTGATGCCATACGCGAATGCCGAGCGAGAATCGAATCGATTCGACTTTGGGCCAGAAATCGAACGCAACAAGATCTTGGGGCGGCCACGGTCAGCTTTGGCGTTGCTTGGCTCCCAGTCGCGACGCTCAACTTTGACGCGACCATTCTTCTGGAGCGGGCGGAAAGGTGCCTTTCCGGAGCTCAGCTTTCCGGCGGAGACACCATCAAGAGCATCAGCATCTAACGCTTTGTTCTGGTCACGATCCAACTGGGGGCGTCAAAGGACGTTTGGCGATCCCTGAGCTCCTGCGGTGGAAAGCGACAAGTCAATCAAGCGGCAAGAGTTCGTTCCGCGAGGTCACGGCAACGTCAGGTTGCATACCTCGGCATCTCGTAGAGAATGGTGACTTGCCGGGCAAATTCATTTGAACGCTGTTCTGCCCCGCCGCGTCCTGGAGGAGTCGCTGTTTCTTCTTGACGTTTCGGCCTTCCCTTTTTCGTTCGCATTCGCGGTCTTGGTCCATGCCATCCCACCTGTCAAATTCCATTTCCAATTCAAGGTCACTCGAACGCTTGGGACCCTTTGTTTTCGCGTCGTTTTTTTCGCAGGCGGACGAATCGGCGAACGCGGACGACGGAAGCTCACCTCAAGAGGTGGAAACGCGTCCTTCAACTGGACAGCACTTCGATTCGACCATTGGAGATGCGCTGCGGACCTCGCCGGTGACCTCCACAAGCCCAACACCCCACAGGATCAAACGACGGACGGTCCTTCCACTGATACTCTTCTTCGCCACCTGCCTGTCCACATTCTGGGTTGGGGTCACACACTGGCAACCTGTCCTGACCTTGGAATCGCTCGCCACGGCCGGTGGCATGGACTTGGTTCCGATCCGTCGCCTGATACTCAGCTATGGCGAGCAGGGGGTGATCTACATGGCTTGTGTCATGGCCATTCTCCTCTGTCACGAACTCGGGCATTTCTTTGTCACCTTGCTCTACCGGGTCCCTGCGAGTTTTCCCATCTTTCTCCCATTCCCTTTCAATCCTATCGGCACCTTTGGGGCGGTCATTGGGATGCATGGCATGCAGGCCGATCGACGGCAGATCTATGACATTGGACTCGCTGGCCCCCTCGCCGGTCTTGTCATTGCTGTTCCAGTGATGGTGATGGGTATTTTGACACTTGATGTCTCCACGCCAGGATCCGGAGACATTCAGATCAATTGCCCACTTGGCACGTTGTGGCTGATTCAGTGGCTGCGACCGGATATCGATCCTCAAAACGGTTACCTGTGGCTGAGTCATCTGAATCCTTATTTCGTCGCTGGCTGGGTGGGCTTTTTAATTACCGGATTGAATATGATGCCCATCAGCCAACTCGACGGCGGGCATGTCATCTATTCGTTGATTGGCAAGAAGGCTCATTGGGTTGCACGGATCACGATCGTTACTGCGATTGCATTCATGGTTTATTACCTCGCGCCCAGCCTCGTTTTGATGACGATCCTCCTGCTATTGGTTGGAACCGACCATCCACCCACCCGAAACGATCGCGTGCCTTTGGGCGGGTTTCGGATTGCCCTTGGTTGGCTCTCGCTCAGCATTCCCTTCTTTTGTTTCCCACCCTTTATTCTCCGGATGATCTAACCGATGACGGAAACGCCTCAAGATACCGTTGATCTGATCGATCAACTGAATCGTGATTACGAAACGCTTCATACCGAAAAAGAAGATGCGTTCTGGGCCAGTTACATGGGGTTATCCGACAATCCAGATGAAGCTCGGCAAACCTTAAGCGATGCCGAGATCAAGCAGAATCGCTGGCTGCAGGATCCAGATCGGTTGATTGAGATCCGCGATCGCATCGAAGCACTCGGCCTTGACCAGAGGGAACCGGCGAATGACGCTGAACTGAGTCTATGGGGTTGGCAACACACGCTGCAGGCGCACGCGATTGAAAGTCCCGAAGCTCGGGCATTGTCCGAGGAGGTCGTCGAACTTGAGACGGCTCTCGCGGGCGCGCGTGCAAAGATGCCATTGGGATACCAACTTCCTGATCAAGCAGTGACTCGAGCGAGCAGTGTTGAATTGGGAACCATGTTACGCAGCGACCCAGATGAATCCCGTCGACGAGCAGCATGGCAGGGCCTTCGATCCATCGAAAATTTTGTGCTTGAGTATGGGTTCATAGAAATTGTCAAGCGGAGAAATCAGCTCGGGAAGATGCTCGGTGGCGAAGATTACTACGACTGGCAAACCCGTCGAGTCGAAGGAATGCCCAAGTCTGAAATCTTTGAACTTCTGGATGAACTGGAACTCAAAACGCGTTCAGCCGCGAATGAAGCGGTCGCAGGCCTGACCAAGAAACTAGGAGGGGAGGTCACACCGTGGAATGTGCAGTACCTGATTGCGGGCGATGTGACGCAGGAAATCGATCCTTATTTTCCATTCGCTGCGTCTTTCGATGTTTGGGGAAGGTCCTTCACAGCGCTGGGTGCCGATTTTCGTAACGCTCGGCTTGTTCTGGACCTACTTGATCGCAAAGGCAAATATGAAAATGGTTTCATGCACGGCCCTGTGCCTGCATGGCGGAAAAAGTCAGGGTTTCAATCCGCGAGAATTCACTTCACGGCCAACGCCATCCCTCACATGATTGGATCCGGCCAGCGTGGTCTCGAGACATTCTTCCACGAAGGTGGACACGCGATCCACTTCGCAAACATCGATATGCCGTCACCCTGCTTCGCCCAAGAATTTGCTCCGACTTCGGTGGCTTACGCAGAAATCCAGAGCATGATCATGGACAGTCTGATCGGAGATGCGGATTGGCTGCGTCTCTACGCTCGTACTCTGGAGGGCGACAGTATTCCATTCGAACTGATCGAGAAATCGATTGTTGCCAAACAACCCTTCGCGGCGTGGATGACCCGAGCCATGCTGGTTGTCCCTTACGCAGAAAAAGCGATCTATGAACTTCCTGAGGACGAGCTCTCCGCAGAACGCATTCTCGAAGTTTGCCGAGATGTGGAACAACGCCTGCTCGGCTTGGAGCAAGGGAGCTTTCGACCCGTTTTGAGTGTTCCCCATTTGCTCTCGGGAGAAGCCAGCGCGTACTATCACGGCTATGTGCTTGCCGAGATGGGCGTCGAGCAGACGCGACAATTCATCCTGAATCGAGATGGCTTTCTGACGGACAATCCCAAGCTTGCACCGACCTTGTGTGAAAGTTATTGGAAGCCTGGTAATCGGTATGGACTTCACGACTACCTTCAGCGCATGACCGGAGAAAGACTGAACGCTCAGCCGATGGCAGATCGGGTCAACCGCTCGACCGAGGAGGCGATCGCGATGGCTCGCGAGAGCTACGATCGGGTTGGAAATCAGGATGGATTCCAAGGTCCCGTCGACATGAACGCGTCGATCGCGTTAATTCACGGGCAACAGATCATTGCGGATACCAAGTCGATGTCTTTTGAAGAGGCAGCGGCAAAGTTCGAAGCCTTCATTCAACAACATTCACCATCGGGCGAAAACGGTTCATGAAATAAACTCCATGCACCACGATTCAATGAGACAAGGTCCCTATTTCTTCTTTGGCCTAAAGGCCACAAGTCGTTTTTCGTCGGTCGTCAAGTAAGGTCCCTCAAGCAGGTCAATGCAGTAGGGAATCGCTGGGAAGACGGCATCGAGACATTGAGCAATCGCCTTGGGTTGCCCAGGGAGGTTGACAATCAGGGAACTGCCGCGGATCCCGGCGGTCTGCCGTGAAAGAATGGCAGTCGGGACATATTGCAGGGAAATCTGCCGCATCAACTCTCCGAAACCCGGCATCATCTTGGTGCAAACCACCTCGGTGGCCTCCGGCGTCATGTCGCGAATGGCAGGCCCCGTCCCTCCGGTAGTTACGATCAGCGAACAGTGCTCGCGGTCACAGAGATCGATCAGCGTCGAAGAAACCACTTCGATTTCATCAGGGATGACTCTCGCCACCGGTTCCCAGGAACAGGTGAGTACCTCCTGAAGATACTCGAGAATTGCCGGGCCACCCCGATCCTCATACTCTCCTCGACTGGCGCGATCCGAAACCGTGACGATACCAATGCGTGCCGGTTTTTCCATGACTCTCCAGATTCCTTCTTCAGAAACCAAGTTGCCAGAAGTTGGGTTTCCAGTACTCAAAGTCAACTCATGAAGAGTCCAATCGGTCACTGGAAAACTTGGTGTTCTGCCTCCCGCTTAACCGCAAGGGGGACAATCGGTGGACTCTCCGCAACCATTCGACTCGAGTGTTTCGATCTTTTTGATCCGGCGTTCGTGGCGTCCACCGTCGAAGCCGGTGTTGAGCCAAACTTCAACCAGTCGTTGGATCAGCTGCTCGCCAACCAGATCCGCAGAGAGACACAGCACATTGACGTTGTTATGGCGACGACAGATTTCAGCCGTCACTTCGTCATGGCAGGTGGTCGCACGAATTCCAGGCACTTTATTCGCGGCAATCGCCATCCCAATGCCAGTCCCACAGATCAAAATACCTCGGTCGGAATCTTGGCCTGCGACCTGTTTCGCAACGATCGCGGCAACATCTGGGTAATCAATCGCAGATGATTCATTGGTTCCCGCATCGACAACCTCGTGACCGAGTCGCTTCAGCAAGTCAGCAAGCTTCAGCTTGAATTGAACTCCACGATGGTCGTTACCGATCGATATCCGCATTTTCTTTCCTACTCCGATGACGACTTGAGTTCGAGTTCTTGCACCCAGACACTCAGTTGGTCATTAATTTGACTGGCACATTTCTCATAGATTGAAACGGGACCGCCGATAGGATCGGAAATGTCTCCCTGATCACGACGGATCACGTGGGTCCGGGGTGCCAAAGCCGGCCACTGTGCGAGGAGCGTTCGACGGTGGAGTTCCGTCATGGTCAAAATCAAATCCGCCTGTGTCGCGATTTGATCGGTCATGGGCTGGCTCAAGTGTTGACTTAAATCCAACCCTCGGCCGCTCATCACCTGAACCGCTTCACTCGAGGGCCTTCCACCGGGCATTGCCGCAACCCCTGCGCTAGCGACGATCACCCCGTGCTGATCGACCTCCTCAACGTTGCAGCCGAGGCGATCCGCGATCTGCTTTTTCATCAACACTTCCGCCATTGGACTGCGGCACGTGTTTCCTGTGCATACCAATAAGATCATCATCGAAGATAACCGTTTCAAGGCCTGCTCACCGACGACACCCGGACGGGAAATTGTCCAACCTTCATTGCTGACGTCAACAACCGTTGACGGTTGGCCGTACTTGCACGATCCCGCATTCAGGACCAGATCTGTACTTTCCTGCATCCACTCCAAAACGTCGCCGTCGCATACCCCCCCATTTTGACCCGATGGTAAAATATCCGAAATGACCAAAGGGCCGATCGTCAATCGAAGAACGGACAAGATCATTTCGTGAAAAGGAACTCTCAATCTGGCGACCCCCTCTGGGGCCACAAAATCACGCACTTCCGCAGAGATTCTACGAAAAACGCTTTCCGGATGCTCCACGCCCATCCGAAAGGTCAAAGGACCTGGCCAGCACCTTCGACAGAGCCTTCGACCTGCTCCACGCAAATCGGGAACATAATCCAATGCATCTTCGCCACTTTTGATCACTAATTCCGGATCGGAAAGCTTGCCATTCGCAGCACATAACGCCTTGAGCCGAAGGATGGAGCCCGTATTCAACGCACTCGCCACCACACCGTAAAGTGTCTCGGTTGGAAAGACAACCAATTTTCCTTCGGCCAACGCTTGAACCGTTCGGTGAACCACGTCCCGAGGATCTTCGGCTTTTGTAAGATCAATAACAGCTGCTGTCATATGAGATTGCGGGTTGTGGCGACGGGCAATCGACGTAATATGTTAAGATACTTGGATTTACGTCTCAAGGTCAAGGGCCTAACCACGGGTCGTCAACGCGGGCAAAAGCTCGCACTGACGGCAACATGTCAGATAGATGAGCCGCCATGCTGAACCGATGTCCCCAACCTAAACGCCATATTCGCCCCTCCAGTGCGATCGTGCTCGTTTGGGGCCTCCTTTTGGGAGCGCTTAATGGAATGGGATGTGTTCCGCAGGGCCACCCCGGCCAACCGGACCACATCATAGGCTCTCGAGGGATCGGCGAGGGGCGATTTCAGAAGCCTCGCGCCATTGCGATCGACGACGAAGACCGGCTCTTCGTCGTCGACATGACGGGGCGAATTCAGGTCATGACTCTTGACGGCGAGTCTCTCGCGTTATGGCGCACACCTGAGATTTACCAAGGGAAGCCCACGGGGCTGACCATTTCACCCGAGGGTAACCTGATGGTGGCGGATACCCACTACCATCGAATTCTGTACTACCGACCGGATGGAACGCCTCTTGAGGACCAGACCCTGGGTGGAACCTATGGTCTTGAACCCGGAAAGTTTGGCTTGGTCACCGACATCGTGATCGACTCCAAAGGGAATCGCTACATTTCCGAGTATGGTGAACTCGATCGAATCCAGAAGTTTTCTGCCGAGGGCGAGTTTCTCTTCCAGTGGGGTGGCTCCGGCACCGAACTGGGACAGTTCGAACGACCCAACAATCTGGCCATTGACCAGAATGATCACCTTTGGGTTGTCGACGCGTGCAATCACCGCGTCCAGGTGTTTGATGCAAAAGGAGATGAAGCCAAGTTACTCAAGAGCTGGGGGAGTTACGGGACTGAGCCGGGACAGTTGAGTTACCCGTATGACCTCGTGCTGGGCCAAGATGGTTCCGTCTATATTGCGGAGTACGGGAACCACCGAGTTCAGAAGTTCACGCGAGACGGCGAAGTCTTGGGGACCTGGGGAACCAATGGCAAAGAGCCTGGCCAACTCTATCAACCATGGGGACTCGCGCAGGACTCTGAGGGCAGGCTCTATGTTCTGGATTCATACAACCATCGAATTCAAAGATTTCGGCTGTAGACGTCCTTCGTGCGAGCATATGGCCCAATTACAACGCGCGTTCCTGGACGAATGTCATTCCTGAACGGGGCGAAACTGACCTCCACCGGGAAGTCTCTGAGAAACATTCTCTCGACGTTGCCTGGGTGAATCCGCAAACTCATTCGCCCCTTGGAGCTTCTCGATCACCCGCACAGTGATCTCGGTAGAGGCGTCGTAATCAAAGACGGTATTGTGTTGCAATACGACGGAGTAACCGAGGGAGCGAGCAACATCCAGTGCCACCGACTTCACCTTTGTACGAAACTCACTTTCGAGCCCCACCTGAAACTGAGCATACTCACCGCGTGCGTGCTCTCTCTCCTGAAGAATACTCGCATTATATCGGGCGGTCATGGCTTTGATGCTCTTATTTTGTTCCTCGGTCAGATCCTCGCCCAATGAAGCTTTGGTTTCTTCAAGCTCTTTTTCAAAACTCATCTTCATCACCTCAAGTCGCTCATTCAATTCCGCCTCGCGGTCAGCCATGTCGGACTGCCAACGCTCTCTTTCGCCCAGCTGTCGCGCTATCTCATTCAGATTGATGACGGCGATCCCTCCGTTTCCTCGATCTTCGCTGAGTGTTTCCACAGAGGTACTGACGTTTTGTTTCGTCGATTGAACTTCGGAGGATTCGGCTTCAGCAAAACTGACGGGAACGGTGGCTGGCTGGCACCCAATGCTTACGGCGAGGGAAACCAGACAGATGAACGAGGAACGACAGTCGGGTGCGAATCGCATGGTTTGCTTCCCTGCAAACAAGTGGGTTTAAAAAGGCTGAACGCCTGTTTTCCTCGAAGTCGAAGAGCGATCTGACATCTCAACCTCGAGGTTGCCCGTCATCAATTGACCGGACAGAAAAATCAGGACATCCCATCTTGGGGGTCCTTGGCCGGGGGCAGGCTAACGAATTCGATACGGAACGACCAGATCAATCGTCTCGTTCAGCCTGCTAGCTTTTCTAGACGTTGCCTGAGGATCGATTCAAGGTCGACCTCGATACAGCATGAAAAGCACGCCAAGACCCACGATCCCCCATCCCAGCAACCAGAGAAAGCAATGGAGGCCCCACCATTCAGGGCGATATCGCAGTTCAATTTCGAACTTTCCGGAAGGCAATGGCAAACCGGTCATAAGGCCATTGACGCGATGCAACTTTGGACGCACAACCTTCCCGTCCCTAAGGTCACGAACCACGGCGGTCCAACCGGGATCGTAACTCATTGGGATCACCAGCCAGCCAGCACGGTTGAGCATGGCCTGAATCACACGGCGAGTGGGAGCATCCTCAAGAATGACCCCTGGAATGAAATTCGGTTGTTCACGTTCCTGCTCCTGCGGGGCGGTGAAATCAGTAACAAGGCGAGCGTCATGGACGAGGACCTCTTTGGCAAAGTCGCGGGGCTTTCCGGACTCTCGATCCAACAGGACGTCCTTCGACTCCTCCCATGCCTTCATCAAGTCATTTCCGAACGAAAATGGAACATACCGAACTTGCTGAATCGTCCAACACGCGGGCAGAGCCGCTTCGTTTTCGAGGACAAGCACATCCTTGGGCCAACCGGCCCTTGCAGGAAGCGCCTTCAGCTGATCGGCATGTTCAGCCCACTGAGCTCCACTCCACGATGGCACGATGAGGTACCGACTCCCGAGAGCAGATAGCCACTCCAGGTGAGGTTCTCGTTGACCGTCTTCTCGTTTGGGTCCAAGCTGGCGAGACCGCTGCAGCAGAATCCAATGATACGAAGACACACTCGCCGCCGGGACCTGCACCGATGCGAGAGGGTAACGCAAATGGTGTTTTGGAAATAAAGTCGCAGTATCCCAGCGGACAATTTCAGACAATCGACTGGAGGTGGTTTGCTGCCACCAAGCCTGGGGAATCCAACCTTCCATCTCGCCACGGTAGATGGGGGTCAAGCGATCGGTATCCGTCTTCGCCAGGACCTCAGCAATCGTCGATGGATTTTCCCACGCGTCGATTGGCGCGACCGGCAAAAGGAAGCGATGGGCCATCGCCAGGTCCACCACGCAGAGTAGAAGCAATACGGTCCCCCCGAAAGCATACCTCTCTTTACCACCACGCCGACTCCACCGCAGAATTGCCCACCCCATCATCAGCATGACAATAACCTGCCACAGACTGCTTTGGACATCGACCCACGCCGCATCAATCAGCAAAGGGCCGAAAACGGCATCCGGAGGCGCCGTCTCAACCCATTGCCTCCACTCTGGATAGGCCACCCAAGATCCGACGAGCACCAGCACTGTGAATCCTGCGAAGATGGCAAACCAACGATCAGGTCGGAGCGAATTCCCGGACTCAATGCACTTCCAGGCATATCCGGCGAGACAGGAAAACATCAGAGCGGCCACGATCATCAGTTTGGCTGGGTAGCGAAATTGGATGTAGCCAGGCAGCAGGACGGTCATCCACCAGTAAAGTCCACCCACCTGACTTCCCAAGGCAACCTCGTCGGGTCGACCGCCGACCACGAACCATAATTCCTTGGCAACCCACCCCAGTCCATACCATCCCATGGATGCCAGCAGTGCGAAAAGCAAGGCGGACCGCGCCCATCTGAAATTCGAATCGTTGCCCCCTCGTCGGAAGAACACCAACGTGACCAGGACACAGGTCAGACACCCGGCGTAAATCGACGGATACCAAACACGATCGGCTGCAGGCAACTGCTGTGTCCAGCGTTGGTTTTTAGGAAACAACTGGCCGCTTACATAAGGCCAAAGCCACTCGGCCACTTGCCACGGCGGCAAGCTGAATTGAAACGCAAAATCGTGATGAGTCCCCTCACGCGGTTTCTGCACCATTCCCTCAAAACTGGCTGCCGCAATCTGCTGGGGTGCCAGCGAATCCTTTCGGTTTGCAAAGTCCGGAATTTCCCAGAGCGAACGCGGAAGATCCCAGAGGTTTCTTTCGCTCTGGTTGATCACTCCCATGGACCCACTGATTTGGATCCAGGACAACCACCCCCCGAGCACGGCCATGGCCATCAAAGCGCCCCAATAGCCACGTTGTCGAATGAAAGCCCCAACCCACTGCCTGACAATCTCTTCAGGATTCCTGCCGAGATAGCGAGATCCTGCAATTTTCTGTGACGCGAGTTCGCGCTTGAATTCGGGAGCGTCCTGTCGGGAGGGAAGAAATCGACGGTCCAACCAGATTCGTAAGACCAGAATCAACACGGCATGAAACGCGGTTTGAGGATCTCCACCGAGAACCATCATGCCAAGGCTCACACCTCCACCGATCACCCACCGCCATCGAGGCAGTTGTATCGCGCGGAGGCCGAAACCAACTGCCCACGGTAACCAACTCGCGCCAACCAGATAGATGACATTGCAGAGTTGAATCAAAACCACGCCGCTTGCCACATAGGAAAGGGCGAGCCACGCCGCAGCGACCCCTTGAAACTTCAGGGTTCGAGCCAGCCAACCCGCACCCAACAGGGCCCAGCAAAGGTGCCCGATAAGGTAGAGATTCCACCGGAATGTAAACTCCTCAGGCCACCCCGCCCACAACCATAACTTTGGCGGATAGTACAGGCTTGCGGTGGCATCGCCGTGGGCACTTTGACCAAGATTTTCTCGAGCATTCCACCACAGTACATCCACCGAGAGACCATGCTTTTGAACCTGCTCCTGCTGAAACTCAAAGAGTCGGTAATAGAAATGGCCCGCATCACGAAACGCCAGTGTTTGTTCGGAACTGACCAGCGGCCAGACGAGAAACAGAATGCCGGCAATCACCCCGAGCCAACAAACTGCGGCATATTGATACGAGGTTTTTGACGAGTGGCTCAAAGCTCATTTTCCTATGCTAAACCCAGATTCGGCGTGCGAGCCCCGCACAGAGACAGGAGGCGTGGTCCCGCCGCAGATAAACCTCAACACCTTCCATGGTTTTATCGGCAGCATGACGGCTGAACGTCGGGGATTAACCTTCTTATTGAAGGACCTCGCTTTGAAACTCGCTCCGATCGAATCACCTACCCAGTTTCTGATGGTGCTTCAGGATCCGTCGATGTCAAGCTGTTTAAAAAGAGGGAGGTGACGATAGTAAACCTCAAGAATGCAGACTGACAGAGCCGTTGTGTAGATCCGGCCTCCTTGTCGACCATACTTGAACTTGTCCGGAGACCAGCTACCGGCTTGGGTGCCTCGTTTTTCCTGAATATTCACCAACAGGTCCCGCATTTCGGTATTCCACTGATCCCATGCCTCCCCGCCCAGATGATGAAACAACTGGGTGCCGTAATACCAGTAGTACAAACTGTCTGATGTCTCTTGGGGAGGATGATTCTCGCGCAACCAGTTCATCCCCTTTCTCAAACGTGGATCGTCTCGGGTCCACCCCAAGTAGACGCGACACAACAGTGCTTCCGCAGTCATGCTGGGCGTTGGTTTTTGACCTTGCTTGGGTTGGTACCGGTAGAGGGAGCCTTCTTGCGCAGAGGCAAGATCAAGATAATAACTTGCAAGTTTCAAAGAGGTATCGGGGACTCGAAGGCCTGTTCCCGGCGAGCGAGCACTTTGCAACGCCATCAACTGCCAACCCAACACGCTCGTATCCCCGGCTTCTCCTGGCCGGTATCGCCAACCGCCCTCATCGTGTTGAGCCGCTACAATGAAATCGACGGCAAGCTGAGCCGGTTGACGAAACCTTTCATCGCCAGTCATCGCAAGAGCTTCCACGAGCACAATGGTGGCCTGCCCGTGTGCGTACATTCCCTGAACGTTATTCAAACCGGCTCGCAAATCGCCATCAATGGCTTGCCGTTCGATAAGCCAACGCAGACCTTGGGCGACGTTTTCTTTGTACATACCATATTCGTGCGTCTGCCCTGCACCAAGAAACGGCAACAGCGCCAGGGCGGTCCCTGCCGTATCGCCTTGATTATCTGGACGATCGGAGCGTTGATAATTGGAGAGACTCCAACTCCCATCCTGATTTTGATTCTGAGCTAACCAACGCAAGCCGCGTGCAACCGCTGCTTCGGTCAGTAGGGTTCCCCCTTCTTTTTTCACCAACTCGGATCGCAATCGCGGATCCCGGGCCGCAAAAATTGGACGACTGCCCGGCTCTCCGGCAATCTGTTTTTTGACTTGATTGAGATCAGGTGGCGCGACCACTGGTATGGGGTCCAGTTGCAACTCACGAGCATCTTGATCTGCGCGAGCCAGTCGTTCCTGAATTTCCTGATCCTCGAAATCTTGCATGGAGGGACGAGGCAAATCGTCCTGTTGCTCCTGCTTCAATTCAACTTCACGGGGATCTCCACCTTTCTCATCATCAGTACTGACGAATGTACTCAGCGTGATGGACTCCCAATCCTCTCTCGGAGTGAAAGTAATCAGAGCGAGCAACAGCAGGACCAATAAGTGGAGAAGCAAACTGACCACCCAGGCTGGCCCCAGCTGAAATCGTTTGATTTTCTTTGGTCTTGAAACCCGTGCGGCCTTGCGGGCACTCACCGTCGTTGCCGACCTTGCGTTGGAAGACCCGGCGGTTTTCGGTTCGGGTTGCCAGCGGGATTCGCGCCCCGAATAGCTTGAGGTCGTGGAGCCCTGCGCGTGATTCTGTGGCGGCAAACTCCGTGGTTGAGATGGGGTTGAACCGCGGCCCGACAAATCACGCTCACGCATCAACCTCTTGACCGCCTGCTGCTGCTCCTGGGTCAACTCGACGCTGGTCCCACATTGCCAACAGTCAACAATCATCAGCCAATATCGGACGGACATGGGAGCATGGCAATCGGGACAGGGGCTGAGAATGCTCTCGCCTTGAACCCAGATTTTCCCCGTTGCCGTCTCGATGCAATACGCATCAAACTGAGAACCATCCGAACTCTCCTTGGCTCCCCCGAATCGAAATTTCTCTTCGGTCGTTGCCCGCAGCGATAGCCGAGGCAACCCCGTCGCTCCGAGCGTCGGCAATGGGTCAGAGGAATCCAAACGCAAGAAGAGAGGATCGCCGCTTGAATCTCTTTGAGAAGAATTCTTATCGCGGGTTCGATCGGCCATTTTGGATTTCTTACTTGTCGATATTCAGATGCAACAACAATCAGATGCAATAACCGGGACCGTTCTCATCCATCTCCACCCCAGACAAAGTCACCGTTCCGGGTTCGATTCCGTCAGCGTCGGGCTAATTTGGATTTCCGTCGACAACGAAAAATGACCCGCCACTCGAACCCGATTCGGTAACCCACCTCCTCGATCGTATTCCGGGAGTCGACAGAATTGCAAGTCATTTGGAAATGTGGGCAATCCACATTTCCAGCCACATCGACTCACGAAGCGAATGAAGCCTTGTGATTTACTACTGAATTGCAATTTCCTGCATAAGTTTTTCCGAGGATACCTACCCGCATGAAGGTCATGACGACTATCATGGCCCTGTCGGTGGACGCCTCCGTTCTTCAGAGATTCCCTCTGCAAATTTATCCATTTCCGAAAAATTGATGAACGGAAGCCGAGGCGTTGACCAATTTTCCTCAGATTGATTAAACCGGTGAGAATCGCTCGAGTTCCACCGAAAAAGATTTTTATCGCCTTGGCTACTATTGACACCTTTGCATACGAACTGACCGCTCCAGAAGAAGGTGCTTTGCGTGGGCCGCCAAAGTGGTTTCTGGCTATTTTCGTCGTCAATCCGGATACGGACTCGAAGCGACCACCGTCCCGTTCCCTTTTGTCTCTGAACCTTGAGTAGGAAGTCACAACTTTGGCAACGGCATTCTCGGATCAAGTAGCCGCCCTGGAAGCGAACATGGGGAAGGTTATTTTTGGCAAACCTGAAGTCATACGCTACTGCGTTGTCGCCTTGCTTTCAGGAGAACACATCCTTCTGGAAGATGTTCCAGGCGTGGGCAAAACTCTGGCGGGCAAGGCCATTGCCAAAAGCATTGCGGGAAAGTTTGCGCGACTGCAATTCACACCGGATCTCCTGCCGAGTGACATTACCGGGAGCAACGTATTCAATTCGACCGAAAGTCAGTTCGTTTTTCATCAAGGCCCGGTCTTCAACAACATCGTTCTTGCCGACGAGATCAACCGTGCACCGCCACGGACTCAAGCGGCACTACTTGAGGCCATGGGAGATCATCAGTGCAGCATCGACGGTAAGACGTACGACCTGCCTCGCCCCTTCCTTGTTGTGGCTACCCAAAACCCTTTTGAATACGAGGGGACCTACGTCCTTCCCGAAAGCCAACTCGACCGATTCTTGCTCCGTGTTTCCATGGGATATCCGGACCTCGATTTTGAACGTGACGTTCTTAAATCGCACCGCGATGGTGAACCGGTCGATCAGTTGACGCCCGTACTCTCCACCGATGATGTGATCCAACTGCAACAACAGGTCCGCCAAGTCAAAGTTGAAGCATCACTCAGCGATTACATGCTTGACGTGGTTCATCGAACACGGGAGTGTCCCGACCTGAGCGTGGGCGTGAGTACACGAGGCGCCTTACTCTGGTACCGGGCCGCCCAGAGTTATGCCTTCGCATCGAGTCGCGACTACGTCGTTCCAGACGACATCAAGCGATTAGCGATTCCTGTGCTCAGCCATCGTGTTCTTGCCCGGGGGCTCGTCCAAGGCAGCCAGCGGGAGGTTGTTGAAGGGATCATTGATCGACTGGTCTCAGAGGCACCGGTTCCCAGTTGAGCACGGGTGATCAGACAACGTCGCATCTCGAGACTCAGTTTCAACGAGGGGCGACAAACGAATCGTGATCGAGTGCGTTTTGATCAAAAGGGGAGAGACAACGTGGGGCGGAGCCAAAGAGTCTCGGTGACGAGGGAAGGGTGGTATTACCTCTTCATTCTGGCGTTCATCGTCGGTGGTGCCGTCATGCGTCAGATCAACCCTCTTTTTGCCCTCGCGGGTCTGATGATCGCGCCGATACTCTTCAACTGGCGATTTTCGATGGCCTCGTTAAGGCACATCGATTTCAGCCGTCGCCTTCCCCACCGAATTGCCGCAGGTGAACCGCTGGTCGTTGACCTCGAATTGACCAATGAACTGGCCCGTTTGGATGCATGGCAGGTCTGCATTACCGATGACGTACGCTGGCAAGGCACAACCCGATCCCGGTCCCATGAAGTCGAAGTGCTTGTTCCGGGAATCGCAGCCGGTGGTCATGTTCGCACGTCTTATCGTTGCCAACTGTACCGACGAGGCCGCTACCATATCGGGCCCACGCAAGTTCGATGCAGTTATCCTTTTGGCCTCATTTCGATTCGGTCAAAAAAGCAGATAACGTCGCACCTGCTGGTCTCTCCCCGGATGGGATTCCTCCAGAGAAACTGGAGGCGGTTGATCCATAAGCAACGCTCAGGCGATCAATCCTCACGTCAGCGAAAAGGCTCGACCGATGGAGATTTTTACTCCCTTCGCCAATACCGTAATGGGGATAGCCGACGTTGGATCCACTGGAGGACAAGTGCGAAACTTGGCGAACTGATGGTCCAGCAATTCGATGAGTCGACCGATCAACATGTCGCCATCTTCGTGGATCTTTGGGAACCTGAAGAGTTGACGGCCGCAGATCTGGACGCGGTCGAATTGGCCGCAAGCTTTGCCGCAACGGCGGCCGTTGATCTTTGCCGTGGCAACAGCGGCAAACTCACTTTCTCAGTCTCGGGTGAAACGCCGTTTTTCCACACCGGTGCCGCATCCAAACCCTTGCTCAACACGCTACTCGACCACCTTGCAACCGCCCGTTCTTCCTCGCGTTCCCACCCGTTTAAACACGGGTTTCAGGCAGCGAACTTCGGGATGCAAGGAACCACTCTCCTCCTGGTATCAACTCGCCCGCCAGAAATACTGGAGACCATCCTTCGTTCGGAATCGACGTCGACAGTACCGGGCCCCAACATTCCAGACAGGCTCCATAGAATTTCTGTCCTCGACCCTGAATTTGCCCATTGGTTCTCGATATCAAACAATCCCATGGTGACGCAATCGCTGGAGGACAAAGGTTCAGCGAACGCCCAGAAAAAACCCGCAACCGTCGGCTGATTAATTCATTTCGTTCCTGCCATATTGCGAGGAAAACCTCACGATGATCAATATTGAGCGAGTTTTGCAATGGAACATCGCGCTCATCGTGGTGGTGGGCGCACTTCTGCTGTCCTTGGGAAATGGACAATACTTTCTCCCCATCCTCGCCGGAGGAAGTGCTTTATTCTCTCTGATTTTTGTGGACAAGTTGGGGTGGTTTGTCCTCAATCGTTTCGCCGCGAACATCCTGGCGCTCATTGTCGCCGTAATTCCACTCTTGAACTTTTTCGACAATGACAATCAGGCGCAACTTGTCTCAATCGCAAGGCTACTCATCCACCTGCAGATCGTTTTGCTGCTGGAAAAAAAGACCTCCCGCATTTACTGGCAATTATTTATCCTCAGCGTCCTTCAGGTTGTGGTTGCAGCAGCGTTGCGATTGGATCTTCACGGAGGCTTGCTCTTCGCCGTCTACATCCTGCTTGATTTTTCAGGCATGATCCTGATGCTGATGCAGCGTGATCGAGAACGGGTACTCCAGGCGAATGTGCTTTCAGCCCATGCACAGAAAGATGCTCAAGCCATGCTGCTGGGCAATAGCCCTGCAAGAATTCTCCGAGCCGCCCCGCTCGCATCCTTCAAGCGCACGCACTCGGCGAGACAGTATCTCGCGTTCTACCTCAAGCAAGCTTTGATTTTCACCCTGATGGCGATCGCGTTTGCCACATTTCTCTTTTATTCGGTCCAGCGTACCGGGGACACGTGGCAAGGAGGTCAGGTTCAGGACTTCAGCATGGTTGGATTCACGGACTCCATTCGTTTGGGTGAAGAAGGAGTGATCAGCGAGTCGAGTCGCCCCGTCATGCGAGTTCGACTGTTTGAGTATGGAAGCGATCAGCCATTTGAAATGGAGGGGCCACTGTTTTTGCGGGGCACCACGCTACATTCCTACACCCGAGAGAATGGGGTGATGGGCTGGAAACCCACGAGACGGCGTCTGACGATGTCGCTTGTTCGTTCCCGAGAACTCAATAACATCGACGACCGAACGGACTACGTGAAACAGGAGATTTCGCTAGAACCCACAAAACGACCTTTTCTCTTCACTCAATTTCCGGCCCTGGCGATCAATCTGCGAGATCGCAACCGTTTTGAATTCGATCCCTATCGAAACTCGTTGCAACTTGAAGAAGAGCCGAAGACCCGGGATGAACTGCGCTACGATCTGGCGGTCATGAACATCAGGGAGCGAATGCAGTCCAAATCCTATCCCTACGAAAACCCGTTCAGTTCGCGGCAGGAACCCATGCTGTCCCAGCAAGAGAGCGAACTTCTTGGTCTTCCCTCAGAACGCACATCCAGGGGAACACTCCAGTACATCCGGACTCTCGCCGAGGAATGGGCGGCGGCAACCAATGATCCCGACGATCGTCGTCTTGTTTCGTTGGGCCTTGAGCGTCGCTTTCAAGAGGACACCCGGTTTCGATACACACTGGATTTTCGAGATGTTAAAAGGGATCTCACTTTAGATCCCGTAGTCGATTTCCTAAAGAATCATCGCCAGGGTCACTGCGAATATTTTTCCAGCGCCCTGGTCATGATGCTTAGAAGTCTCGGAATTCCAGCACGTCTTGTCGTCGGTTACTACGGGCCAGAATACAACGATATCGGAAAGTTCTATCAGGTTGAAATGCGGCACGCTCATGTCTGGGTTGAAGCGTATATGCGTCCTCAGGACATCACCCAAGAGATGATTGACAAGGGAGATGCCAGCCCTTCCGGCGCGTGGCTCCGGCTCAACCCAATGCCCCTGAACAGCGAAATTTCCCAGATCAACGACAACAACCCTTCGGTTGCGACCCGTGCCAATGATGCATTGGGCTTTGCCCAGATGCTCTGGGACGATTTCGTGGTTGGGCTCAATGCAGAACGACAGCAAAAGGCGTTATTCCAAGGCTCGATGGATAAAATTCTTGAGGGGACCTACTGGCAAACCGCGTTCAATGCGACAGCCTCCAAGATTCCACTGGTCAAAAACGACCCTCAACTGGCTGTTCAGGTCGTATTGTTTGTCTTGGCGATTGCAATGGTGGGTTACTACTTCTCGCCTCGTCGACAAAAAAAGACGTCCACCCGACGAAACCGATCGACTCCGCGGACCTGGCTGCAGCGAATTTCCCCGCGTCTCGCCCGTCTCTTTGGCCAAACTGAGGTGAGTGAAGAAACAATCGTCATAGAGTTTTACCGGCGTGTCGAAAACTTGCTCCAGCAGTCGGGCTATCAGCGGGAAAAACCCCAAACCACCCGTGAGTTTTTTGCATCCGTTTCTCAGGCGCTGGGAAACCATCCGGAAAAGCCGGAGATCAACCGCTGCCTCGATGTCATCGCCAATCGTTTCTATGCAGCCCGTTTCTCGGATCATGAACTTTCGGATCGAGAAAAATCCGACGTGATGTCCGCGATTGCTGGACTTGAAAATCTGCTGACAATCGTTCCACCCGCACGCTGAATTTCGACGAAAGACCGAATTCAAATCGTGATTCGTCGATCACGCGAGTTGACCGGCCAACGCTCCGCCACTTGACCGTCGCGTACAACGATCACCTCCTGATGAACCGCGGTTGTTGGACAGATATGAGCAGGCACACAAAGCAACATATCTCCAATCTGGAAACGATCCGCACCTTCATACTCCAGAACAAGGTGCTCTTCGTTTTGCATGACCTCAGCCGCGTCGGGCAATCCCGGGAAGTGCAATCTTTTTCCCGCGGGAGGATCAGCAGCACAAGCTTTGTGACCCAAATCCAGAGTCATTCGTGTTGGCGAAGGCCGACTGATCACACGCGTTAAAAGCCACGCGGCTGGCTCAAAGTGCATCTCGGGAAAAGCGCGAGTGTATCCGGCGTCATGAAATACGGTCGTCCCAGGGCTCAGCTCCAGACGCGGATCTTCCAACTCCGCGAAACAAGGAAATGATCCTGTGCCCCCAGCGACAATCCGCGGCACGGGCAATCCCGCCTGCTCCAAACGATCCGCCATTTCAGCCGCGGCATCAAAGCCTGCCTTGACCGCCTGCAACCGTTCCCCGTAATCCGTGTGCCGATTGTGGCCGTCGTAAAGATGCAATCCGCCCGCGAGCAGGTTGGGAAAACGATCCAGATCCTGATACAGCTGCTCTGCTTCTGGCCCCGCAGCAATGCCGGTCCGATGCAAACCGGGGTCAAGGTCCAATAATACTTCGATGGGCCGTCCACGTTCACCAGCGGCTTCATCCAACTGCTTCAACAGGACGGAATCATCTGCCGTTACCTGAATACAGACCTCAGGAAAACGCTCCTGAAAGTCTTGAAGCCGCCGAATGTTGGGGCCCACCGGAGGATAAGCCCAAAAGATTTCTTTCACTCCACAGCTCGCCAGCATCTCCGCTTCTGCAAGCGTCGCGCATTTGTGCTTGCGGATCCCCAAATCCATTTCCATCTCAATAATGGGCGCAAGTTTATGCGTCTTGCAGTGAGGCCTTAGACGGTCCACCGACCCCGCGATCCGAATCATCTCTTGCAAATTGGATTCAATCCGTTCATCAAACACGAGCAGGGCGGGCGACGCCACGGTCTCCAAACCCACCAGAGAGTTGGCCTCGATATTTTCAAAAAGCGGTTGAACCATTGAAAAACACCATCAATGACGTAAACGACCAAACATGACCCTGAGCAATGGGCGTCCCGGAATCGCACGCACGATTACGGACGTGAATTTGCTTCGACAGTCTACCATAGAGTCGACCGCGTCGAGTCGCTCGCCAACCTTGGACAAAGCACTTCGTTGCCAAGCGGGACTCAAGCCTCTTGAGCAACACACGTCGGACAACCGACCTGGGAATCGTTGAAAACAAGAACGAAAGGCCCTGAGTTCATCAAACTGAAGCATGGTGGAAAAAGAGAAATTGCAGATCAGGCAGCACGCCGCGATGTCTCATCCACCGACGCATCCGATTCTTGTGACTCATGCTGACGCCGTGCCGACTCGATTGAAAAAATCGCTCCGGCTTCCAAAATCGCTTCCGCCATCTCGTCCTGCTTGCGCCAAGCGTTCAATCGCGACCAGGCAGATAACAGTCGACTTGGGCTACGAGGTGCAGTCATGATCTCCAAAATTGAATTCAACCACGTGGAAGCATGGTACCTGAATGCCCCCATGGAATCGCGTTGCCGTGTTAGGAATCGGTGATGGAGCCGCCCACGGTTGGACGCCGAGACTCTTCGCGGCTTATCGCAGCGACCTACCCGAAGGACGCAATCCGCAGCAGTGACGACATCACCAACTTCTTGGAGTCGCAAACCGGCATTCAGGTCAGAATACTCGTCACCCAGATCTTCTTGAAATCCACCAAGTGACAGGAGTTGCGACTTGCGGTAGAACGCCGCAACAAGATTCGGACCATCGCTTTCGAGACTCTCGACGTCCACATGTTTTCGACCGAACCCGACCAACGCTCGGTTGTGAAGTCCGGTTTGCCGAATTCCAAGGCAGGCGACGGATTCATCTTTTTCATGGAGAAGCAGGGGAATGACCGCAACAGTGTCCTCCTCGTCGAAGTGCTTGAGCGCGACTTCACTCCAGTTTGCTTCGGGTACGACTCCCCCAACCAAGAAGTGCACGATTAGCCCGCGTGAATTCTGCATGGCGAGATTAGCGGCTTGCGTTATGGACTGCACGCCACTCGCTTCAATAAATCGGACCTCATCAACTAGATCGTAGGGATCCTCATAAGTCCCGTCATGCATCACCAGAACTTCACTGTTGTCAGGCCGGTTTTGCAGGACGCTGACCAAAGTTTCTTCGAGCAATTGGGAATCATGAAAGCAAAAAACGACGATCGACAGACGCGGCATTTCCTAGGTCCTTGATACTCTGCTTGCCATGCGGAGTCCGCAAGCGAACCGTTCTTCAGGCGAGAACCATCAAAGAACTTTTCGGACAAGGCCTGAAAAGAAGTTGATGCCTTTTTGCAGGAATTGGGAGACTTCAAGACGAGCCCCTTCTGCAAAAAACACCCCAACAACCCATGCCTCCCAAATTAACCCATCCAATCAAAGAGCTCGCGGTAAACTCGCTGCTCTGCGAGAAACTCTCTGGCATATTCCAGGGCGTACTGAGCCGCCTGCACTCTCGACGCCGGGTCAGAAAACCAGGTCTTGAGATGGTTCGCAAACCCGTTCGCGTCGTCCGCAACGCGAATCGATCGATCCACCAAGGACTCAAGGCCCGCCGCACCAACACTGTTGGTGACCAGGCAGCAGCCGGCTCCAATCGCCTCAACGCTTTTGATTTTCAAGCCAGAGGGAACGTGGGTTGGGTTGATGGCGACGTCGATCTGGCGGTAAAAATCGATCGGCCTTTCGATGCGTCCAAGTACTTCAATCCCCGGAACCTTCTGCCAATCTTCGACCTGAGGAAGCTCCCCAATCGTCCCGGCAAGCTTGAATTTCGCCTTGGGAAATCGCCTGACCACCAGGGGCCAGACTTTCTCAAAGAACCAGCTTACACCCTCAAGATTCGAACGCCCGGAGGAGGCGATCAGACCCGCGGTCGGGAATTCCCGGTCGGCTTCGCTCACCTCGTTCATAGGGCCAGCCCAAGCGTGCCCTGCGACAAGGACACGGGTTTCTGGGAGCCATGACTGAAAAAGACGGGCGTCTTCGGATTGAATCGCGATGACGCCGTCCGCAAGACTCAATGCCTCGCGCTCTTCTTCGGAATTCACACGAAGCCAACATGGCCAACCCTGGTTTTGAAAGTACTCGCAACGCAACGACTGCACATCGTGGGTATCAATCATCACGCGGGGACGCTCGGGTAGAGCATGCACAGTCTTCGCAAGATAGGCCAAGGATACGTATTCGATCAAAACGAGGTCGGGCTTCTTCCTTCGAACCACCTTTTGAAATCGACTCGCGATTGTCGGCTCGGCGAACTCTTCCAGACTTTGGCCCTCCGACAAATAGGTCGGCCATGTCGATTGCAGATTCTGCCGGGCTTGGCGATCGAAAACGTTCCAGCGATTCCCGAGGTCATCCAGAATTGGGATCGTCATGAAGTGAAAATGCAAATCCGGATAGTCGGAGCGGACCTGCCTGCGTTCCCGAACTCCTGCAGCCGCCAGGTGAAAGAGGGAAACCTCATATCCATGCCGTCGCATTGCCAGGAGGAGCGAGTGGATGCGCCAATGAGAACCGTTTCGAAGTTCCCAGAATGGAACGTCAGTCGCCATGAGTACTTTTTTAGGCGTCGCTTCCACCGGTTCGTCTCTCCGTCACCGTCATCCTCAACCTGCGAGGTGGAGGAACCCTGTTCTTGCCGGACCTTCTTCTGTCGAGTCTTTGCTTGACAATCACTCCACGGTCAAACGCTGCCCCCGTCCTGAGCCGGACGAAACCATCACTTTCTGGCGTTCAGCTTCTCAACGCTTGGTGACGCCCCGACAACCTCATTCTCAGTTTTCGGTCACAGACATCAGTTCAATCGACTTTAAATCGAGCAAGGCGCCCCGAAAGGCACCTTGAGCAAAAAGCGATAGTTGATGGGCCCCTGCAGGGAGTTAAACCTTCCTCAGTTCAAGTATTCAATATTGATCCCAACCCCCGGTTGAAGGAACCTCCGTTCCGCGAGATGCTCGCCAACTGCCAGCACCATCCGATTGCCCGCTGAGGATGAATGACACGCATAATGAACCCGAATCCGAAAATCAGTTGCTTTGTCGAAAGTAAAATCCCAACGAACAAGATCTTCCATACTGTGCCAAAGTCCAATATTTCGAAAAGGTTGCACGAAGGAAGAAGCCCGACCTCGTTTTGATCGAATACGTATCCTTGGCCTGACATGCTTGGCATCAGCCCTAAGGCGAGAGTTTGGCGAAGGGAAAATTGCCGCGGAAAGCGTTAGGTCATTATACTGGTAGTGGGGGAAGAGGTGTCGGCGTGACACTTCTAGCTCCATGACGGAAACCTCATGCACGCTGAGGCACCTTCCCGCAACTTCCGATTTAGCAACCGCAATGAAACTCTCAAAGACACTCTCCAAAATGGCATTACAAAAAAGACTGGCCTCCAAAGCTTCGAGGGTCTTCAAACCGACCTTACTCCTGCTCATCGGATGGCTCGGCCTCCTCCATCATTCTGTGACCGCCCAGCAACCTGAGGGTGTCATCAAGGTTGGGATCATTGGTTTGGACACGAGCCATAGCATCGCTTTTACCAAGGTTCTGAATGCTCCCGACGCCGAGGAAGACGTCGCCAATTGCAAAGTGGTTTGTGCTTACCCTAAAGGCAGTCCAGACATTGAATCCAGCACCAGTCGAGTCCCGGCCTATACGGAACAAATGAAAGATATGGGTGTTGAAATCGTCGACTCGATCGACGCGCTGCTGGAACGCTGCGATTGCGTGCTACTTGAATCCAATGACGGCCGCCCCCATTTGGAACAGTATCTACCGGTCTTACAGGCCGGCAAGCCATGTTTTATTGACAAACCTCTCGCTGGCTCTCTTGCCGATTGCGTCAAAATCTACGCCATGGCCGAGAAGGCAGGGGTTCCCGTGTTTTCTTCTTCGTCCCTTCGATTCTCCTCGGGTGTTCAGGCGATTCGGCAAGGCGCTGCCGGCGAAGTCATTGGCTGCGATGCTTACAGCCCGTGCCACCTGGAATCCACTCACCCTGACCTTTTTTGGTATGGCATTCACGGTGTTGAATTACTCTTTACGGCGATGGGCTCGGGATGCCAAAGCGTCACACGGCATCACCACGATGGGGTGGACCATGTGGTTGGAACGTGGACCGGCAATCGGATCGGGACGTTTCGTGGTCTCCGTTCCGGGAAATCCGGTTACGGCGGGGTCGCTTACGGCAGCAAAGCCATTCAGCCTCTTGGCGGATACGAAGGCTATCGCCCTCTCGTTGTCGAAATCGTCAATTTTTTTCGAACTCGAAAATCTCCCATCGACCCTAAAGAAACGCTGGAACTCTACGCGTTCATGGAAGCCGCCGAAGAAAGCAAACGTCGGGGTGGAGAAAGCGTAACGATTCAAGAAGTCTTGACCCAAGCAAAGGTACAGGCGGGACTGGCCAACTGAAGCTCGTTCCATGGCCATCGCCTGGCAGAAGACTCTCGCGCCCTGAATTATTTTTTCCGCTGAACCAGGAATCCGAAATGTCGCGAAACCTTTCGTGGACAAATCTCCCTTTGATTTGGAGTCTCACGGTGCTGGTGGGATTTCCTGCAGTCGCCTGTTACGCACAGGAAGGAATCTCGGCGAATCATTTCGAGCGGAAGGTCTGGCCCATTTTTCAAACCCATTGCATCGATTGTCACGGGAGTGGCACGGCAGAAGGCCAGTTGCGACTGGATGCAAAGTCCGCCTTTTTTGAGGGCGGCGTGAGCGGCCAGTTGGTCGACGTCCAACGCCCGGAAGACAGCCTTCTGATTCACCGCCTGCGAGGTCACGGAGATGCGGACCGAATGCCGCTCGACGCTCCAGCCCTCGACGAGGATGCGATCCACTCCATCAAAAAGTGGATCGAAGCAGGAGCCCAGTGGCCTGACAATGTAGGCGTTCAGATCAAACCCCACGCGAAACACTGGGCCTATATTGCCCCTCAACGCGCCACACCTCCTATTTCAGTAACCAACGCTTGGGCAAATCATGCCATTGACGCGTGGGCGCTGGAGGGAATGGTCAACCACCAACTCGAGCCAAACCCGGTCGCGTCGAAAGACAAACTCCTCCGTCGCATGCATCTGGACCTACTTGGCCTGCCTCCGACACCAGAGCATGTGGATGAGTTTATTGCCGACACACGCCCAGACGCAGTGGAACGTGAACTCGATCGACTCTTGGCCTCACCCCATTACGGGCAGCGTTGGGCAAGACCCTGGTTGGACATGGCGAGATATGCGGATAGCAACGGGTATCAGGCGGATCAATATCGAGAGGTCTGGTCTTATCGTGACTGGGTCGTGAGTGCTTTCAACGCGGATATGCCTTTCGATCAATTCACCATCGAACAACTCGCGGGAGACCTGCTACCCGACTCGACGGTCGATCAACGCGTTGCCACAGGCTTTCATCGACTCACCACTTGTAATGTGGAGGCGGGTGTTGACCCCGAAGAGAATCGGGTCAATCAAGTGCTGGATCGAGTCAACACAACAGCAACGGTCTGGCTGGGAAGTACGCTCGAATGCTGCCAATGCCACAGCCACAAATATGATCCGTTCAGTCAAAAGGAGTACTACCAGCTCTTTGCTTACTTCAACAACACGCCGCTCGAGGTCAAAGACAGCGGCAATAATATTCAATACGAGTTCATCGGCCCAAAAATGGACCTGCCTCTACCCGATGAAACACAAAAACGCCGCTCCGCCTTGAAGACGAACGTGGCTCTACTGAGCTCCGAAATCAAAAATCAGCGAAAGACATTGCTGATCCATTACCGTGACTCGGCAAGCCAGACCAAAGTCCAAAAGCAAGCCGAAGAGGGTGAGCAACTCGCTCCCGCGTCCGACTCGACGGAATCTTCTCCGACAGAATCCACGGAGAGAAACGAACCGAAGATCGAGGTTCCAGAAGAACTGCAACCGCTCATTGCCAAACCCTATGAAAAACTCAATGCCGCGCAACAGAAAAAAGTCAAATCCTTCTTGACGTCCCGCCACGCGGATTACAAAACAAAAGTCGATTCCCTGAATCAGGCAGAGAATGAATTCAATGCTCTGGATCCCAACACCACGCTGGTCATGATCGAGCAGCCGATGGCTCGCGAAACCCGAGTTTTCAAACGTGGCGAATTTTTAAATCCAGGCGAACCAGTTCAGCCGGGCACCCCTCGAATCCTTCACCCCCAGCAGAAATCTCGACCTGCGAACCGTCTGGGCCTTGCCCAATGGATCGTGGATCCTCAGAATCCACTTACCGCTCGTGTCACCGTGAATCGATGGTGGGGCGAGATTTTTGGTCAACCACTGGCGGTCACCGCCGAAGATTTCGGCACCCAGGGAGAACCCTCATCTCACCCAGAAATATTGGATTGGATGGCCTTGGAATTGCAACGAAACCAATGGTCAATGAAGTCCATCCATCGACAATTACTTCTTTCGGCCACCTACCGACAATCCTCGATCACCCACCCGCAGCACGACAGGACCGACCCCACCAACCGATGGCTTTCGAGGGCCAATCGATACCGACTTTCGGCCGAAACCCTTCGAGATAACGCCTTGGCTGTCGCAGGCGTTTTGACATCCCATCAAGGAGGGCCTCCTGTCTACCCACCTCAACCAGCGAATGTCTGGCGACACGTCGGCCGCAATGCACCGGTTTACAAAACGAGTCAGGGCGCGGATCGGTATCGCCGGGGCCTCTACGTGTTTTGGCGGCGAAGCGCGCCCTATCCCAGCTTTGTGAATTTCGACGCTCCGGATCGGGCTTCCTGCACCGTGAAACGCGATCGCACCAACACGCCCCTGCAAGCGTTGACTCTTCTCAACGACGTCGCCTATCTGGAGTTGGCAGGGCATCTCGCAAACCGGATTTTGCATCAGCTCCCCATGGCTGAAGATGCCGCTCGCCTGAAGCATGCCTTCCGACAGTGTGTGTCTCGACAACCCACAGAAGCGGAACTAGCGATATTGATCGAACATCTCAAAGCCCAACGGGACTTTTATTCGAACCAGCCTCAACAGGCCAAAAGGCTCGCGACGCACCAGCAACAGAAGACAGGCTCCGCGGTCGAGTTCGCCGCCTGGACGGTTGTCGCTTCAACGCTCATGAATCTCGACGAGACCATTTGCCGAGACTAACCCCTGATTCCGCAATTTTTCTGCCTCGGACCCTGACTCTCATGACTCTTCCTTCGTCAAACAAAACCCGCCAGGCCGAACCCAATTCTCTGGGGACACGGACCCGGCGCGAACTGCTTCAACATTCCGGTCTGGGACTTGGGAGTGTCGCCCTGAGTTCACTTTTGGCTGATGACGGCAACGCCATGTCGAAGAAGGGACACCATCGGCCGCGTGCGAAAAACGTCATCTTCCTACATTTTGTGGGTGCCCCATCCCAATTGGATCTTTTTGAACCGAAACCGGAACTCGTGAAAAACAGTGGCAAAGATTGCCCTGCGGAGCTGCTTGAAGGACAACGATTTGCATTTCTTCGAGGAACACCCAAACTCCTTGGAAGCCAGTTCAAGTTTCAGCAGGCGAATGAGGGGGGCTTGATGATGTCGGAACTGATGCCCCATTTGCAGCAGGTGGGCGAGGAGCTCTGTCTTTTCAAGACGATCCAAACTGAGCAATTCAATCACGCCCCAGCCCAACTGTTTCTTCAGACAGGATTCCCTCGATTTGGCCGCCCCTCGATGGGTTCTTGGATCTCTTACGGTCTGGGAAGTGAAAACTCAAACCTGCCCGCCTATGTGGTCATGATCACAGGTCAGGTCGCGGGCGCGGGCAACAGCCTTTGGGGAAGTGGCTTTTTACCAACGGCCCATCAGGGCATTGAATTTCGCAGCAAGGGGGATCCCGTCCTGTTTCTCTCCAACCCGCAGGGAATTGCCCGCGACAATCGGCGAAACATGATGGATACGATTGAACTTCTCAATCGGAAACGCCTTGATTCCGTTGGCGATCCAGAAATCTCGACCAGAATCTCACAATATGAAATGGCATTTCGCATGCAGAGTAGCGTTCCGGAGTTGATGGATCTCTCCGATGAGACCGATGCCACTCACCAGCTTTACGGGACCGAACCGGGCAAAGCGAGCTTTGCGAACAACTGCCTGCTCGCGAGACGACTTGTAGAACGTGGTGTTCGCTTCGTTCAACTCTTCGATCAGGGCTGGGACCATCACGGATCGGTGTTCAAGAGTTTGCGAAACAAGTGCCAGCAAGTGGACCGACCCATTGCCGCCCTGCTCACTGACCTGAAACAGCGAGGACTACTTGACGATACGCTCGTGGTCTGGGCGTCGGAATTCGGGCGGACCCCCATGCTTCAGGGTGATCGTCCCGCAGGAGCAGGACGCGATCACCACAAGGATGCGTTTTGCGCGTGGTTTGCGGGAGGCGGAAGCCGAAAAGGCACCGTGATTGGTAAAACCGATGACCTCGGATATTTTCCCGTTGAGGACCCTCTCAGCGTGCATGATCTTCAGGCGACTTTGCTCCACTTACTGGGACTGGACCACACGGAGTTGACCTACAAATACCAGGGACGGGATTTTCGACTCACCGACGTTCACGGCACGGTCATCGAGAAGGCGCTGGCCTAGGTTTTCGCGAAGAGTTTCTCGGGGCTTTCTCCCAAGGTCGCCATTCCGGAACCCGTTTCAGGGCTCCTCGATTGGCTCCACGGTAACATCCAAGCCTTTGCTGGTCGGCATCCCGGAGCCGTGAGTATCTCCGCCCATCAGCCGACTCGAGGGGTCTCCATAGGCCATAAAAAGAAGACCGGGAGGAAGCTCATCGGCTTTTGCCGCCACTGCGTTGACCTCAATTTGCCCCCACTCACTCGTCACTCGAACACGCGCAGGAGTTTCCAGCCCCAACCGTTGCATATCTTCCGGACACATCTGTAGAGTGTGGATCTGCTCTTGGTAGTTCTCTTTGAATTTACCCTCGCTGATCCCCGTCCCCTGCTTGCTGGTTCGTCCGGGCACAAGAATAAAGGTATCAGACATGAAAAGCCTTGCGTGAATTGGCGGCGATTTCAAAGGCCCCCAGTATCGAACTTCTGCGAAGCTGTCGCAACCATCCCAGCCGCCTTGCAGCGAGTCTCACCGAACGACCGACTACACTGGAGCAGCAATCTCGATTCTCCGATCCTGATCATCCAGCTCATCCTGTTGCCCCATTCATCGAAACCTAAGGAAGTTTTCCCCATGCCTATCCTCGGAGCCCACATGTCGATCGCAGGGGGTTATTACCGCTCCGCAGAACAAGCGGCGGCCGTCCAATGTGACTGTGTTCAACTATTCACAAAAAATAACAATCAGTGGCGGGCCAAGCCCATTACGGAAGACGACGCTGATCGATTCCGATCAACGGTGAGTGCCTTGGGATTACAAGGAACCCTGTCCCATGCCTCCTACCTGATCAATCTGGGCAGCCCCAAAGACGAGCTTTGGGAAAAATCAATTGACGCCCTGACAGTCGAAGTGAAACGTGCGACACAACTGGGCATCCCTCACGTGGTCTTTCATCCCGGCTCTTTCACCACATCCAGTGAAGCGGAAGGCTTAACTCGTATCAGTCGTGCACTCGATAAAATCCACGAGGACACGGACCCTTCGGGAGCCATGTTACTTTTGGAAAATACCGCGGGGCAGGGATCAAACCTCGGGTGGGATTTTGCCCAATTGGGTGCGATTCTGTCCGGGGTAAAGGTACCCGAACGCATCGGAATCTGCATCGACACCTGCCATGCGTTCGCTGCAGGCTACGAACTCGCAGAGCCTGAAAAATATGAAGTGACGATGGAAAAGCTGAATGAAGCGGTCGGCCTTGAAAAGGTTCTCGCTTTCCACCTCAACGACAGCAAGGGGGCGTTCGGTTCTCGCAAGGATCGTCACGAGATGATCGGTGAAGGGGAGATGGGGCTTGAGCCCTTTCGGAACCTTCTCAACGATCCGAGATTTCAATCCATTCCCATGTACCTTGAAACTCCCAAAGGCGAAAGAGCAGGGAAGGACCACGATGCGATCAACCTCGCCACCCTCCGGGATCTTGTTGGCGATAAGCATTGAGGGTGAGGCCCAAGAAAAAAGCCATTTGTGCAAGTTCATGACGATGATGGACGCAAGATCGTTTGCACATGAATCGACTTCAGTACTGCTACCGTTCGGGGTGACGTCTCCAGCGTGTTGGCAGCACCACTAGCCGCGCAAAAGTTTTCCCCGCCATCGATGGGTGTTCCACATACCCGACACGGAAATCTTGAGGGCGCCGTCGACTCAAGATCGACAATAAGCCCGTCCTACAATGCGCCCGCGTTACTCTCGGTCCTCGTCACCGCAGACAGCATCGCTATCATCTCTTTTCAAAACGCTCCACCTATGGATGGCGAATGACGACGCCAAAGGCTGATTACCGCCATGCATCCAAATGACTATCCGCCACGCTGCAACTGATACACGGCTTGCAGAAGACTCTCGACGTCCTTGTATTTTTTGCCCTTTTCAAGCGTTTGATCGAGTAGCTGCCGCGCGTCGGAATCCGAGTGCCCAAGCGACACGAGCAACTCGTGTGTCTCTTCGACAAGGTTGCGATCCGAAGCTTTTCCGCCGCCCATTTCCTCTTGAATCAGAAGGGCAAATTTAGGCATCTTGCGACGCAACTTGGCGATTACTCGTTCGGCCGTTGCGGGACCAATCCCGGGAAGGGTCGCCAGTGCTTTCGCATCCTGATTCTCAATCAAAGAGGCAACCTCCTGCACCGGCCGCACCATGGCTCGGAGTGCCTTTTTGGCACCCACACCGTCCACCGAGCAAAACAGCTCGAAAAATTCTCGTTCGATGACGTGGGTAAAACCAATCAAACGTGGGACCATTCGCCCACCCTGAGTTGGATTGCCGTCAATGTAATCAATGGTGAATAACTGAACTTGCTTGCCAACTTGAAGTTGCAACTGCCTCCGGGTGAAGTCAGGCACCAAAACTTCATACTCGAATGGAGGGACATCGAAAAATGCCGCTGACTCGTCCAAGCGAACAAGTTGGGCGGTGAGTTTGGTGATCAACGTGACCTCTCCGATTTCGAGCAGTACGAGAGTTTCATGAACGCGTGACCTCAGTGAACCCGACCGAGGTAATGATGAGTAAGTGCAATGGCAAGCGCATCCGCAACATCAGCAGGCTGCGGAGGCTCACTCAACTTGAGTTGATGACAAACCGCGGACTGCATTTGCGTTTTTGGCGCTCGCCCATTACCGGTCAAGATCTTCTTGATTTGTGTCGCGGCATAATCATGCACAGGAAGATTGGCTTGCGCGGCGGCGAGACAGAGAACCCCCCGAGCATGGCCCATCAGAATCGCCGTCTGCGGACGCTCGTAATGGGAATAGAGTTGCTCGATCGCGAGACAATGAGGATCACACGCCTCGATCACCTCGACCATCCCCTCGTGGAGGTTCACCAATCGGGATGGAAGTGAAGATCGATCCTGGCCTCGAATCACACCTGCTTCCACCAATCGAATACGACCTCCACCGACTTCGAGAACACCGTAACCGGTGATGTTCAGTCCGGGATCAATTCCCAGAATTCGAAATCCGGAGCTGGGGTTCGCCATAACTCTCCTTAAATCTCCTTAAATCTCCGTGCCTGAAAGTCTTTGGTCCGACTGACACTTGGTCATCAACCGAGACGCCAAACGGTGCCTTCCTTTCGATCTTCCAGCGTCACACCCACCTCAGCCAATTCATCTCGAATCCGGTCCGAAGTGGCAAAGTCCTTGTTGGCTCGGGCATCCGTCCGCATCTGGATCATCAATTGCAGGACTTTGTCCAGCACTTCCTCCGATGCACCGCCCCCGGCACGACTTTGAGGTTTGAGAAAAAGACCGAGTAAAGCGGCAAGCTCCCGGAAAGTCTCGACGGCTCGAGAAAATTGCGCGACGTGATCAGGATCTGCCTTGTTTTCCTCGAGTCGATTTTGCTCGACGTATCGATTCAGAACGTTCAGTATCAAGAACAGATCGCTGGTCGCGCCACCCGTATTGAAATCGTCATCCATTTTGGTCAAAAAGCTCTGCCGCAAGTCGGCGACTTCGCTCAGAAGGCCCTCACTGTCGGAAGCGAGTTCACCCGCGTCACGCCTTTGAATCACTGAGCGGTCTTCCTCGTCTGACTCGGTCAGATAAAAACTCTTGCCGGTCACACGCGTGTATCGATCAAAGAACGTGTAGAACTTGTCGAGTGCCGTACCGGCTTCTTCAAGGCCTTCAGGGCCAAAGACGATCGTGCTCCGATAATGCGTTCTCAGGAGGAAGTATCGGATCAACTCGCCGCCGTGCTCCGCAAGCAGCGTTCGCAAACCTCCCGCACCCTTCGACCGGCTGATCTTTGTCTCTTCTGAGGCCTCTGCCGTGTCGCCGTCCGCATCGGTCTCCCGCTCACTTCGTCCGCCGACCTTCCCGGTCGCAGTCGAAGCCCTCATCAAACCATTGTGCATCCAATACTTGGCCATCGGTTGCCCATGGCAACACTCACTCTGCGCAATTTCGTTTTCATGGTGGGGAAAGGTCAAGTCGAGTCCACCCCCGTGGATGTCAAAGGTTTCACCGAGGAAGCGTCGACTCATGGCCGAGCATTCAATATGCCACCCCGGCCTTCCTTGCCCCCAAGGGCTCTCCCAACTCGGCTCACCGGGCCGCGCGGCTTTCCATAGTGCAAAGTCTCCCGGTGATCTCTTCTTCGACGCTGCCTTACCGCCCTCTCCCTGTTGATCGTCCGGACTCCGATTGGTGAGTTTTCCGTATTCCGAATTACGAACAACATCGAAAAAGACATCACCGTCCGCCGAGTACGCAAACTCGCGATCGATGAGTTGACCGATGAACTCGATGATTTCATTCATGTTCTCAGTCGCACGCGGCATCTCGGTGATCTGGTCCACGCCCATTTCAAGCAGATTGGCGCAGTAATCCGCAGTCATTTGCGTGGCAACCTGAGCCATTGGGATCTGCCGCTGCTCTGCCTGAGCAATCAACTTGTCATCAACGTCGGTGATATTGACGACCCATTTGACCTCAAACCCACAGTAGGTCAGATATCGTGCGACGGTATCGAAGATTACCGGCCCCACCATGTGACCAATGTGTGCTTCTTTGTAAACGGTTGGCCCACACAGATAGATGCCCACTTTGCCGGGCTCCACAGGCACGAATGCCTCCTTGGTCCGACTCAGCGTGTTGTAAATTCGGATCGACTCTACGGGCATTTTCAAGACGGATGACATGGGGGCAGGGGGGGGCGTCGACATGAGAGGAACGTGTCCAAAAAAAGTGTGAGTTTGAATCAAACGAAAAAAAGGTCACTTCAGTTCAGGTTAGAAAGCGATGGCTCAGAGCTCGAGTTGCGGCGTCAGCACGAACCTCCAGAATCGGGGGCAACGCGACACAGCAAGGCGACACACTCGGCCATGATCGCCTCCTGACGGCCGACCGGCCCAACGCGTTCTCCGGTCTTGGCCTTCACGCCAATCTGATCTGGCTGAACCTTCAGAAGCGAAGCCAACTTCTCAGCAATCGGCCGTTTGAAGGCTCCGAGTTTGGGTTCCTGAGCAAATACGATGCAGTCCAGATTGATCAAGTGAAATCCGGCTTCGACAACTCGCTGCATGGCTCCTGAAAGCATCTCTCCCGAATCCCGACCCGCATTCTCCGCGTCGGTGTTGGGATAAAGTTCGCCAATATCGCCAAGAGCAGCGGCACCTAACAGCGCGTCCGTGACTGCGTGCATCAGAACATCGGCATCACTGTGGCCGATCAGATGTCGGTCAAAATCGATTGTGACTCCACCAATCAGCAACGGTCCGCCCTCACCCAATCGGTGAGTATCGTGACCGATCCCGATTCTCAAATCGGCTGGCTGCATCCTTGCCTCAAATTCGGTGTTTCGCGAGGAACCCCCAAAGCTCCCGGATTATAAAGAATCCCTGTTTTTTGGACAACGCGAACCCCAAGGCCTCTGGAATCCTCTCAAAAAGGTGATTGCAAGCGGAAATCGTCGCCGAAAGGGACCTTCGCCCGAGGACGATTCTGGCCATAATGGGGCATTCGCTGGGGATTTTGGAGCAACGATGGTCATCTCGTGCCCAAGCTTCCGCCATCTCTATCAGGTTGCTCACGCCCATGCCCGTCATCGAAATTGAAAACCTCGTGAAGTCCTACCGCGTCTATCAGAAGCGGGAAGGGCTCGCGGCCTCGATCAAAGGGCTGTTTCGTCGAGAATATCGTGAGGTCAATGCCGTGCGAGGTATCGACCTGACCGTGGACCAAGGTGAATTCGTCGCCTTCCTTGGCCCCAACGGCGCAGGCAAAACCACCACATTGAAACTGCTCTCCGGTGTGATCAACCCGACAGCGGGCGTATGTCGAGTGATGGGACATATCCCGTGGCGACGGGAAAACGCTTACCGACGACGATTCGCGTTGGTGATGGGACAAAAAAATCAGCTCTGGTGGGACCTCCCCGCTCAAGAATCGTTTCGTCTCCATCAGCACATTTATCGAATTGACCCCAAGGCCTTTCAGCGGACCCTCGACGAATTGACCGACCTGCTGGATATCGGGCGGCTTCTTTCCCAACCGGTTCGGGAACTCTCGTTAGGCGAACGGATGAAAATGGAACTGACAGCGGCGTTGCTCCATTCTCCCGAAGTCCTTTTTCTGGACGAGCCGACCATCGGCCTGGATGTCGTGGCCCAGCACAACATCCAGCAATTTCTGAATTACTATCAGGAAAAACGACGCATCACGATCTTGCTCACAAGCCACTACATGAAGGACGTTGCGGCATTGTGCAAACGGGTTGTGATCATCACGCAGGGCCAAATCAAGTACGACGGCTCCTTGAGTGGCATTTTGGATCGGTTCAGCGGCTCAAAGATTGTGACTTTACAACTCCCGGAAAACGAAAAGGTGGACCACCCTGAACAGCTGGGAGAGGTATTGAAGATTGAACCACCAAAAATAAAACTTCGCGTCCCCCGGCAACAGGTTCCGAGCTTGCTTAGTCAATTTCTGGATCACCATGTTGTCGAAGACATCATGGTCGAGGACCCTCCTCTGGAAGAAGTCATCGCTTCCCTGTTCGCCGAAACCTCGGGGGACTCGATGTCGAACCCCGCGCCCTCATACCCGAGGTCGGAGTCAACATGAGTGCGATCCGGGCGCGGCTGATGAGCGGATGGACGTTCTTCCGAATTTCGCTGGAAGAACGCTTGGTCTACCGCGGCGACTTCATGCTTGGAACCCTCATGAGGTTCCTCCCAATCGTGACCCAGATTTTTCTGTGGTGGGCCATCTTTGAGTCGATTTCATCCTCATCCAAGGCCACCATCGCAGGGTACACCCGGGAGGACATGATCGCCTATTATCTCCTGGCGATGGTGAGCCGGGCATTCTCGAGCATGCCCGGACTGACCGGTGGGATCGCGTTGCAGATTCAGACGGGCGAAATCAAAAAGTTCCTGATACAACCCATCGACATGCTGGGGTGCCTGCTGCTTCAACGTACCGCACACAAACTGGTGTACTACGTCATCGCTGCAATTCCCTTCGCTTTGGTGTTCTACCTTTGTCGAGATTTCTTCACCCGAGGCTGGCCACCGATGGAGGTGCTGGTGGCTTTTGTGCTTTCGCTGGTCATGGCCTTCCTGATGGGTTTCTTTATCGAAGCCTGTATCGGCCTGGTCGGCTTCTGGTTTCTGGAAATCACTTCACTGGCCTTTGTCTACATGTTGTTGAATTTCTTCCTGTCAGGCCACATGTTCCCCTTGGATCTACTCACGACGGAGTCGGTTGATTTACGCGTCTTCGTCGAAGCCATTCCATTAAAGTATCTCGCCTATTTTCCTGCCGCGATTTTTCTCGAGAAGATCCCTCGCGACCAACTTGCCGTCCAGCTTGCCATTGAAGCGGTCTGGCTGCTCTTTTTCATTTTGCTGAGCCGAATCCTGTGGGCCCGGGGCGTCCGACGATACAGCGGATTTGGAGGTTGAAATCCCACGCGTTTCACACAGGCGTTACACTGGGTGCTTCGCGGTGTGATTGGATGGGTACTCGGCGGCGTGTTGCCGAAGATACGCCCCGTGGCGAGGCAAGCTGCGTAATGGTCGACCGCCGCATCCAAACACTCAGAAGACCATTGATCTTCGTAGTCCGGGTTCTATTCGAAGGTGCAATCCATGACGGGAGAGTCGATCCAGTACTTTGTCTTTGACATCGAGAGTGTTGCGGACGGGGAGTTGATTCGGAAAGTTCGGTTTCCCGGCGAAGAGCTGGATTCAGCCACCGCCGTATCAAGGTATCGGGCCGAGTTGATGGAAAAGTCGGGGAGCGACTTCATCCCCTACACCTTTCAGATACCCACATCGATCGTGATCGCCAAGGTGAGTAACGAATTTCGATTGATCGATCTGGTTTCTCTGGACGCACCCAATTTTCGACCTCACGAGATCACCCGTTTGTTCTGGGCCGGTTGGAAAGCCTACCAACGTCCCACCCTTGTCACTTTCAATGGCAGGACCTTTGATGTGCCTCTTCTGGAACTCGCCGCGTTTCGGTACGGGGTCAGCGTTCCAGACTGGTTCAACGTGGATGCGAAATCTTGGGAGCAAAATCGAAATCGCTACAATCACCAGGCCCATCTTGATCTCTATGATCTCCTGACCAACTACGGGGCTTCAAGGTTCAATGGAGGCCTGAACCTCGCAGCAAACCTGCTTGGGAAACCCGGCAAAATCGAAGTGCAGGGCAACATGGTTCAAGATCTCTTCGATGCAGGGAAACTTGAAGCGATCAATGACTACTGCCAGTGCGACGTGCTGGACACCTATTTTGTCCTTCTTAGGGCGGCGGTCATGAGGGGCCAACTATCCTTGGATGAAGAACATTCTCGCGTCGAGGAAACGCGCAAATGGCTTGAAGAACGATCGGCCAGCAGTTCTGCGTTCCAGACTTATCTTCGCGAATGGGGAAATTGGCCGAACCCTTGGACGGTGACTGACGCCCCACCCCGCTGAGTCACACCTCATTCGCCCCGATACGGCGTCCCTTCACGACTCAACTCGGTCAGGCGGGTATTCAAAACCGTCTGAATTTCGCGAGTGATTGGATCATGGTCGAGGGACTTGTCACGTTTCGAACTCACCTCAATGGGCTCCCCAACATCAATGATGACATGCCACGGCCGCATGACACGAGCGTGATCCGTCAGATCTTCATCAAAGCGCCGGATAGTTTCCAGGATCCGCTCCCAGGTCGGCTCTTCGGTTAGATAGTTGGGATGATGAAAAGTCACCTGCTGGGCCAAGTAGGTATCCTCCAGCTGGCGGTAGCGTCTCTTCTTTTCCTCGGCGTCCACTTTTCCGTGGGCAATATCGGGAAAGATGCGCATCCGAACGTCTTTGACCCTCATCACGATGCCATCCGTCTGAACTTTTCCCAACCATTCTTCTTCGATCGGTCGCATCAAGTGTTCGACGAGGTGCTTTTGACGTTCGACATAGGAACCTGTCCGCACCTCGCCAAAATATTCCAATTCCTTGAGACTAAGCAACGCATGGCCGACTCGATCGATTCGATCCAGCAGTGAAGCTCCTGGAAGACGTCGGAAAGTCAGACGATCCTCAATGTCACTGAGAATCGGCTCCGCCGTCGCAACGAGGTCCCCTTTGAAGATGTACTTGAACGTGACCGGGTGAATGACGATCTTGCCCTGATCCGTTTTTTCTCTTTTTTTTGCCGCCGCCCGCGCAATGAAACTCAGCCCGTCCATCAATTCCGTGAGTTTATCATTACTGCCAGTGGCTGTTCCCTCGCCAAAAATAACCATCGGCCTCTCGGTGGTCGCCATGGCATCAATCGCGACATTGATGGCTTGCCGATCCGTTCCTTCACGGTAAACGCTGTAGGCCCCCATAATCTGCATCAGCTTGCTTTGCAGCCAACCGCGGTGAAACAGATGAGCACTCGCCATTCCATAGAAAAGCAGGTTCGTCTGTTTTGCGAGCCACCCGAGCGCGACAGGATCAGCCGTGCGTGGGTGGTTCGGAGTCAGAAGGACACCGCACCCATCATCCACCGATTTATTCAGTCGATCGGCGTTGCGGATTTCATAACTCTCGACTCCCTCGTGCTTTCTCAAGTGAGGTCGGAACATCTCCATGTTGCGGAGCAAACGAGGAAGGAACTTTCCCCGATAAGGTGGGATAAACTCGTAGGGACGTTCGAAAAAGATTTCCTGCATCAACGACTCTCCACAAGGTCCCGAATTCTGGGAACAACACACATCTCATAACACAAATACGAAGCGACTTTGCAAAAATCCCGATGCAGCCCCGAAGATCGTCGATGGTACTTTTCGCCACCTCCAGCGTCGAAGATCACGGTCGTCGCAAAACGGATAAATTGAAGGGGAAGCTCTGCGTGACTCCCCTATCGCCAGCGTGGCGACCCCATGATGCGACGTCAACACCGGACGCACAATTTACAGGTCAACCGATCTGATTTCAGCAACCAAGGAGGTTCCGTAAATACAACTTGGCAGAGTTGATGCCTGAGTGATCTGGCAGGTCGCACATCATTGTCAGAAAACCCGCTGGAAAAACAGTGGTGAACCTGCGGATTTAATATGCTCGACTTCGGTGCGATTGATTGCCCCGGGGACAGGCTTGGATTCTAATATTGGCGAGCGTGACTGGTTTTCCAGACACGGAAACCTCATGACTTTGACAGACCCTAGAGCGAAGGACCCACCTCCATGTCTCACCACGAATTTGGCCGACGCGACTTTCTGAAAACCACGGCCGCTGGCGTTTCCACTTCTTTGGCGCTTGGGGCGGGACAGGTTGCAGGAGACGAAACCTCAAACTCCCAACCTGAATCGCTCGTCAAAGTGCTGTTCGAGTCGTTGAATGAACGTCAGAAAAAAGCGGTCTGTTTTGACTGGGATCATCAGGATGGCAATCGAGGGCTCCTTCGAACCCATGTGAGTAACAACTGGCATATCACATCTCCTGTGATCAACAGTGAGTTTTTCAATGCTGAGCAGAAACATCTTGTTCGAAAGATTTTCGAAGGGATCATCGCCCCCGAATGGCATGGTCGTTATGACCAACAACTCAAAGACGATGCGGGCGGCTTCGGTAACGACCAGAATATCGCGATTTTCGGGACCCCCGGTTCCGGGAAATTTGAATTCGTGATGACGGGGCGGCACATGACGCTTCGATGTGATGGGGACTCCGCCGATCACGTGGCGTTTGGTGGCCCGCTGTTTTATGGCCACGCGGGTCAAGCCTTTAATGAAAAACCGGATCACCCGGGCAATGTCTTCTGGGAGCAAGCCTTGGTGGCGAACAAAGTTTATGACATGCTCGATGGCAAGCAACGCCGACTCGCTGAGGTCGCGAAGGTCCCCAAAGAGTCCGCCGTCAGCTTCCGAGGCAAAGAGGAGGATCGCCCAGGAATCCCCGTGACCGAATTGAGTTCGGATCAGAAAGAACATGTCCAGAAAGTGCTTGGCAAACTTCTGGAGATGTATCGCCAGTCCGATCAAAACGAAGTCCAGAAGAGCCTGTCCGCACAGGGGGGACTGGATGCATGCAGTCTTGCGTTCTACACCGATCGGGATATTGGTGGGGATAAAGTATGGGACAACTGGCGTCTTGAAGGTCCGTCATTTGTCTGGTATTTCCGGGGTTCTCCCCATGTCCACGTGTGGGTCAATGTGGCCTCAAGTGCCGATGTGGAAACCAACGCCGCCGGATAGTCACTCAGTCAACTTCATATGTGGACTGCTGGTCGGAAGTTTTCAGGGCCTGCCCGGTGACTTCCGTCGTTTTTGACGCCGCCCGATCTTCGAGGTTGAAGAGCCATTTCATGAATGCCAAGTCGCCACCATTCCACCTCGCGTTTCCGATTTCCGACCTACAGGCAACACGTGAGTTCTACACAAAAATACTAGGGTGCCAACTAGGACGTGAGTCTGATCGATGGATCGACTTTGATTTCTGGGGGCATCAGGTGACGGCACACCTCGTGGAGCAAATGCCAGACGTTGCAACAAATCCAGTCGATGGAAAGCAGGTTCCCTCGAGTCACTTCGGTTGTGTCCTTGACTGGGAGGCATGGCACGAGCTGGCGAAGCGACTGAAAGTTGCAAAACTGAACTTTCTGATCGCACCCTACATTCGCTTCGAGGGGGAACCGGGCGAACAGGCCACAATGTTCATTGAAGACCCGAGTGGCAACGGCCTTGAGTTCAAGTCTTTCAAACGTCCCGAAGCGTTATTTTCTACTTCGTAATGATCTCTCATCTCCCTCACCCCACCCGCTTTATGTCACAAACCTTGCTGCATGAGTTTGAAGATGACGCGCAGATGTTTTAAGTCCTGGGGCCGATCGATCCGGTGGGTGATCGCTTGGTTGTTGCTGCTGCAACTCGCGGAAGGACAGGAGTCGACGTTCAGTTACGACCCACTTCAAGGAGACACTCTCACCGACTGGGTGGTCACCGGTTGTGAAGTTGAAATCCATGAGGGCGTTTTACGGTTGGCCGGTGGAGATGGATTCGTTCGCCTTGCCCACGCACTGCAAGATTTTGAGTTCACCTTCAGCTTCAAGCCTGAACAAGCAGCGGGCTGGGATTCGGGGATCTATTTTCGGTCGACGTTACCCGACGGTAATTCTCCTTGGCCCAAGCGACATCAGATCAATCTGCTTGAAAAGCAGGAAGGAACATTGATCGGGTTTGCCGATGGCAAAGTTCCTCAGGGGCTGGTCAAACCGGGTGAATGGAATACCTTCACCTTGAAAGCGATGGGCAGCACCGCATCATTGCGCATCAACGGCCAGCCGGCGTGGACGGTTGAAGGCATCGGGCCATCTTGGGGTTACCTGGGAATTCAGAGTGAAGTCCCGCTAGGCGGTTCCTTCAAGTTCAAAAACATGAGGGTAACTGAATTCAACACCCACTCAATTTTCAACGGCCAGAGCCTCGCGGGTTGGACCCCCGTCGGGAACGGTGACGTGCAATCTTGGGAAGTCCGTGATGGACAACTGGTCTGCACGGGTAAGAAAGGTAGTTGGCTAAGGCTCGACCAACCCGACAAAAACTTCAATCTGAGGCTGCAATACTTGCTGAAATCTCACGGCAACTCGGGCGTTTATATCCGTGTTCCCGAGGATGGCAATCATCACGGCAAAGGAAGTGGCATCGAAGTTCAGATCCTTGATGATCGAGACAAAGGCCACCGCAATCTCAAGGATTACCAGTATGGGTGCAGCCTTTACGCGATTGTGCCGGCCAAACCTCGCGTGGGTCGAGACGTGGGAGAATGGAACACTCTGGAAATCGATGCGAGTGCATTCCATTACCGCGTGTGGCACAACGGACAGCAGGTCATTAACGCGACGGCTAAGCAGTTTCCAGAACTGATGGAACGTCGGCTGGAAGGTTACCTTGGCCTCCAAAACCATTCGGAAGAAGTGCTTTTCAGACGCCTTCGCCTTGCCCCCAGTTACCCCGTTGAATCGTCTTTGCCATGATTCGGATTTTCCATTCCACGCCCGGTCAAAAACTGCCTCATCAACAAGATTCGGTGACCGGGAGTATTCCCTTTGCACTCGGATTGCTTGCTGCCTGGCTTTGCTGCTCGCTCCCTGATAGACCCGGCTTTGCCAACGAATTCCCTCGCCAATTCGAACGGGCGACAATCATTCACTTTGAGGGGGAAATCACCCAGCAACAGTTTAAGTTCTTTGAGTCAAAGCTCAAACTTGCCGAGCGTCGCAGTTCGGACCTGGTCATCATCGTGATCGACAGCCCGGGGGGCCTGTTGCAGCAATCCCTCTCGATAGGCGAGCGTCTTCGGGATGTGGATTGGGCCACAACGATCGCGTACGTCCCACAAAAAGCTATCAGTGGAGCGGCCATTTTTGCACTGGGCTGCGACCGTATCGTTATGGGAGAGAACGCGAGGTTGGGTGACGCCGGAGTCATTGAACTCAATGAGAACTTCCTGTTTCAGTACGTCGAAGCCAAGCTGCTAACCGACGTGGTACGACAAGTTCGTGATCTGGCAACTTCCAAGAGTCGATCACCAGATCTCGCGGAAGCCCTCGTCGATCGATCGGCCGTGGTTTACCAGCGCATCGCCGAGGATGGCGAGTCGCGGGAATTCAAAATCCAGTACGCAGAAAAAGGCGAAGATGGTGAAGTGGAAATCGAACCGGAACCGCCTGCCGCCGCAGACGGGGAACCTCCCTGGATCATCGTCCCTGAGACTCGCGGAAATCGCTTTCTGGAAGTCAATGCAGCGCAGGGGATCGCACTTGGCCTATGTGAAGAGACCTCGCCTTCGTTAGACGAGTTTTTGGGCACGCTCCAAATTTTGGAACCTCCGCTCCAATTGCGAAGAACCACAGCCGACTCGGTGATTTTCTGGCTGAACTATCCTGCGGTCACTTTTCTGCTCATTGTGGTAGGACTCGTTGCCTTGTATTTCGAGTTCAGTGCTCCCGGCATCAGTGTGGGTGGGCTGGTTTCAGGGCTTTGTTTTGTCCTGTTTTTTTGGAGTCGGTTTCTCGGGGGTACGGCAGGGTTGCTCGAAATCCTTCTTTTCATCTCCGGCATCATTTTTTTACTAATGGAACTGTTCGTGATCCCCGGCTTTGGACTTTCGGGAATTTTGGGCGCATTGTTGATGATCGCCAGCATTGTGATGGCGAGCCAGACCTTTGTGGTTCCACAAAACTCGGTCGAAGTGGGGCAACTTTCTCAGAGTCTCGCGATCGTCATGGGCAGTTTTTTAACTTTCTTATTCTGCGCGTGGTTGATTAGCCGGAAGATGGGCATGTTGCCCGTGTTCAATCGATTGATCCTATCTCCACCGGAAATTCCGACCGACTCCGCACAGGAACATCGGGGTGGCAAGCCTCATCCGATGGTTCAGGTCGGAGAATGGGGGGTCACTGAATCAGTGCTTCGGCCAGCAGGCAAAGCAAGGTTTCAAGGCCGGAGCATCGACGTGGTTTCCGATGGGGCCTACGTTGAATCAGGTGCGTCCATCCAGATCGTGGAAATCTCGGGCAACCGGGTATTGGTGTGTCCAGAGCCTGAAGAGGGTTCCAGTGATGCGACCTGATCACCCGTTTCATTGAGACTTCGGCGAAAGCCCAACAAAATCTGGAAGCAAGCCGGACTCGCTTAATGGAAGCGAACGAGGAGATACCAGTACCTCGAGGTCATCGCGTTGCTGAGCCTGTTCCCAATACGCTTCTGAACACTCAATCTCTCCGAGATGCAACGTATCCTGTGACCAAAGAATTCGAAGGCCATCAGGCTCCACGAGTCCTACAGTCTGAACGGCCGCCTCCAACATTTCCACGTCGTTGGGATAGTCAAACGGGATCATCCCGGCCGTGGGGTGACTCCCCGTGAGCGAATTGATTCGAGTGACATTGACATCCATCGCGTCGATCACCCGCGTCAGGCAAAACTCAGCCAGACCCAGACCAATAGCATTCCCATGAGTGGCTGGACTCAGTCCCCGCACACATATCCGTTTCACTTTTGGAGTTTCGTGCTCTAAAGCCTCGTGATCATTCCACTTTCTACCCACAACATTGGTATCCATCCCCGCCCCGCTGATCTCCTTACCAATATGGTCCAAGAAGAGTATGTCCGCCCGTTCGAACGGAAGTCGGGCAAGCCACCGCTTCGCCTGAATCAATAGCTCAGGCTCTCGCGTCTCAAAGCATTCAGGAGCAACCGCCTCAATCTTCGCAGTTTGGTCATAGGCGTTTTCAAGGATCGCCAGACCGCCGCATACGGCACATCGATCGAGCACTTCCCGCGCAACGCTTCGGACAATCTGATCGAAGCTATGATTGACGATCGCCCGATGATAAATCTTCGCGCCTTCGTGTTTACCGAGGCCGATCAACATCATTTTCATCAAACCACTTTCAATTTCACCTGCGAACCGGGTATGTGGCTTGATGCGACCCGCGACAAACACATGGTCTGCCTCGAAGGCGTGCTTGTCGAAATGGACGGCAAATCCCTCGGCCGCCTGAGAGACAGCGACCGTTTCCATACTGGCTCGAATTTCGCAGCCGCAAAACTCAGGCGTGATTCCATACCCACGAAGAACCTTCAACTGTCCCTCTGCTGTCCCTCCTCCGTGGCTGCCCATGGCCGGGACAATAAACGGGCGCGCGTCGAGTTGTTTGAAATGCTCGACGACGGCTTTCAAGATCTCTGCGATATGGGCAATCCCACGGCTTCCGGCGGTGATCGCGACCGATTCCCCGGGCTTTACTCTTTGTCGTAAGTCAAGCTTTCCCAACGTCTCGATGGTTGCCCGGACAACATCATTGACCACAGGCGCATCGAACTTCTGGTGAACTCGAAAAAAACGGGGCCAGTGCGACATTAGAGTCCCTTACGACGCAGAAAGCTCTAGAACGGAAGAATTAAGGCAGGTGGGGGCCGATTGATTGCCGTCCGCCGCTCACCCAAGAATAGACAATCTTGCGAAACCATTGCCGCGTCACAGCGAACTTTTTGTCTTTTTATACTGACAAAGCGTTAGCCGCTGCTGAGTGAGGGTAATCGCTTTTCGAAGCGACATCGCCGCTCGCTTCGACAACACACTGAGTTCGACCGAGAAAATCATTCGAGCCAGCAGCTACGCCAAACCCAGATTCACCCCAAATCGGACAAGGAACTTACGAGCAACTTAAACAGATACCGTCGGGTGGCTGGGAAAACTACGGGACTGTCACTTGACGATTCAGGCGAAAGCGGGTGTGATATCTGGGAGCGTTTGTGGGTTTTCATGGAATTCGTGGGCGTTGACATCCTTCGGTCCCGGTAGCTCAGCTGGATAGAGCAGCTGACTTCTAATCAGCAGGTCACAGGTTCGAATCCTGTCCGGGATGCTTGGCGGGGTCAGTGAGTCAAAACTTATTCCCGGTTTGACTCACGGCCCTGAACCATATTCGCTCACTGCGGGCAAACAGGCCATCAAGCTTTCGAAACTTTTGGAGAGGAAGGGCCTAACCTCGCCATCGAGAAAGGGTGCTTCGGTGACAAAGACTCTATCCGAAGACGGCTCGATTGCACCCAAGAGCATGCGGCTCTGGATTGCGTGGTGCCCTTACGTGTTTACCTTTGGATTGCTCATTCTATTCATCGTCGCTCTTGGGCTCTATTCCTACGCGAGAGAATTGCCCGGACTCGAACTGGTACTGTTTTCTCTTGCAACCCTTCATGCTTGGTTCTTTTACCGAGGCGAGTTTGATGGCCCTCATTCGATCAGTCAGCCCGCATTGCTCACTTTCATCTGCATAGCGATGTGCGTTGGCGACATGGTTCGAGGCGAGCTTTTGGGCTTCATCGGTTTCGGCGTTCTATCGATGATTTGGTCTGCTTTCACGTGGAGGAGGGTACGTGGGGCCTCTGCCATGAAACGCGAGAGACGAGCCAAATTGGACCGTGTGGTGGAGTCTGTCACGCAGGCCGTCAAGGCACGGAACGAAACAAATCGGTGAACTCGTCTGCACCTGGTTGCGTTTGGAGTTGTCTGTCATGAACGGGTCTACCGCCACGAAACCTTATGCCTGTTTCTACAGGACTTGATTTTCCTTGTGAGTTTCCCGGAAATAGATGCCGCTGAGGAACTTTTTTGAGTCCCGTTCATCCAAGTCCTTCAGTGGGGATAAGACGTCAAAGAGATCCCGATGCGGATGTGTGTTCGCCATGTGTCTGGATCGTCGACTCACTTCGGCTTGCGACGGTATTAATCGATTGGACGATCAATGGCTCCATCATGTCGGCACTTCAACGCTCTAGTTATCTCCGCGTTCTGCCTCTTCGGGCTCGGATGCGAGAGAAACCCTACTGGCGGGTCGCAGCTCGGGTCGACTACTGAGTCGCCGACAGCCAAAGGGGAAAGAGAGGCCGAGGAGGCGATTCTGACCGGGAAGTTGGTTTTGAAACAATATCCGCCGCTCCCCTATCCACCGGGACAGCAGGTCTACGTCCGACTCCTTAAAATACGTTGCGGCGTCGAGTCGGAGAGCTTGCCTTCGGATTACCCGGGCGATCCCAAACAGACCCGAGAAGAAGTCGCAGCATGGAATGCGATAATGAAAAAAGAGATTCGACGTCAATTTGGTGACGGTATTTTTGAGGAATTGGAGGCTCTGGCACAACAGCAAGGATCCAAGACACTTGGAAAAAATGGGACTGGTCCATGAATGTTATCGTTACATGGCTAACCAAACGTCGCCGCGCTGGCCTGAACCTACCACCAACGGAGATTGGCCTCTTTCACGCCAAGGGGCATGGTCTGGATCATGATTGGCGACGGGTCATGTCATCTGGTAACGAATCTACTCACCTTACCTATTTATTGCGAACGTGTTAAAGCGGGCCGTCACGCCGGCGAGTTGTGGGCTTCCCGAACCGTTTGGCTACAATGGGAACCTTTGGACAGATTCTTGTTCAACCCCATGTGCTTTGAAGGAGTAACTCCCGTGTTTCGTCCTGCGTTTATGGCCCTCATTGTCCTGCCTTGGTGCGTTGCCTTGCCAGCCAGGGGAGAGGGCATCCTGATTGAAGCCGAAAGTTTCGAAGAGACAGGCGGCTGGGTCCTCGACACCCAGTTCATCGACACCATGGGATCCCCCTACCTTCTGGCTCATGGTCTTGGAAAACCGGTTGCAGATGCAACCACCTCTTTTCATGCACCGGTCGCAGGAACTTATCGCGTTCATGTTCGCACTCTTGACTGGGTGGCGAAGTTTAACGCCAGCGGGATGCCGGGTCAGTTCCAGATCCTCATTGATGGTAAGCCACTCAACACGTCGTTTGGGCGTCAGAGCAAAACATGGGCCTGGCAATACGGAGGCACAACCCGACTTACCGCCGGCCAACATCGTTTGACGCTTCGAGATTCCACGGGATTCGACGGAAGGTGTGACGCCATCTACCTTTCGACCGAAATCGATAACCAACCTCCCAACAGCTCCACGGTGCTTTCTCAGTGGCGCCGTGAACAACTTGGCCTTGCGGAAGAACCAACGGAACGAGGCGATTATGACTTGGTCGTCGTGGGAGGAGGCTACTCGGGCATGGGAGCTGCGCTTTCAGCGGCTCGCATGGGCTGCCGCGTCGCACTCATTCAGAATCGCCCTGTCCTTGGTGGAAATGGTTCCAGTGAAGTGCGTGTTTGGGCGATGGGTTTGATCCGACGCGGTATTTACCCCCGCATAGGAGAAATCATCGAAGAATTTGCCGATCAGGCGACCAAGTCTCCGGGACTTGCGGAAGAATTTGGTGACGCTCTCAAGGAGCAGGTTATCCGTGCAGAAGCCAACATCGATCTCTTCCTGAACCACCATGCCTATCAGGTTGAAATGGAAGGCGACAAGATCAAAGCGGTGGTCGCCTTCGATACCCGAACCAGTGAGTACTCCCGATTTACGGGGAGATTATTTGCCGATTGCACCGGGCACGGAACCATTGGTTATCTCGCCGAAGCCGACTGGGACATGACGCCGCGTGGACGTATGGGGATGAGCAACATGTGGGCTTGGGCCGAAAGGGACAAGGCTGTGGAATTCCCCGAAACGCCGTGGGCTTTGGACTTGACCATGAAAGACTTTCCCTACCCAAGAGACTTTCACGGTCAATGGTTCTGGGAAAGTGGTTTCGATCGGGATCCGATCAAAGACGCGGAGTCGATCAGGGACTGGAATTTACGAGCAGTATACGGCGCCTTCAACGCAATGAAAAACCGAGATGGTCGAGCAGATCATCTCAAAGCCGAGTTGACGTGGGTGGCTTACATCGGTGGGCCTCGAGAATCCCGCCGACTTATGGGTGATATCGTGTTGACCCAGGAAGACATCGTTTCCAAAAGGGTCTTCCCCGACGGCTGCGTCCCCAGCACATGGTCAATCGATTTGCACTACCCCAAAGAACAGTACGCCATCAAGTTTCCCGAGAATCCTTTTATTTCCATCGCGGTGCACGACCGTCGCATTGATCGAACTTATGGATACCCCATTCCCTATCGATGTTTCTATTCGAGAAACATCACCAACCTCTTCATGGCGGGAAGATGCATCAGCGTGACCCATGAAGCACTCGGGACAACCCGTGTGATGAAGACCTGTGGAATGATGGGCGAAGTCGTGGGCAAAGCCAGTTCAGTCTGCGTGGCTCGTGACTGCCTGCCCCGAGACGTCTACGAACAATATCTGGCAGAGTTCCAAGGACTCCTTCAACTGCCGGGCAAAGCACGCCGCAAGACGGTATCAAGCCCGATCGAAATGCCGGAAAAATTACTAATCGCGCGACCCGAAGGACCGCCGAGTGGTCGAGACCCCGAGTCCTTTACTGGACAACTCCTTGATGACCGGGACGCGACGCAGCAAGGTAGTTGGACCGAGGGAACGGGGTTGAAAGGCTACATTGGTTATGGCTACATCTATGCTCCTGCAGACTCACAATCGCAGATTGACTTTGAGCTGACGACCCAGAAAAAAGGGCGCTACGAGGTTCTGCTCGCTTATCAATCCCACGAGAACCGAGGAAAAACGGTCCTTGTCACACTTACCACCAAGGGTAAGACCGACGAACGACGCATCAACATGACGCAGAAACCACCGATCGATGATGGATTCACCTCACTGGGAGTTGTCGACCTGAACGAGGGTGACCTCTGCCAGGTTCGCCTCTCGACCCAGAAGGCAGGAGGTTATGTGCATGCCGACGCGGTCTGGCTTCGGCCGGTCAAGGACTGATGGAGCCTCCCTTGTTTGCCACCTCGCCTGATAACGAAACGTCAAAACAAATCCCACTCAACATCCTTGAGTCACCTACCCCCGCGACAAACGTGTTTATGCGGGGGGCGGGATACTTCGTTCGGTTGGCCCTATTGGCCGGCTTGGTGCTGGTCATTCGCAGCGAATACCGGTGGCAGCAGGCACAACTCGCGGAAACTGGGCCTGAACGCGTCACGCCCGAAGACGTGCGAACGTTCCTTCCACAGGCAACAACTCTTGGTGCCGTTTCACCAAGCAACGCCTCCCGCTCCGTTTTGGGTCCCAATGGGCAAACCCTCGGTTGGTTTGTCCAAACGGCCCCGAAGAGCGATTCGGTCATCGGTTACAGTGGCACGACCAACTGTTTATTGGTCTTCGATCATGAGAACCGACTTGCAGGGGTGCAAATTTTGGACAGCGGGGATACTGCTGACCATGTTCGGGACGTTCAGGATTCACCCTGGTTTCTTTCTCAGTGGCACGACCAAACCTGGAAAACAGCCCCGTCACTGGAAGTGGATTCTGTGAGCGGCGCGACTCTGACAAGCCTGGCCATCGTCGACTCCATCCGGACCCGACTCGGTGATCCTCAACCCAACTTGCGTTTCCCGGATCCTCCGGACATGGATCGGATACAGAGTTTCTTTCCCACAGCCGATCGCATTGAGGCGAAGCAGACCGGCGGTGTTTTTGACGTGCTGGATGGTCGCGGAAATCGCCTTGGGCAACTGCGTGGAACCTCACCCGCCGCCGATTCGGTGGTCGGATATCAGGGTCCAACAGAAACCGTTCTCGCCATCGATGTCACTGGCAAAGTGATCGGACTATGGATTCAAAAAAGTTATGACAATCAGCCCTACGTTGGCTACGTCGACCAAGACGCCTATTTCAAGGAGAAATTTCAGGGCCAGACCTTGGTCGAACTCGCTTCGCGGGTCGAGTCCATCGAAGAAATCGAAGGGGTGTCCGGTGCAACGATGACAAGCCAAGCGGTGGCCGCAGCAATCGCCGTCACCGCGACCATTCCAACAAAAGAAACGCCTTCCCATGGAATTCGATGGCATGCGTCCTCGCGTGATCTGGGAACCTGCCTGGTTCTCGGTTTGGGCCTCACATTCTGTTTCTCAAAGTTGCGAGGTTGGCGGTTCGGTCGCGTTCTTTTTCAAATTTTTCTCGTCCTCTATTTCGGATTTCTGAACGGCGACCTGATCTCCATCGCATTACTGGCAGGCTGGTCACAGAGCGGGATGGCGTGGAACCTCGCACCCGGCATGGCGTTGCTCGGATGCGCAACGCTGATCGTGCCGGCGACCTCGCGTCGCCAACTCTACTGTCACCACATTTGCCCCTTTGGAGCAGCGCAACAGTTGCTCAAAGGAAAGCTCCGCTGGAAAGTCCGCCTTCCCCGACGTCTCCACAAACTGCTCCGCTTCTTGCCCTACTTCCTGCTGCTCACAGCACTTGCCTCAACCATGCTGAACTGGCCCATCAACCTGGCGTCTCTGGAACCGTTTGATGCCTTCGTTTTCTGGATCACAGGCCCCATCAGCCTCGGGATTGCTGCGACAGGTCTCATCGCATCCAGCTTGGTCCCCATGGCTTATTGCAAGTACGGATGCCCCACGGGTGAAATTCTCAGTTTGTTTCGTCGCACAACACGGAAACATCTCTGGAATAAACAGGATGGACTCGCGGCTGGACTTTTGCTGGTGGCCATCCTTCTACGAATCTTATAACGGTCCGACGCATCGATTCGTCATCATCCCAGGTCTTCGCCATCAGGTTCCTCCGAGCTGCCAGCATCGTGGCCGATCAAGTTCTCGCCCTCTGCCGGTTGTTTGGGGCCTAGCCAGTCACTCACCAGAATCGTGATCCCCAGAAAGAAAAACACCCCAGCGAGCCAGAGAAAAACATCGTTGAGAAATCGCCCAACAAGGAATCCTCGCGGAGACAAGAGCCAGCACGCGAAAGCGACGATCAGCAGGACACTGGACCACGCAGGCTGAATCCAGCCGGGGTCGCCTACCCGCGGCCCATCGCCCCGTTCAGCAGGTTCACTCCCTGTTGCATCGGTCGTGGAGAATCCTGAATTTTCAGGTTGGATGACGGGCAGGATGGCGAATGACTTGCTTGACTCACGAACATCGACTTGCGGAATCGCCTTCGCTTCGCCAGACGAACTTTCATCATCCGAATCCGTTCGATCTTTTTCACCCACGAATACCCGCCTCATCCATACCGGCAACGGAACACCCGGGAGGAACACCCTCGGACGATCAAATCATATTCCTGCCGCTCTACTCACCTACAGGACGAGTCCGCCCCTGCTCTCGTATCTTCTTGAGCATCGCCTGCATCTTCCGGAGCCTCTCAACCTTCTCGCCGGCCAGGTTTTGCTTTTCACCCTCGTCTTCACCCAGGTGATACAACTGCGGCTTTCCGAGGAAACCCGACTCGATTCCAGTGTTGGCGAAGACTTTCGGGCCCTGACGAGGTTCAATGTATTTCCAGTCTCCATCACGCAAAGCGATGGCGCGTGCTTGCTCGACAAGCGTTTGGCGTCCCTGCTCGCTCTTGCCGAGCATCGCTGCCAGAACATCGAGACTGTCGGGCGCCGCCTCGGCTGCCAGTTTCTGCTCCTGCATCTTGGCGAGCGACGCGTAATAGTCAATTTGACAGAGCAACGCGGAAGACTGCCCCGGCTTCACCTTTCCCGGCCACCGCACGATCATCGGTACCCGTGTCCCAGCCTCAAAGGCACTGTACTTCCCACCGCGATAAGGACCAGCCGGTTGATGCTTGCCGTTCAACTCAACCGCTTGATCCACGTAGCCGTCGTCCAAGACGGGGCCATTATCACTGGTAAAGATCACCAGCGTGTCTTCGGCTAATCCGAATCGATCCAATGCATCCAAGATTTCTCCGGTGCACCAATCCAGTTGCAAAATGACATCGCCCCGAGGACCAAGCCCACTCTTCCCCGCAAAACGACTATGCGGTGTTCGCGGTACGTGAATGTCATGGAGTGAGAAGAAGAGAAAGAAAGGTTCTTCCTTGTGGGTTTCGATAAAGTCCACCGCCTTCCCCGCAATGGTATCGGCCATATCCTCGTCAACCCAGCGAGCCGCCTGACCGCCCGTCATGTAACCGATTCGGCTGATCCCATTCACGATGGTCTGATTGTGGCCATGACTTGGGTGAATTCTCAGCAGGTCCGGACGATCCTTTCCAGTCGGCTCTTCTCCGACCGGCTTACCGAATCGAACCTGGATAGGATCATCTGGATCCAACCCAACCACTTGATGGTTTTCCACATACACGCAAGGAACTCGGTCTCCGGTGGCGGGTACAAGAAAGCAGTAGTCAAATCCCACTTCGAGCGGACCAGGTTTGATCGGGCCGTTCCAATCCATCCCCGACCGCCCCAGCCCGAGGTGCCATTTACCAACGACCCCTGTGGTGTAGCCGGCGTCCCGAAGCATGCCCGGCAGCGTTGGACGCCCCGGCTCAATAATCAGAGTCGCATCACCAGGTAGAATTCCGGTTCCTTCTTGTCGCCATGCGTACTCGCCGGTGAGCATCGCGTAGCGGGAAGGCGTGCATGTTGCTGCCGGGGCGTGTGCATCGGTAAACTTCAAGCCCTCTCTTGCGAGACGATCCACGTTGGGCGTCTGGAAAGACGTCGCACCGTAGCATCCCACGTCACCAAACCCCAGATCGTCGGCGTAGATTAGGACCACATTTGGACGCTCCGCGCCCTGAAGCGTGGGAGCCATACTCCAGCACACCAAGCCAAACAGCACACCCTTAATCAACTCACGCAACTTGAATACATTCATCACTCTGTCCAAATAGTAGGCCATTGTCCCGAAATTGATCGACGGACGTGATACGACTTGCTCGTCCCCCGGCTGATCATTGTAATCGCCACACGAACAAGGGTTGACCGTGTGGGAGTTTTTCTATCCGCTCCACAACACCGTGTTCACATGTCGCGAATTTTCCATCAAGGGAACCGGCAGGTTCAACAAAAAGCCCGACACGTGCCAGTTCGATCAACCTCTCCGAATTCCATCGCCGTCTGACCTCGCTCGCCCCAACTTGTATGAAAACCCTGAAGCGGGCAAGGTTTCGGATAAAGATGGATCAGTGATCCATCCAGACGGACAGCACTTCCTCAACACTCTCTTCTTCCAACGTCTCATGAGCATCGAGCTCATCGGCAAGCGCGGAGACCGCGGCCCATACGGCATCTTGATAAAAGTGGCTGACCACGAGGCGAGCCAGATTCTCGAGTGCCATGAAGCGAGTGTGCTCCTGCGGGATCAACGACCGTAGAACCTCGTCGGCTTGTCGCCAATCATCGGCCCACTCCTGCACGGTAGCCGGATGAAAGGGCTCACCAAGGTGGATCATCTCCGCGGCGGGGCCAGCGAGAGCGACCATCACGGCCTGCTCACGACCTCGTCGTGTTTCCAGCCAATCCCCAGGCCATCTCACCTCGGTCAATCCGTATCGCCCCGATCCGATTCCGGGCTCGAGAGTCACCAGACCGACCTTGCCTCCAAGATACCGGGCCATCACTGCGTGGCCCGCTTCGTGATACGCCGTCAAATTCAGCAATCGATGTTACCTCGCCCTGAGCTTCACTCCAGATCCTAATATGCATTAAAAAATCAGGGCTCAGCCATTTTCTATCGCGGTGTCCAATTCCGACAAACGACACTGAGGATACCTCGCCATGCAAGTGGTTGGAAATCTTCTACCTCGCGAGCCACTGAAAGCCCCGTATTCAAAAACCCGCTGAACCTGAACCGCGGCCACGTTTCATTTCAAAACGCGGGCCTTCGCCAATCACTGGCCCAAGGCAATATTACATCCAAAGACATGTTACAACACGAGTCCATCCCTGTTTCATTGCTATCGGATTGGGGGCGTCATTCGACGCCCATGTTTCTCGATCCATGGGCGACGACCCAACCCCGGAAATCTTCGCCATATCTCAGGGGTCACAGACCCAAATTTTGAAATGCATGCAACGACATCATCAGTCGATTACATTGGAGGACAAATCTCCAATGCACCCCGCACCTATGCTAGAAAGGCGCCCCTTTGATGAATTTCATTCGCCAAAAATTTTCCAACTTGAACTTCTGCAGTTTCCGGATCCTGCAGGCAGGCCTTTTTGTTTTCCTGATGACCTTTCAGACGACCGAGGCGCAGGAATGGAAACCGTTGTTCAATGGCAAGAACTTGGACGGCTGGACTCCCAAAATTCGAGGTTACGATCTGGGTGAAAATTTTGGCGACACATTCCGAGTCGAAGATGGCCTTCTTAAGGTCCGTTACGATGCCTACGACCAGTTTAACGAACGATTTGGACACCTTTTTTACGAGCGTGAATATTCCCACTACCGTCTGCGGGTGACTTATCGATTTGTGGATGAGCAATCGAAAGGTGGCCCAGGTTGGGCGTATCGAAACAGTGGCGTCATGGTTCACGGTGAGTCCCCGAAAACAATGGCGAAGGGGCAAGATTTCCCGACCTCCATTGAAGTGCAACTTCTTGGCGGGAACGGGACGAGTGAACGCACGACCTCCAACTTATGCACGCCTGGAACCAACGTGGTCATGGAAGACGCCTTGGTGAAAAGACATTGCTCAAATTCAAAATCCAAGACTTATCATGGCGACCAATGGGTGACCGCTGAGATTGAAGTCCGTGGGAATCAAGTCATCAAACACATCCTCGATGGTGAAGTGGTCCTATCCTACGAACAGCCGCAGTTGGACATTCGTGATGGTCATGCAAAAGAACTCGCCGAAAAACTGGGAACCCACCAGCTCTCCGGCGGCTCAATTTCAGTCCAATCCGAAAGCCACCCGATCGACTTCAAGTCGATTGAGATCATGGAGTTGGAAAAAGAGTAAACCGCTTGCGGAGGTGAGCCAGAAGACCGCTTCGAAATCTTCCACTTCCGAGGCGGTACTCTGGCACTGCGCAACCCGAAATTGGAGCCCCGAATATTTCTTGAATTCGGATCGTGAGGCGATCACTCCACCGGCCGACTGTTCGACATCAACCGTTTTGTTGAAGGGCCCTGCCAATCGTGCCATTGACCTACCTTGCACTCGGTGACTCTTACACGATCGGCGAATCTGTCGAGCCGGACGCTCGCTGGCCAATCCAGCTGTTCCATCGAATCTTACACTTTGGCTATGAGGCCGAGACGCCCGAGATCATTGCGCAGACCGGGTGGACAACGGATGAACTTCAGCAAGCTGTGGAAAATCGCGACCTGAGTCAAAGTTTCGATCTGGTTTCACTTCTCATCGGGGTAAACAATCAGTATCAAGGTCGATGCGTCAAAGAATATGGCGAACAGGTGGAACGGTTAATCGCCACCGCGGTACGGCTATCCGGATCGAGAGAAGAAGGTGTCATCGTGTTATCTATCCCCGACTGGGGTTGCACACCTTTCGCCGAGGATCGAGACCAAGCAAAGATTTGCCTTGAAATCGATGAGTACAATCGTGAAAAAAAAGATCGGTGTCAGCAGGCGGGCGTCACATGGGTCGACATCACGGACCTGACGCGAAGGGCCAGAGATTGCCCCGAGTTGACCGCAGAGGATGGACTTCATCCATCGAAGGTGCTTTACGGCCAATGGGTCGACCGCGTTTGGCCCATCCTGACAAGCAGACTTGAGGCCTAGGTCACCGATTTCTTTTGCTGAAACTCTTTGAGCAGGTAACGTCGCTCACTCAGAATCCGGGACAGTACCTTGATCGCCTCCCAGATGTCTTGATAGCGAAGGTAAAGGGGGGCAAACCCAAACCGGACCAAGTCGGGACCGCGAAAATCTCCAATCACACCTTCGGCAATCAAAGCCTGTATGACGCCATAGGCTTGTGGGTGCCGAAATGCGAGGTGGCTCCCACGGCAATCAGGGTCCAACGGTGAGCTCAGCTCCAGGGCTTCGCTTCCACACTCTTGAAGCACCAGTTGTCGAAACAACTCACTCAAACGAACGGATTTGACTCGAACCGCCTCCATGTCCACCGCTTGCCAATCCTCGAGGCTGGCCTCCAAAGCGGCCATGGAAAGCACAGGGGGCGTCCCACAGAGCATTTTCCTGATGCCTTTTGCCGGTTCATACTCGGCTGAAAATTCAAACGGCGCGGCATGACCAAACCAACCTTTCAGCGGTTGATCTAGCTTTTCCTGATGCCGCTGGGCAACGTAAACAAAAGAAGGTGCTCCTGGACCGCCGTTGAGGTACTTGTACCCACATCCTACAGCCGCGTCGACCTTCGAATGGCCTAGCCTCAATGGCATCGCTCCTGCGCTATGGGCGAGATTCCAGACCGTCCAGGCACCGACGTCGTGGGCTCTCCGGGTAACCTCGTGCATCTCCCATAGATAGGCCGATCGATAATCGACGTGGGACAGGAAAACAACTGAGATCCCCGGCTGCAGTTGCTCGAGAAGTCTTTCCCGGGAAGCCCTCTGAATCTGGACGTTCGGCAAAAACTCGGCAACGCTGTCAAGGATATAGAGGTCTGTGGGAAAACTGTCTTGTTCACATAAAATGACATGGTTCCCAGATCGAGACCCTAACCAACCCACGAGAAGCTTGTATAAATTGACCGACATGCTGTCGGTCACAATGACTTCTTCGGGATTCGCACCAACAAGTGGTGCCACCTTCGCGCCTAAACGAGTTGCCGCGGGATACCAGCCCGCATCGTTCCAGCTCCGAATGAGGCCTTCTCCCCACTCCCGTTCCACCACTTGGCTCATCCGGTCTCGAGCTCGGCAGGGCAGGGGCCCCAGACTGTTTCCGTCAAGATAGATCACGCCTTCCGGCAAAACAAAGGCGTCACGATGATGCGCGAGAGGGTCTTCGCGATCCCATTGCAATATCTCATCTTGGGTCAACATGGTCAGACTCTTGAAACCTCTCCCCGGAGTTCAACTCGGAGTAGAATCTTGGCCGGTTATGGCACGTAGCCGGGTCGACCCTGACACGGACTCCTGACTGCGTCAAATTCTGGAAACACTTTGGCAAAATCGGACCAGAATATCAACGGCCTGCCCCAACGCTTCCACGGCAATCCATTCATCCTTTGTGTGAGCCTGTGCAATATCCCCAGGACCGAAAACGACGGTGGGAATTCCAGCTGCAGCAAAACGAGGCGCGTGCGTTCCATAGGAGACGCCGAGGCGTCTTCCAGCCCCCGCGACCTCGTGCGCGACCGCGGCCAATGATTCCGCGAGTGGCCCATTGTTTGAATCTTCCAACGGATCGCTGAGGCACCAGGGTTCGGAGGCGGTCACTGAAAAATCAAGCTGTTCCGCCAGACGCTGACTCATTTCAGCGTGAACGTGGGAAGCGACCTCGCCAGGCAATAAGCGTCGATCAATCTGAATCTCGCAGTGATCAGGAACAACATTCACACTGGATCCACCATGCACGGTACCCACACTCATTGTCGCGGGTCCACATAAAGGGTGAGGTGGAATGGTGTTCCCCAACTCGTCCGCCATGGCTCTTACAACGTCAATCACTTTGGCCATTCGATAAATGGCATTGTTTCCAAGCTCTGGTCGGGAGGAATGCGAGGCTTTGCCTTCGGTACTCAGTGTCCATCGGATGACACCTCGGTGGGCAACCACAACATCCAGTTCTGTCGGTTCGGTGATGATCGCCAGATCCGGTCGTGGAAACGCGGTGGCCGTCTCGTCTTGTACCGCAAGTGGCTTGTTCCCCCAATCGGTGACAAGACGTCGAGCTCCCAGTTGCTGATGCTCTTCATCACAGGTGAAACTCGCCAAGACCGTCGGCCGATCCGTCGATTGGTTCAGTGCGTCAATCGCCATCAGGATGGCCGCCATCCCCCCTTTGACATCACAGGCTCCTCGCCCCCAAATTCGCCCTTCGCGCACTTCCCCGCCAAATGGCTCCACGGTCATATGATCGACCGGGACGGTATCCTGATGTGCATCAAGCAGAATGATGGGTCGTCCAGGCTCACCAGAAAGCATCGCCAACAGATTCTCTCGCCCCGGTTGCACCTTCTGTAGTTCGTAGGGAATGGAGCGACTTTCAAAAAAATCAATGAGGTACTGCGTCACCCCTTCCTCAACAGCGACGGAACGATCTTCCTCGTGCCCCATCGGATTCACACTGGGGATCTTGATCAGCTCCCGTGCAATCTCCACCACATTCCGCGTCATGCCAGGATCCCTGTCGCAACGCGACCGGCAACGTCCGTCAGCCGAAAGTCTCTCCCTGCATGCCGATAGGTCAATCGCTCGTGGTTCAACCCAAGAAGATGGAGCAAAGTGGCATGCAGATCGTGCACATGCATCTTATCTTCCACCGCATAGTAGCCGTATTCGTCAGTCGCCCCATAACGGAATCCAGCTTTGACTCCACCACCAGCCATCCACATCGTGAAGCCCTCAGGATTATGGTCGCGACCATTGTTGCCCTCGGCGACAGGCGTTCGCCCAAACTCACCTCCCCACATGACCAGCGTCTCTTCGAGCATGCCCCGCTGTTTGAGGTCCTTCAGCAGGCCTGCAATGCCACGATCCACTTCCTTGGCATTCTTGGTATGCCCATTGAGCAGATCTGCGTGCTGATCCCACTGAACTTTGGTATCACTGTGAGTCACCTGAACAAAGCGCACGCCGCGTTCTGAGAACCGGCGGGCCAGCAAACACTGTCGACCAAAATCCTCGGTCGCGGGATCATCCAAGCCGTAGAGTCGCATGGTTGCCTCGGACTCCTCGGATAAATCTTCAACCAAAGGCATCTCTGTCTGCATTCGAAACGCCAGTTCAAAACTGCGAATGCGTGCCTCCAAATCCGGATTGCCTCCCACGTCCTGCAGATGCTGCTGGTTCAGTTGTCGGAGCATCTGCAGCTGCACCTGCTGATCGGCGGATGTCAACTTCTGATTACGCAGGTACTTGAGTTTGGCCTGAGTCGAAGGCTGGCTCGCATTGCCCAACGGAGTCCCCTGATAATGGGCCGGCAAGAAAGCGGAGCCCCAGTTCTTGACGCCGCCATGGGCGAGGGTTGGGCAGATGGTCACAAAGCCCGGTAGGTTCTGATTTTCTGTCCCCAATCCATAGGTAACCCAAGCTCCCATGCTCGGCCGCACAAAACTGTCACTTCCCGTATGAAGCTTGAGTAACGCGCCGCCATGTGCGGGATTCGTTCCATGCACCGAGTGCAAAAAGCAAAGGTCATCGACGCACTGGCTTACGTGTGGGAAAAGTTCACTTACCTGAATGCCCAACTCCCCCCGAGGCTTGAATTTCCAGGGAGACTTCAGCAGTTTGTTGGTCTTTGCGAACTGCACCCGAGGTTTGGCAAATGGCAACTCTTTACCGTCATCCTTTTGCAACTGAGGCTTGTAATCAAACGTGTCGACGTGGGATGGGCCTCCTTTCATGAACAAGAATATGACTCGTTTTGCTCTGGGCACAAAATGCGGGCTCTGCGGGGCCAGCGGGTCCTTGCCGGGGGCGTTGCCCTCATCAGCACTTGCTGCCACTTCGTCGGCGAGCATGGCGGACATTGCGAGATGACCGAAACCCAAGGCGCTTCTCTTGAGCATGGCACGTCGGTGAACCTTCGGGATTGAGTGACGCATCAATGGATTATTCCTCTTACACCACGCCGAGGCATATGCGATGTGATGTGGCTCAACGAAGGTAAAGAAACTCGTTTGAAGACATAAGTGTGTGCGCGTACAACTGCCAACGTGACCGTTGAGTTTCAGCAGACGCCTGACCACGCTCCAACAATGAAAACAGCATGCGTTCTTCATTTTCGGTGGGAAGACGCCCAAGAACCCACTGATACAACAGTTCCACGCGTCGCTGCGGGTCGATGGTGGAATGCTCCAGCCGATCCACCAACGCAACCGCGGCTTCCATCACGAGGTCGGAATTCAACATGAAAAGGGCCTGGGATGGTACAGTGGTCGCGGCACGCCGACTCTGGACGACACTCGCATTGGAAAAATCAAACAACGCAAACTGGTCATAAAGATGGTTTCGAATCACCGGCAGGTAGATCGCCCGCCGTTTGGACGCGTAATTGGTTTCATCTTTGCTCGTGTGGTCAAACAAGAACTCTCGATTCCCGACATGCAAAAGAGACCCACCCATTCTGCGATTCAAGTCGCCACCGACAAAAAGAAGTGAATCTCGAATGGACTCAGCACCGAGTCGCCGCAACTGGGCTCTCCACAGGAAGCGATTCTCTGGATCTCGCTGTCCATTCTCCGGAGTTGCGACACTGTCAAGTTGATAGGTCGAAGAGGTCAAAACCTTGCGATGGAGATTCTTGATGGAACCACCACGCGAAGCAAACTCCATAGCCAACCAGTCAAGCAGAGGTAGGTTGACCGGTCGATCCCCAAGTTCGCCGAAGTTATCAGTTGAATTCACCAAACCCTGGCCGAAGTGCCATGTCCAGATCCGATTGGCCATGACCCGCCACGTCAACGGGTGCTCGTCAGCCACCAACCAGTTGGCAAACTCCCTACGACCGCTGGCTGCCTCTCCGATCGTCACCAAATTTGACGTTGACAACAGAACCTCAGGTACGCCTCGCGAAACCTTTTGACCAAGTGTCAGATGGCTGCCACGCAAATGAACCGCCAGATCAACCGGTGTTTCCTCATCGACCACAGACATGGCCGTCGGTAGTACTGGCGTCGCGGCCTGCAGGTCACTCAATTCACCTCGCAGCGTCGCGAGCTTCTCCTTTTGCTCTGGCAGATAGTGCTCTTCGAGTTTTTCGGGAAGCGACGCATCTTCAGCAAGACGACGCTTTAAGTCTTCATTCGCCTTTGCGATCCATGCATCGATCTCCTGTTGCTTCGCCTCAGCACGTGCGACCGCTTGCGAGTGCGATTGACGCTGCTTCTCGGTGGAGATATCAACTTCGTGCCATTTTGCAATCTTGGTGAAATGCTCCATGGTCTTTGTGGACTTGAATATCCCTGCGACCGCGTAGTAATCGTCGATGCGAATGGGGTCAAATTTATGATCATGACATCGAGCGCACCCCATCGTCAGTCCCATGAACGCGCGACTGACGGTTTCCACTTGCTCATCAATGATGTCCATTTCCATCTTCGTCTCATCCACTTCCGCAAGGACCTTCGGCCCAAGCGACAAAAACCCTGTGGCAATGGTGCGATCAATTTCGATTTGCTCATCTCCGGAATCGGGCAACAGATCTCCGGCCAATTGATTCGTGACAAACTCGCCATAGGGCAAATCTTCGTTCCACGCCCGAATCACCCAATCCCGATATCGCCACGCATTTCCATGAGCAATATTCTCGTCCATCCCGTTAGAATCGGCATACCTAGCGACTCCCAACCAATACCGCCCCCACCGCTCTCCGTAAGCCGGTGAAGCCAGCAAGCGATCCATGATACGTTCGACCGCATCAGGCGAGTCATCTTCGAGGAAGGACTGCATATCCTCGACCGTGGGGGGAAGACCGGTGAGATTAAACGTCATTCGCCGCAGCAAGGTTCTCCGATCCGCCCGCGAAACCGGCGACACGTCTTCCGCTTTCCATTGCCGCATCATGAAGGCATCGATGGGGTTATTGGGACTGAAACCTTGGATCGATTCCATTTCTAACGGCGGCGTCCCCAACTCGGAAAAACGAGAGGGAACGAAGGCCCAAAACAATCTTCCTTCTTCAATATCGATCGATGAGGTCGCAGGGGCATCCACCGAACCCTCACGAGGATCGAAGGCTCCATCTTCAATCCACTGTTCAAGATCCGCGATCTGCTGTCGCGTCAATTGATCTTCCGGCGGCATCTGTAGCGTATCGTCCCCTCGCCGCACGGCTTTAATTACAAGACTTTCATCCGATTTGCCGGGAATCACGGCCGGCCCCAAGTCGCCACCTCTCTCCCAGCCTTCGCGATGATCCAACCTCAGATTGCCTCCCAGTTCCTCGCTCTCCTGGGCATGGCATCCGTAGCAATGCTCGATGAGTAGAGGCCTGATCTTTTTTTCAAAGAACGAAGCCCTGGGGTCGTCCTGAGCCGACAACTCCTGCGACTTCAAGATCACGATCATCAAGAGGCTGAGTGGGATCAGAAGAAGGTGGAATCTCATAGGTTTACGCTTCAAGGGTTTCCATGCTTCGCAACGCCGAGGAACGGTCGAACTGCCTAGCAGGCCTGCCGATCACTCACTCCTCGCGGCGGTCAACCGACGCCGCTGTTATCGAATTATAACGGAGATAAAGAGTGAAACTCCAGCATTCCTTGCCAAGCGAGCAGGTACCGTACCGTCGCAGGCACGGGGAAAGGGTGGCTCACCCATCGAAAGCGAAGCTGGGAATTCGAAGGAATCCCACATCAAAGTTTGGAAGTTTCCCGCGCGACAGCGGTAACAAGTTGGCATCTGGCTGAAAAGGTTCTTACGATGGTGAATCCCATGACCTTATCGTAGGAGAAAATCTGCGTGAAAGCTGGTGTCTGTTTTCTGCTCCTGATTGGACTTCTGCCCCGACTCGATCTGACTGCGGGGGAGTCTAACGATGCGGCCATGGACGTCCTTTTGGAACGTTGCGTCACGTGTCATCACGCCAAACAGGCATCTGGCGGGTTGGATCTAACTTCAAACGCCGCGTTCCTGAAGGGTGGCGACAGTGGCGATGCAGTCGATCCGAATACGCCCGACGAGAGCTACTTGCTCGAGAGAATTCGAACCGGCGAAATGCCGCCCGAAGAAAAAGGGGTGAGCCAGCGATTGCCGGATCAGGAGATCGAGATTCTTGAGGCATGGGTGAAGCAGGGATCGCATTGGCCTCACGGTCGAAAACTGGACCCTTTCGAGAAAACGACAAGCCATCGGGCCGGACGGGACTGGTGGAGTTTCCAATCCATTGGACATCCGGCGGTTCCGGAAAGCCCATTGACTGATCGTTGGGCACGTAATCCCATCGATCACTTCATTGCCGTCGCACTGGAAGACGCGGGACTCACGCCTGCCTTGCCGGCCGGCAAAGAGGTTCTCCTCCGTCGCCTGTACATGGACCTCATCGGGTTACCCCCAACTCAAGAGCAGATCCAACGCTTTCTGAAAAATGAATCACCAGACGCCTATGAGTCCGTTGTTGACGACTTGCTCGCTTCTCCACATTTCGGTGAGCGTTGGGCACGATATTGGCTGGATCTTGTCCGATTCGCGGAAACCTCGGGTTATGAACGGGACCAGGTGAAACCGTACGCGTGGCGTTATCGAGACTGGGTGGTTCAGGCGATTGCGGAGGACCTCCCATACGATCAGTTTCTGACCCACCAGCTGGCCGGAGATGAGATCCCTGATGCGAACGAAAACTCGGTAATCGCGACCGGTTTCTTACGTCTTGGAACCTGGAATGATGAGCCAAATGACCCTCAGGATTACAAGTACGAACGACTGGAAGACCTTGTCCATGCGACGTCCTCGGCTTTTCTTGGGTTGACCGTCAAATGCGCCCGTTGTCATGACCACAAGTTTGATCCGATCCCTCAAACAGATTATTACCGGATGGCAACCGCATTCTGGGCCGGGCCGATCGAGCCTCGGTCCAGTGACCATCTTGGCGGCCCCACATCAGAAGAACTTGGCTACACGACGGTTCTGGGGTGGACGGATCTTTCCGCGAATCCGAGCCCCCTGCACCTGCTCCGAAATGGCGATCCAAAGTCGCCGGGAGAAGCAATCTCCCCCGGTTTTCTTTCCCTGCTGCCCGCCCTTGACCATCCCCTTGATCCTCCCGAGAAGGATTCTCGAACCTCACTCCGAAGGCTTCAGCTTGCGGAATGGATGGTCCATCCCAACAATCCGATCACCTCGCGCATCATCGTCAATCGGCTTTGGCAACATCATTTTGGCCTGGCACTCGTTCGGTCTCCCAACAATTTTGGATTTACAGGCGAACGACCGACGCACCCTGAACTACTCGACTGGCTGGCTCACGAACTGATCCATCCCCAACAGGAACTTGCAGACCGCACGTCGGGGCGGCCGTTGAACTCAACCCCCTGGAGTCTGAAACGCATCCATAAACTGATCGTGATGTCGGCGACCTATCGTCAAAGCAGCAACCCGAAGCTTCACGACCAATACATGAAAACCGATCCGGGGAATCGCCTATGGTGGAAAGCCGAGCGACGCAGACTTGACGCTGAGACGCTTCGAGACGCCATGCTCTTGGCTGCGGGCACTCTGGAAACGACACTAGGTGGAGAGAGTTTCAAGGCTTCGATTGACATGGAAGCTCTGGAAGGGCTATCCAGAAAAAGCTCCGCCTGGCAGCCGAGCCCCTTGGCCGACCAAAACCGTCGCAGCTTGTACATGTACGCACAGAGGAGCCTGCCCGACCCATTCCTGGCCACCTTTGACTTGGCAGATACGACCCTGCCATGTGCGGAACGCGACGTCAGCACAGTTGCGCCTCAGGCACTCGCCTTGCTGAACGGATCTCTTGCCCATCTAATGAGTGGGCAAATTGCGAAGCGTGTGACCGAACACTCATCTCACCCTGAGGAACAGACTCTTTGGGCCTGGCGATACATCTACCGACGGGAACCGACCGCCGCAGAACTCGCACTGGCGCTCGCCCACCTTCGAGGCCAAAAAAAGCGATTTTCAGATGACGCGAATTCCCACTCCGCATCAACGCCAAAAGCAAAATGGCCGCCGGAGTTGCAACTGGCATTATTTGCGGATCAGGGTGTCGAATCGGATGACGCGGCCCGAGTCCGCATGTGGAGAGACCAATCAGGTCAGGGCCATCACGCCTCCCAGCCTTCGGAAGTCCACCGACCGAAATTGCCGGAAGAAGAATCCGATACAGGTCTGATTTTTGATGGGCAATCTCGTTATCTGAATGTCGCCGGCTCGCTGATTGAAGGGCAACAGTCGACGTTGATCGCAGTGGCTACCGACTCGGGAAAGTCGGGACATCGCGAGATCATCTCGAATTGGAATGGCGGTGCGGGCAATTCCGTCACCTCTCTTTTCCTCGGAATAACAGACGAGCAGACATTCCGTTTCAGCGACGCGCTGGCTGGAGGATTCTGGATCGGAGATCGCCAGAAGCCAGCAGTCCTGACTGCCATCGCGGGCCCGAACGATGCTCGGGTGTGGGTCAACGAGCAACTTGTCGCCGAGCGAGGCAGTCCGCTGCCCGATCGTCGCCTTGATACGGATTGGGTCATCGGTCAGCAAGGCAACATCAATGGAGAATTCTGGCGAGGCAAGATTCTTGCCGTTCTGGCCTGGGATCGCGCGTTGACCGATCAAGAACGTGAGCAGGTCACGCTTCGACTCGCTGAGCGTTTCAAGATTTCCACACAATCCGAGCGACCACAGCCTGACTTTCTTGCAATCCAATCCCTTTGCCACGTGTTACTCAACAGCAACGAATTCATTTATGTCGACTGACGCCATGAAACCTCGATCATCTTCCCAACAAGCTAACGGCTTTCCATGCGGTCTGACTCGACGCGAGTGGATCGGAAATATGGGCGGTGGCTTCACCGGCACAGCACTTGCCGCCATGCTTGCGCAAGGCGGTTTTCCAAATGCAACGAACGCCGACGAAAGACAGAATCGCCCCCAACCCCATTTCGCTCCAAAGGCAGAGAGGGTCATCTTCTTGATGATGAATGGAGCCCCAAGTCAGGTCGACACTTTTGACTTTAAGCCTGAATTGAAAAAGTACGCTGGCAAGGAGCTTCCAGCGGATAAGAATTACATCAATTCTGGGGGACGGCGAGTCGGTTACCTGACCCCCGAGTGGCGTCCCTTTCGACCAGGTGGCGAGTCAGGGCTACTGATCTCTGACTACTTTCCAGAGGTTCGCAAACATGCGGACAAACTCGCCCTCGTGAATTCATGTCATACCGACAGTCATGCGCACGGATCTGCTTTGGTTGCCATGAATACCGGCAAGACATTTATCGGGCGGCCGTCACTGGGCAGTTGGGCCGTGTATGGCCTGGGAACCGAGAATCAAAACCTGCCTGGATATGTCGTGATTCTCGACAAGCGTGGTGGCCCCATCAGCGGTCAGCCCAACTGGTCGAGCGGTTTCATGTCGGCAGCCCACCAAGGGACACTGTTTCGCCCAACAGGGAATCCGATTCTCAATCTGGAGCGGGCAAAACATATGGATCGGGCCAGCCAACGTGCACAACTCGATCTGCTGGCGCAGTTGAATGAACAGCATTTGAGTTCCCGTCAGGGTAACGACGAACTTGCAACCCGAATTCAAAGTTATGAACTTGCATTTCGCATGCAAGCCGAGGCGCCTGAAGCGGTCGACCTGAGTCAGGAATCCAAGTCGACTTTGGAAGCTTATGGTGTCGGCAAACAACCGACGGACGAGTACGGACGCAATTGCCTGATTGGCCGGCGGCTACTTGAGCGGGGCGTGCGTTTCGTGCAACTTTACTCCGGTGGCGGTCATCTGGAAGAGACCTGGGATGCGCACGAAAGTATCGAAAAAAATCATGGTCAACACGCTGCTGAAGTGGATCAACCGATCGCGGCATTGCTTGCTGATCTGCAGGAACGAGGCCTGCTCGATTCAACCTTGATTGTCTGGGGAGGCGAATTCGGTCGAATGCCTTTCAGCGAAGGCAAAGACGCGCCGGGGCGAAACCACAATCCCTATGGATTTACCATGTGGTTTGCGGGAGCGGGTATCCAAGGTGGTATGCGTTACGGGGCGACCGATGAATTTGGCTTCGAAGCGGTCCAGGATCGCGTCCACCTCCACGACATCCATGCAACCATCTTGCATGTGATGGGTCTCGATCACGAGGCCCTGACCTATTTCCATCAGGGTCGCAAGGAAAGCTTGACGGACGTAGGTGGAAAAGTCATTCACGGCATCCTCTCCTGACATCCTCGATCCACGGTGAATCGCGGTGCGATCGAGTATCGTCAGTGAACCCTCACTTACTTCTGTCCATTTAGAAGGTCTCTCTGATGAATTGCGACCCATCTGTAGTTGGGTACATTCTCGTCGCCATGATTCTGCCGACAGTCTCTGCCCAAGAAGCTGGCTCGCTGGCAACCATCCCCAATTCTGCAAACGCGAGTGTTCAAAGGATAGAAAACGAGCTTCACTTTCGTCTTGAAAAGCCAGTTTTCGAAGCTGAAATTCGTCTGCCTCGACTCAACAACAATGTCTGCCGAGCCTACTTGAAGACAAAGCAGGACGCTGGGAATCAGGATACTGGGAATCAGGATGCCGAGAATCGCGAGACCCTACCCCTCGTCTCAGGCAGCGAGTACCTCGCACCCCGACTGCCAGACCCGACGCAAGAACTCCCTTTCTCACAAACGCCTTCGGAGTGGCGAATTGCTTTGCCTGACACAATGGCGTTCCCCGCGACCGTGATTCTCCAACTCACGAGCCCCGCCGTTTACGCGCCGAACGGCCAGACATGTACCGCAGACCCGGATGGCACCCTTGTCCTTCCGGCACGTCACGGAAGGGTCTTCGGTGAGAAACTCCAATTCGAGCCCTTACTGCATAAGAACACGGTCGGCTACTGGATTCACCCCGAGGATTATGTGACGTGGCAATTCAAGACGACCGGACATCGGCAATGGGAAGTGCACATTTTACAGGGATGTGGATCGGGACAGGGAGGAAGCCTTATTGAATTGGATTTTGGTTCGAAGCGGCTCAAGCATCGCGTTATTGAGACGGGCCACTTTCAGAACTTTCGTTGGAAACATGTAGGCCGGGTCGAATTACCGACTGGAAAAGAGATCTCGCTCAAGGTCTCCTGCAAGGAACTGGCTAAAAAAGCGGTCATGGACATCCGTCAAATCCGATTGGTACCCACGGGAACGTCTCCCCTGATTCCCCAACGACTTTCGCATAGCTCGCCGGACTGTGATCCACCTGCCATCAGCGTTGGGCCTGCTCGCCCCGGTAAACGCGTGATCACGTCTCTGGCCGACGCGTCACCTGAAACCTACCATTCAATCTACCTTCCTACCAATTGGAACAAATCAATGAAGTTTCCCGTGCTTGTTGAGTGGGGAGGTAACGGCCCGTACCAAAGCCCACTGGGTGATCGAAATTCAGGACGTGTTGAAGACGGAGTGCTCGGATTCGGACTTGGAGGGAATGACGGCTACATCTGGATTTGTCTTCCGTACCTCAATGACGAGGGCACTCGAAATGTTTCTCAGTGGTGGGGAACGCCGCCCAAGTACACACCGGATGCGACGTTGAAGTATGCCCAAAAAGCAATCCGTGACGTCTGTGAAAGATTCAATGGCGATCCGGACCGATTGGTTTTAATCGGCTTTTCTCGGGGTGCGATCGCCTGCAATCACCTGGGACTTTACAACGAAGAAATGGCGAAACTCTGGAAAGGATTTGTCTGTTTCAGCCATTACGATGGCGTGCGAAAATGGCCCATGCCCTCAAGCACGACCGAAGCCGCCCGGCAAAGATTGAAACGACTCGGAAGCCGACCGCAGTGGATCTTGAGTGAATCCAGAAATGGAAAGAAAGGACAGTTGGCTGGAACCATGAACTTCTTGGCAAACGAGCCAAACGGCACGTTCCACTTTATGGAAACCGGCTACATCAATCATGACGATGACTGGGCGTTGCGGCCCGGACCAACAAGACAGGCCGTCCGGGCAGGATTGCAACGGCTGCTTGATTTGGACGAGAGGCAAGAATCCCTGTAAGGCCAACCCCGTAAGTTGTCCTGGCTATTGAAGATGGCGTTTGAAACACTCACGTGTTCTCCGCCACATCTCTTCAGAAAGCACGTGGCTACTTCCAGATTCGATGTAATGACTGAAACGATCCTCGGCTCCCGCCTGCCGATAAGCCGCGGCAATGGTTTTGATCCCCTCCCGAACCTCTTCAATCGGCGAGCCTCGATCCATTTCACCAAAGTTCAAATGGAGCGCCCGAGGTGCGATCAAACCCACGATATCCGGCGTGTCGCCATACTGAAGAAACCCCGGAATGAAATTCGGAAAGCAATGCAACAGTTTGGTTCGATGAATGCCGGCATAAGTGGGAAGACAGCAATTGCCCACCAGACATTTGAGTCGAGGCTCCCACGGTCCAACCAGCCAAGTGTGAGTGGAGCCCATCGAGTGACCGTAACATCCAATCTTTTCCGCTCGGACTTCAGGGCGGGAAACGAGATAATCAATCGCTCGCCGGCAGTCGAGGATATTCTTCCACGCCATATTCTTTCCCGAAACCAGATAACGCAGGAACTCGTAACGTTCAAAAGCGCCACCCGTTAATTTTTTTTCGGGATCCTGCCGAGCTTCAAAGCCGAGGGCATCCGGGCACAGAACGACGTAACCCAGCTTGGCCAAAGCGACTCCCGTGTGATGCATCGGATCACCTGCCAGTCCGGCAGGTTCAGATTTCCCCAAATGCCATTGGCCATTGTGTTGGTGCCAGAGCGCAATCGCTGGAGCAGGATTCTGGGCGGACACCCCATCCGGTACGAGAACAATGGCGGGAACAGGGTCATCGGTTTCCACTTCGTATTCGACCCACTCCAATCGATAACCATCCGCCTGCTCGGACTTAACGGATCGAGGCCGAAGCTCGCATGGATCCGGCCACTCGCCGCCGAGACACCGAAGGAGTTTTTGTTGAAGCGATTCCTCGGAGAACTTCGAAAGTGAGGGCGAGTCGACTGCACCTGCTTGGCTGGCGGCTCCGATTCCCAGTGACGTCATTGCTGCAGCCTTAAGAAATTTTCGCCGTTCGTCTGACGCATTCAAAGGATGGCCTTTCTCCCCAATCTGGGCACTTGCGCCTCCCGGGGCTCACGATTTTCCAAACTCAATAACCGGAGGCCGTGTCGGTGGCTGGGTCTCCGAGGAGTTCCAGCCCCAATCGCTGCCGACAGTCGTTCAGAATTTCGGACGTCCGACTCGATCCGATTCGGGTCACACCGATCGCTCGTGCCTCTAGAAGAGCGTCCATATCACGAATTCCACCTGCAGCCTTCACCTGCACGTGCTGCGGCGTATGGTGTCTCATGAGGCGTAGATCCTCGAAAGTTGCACCCCCGCTGCCAAACCCGGTGGATGTCTTCACCCAATCGGCATTGACTTCACCACAGATCTGACAGAGGCGAATTTTTTCTTCATCCGTTAGGTAACAGTTTTCAAAGATCACTTTGACCTTGCGATCTGCTGAGTGAGCGGCCTCCACCACGCTGCCGATCTCCTGCTCGACTTCGCTCCAACGACCACTTCGAACTTGCGAGATGTTGACGACCATATCCAGCTCTTGGCAGCCATCCTCAATGGCACGTTTTGCCTCCATGAGTTTGGTCGGCGCCGAATGCCCCCCGTGAGGAAAACCGATGGTGGTGCTGGGCAACACGGTGCTACCCTTCAGGATTTCCGCACAACGGGCCGTGTAGTAAGGCATGATGCAGACGCTGGCGACATCAAACTCAAGCGCCAATTGACATCCTTCTTCGAGCTCGCGATCGGTCAGTGAGGGTACCAACAGGGCGTGATCAATCATCTTGGCAATGTCATCGTACTGGTAATCCATGTGGTGACGCTCCAGAACTCAGAGTGCTCGGCATTTTCAGGCATCGTAATGGACCCTCCTTGTCGGAAAACAAGGATTGATGAGGCTCCCCCCATCAAGAGGCGAGGACGCTCCCCCACTGGGCCAACCTAACAGTTGAGAGGAGCGTTTGCTATCAGGTTTGGATCGCAACGAAATCCACGACTTTGTCCGAATTCCAGAACCGCGAAGCCGAGCGACCCAATTTCACTTTTGGTGTGAGACCGCCTACGATCATGGAAATTGCGGCGAGGCGACCGTTCGGAAAACCACAACGGTCGCCAGTCTTGGACAACCACTCCCGGTCGCCAGTGCCAATCTTCAGGAACTGTGCTACGATCACCCGCTGCACATCGTGGGTTGATTTCCGCCTTCACGGAGTCCTGTTCGACTTTTAAAGATGATCGATCCGTCCGACCGACAAATTGAAGCAGCGTCCGCCGAGTTACGCGCAGGCAACCTGGTCGCCATGCCTACGGAGACCGTTTACGGCTTAGCCGCGAATGCCTGGGATGAAACGGCAGTCTCAAAAATTTTTGAGGCCAAGGGACGCCCCGCGACCAACCCACTGATCGTCCATATTTATGATTGGACCTTCCTGGACCAATGTGCCGAGGTTCCCTTGGCAACGGAAATCGATCAAGCCATGAAGCAGCTTGATGCATTCTGGCCGGGACCACTGACTTTGATTTTGCCCAAGTCTCAACGAATCTCTTCACTGGTCACGGCTGGACGAGAAACGGTCGCCGTCCGAGTCCCACGCCACCCGGTTGCCAGAAAACTACTGAAGTCTTGCAACTTCCCTGTTGCCGCTCCCAGTGCGAATCGCTCCACGGCCGTCAGTCCGACCACCGCGCAGCACGTTGATGACGAATTGGGCGAGCAGGTGGCCGTCATCCTGGACGGAGGCCCCAGCGAGTTGGGTCTGGAATCGACCATTCTCGACTTGACCGAATCGCCTCCGAGAATCTTGCGTCACGGAGGAGTCACTGCAGAGTCGCTTGCCAAAGCTCTCCATCTATCAGTTGATGTATTGACTCGCGGGACGGACAAGGAGGTCGAAACCGCGCCCTCCGGACATCGCGCACCGGGGCAGATGAAGGTTCACTATTCACCCCGCACACCGGTCAGACTCAAATCGGACTGGATTCCGGTGGCTGATGAACGGGCAGGTTGGATTCGTTTCCACGTCGACACGTCGGCGGAAGGTCCAGAGGCCAGCATCGTCCGCATCCTCAGCAACCATGGCGACCTCAAAGAAATCGCCCGGAGACTTTTCGCGACTCTGCGAGAGCTTGACCAGCTTGATCTCGACCTGATCGTCATTGACACTTGTGAGGAAGAGGGCATGGGACGCGCCATCATGGATCGCATTCGACGAGCGTCCGCACGACGCGATGTTTAGCAAATCGGGATTTTCCCAAACGATTGAAACGGCTTTAACCCGAGTGATCGACCGGATCACTCTTGGCGGATGAGGGCTTCCCAAATGCTACGGTCGATCTGTTTCGCATGGGTCTTTTTCATGTCCATGGCCCACGGCGTTGAATGGGGCAACGCACAAGACTCTCTCGGCCGCATCCGCATTCAGGCAGGCCCTCAAGGTCGACAATCCGGAATGATCGAGTGCATTCTTCCTGAAGCCTTATCGCCGGCCGAGTTTTATGGGTTGATCAGGGGGGAAGATGGAAAGGCAGTTCCAACACAACTCTCAAGCAAGTCCCCCAAGCGACTGTTTTGGTGCCTCGAAAAACCTTTGGCGGCAAACGCCTTTCGCGACTACGAGGTGATCGAAAAATCAAAAGCATCTCCCGAGAAAATGACCTGTCAGAATCGAGGGGGCAAACTCGTCATCGCGTCAGGCGACAATCCGATCCTGACCTATCACCATAAAGTCCTGACACCGCCCGAAGGCATTCCCTCCCTTTATCAAAGAAGTGGATTCATTCATCCGTTGGTGACACCCGGTGGGCGTGTCGTGACTGACGATTTTCCACCTGACCATGCCCATCAACATGGAGTTTTCCGCGCTTGGGTCAATACAAAATACTTGGGCAAGAAGGTTGATTTCTGGAATCAACATCGCAACACGGGAGACGTCAAACACCTGAAAATTGAACAGATAAGGAGTGGGCCTGTTTTTGCGGAATTCTCTGTAGAGCTCGAGCACCAACAAACCCTGCCCGGCAGCCCGCCATTAACCATTCTCAGAGAACAATGGCACGTCCGCGCCCATCGGTGCGACAACACCTATCTCGTCGACATCGTGAGCGAGCAGCAAGCGGCCACCGCCAATCCCCTCGAGATCCTCGAGTATCATTATGGTGGCTTCGCCTTTCGCGGGCACCGCGATTGGAATGCAGATTCTGATTTCGAATTTCAAACAAGTGGTCGTGACGGCCGCTTGAGCGGAAATCACACGCGGCCGAATTGGGTCCTGATGACAGGACCCGTCGAGGGAGCATTTGCCTCTTGCCTGGCCATGGGGCACCCGTCAAATTTCCGACACCCACAACCGGTTCGCTTGCACCCAAAGATGCCCTATTTTTGCTTCGCTCCCATGGTCCTGGGAGACTTCGCCATCACTCCCGAATCCTCTTTGAAAGGTCAGATCCGACTCGTGTTGAGTGATGGCAAAATGCAACCGGAGACAGCGAAGACACACTGGGTGAATTACTCACAACCCATCCAAGCGACGTTCTACTCCTCACAGTGAACCTGAATGCTGGACCAGAAGGGAGTGTTGCGAGATAAGTTAAATTGATCGAGCGAGCAACAAAAGGACGATCCCTGCCCCCGATCTCCTAGTCACAGGTGACCTTCGCCTCGGGCGGTCGGAGCACCGTCGCAGCGAGACCATTGATGACAGCCAGTATCAAAAACGCCAACACGGACAGGCTGAATGTCCAACCAAGATCTTTGGCAAGGCTCATCACCAGCGGCCCGATGCTGCTCCCCGCCACCATCGCCACCATCGCGCCACTTTTAATCTTGCCAATATTCTTTCGGCCAAAATACCTGACCCATATGGTGCTGCTTACCGCTTGAATGATTCCTTGGACCGCGCCGTAAAGGGCATAGGCGAGGAAAAAAGGAACTCCGACGAACAGCCACAATAAAATTAGGCTACTGCACATGCCCATGGTTGCGGCAAAAATCAAATGATGCAAAGGGAGGCGGTCAGCAAGAAGGCCACCTACTAGTTGCGAGATTGCGACCGTTGTGAAAAAACAGGTGACTGCGAATTCAGGACTCAAATAACCCTGTGCCTTTTCGACGTAAAGTGGCTGAACATTAAAAATCAATCCAGTGCCAATCAACGCCCAACTCGTCTTGATCAAAATCAGAATCCAATAGGAACGAGTGAGAACCGCCTCTTTCCAACTGAAACCCTGCAGTCCGGCTTCGGACGCACCGCCACGTTCCAGTTCTGAACCCGACTTGCCGTCAGGACGCTGACCGACGTCTTCCGGCCGATTTCGAAACCAAGTCAGCAAAGGAGGGAGCATGACGCACAAAATCGCAACTCCCATCAACTGGTAGGTGAATCGCCAGCCCATATGACTGATCCCCCAACCCAGAAGCAATGGTGCCAAACCCATGATGAGCGTCACCAGCAGATTCGAAAACCCCGCCACGGTTCCCAATCTGTCATGAAACCACATGGCGAGAGTGTTCGTGGAGAGAAGAGACAGGGAGCCCTGGCCGAGAAAACGGAGCAGAAAAAAAGCAATCAACAACGACCACGATTCCTGCACCAGGCTCATCCACCCGCAAGCAATGGCAAGCCCGAGGACCACGATAGTCATCGTGCGCCTGATGCCCCATCGATCCATGGAAATTCCAGTCAATGGAAGCAGGACTGCCGCGAAGATCGTCCCCAGTGCATAGAGTCCCGACAACTGACTCGAACTGAGAGACAAATCCTCGCGCCATACTTCATTGAAGGCGGCAACACCCACCGATTGCCCTGGAACAGTACTTACGAATCCCAAGACCGCAACGGGTATCATCCACCATCCGTAAAAGACGGAGTGACGCATGGAGGGCTGGGACGGCGAAGTCACCAATAAAGGCTCCAGTTGCAAAACGCGGAAACGGGATCAACAAGTGTCTCGGCCAGAAAAATTTACGCGCAGCTAAAGTTTCGCTTCGTGACTCAAGCGACAAAGTGGGACGCCTTAAGACGCGCAATCTATACTAAGCGACCGGGTTTCCATTTCCCCGACAACACAAAACATGCTGACCCGCAGTAGACTGAACTCGACTATGCGAGTTCGAAATCATAGGTTGAGGCGGCTGTTTTTCGCAAGAGCCAGTCCCGATCCGAATCGGTCAAAAATTCGAGTCTTTCCGTAATCAACTCGATCGAAGCTTGGTATGAATTCCCTTCGGTCATCTGATACGGCGCGTCACTTGCCCACATCAGACGTTCCGGGCCATACGCATCCAGCAACTTCCGGATCATGGGAACCAGTTCATCATGGGGAGGCTTTTTTTTGCCCAACGCATAATACGCTGAGATTTTCACTTTCACTTGCGGATGCTTGGCGAGTTTGCAGAGTTGACCGAGATCTTCATCACGAATCAAACCATCAACCCCGATTCGAGCAAAGTGGTCGATCACCACCGGCGTTTTGGGAAAACGGACGCACATTCTGGAGACCGCAGAGAGATCAGAGGGATCAATCAGACAGCACATAGCCTGTCCCGTCTCGGCACCGGTCGCCCACATTTCCGCCATTCCCGGTCCCGTCAGCCAAACATCAGCCCCACGAATCCACGGCGTAATCCTGAGCCCCGTCACTCGATTTTGATGCAAGGCCTTCATTTGCTTGCCGGGTTCAGGTGTGAGATCGTTGACCATCCCAACCACGCGAAAACGGTCGGGATGCCGCTTTGCCGCATCCACCAAATATTGATTATCAAAACCGTGGTAGATGTGATGCTGAATCAGCACGACTCGCTCGACGCCCCAGGGTCGACAGGCCTCCAGCAGCTCTTGGTCATTGAAACTCGCGGGGTTCAAGTCCGCCAGCGTCTGACCTTTCGCCAAGGGAAACTCGTCGATGTTTCGCCCCCAGATGTGCGAATGGGCGTCAATAAAGCCCTCTTTGACTCGCTGAGTCTCGAGTGTCTCCGCGTCTGCGACATGCACTCCAGCGCCGACCGCGACCATGGATGCCGCAACGACTCCACCTGCCTGAACGAATTCACGTCGATCCATGCCGAGCCTCCCCGCAACTTTTAGAAAATGGGCCAAGGTCCTTCAACGATTCACGCTGGGTGACGGAAATCAAAACCTGCATCCTCGTTTCACATTGCGAGTTTAATGTGAAACCCGGGCAGTCACCAGCATTGACACCCAAGAGCGAGGCCCAAGATCAACGGGGCAAATTCCACTTCGGGGGTGAGCCTCTTGCTAAGACGACCAATCCAAAGAGACGGTTATCCGGTCAACGATGAATCGGTTGTTCAGATCACGCTGATTTTATGGGATGGCTCGGTTTGCGGGGGTTCCTTGAAGTTCGACTGACGAACCCAACCTTTCGTCTCAGTTTTGTAACGCCTTTGTTTTTAAGCGGCGACATGCCTTGCATTGCCAGCCGAAGTCTCAAAATCGGACGGCCCGGCATCGCCCGGACGGAGTACCAACCTCAAAGGTTGAGCTAGACTATCTAATCATGGAATCGCCGATTTTGCATCCCAAGGGATCAAATCGTCACCGCGGTTGCATTCAATCTGTATTTAACCAGGAGCCGGTAACCCGATGAAACGCTTACTTTCGATCGCGATCGCATTGCTGACCGCAACTGGAGCATTGCTCCCCGACGACGCATTCGCTCAGCGTCGAGGGGGCGGAGCACCCTCCAAGGCTGATTCAGGCCCCTCGAAAAGTTCCAATTCTTCGGTCAAGCCATACGACGAGGTGATCACGGAAGACGCGGAAACACAGGCCGGACTGTTTATTATCCACCAACTTGACGGCAAAGTCTTTTATGAAATTCCCATCGAAAAGTTAAACAAAGACATGCTTTGGGTGACCTCTCTGGAACAAACCCAAGCCGGCTTCAGTTACGCGGGCATGCCGGTTGGAGACCGCGTCGTTCGCTGGGAACTTCGGGGCGAAAAAGTACTGCTCCGGGACGTCAAGTATTCGATTCGTGCCGAAATTGAAGATCCAATCACCGACGCCGTTCGAGCGACGAGCGTCGCGCCCATCGTTAAAGTTTTCTCGGTGGATGCCTGGGGGCCGGATCAACGCCCCGTCATCAACGTCACCAGCCTGTTCAAGTCCGATGTTACAGAATTCAGTGCCAAACGCTTACTCAGCGCGGGCAACATGGACACCAATCGCAGTTTCATCGAGGAAGTCAAATCCTTTCCTGAAAACATCAATGTCGAAGTTCTCGCCACCTACTCATTGAGTTCGTCGTCAAGTTCGATCTTTGGAGGACGGGGCGGTAATGACATCCGTCGAGATCCCACCCAGTCTTCGATCACCGCGGTGCTGCACCACAGTATGCGGCAGCTTCCCGAAGACCCCATGACCCCACGTGTTTTCGATCCGAGAGTCGGGTTCTTCACTGTGGGTTTCCAGGATTTTGCAGACGACTCCGACCACCAAGTTGAATCGGTTCGCTACATCACCCGTTGGCGAGTTGAGAAATCAGATCCTGAGGCTGAAGTTTCTGAAGTCGTGAAACCCATCGTTTTCTACGTGGGTCGAGGTGTGCCCGAGAAATGGAAACCGTATGTAAAAAAAGGAATTGAAATGTGGCAACCCGCCTTTGAAGAGGCGGGGTTCAAAAATGCCATCATTGGCAAACTCGCACCTTCGGCAAACGAAGATCCTGATTGGGACCCAGAAGACTCCCGCATCTCGACCATTCGCTGGCTTCCATCCATGACCGAAAACGCGTTTGGGCCCCACGTTCACGACCCACGGACGGGAGAGATTTTGGAAGCGGATGTACGCATCTACCACAACGTCATGAAACTGGCCCGAGACTGGTATTTCGTCCAGGCATCTCCCAACGACCCTCGCGCCCAAAAACTTCCAATGCCGGACGAATTGATAGGCGAGTTGTTGGCCTACATCGTGGCACATGAAGTCGGACACTCCATCGGGTTTCCCCACAACATGAAAGCATCATCTCACTACACGGTCGATGAGCTACGCAGTGCAGAATTCACAAAGAAGTATGGAACAGAAGCTTCGATCATGGATTACGGACGCTTCAACTATGTGGCACAACCCGGCGATGGTGCCACATTGATTCCCGTGGTAGGTCCCTATGACTTCTTTGCAGTGAAATGGGGCTACGGCCAGTACGTTTCCGCCGAAAAGGAGAAAGAAGGTCAGGCAGCACTGGTGGCGGAGCAAAAGGAAAATCCGGTATTGCGATTTGGAAATGCAGACCCCAGCGAGGATCCGACGCGCCAAACGGAAGATCTCGGCAGTGACTCTCTGGCGGCCACAGTCCTTGGCATGAAAAACATCGATCGAGTCGCTAATTATCTGGTTGAGGCTTGCGCGCGGAAGGGCGAAGATTACGATCTGCTGAACAACATGTACAGCCAGCTGTTGTCTCAGAGAACCCGTGAGCTGATGCACGTGACCGCGATTGTGGGCGGCTACGAAGAAATCAATCTGTTCTACGGGGATGCGGATCAGATCTACTACCCCATTGCCGCAGGTCGACAAAAAGAGGCGGTCCAGTTCCTGATCCAGCAGACTTTCAAGACCAATCCCAAACTGATTTCGCCCCAGATCACCCTTCGACTGGAAACCAGTGGAGCGGCGGATCGAATCCTTTCCAGCCAACGCTCCATCCTCTCGTCGTTGATGCGGACCAGCCGGCTGGATCGGATGGCCGAACAGGTCCAGCGGGTTGCCGACTCCGAAGGCGAAGAAACCGTCTATCGTCCGGAGCAACTTCTGAACGACCTGACCCATGGAATCTGGTCGGAGCTGAAGGCCGAAGAGGTATCCGTTGACCTCTATCGCCGCAACCTGCAACGAACGCATGTGGAAATGCTGGCCGATAAAGTTGAGCAGTCCTCAGCCGCTTCGGATGTACCGGGCCTCTGCATGGTTCAACTTAAGAAAATTTTGCGAATGCTCAACAAAAAGCCGGGTTCGGACGCGGTGACTCAGGCTCACCTTGCAGAGCTCACCCAAGCAATCAAAATCGTGCTTGATCCCAACAACTCGCCGAAATCCACAGCGCCGTGATTCGCGAAAAATGTGATCTCGAAGGCCTCTGAGTCCCTCGGTGAAAGAACTCAAACTTTGAAGAACGGGCCAGCAAGTTCATCTCGCTGGCTCGTTTCTCATGGGCCTCCCCCCAATTTGCAACCGTGGGGTTATGCCTCCGATGTGGGCGGATTTGGATCCTTTGGATCTGGATTCCATCGAGCCACGTTCGTACTACCCTATTTTCCCTAGTCCACAATTTACGCAGCGTATTCCACGGGTTAACATGCGGAGGTTCGATCAATCCTTGATGGGAGGAGCCTTCGATGAGTGACGAGAAAAGTTCAAATCTTGCTAAAGAGCATGCACTTGCACGTGAAGAACAAAAACGACGTCATCGCATGTTGGGTTTATTTCTGAGCTTCTATCTCAAGCTGCCTCTACCGATGAAGATCGTCTTCATGGCTTTTGGCATTCTATACTCACCGGCGATGGTTCAGAACCTCGCAGCCTGCGTTCGAGCCGAAAAGACGGGGCGACTCCGAGTCATTTCCGGGCCGGAGTTCATCTACTTTTACATGGCGGGCATCTGGGGTCTGCTTTTCAGCGTAATCGATTACTTCTTGGAACAAGCCGGTCATTCCTCACCACCGATGGCATGGCTGTATATAGGCCTGCTCTTGTTCACGTTCGTCACTGTGGGACTCGACTTCAAAGGGGGAGCTTGGTTCGGCGTCATCGTCGTTATCTTCGCGCTTCTCGCCATGCTGGGTTGGGCGGTCGACAAACAGGACATTCCCTTCCTGAGTGTTCTTGGCAGTTTCTTCGCCTTCTTTGATTTGAAAACTTTCCCCCGGCAGTTTGTCTTTGCCATGAGCATTGGCATTCTTGTGGTCTATCTCATCGTTTGGATTCGCATGAACCTGCATCATGTGTTGAAGATCGAGGGGAACTACGTTCAGGTCTGGAACTTTGCCTCCCGCAGCCCCAAAGATACGCGGGCCAGTTTCAGTGTGGTGCCTGACTTTGATGACCTCAATGAGGCGATTCTTGGTTTTGCCTGCCGACTGAATCTCAACTCCAAAAGTAACCGGATTGCATCCCACGAATTCCCGAACATGCCTGGTGGTCCCGTCGTTGAACAGATCGCCACGAACCTGCTGAATGCGCAGGAAGTGGAAATCATGGGAGACGCGTTTGACGATCAGTTTGCCGGCGCCGATGATGACGAGTAGGCTTTGCCTCATCGACGAATCGTGAAAGCAGATTTGCGGAGAGGGACTGAACGACGACAGCAGGAAGAAAATTGAATGGACAACACGCTTGGAAATGTCATTGGTGATTCTCTCTCGTTGAGCATCGGTTACGCAGAGCGACTCCTCGCAGGCATCGACAACGATCAGTTTGGGAGGTTGCCTTACGTCGGGGAACAGGTGATTCAGTCGAACCACCCAGCGTTCATTTACGGGCACCTTAGCCTGTACGCCCCCAAGATCATCGCCAACCTTGGCGGTGACCCGATGGACCTTCCCGAGGGTTTCGAAAACCTCTTTTCAAAAGATGCCCAGTGCGTTGACGATCCCGAACAAACCCTCTATCCATCTCGCGACGTCATTGTGGACGCATTTTTCGGCGGATACCGTCAGGTCCTTGAAGACATCCGGAACGCGTCAGATACCGTCCTCGCAAGAGACAATCCGACCCCCGGTCGGCTTCGCGAATTATTCCCCACGCTAGGGTCCATGACCGCGTTTTATGTCGGGGGCCACTGCATGATTCACTTGGGCCAATTGAGTGCATGGCGGAGGGTCATGGGACTGGCCGCAGCCTGATTCAAGAGGTCGCTTGGCTCCAGAGCGGGAGGGATGAACGGCTCAACTGGATGACGATCTCACGTGAAGAACCCGTCTTCGGCGGCATCCTCCGCACTCATCGCTGATTTTAGTTTGCGACGCGCCTTGGTTTCGCCGATACTACGAAGATGGTCCGGTACGATCCGGAGAGGAATGACGAGCCATGAGGTTTCGAGGCTCGACAAATTGGCCTGCAGTAGGAAGTTCCTTCTGACGAACGGTGTCCGCCCTCAAAGCGGGAGACAAGGCGATGCGTCCCCAAGCTTCACCCAGTTTTTCTCACCCTTCCTTGAGTCGCCGACAGTGGATTCAGGCGGGTGCAGTCAGCCTGCTTGGTTTAGGTATGCCGCAACTCGATCGATTGCGAGCGGAAACCGAATCGACTGGCAAAAGCGTGATTTTCATCTTCCTGTCAGGGGGACTGGCGCAGCACGAGAGTTTCGATCCCAAACCGCTGGCCTCCTCGGATATACGTGGTGAGTTTGGCACGATCGCAACGCGGACGCCGGGTTATCGCATTTGTGAGCACCTTCCCCAACTGGCTCAAAGAAGTGATCGCTGGTCGGTCGTCCGAAGTTTGACCCACCCTTACAATGAGCATTCTCAGGGCCATATGGCCATTCTCTCGGGACGAACCGAGATGCCTACGGGATTCAACCCACAGGCGCCGAAGCCCACGGACCATCCCTCGATCGCCGCGATTGCGAGTGATGCGACCGCGCCTAAGAACAATCTTCCCCCCGCCATTGTCCTTCCAGAAAAATTGATCCATCGGACGGGGCGGGTGATCCCTGGGCAATTCGCAGGGACCATGGGGCCGCAACGAGATCCCTACTTCCTTGAGTGTTGCCGATTTAATGCGGCCACTTATGGAGCTTGGCCAGAATACGGATTCCATCACCAGCGAGGCGAGGAGAATCCGGACTCGCTTCGCTTCCAACTCCCAAGCCTGCAACTCCCTGAAGCGATCTCGCAAGATCATTTTTCGGATCGAAGCAAACTTCTTGAACAGATCCAACAGCAGCAAGTTGATCTTGAAAAACTTGCGGAAGTCGACAGCTTTGATCGTTTCCAACAGCGAGCCCTTTCGATGCTGGCGGACACTGAAATGGGTCAGCTGTTCAATGTGACCGAAGCAGATGAAAAAACGCTGGAACGGTACGGTCACCACACCTTCGGTTGGTCGCTCCTTCTGGCACGTCGCCTTGTCGAAGCAGGCGTGGGTCTGGTTCAGGTCAATCTTGGCAATAATGAAACCTGGGACACTCATGGGAACGCGTTTCCGAACCTCAAAAACTATCTGCTCCCCCCCATGGACCAGTCGGTTTCCGCACTTCTGGATGATCTGACCGACCGAGGATTACTCGACGACACTTTAGTCGTCATGGCGGGTGAATTTGGAAGAACGCCCACGATTTCCCATCTGCCTCAGCATTATGCACTTCCGGGCAGGGACCACTGGGGAGAGGTTCAATCGATTCTGCTTGCTGGCGGTGGAATTCAGGGTGGCCGCGTCATCGGTAGCACGGATGCCCTTGGCGGCAGTCCAGTCGACCAGCCCGTTACACCCGAAAATCTGGCCGCCACGATCTATCGGTCCCTGGGGATTCCTCCACAGTCCACCTGGGCGGATCTACTCGACCGCCCCATGCCGGTGTACCACGACAAGCCGATCTCAGGACTCACCTGATCACTCGCCCGGCGGATGGCATCGGACCTCGAAAATCGCGACAAGCTATGCTCGCGACAAGGCAGGCTCGCAACGTGGCATGCTTGCCACGTGCCCCAATCGCCTGCATCAAGTCAGCAGATCGTGGAGTACATGTCCGTGGACATCGGTGAGGCGAAAATCTCTTCCCTGAAATCGATAAGTCAGACGTTCATGATCCAAGCCAAGCTGATGCAGGAGAGTTGCCTGAAGATCATGAACATGCTTGGGATCTTCGATGGGTGCCAAGCCCAGCTCATCCGTTTTTCCGTGAATGAACCCCGATCGAAAACCGCCCCCCGCGACCCACATGGTGTACGCATCAATATGGTGATCGCGTCCGGTCGTTTGACGAACCTCTCCCATCGGGGTGCGACCAAACTCTCCGCCCCACACCACGATGGTGTCGTCCAGCAGACCCCGTTGCTTCAAGTCGAGAACCAGCGCGGCTGACGGCTGATCCACTTCTCGACATATTTCAGGAAGGTGCTTTTCCAGATTCTCCGTGGGACCCCCATGATGATCCCAGTTCGTATGGTAGAGCTGAATGAATCGGACTCCCGATTCCACCATGCGACGGGCAAGGAGACAGTTGTTCGCGAAGGAGGGCTTGGAAGGATCAGCACCATATGCATCCAACGTCTCTTGGGATTCCCGCGACAAGTCCATCAACTGAGGTGCACTCGCCTGCATGCGGTACGCCATTTCGTAAGCGGCGATTCGCGTCTGGATTTCCGGGTCGCCAACCGTCTGAAAACGAAGCTCATTAAGATCGGCAACCGCATCGACAAATTCTCCCTCCCGATGACGATCCATTCCCGCAGGACTGCTCAGGTTCAAAATGGGCTCTTTTCCGCTTCGAAACGGAACCCCCTGATAGGTCGTTGGTAAAAATCCGCTCGACCACAGACTCGCGCCGCCCCGTGGCCCTCGAGGACCCGATTGCAGGACCACAAAACCGGGCAGATCGGACGATTCACTGCCGAGGCCATAGTTGACCCAAGACCCCATGCTGGGCCTGCCGGGTTGCGGCGAACCGGTGTTCACAAAAATCTTGGCGGGACCATGATTGAAGACATCGGTGGTCATGCCATGCAACCAGCAGACGTCGTCCACAATTCGTCGGTGATGGGGTAACAGATGGCTAATCTCCTGGCCACAACCTCCATGCCGTTGAAATTTCTGGGGACTTCCAAGCAGAGTTTCGGTCCCCTTCAAAAACGCAAAACGTTTCCCCTCCAGGAAACTGTCTGGCGGTGGTTCGCCATGCAACCGTGCCAATTCGGTTTTTTCTGTGAACAAGTCCAACTGACTCGGCCCTCCCGCCATGAACAGGAAGATGACCGATTTCGCTTTGGCAGGAAAGTGCCGCCCGGTCCCCGCCGCTTCCCGGGGATTCGCTTCATCAGCCCCCAGAGAATCGCGACCCAGCAACGTGGCGAGGGCCATGCTGCCCACCCCAACCCCCGCGGACTTCAACAAGTTTCGCCGCTGTTGGGCCCAACCCAAAGCGTTATGGTTTGAAGCGTCGTCGGCCAGACTTTCAATCGGGCCGAAACGTTGTTCGTCTTGCATCGCTACTCTCTTGTGATGAACTCGTCGAGGTTCAAAAGCACGCGACAGATGGCCGTCCACGCCGCGTATTCTTCAAGATTCTCGGTCGACTCGTCAACGCCCAGCAATGCCTTCGCCGCATCAGGTTTTTGACGAAAGTCGTCGAGCACCTTGTCCAAGTAAGCCGTCAGTCTCTCCATCTCGAGTAATGAAGGTGCCCGACTCATCGCAATATTGAAAGCCATCGCCAAGCGATTTTCGTAGGCGTCTTCAGACGACGCCATGATCCGTGCTGCAAATCCTCTCGCGAACTCCACGATGGACTGGTCATTCGACAACGTGAGGGACTGCAAAGGGGTGTTGGAACGATCCCGCCGTGTACAAGTGGTGTTGAATCGTGGTGAGTCAAAGGTGGTCAGCATGGGATGCGGTGCACTTCGCATGAAGAAGGTATACATCCCGCGACGATAGCGATCCGCCCCCTCGCTGGTCGGCCACGAGGCGCGTCGCTGAGTGAAGGCGTAGACACCGGAAGGTTGAGGTGGATAAACGCCAGGGCCGCCGATACGGTGGTCAAGCAATCCACTTGCGGACAATGCGAGGTCGCGCACCACCTCTGCTTCAACGCGAATTCTCGATTGCCTTGCCCACCATTGGTTTTTGGGATCCGCGGATAACGCGTCACGATCCACCACGGAACTTTGTTGGTAAGTCTGACTGTTCAGAATTTTCCTTAGTATCGATTTCCTCGACCACCCATCCTTGATCCAGGTTCTTCCAAGCCAATCGAGTAACTCCGGATGCGTAGGCAGGGTCCCCTGAGATCCAAAATCGTTCTCCGTCTCAACCAGCCCTCGTCCCATCAGCCTCATCCAGATTCGGTTCACGCTCACCCTTGGCGTCAAAGGCTGTTCTGGTTCTACCAACCAACGAGCGAGATCCAATCGCGTTGCTCGAGTTTCAAAGGCGGCCATGTCAGGAAGGAATGCGGGCGTTCCGGGAACAACCGGCTCACCGCGCCGCAAAAAATCACCCCGAATCAGAACGAATGAATCTCTCGGCTTTGGTGTCTCCCTCATCACCATGGTGGACGGGAAGGACTTCTCTAACTCGTTCCGTTCCTGATTCAGTCGATTGATTTCTTTGTCCAGACGGAGACGAGCAGGATCAGGGATCCCGAGTTGTTCGACGGCGGCCTGAGTCAGCGATATTCGAAAGCGACCGAGGTTGTATTTGGGGGGTTGTGATCCAAAAACGAGAGTCAAGCGTGCTTGGATCGTCTCGTCCGTTTCCACAGCAGATTCTGGCAACAGGAACGCACGCCGATTCACGTTCAGCTTTCCACTTGGAAGATTGATNGCCCAGCCAGTCGCGGGATTTCCATCGATCGCAGCCTGGACAGGATAGTCTTTCTGTGAATGGTCAGCGATGGCGAAATCCCATGTAAGAGGAGGGCGATCCGCAATACTCCACCGCACTTCGTTCAGGACAAAATTGCCGTTGCCCGCTCTGCCAGGTCCTCCGTTCGGCAGAGATGGGTCTGTGAGCGCTTCGAGCCTCAAAGCGGTCCAACGACCCTTTGGGATGTTCAACTGAACTTCGTAGCGATCCTGAGCCCCATTGTTGCCGGAAACGAGAATCGAACCGTCTTCCAGTATCTCAAAGCGGGCACCTGCCTCGCTCTGCAAGTCGAGCGGGGAAATCGTCAACCATTCCGGTGAAGTCTGCTCCGCATCAGCTGTGCTCTGTTCTTCTTTCGTGCGATCGTAAGTCGCCAAGTCCGACTTGGCCTGCTTCAATTCCGCATCAAGTTGTTGCAGTCGTGTTTCCTGCTGCTGCGTGAACACGCGGACGACCGGATTCACGCTGTTCACATCCTGAGTGCTGTTGAAAAACGCAAATAGTTGATAGTACTCGACCTGTTGGAGGGGATCGTACTTGTGGTTATGGCACTGGCTGCACCCAACGGTTAAACCCAGCCAGACTGCCCCCGTCGTATTCACGCGGTCGATCACCGTTTCGTTCCGAAACTGTTCGGCGTCCGAGCCCCCCTCCTGATTGATCAACGTATTTCGATGAAAACCGGTTGCGACCACCTGAGACAAAGTCGGCTCGGGAAGCAGATCGCCCGCCAACTGTTCAATGGTGAATTGATCAAATGCCATATCCGAATTGAACGCATCGATAACCCAGTCCCGGTAGGGCCACATCGTCCGTGGCGAGTCGACCGTGTACCCGTGGGTATCCGCGTACCGGGCTTGATCCAACCAGTGACGTCCCCAACGCTCCCCGAAATGAGGACTTGCCAACATGCGATCAATCACTCGCTGGTCAGCATCGGGACGCGGATCGGAAACGTACTCTCTTACTTCATCCGTCTCAGGCAGCAAGCCGAGCAGGTCGAGCGAGAGACGTCGATAGAGGGTCTCGCGATTCGCTTTGTCTGCAGGTTGCAGGTGATTTCTCTCGAACCCATCTGCAATAAAACTATCGATCGGAGATTTCGTCCATTCCTGATGGGCCGATGACGGTGGCATGTGGTCAGCCAATGGCTCATAGGCCCAATGATTTTCGTAAACCGCGCCCTGCTCAATCCACTGACGCATGGATTGAATTTCGTTTTGTGTTAGAGCCAAGCCTGAGTCGGGGGGCGGCATGACCAGATCAGGATCGTCACTGGTGATGCGACTCCACAGCTCACTTTTGTCGGCATGTCGAGGAGAAATCGCAACATACCCACCACGATCGCGGGTGGCATCTTCAAAGGTATCCAAACGGAGATCCGCCTCCCGCGTTGCGTCATCCGGGCCATGGCACTTGAAGCAGGTTTCCGAAAGAGCCGGTTTGACCTGACTCCGAAACAAGATGCTTCCGTCTTGACCGAGCAAGCTGGCGGTTCGCGAATCACTGAAAACCAGCGTCGCGGAAAAACCGATGAGAGAAATCAGGAAAATGCGCATGAATGTCCGTCGTCTTTCATAACTCTATCAGCCACTCAGTTTCCGCAACCACACGAAGTGGGATAGCACTTTCAATTATACGAAGGGCGGATCGCTCTTGGGCCCCAGGAAGTCCAAGAATCGATCGGCCCTTGATTGATCACATCCACTTGTGGTGAATCAGGGCTGAGCTTCCAACCACTCAACATCGACAACAACAAAGGTCATTTTCTGGTAACGATCCCGCTCGAACAGGACCCCCAGTCGGCCATCTGGCATTTTTGTCAGACAAGAATATGCAGAGGGACCACGGTACAAACAACGGTTGAAAGCCCAAGTTTGACCGTCGTCGGAACTCGTCCGTAACGTCAACCTCTCCCGACCGCGACTGGCAGGGTTACAAAAGACGATCCTACCCTTGGATCGCGACTCCTCGGACCAGTCCAGCCTGAGTAGACTCCCTTGACAAACAGGTTCAATCAGGGCGGAATCCAGCGAAACGTCCCCCCAAGTCACCCCGCCGTCATCGCTGATGGAAACTGCCCGCCGGTTCTTTCCATGGTAGGACCGCATATTATCCATGATCCTTCCATCGGACAGTTCAACGAGCGTCGATTCGTTGGTCTTCTCCCCCACGACACCCCCGAGTTTCCAGGACTTTCCATGATCGTCGGAAAAGATGACGTGAGAACGATAAGGGTGCTGCTGAGGATCCTGATGATCGCTATGGTTACACGGTATCACCAAACGACCTCGGTACTGCCCGCGAGTCAACTGGATTCCCTTGTCGGGCCCGGTCGCGTACCAACGCCAATGCGATTCCCGCAGGTGGGGCATCTCCTGCGGATCTTTCCAAGTGATGCCGTCGTCATCACTGAACGTCATGTAACAGCGACGGGGAAACCGGCTTTGCCCCGCCATGATTTCTCGTTCGTGATCTGACCCCAAATTCCAGGTCAGAAAAAGCCAGATCCGACCCGTCTCTACATCCACCACAGGGGCTGGATTCCCACACGTGTTGGTACCGTCGTTCCAGACAACCTGATATGCAGACCAAGTCTTCCCATCGTCAGTCGAACGTTTGAGTAGCAGGTCGATATCTCCCGCGTCGCCACCGCCGGACTTGCGTCCCTCGGCGAACGCCAACAAGGTCCCCTGGGTCGTCGACACCATTGAAGGGATCCGGTACGTATGATAGCCGTCAGCACCGGATCGAAAGACATCGACTGGCTCGGCTTTCAGATCGGAAGCCCAAGGCTCGACTTTGACATAGGGTGAGAATTCCCCCGTCGCCTGGAATTCATAAACTCGCATCTTGCTTCGCCACGGTCGAAACCCGAATCGTCCAAGCGGATCATTCGAAATGGCTGTTTCAAAAAGCGTTTTGTCATCCACCTGAACCAAAAGTCTTTTGTTTTGTCGTCGAATCATCAATCGAAATGGCTGACCTTCGGGGACCACGCCTTTAACGTCTTCAAAGAACTTGGGGGCGCCGCCAAAAAGCGGCCCTTCGGTAAACGGGAGTCCTGTCCCACCTTGAAAACCGAGGTGACTCTGGGCCTCAAAACAAAACGTCGCTGCACTGTTGCTGAGTTCATCGACCTGTATCACAGCCTCAATCACAAAATCGCCTTGGTCGATCACCGCGTCCGCATACAACACACAGCCCGTGCCTTGCAATTCGAGGAAACCCGCGTCACGCTTCCAAGGCGTTCCAACTTCAATGACCGCCTTCGGAGCACCGCTTTCGACAAAAATGAGTTCTGAAAACGCCCTCAACTCACCTCCTGCCAGGAGGAAGATCATGAAACACAGGGCGAGCAAACGATCGAGCGTAAACATGGACGACGCCATGGCCTTCCCTTCAAAAAATAAATGTAACATTGCCGAAAGCCATTTTGCTTGGTCAAACGGATACTGCGTACGGACATGACCAGCGATTCGTCCTCGTTCTTGACGCGATCCTCGACGCTTCCCATGCTGGTCAAATCACAGATTCAAAATCATCCGAATTGAAAATACGTTCCTGACGGAGAGCAAGATTATGAGCGTCGCGAAACAACTTATCAACGAATCTTTGTCCACGGCAACGTTTTGCGTGAACGCCTATCTTCAAGATCTAAGCGACGAAGACCTGCTTCGTCGACCGTGCGACGGTGGCAATCATATTGCATGGCAACTCGGACACCTGCTTGCCTCGGATAACCGTCTCATCAACTCCGTCTGCCCCGGTTCGATGCCGGACCTTCCCTCGGGGTTCGCTGACCAACACTCCAAGGAAAACGCCGGGGTCGACGTCGCCAGTTCTTTTTTGACCAAACAGAAGTACCTGGAATTGATGGTGACCCAGCATCAGGCTTTGCGCGACGCATTGTCTACAATGACCGACGAGGATCTGCAACAAGAGAGTCCGGAAGGGATTCGTGAATACGCGCCTTCGGTAGGATCAATCTTCAACCTGACTCCATCACACTGGATGATGCACAGCGGACAGTGGGTGATCGTTCGTCGACAACTGGGAAAAGAAGCTCTCTTTTAGCCCTTGAATCCTATTCGGTTTGCCTCGCATGGCGTTTGAGCGTGCATTGCTTCAATGATGAGGTCCTGACATGAAATTGCCTTCCCGGAGACTATCGGCATCCAGACTTCTTGCGATCGGATTGACTCTCGCATTCGTCGCTTCGGCCTCATCAAGTCAGGCCGAAGACTTCCGAATTTCATCTTTCACCGTCGATGTCACCATCCCCTTGAAGCATCGATGCATGGGGGTGCTCCCCACAAAGAGCCAAAAGGTTCTGGACCCTCTTTACACGCACGGTTTCGTTCTGCAATCAACCGGCTTGCCGTTTGTCTTCTGCGCAGTTGACTGGTGCGAAATACGTAATGATTCCTACGATGCGTGGCGAAAGGCCCTCGCCGATTCGACCGGCACGACCGTCGACCATGTCATGGTTTGTAGTCTGCATCAGCACGATGCTCCAGTGATCGACGGAGGTGCAGAACGCCTTCTGGGATCCGTAGGCTTGGCGGGGGAGTTATTCGACTCGAACTTCCACGACAAAACGCTAGTGAGAGTGGCAAAAGCCGCCGAGGACTGCATGAAGTCGAGTCGGCCCATCACGCATCTCGGTATGGGTCAAGCAACGGTCGAACAGATTGCATCCAATCGCCGCATGGTGTTACCGGATGGTTCCATCAGCTTTGGTCGCGGGAGTCGAAGTGGAACGGATCCCAGATCGGTGGCGGCCCCGACTGGAAGGATCGACCCGCAACTGAAAACCTTGTCCTTCTGGCACGATGACCGAGCCATTCTCGCGCTCCACGTTTACGCAACGCATCCCATGAGTTTTTATGGACGGGGCGAAGTCTCCTCGGATTTTGTTGGACTTGCCCGTGCCCGACGTCAAAGGGATGACTTTTCGATCCATCAAATCTATGCCAGTGGGTGCAGCGGCGATGTGACGGCAGGCAAATACAATACGGGCACGAATGAGGACCGAAAAGCTCTGGTGCAGCGACTCTATGATGGGATGGTCACCGCATGGGAGAACACTGAGCGTGTGCCGCTGGACTCCATGAACTTCCGAAATACGTCGCTGAAGCTGGAGATGCATCCGAGCGAACGCGTCGATCGGAATCGCCTCATGAACGTCCTTCAGGATCAAGATGCGAAAACGGAATCGCGCATTCTTGCTGCGATGGGTTTGGCAACCCACGAGCGACTCGAGCAAAATCGCCCGATCGACTTGCCATGCCTTGATCTCGGTCCCGCCAAAATTGTTCTTTTTCCGGGGGAGTCCTTTGTGGGATACCAACTCCTTGCACAGGAGATGGCGCCCCACCAGTTTGTGCTCTCCATCGGGTATGGCGAGTGTTGGCCCGGGTACATTCCGACAGCCCGGGAATTTGCAGACGGATTCGATGACTCGTGGCTGTGGGCAGCGCCGGGTTCGGAGACTCGCATTCGCGAAGCACTTAAGAAGATTTTAGAGGCCAAGACACCTTAACTGGACAACGGTTGCGAGATTGTTCCCGAACCTGCTGATGTCCTCTGCCGGATGAGATCGAGCATCGAATCATCCATACTTGCCCACCAGGCCATCGCTTCGGTTTGCCCCCATGAATTTTCCAGCTCAACATTCTCCAGAGCGTGTTTCAATTGCTGTGCCGTCTGAATCCGCTCTTCTGGTAATTTGCGCAGGCACTTCATCACGATGTCACAGAGAGCAACGGGCAACTCCGGACACAACTGCTTGAGATCTTCAACCTCATCACGCGAGTGGGAAACGAGGATGGCGATGGCATTTTTTCCCTGAAACGGAGGTCGACCACTGAGCAAAAAGTAAAGCACGACACCAAGCGAATACAAGTCGCTGCGGTGGTCTGGCTTCTCGCCGCGAGCCTGTTCTGGAGACATGTACAACGGAGAACCACTGATCGCCCGACGTTCATTTCTTTCATTGGTGGACGACTGAGTGGACTGCACGAGGCCAAAATCCGTGAGTTTGGCAACATCATGTCGACCACCTCGAATGATGGTAAATAGATTCGAAGGCTTGATGTCCCGGTGGACCAACTGCACGAGTTCAGCCTCTTCGAGCGCTTCACAAATCTGCAGGACCAGATAGATCACTCGTTCCGGCGGAAGTGGTCCCCCCTGATCTACGAGCTCCTGAAACGAGAGTCCGTTGAGTAACTCCATCACAAAGAAGAAAACCCCGTCTTCGGATTTTCCATAGTCGTAAACCTCGACGGTATTCCAGTGGGACAGCCTTGCCGCTGCCTGAACTTCCTGAGCAAACCGCTCGACGTTCTTTTGATCGCTGGCGCGTTCCGGTCGAATCACCTTGATCGCACAGGGACGACGCATCAGTTTATGCTCAGCGAGATAAACTTCCCCCATTCCACCAGCACCTATTTTGACTCCTAAACGATACTGACCAAGCTGACGGGCCTCGAACACTTCGCCGCGTAGGCGATTGATCACGTGGGTTCCAAAAACAGCCGCAGTCGCCGCAGTCAAAAGAATCAGTTCGTTTTCGGCGATGTTTCCAAGCGTCGCGATCGGAGCCTCCCAGTCGCGAATGGGAGCTGAAAACAGCCTCGAAGCGACGAGTACGGCCGGAAGCCCGAAAACAAAAAAGACGGCCATCACCGCTGCCTTTTGCCAACGATTCGGGATGAACATACAGTACAACGTCAGCAAAATCAGAGTGAACAGCATGGTCACCTTGACCGCATTCACCGCAGCCACTGGATTGTCCTCGAGCTGTGCAACGTGCAACTGAATCCACAATGTCGCCAGCAAATAACAATCCACCAGAATGAAGGTGCTGACTTCGAAGAAACGTAGAGTCCCGAGTCGAAACTCAATCGCCGTGAGCCCAATCACCCCAATCAACAAGAACAGCATCAACGCCAGATGAAGCACTCGAATGTCGAGTGGAAACAGGACGAAGAAGCCACGAATCATGAAGAGAGCGAAACCAAACAGCAAGACCACGCATGCAGCGCGAAGCCGCTTTTGCAGCAGTCTCCTCGTTTCATGGGACAGTTCGTGCGGGCCTTTCCCGATACGACTCCCCATATCCGAGGCGGACGTGATACTGGACGAATCCATGATTTCCGAGCCTTCCTGGTCGGAAAACGCACCCTCAATTTGAAAATCAAGGGTCTCAGTCAACTGCCCAATATCGGTGGATGTATTCTTCAAAAAATTCTCCAACCCTTCGAGTGACCCAATGCCGCAACTTGCGACTCGGGTCAACCTCAACCGTACCAAAATCAGTGGGAAGACAGACAAGCGACCTGAGGCTATCTTCTCAATTTTCTCTGGTCCAGCCGATCACCAGCCGGCCGACGCACGGGCAAATCCAGCCCGCCAGAGTTCTCCAACTCATTGAACAGCTGTTCGCGTAGTTGCATGGCCATCTCCCGGTATCCCGGGACATGAATCAAATTGTGACGTTCATGTGGGTCCGTTTCCAGATCGTAGAAACCGTTCGCATCCCAGACGCCGTGATAAAAAATGAACTTGTAACGATCTGTACGTATGGCAAAAGTCGTCGGTGTGGCCGGAAAATTCCACTCCCAGTGATACTCGTACAAGATATGGTCGCGCCACTCAGGATTTTTACCGAGAAGCAATGGCCAAAACGACATGCCATCCATGTCCATGGCTTCAGACGCTTCAACGCCACACGCGTCGAGAATGGTGGGCGCCAAATCGATATTCTGAACCATCGGCTGCACCACACTGGGATCCACTTGCCCCGGAGCCCAAGCAAGCAAGGGGACTCGAATCGACTCTTCAAAAGCGTCACGCTTGTCATAAAAACCATGCTCACCCAACGCAAACCCGTTATCCCCCATGTAAAGCACAAGCGTGCTCTCGCTCAATTTTGATTGATCCAGATGGGTCAACACGCGACCGATGTTTTCATCCAGTCCGTGCACAGCCTCACAATATTGATGAAAAAGTTGATCGAAATCGGGTACGGGGTCGCGGTCAAATGCACCCGTTTCCATATGGTCAATGCCGTGAATACTGTAGCGGCGTTCGCGAACCCAGTTGGGTTGGGTCCGATAATTTCGTTCGGTATTGGCCATCGTTTCAGGATACTCAATCGGCTCCTCAGCATATCGCCCCTTGTGCCGTGGCGCAGGTTGAAATGGGTAATGCACGGCTTTGTACGAGAGCGTCAGAAAAAAAGGCTGCTCGTTGCCCTCCCGACCTTTGAGCCAGCGAATGGCCTGTTCGGTTAAAACGTCCGTCGTGTAGCCCTGAAAGCCTTTCCTTTCACCGTTGATATTCAATTCGGGGTCGTGATAGGTCCCCTGCCCACGGAAACTGACCCAATGATCAAACCCAGGTCGAGGTTCATCATGATCATGTCCCATGTGCCACTTACCCACAAAAGCAGTTTCGTACCCCGCCGCTTGCAGAACAGAGGGGAAGAATCGGGTCCCTTCAGGAACCGGCCTCTGATTATCCACGACCCGATGATGATGCATGTACTGACCGGTCAGGACACTGGCGCGACTCGGTGAACAAAGTGATGTGCTGACAAAAGCATTCGCCAGATGGACCCCTTCCCGTGCCATGCGGTCCAGGTTGGGAGTCTCCAGAAACTTGGGACTGTCAGGATGAAATCCCATGAAATCAAAGCGGTGATCATCGCTGAGGATCAAAATCACATTACGCGGCTCACCACCACCCAGCTCGGCAGCTTCCCCGATTTTGCTGGCAGCTCCAAGATGAAACGTCGCGAAACACGGAAGCACGAAATACAGAAAAGCACAACGCGAGAGGGTACTTGAGATAACGGAATGTGACATGTTTCACACCGTAAACGGGGAGGACTCTAAAGTGAAACGTCTGACTCAAGCGTTTCCAGCCACTATCATAGTTGTCCGATACGAGGCGCGACAGACGCCCAGTGGTTGGAGATACTCGGGGGCTACGGTGAACCGCAGCGGATGCTCTGGCGGATCCGTGCTCAGTTTGGGGTGGCCAAAGCCATTTGCATGACCACCCCTCGAAGTCACTTTCTCTTAAGCATCGTGTTGGCATGCCGCGTTAGCAGATGTGAAGCATGCCACTGAGCCCCAACCTTGAATGAACGGCCTGAAAGAGAATCCACGTGATGAACATGCCCAAGCGAAGTTGCTTGATTCAATTATCTGCAAAAGTTCTCCTTCTTTGCCTAATGCCAACGCTGGTGACGGCAGAAGACCTGGTTTACGTCTCTGCCAAAAATGATCGGGCAATTCTGGTTTACCGATTCGACGACTCGGTATTATTTCTGAAGCAGACGCTTCAACTACCTGCGGAGCCTGGAGCGCTGACCTTCCTGAAAGACAGGAATCTGCTGCTCGTGGCTTTAAGGTCGAGTGGCGAGCTTGCCAGTTGCGAGGTGGATCCGAAAACGGGCAGACTCAAGTTGTTGAATGTTGTGTCGGCAGGCGCCGACCCCGCACATCTCTCCACAGATGCTTCGGGCCAGTTCCTTCTGACGGCCTATTACGTCGCATCAAAAGTGTCCGTGCATCAAATTCAATCGGATGGTCAACTGTCCGTCAATGCGATTCAGGAATTTCCCACGGCAGAAAAAGCCCACGCCATCAACCTCAGTCCAGATCAGAAATTCGCTCTGGTCCCCCACACAGGGCCCGACGCAATTTTCCAGTTTCGATGGGAGCCAGCACGAGGACGACTCGTCGCCTGCAAGCCGGATCGTTTCCAATGTCCGAAATCAACGGGTCCCCGTCACCTGGTATGGCATCCCAAGAATCCGAACAAGCTCATGGTCGGCAATGAACGGGGCAACAGCGTCACGGCTTACCATCTTGATCCGGACTCCGGTCAACTCAGCCACCTCTCATCCGCGTCCACCCTCCCCAACGATTATGGTGGGCCAAACAGTACGGCGGAAATTAAAATTCACCCCAGTGGGCAATGGCTGTACGTATCCAATCGCGGGCATCACAGTCTTGCCCGAATCAAAATCAACCCCAACTCTTTGAATCTCGAATGGCAGGACACTACCCCGACCGAATCGGTACCTCGCTCCTTTGATCTGATCGACAACGGGAAATACCTGCTTGCCGCAGGTGAGTCCTCGGGCGGGATTCAAATTTATGGGATCGATCAGAATTCGGGAAAGCTGACCTCCGTTCGCCGTTACAATATTGCCGACGGCTTGTGGTGGATTTTATGCACATCCATCCCTGATTAGTTAAGCTTGATCGGGATCAGGCTCTATCGGGATAACGCATCGTTGATCAAGATCAGGTGCTTCACGAATGAAGGTTGACGCCGACGCTTCCTGAGGGTCCACTCCACCAAAAATGCCTCTTGGCAAAGGCCCCGAATTTCCCCTCCCCCAAAACTTGGTTCCCCTCGTGATCGGGTCTTTTCCGCGTCACCTTGGGTGAACACTGATGGTCTACCCTTCTCGTGAATTCATGATGCCTGACTGCTCTCCAAAGACCAAAACGTCGCTAAAGCTGCTCTCCCTGCTGGTCCTATGCACCGCGATGCCTGCCTCGGAAGCACGCGTGGAAGAAATCGACTTCAACCGCGACATCCGTCCCCTCCTGTCAAACAACTGCTTCTTTTGTCACGGACCCGATGAGGAACATCGTGAAGCGGACTTGCGTCTGGATCAGGAGAAGGCGGCCAAAGAAGGGGCGATCGAACCCGGCGACGCGGAGGCGAGCGAGCTATACGCACGACTTGTCACCTCGGATCCCGATCTCAAGATGCCGCCCCCAGAGTCCGGTAAGGAACTCACTGCAGAACAGGTCGAGACCCTCCGACGCTGGATCCAGGCGGGAGCTCATTGGAAAAATCACTGGTCGTTCACTCCGCCGTCCCGTCCAGAAGCTCCGCCGGTATCCGACCCAAACTGGACCCGAAATTCAATTGACCACTTTGTCCTCGCTCGACTCGATGAGAAAGGTTGGAAACCCTCTCCGCAGACTGCGCCCGCCACGCTGTTGCGTCGACTTGCCCTGGATCTGACGGGCCTGCCTCCGAGCCAAAAGCAGATCCAGCGATTTGAAAACGCACCCACGGACAAGATCTATGAAGAACTTGTCGACGAAATATTGGCCTCGCCACGGTATGGAGAACGAATGGCCATGGCCTGGCTCGATGCGGCCCGCTACGCAGATACCGATGGGTTCCAGATCGATGAAACTCGTACCAACTGGCCATGGCGGGACTGGGTTATCGATGCTTACAACGACAACATGCCGTTCGATCAGTTTACGCTTGAGCAGTTTGCAGGTGATCTGTTACCCGACGCCACCGAATCTCAGCAACTTGCCACTTCGTTTCATCGGAACCACATGACCAACGGCGAGGGTGGTCGGGACCCTGAGGAATCGCGGGTCGATTATGTCATCGATCGAGTCAATACCGTTGGGACCGTCTGGCTGGGTTTGACGCTCGGATGTTGCCAGTGTCACAGTCACAAATATGACCCCATCACTCAAAGTGAATACTACGCATTAACAACCTTCTTCGACAGCATTGATGAAAATGGTCGGGCGGGCCGAGGGGCGGGACCTCATCTTCAGGTCCGTTCCCCGCATGTGGAAGAAGGACTCAAGGCAAGCCAAAACTGGCTCGCGCAGCAGAAACAACGGCTCCAGAAAGAAAAAGACGGGGCGTTGAAGCAATTCGATCTCTGGCTCCGTGAACAGCACGACCGCCTACTCCGCCAGACAAACCACCAAAGCTGGCAAAATTCAGACGTCCGGGAGGTTCGAACTTCCACGGACTCAATGATCGAGCAGACAACGGCAGGCGACTTCCATGTCACGGGCCCGAATCCTCGACATGATGACTACACCTTGCTCCTCCATCCTCGAACATCCATCGTGACCGGCTTGAGACTGGAAGTCATCCCTGTTGGTGAAGCGGATGAGGCGAGATTGACGCTCGCCGACGATGGGCACCTGATCCTGACCAACCTGAAAGTTTACAGGGTGAGTGAGGACGGCAGAACGATGAGGCCGATCCCGATTGAATCGGCGATTGCGGATCATCAAGGGGCATCCGGAGGTCGTGTCTACGGTCCCGTCGCAACCGTCCTTGATGATGACCCTCGCACAGGTTGGACAAGCCTGGGCCGAGACTCGACCGAGGCCCGAACTGCCGTCTTTCAGTTTGCCGATGCGGTCGAGTTGTCCGAGAACGAGAACCTTTTGATCGAACTGCGACATCGATCCCTCAAGGGCTACTCGTCCATGAGACGATTTCGTATCCTGCTCACAAACGAACACGGCCCTCTCCTGCGATCGACCGAGACCAGCCCATTCGAACAACTCGCTGGAGTTGTCGAACTCGAATCGTTGGAAGCCGACCTGAGAGATCGGCTTCAGCAACAATTTCTCGCCCAGCAGGAAATCTTCGTCGAACTGGGACGACAAGTGGACCGCGCTCAAGAGCGAGTGAACCAATACCGGCAGGCCACGAAACCCATTTCCGTGATGGTGCTTCGTGATCGAGATGAACGGCGGACAACCCATGTTTTGGAACGCGGAGTTTGGGACAAGAAGGGGGCCGAAGTCACGGCCGGTTTTCCGTCGGTGCTCAACCAGCCTGATCTGGCAGAGCCCGCGAAGGACGGCACACGACTCAATCTCGCGCAATGGCTGGTCGACCCCAACCACCCCCTTACCGCTCGGGTTGCGGTAAACCGATATTGGCAAACGTTTTTTGGCCGGGGTCTTGTGGCCTCCAGCGAAGATTTTGGGGCGCAAGGCACACCGCCCACCCATCCCAAATTACTCGACTGGTTGTCCGTCGAGTTCATGGAGAGTGGCTGGGACATCAAACATATCCACAAGTTGATCACGATGAGCTCCACCTATCGGCAGTCCTCGGATTGGACGCCGCAATTGAAAGAGGAGGATCCGGAAAATCGCTGGCTTGCCCGAGCATCTCGCTATCGACTTCCAAGCTGGATGATTCGCGATGTTATCCTCGCCAACGGTCAACTGCTGAGCCCGAGACTTGGTGGCCCTCCGGTTTTTCCGACCCAACCACCAGGAGCCTGGGCCGATTCGAGCATGGGACGTTTCCACTATAAGGAAAGCGTCGGCGATGATTTGTTTCGTCGAAGCATCTATGCCTTCTGGAGACGATCGGTTGCGCCGACCGCGTTCTTTGACGCATCGAAACGACGCACGTGTCAGGTCCGAACGATCCGTACCAATACACCGCTGCATGCACTGACGCTGCTCAATGACAAGTCGGTCCTCGCCAGTTCTTATCATCTGGCCAAGCTGACGCTTAATCGCCCTTCAGACGACTCGGATCGGATTCGGTGGCTTTGTCGCCAGATACTATCGAGAACGCCCACCGACCGAGAAGTGGCTGTGGTAAAAGATGAACTTCAAGGACTCCGAACGTATTACCAGAACGAAGTCTTGGAGGCAGAAAATTTATTGGTGCCGCTTGAGCCGCTTACCGTGGGTGGCGCCCCCCGGCCTGACGTGCCCGCGTCTGAACTCGCGGCCTGGTTACTCACTGCAAGTACCCTGCTCAATCTGGACGAGGCGCAGACGCGGGAGTAGATCTTCCGGCGATCAAGACCGTTTTTTAAGAGTAACTTCCATGCACCGCACTTCCGAGCTCGCCAACGAAATCTCACGCCGCAGTTTTCTCAATCGAACGATGGGATTGAGCCTGGGTTCGATCGCGCTATCGAATTTGGCCCAAGAGGACAACTGCTTCGGAAGCTCGATGACAGACCTGACCAAGCTGCAACCGCATCATCTTCCTAAAGCGAAGCGTGTCATTTTTTTGACTCAATCCGGCGGCCCATCTCAAATCGACCTTTTTGATGCCAAACCGGGACTTGAGAAGTTTGAGGGGACCGAACTCCCAGCCTCGGTGCGAAATGGTCAGCGTTTGACCGGGATGACCGCGAACCAGAAACAACTGGTCATGCCGGCGAGAGCCAAGTTCCACAAGTGGGGCTCAAGCGGTGCAACGGTCAGTGAATGGCTACCCCACATTGGGTCGGTGGCGGATAACCTGTGTTTTATCAAGTCGATGACCACCGATTACATCAATCACGCACCCGCAATGACGTTTCTGATGACCGGTCATCAACTGCCTGGACGCCCCAGTGCTGGAGCCTGGGTCAGCTACGGACTCGGTTCGGTGAATCGGGATCTGCCGGATTACATCGTCCTGGTCTCCAAGATGGAACGACCGAGTGATCAGCCCCTGTACGAGTACTATTGGGGATCTGGCTTTCTCCCATCGCGACATCAGGGAGTGCCGCTGCGATCCGGCAAGGAACCGGTTTTGTATCTGAATAATCCCCGGGGCATCACTTCGAAAGCAAGACGCACGATGCTGGACGGCTTGAACGAGCTCAACCGAATCAAGTTTGAATCCAGTCTCGATCCCGAAGTGGATACGCGAATACGACAATATGAGATGGCCTTCCGAATGCAGAGTTCGGTCCCAGATCTCGCCGACCTCTCCGATGAATCTGAAGCCACCTTCAAGCTCTATGGTCCTGAATCCCGGCGGGCCGGTTCCTATGCCTCAAACTGCATCCTCGCACGACGTCTGGCGGAACGGGGGGTTCGCTTCATTCAGCTTTTCCACCCCGATTGGGACCACCACAAGAAGCTCACCGCCTGGTGCCCTGACCGCTGTCGGGATGTGGACCAACCGACCGCAGGTCTGCTTCATGACTTGAAACAGAGAGGACTCCTGGAGGATACGCTGGTCGTTTGGGGCGGTGAATTTGGCCGAGGAATCGCGGGGCAAGGCGACTTCAAGAGTCCCGAGGCGGGAAGAGATCATCACCCTCGTTGCTTCACGATGTTCATGGCTGGAGGGGGCGTCAAATCCGGTTTCAGTCACGGACAGACGGATGATTTCAGCTATAACGTGGCTGAAGATCCGGTTCATGTTCACGACTTGCAAGCGACGTTACTCCATTGCCTTGGAATCGACCATCGCCGATTAACTTATCCCTTTCAGGGTCTGGACATGAGACTTTCGGGAGTCGAGGAACACCAAGTTGTGACGGAGCTTCTCAGCTGATTGGATTCACGAAACTTGGCCGTTTCAGCCAAGTTGAAATTTCCCCATTACGATGACGCTCGAAAACGTTCTGCTCTTTGCTCGCCAACTCGCCATCCCCGAAGAAATGCACTGTCCCAAGGATAGGGGTCAGCCTCCATGGAAACCAAACCCACCTTTTACCGACTCCCCTTGATCTGCCTCGCGATCCTGACGCTGGTGACCATGCCTCAGTCCGGATGGACACAGGACCAGCTGATCCGGATTTGGGACGGCCTTGCCCCAGGGGAATCTTCACAATCGACCGGGGTCGCCTTGCCTCGACGCGCCAACGAAAATCCCCCCGCAACGAGGATCAAAGACATCACTCTTGCGACGGTGGAGGTCTTCCAGCCAACATCCGAACATAGGACCGGCGCCGCGGTGATCATCTGCCCAGGCGGCGGCTTCAACTATTGCGTGGTCGACAAGGAGGGCTCCGAGATCGCCCAGCGTCTTAACGCAGCAGGTGTGACGGGCATCGTCCTTCGTTATCGGACCAAAACCGGATCCGAGGACACCACGCTTTGGAAACGACCTCTACAAGACGCTCAACGCGCCATTCGATGGACTCGCCACCACGCCGAAGAACTCCAGATCAATCCGAAACAGATTGGAATCATGGGTCTTTCAGCAGGCGGCCAACTCGCTGCGTTGTCACTTACCCGTTTTGATCAGCCTTCCTACCCGGCCCGCGACGCCATCGACGCCCACTCATGCCGACCAGATTTCGGCATGCTGATTTATCCTTGGCGATTGGTGGAGCAAAACTCAAATCAGCTGATTTCAGCACTCACCATCAATGAAGAGACGCCACCCACTTTTCTCGTTCACACCCACGATGACAGCAGTACTTCGCTCAGCAGTGTCGCGTTTTACACAAAACTCAAAACGCATAAGGTCTCAGCCGAACTTCACCTCTACGAGACGGGAGGTCACGGTTACGGCCTTCGACCTGTCGCGAATTCCATCATTCACACATGGGGAGACCGGGCGATCGATTGGCTGGGTCGTCGCAAACTTGCATTCACGGCGCAGGATCTCGAGTAGCTCTGGACCCCATGACACGAGGGTCAAATCAGGCGTGAAATGCCTCGATGTGTCTCTCCCTTTGTCTCACACTTCCCGTGTCGCACACGGTAATCGAATGCCCTTCAAGTTCCTCTTACTCATTGTCGCTCTCGTCGAACTGTTGGCAGGAGGCACGTCTGTTCACGCGCAAAGAGGCTTCCTTCCGGGTTCAAAGTCGAGTTGATTTTGGGTACGGAACGGATTGAGCAGCCTTCGATCGTTACCTGTGCGGATCGCGAGAACCCGTTTGTTGGCGAAGATCCCATGGCGTCAGCATGGCTCAAAAACTTGCGGCGGTTCCGACTTTGCTTCATGCTCCGTCGCAAACCGACTTGACCGGGGTGGCATTGAGTGCGTTTTGCCGGCAGCAAAACCGACACGCGCTGATGACGTCGCTGGAGAGCACCCAGTAGGGGCAAAATAGCAATCTATCCACTGGAACTGGGAAGGCGATCAACGCATGGGCGTCCGCCTCAGCGAGACTCGCGCACGTCAAAATCTGCCCAGACGGGAAGATGATCTGAGACCTTCAGCGTTTGCTCACGAGACAGTCCATATATGGTCTCCATATCAAGCACACCCCAGTTTCCCAGATATTCACTCGTCGCCCCCCGTTCGAAAAGAATGTTGTCATACGCGTGGTTTTTTCGCGTATTCGTCATCACCTTGCCCATGACCACCCAAGACATACCGGGAATGCGTCCCAAACGCCCAAACTTTTTCTCATCCGCATTCAAATCACCGAGCAAGATGACATCGTCCTCGTCGGCACGGGCCGTTTGCATCGCCTGAAACGCGTCCGCAAGCGCATCGATCTCCTCCGGAACTTCATCAGGATCCGTGTGGATATTCACAAGCCAAAACGTGAACCCATCTTCGGGGTTCGGCGTCTTCGCGCGAAACCGCACGACATAAGGCTCTCGATGCAACAAGTCATTAGGATCGGACATGGTGCCGATGGAACTTGGATCGTATTCGATGCGAGACGCATCATAGATATAAGCGTATTGTTCCGTGCTGATCGTCCGCCCGATCCTTGGGCCGATCAGGAAATCATAGTTGCCACCGGCCTCATTTACCTTGTTGATGAACGTAGGCAGCAGCGTATCTTTTTTGGTGCGGATTTCTTGAATGGCAACAAGATCGTAACGACGAACGATCTGGGCAAGAATCTCGACAACATCCGGTTTTCCAATTTTACTTTGACCGAAGATCTGGATATTGAAGGTAGCAATACGAATCCGATCGGCGGGTTTACGATCGGTCGATGTCTGAGGAATTACCAGTCCCCGAGTTGCATTGGCTCCTGTAGAGTCGTCAGATTCGCCATTTGAAATGACGGCCGAAAGGCTCTCGACGACTTTTTCTCCCTCGGTTTGCAGAGCCTGAGGGCTGACCACTTCTGGGACATTCAGCCTGGCCACAAGAGGCCCGATGAAGGGCAGTTCGGGATTGAGATAAACGCCGATCCCGCCCCCGAGTACCAACGCCAGAAAACCCCAGCGCAAAAAGCCGATTTGTGATTTCTTTTTCCTTCTTCTCGCCATCTCAGGCCTCCCTGCCTGTCACGTTACCTAGGGCCTAAAACATTCAAAAAAGAATGTTCTGGTCCATCATCGAATCCTTTCGCCCTGATGAAACCCTCGCGTTACGTCGATGACTCTGCCAGTAGACGACTTGCGAAGCGGCGAATTCGTGGGTTTACCGAATCCGCATACACCTCGACGATCTTCCTGGTAGAAATCCGGACCGGTTGCATCTTGCCGAGCGCCCAGAGTGCTCGCTCCTGGACGGAGGCTTCGCTCGAACACTTCAAGACGTTCACGATCGACCGTTCAATCTCATGCGTCTTCTTCCCAAGGCGTCCCAACAGAGTCACCGCCCAATAAATGACCAGTGAATCTTCGTGCAAAAGCAAATTGATCAGGCAGGGTGCCGATTCAGCAGGAGGTAAGCCCAGATCCTCGAGCACCGCAAAGGCCTCTTCACGAACCTCTGGTTGGCCCGCGCAAGCCAGAACCACTTCGCCCACCAAATCGGGCGTCAGGGTTTCAAGTCGCCCAATCGCCCGGACCGCCTCGACGCGCACGTCGAGTTGAGGATCCTTCAACATGATCCGCAATTCCGATTGTTGGCTCATGGACTCGCCCTGGATCCCGTTGACCGAAAACTTCCGCGGCGTCGGCAATAGAAAAATGTTGAAACACGTGCAAGACCAGATTGATCGCTGGGCAGGGAAGTTGGACCTCCAACACAAAAAATGATCCGCAGGAAGCGCGTGGAGTGACGCCGTCAGATGCGCAGCGGATCTTCGGGCCATTCATGCTTGGGGTAGCGACCACGGAGTTCCTTTCGAATCACCGGGTAGGTGTTTTTCCAAAAACTCTCCAGGTCATCCGTAACCTGCTGAGGACGCATGTTTGGTGCTAGCATATGCAGCAGCATGGAAACCTGATTGCGGGCGATTGTGGGTGTTTCTCTGAGCCCGAAGAGGTCTTGAATGCGGGCGGCCAGGATTGGAGGGCTCCCTTCCTCATACTGAATTTTGAAACGCCGCCCCCCCGGAGACTGCCATTCGTCAGGCGCCTCACCCTCGACGACCTGCATTTGCGAGTAGCTAAGCCGCCCTCTGACGGCCCCTAACCAATCCGCTTTCTTCAGTTGGTCGAATGATCGGCAATGACTGCAAAGATCTCGCATCACTTCCTGCAGTCCTTCCACATTAAAATTTGGCAGGGGCTCGTCAGGTAACCAGTGACGCAAGCACTGAATTCGGGTCACGAGACTCATCAGCCGCTGGTCTTTTTTCGGGAAAACCTGAACCCATGCTTTCGTGGCATTTCGATAAAGCAGATCGGCAGATTCGGAATTGTCAGGGACGTTTACCGGCCGTTCACTGAGAGCAAGGTCTTCCCAGTAGACTCGTCTTCTCGCTTGAACTTCTTTGCGGGTCGGATGAAAAAACAGGTCGGTGATTTCCTGAACTCTGTTCGTGTCCAACCACTCCCGCTCAATGCCGGATGCAAGGCGAACCGAGGCGTCTGTTTTCCCGGCGTCGACGTCTACACACAGGAACAGCTCAGAATCATGGACAGCCGAACTTGGGGCTAACCTGACGCCTTTGCCCCCAACCATCATTCCCTTGTTCGCGCCCACTTCACGCCGACGTGCCAAGCGGTCGGGAAAGGCCGCCAGAAGGCACTTCAACACCTCTTGATCGGAATCGGATCCATCAACGGCCATGTCAGCCGCAACTTCCTCGAGCGTCCTTTCAAGTTCTTTGGCAACCTTGAGCACGTGATACGCTGTACCGGCTTGAAGCGTCCCGACGTTATGTTGAATGACACCACCCTCTCGAAATTTCTCCAACGCGATGAGGCGATCCAGAACATCGGAATCCGACCGGTGGTTGACCCGTGTGGTTAGCACCCCCCTTGAGCCTCGCGAAGTGGGTGGTTGATGATTTCGCTTTGCACGAAAGGGATCACGTTCGCTGAGCAATGCCGCAAGGATGGCAATGCGTTTCCCAACCCCACGCCGCTGCCCTTCAATCAGCATTCGGGCCAGACGTGGATGAACGGGCAGGTCATTCATCCTGCGGCCAAGGGAGGTCAATCGCCCCTGATCCAGCGCCTGCAATCTTTCAAGCAGCTCCACGGCGTGCTTCAGCGAGCCGGCTTGGGGCTTTTCGAACCAGGGAAAATGCTCAACATCGCTTTCCCCCCAGCAGTGAAGTTGCAGAACCGAAGACGACAAGTCGACCCGTTGAATCTCGGGTTTCTCCTGGTCCGATCGATGGCGATGACTCGATTGATTCCAGAGGCGAATACAGACTCCCGGTTCCATCCGACCTGCGCGTCCTGCGCGTTGATCTGACGACGCTTTCGAAATCGGCACAAGTTCCAATCGATCCAGTCCAAGCTGAGGATCAAACTGCATGATCCGTGCCTGCCCCGTATCGATCACCGTTGTGACCCCTTCGATGGTCACCGAGGTCTCGGCGACGTTGGTGGACAGAACAACTTTGCGCTGATGGTTGGGTTGCAGAACCTGATCCTGTGCGAGTGGATCCAGATCACCGTACAGAGGAAGGACCGCCAAGCTCTCACGCTTGGCCAAACTTGTTAGAGCGCGTTGCAGCCCGAAGATCTCACCGACACCGGGAAGAAACACAAGAAGATCGCCCGTAGATCGTGACAGTGTTTTTTCGATTGCCTGAACCACATGCTCATCGTCACGATGACGATGCGGAATCGGGGAATACTTGACCTCGACCGGGTATTGGCGTCCCGGACAATCAATGACAGGGCAACTGCCAAGCCACTCGGAAATTGGCATGGGATCCAGGGTCGCAGACATGACAATGATCTTCAGATCTTCGCGTAAGGTCTTGCGAACCTGGCTGACCATGGCGAGAGCAAGATCGACATCGAGTTGACGTTCATGGAATTCGTCAAAAATGACGGCTCCTACGCCTTCCAGCAGCGGGTTGCTTTGCAAATGCCTCAGCAAAATACCCTGCGTCGCGACAACCACCCGAGTGTCCCGAGTCACCTTGTGATCGAACCTGACACGATAGCCCGCGTAATGCCCCACCGTCGACCCATGTTCCCGCGCTAGACGACGGGCAGCGGTCCGCGCGGCCATCCGGCGCGGTTCGATCATCCATATCTGGCCCTTGGCTGGACCCAACGCGCGTTCAACCGCAGGAGGAATCCGAGTCGTTTTTCCGGCTCCCGGAGACGCGCGGACGACGGCACATCCGTCTGACTCCAAGGCCTCCAACACTTTCGGAAGCTCAGAGTCGATGGGCAGCAATTCGCGTGACATACGGTGATGATCGCCTTGTTGACTTGAAACGGGACCCCGGAGAACTCACAGGGTGGACGGTAGCTTTTTGTGGGATAGAGTAAACATGGCCGGAAAAACTTGAACCGCCATGGGGATGATGACAGATCGAATAACCCTCGACAACCGTCAGGCGACTGCCAAGTTTTGCCGTGAGGCCGCCATCCTTCAGGAGATGGCCAAGACTCCGACGCGAGTGTCCGTGGGCTGGACGAAGTTAAAATCGGCCCCGGATGTCTCCCGCCAATTTCGCGATCCAACCAAGGTGCTCCGTCATGAAAATCTTGATTGATGGCTACAATCTGCTTCACGTGGCCGGAATCCTCGGCCGTAGCATGGGCCGAGGATCGCTGGAAAGAGCGCGCCTTGCATTGCTCAATCGACTGTCGAATTTGTTGGACCCCAACGATCGGAAAGAAACCGTTGTGGTGTTCGATGCGAAAGACGCGCCTCGTCACCTGCCAACGGAGCTTGTTCACAAAGACATCACCGTTCGTTTTGCAAGGGACTTTGAGGAAGCCGATGACCTGCTCGAATACTTGATCCGAACCCACTCGTCACCTCGACGGCTCATGGTCGTCTCAAGCGATCACCGGGTCCAACGGGCTGCAAAGCGTCGTAAAGCCAAAACCAATGACAGCGAACCGTGGTTGAATCAGCTGCAACTCCGCGCTGAAAAACCGCAGACGAAAAAGCCCTTCCGAAAACCGTCATCTCGCGATCTTGATGCCGTCGAGGTAGCGGAATGGATGACGGAATTCGGCTTCGACTTCCAAACCGATCTTGACGAAACAAGGCCCGAAAAAGACGAGGCGGCCTCATTGGCATCGCCGGCCGACGCCAAGTCCGATGCTCCGCCCAATCCAACTGAAGCCTCTCCCACACCCGTTGCGTCGCAGGCTCCTGACAGGTCTTTGGAGTCTCAAACACCTTCTCGCCCGAAACGTGCCTCCCAAGAAGTGTCAGGATCCAATCCTGAGAATGAGTCCCGCAATTCCAAAAACGCTCATCCCAAAAACTTCAAGGACAAAGAAACGGGAAACCCTTTCCCGCAGGAGTACCTTGATGAACTCAAAGATCTCGAGGAATTATTCTAGGGCCGCAAAGACTCCGGGAGCGGCCATTTTCGACACCCGATCGTCCTTGACGGAATCGCGAAAAGCGGACGTTGCCAATTCACTTCCCCTTGGCAAATGGATCATAAAACGGGGGGGACATGCTCTGTTTTTAGCGTTTGGCCTGTGCCACTTCCATCATTCGAGAAAGCAGAGCTTTTCGTTCCACTTCTTCGCGCAGCATCTGGTTCTGTCGCTCAAGTTCCGACACTCGGATCGCATGCTGATCAACCATCGATTTCAGCGCAGCAACAAAAGGAAACGCGATCCAGATCGTGATTAGAAGTTTTAGCTTCATTTGCGTTGCAGGCTTCGCCATTGAATCTTCCCTAAACGATCTCGCCCCCACTGCACTCGGTCATGCCGGACTTGCTCCATCCCTAATGTGTTAAGAGCGGGTGAAGGTTAGATGCCATTTCTGAGAACGACGACCCCAAAACGCCATTAAAATCGGCGAGTTTAGGGTTTATTCCGGAAATGCCAGCAAAATCGCCGGTCCCTATCACAGCCCCAAGTGATCGAGAAACCGAAAAGGAACCTGCCCCGATTCGGTCGCAGCGGGGGATCTTTTGGCCTTTCGGCAGAAGCAGTCCCTTACAGGGACCAAGATGATCGAGACGCATTGAAGAAGAGGAGGATCATCGCAGACCTTCGACAGGGTGAAACGACGAAACATGCGGAGACCGCCGGACATGGAGAAGGCGGCTTCAATGAGATTGAGTCGAGCCACCATCTATTTTTTTGCAACACGGATTGGTGGCAAAGATTCAGGCCGCAGAAAAGGTGTGGAACAGGTAAATCCCTAAGTCCAATCGGCTGTAGTAATACCAGCAGCATCTTTCAATTTCATTTTGCCCATGACCTCTTCCTCGACAGCTTCCACACGCGAAGAGGACACCCACCGCCATCCTTATCGGGTTACCGTCGATTCTTGGGATCGAGGTTCTGATCCAAATCCGCTTGTGAAATCTGCGACGCCACACCTCCATCAGGCACAGGACATTTGGCGAGCCAAACCATGGCATTCAGTACGACTTTTCTGTAGTCATCGTTGCCCCAGTTGTCGTGAAAATGCCCCCCCGTGAATCCAAAACCTCGCCCTCCCCGGGTGCGGGTGACACACCACATCATGGCCTCGGCCCGCCCCTTGGAAGCTTGGATGTGAGGGTAGGGGCCTCTTGGATAAACGTAAGGCCCATCTCGAACTGCACCGGAGGGCAAAGCCACAAGGATGGGGACAAAGTTCAACCCCTCAACTTCGACACTCTCATTGCCTGAAATATCGGCAATGAAACGCATGTTGAAGTACCACTCATCCTTAATCTCGAAAGGCTTGACGCCCTGAGTGACCGGGTGTTCGGGGAACGACTCGAATTTTGGCTCCCATATTGGGTTGCAGGAGAACATATGTTCGTAATGACCCCCAATCCAATTTTTAAATTCCTTACCCGCCTGGTCCGCAACCACCTCGACGCCGAAATGCATGAAGCCGAGGCCAACCCCAGCGTCAGCCCACTCTTGGACGAGTTTCATGCGGCGTCCCTCTTCCAACACCACTTCGTGACGTGCCCCTCCATCCATGTAAAAAACAATCGCGTCGGCACCTGCAAAGACACTTTCATCCTTTGGCCAGCCATTCAGTACCACTTCGACGTCCAAACCGGGAAAATCATTCAGGCACTTTGCTAGAAGTTGCACCCCCGCATTGAATTCATGCATCCGTGGCGGATGAGAGGGCTTGCCTGCCATCAAGACCAGCTTTTTTGTATCCTGAGCATTTCCCCACGGGGTAAACACCGACAAAAGGGCAAACAGAATCAAAAGCGTTTGGTTTTTCATCAGATATCGTTCCCCAGGCCACCGCCGTTTCGAGCCAAAAGTTTCGAGAACCAGAATTCTTGCCCGGCCAGCCTACCACCACGGGGTCGCATGTGCTGAACAACGAAGTCGGAGAGGTCGTGCAGAAATCAAAAAAACAACGGGTACCCGTGTCATCCTAACTCTTCGATGAACACCACTCCACAGGCCTTTTGAAACAACCCGACCTGAAGAAGGCGTGTCATCTGGAATCCCTGCTGGTCGGCTCACCCTTCTCCACCTCGTCGGAAGCAAGGGCTTTGCGGTGGGGGGCGGAACGGATCCAGACCGACTCTGAATCCTCGTAGGGAACGACCTGCAGGCGCATCACCATTTGGTAACGCCGCCCTACTTCATACTGAGGAATCATCCATTGAAAATCCCAGGCCGGATTCCCCACACCTCCGCCACTGGGCGACTGAGACAAACGGATCTCATCTTGAGGGCGAAACATGAAAACCAATGCCAAATCCTCATTGACGCCAAAATAAAACGGGTCGGCATAACGATAATTTGACCGATTGTAGACGAGACTCAATGGAAAATCGTTGTCTCGCTTCCATACCCTTGCATCATCGAGATGTACATGTGTTGCTGCCGCTCCATGCCTGGGGGAAGTCGCGCGTATCCAACTGGTGTTGCTTTCCTCCTTGCGACGCCCTCGAAAATGGATCGCCAGAGATTCTGGTTGATGGATATAAGACGCCCAGAACAGTCCGATATAGCCATTCCGAAATGTGTCACGACGAGGTATGCATTCGAAGGTCATCTCAATGGTGCCGTCCGCCAGAATGGCGTACCTTGTCGCACTCTCCAAGCCCCACGTCGGCGTCGGTGCCTGATAGAGCTCCACGGTAGACGCGTCGATCACCCGCAGTTCCATCAATGCATGACGTGGCTCGAACAGAATCTCCCTCGGCTGACTTGTTCCATCATGAATATGCTCGAAGTTCAAACCGGCATAACTTGGAACAAAAAGATTTTTATTTGCCCCACCACGTTTGAGCGAGGCGATACCGCTGTACCCACCTCGATGCCCCGGTAATTTCCCATCATCGACCGCGGCATTATTGACAATCACCGCTTCCACTTCGCCTCGATTCAAAACGACATAGTCGGTCTTTGCGACGCGATAGGATTGAGATGGATTTGCCAAGGTGGTCCTTGCGGGTGCTTGAGCGAGCGTTGGCGAGTTGGCAAGCAACAGGCCAACGGCAACACCACCGATCAAGAATCGCTCCACCATTTTTTGCACCTGCACTCTCCAAGGACGATAGGGCACGGGCCATTGTCAGATCGGCAACGCCTGCATCTCATGTGGGACACACTCGCTCAGAACTGGCGACCCACAGAATCATCCCAGAGGACAACGGCGTTGTCGACACAAAACGCGAATTCAGGAAGAGGAAGTGTTCGAGCTTTCTCCTTCGCTGTCCAGTCGCCCCCTGAAGTACTGCATCAGATCACGGCGTCGTAGAACGCCAACGTATCGAGGTTGATCTTCGCCCGAAAGCACAGGGATACAGTCGTGGTTGCTGATCCTGAAGTACTTCACGGCGGTCTCAGCGGAATCACCGAGATAAAGTTTCCACAATGCGGGCGAACACAGGTCATCAGCACGGACCAGGTCCGCGACGCTCTGGTCGAACATGACCCGGCTCAATTCGTCGTACCGAATGATGCCCACCAGCGCATTTTCGTCGTTGGTTACGGCATAGGTGTTGTCGTGGCTGTGCTCAATCAATGAAATGACATCACGGAAACTGGCAGATTGATCGACTCCTGAAACATTTTTGCGTACGAGATCGGAAACTTTCAGCTCGGTTGGCTCCCGACGGTGCCGCGGATCCTTCCCAAAAGCGACGAGGATCCGGGTGACGAGTTTCATGATCTCATCCAGAGGAGTGCTGCTGGTGTGATGGACCGCTCGAGCCAGTGGAACTTCACCCGCACGTAAAATCGAAAGTCGGATCAACAAAGGTCCCGCAATTTCGAAGACAACAACGGTCCCAAGAATCAAGGGCTGAATGATTTCTCCAAGGCGGGGATCCCGTTGCGCGGTCACGGATGCGAGAGCAATGGCGGCGCCCGCCTGCGCCAACAAAGTTGTCCCCAGCCAGCTTCGAATGGCGGGAGGTTCATGACTGAAGGTCGCGGCGGTAAACACACCGACGTACTTGCCCAAAACTCGAAACAGAATGTATGCCACGCCGAGGACACCTGCCTGCAAGAATGCATTGAGGTCCAGTTCCGCTCCGTGGATGACGAAAAAGATGACGCAGAGAAAACCGGTCAGACGATCGATATTCGAATTGATGGCCCGGGCATCATCGCTCGAATTGGCAACCGTGAGCCCCATCGCAAGGTAGCCCAACATGTAATTGGTCTCGAGAACCTCAGCCAGTCCAAGTAAAAAAGTGTTCGCTGCGACAAGGAGAACGAGCCAACGAGTATTCGAAAGTAACGAGCAACCAAGACTGACCACCAAGCCGGTGGCCACTCCCAGCGCCAGTGACGCCGGCACGCTGGTAAGAAACGCCTTCAATCCAACCAGCAGCGAACCAGGAAACTCGCCACCGACCAAAGTGATCACGAGAAAGACGAGCTCGAATACAATAATCGAACCAAGGTTATTCAAAATCACCAAGCCTTCGGCGGCCTCCGTAAGCGGCCCCTCTGACTCAGACTCTTTCAAGACCAGAACCGTTGTGGCGGGAGCCGTCGCAAGAGCAAGGGCTCCGAAAATCAAGGCACTTTTCCAGTCATTGCCGAAAAATGAGCCCACCGCAAGCATGCCAAGGCTGACACATAGGAAAGTGATCAGCAACTCGCCGATCGAAAGTCGAAGGATTCGTTTCCCAATACGCCTCATATGGGAGATCGGGAAATGGCATCCCAAGCCAAATAAAACGAGACCAATTGCCAGCTTGGTCAAAGGTTCGAGCTCATGCACATGAGCATCTTGAAGCAAATCCAATCCGCTTGGCCCGAGAACGACCCCGATCAAGAGGTAGCCGGTCACCTTCGGGAGGTGCAGCAGATCGGCCAGCGTGCCAGCCATCAAGGCTGCCGTAAGCACCAAGCCGAAAGTAAGTGCAATGTGGCTAAATATTTCCATCGCAAGCAGTCGGTCGCATTGAAGCTAAGTCTTGATACGGCGACAGAGAGACCCATTCCACGACACCGGGCTTCACGGCAGCCGGGGCCCGAGCCTTATCGCCTTCAACCGACACAACACTAGCAGGACGTCCGAATCCCCTGACCTGCCCTGACTCCCACGGAACTCGATCTTCTGGATGTCGACCGAAAATCTGCTCGCAAGTGCCGATTACTAACTCAACACAATCGAGGATTTGGGGGATTCTTGCAAGAGTAGGTACTCCTGCTGGGACGTCTCGGATCATTCACGAGTGAAAGGAGAGTGCGAATCGATCAACCTTCCCCGTTCAACGCGTGACTTCATGGAATCGATTTGCGTCGCGAAGCGACCTTGCTGCAGTCCAAGCACCGGCCGCAAACGAGCTCGATCAGTCCTTTTGCACGATCGCGAGTCCGATCCCTCCGAGCACGAGGAGGGTTGCGATGGCGAGCCGAAGAGAAAAGAACTCACCGAGGAATAGAACGCCTCCGAGCGCGGCAAGCACAGGCACACTCAGCTGAACAAGAGCCGCACGCGTTGCCGTCAAGTTTTTCAGTGCCGTGTACCATAAGACGTACCCCAATCCAGAAGTCAGCGCGCCGGAAATGACAGCAAGCAACAATCCTCGGTTTGTATAAACTCCTCGGGTCACCACCCAAGGGATAAGTAACAGCATGAGTGGACCACAGCGCAGAAAATTACCTGCCGTCGCCAAGACCGGCTGGGACTGCCCGCGTCCCAGTAGTGAGTAGCCGCCCCAGGCGATCCCGGCAACGGCCATCAGAACTCCACCGAGAAGAGGTGGTTTCTCGATTCCCGGTGCTGAGAGGGTAATCAAGCCAAGAGAAGCGACCGCAAGGCCCAACCAGGTCCCCAAACGAAGTCGCTCGCCTGACCACACGGCCCATCCATACATGGTCGCCTGAACAAATCCAAACAGGATCAATGCTCCAGTTCCTGCTGACAGCGAAAGGTAAGACCAGGAAAAAGCCGCGGCGTAAATCATCAGAGCGGAACTCGCCAACCACGAACCGCGAATCTCCATCTCTCCTTTCTTCCACCGATTTCCCAGAATTAGCAGGAATAACAAAGTTGCTCCAGCCAAAAGACGGACAACCGTAAAACTGATGGGGTCGATCGACGGCGCACCCGAACCGCCGGGAAAAAGTGCGGCTCGCCCCAGCACCGAGTTGGCGGCAAATGCAACCAAAGTTGCCACAGTTACGACCCAAAGCTGCAGAGTCCGTCGTTCAAACGCGAATTGCAAGGTTTCGTTCCAAGTTCAGATGGACGGTTTTGTATTCCGTGGCGAGGAATTGTTCACCCCACTGAACACGAAAATGCGTGGACAATCGGCCAACCTTGGTTTGAACCAGGCCGCTCTTCGTCGCACTCGAGGCGGCGCGGTTAACCTTCAAGGCGACCGATGCGACGGACTCGCATCGCCCTAGCTTAACGCAACCGTTTCTTTCTCGGACGAGCAGGCTGGCTTTTCATCCTGGTTTTGAACGGCTCATTCGCAAAATGTCCCAGCTAAATTTACGACCGGCGTCCGGTTTACTGATTGCGGAATCCACCGGACGGCGTTACCGTTATTACGGCGCCTGATTGTGAGATCCGTGACTCAAAGATGTGTGTTTACGGCAGAAGCTCCCTATTTGCATCGTTTTCGCCCGATGCCCGTCGCCTGCTGCCGATGCGTGCCCCTCAACACAATTCAACGGCTCGGAGTTTTTTCTCGGCCCCTGAGCGGAGAAAAAGTGCTCTAAGAGCATGCCTTGAAAGACACCACGAAAAGTTTTGCTAAGGTTTGCGGTCTTTGGTCGAAACTCCTTGGAAGCGAAACACATTCATATTCCAGAACACTTTTTCAATAACCCGGAGACAGGACTTATGCTTTTTTCAAAACGCTGCTTTACCGCATTCGCGGTACTGGCTTTGCTGGCCGGAGCGAACCATGTCCAATCGGTTCGTGCTGCTGAAGGTGAAGACGGTAGCCACAAAGGATTCATCGTCAGCTTTGAGGATGCGAAAACCAAAGCCACATCGGACGAAAAAGATATCTTCATGGAGTTCACCGGCTCCGATTGGTGCCCTCCCTGCAAGGCGCTCTACAAAAACGTCCTGAGCACCGAAGAATTCCTGACCCAAGCTCCTGAGAACTTTGTGTTGCTGATGATTGACAATCCTCGCGACAAGAGTAAGCAAACTCAGGAAGTTCAGGACCAGACCCAGAAGTTGGTGGCGGAGTACAAAATCAGCGGTTTCCCGACCATCATTCTCGCCGATGCCAAAGGGCGACCTTACGCCCGTATGGTGGGTTATTCAAACACCGGCTCCGCCGATTACCTGAAGCAGATGAATGAGAAAGTTGCGATTCGTAAGAATCGTGATGCCATGTTCGCCAAGGCGGCAGCTGCCGACGGTGCAGAGAAAGCCAAGTTCCTCGGAGAAGCGATCAAGGACATCGATCCGGAACTCGCCGTCCAAACCTATCGCCCGGAAATTGACCAGATCATCGAGTTGGACGCAGACAACGCAACCGGCATGAAGGAAATGTTTGTTGGTTTGATCAAGGCTTCTGAAATTCGCTCTCAACTGACCGCCATTCGGCAGTCGATGCGCGGACCGGGCGACATTGACGGCGTACTGGCGAAAATCGACGACCTCATCGATTCGAGCCAACCCGAAGCGGAACTCCATCAGGAGGTCCTGTTCATGAAAGCTCAATTGCTTTTCGGCAAGGACAAAGCCAAGTCCAAAGAAACCCTGCTTGCTGCAGAAAAATTGGCTCCCGAAAGCGAGATGGCCAGTCAGATCAAGAGCATCCTTGGCCAATACTTCAGTGATGACGAAGAAAAATAGCTTCGCATTGAAGTCAAGAAATTAGAAAACGCCGCGGCCTTGAGGTCGTGGCGTTTTTTAATGAAACCTCTCGACTTTCAAAACCCGGCATTCATTCTTCAACGGGACGATTCCAGTAGACCTTGAGATTCGTGGTCGCTCTCCCCGCCGCAACAATGTCACGTCTGCCCTCGCCCCACTTTGCCTTCACCATCGATGCCCTGGGCACCATCGTACACCTTAATCGATCTACACCTCGTCATTGATCGTCACCGCAACGCGAATGTTTCGGGCGACTCCTGAACTTCAAGGGTTGTGGGCAAGCATACACTAAGACCGATTGAGGAAATCATTAGCAGTCGGCTGAGAAACATGAAGTCCCCCTCGAGTAAACCGGGCTTGCGGGATCCAGGCGTCTTCATTCATGAAGGAGTACTTCACCACGACTTTGGCATCCCATAGGGCATGACCGTCTACCCAAAACCCAGGGCGACCCTGCCCGGTCCGAATCAACTCTTGAATCCAATCAGTACCAGAGGGTTTTATTGACTAGATTTTGGAGCGGTGCACCTTGGTCGAATGCTCGAACATTTTCCAACACCACGCCAAGGTGCCGCTCGGCGATGCAAGGCGCGTACCCGGCGATATGCGGCGTTAAGATGACGTTCTCCATGGCCCAAAGCGGGTGCGACTGGGGGAGCGGCTCAATTTCGTAAACATCCAGTGCTGCCCCACCAATTTCGCCTTGCCTCAAACTGGTGACGAGATCGTCCAGCCGAACCAATGCGCCTCGGCCGATATTGATCAGAATGGCGTCTGACTTCATGGCCTGAAATTGATCGCAAGCAAACATGCCGACCGTCTCAGGCGTATGTGGAGCGGCAACCACCACGTAATCTGCCACCTCCAACAGTTGGTTTAGATCTTCCGGTTTCCAGACTTCGGAAAGCTCAGGGAGATCGATGATGCCACGGAGATCTTCACGGGGATCTACGCCAATCACGTTCATACCGAATGCAGCTGCCCGCCGCGTGAGTTCCTGGCCAATTTCTCCAAGCCCGACAATACCCACGGTCTGCGTTTGCAATTGACGGTGTTTTAAATCAATGGGCGACACCTGCCCGGGACCACTCTTGAAGTCCGACCGTCCCGCTTCGCCGCCAACCGGCGCCCATTTCGCCTGAGATTGCTGACGGATATAGGTCGCCAATTGCCGGGCAAAACAGAGGATATAGCCCATCACATGGTCGGCGATCACATCGGAAAATAACCCTCGCATATTGGTGAGTACGGCAGGATGCGTGGTCAGCTCCGGAAAGACGTAATGCTCCAGACTGGCCGTGGGCGACTGAATCCACTTCAACCTGCTGGCACGACTTAGTAGACGGGGAGTGATTTTCCCAAAAAAGCAGTCCGCATCTTGAATCGCTTGGCTCGCTGCATCCTCGGAATCAGCATTCACGACGGTCCAATGCTCGACCGTTGATCGAATCTTGGCCAAACGATCCTCATCCACGGATGGATAAATCACGAACTTCACTCCCTCGTCCTTTCATGAAAAACATCAGCCTGCCGACGAGCCAAGTTTCGTCTTATCCCTCGCGCCTCTGAAAGTCGACGCGCCCTCAGCAAAGCCGTTCAAGTGTCAAATTTGAATCCGGCGTCCTGCAATGCGGCGATCGCAGACTCTACAGCAGATTCCTCGATAAAAATGTAGTCCGTGTTGAATGTCGACTCGGTGACGACACTGATTTTTGCCCTCGCCAAGACCCTGGTCAGTTCGGCAAGAACCCCCACCAATTCAAATTCAAGCTGGCCTGCAACCCGAAAGCCACGTAAAGGTCCGTGACTCGAATCGCTGATCAGTTCTTGCCGTGCCTCACATAGAACCGAAACTTCATCCGAAGTCCTCGCCAAGAACAGGTTCGCACCCCCAAGTTGGTCCAGTGGAACATCCGCGTTGGCTGGAAAACGCATGATTTTAAAAGCGTTGGGTAACCAGACCAGGGAAAACCGATGATAGGGAAAGTCGCTCACGGAATTCTCAAGTTGCATGGGTCGTTAAAGAGACGTCATGACAAAAACGCCTGACTCAAGGAGAGCGATAGATGGAATCCCGAGTTTGCCACTTCCACCATGGGCTTCCCAACAGACGCTCCCCGATCAGTAACAGGCTAAGGAACACTGGCCGGATTTCCCACACCCCTCACTACGTTTCGGTAGAATCAGAACGCAGCCGCGCGGTATTAAAACACGGTGCCGTGACACTCCCGTGAAAAGAGGTGGAATGATGACTCCACACTACCCCGAAGATTCGGACCTTCCCCCTGAAACTGCACGGCGGGACATGCATGACTGGGAAGAATTCGTCGCGAACCATGTTTACCCGGAGCCACATAAGCCCCAAAGTAGCTACCGAAATTATGATGCACAGGCTCGAGAGGGGGTTCGAGATTTTTATCGAAAGAATCACCGCCATCAGACGGTCGACTTTGTCGAAGCTCAGCGGGCCAAGTACCTCCCTCTGCAAACGCGTCGCCTGACGGTTCTTGAAGCGTTGGATTACTTGAACACACTGGTGGATGACTCCGACCCAGATATCGAACTCGATCAGCTTCAACATCTCCTGCAAACCTCCGAAAGTATTCGCCACGATGGTCACCCAGACTGGTTTGTCCTCACCGGATTGGTGCATGACCTCGGAAAGCTGCTCTGCCTGTTTGGAGAACCACAGTGGGCCGTGGTCGGGGATACATTCCCGGTAGGCTGTGCCTTCAACAACCGAATCGTCTACCACGGATTCTTTGATGAAAATCCGGATCGGGCCGTTCCTGACTACGGCTCCGAGTCTGGCATGTACGAACCCGGCTGCGGGCTACGCAAGGTCCTGATGTCCTGGGGTCATGATGAATATCTGTTCCACGTCATGAAGGATTACCTACCAGAGCCCGCCCTCTACATGATCCGGTACCACTCCTTTTACGCTTGGCACCGGGAAGGGCAATACGATCACCTTTGTGATGATCATGATCGCGAGATGCTGCCGTGGGTCCAGGCCTTCAATCCTTACGACTTGTACTCCAAAAACCCAACGCCACCCAACTGGAACGAACTCAAGCCTTATTACATGGAATTGATTCGAAAATATCTTCCTGCCGAATTGAGCTTTTGAAGACTCAAAGACAAAGCCTTCCGCATCTTAGGACGGGTAGGGACGGATCATTTTCGACGTTCCCCTCGTGCCATGGTAAATTAAAGCTGAATCACTTGTTGAGACTTCACCTAATCCTGAGCTTTCGCGACGGCCCGCAAAAGAGGACATCATGAACCATCCAAACCGAAGAGTTTTCTGTCAGGCTTCTACCGCGACGGCCGTTGGGCTAGGGCTCAATCCAACTCTCAGTGCCGCCAGTTCTGAACCGATGGCTGAACACCACATGCAGTTTGGCCTGGTGACCTATTTGTGGGGCAAAGATTTTTCACTCCCCGAGTTGATCGATACCTGCGAGAAATCTGGTCTCCAGGGAGTCGAAGTTCGAACGCAACACAAACATGGTGTTGAGCCCGAACTGACGGCCGCACAACGCAAAGAGGTTGCCGCGCGTTTCGCAGACAGTTCCGTGGAACTTGTTGGCTACGGTTCCAATGCGCAGTACCACGAGAATGATCCTGATCGCTTGAAGGCAAACATTGACTTGACCAAAAGGTACATCGAGTTGATGCATGATTGCGGCGGCTCCGGGGTGAAGGTCAAACCCAACGGCTTCGTCAAGGATGTGCCACGAGACCAAACCATCGAACAGATCGGGAAAGCGCTAAATGAAGTCGCAGAATATGGAGCTGGATTCGGTCAGGAAATCCGCGTCGAAGTCCATGGATCAGGAACGAGCGAACTGCCTGTCATGAAGGCCATCTTTGAGGTGGCGGATCATCCGAATGTCGGCGTCTGCTGGAACTCCAATGACGTGGATCTGAAAGGCGCAGGTCTCGCGGCCAACTTTGACATGGTCAAAGATCGCTTTGGACAAACCGTCCACATCCGTGAACTCAACGTCGGCAACTACCCCTACGCGGATCTGATGAAGCGTTTTATGGACATGGACTACGAAGGATGGATCCTGCTGGAAGCGCGAACCAACCCCAAGGACAAAGTCGCAGCACTGATCGAGCAGCGGCAACTCTTTGAAAAAATGACGTCGCAATAAGCCGAATTGATTTCATCGAATCTCGGCACATGGACCTCACGACGAAGGGAGTGTGACATGTCGAAGTTGAACCGTCGACAACTGATTCAAGCCGCTGCATTAACCCCTTGGGCCTGGCAACTCGGTGAATCCGGACTTCAGGGTAGCGAATTTGCGGCGGGTCTAAGAATCGCGACATTCCGATTCGATGTCACGCCTCCGATTGGTCATTCCTGCTGCGGTGGCTGGATCAAACCCGTGGAAGTGGTCGACGACACTTTGGAAGCCCTTGGCTTCGTCATTCTGGGGCTTGAAAAACCGGTTGTGGTTTGCAGCGTTGACTGGACCGGGCTATTGAACACGGCGCATATTCAGTGGCGAGAAACCTTGGCCAACGCGGTCGGCACTTCAGCAGACCAGGTGGCAGTCCAATGTGTTCACCAACACAATGCCCCATTTGCCTGCCTCGATGCACAAAAGATTGTTTCCAAACACCCCGACCTGCCAGCGATCGTCGATACGGATTTTTTTCAACAGTGCCTCAAGCGTGCGGAGACCGCAGCTCGTGAGTCGTTGAACCAAGCCGTCCCATTAACCCATGTGGGTTGGGGGCAGGCCGAAGTGGATAAAGTCGGCGCGAATCGGCGTGTGGCTCGAAACGAAGAGGGTCGCATCACAAGCATGCGTGGAAGCAGCTGCCGTGACGCGACGCTACGTGCGTTACCCGAAGGGACCATTGACCCCTGGCTGAAAACGGTGGCCTTCTATTCGGGCGATCGCAAGGTTGCCTGCAGCCATTATTATGCCACTCACCCCATGAGCTACTACGCGGACGGTCGCGTGACCAGTGACTTCGTGGGTCTAGCCCGAAAGAGATTGCAAGCCGAGCAACCTGGGTGCTGCCATCTCTACTTCACCGGCTGCGCGGGAAACGTCGCGGCGGGCAAATACAACGATGGGACACCCGAATCACGAAAACAGCTTACCGATCGGCTCTTCCGTGCCATGCAATCCAGTGATGAGCAATTATCAAAGACCCCCATCCGCAACCTTCATTGGCGGACTCAGGAGATGATCCCGGAACCTCGAGGGCTCTTCGATGCTGAAGCACTCGAATTGCAGATTGCCGACCCGAAGCAGACCACGGTCAATCGGAATCGCCCTGCTTACACTGTCGCATGGCTCAATCGTGTTCGCCAGCGGACACCGATCATCCTGAGCAGCCTTTGCATCAACGACCTTGCCCTCCTGCATCTACCCGCCGAATGTTTTATCGAGTATCAACTCGCAGCACAGCAGATCGCATCCGAACTCACTGTGGCTACAGCTGCTTACGGAGACGGTGGGCCATGGTATATCCCGACGGCTGAAGAGTATGAATGTGGGGGTTATGAGGTGAGTGTCGCTTTCTGCGAACCCTCGATCGACCGCGAACTGCGCCGAGCAATGAAGTTTTTACTGAGCAAACCATAACCTTGAATGCAGGGAGGATGAATCTAGATCAATAAACCAACCTTAGACGCTCTCCCAACCTATCAACACACTCAAAGGGGACCATGGTCATTTGTTCTTCTGGCTGTGGTCGCGAGCAACTTGACCCTCGCCGTTCGTCTTTGGGGGAATGAACCTGCATGGGCATCTTGGCTCTTTTTGAGCGTGGCGTTGCTGATGACATTCATGACTTTGTGTTTCCAGTCACTCACCACCACCGTGTCTGAAACATCACTAAGGGTTCATTTTGGGCCGATTCCTCTGCTGGAAAAAAGGTTTTGCTGGAAGAGATTGTTTCCGTTCGCCCAGAAAAAACAGCTTGCTCGATGGCTGGGGAGTGCATTGGACCCCTGGCAAAGGTTGGATTTACAACATGTGGGGTTTCGACTGCCTTGCAATCAATCTGGGTACAAGACATTTCCGAGTGGGAACCAACGACCCGGACCAGCTCTGCGAAGTCTTGGAAAGAGCCATATCGGCACTTAAGCAGAAAACCATGGACTGACCGAAAACTTGCGATGACTCCGGATTGAACTTCAAACAGCTGGAGGCTCAATCCGGAACTGGAATGGCTTCACGAGCCAATTCATCAAGCAGTTCCCGAACATCTTCGCGCGTCAGCTCGCGCTGGTCATAACAGGCGGTCAACCTCTGTTTCCCAGCGTATCGAAACGCCGCAAACGACAAGTGTGTGTTTGGTCGCAGCGGAGGCATGAGTTCATAATCTTGCAGGACAAGGTTTCCAGGACAGATCTTACCTTCCTTTTCAGGAAGTCGAGATCGGCGAAAGGGTCGACCGAGGTTGGTAAGAATGGCCGTCGCGCCGCACAAATCTGGCCGTGCCAGACGGGCGACCCCACCTGGCATTTTCGCTCGAAGATTCAGGAATGCCTGAAAGGTCAACCCAAGATTATGGGAGTGAATCACTTCCATTTGTCCGTGGATCCCTTTGGCCAACTTATCGAATTGGTGAAACGGACGCGCTCGCCGATCCACACTGACGAAACTAACACGGTTGGCCGCCGGCATCTTTCGATGCTTGAACTCCCGCATGTTGAATGGAACCATGATCCGCAGCCAGTCTTCCTCCGACCCCAGCGATCGAGCCCGCCTCCAATGACTCATCGATTTGAAGAGAGCCGCAACGAGCAACTCGTTTGTCTGGATGCCAAGCTGGTTTGCGTATCGAAGGTGGCGTTCAAACTGCGTGGGAGTCCAGTCGATGGACTCCACTGCGTGGATCCCTTTCGCCGGGAATTCTGCGCGGGCAGGTCTCGAGGGAACGAGGGGAACGGCCCTATGGTTAAGGAACTCGTGAATTCCATACAGGCCAAGGGCTTGCCGAGGGAGTTGCTTGACATACTGCCACGTTCGAAACCCAAAGTCTCCACGCTGATGGAGAAGCTCGGGGTCAAGCCGTCGCAGTTTGACGGTATGAGATGATGAGCCTTCTTCTTCGTGATAACACTGCATCCAATCCTGGATCAACTGAAGGGCGCCGATCCCATCAAGACAGGCGTGATGCCCGCGAACAAACATCTCACAGAGTTGCTCACCCTGAACGAAGGTGAATTTTCCGCCATTTTCCTCAAACAGATCAAACCTCTCCAGATCGGGAAGCTCCCGTGTCGGTTCCCCAGCAACAAAGAGAGGGGGCTCGACCGCATTGAGTGCGCCGGACCAAACTTTTTTCCGCCCCTTTGAGCTAACCCGACTGTGGACGAGAGGATGCCGTTCGAAAACACGCTGGCAGGCAGCAGTCGCCGCCTGCTGTGAGACCTGACCCGAAAAACGAAGACGCGCAGCGATTGTTAGCGGATGGCCGGGATAATCATCGGCCAACATATACTCTTCGAAATTCGTCAACGGAAGCGCGAGCAGCGTCATTCGGGTTAGCTTGCCGCATGAAGAGAGGTCAGTTCACACCACGTAGAAGTTCCTTCGGCAATGGAGAAGGTCTTTGACCTCGGAATGGTACGGCCCCCATGCCAATTTCACGGCTCACGCATGTTACCGAGAATCCCCGTCACTTTCTACTCACAAGCCCAATCGGTACCGACACATTCACGCAATCTAGTCTGTGCCAACCGGCGCTAAGTAAATCGCACTACGGCTGCAAGGCGAATATCCAGTCCGAAGACTCGGAGGCTTGACCTGAAAAATATGCGAGCGAATCAAGCCAATCGGCAGAACGAGGATCGCTCGAGAGCATTCTCTGCCGAAGAACTTGTTGAACTTTGGTTCGAGCAACTTCCAACGTGGAATTGTCAAAGAAGCCGCATTTCATCAGAGTGCGGACTCGATCTAACCAACTGCTGAGCTCCTCTTCCCCTCGAATACGACAAAGCTCTTCAGCCGGAATAAGCTCGAGGTAAACCAGAAACTCAAACGAGCCCACCGCTTCGCCATGGATAAAAGGTCCGCCGCAGCAGGCGAGCCACAGGAGATACTCCTCCGACCGCGTGGTCGTTTTGGCTGCCGCAAGATGCGGCGGCACTCCAGACCTATTTTGGATTGAGGGTCCCGAGACCTCCCTTTCCTGCCTCGAGCCGCGAAACTCCTCTCGGAGCAATCGGTCGGCAATCAATGTCATTTCTGTCAGATGCTCGTGAAGTCGATCCTTGGTCAAGACATCCGACAACAAAGTTTTGTCAGTCACCACGGCAAGTTCCTCACAAATTCGCGTATAGAGACATGTTTCAGCAGACCTTCTTTGACCCTGACATTGCTAGCTTTCTAAATCCCCGTCATTCAGTCCCCGTGAGTTTTTTATTTGTATTTCGTAAAGAAGTCCGGCATGGAGCAATCCCTTTGCTCAACATTCAGCGGGGCGGTACGATGGGCTCGCGGACATTGACACGGTGAAGAGGGCCCTTCTGCCTTCGGAGTATCGTGCATGAACAACAGACGCGTTTATCAAGCGACGCAAAGGCCAGCGGTGGTTATCAAATCAATTAGAAAAGAGCTTTCGAGGACGCGAAAACGTTGGAAGCGAGTCGACCCGTCGACTCCTTTTCAAGAGCTATTGACCGCACCTCGTTACCAGCCAATGACCGTGGAAGTGCAAGGGCAACCTTTCGGCATTGCGGACTCGCTCTCATTCTATTGGAGCTATCAGGAGATTTTTGAAAAAGAGATCTATCGGTTTGATTGCCGGTCCGACGCGCCTCGTATTGTTGACTGCGGGGCGAATTATGGTTTGGCCGCGCTCTACTTCAAATCGAAATTCCCCAACGCACATGTTCGGGCGGTTGAAGCGGACCCCGAAATTTTTTACCTGTTGTCAACCAATCTCGCGCAACGCCACTTTTCTGACCTGGAATTGATCCATGCTGCGATCAACACCACCGGAGAGCGCGTTGAATTCCATTGCGAAGGGGCCGACAGTGGTCGCATTTACCCCCTTGCCCAATCCAGTCGTTCAACCCAAGTCGATGGAATCAAGCTGGAAGCTCTTCTCGACCAGCCTGTCCATTTTTTAAAAATGGATATCGAAGGCGCCGAGGCGGAATGCCTTTGCCAGACGCGGACTTTGGAAAACGTTGAGCAGATGTTTGTCGAGTACCATTCCTTCGAAGGAGAACCTCAACTCCTTGACGAGGTTCTTCGAAAGCTCAAAGAAAGTGGTTTCCGCTACTACATACAAACGCAATTTTGCAGTCCTCAACCACTGGTGAATCCAGAAACTTACCTGGAAATGGACCTCCAGCTCAATCTCTTTGCTCGCCGGCCCCGGGACTGAAGGAGATGATCCAAGCTACCCCTTCGACCCGCCGGGAAGTTGCGTCGACTTCGCAACAAACATTCACCTTACAAAGCCTCTTGATCCCAGACACTTTTTCATTCAAGGCGGCGAGGGTGTATGATGAGACTGGGAATCAACTGATCGCTTTACCTAGGCATGCCGAATCGCTGAAAGTCGCGTTTGGAATTGAGCAAGTTCGTTCGCGCCCCCTCGCATGCCTTTCAACTCGACGTACGAAGCCATGAGCCAACCCACCCCTCAACCGCTTTCCCGACGGAGTTTCCTCAGTTCTCAGGGTGCCGGTCTGATGACCGCAGCTCTCACCTCCCTTGCCGCGAAGACATCATCCGGGGCAGAGGTCCAAGCCCCTGGGCACTCGCCTAAATGCAAGCGAGTGATCTGGCTCTTCATGCACGGTGGTCCTTCTCACGTCGACCTTTTGGATCCCAAGCCGGCCTTAACCAAGTATGCTGGGCAGCCGCTTCCCGAGAGTTTCGGACAGGTGATGACTCGTCGCGCCGTTGCGAAAAACCCGCTCCTTGGCCCCATCAAGCCATTCAAAAAGCGGGGGGCCAGTGGACTGGAAATCAGCGACTTTCTTCCGGCGATTTCTCAGCATGCGGATGACCTTTGTGTCATTCGAAGCATGCATGGTGAAAGCGTAAACCACCCTCAAGCCGTGTATCAGATGAACACCGGAGGGATACTAATGGGACGGCCCAGTTTTGGAAGCTGGGTCGCGTACGGACTCGGTTCAGAAAATCAAAACCTGCCCTCCTTTATCGTTTTGCCGGACCCGGGCGGCGGAATCAAAGGAGGTCCACCCGCCTGGGGCAGCGGCTACTTGCCCGCGACTCACCAAGGCGTGACCGTCCGACCGGGCCCCACTCCACTGATTCATCTGAATCCGACAAGTACCCGAAGTCGACGAGAACAACGTTCGACGCTGAACCTCATTCAGTCACTGAACAAAAGGCATATCGAGCAACGCCTCGGTGATGATGAGCTCTCGACGCGAATGCAGGCTTACGAACTCGCTTTCCGAATGCAGGCCGCCGCCCCGGAATTGGTCGACCTCTCGAAGGAGTCCGCTTACACCCGTTCACTCTACGGAATGGATCGCCCTGAAACGCAAGAGTTTGGTACACGTTGCCTGCTCGCGAGGCGAATGCTTGAGCAGGGCGTACGGTTTGTCCAGCTTTACTCGGGAGATACCAACGGTTGGGATGCCCATTCGGATGTGGCCAAGAACCATGGGGAATACTGTGCCAGAACTGACTTTCCCGTTGCTGGTCTACTGTTTGATCTCAAACAACGAGGACTGCTTGACGACACCCTCGTGATCTGGGGTGGCGAATTCGGACGCATGCCCATGAGCGAACAGGGCAAGGGACGAGATCATAACCCGTGGGGCTACTCGATGTGGCTTGCAGGGGGCGGACTTCGAAAAGGCATCGCTTACGGCGCCACGGACGACGTCGGTCTTCGGGCAACAGAAAAACGGGTCTCAGTACGGAACTTCCATGCGACGCTTCTACATCTACTCGGGATTGACCATAACGAGTTGACCTTTTTCCACAACGGTCTCGCGCAACGCCTCACAGGTCCGGACGAAGCTGAAGTGGTTGAGGAGATCTTGGCATGAACCTTCGATGGATGCGTTATGAAACTCCAAAGATCGCCTCCAGCCATCATCGGCAGAACTGGATTGCCACCACGCTGGCCCTTTGGGCCTGCCTTGTTGTTCAGGGCCACGCTCAGGACGATTTTACCTCGTCCGACTCCGCCATCGAAGAACCACCGATTACGGCATCCGATCGTGATCATTGGGCATTTCGGCCTCTCCAGCGACCATCGCTCCCCGCTTGGTCACCAGCATCGAAGGCCAACCACCCCATCGATACATTCATTTTGGCGCAACTTGAATTACGCGACATTGACCCGGTTCCGACCGCGAGTCGCCGAGTTCTGGTTCGCCGACTGTTCCTCGACCTGACCGGTCTGCCGCCGACTCCAGATGAATTGAGGCAATGGCTTGATGACCCACGTCCGGATGCCATCGAGCGACTTGTTGACCGACTTCTTGCCAGCCCACAACTGGGTGAACACCAAGCCCAAAGCTGGCTGGACCTTGCCCGTTTTGCGGAAACGGACGGGTTTGAGCATGATAAAATTCGAGCCGAGGCTTGGAGATATCGAGACTGGGTCATTCAGGCGATCAATCAAGACATCGGCTACGACAGGTTCATTTCGTTGCAACTTGCCGGAGACGAGATTGAACCCGAGGATCCTCAGGCAAAAATCGCCACCACGTTTTGCCTGGCGGGTCCGGACATGCCAGACATCAACTCACAAGACGAGCGCAAGAATCACTTGCTCAACGGCATTGCTGCCAACGTGGGATCCGTAATCATGGGTCTGCAAATCGGCTGCGCTCAATGTCACGAGCACAAGTTTGACCCGATTAGCCACGCCGACTTCTACAGGATGCGGGCGATTTTCGAACCGGCGGTCAACGTCAAAAAGAACATTTCCGTCAGCCTACTTGAGGAAGTGAACCCGTCTCCTGCAAAAAGCCATTTGCGAATCCGTGGAGATTGGGATCGTTTGGGGCCCGAGGTCGTCCCCTCATTTCTTCGTATCGTCAATTCCACCGATTCCCATCTACAAGCCGTCGCGGAGAGCCTGCCCGGCGAGACGACGCGACGACGCTGGGCTCTCGCGAAGTGGCTCACCCAAGACCAACACCCGTTGACCTCACGAGTCATCGTCAATCGAACGTGGCAGCAACACTTCGGGCATGGCTTGAGTCGATCGCCGAGTGATTTTGGATACATGGGAGACGCCCCGACACACCCGCTGTTGCTGGACTGGCTGGCAACGGAACTCACCAAGGGCGATTGGAGCCTGAAGCGACTGCACCGAAAAATCGTTTGCACCGATGCTTATCAACGCGGAAGCTATCCCGACCTTGATATGGAGACTGACTCTCTGGACCTCTCAGATCGCCTCCGACAATTTAAATCCGCCATCGAGCAGGACCCGAGAAATTTGACCCTCGCCTACTTTCCGAGACAAAGATTAACCGGTGAGTCGCTCCGGGATGTCATGTTGAAAATCTCAGGCAGCCTCAACGCGCAGCAGTATGGTCCCAGTTTTCGCCCCCCACTCCCTCAGGAAGTTCGGCAGGATCTTCTGAAAGGCCAATGGGATGTGACACCTGAATCCAACCAGCATCGTCGACGCAGCATCTACGTTTTCGCGCGTCGCAATCTTCGCCTTCCGCTGTTCGACTCGTTTGATCGGCCCAGCGGTAACGAAAGCTGTGCCCGGCGTTACGAATCAACCACAGCACTGCAATCGCTCCAACTTTTAAATTCTGATTTTTCGAGGGAAATCTCCGAAAGACTCGCCCTGCGTTTAAAGGCCGATGCGGTCAGTCCCGAATCCAAAGTGCATCTCCTGTTCGTGCTGACCGTAAGTCGTCCTCCTACTCCAGCAGAAGTCCAAGAGGTCTTGTCTTTTGTTCAGTCCTCGGGGGAAGAAGATCTCCCCGAGCGATGGAAAGATGTTTGCTTGGCCATGCTCAACACCAATGAGTTCGTCTATGTTGACTGACGAACTTGGTTGCAGACATTAAAATCCCAACCGCCATATGTTCGTCCATTTTTCCAACCTTCACCCCAGGCCCGAAGCATGGCTTCATGGTCCTTCAAGCGACAGGAAAACCACTGTGCGAAATCTGAGTTTGTTTGCCGCCATGGTCCTTTGTGCGGCCGTTCGAGTCACCCCGGGTCAGGATTCCATGTTTTCGCTTGAACTTTCGCACCAGACGCCCATCCGCGAGGGCGCGACCCAATACCATCGAACCACCCAACCCACAAAGTGGGTAGCAAACAAAACGGCCATCATTGTTTGTGACGTTTGGGATGCTCATCACAGCATCAACGCTGTGCGTCGACTGGAGGAATTTGTTGGTCGACTTGATGACGTCCTCGCGCATGCCCGAACCGCAGGCGCGACGATCATCCACTCCCCGAGTGATTGCATGCCTCAATATCGAGAACACCCCGCAAGGCTGAGGGCCCAAAAGGCAAGGTCAGGAATCCAGAATCTCCCCAAGGACGTCCAGCTGTGGTGCTCGAAAATCCCAGGCGAAGAGGCGGCGTTCTATCCCATTGATCAGTCAGATGGAGGTGAAGATGACCATCCTGATGAGCACGCGGCGTGGGCAAAGAAACTGAAAAGCGAGGGTCGCAACCCAAACACACCGTGGCTCAAACAGCACCCGAGAATCACGATCCATCCTCAGCTTGATTACCTTTCCGACCGCGGCGATGAGGTGTGGGCCATCCTCGAACAAAACCAGATCGAGCACGTCATCCTTACTGGGGTCCACACCAACATGTGCGTGCTCGGGCGACCGTTTGGACTTCGACAAATGGCTCGGGTCGGTAAAGATGTCGTTCTAATGCGTGACATGACGGACACCATGTACAATCCTGCTCGCTGGCCATTTGTCAGTCATTTTACCGGCACGGACCTGATCATCGACCATGTTGAACGACATGTCTGCCCTACCATGACCAGCGATCAATTATTGGGCGGCGAATCCTTCCGCTTCAAGGATGACAAGCGTCCCCACGTGGTCTTCGTCATTGGAGAGAAGCTCTACGAGACGGCAACCACACTGTCAGGATTCGCCGCAGCGAATCTGGGACAAACGTGTCGCGTCAGTTTCGTTCACGCGAATGCTGAAGACCCCAATGACTTTCCGGGGCTGGGAATGGTCGAATCGGCAGATCTTGTAGTGCTAAGCGTGAGGCGTAGAACACCCCCGGCTCAGCAACTCGAAATGATCCGAAAGCATATTTCTTTTGGCAAACCGATCATCGGTTTGAGGACATCGAGCCACGCGTTTGCCGTTCGGACAGGCACACCCGACTCGCCACTTGATGACTGGCCTGAATTTGACTCGGTCGTCTGGGGTGGAAACTACCATGGCCATCATCCCAATGAGGTGAAATCAGAAATCAACGTCGCACCCAATCAGGAAAATCACCCCTGGCTCAAGGGTGTGGGCCCCTTCCCATGGCCTCAAAGCGGTTCGCTCTACCAATCGGCCCCGGTGGCCAAAGGCGCGGAAGTTTTGCTTTATGGGAAAGCAAAGGAATTTCCTGCGGAACCCGTGGCGTGGACATTTCAGCGGAGCGATGGAGGAAGATCTTTCTACACCTCACTGGGACACCCCCAAGATTTTGAAAACCCCTTATTCGTTTGCCTCCTGAACCAAGCCGTTCACGGGATGCTCCACCTGCCGCCACCCGACCTGAGTAAGACGTATCAAGAGCATTTGAAGAGACGACCTTGGCAGCCACTGTCGCTGCCCAAGCCCAGTAGCATCAGTGACAGCAAGGTCCTGACACCGGAGATCCCTACCTGGTACCGTTGCACGTTCCGACTTCCCAAAAAACTGATCGACAAGGAAGCCACCGAACTCGTTGTTCCCAATTCGATTGATGCAAAGGCATGGCTCAACGGTCAGGAATTGCGGTCCAGAATCGACACTCAAAACAAACGCACGATATTCTCGATGAATCAGACGGCGTTAGAAGCAGAGGAAACCTCGCTACTGGTCATCCGCCTGCCTTCCTCGGAGTCCGCAAGTGTCGCTCCGTGGTTTCGCCTTAACGAATCCGAAGGTCACCTGTCAGGGCGTTGGGAGATGCGTCAAGACGGTGATTCAAGTTTGAGTCGCTTACCTCTGCCCGCAAAATTCGGGACCGTGAGTGACATCTATATCGAACCCGAGCTTCATTATAAAAAAGACTAAGCCGATCTTGAGGGGCCGGCTGGGGCATTTTCGCCAATACCGCAACCGTCGGAGCGAGGGAAATTTCTGAACGAAGCACTTTCTATGAGAAGTTGGGTAAAGAAGTCACCTTGTAGCAAGCGAAATGACCGAGCGATCAAACAGACCTAGCCTCAATCCTTCAACAATTCCTTGATATTCGAGGGGAATTGGTATGCAATGAGCTGTTGGCGACAGGGCAACTCTCGGAGGAGTAACCAGCGGACTGCTTAATCACCCACACTTCCCACTCATCCTGAATGCCTTGAATTCACACCACCCGAGACCGTTACAAAGAAAATGAGTTTATATCGAACAAACTAATATTTTCTGCGCCTTGGTCACGAGAGAAAAGTCTCCTTTAGAGACAACCTCGTCGCCAAGATTGATAAACATCGAGCGAAAACCACAAATTGCGATCCGCCGGCACACATAAACGCAAACACGACGTTTAGAACCGACGCCCCGAACACCAAAGTTTCCGCATGCCAGATATGCTCCCGACAACCTGGGACCTCATCCGAAGTGGCCTCCTTTCTACGCCAAAAATTACGGGGCGACGGGGGATTCGGCGTTGGCTTCTAACTGCCGGCATTTTGTTCGTGTTGATCCCGATGGGTTGGTTCCATCGTTTTTGCTTGGCCTTGGATCATCTTCTTTTTCCTTCATTCAAAGCGATCGAACCGAAAAAACCGCTCTTTATTATTGGACCACCTCGAAGCGGAACGACCTACCTGCATCGCCTGATCGAAAAAAATCCCCAGTTCACGACCTTTTATTTCTGGGAATTACTCCTTGCACCGGCAATCTGTCAGAAGCGTTTTTGGCTCGGACTTCATGCGTGCGATTCACGAATTGGACATCCTGGCCTCCGCTGTCTCCGATTCATCGAACAGCACTGCTTTTCAAGCATGGACGATATCCACGCGACTTCACTCATGGACGCAGAAGAAGACTATTTCGGCCTGCTTCCGCTGCATGCCTGTTTTCTGCTGATCGTCGCCTTCCCTGACTGCGAAAAGCTCTGGAAATTGCCCCAGTTCGACCAATGGGAGTCGTCTGAGGACCGAGACACGGTCATGAATTTTTATCGCGGACTGCTGCAAAGGCACCTCCACGTCCGTGGACATGAACGAACGCTCGTATCAAAAAACCCATCTTTTTGCGGCATGCTAGCTTCATTGCATGACCACTTTCCGACAGCCCGTTTTGCCATTCCAATTCGGACTCCAGAAGAGACGATCCCGTCGCTATTGAGTTCGATGCGAGGAGGTCCGGAACTGCTGGGCTACCCTGCAGCAACCCTCGAACCGTTGCTCAAGGAAATGATGCACCATTACTATCAACATATTGGCAACCAATTGACCTTGCTGGGGGAGCAAGCTGCAGTGGTTCCGTATCGGGATCTTGTGGGGAAACCTCACATCGCCTTAACGTCCCTGGCGAATCAACTGGGGTATGATGCAGCCGCGTTGACCGCAGGGATGGAACCCGCCCCGTCGACGCCGGCCAAAAAATATCGAAGCGGCCACCGCTACACTTTGGAACAATTCGGGTTAAATCACTCAACACTTCGGTCAGAATACTCTTGGCTCTACGACGACTCACGAATGGGACTTCAAGTCTCATGCGAGTCCGGCGTTACGACGTCAGCGATTTCTGATTCATCACTGGCACCGGGAGTCCAGTCATCATGTTGAAAACAGAGACCCATTTGCCCTTGCCGGCGAGGAAGGCATTTCCGTCTTTTCGCGTCGCGATCATTTCCGATGCGCTTGCGGGTCGAAACGGAGTCGGCACCTACTATCAGGATTTGGCCCAACATCTGCGAAACGTCGGCGTGGGTGTCGAGTTCATCTGCCCAACCAGTGAGCGAGACCGCAACTTCGAGTCCTTCCGGATCCCCTTACCCGGCGATGCCACTCAAGCCATGGTTTATCCCAAGAGGAATCGGCTTCGCGAAAGGCTTGATCGTTTTCGGCCACACATCGTCCTGATCCCAACCTTGGGACCTTACAGCTTCATCGGCGCCCAGGAAGCTCACCGTCGAAAAATCCCGATCTGCATGGGGCACCACACAGACTTCGAAAAATTGACCAAGCTCTACTGGCATCCCTTCTTCGCCTCGACGGGAAGTCGCATGCTGAGAAGCATTCATCGCATGCTTCTCAGGTACGCAACCGCGATTGTCGCAATCAGCGAAGACTCTGTTCGGGATGCACGGCAACTTCGGGGTCGCCGTGTCTATTTGGTCGGCACACCATTGGCCAACGAATTCCTCGCAAACTCGGATCAGACCACAGTCGCGGGCATTTCCCGAGTTCTATTTGTTGGTCGACTGGCGCGAGAAAAGAATGTCGACACCCTTTTGGATGCTGCGAAGCAGTTGCCCCGCGTCCAATTTCAAATTGTGGGTGACGGCCCTCTACGGCCTCATCTTCAAGCAGCGGCCAACCGTGTCGACAACGTTCATTTGACGGGCTGGCTGAGTCGCAGCGAAGTCTTGGACGAAGTGGATCGATGCGACCTGTTGGTCCTGCCCTCGTCGATTGAGACCTTTGGCACGGTCGCTCTGGAAGGCGTTGCCCGGTACCGACCGGTTCTCGTTTCGCAGCACTGCGGAATCCATGACTGGCCAGACCTTGCCCAAGGGCTATTCTCGCAGGGTGCTCACGAGACGGTCGCTCAGGCCATCACGCGCATTGCCAAACTATCGGTGAAAGAGAAAAAGGCTGTCGTTGAAAGGGGTTGGCAGGCAGCGCATGAATGGAATGACACCACGATCAATGGTTGGATGCAAATCTTGTATGGTCTGGTCGACTCCAACCTTCAACTGCCCAAGGCGTTGAACGTCAATTGATCCCGTGTGATCGCCTATTTTCGAGTAGCAATGGTGAGCCTCAAAAACGCACGAGAAACTCGGCCCACCTGCCAGATAAATCGGAGGCGATGACGGTGGTAACCTTCGTGTACAATTGTGCGTCGGTGGTTACTGGATCTCGTACGCGACCAATCTCCGACGCGAGGCGCGAACCTTGACGGTTTCCACGAAGGGTCCGCTATCCGAAAGTTCTACGAGACTCGCGATCAGCCCCAAGGTTTCAGCAGACTTTCCAATCACCTTTTCGCGGATTCAACGACGCCGTTGAGCATAGAACAAGCATCCAAACCCGATTTAGCAAAATTCGATCCCAATCTAATACCCCGCCTCTCTCGTCGGATTGCATGTCATGAATTCCCTTGTTTCGATCCATGACGTCATGCCTTCCACACTTGAGCACGTCAATCGCATTCTCCGCGTATTTGATGAGTCGAGGATCGCCCACACCACCTTGCTTGTGGTTCCGGGACTGGACTGGCAGGATTCGGAGCTTGACCAGTTACGAAAGTGGCAAGATCAAGGGTATTCGCTTGCGGGACACGGCTGGGTCCACCGTTGCGAAACGATCCGAGGAATTTATCACCGACTGCATTCCGCCTTGCTTTCGCGCCGAGTGGCCGAACACCTGTGTCTTTCGCCTCCCGAACGCGTCGCCTTGATCCAAAGGTGTTATCGGTGGTTTGAATCTCATCGCCTCGCTGCACCAAGTCTTTATGTCCCACCCGCTTGGGCATTGGGACGACTGCCGCAAGGATGCCACGACAAACTTCCGTTTCGCTACTGCGAAACACTGGGAGGCCTCTGGGATTGGTCCACACTACGGTACCAGCCCCTTCCTGTTGTCGGATTTGAAGCGGACACACTCTTCCGCAAGCTTTCCCTGCGTTTTTTGAATTTCACCAATCGCTTTACGTCTATGTTATGGCGGCGACCGCTGAGAATTTCACTCCACCCATTCGATCTCGAACTCTTGCTGAAAAAAGATATTCGGCCCCTTTTGGACCAGGTCGAATCCATCCCCTACCCGTCGTAAACGCGAGTCGACCTTTCGCGGAGAAGCGTGCGACCCTCGCCTCGATGCACTGATCAGAAATTGGTCGACGATACCATTTGACAGGTGACTACCTTTTTTCGAAAGGAAAAACGCTCAAGGTTCAAAGCACCTGCCGAAAGGCAAATCACTGCCCGGTGGCCGACACCGTTACGCGAATCACTAAAGGCGATTTTCAACTTGCATTGCAGTTCTGCAGCAGTGAGTCTTCACAGGCAAATTGACGGGGCAGGAAAAGGGGCGATAATGACAAGCGGTCGCTTTCGAACAGGCCACCGACAGGTCTCGGCAACACCCCTCTGCTGGCAATATGCGGAAGAGCAGAATTGATCTCAACATGACCAGAAAAACGCGTTTTCATATGATTGGAGGTTTTCTGGGCGCAGGAAAAACCACCACGATTTCCCGACTGGCGCGACGCTACCAGGAACAGGGCCTGACGGTGGGGATTGTGACCAATGACCAGGCAGCAGGCCTGGTCGATACAGAGTTGCTCCAATCGCAGGGCTTCGAAGTTGGAGAGGTTGCAGGCGCATGTTTCTGCTGCAGTTTCAATCAACTGACAGAAACGCTGGGCAAGCTCGAAGGGAGTCAGCACCCTGATATCATCCTGGCTGAACCCGTTGGCAGCTGTACGGATCTCGTCGCCACGGTCGCTCAACCCCTGATGCAATTCGCGAATCGGGAATTGGAAATTGGTCCATATGCGGTCATCCTCAAACCGAGTCACGGAAAGAAAATTCTTCGCGGATCTGGCCAACGTGGCTTCTCTCCTCAAGCCGAGTACATCTTTCGCAAACAGCTCGAAGAAGCTGATTTATTGCTCGTCAACCGGATTGATCAACTGACAACCCAAGATCGAGACGAACTCGTGGAGTTGTTGAACCAGAATTTTCCGGGTCGAGAAATCCTCTGTATCTCGGCAAAGACGGGTGAAAACATTGACCGTTTGATGACGGCCTTGAATCAATCCGGAGAGCATTGCCGTCGCATTCTGGATATTGACTATGACATTTATGCCGCGGGAGAAGCCGAACTCGGATGGCTCAACGCGAATATCAGTATCCAAGCTGAAGTGGAGTTTGATCTCGACTTGATCCTGACAAACTTGCTTCAACAAATGGTCGACGAAATGCACGAACTGGGTTCCGAAGTAGCCCACCTGAAAGTCATCGGTCAAGCAGAAGGCGCCTACGCCGTTGCAAACGCCATCAGTAATGATCAACCGGTTCAACTATCGCTCGCCTCCGAGCATCGAACACGCTTTGCCGAACTGGTGGTCAATGCGAGAATTGCCATTCCACCGGAAACCCTGGAAGCAACGTTCAGAAAAGTGCTTGAACATTTGGCGAATCGAAATTCGCTTGTCGTGGCAACAACCGCGTTGAATTGCCTCAAACCTGGTCGACCGGTTCCCACCCATCGATTTAACGGCGACTGAATCCGGCTGAGGTCACGATTCTGACTGAGTTCCTGTCGGTCGCCCGCAGACGAATCCCAAGAGCTATGCCGATCGCTTTTGATGCAATTGACGGAGCAAGACATCGAATCCAGCGGAACCTGAGTGAATCGCCTCGGGCGGTAAGGTTGAAGCATAGAAGCGAGAGGAGCACAATGGTGGAGAATAACTGCGAATGTGTTTTAAGCATTTCTGTCCCAACAAGATGGAAAACTGGTCGTCGCTTCGCCCGCCCGCGCAATAATCCGAAGTCGAACGGCCTTGATGACGAAACTCAATCGATGACCGCCCTGAATCATCATTTGCAAGTTTGTCGGGGCACCATCAATTCATCAACGCCAAGATAACCCCACAATTTAATTTTTGAGGAAAGCAGATGTCGGACTGGATTGAAGAGGGAAAAAAAGCACCCGCGTTTACGTTACATGCAGACGACGGATCGAAGGTCAAACTTTCTGAACTCAAAGGAAACCCCGTGGTTCTTTACTTCTACCCACGAGATGACACGCCTGGCTGTACAAAGGAAGCCTGCGCGTTTCGTGATCGTCAGGATGAAATCAAGGCGTTGGGTGCCCAAGTTTTCGGTATCAGCCCCGATACTGTGGAGAGTCACGTAAAATTCAGGGATAAATTCAGTCTCAATTTCCCCTTGTTGGCCGATCCGGACCACGCAATGGCAGATAAATATGGTGCATGGCGTGAAAAAAACATGTACGGGAAAAAGTCGATGGGGATCCAACGCTCGACGTACTTGATTGATGCCGATGGGAAGGTGGCCAAGCTTTGGAAACGAGTCAAAGTGGACGGTCATGATCAACAGGTGATCGATGCATTGAAAGAATTGGCTGACTGAGGTCAGACCAACCAGAGCCTGGAGACGCTGACGAAATGGTCCCATCTTCTGCGAGCAAGCGTCATATGAGGACCTCTGAGGAGCACCAGAAACCGACTCGGTTGAAGGTGCTCTTTTTTTGCCTACCGTCGATTTGAGCAAGGCCCTTACCTCGCTGGTGCGGAAGTCTCACTCGTCGTGGTTTCAATGGTGTCCTTTTTCGGCAGGTCCACAAGGCAAGTCAATTTCTCGGCCTGATTTCGACTCGCGGTCACAAGCCGCCCCATAGGGTTCTGGCTTCCCACCACCGCGACCATGAACGCGTTAGTCTGAATCAAAACGAACTTGTCGCGTTGACCGTTCGCGCCCCGTCGGCTTAGCAAGGTCCTCGTAAAGTTCAGGCCGTCGAGCCTGAAGCCACCGAACTCCTGTGCAGCGATTCCGGAGTTCGGCGACGAGATCGGTGACAAGAATCGCTTCACCAGCCACCGACGTTTCGCAAAGGACTCTACCATACGGGTCCAAAATCATCGCATTCCCTGTTCTCACTTCACCATCGTCGAGACCCACACCATTACTGAAAATCAGGAACAAGCCATTGTCATGAGCTCGTGAAGGTAACCAACGCATCAGCCAGCCGCGTCCTTTATCCCCCCGAAACTCGGCTTCAATCGCTTCTGGATGCTCTACGCGGGACTCCCACAAATCAGGGTCAATCGGCCCCATCGCATGGGGACTACTGGAACGACAACCTCCGGTCTGATGAGGCGCGATAAGGATCTCCGCGCCCCTCAGTGCACAGGCACGCACGTTCTCAACCAGATTATTGTCATAGCAAATCAGGACACCAACCCGATTGCCATTTGGCATATCAAACACGGTATACCGACTGCCACTTTCAAGATGGCCGCTTATAAAACAATGCAACTTACGGTGGCACTGAACTTCGCCGTGAGGCATGGCGATAACGTAGGAGTTATATAATTGCTCACCTGCCCGCTCGACGAGCCCGACACCAATGGAAATCTGATATTCCTGGGCCCACGCCAGAACTTGTTGGACCACTTCGCCCTCCGGAATGGGCTCCGCCAATTCGAGAAGCGCTTCACGTTCCAGATTTCGAAGGTGCCAATAACCGGAGATGCAGCACTCCGGGAAGACAACCAGTTCCGCACCTTGCTCCGATGCGTTCCGAACAAAACGCAACACCGTATTCAAGTTTGCCGCTTTGTTGCCGCTCTCGTGCTGAAACTGGACGGTAGCAACTCGCATATCTCGCATGGCTATCGCTCTGTGAGGACATAAGAAATCATGGCAACCGCCCCCTCAAGGGCTCACCGATTATTTCACTCACCAGGAGGATACAGCACACGGCCTTCCATGCCTCCACTGGCGACAAGACGCTGACCGGTCAAGTGCCCTGAAAGTCGTGGAGACGAAAGGAAAACGGCTGATGCCGCGATGTCCTCGGGCTGCCCAAATTTCTGCATGGGAATGGTCTGTAGGGCTCTTGCCTTCGACTCACGATCTTCGGCAAATTTCTCTGCCATCGGAGTCATGACCCATCCCGGACATACGGCATTCACCCGGCCTGAGCGAGTCAGTTGGGAAATCTCATTCTTCAGGGTCTGAAGCATTCCGTAAGAAATTCCTGCTTTTGCGGCCGCGTAGTCAACATGCCCTGCCTCTCCAAACACGGCGGCGGTTGATCCGATCAGTACGGCGGAAGGATCCTTCAACTCGAAATTCCTGATCCCGATGAAAAACCGTCGCATGGTCAGGAAAACACTCGTCAAATCGACTGCCAGCGTCTTGTTCCACTGCGTCAATGTCATTTCATGAATCGGCACATTTTCGGCCGGCCAGATTCCTGCATTCGCGATGACGCATTCGACAGGGCCCAGTTCCGATTCAATATCACCGAAAAGACGCTCGACCTCCGCCTCTTGGGTAAGGTCTGCTTGAAATGCTTTCGCACGCCCCTCGGATTCTGTCGCGAGTTTCTCGGCGGAGTCTCGTTGGTTCCCATAATGAACCGCAACTTTTGAATCCTCGGCCAGAAAAGCTCTGACCATCGAGGAGCCAATGCCACCACTGGCACCTGTCACCAAGACCACTCGATTTTCGAGTCCCGATTCCATGCTGGACAGCACTTTCAATAAAGTTGCAAATGCGGCACGTTACCTGCTGGATCATGGTACGTCACTGGTAGTGCCAACAACACCCTCAAGTTCACGGCGTCGTCCCAGAACAGCGGAGGGCGACAGTGTATCGGAGGGCGACAGTGCATGAAGGATAGGCAGGACAGCTGATCCCGACAAATCGAGAAATGACGCCCCTGGGTCCCATTTCCTGACGCAGATTGATCAAACCGAATCCGAATCCGAAAACCTTCGGATAAACGCCTCGGCCCTCTGTCGTTTTCGAGGCGTCAATGCAGGCTGACGCAAACGAATGGCCTCCTCGAACGACTTTACGGCTTGAGGCTTTTGCCCCTGACCATATTCCAGCAGTCCACGGTTATAGAGTGCCCATGCATTTTCGGGACATAGTTCAATCGACCTCTCGATCACGTCATGGGCTTCCTGATATCGACCGAGTCCCACGAGTGCGAGCCCTTTTCCGCTCAATGAGTAAGCCTTCGATTGCGGCGAAGGCTGAGCTTCTGCCATTTCGAGAGCACGATCCAAATCACTCAAGGCGCGATCGTAATCACCTAATTCTGCGAGTGCTTGCCCGCGGCCAGCATAGTCATCCGCCGACTCATCATCGGACTCAATCACCCGCGTGAAATCATCAACGGCCTCGACGTATTCCTCGTTGTACCAATAGGCACCCGCTCGCAATCGTAGAGCCCAACAGCTTTCGTGATCCATCTCGAGGACTTCCGATGCGATCCGGACCGTTTCGCTGTATCTTTCATTGACCTGGTGATAATGTGCCTCAAACAATAGCCGCTGTTGACGAATCGAATCCTCGGCATCAGGGTCAAGTTCGATGGCCTCACGAAAAGCCGCTTCGGCCGCCTCCATATCTCCCTGTTGAATCAAGGCGCCGCCACGACTGCTATGAGCCACTGGCCAATCGGGACAGAGTGTTGCAAGCCTCGAAAAATCTGCCTCGGCCTCATCCACCCGTTGCAACTGCATAAGCAGTTGCCCTCGATTGAATAAAGCGGGTGCAAAGTCGGGCTGGTTGGCCAGTGCCTCAGACCAATCCTCGATGGCCCGATCGTGTTGACCCACCTCTTGCCACAGTCGCCCTCGAATGTCGAGGGCCATGACCGAGTCGCCGTCAATATTCAGAGCACGATCGGTATCCTCGCGAGCCGCCTCGAATCGCCCTTCCTGCTCAAACGCCAAAGCTCGATTCAAGTACGCGGGAACCGCACTGGGATCATGCTCGATGGCCCGACCGTAGTCCACGATCGCTGAAGAAACATTTTGGTTCAAACGATGGGCATTGCCTCGGTTAACAAAACACCTTGCAGGCTCGGCCCCAAATTGGAGGGCTGCGGTGAAGTCCGAAATCGCCGCATCAAAATCCCCTTGCTCCAGAAGGAGAACGCCCCGCAATTCATAACCACCGGGTTGTGACGGATTCACACTGATCGCCGAGCTACAGTCCTCATAAGCTCCATCTGCCTGTCCCAACTCCTGCCTGGACATCGCACGGCTTAAATAAACGTCGGCCGACTCGAGCCCCAGATCAATGGCTTTCTCACAAGCGTCATTGGCGAGTTCCCATTCCGATCTAAATCGATGCACAACCGCCTTGATCCCATAAGCCCACGCAAGCTCCGGATCCAACTTCAAGGCCTCAGCACAGTCGGCGAGCGCGGTTCTGAAGTCTCGAAGTTTCAATCTCACCTCGGCGCGATGGGCCCATGCTGCGGCTTGATCGTCACGCAGATCCAGATGACAGGTCAGATCCGCTTCAATGTCCCGAAGCCACTGCTCTTCATCTCGGCTTCCCGGACCCGACTGTTGACGCAGCAGTGCTCGCCTTGCGTAAAATTCCAGATGATTGGGGTCCAGTTGGATACATCGATCCAGATCTCGCTTCGCGCCCAAAAGGTCGTCTTTTCCCCCACGAGCCAGCGATCTCATCAAATGCAACTGGGACGTCATCGGCTTTTGCTCGATCGCTTCCCCCAACTGCTTTTCTGCTTCATCCCAAGCAGACAAATCGATGTAAATGGAAGCCAGCCCCAGACGAGCTTCAAACGAGTTTGGATCGAGTTCCAATGCCCGTTTAAAATCTCCCAGCCCTTGCCCAAATTCATTGTTTCGACAACTGGCATCGCCACGGCGGCATAGAACATTGACGTCATCGGGGTTCAGAACCAGATAGGCCGTGAAGTCGCGCACTGCGGCGAGCCATTCATGCCGGGAAGCCATTTCGATGCCACGGGCCTTCAACAATTCGCTCGACCGCGGATACTCATCCAGCCAATGCGACAAAACTGAGATCGATGCGTTTCCAAGGTTTTGCCGGATCCGCTCAGGTAAAGTCGTAATTCCACGACGCCAATTTCTCCACCGCAACAGGGTCTGACTCGCGATATGTCGCCTGCATTCCTTCCACCAATGCATTCCGCGATCAAACTTGTGTCTCAGGAAAAAGGGAACGAGGCGACGTTTTTCACGCCACTCCATCCCCGCCGCTTTCAGCACAATGCCATCGAGCGATTGCGGGCCTCGTCTCGTATAGTATTTCAAAAAAGGAAGTTGAAATTTCGGCGGAACAATTCCGGTTGCGGAAGCAACCGAGGGGATGGTGGCGACCATACTGACCGGCCCCTCGACCACGCGAGGAATACGAAGATTTGTCAGTCGGTCGGTCAATCGCTGCGTCTGCTCTTGAGTCAGAACGAGTGGAGTGGCTTGGATGTCCAAAACGAGTCGGTCGCCCATTTCATGAGACTGAACCTCAGGGGGGATCGCATACGCAATCTGTAAAAAAACGTCCTCTTGATGCAGCTCTTCTTTGATAAAAGACTGAACTTGCCGATGAACCTGCGCAACGAAATGTTGGCAGGCATCCGAGTCGATCCGCCTTTGCGTTGCCGATCGCGACGTCAGAATGATGGAATGCTCTTCGAATACCTCTTTAGCTCTCGAGGTTTTTTCCGGATTCGAGCGCATCTTTCCTCGAGGTGTTATCGATGAATTCTCTGTCATGTCACCCTGCTGAACAGGAATAGGCTGACCGAAAGAAACTAACCCTCTCACACGTCCCGGATATTTTAGCGTGAGGGAGCCAGGCCCTGCGGCGTGAATTTCTT
>JAKVCA010000014.1 GCA_022448315.1 Pirellulaceae bacterium | reverse complement strand
CTTCGAAGCTTTGCTTCGAAGCCACGACCGTTGCTGATCAGGAAGCTTTCACTCATTTGGGCCAGTTGACTCTCACTCGGAGACCACTGTGCGGCATCGGTTCCGTCGGGCAGCAGCCGGGCTACAGGCTGTCCCATGACGGCCTCAACCATTGTTGCAACGGGAAGGGTTGTGGCCAGCAATGGACGATCTTGGTTGTTGACGGGCGCTGGATCTTTCCGGCAACTCAAAAGGAGGAGTGAACAAAAAACGCTCTTGGCCAAAGCCAAGAGCGTTCGTTGACATGGGAATGACGGTCTTTGCATGACGTCATTTTATGGGTGAATGCGAGTCGATTAGCACTCGCCCCAGAAAGAAAGCAACGACAGCACGTCATTGAAATCAACCGTGCCTGACGCATCGATGTCTTCGGGGCAATCGAGACAATCGCCCCAGCGTGACAGGACTTGAATCAAGTCGTTGAAGTTCACAAAGCCATCGTTGTCAACATCGCTCTCACAGGATGGTGTGCTGCATGAGGCAGAAGCACACTCGGTGCTCTCAACAGATCCCCCCACGGCAAGGCAAGTCGCGGGAAGCAGGGAAAGGCAGTCGCCAGAACCCAGGCAGCAGGCCTGAGGCGCGCAGCCATTGTCNGAGCATCGNGTACCCAATCCGGCTGAGGTTCCTCCGGCGGCGGCGCAAGCGGCTGGGCCNAGATCCGTGCAGTCGATGCCGATACAACACGCACCGGTGGTGGGTTGCTCGCATGGATCAGAGGCACAAACCACTTGAGAACCTTGATAGTCCCCGCCTGCAGAGGTGCAGTCATTGGCGAAGTCCGTGGTGCAGGAGCCGTCAAAGAAGCAGCAAGCAGCCTCTACCGGAATTGAAGTTCCGGGGACGTTGGTCTGAATTTGAAGATTTTCAGGTGACCCTGGCTTAAAGAAATCGAGCGTGACGTTGCCAATGGTTGGCTCAGCTTCGGTGATGATTGTGATGTTTTGCAAATTTGCCCAACGCACAGCGTTGGCCATTTCATTTGCGGTGTAGGAATCCGCACTCCACACCATCTCTCCTCCCGAGATGGACATGTCCCATGATTCATTTGTGAACATTTCACCGGAGTGCCACTCGGGAGCCTTGTGTTTGGCAACATTGGCCACGTTGGAAGGATCCCATGGCAAACGAAGAGATCCAATGGAACGATCGACGTTCAGGTTGAAGATGGCGTATTCGTAACGGTAAGTCCCGTTGCCTTCGTCAAACACCCGAGAGCCAAACCAAACGGTGCCTTCCCCGGGAATCTCAATCTCGTGGAGGTCGACTTCGGGGTCCAAGTCGTCCCAGGACGCGATGGCCGGAAGTTCTTGGATGGTCGGGCCAGCAAAGCTGGAAATGGCACCCGAAGAGGCCATGTTCAGCCGGCGGTGGGAAGAGTTGTTGGATGCATCACCGGTGTCGTCGGGCGAGTCGTCTGGGCAGACGTATTGGCCTTCCATGAAATACACCGCGCCGGGATTCTGCGAAGGGATCACATCGGATGATGGGACCCGGCAGCGCCGGGCCGTCGAACCGGAGTACGACGGGTTGGCGGGGGGATAGGGGAAGTACCCAGTGGTGGCGTTCACTTGGTACTTGGGGCCCAGGCCGCCCTGAGAACCATTGCGGCTGGCGGTGTAGGGGTCCGAGCAATTGATGCCCAAGGTTGTCCCGTCGGTGCCCTGGCAAGGTCCACAATCGGAAAGAGACAGGGCGTAGAAGCCATGCTTGAGCCAGCCCATGCCAATTTGCTCAAAGCGTCCGTCCTTCCAGCGGTACATGTTTTGACCGATGACGGGGTGAAGATTGGTGTTGGACTG
>JAKVCA010000013.1:1714-2257 GCA_022448315.1 Pirellulaceae bacterium | reverse complement strand
CTTCCCGTCGGAAATGGATTGTCGTTCGAGGCGATATTGACTTCATAGGTGGTGGTCGTGACGTCTTCGATTGTGACGGCGGCAGGAGTACGAACGAATACACCACTGTTTGCATCGGCGTGGCGACGAAAATCGACACTCAGTAAAAAATCAGTAAATTCAGTATTGGTCGTAAGTAGCCCCGGTTCTCCGGAAGAAACCGTAATAACACCGTTTTCAACCTGCCAATCTGCTTTGGACTGGGGTGTCCAGCCGAATAGAGTTTCCCCATCGAAGAGCGAAATCCAGCCGTCCGTTAAGTCTTCATAGGACAGCCCTGTGGGCGAGATGAATTTGTCTTCTGCCTCAAGGGTGCTGGCAGTTAAGTCTTGGAGATCTGTGGCGTTGGTGGGAGTGGACGAGTTGTTGTTGCAGCCGCTTCCAGCCCCCAAGGCGAGTGCAAAAAATAGTCCCGCGGTGGCCTGAAAAAAATGAAACCTGCAAACGCTGGCACGAGAATTCATGTTGAATGGCCCTCTGGCTAAGGGAGCGGAAGTACAAGAA
>JAKVCA010000013.1:0-1614 GCA_022448315.1 Pirellulaceae bacterium | reverse complement strand
CGTCCGATCGAGCGATTGTCTGGATTTTGAAGAGGCGGGGTTGCACAAAACAATTACAGTCAGCGAGAAATCGCCCTGCCCTTAAATGCGTGGCTGGTTTACTGTGATCTATTCGGGCTTCAAATTGGCGATTACGGTCATTTGCCGTACTTGACGTGTGCTCGGTTCCACAGCCCGCACGGTGATCTGAGCACCGCGCAGTGGAAAGGGGTATGGCGAAGAAGTTTCTCTTTCTCCAACATCATCGATTCCGTGGAGACCGTCGTCGTCAAGGCCATTGCTCCCCTGGTCGAAGATGCTGAGCATCGCCGGGGTGGTTACCAGACCAAGTACGGCTCCTTCGTCGGTTTCGTCCACTTGTGTATCACCGTCATCATCGACGCCATTGATTACCAAGTCCTCGTTAAAGTTGTTTTGTTCGTAACGAAACGATCCGGTGTCGTAGAATGCTTGGGCAATCCCGCCTAGAAAAAATTCTGGAGTGCCATCAAAAATACCGTTTGGTGTGCCACCCGTTGCCGGTGGCAGGTCACGAAAGGCTGGCACCCCCGAAAAAAAAGACTGTCTTGTAGGATTCGTAAAACTGCGTCTCGCCGGGTTTAGCGCGGAACCCTCTTGCATGTAGTTGAGGTCGACATAGGCACCACGTCCCACGAAGTCGGTCGGTAAGGTGGTTGTAAAGGGGCCCAGGCCCAAGACGACATTGACGTAGCGCGCGTCGCCAGGGACTAACGTCGTGGCATTGTCATCGGAACCGCCCGCATTGGCCTCGGTGACGTCGTCCAAAATACCGTTGCCGTCGTCATCATTGCCGGCGATTCCCCATTGCCCGTCCGCCCCTTTCCCGGTAGCGACTAACGGCGCTCCGGGATCAAAAACTCTCAGGTCGAAGGCCAGTAGGTTGGCGAGCATCGTGTCCTCTCCGGTTTGTGTTCCGGTTTGTTGCCATTGCCAGACGGAACCGGTGGCCATAGTCACAGCGACGAGCTCAAACCCCTGCACGAGGCGATCCAACGTCGTCAAACTACGCAATTGGCTGGCATGATTTGTTCCATGGGAAAGCAAGCTTGGTTCGCGGGCTAATTCAAAAGGGTAATCCTGCAAATTTCCCGAGGCAGAGGCCCATATAAAAGGAGAAGCGGGAGGCGTTACTGTGGGATTGAACAAAAGTACCGGGAAGTGTGCAAAGCGGTTTTCCCGTTGAGTTAAATCCTCCAGCGAATTTGCGACGGCATAAACAACTCGGTTAGGTCCCGTCACGGCAACTTTTTCACGGATGCGCACGGAAATGTCACAGTGTGACAGGAAGTCAAGCAACTCGCGACCGATTTCGAGAGTGTTCGAAGAACCGCCTTCTGCGGGTAAGTTCCCAAACCAGGCAATGATATGTTCGTCCAACTCGGGTTGGTAGAAATTTAAATCAGGGCGCACCAATAACTCTCGGCGATGGAGGGCCAGGCGATCATTATTGTCGACGACATAGTTTAAATTTCCGAAAGGAGGCGGGTCGATGACGCGTGTCCACCAAGCAATCTCTGCCTTCTTGGATTCAACCGTACGGATGACGCGCTGAAAACGGTCATTTACATTGACCAAGGCAACATGCTCACCGAA
>JAKVCA010000126.1 GCA_022448315.1 Pirellulaceae bacterium | reverse complement strand
CCCAATATGGGAACCATCTTTCCCCAATTCAATTTCCAGGAAGACCATTTCTGGGCCCAAGGACTCCACCTCGGATTCGATTTTCGAATTTAGAGCGTGTGCTAATCACAGAGATTCCCACAGGAACTCGCAGAAGAAACCAGGGCCTGAAAATCGGAGCCTGCCCCCTTCCCGCTGAAACGCCTGCCCAAAGTGCCATTAAAACCACCAGAAATAGGCGACACCGCCGGTAGCAGACCCAGTACCTGGGCGCATCAGTCGCCGTCAAAACTTACCCTGTTTGTCTGTTCAGGCTAACCGTACATTCGGAACATTCCGAATTCGCCTTCTTTACAAAGAATGCTGCGAGGACGGCCCGATACAAGAATAGATGAGCGTAGCTCTCCGTCCACGAACACGATGTTCGACGATTTCCCTTGCAACGGACTGAAGCAGGAATCCTACGGATGCCTCAAATAAAAGATCTCATCAACCGCCTTCTCCGTCGTCGAGACGCCCGCTGGGCCAAGTCTTGTTATCAAGGCCACAGACACAAGCAATATTTGTCGCTCGAAGAATTGGAAGATCGACAACTCTTATCAGCGGCGTCTCTGCTGGGGTCGGTATTCAACGATCTCTCCCTTGGCATTGCCAACGTTGAAGTTCGACTAACTCCACATGTGGGCACCGATCAAACAAACGTCACGTCTGGAACTTCGCTGACCACGACAACCAATGCTGAGGGATCCTACCGATTCGATCGACTTGCAGCGGGGCAATATGATGTCTTTTTACCCGACAATGCAAATAATCGTAGTCTACTCAAAGGCCTCCTTCCCAATCCGAGTGAACAAATTCACACGTTTGTTGTGACTCCTCAACACGTCGCCGGATATGGGGAGACCTCCATCGACAGTTTTCAGACGTTTCAGACTGCTACCGATGCCGTCAGTATGCTGGGCCCTCAGCCGACAGTAGCGTCATCTTCAACTTCTGCCCCAGAAGCGATTGGTGGAGAACGTGATCTGTTCGTAGCATGGACCCCAGGAGGCACTGGTGGGGAAGTGGCATTACGGGTCAACGCGTTTGGCGGTCAACTACTCCAATTCGATACGACCGCCGGGGCGCAAGGCATTCGACAAGTCGTCTGGGACGGTTTTGATGCAGATCCCTTCAGCTTGGATCCTACCGGTCTGGGAGGGCTTGACGTGACAGATGGTGGGCAAAACCACGGATTACGGTTAAGGATTTGGGCCGATCATTCGGGCGGTCGTGCCGAAATCGGTGTTTATTCGGGTACCGACAACTTCTCTAAAGCAATCGTGACCATTCCTGAAACTCGTACCGGAACTGGCAGTGATGTTGAGGCAGTGGACATTCTTTTCGAGCAACTCGCCAACACCAATCAGCCGGCCTTCACAAGCCAGAGTGGCGAGGGTGCAGACTTCTCTCAGGTGGGTGCAATTCAATTAGCGATTATCGATGATCCCACAGCCTTATCTGTCGATGGCCAAGTGGATCTGTTTGGCACTTTGCTGAGCCCTCAGAGATTAAATTTCGAACATCTTGCTCAGAGTCCTGGAATCCATCTCGAGTTACATACCAACGATATCGACGCGGATGACGCTTTCGGGACCGAAGTTCCTCAACTTTTTCCCGGTGAGAGTGTTACTTGGGATTATTTTGTCACCAATACAGGGAACCTGCCTTTGGCAAATGTTGTTGTCCGAGA
>JAKVCA010000125.1 GCA_022448315.1 Pirellulaceae bacterium | reverse complement strand
ATTTCAGATTTGTTTTCTCTTCACTCAACAACACAAACGAACAATCCTTGCTTTGTTTTGAATCATCATCTATCTATCTATCTATAATCAAGTGAATCTACCGATCAGTGCAGAAATACAATACTTTTGCTGCATTGAATTGCCAATCTATCCAATAATCTAAACAGCCACCACCTACCACACCGCACCACACCACACCACCACACCACCACTCCACTACTGCTCAACTCTCTTTGCAGCAGCACAATGCGCGAGATCTGCCACATCCAGGCGGGTCAGTGCGGCAACCAGATCGGCGCCAAGTTCTGGGAGGTGATCAGCGACGAACACGGTGTGGACCCAACGGGTTCATATCATGGTGATTCGGATCTGCAGCTGGAGCGTATCAACGTGTATTACAACGAGGCGACGGGCGGGCGGTACGTCCCTCGTGCGATTCTGTTGGATCTGGAGCCGGGTACGATGGACTCGGTTCGTGCGGGGCCTTTTGGTCAGCTGTTCCGTCCCGATAATTTCGTGTTTGGTCAAACCGGAGCGGGCAACAATTGGGCGAAGGGGCATTATACGGAGGGAGCTGAGCTGATCGACTCGGTGCTGGATGTGGTGAGGAAGGAGGCGGAATCCTGTGACTGTCTCCAGGGATTCCAGATCACGCACTCTTTGGGAGGGGGCACCGGGTCGGGAATGGGCACGTTGTTGATCAGCAAGATCAGGGAGGAATACCCGGACCGGATGATGTGCACATTTTCAGTGTTTCCGTCGCCCAAAGTGTCGGACACCGTGGTGGAACCATATAATGCGACGCTGTCGGTGCATCAATTGGTGGAGAATGCGGACGAAGTGATGGTGATCGACAACGAGGCGCTCTACGATATCTGCTTCAGGACGTTGAAGCTGACGACGCCGACTTACGGCGACCTCAACCATTTGGTGTCGGCGGCGGTGAGCGGCATTACGTGCTGCCTGCGATTCCCGGGTCAGTTGAACAGCGATTTGAGGAAATTGGCGGTGAATTTGGTGCCATTTCCTCGACTCCATTTCTTTATGACGGGATTCGCGCCGTTGACCTCTCGCGGCTCTCAGCAGTACCGAGCACTGACGGTGCCCGAACTGACTCAGCAGATGTTCGATGCCAAGAATATGATGTGCGCTTCGGACCCGCGCCATGGACGCTATTTGACGGCGTCGGCCATGTTCCGGGGCAGGATGAGCACCAAAGAGGTGGACGAGCAGATGCTCAACGTACAGAACAAGAACTCGTCGTACTTCGTGGAGTGGATCCCGAATAACATCAAGTCCTCGGTCTGCGACATTCCGCCCAAAGGACTCAAGATGGCCACCACCTTCATCGGGAACACCACCGCCATTCAGGATATGTTCAAAAGAGTGGCCGAGCAGTTCACCGCCATGTTCCGCCGCAAAGCATTCCTCCACTGGTACACTGGAGAGGGAATGGACGAAATGGAGTTCACCGAGGCCGAGAGCAATATGAACGATCTCGTCTCCGAATACCAGCAGTATCAGGACGCCACCGCCGACGACGACGACTTTGAGGATGAGGATGGCGCCGACGATGAGGAGCAGTGAGGGAGGGAGTGAGTGAGTGAGTCGACATCAGGATGATGTATAGAGGATGGATGGTGTTGGATGAATGATAGGGAACACTCGAATCAATGCCAATGTCAATGTGCTCTGAACCGAACCATATAGTAAATGATTAATGTAATGCCTTGCTTATAATGTCAGTTTTAATTCAATTTAGTTCACCGTCTCATTCGTTCACCGACACAAACCACATTCTACAAAAACAATC
>JAKVCA010000124.1 GCA_022448315.1 Pirellulaceae bacterium | reverse complement strand
AATGTTTTCTATCCGGAAGGCATGGGACCAGGCGTCGCCGAGCTTTTGGAACCCGGGATGCGTGCCATCACTGTCCCAGTGGAAATGGACTCGGCTGTTGCCGGTTTTGCGACTCCCGGAACTTGGGTGGATGTCCTGTTTCGAAGTCAGGCGACCAGCAATCGAGGTGCTGAGAGTGAACCGCTACCTGAAGTGGCAGTGACGCTGCTCGAACGCGTCAAGGTCCTCGCGGTGGATGACAATACGATTGAGGGTCGGCGATCGGCTGCCAATCGAGGTGCCACCCAGAGTGCACGGGTAACCTTGGAAGTTGTGCCGGATGATGCGACCACGCTGCGGGTCGTCGATGGTCGGGGAACGTTGGCTTTGGCCCTACGACATCCTGACGATGAAATCTCTTTTGCGAGCCAGAATCCTCTGTCGTTGACCGAAGTCCTCAATATCCCTTCGCCACAAAAACACCGAATGGAAATTTTTCGAGGAAAACGAGTTTCACGAGTCGATTTTGAAACGCAGCGAAACTCGATGAATTTTGTGACCCGCGTGGCTGAACAAGAGGAGCCACCTGTGGATCCTCAGCCATCGCCGAATATCACACCGACATCAGCAAAAACCAGCTCCGTCGGGAATAATCAGTGAGATTGAGTGAGTACGGTTTCGATTTTTTGGCACTCAGCCACCCATCCTCGTCATCTTTTTATGAGTAGTGTTCGTCATGATCCTTAGCTCAACGACACGTCAAAACGATCCTTTGTCTCCACGTGAGTTTCAACGCATCAAAACCTCAATCCATGAGGAACTGGTGGAGTCACTCGACCTTGCCGCCGTCGGATTAATCGACGATCAACAGATGCGTAGCGAGGTCAAGGACCTCGGTCATGCAATTTACAAGCAGCGTCGGCTGAAGCTGAGTCAGGATGATAAGGGCAAGCTGATTGACGAACTTGCAGATGAAGTCTTTGGGCTTGGTCCAATCGAACCACTGCTTTCAGATCCGTCCGTCAGCGATATTCTGGTTAACGGCGCTGAGGAAGTGTTCGTGGAGCGTCAGGGGCGTCTTGAAAAGACCGACATTGTGTTTGCCGACAACGCTCATGTCATGAGGATCATTCAACGTGTTGTATCCAAGGTGGGGCGACGCGTTGATGAAGCAAGCCCCATGGTCGACGCCCGATTACCGGACGGTTCCCGTGTAAACGCCGTGATTCCCCCTCTCGCACTGGATGGACCGAAGTTGTCCATACGGCGATTTGCAACTGATCGTTTGCAGTTACCGCAATTGCAGGACAATGGCTCATTGAGTGCTCCCATTGTGGAGTTCCTCTCCGCCTGCGTTGCTGCACGTATCGGAGTTTTGATCTCCGGTGGAACCGGTGCAGGAAAGACAACACTTCTCAATGCCCTTTCCGCAGCCATTCCCTCGGATGAACGGATCGTGACCATTGAGGATTCAGCAGAACTCTCCATGAAACATTCCCACGTTGTGAAGTTGGAGACGCGTGATTCCAACACTGAGGGCTCAGGCGAAATCTCCCAAAGGGATCTGGTGCGGAACAGTCTTCGTATGCGGCCTGACCGAATCATCGTCGGCGAAGTCCGCGGAGCTGAATCCCTCGATATGCTTCAGGCGATGAATACGGGTCACGAAGGATCGATGACGACAATTCACGCCAACGATACCCAAGATGCACTGAAACGACTTGAGATGATGGTGGCAATGACCGGATTCGAATTGCCAATCCCTGTGGTGCGACAGTATGTCGCTGCTGGAATTCGACTGGTGGTTCACCTCTCTCGATTGAAGGGTGGTGTGCGGCGCGTGATGCAGGTTTGTGAAATTGTCGACGCCGATCATGGTGAATATAAGTTGGAAAGCGTTTTTGGATTCCGTCAGCAGGGACTCGATGAAAACGGCGTTGCGAAGGGACAATTCTTCACGACTGGCTGGAAACCCTCGTTTATCGAGCGCTTCGAGGACTATGGTGTTCAATTGTCAGAAGACCTTTTC
>JAKVCA010000123.1 GCA_022448315.1 Pirellulaceae bacterium | reverse complement strand
GAAATTGGAAAAATAAATCTCAGCGGTTTCTTCGGCCAAGCTGACTTTGATAAGGGCGAAAAATAGATTGCCATCGGATACGTCGTCGAGACTGTACATGGTGAGTACGTGCTCCTTACGCACCCAAACGCCATTAAGATCGGCCACGTTTTTGGCACCGTTACCTGCAATGCCCACCGCTTTTCCATGAAACGAGCCTTGCGTCTCATGATTCGGATTCTCTTTAAAATTGTAGGTCAGGTAAATGATGCCGTAATCACTCTGGTGCCCCGTGACGTTCATGCATGCGCCTTCGTCACTCAAGGATACATTGGTGACTTTGGCGGACTCAAAGCAGTACGTGTCGCCTTCGAATTGAAATAACTCTTCCATCTTCATGATCGAACCTCTGAAGTCTAAAGGATTGCAAAGTACACGGACTCAATGGCGGCTCCGCTCCGCTCTCAAGTTAACTGAAGTCCTGCCATTGACTAGCCCACATGCCAGGACGACGCATCCACAACGAGCGATGAGCTCCATTAGCAAAATCCGAGTTTGTACCGAGCGTGAAATTCTAAACCGGAGCAAAACTGGGATAAATCTCGAGTAAAAATATCCACTTCCAACAAGAGCGACCGGTGTATCGAGGGTAGGTCGTTCAGATGCCGCTGAACGATCATGGGAGAAAACCCCCATCCGCGATTTGCAGGGTAAACCCACGAGTGGTTTAAAACTTTTGACTTTCAGGCAGATCGTTTACATTTGAACGAGTCAAAGCGTCAATTTAGGCTGGGCTCACGCCGAAAGTATTCAAGATTTCGACGCTCAGCCTCCCTTCAAACCAAGTCTTCCAACGGTCGCGTCTTTGAGTTGACAGTCATAAAAATTGGAAAGCCATCGATGAAGAAAAATGATTGCGTCGCCCTGCTGGCCTCACTTCTTGCCTTGACTTCGACCAGCCGCGGAGTTTTCGGTTCCGATGACTGGACTGGATGGCTGGGACCCGACCGGAATGGTTGGGCAGCAGACTTTCAGCCACCCAGCACATGGCCAAGCGAGTTGACAGAGATATGGTCCGTGGAGGTAGGGACCAGTTACGGGACTCCGATTGTCGTCGGAAACGACATTTTCCAACATGCTCGTCAGGGCGAAGATGAAGTCGTTTGGAAACTGGACCGGGCGACGGGCGAGGTCCATTGGCGAAAAAGCTTCGCTGTGCCGTTCAAAGTGGCTGGCGGCGGGGAGTATCACGGTAAAGGTCCAAAATCATGTCCCGCGTATGCGGACGGACGGCTTTTCACCCTGAGTATCGATGGAACACTCACGGCGTGGAAAGCCTCAACCGGCGAACAAATCTGGCAGCGCAACTACGAGGAGAAGTTCGGAAAGTGCTACCCCAACTGGGGCGCCTCAACGTCGCCGATTGTGGACGACAACCGGGTGATCGTGCATTTTGGGACCGATGACGCAGGAGTTCTGGTCGCATTGGATACTGCCTCGGGCAAGGAGGTCTGGAAACACGGCGAGGACGGTGCGTCGTATTCCTCTCCACTGCTTGCGGAGTTGGGCGGCGTGAAACAGTTGATTGAATGGAATCATCGCGCCGTTGTCGGAGTTGAGTGTCGGACGGGGAAATTCCTGTGGGAGTTCCCGCTTCCGCACGTGGGATCCAATCAAAACATGCCGACTCCCGCGATTCACGATGGCAGCATTCTGATCGGAGGAGAAAATCGCGGCATCCGCAGCATTCGTCCGCAGCGAAAAGACGGTAAGTGGACGGTCACCGAAGCATGGCATCAAACCCGCGTGGCCCTTGATATGAGTTCCGCCGTCATGAACCAAGATCAACTTTACGGATTTTCACATTACGACAGCGGTCGGCTATTCTGTCTTGACACCAATAACGGCAACATTCTCTGGAAAGGCCCACCTCGCACCGGAGAAAACGTCACCTTCCTTTCCGCGATTGGCCTGATTGTCGCTCTGACGAACAAGGGGGAATTGAAAGTCCTGAACGCTTCACCCGAGAACTACGAACAGATCGCGTCGTACCGGGTTGCTGAAGATCACACCTGGGCTCCGCCTGTGCTCATCGAAGGGGGCTTGCTGATCAAAGACCGACAACACCTGACGCGATGGTCCTT
>JAKVCA010000122.1 GCA_022448315.1 Pirellulaceae bacterium | reverse complement strand
TGCAACGACAAAGCAACAATTTGTGGCGGTTTTTGTGTAGCGGAATTTTGCTGGCTTTTGCCATTAGCGTCCTCCCCAGCGCAACGCTGCAAGCCCAGGTCCGCGTACTCGCGGACGGCCTCGCCCAACCCGTCGGACTTGCCGTCGATCGCAGCAAACGATTGTGGGTCAGCGAGATGGGTGTTACCCCCGTTGGTGTCCCCCCCGTGGCCTTTAACGGTCGCATTTCCTATTTGAATTTGCGAGATTCCAATCCAACCGTCATTCCATTTCTCACCGGACTGGGAACGGCGTTAAATGCCGTGGGCGAACCCGCCGGTGCCCATCACCTGCTCACGACGGGGGCCAATTCGCTCTGGCTCGTCACAGGCGGACCGCCCTCGTTCGTCGTTCCTACCATGGGATCGGTTTATGAATTGGACATCAGTCGGCGTCGCCGAGACTCCGCACCGCATACCATGGGTGGACCTACCAATAATTTTGACAGCGTTGCCGTCCGGCAAAGTTTTGAGATTGCCACTGCCACTCTGGAGGCGGGATATGACGACTCGAACGCCTATTCGATCGCTAAGGTTCGCGGCGAGCTTTACGTCATCGATGCCTTTGCCAACGCCGTCTTCAAACGAAAACGCGGTTCGGGAAACTTCCAACTCTTTGCAACGTTGCCCCCCGTCAATTTGGGAAGCGATCAAAATCCTAATGAAGTGGACGCGGTACCCACAAAAATCATTGAGGCCGGTGGTTTCAAAATTAATGATGAACGTGGTAATCGTCCGATTCTTTTTGTCGCGCAACTGACGGGGTATCCCTTTCAACCAGGAGCTGCTCGCATCTGGAGTCTCGACAAAAACGGCGAGATGGAAGTTTTTATCGAGGGGCTAAGCAACATCGTCGATATCGCCTTAGACCCCGAAAACGATGCATTGATACTCGTCTCCATCGGAGAATGGAGTGACAACATCGATTTCTTCCAACCAGGCACAGGACGCATTCTTTCCATCAACGAAGACGGGGAGATCACCACTCTCCTGGCTGACTTATTTGCACCAACGGCGGTAGCGTTGGACACTCGTGGCAACCTGTACACGACCAGCGTGGCAACCGGTGAGATCCTGATGCTGGAACGGGACTAACTTGCGTCTTCTAAATTTCAAGAAAACAACCTTATCGCAGCTGGCTAAACATTAATCCTGTGGGCTGACAAATTCTGTTCGCCACACCAACCCACAGGCTAATCGCCCGGGATGGCAGCCTGGGTGGCAACAAAATTGAGTTCCGTGGTCGTCACACCACCCACCGACACCTTACCCCGCAGCTCAATCGCTTGCCCAAGAACCGCCCGCCTCTGGACCTCGATATCAATCGTGTCTCCGGGACGCACCAACTGCCGAAATTTCACGTTGGCAACGCGACCAATCACAGGCACACAGCTGGGCTCTACCGGCTGCGTCCGGGCGATCAGCACGGCGGCCGCTTGAAAGGCTGCCTCACATTGCAAGGCCCCCGGAAACAGGGGAAAGCCCACATAATGGCCTTGAAATACGGGCAACGTTTTGTCGAGATATTTGCGTGCCTGGATCAAATCATCATCAATGCTAATTACTTCGTCGAGCCATAAATAGGGCTCACGCGCCAGGATAACCGCTTCGATCGCTTCTCGATTCATTCTCATGCTGATTAACTACCTTGATTGAACGCCATTAATTTTACTGTGCCTTTTGTACTGAACTCATCGCGGCCCGTGGGATGACGACGGTACTCTGCCCTCTGGCCCACACCAACTCACTTTGGCAGCCGCTCCCTTAATTGCTGGTAACGCCGCTGAAATTCCTCCATGCGTTTACGATTCACGCCAAGATCAGAGTAACCCACTCGGGAAGCAGAGCGAAAATGAATTCGTTTACCCGCCTCATCAATGGCAAATTCGACATCATCCACAAATGCACACAGGAGACTGCGACATTCCACATGGAGGTAATCATCAGTGGAAGTGACAATACGACTGCGGGGCATTTGTCGAATCACTTGTTTCAGCAACTCGATCGCTTGCTGGGGAGGATACTCGAGCATGAGTGGCTGCATGGACCGGCCGTCGTCATCTGAGTACGTGCAGATACCATTGGGACGTTCCGTTAGCG
>JAKVCA010000121.1 GCA_022448315.1 Pirellulaceae bacterium | reverse complement strand
AAAATCCCCAACCAGGAGTCAGCGACACCGACATCGATATCATTAACATTGTGGTCCATGCGATCAATGATCCTCCGCTCAATTCGATTGATGGGATTTCGATTGATCTGGCCAATGTAACCCTGACCACAGATGAAGATACGCCACTGACTTTGGATAGTGCGAGCAATACAGCAATTTCGGTGAGCGATCTTGAAATTACAGGATTGGAAGCGGGTAGTGACGTCGAGGTGACATTGAATGTGGTCCACGGCAAGGTGACTTTAAATCCGGCCGGCAGCGTTACCGTCAGTAACGGGAGTGCGACCAGCAGCGATACAGTCACGTTCCAGGGAGATATCGATGAGGTCAACGTCGCGTTGGACGGATTGATCTTCGAGCCCGATCCAGACTTTAACGACTTGCGCGGAACGGCGCAGATACAGATGACCACATCCGATCTAGGCAATGCCGGAGGTCCGGGACCAATGTTGGATGTGGACGTTCTCAATATTGGGGTCGAGGCAGTCAACGACGGACCGGCCAGCCAGGTGTCTGGTTCACAAGCGACCGAAGAAGATGTGCCGTTGATCTTTTCGGCAGAGAATGGCAATGCCATTCAAATGGTGGATGTTGATGCGGCCGAGGCAGGCTTGGATGTTTCGGTCAACCTGACCGCCACCAACGGCACGGTGACGGTTGTCTTGGATCCCGACGTGGTGGTGACGGGGAACGGCTCGACGCTGGTGACGCTCAACGGATCGATCGAGTCGGTCAATCGGTCACTCGCTTTAACGACCTTTACACCCGCCCCCCATTTCAATGACTTGCTCGGAAATGCTTCGCTCGAGGTACATTCCGATGACCACGGCCAGACTGGTCTGGACCACGGAGATCCGACTACCGACACGCAAACTGTGTTGATTTCGGTCAGCCCTCGCAACGATGCGCCGGTTGTCCACGTCCCGGCAGCACAGCTGAACTTAGAGGATACCCAAGTTGAATTCTCCAGTACCTTTGGCAATGTGATTTCGATCGAAGATGTTGATCTCGATGAGGCAGTTCCGGCGGGCACCCGCGAAATCGAAGTGGTTGTTTCCGCAGTGGGTGGCACGATCAGTCTCGATGCGGTCGACGTGCCGGCTTTGGCCTATGTCTCTGGGGATGCGGACGCGCAGGATGAAACTAATGTGACGATTCGAGGCAGTTTGGCCGCTGTCAACGCCGCCTTGAACGGCTTGGTATTCGATCCGGCCGAGCATCACAACGATAACCTTGGTGTTTCGCATGTCTCGATCACCGCGGATGACCTCGGCAACTCGCCGGCGGGTCCCTCCTTAACCGATCAAGAGACCGTGACGATCAATCTGGTTCCGGTTAATGATGAACCGCAACATCTGCTGCCGGCTATGCAGACGGCCACCGAAGACATGCCTCTGATTTTCTCGGCGACCAATAATAATCTCATCAGTGTCAACGATGTCGACGTGAATGAAGGTGGCGGTCTGCTGGAAGTGCAGCTCCTGCCCACGAATGGTGTTGTGAGTGTCGATTTGACGAGTGCCAATGTTAATTTGCTCGTTGGCAGTGGGTTCGACGATAGTTTAATGATCCTGGAAGGATCTCTCGTCGACGTCAATCTGGCGCTGGAAGTCGTGACCTTCACTCCAGATTTGAATTTCAATGCTGCTCAAGGCGCGGCGGGGATTACGATCACGACCAGCGATCGGGGAAACACCGGTCAGGGTGGCGCGCAAACCGACTCCGACACGATACTGATTTCCGTGACGGAAGTGAATGATCCACCTCTTGTCTCGGTACCTCCGGATCAGGCTGTGAGTGAAGATGCGACACTCGAATTTTCTGATGCGTTTGCGAACGCGATCACAGTGAGCGATTTGGATATCGCGGTGACCGATGACGTGGAGGTGACGTTGGCCGCCGATTTTGGTGTGCTGAGTATTGTTTCGGCACCAGGATTGACATACGAGTTTGGTGCGGATGCGACAGATGAGGAATTAATTAAATTCACCGGTGCTTTGCAGGACGTGACGGCCGCATTGGAAACGGTGACCTTCCGGCCAGATGCTGATTTCAACGATACTCAGGGGCAGGCACGGCTAGAGGTGTCGATCAACGATCTGGGAAATCACGGACTCGGTGGTCCTCTGGAGGATGTGGAGGAGGTACTGATCAGTGTG
>JAKVCA010000120.1 GCA_022448315.1 Pirellulaceae bacterium | reverse complement strand
GACGACGATGCACTGCCAAAGCCGGGCAAGGAAGGCGTCACGGTCTTTCTGCCCTACGGTCAAAAGCAGAAAATCAAACGGGAAAAGGCATTCCACATTTCGAACCGGCACTATCCACATCGCATTTACCCAGAAGCCCTGGCTGAAGCAGCGTCTACTTCGGTCATGATCTTCCGTCCCAGTATGCTGAAAGACCTTGAGCGGGCGCAATGCCTGAACGGGGCAAGTTTGATCAGCTCAGTCTGGTATGGTTACGTCAAACGCAGTCACAAAGAACTCAAACAAATGGAAGCACTTGGAATCGAACGCACGCATATCCATACGTCCGGTCATGCGACGGTGGACGAACTGAGCCAGTTCGTTGATGCCATCCCTGCCAGACGAGTCATCCCGATTCACCTGGAAGACCGGGATGGCTTTGCGGAGTTGTCAGATCGAGTGGAAATCAAGAACGATCACCAGTGGTGGGAAGTGTAGGCGATGCCCGGTTCATCTAAGCAGTGTGTGTTTTTGCCTAACGTCTGTGACGACTCATGGCTTCTTTGGAGCAAGCGAGGAAACAAAGTTCGCCTTCGGCGATACTCCAGCCAAAGCTATGAAGTAATCAAGGACCTAAGAGTTTCTGACGCTGAAAGGCTTGCGATTCAGCCGGAATCCAAGTTTGATCAGCTTCCATGCTACAACAACATTTCATTAAACAAGCATTCGTTTTGGCGACTCGTCATCAAATCATTGAACGTACAGGACGGCCTAGTCGAGCATGATGATAAGGACAGATTGCTTGCGGTTTTCAAGTTGCAGTGTCAAGAGCCGCTGCATAACGGTGACACGCAGCAACTCAAAGCATTGTTTCAAAGTTGGAGATCTCGATTCTCTAAGATCAATAGCAAACACGGGAAACTCAACCCCTATGACGACAAGGATGCAAACGGACTTTTCAAGCCTCAAGAGGGCAAGTCTTGGCAAGCCGCCATGCTTGAGTGGTCTCGTAAGGATGGACGTATTCAGTACGTTGATACAGGGAGTAGTGACACTAAATTCAGCTTTGCAGTCATGGAACTGACACTTACAATTCCAGCTGCTAAAAACCCGTTCTTCCCCGGAAGCCAGAGTCGGATCGCTCCTGACGGTCTTGGCGTCCGATCAAATGGAAATTTGAACGTAATCGAAGTGAAGGGGCCTGACGACGACCGAGACCTGCTCGGCCCACTTCTACAAGCTACGTGCGGGGCCTTGGCAGTAGTTGCGACAAACGAGTGGCTATGTTCGGCCCTCAAAACTCAATATCAACGTCGGCCCGCCTATAAAAACGCTTGTATCCCCAAACGATCCTGCATTGGGATACACGTGATGACAGCAAAGCGAAAGAGCAAGGGAAGGCTTGAGTCATGGAGTCGGGACCACGAGGAGAAGTGCAGGATTGTGCTGCAAGCCTTCCCCCAGCTTGAGTACATCGCCTATTCGTTTGTTGTGCCACAGCGCACAAGGAATTTCACCCATCTTGGAGTGGACCATCTTATAGCGAGATAGGGATTCGGCACTGAGCAGAGGTCTCAATTTGCAAAAGAAAACAACTCGCACTGACCGTGCCCGGCCGCTCGGCTGGTTCGAAAACTCTCCGTCCTGCGGATGGTTCAGAACCGAGCTGACCGCATGCTGAAGTCGAGCAACCACGGGAGTTGGGAGACTTGCTGCTCAGGGAAATGGACGACCTTCCTTGCCGTTTATATCACGGGTCTCATCCTCTGCGGAATCCTGCTTGTGGCTTTGTTCCTCGCAGGAGTATTCGACGGGAACTGACGGCCCCCCGCATTCATGTGGGAACACTTCTGGCTTTCTCGCACGACACCGACACCGGTGGGTCAGACTGGATTGCCGAACTGAAGAAACTGAGACAACTGCGTTTTCAGTCGAATGACACAGCGACTACAGGTTGTCTTCCAGTCGACCGGACCAGTAGGGCGAAGGCACGATGTCCGCCTCCATTTCCCTGTTTGCGACCAGGAACTGCTGAGCCTGTTCCAGCATCAGCTCGGGTGTCTTATGTAAGCAGGCTGTTGTTCCGTCGGTCAGGCCGCATTCACAGGCCGACCACCCGAACAGCCGGGCCGCTTCCAGAATGTCGGTATCGCGGGTGAGAGTCAGCGAACAGTCGAGCACCTCGCACCGGAGAAGCCAGCCGTCG
>JAKVCA010000012.1 GCA_022448315.1 Pirellulaceae bacterium | reverse complement strand
GCGTCGATCAAGTCATTACCTACGTCGGCGTGAATTCGCAACCGGCGTGCGTTGGGATCTCCCCAGGCGTCCTGCAACGGTTGATGCGAGGCGCCCGTTGAAGTAGCAGTTTCAACGATTAAATCTGCCGCTTCGACAACCAGCGTATCGTCGCCATGGTTCGGGTAGATCACCGTTTGTTCGAGGGCTTGTTGACGGACGCTATGGATCACCATGCCGTCCGAACCCTGTCCGGCCCAGTAAACGAGACCGTCCTCGAAGGTGCCTCCCGTGGCTGTGTACGTTATGGAACCTGTGGCACCCGGTAGGAATCCCTGGATCGCATTTTTAGAGATTTCGATTTTCGTGTCTGCGGCGGTGCTGTCAAAGTCACTTACGTAAAGCGCGTTGACACCTCCGCCCGCTTCGATATTCAACGTGCCACGGATCTGGGCAAGATCGCCATGGGACTGACTCGCATCGGTATGATCGCCCGCTGCATCGGAGGACACATAAATTCGATCTGACCCTTCACCTGTCTCGAGATTCGTCACCGCATCGTGGTCCGTGCCTTGGACATTAAAGGTATTGCCACCGTCCCCAAGAGCGATGTCGATCTTTTCAAATCCATAATAATCAATCCCATCTAACCTCGTATGACAGAAGATTTCGTCAGTGCTTTGCACCGGCACAATATCGGTTGCGCAATCCAGACGCGAGTGCCGATGTTCACCTTGGAAGGTCAATTGGAGCACATTGTCGTAATACTGAACGTCGATATTATTCGTGTGTGGCAAATCAGAGTTGGAATTATTCGGATTAAAAATGGGGTCGAGTTGACTACGGTAATCCGCCTCTGTCGCAGCCGAGGAAAGCCTCAGGGGAATACTCAACGCCACACGTTCTCCGCCAGCTTGCGTATATCCCAACAGTTCAAAGTCAAACCCATTACTGGACGCTGAGAATTCGAGCGTCTGCACCGTATTCATGCCCGCATCTAACGCGCCTTGATGGAGTTCTTCCACCTTAACTCCGGCCGATGCTCCCGTGTATCCCATAAGCTGCGACGCAGCTTGGTCAGCCCAGACGATCTCCGCCATGTCACAACCGGCCAGTTCTCCACCGAACGTGACGCTATAACCAATGGAGCGCACCTGCTGGTTCCGCACCTCCACATGTTCCCTGACGTTAATTGTCGGAACGTCACCCGAGCCCAGCTCCAAGAGACCGTTCAGATACCCTTCAATGTCGTCTTCCTGACCTTCCTCGTACGTGAATACTCCAACCTGGTCGTCCTGAACGGTAAAAGCGCAGCCGCGTGTCGTGCTCGTTACGCCCTCCGCCATGCCAGACCAAGCCAAACTAAAAGTTCCCACTTGCGCTTGAACCGTCACCAATTGAACTTCGGCCACGCTCGGCATCCCCAAGCCGGTCAGCGTGTTCTCCGTCATCGTCCCGGATTCGGCCCGGGAGTCCTGGCTATCATCCAGCAATAGCTGATCTCCATCTCCTGGAGTTTCTGCCACAGATCCGCCATCCACCGTTAACAGGGCCGCAATTTCATCAATAAACTGCTGTTGGCTGCTGACGTCCACGGTATCCGAACCAGCTTCGGTGAGGACACTCGTATTTCCGGCGATCGTTTGCACATCGACATGGTCGTCTCCAGCGCCCGTTAACACGGTCGTTGCTCCCGCATGCGTCGAAGCGATCGCAAAGTCGTCAGCACCCGATCCGAGTTCAATACGGACCGATTCCAGATTGTCGTAACGAATTCCACCCGATAACCAACGATCGCCAATATACCTATTCGGTCCCATGCCCAGGCCGGAAACGAGCGTTCGTTCAAGATGGCCGGTAGTGGTGGCCACGCTCTCCTGGTTGTGTAGGTAAAGTGTGTCGACCTGGTCTCGTTCAGAGACCAGCAAGTTGGGGTTCACGTGGACGTAATAGTACTTATCCCCGTTCTTCGGAAGCTTGCCTGCAGGCCAGGGTTGGGTAAACGTGACCACTCCATTTGCATCCACCCCATGGACAATCCGTTCAAGTCCGGCGGCATCGCCGTCGAGCATCGTAAACGTGTAACCGTCAATATTGTTAGTCCAACCGGACCGTGGGAAACCCCTCGCCTTGGCGAGCGTGTCTGGATTGATTGTTTCATGCGTGGTGTCGGTGAGCGTGCCTTTTCCGTCGCTATTGATTGCGTCATTGGAGAGTGTTCCATCGGGCGGTGGGATATTTGTTTCCCATGGCAGGAGTAACGGATTGTTGAGTGCTGGAAGGCTGCCGTCACCCTGACCGCCCTGAATCGAGAGTGGGCCACGAACACTAGTCACCTGGCGCCGTTGTCGCGGGAAAATTTGAGCATCGCCGCCATCCACAACATTATCGACAATGGCTGAGACAGTTACTGTCTGCGGCGTGCTCCA
>JAKVCA010000119.1 GCA_022448315.1 Pirellulaceae bacterium | reverse complement strand
TACCGCATGGAAGGTCGCTGACAAAAAGACTGAGTTGAATCTCATGGAGTACTCCTGAACCCAAGACGTTTCCTTCGCGATGACGGAAAGTTCCGTCGGCATTGACTCTCATTTTTATCGAACAAGCGGCGTGATCATAGTCTGGTCTGAAACCCTGAAGAATGATTTGTGAGGGCGTTGAATCCTGTCTCTTTCCCCCTGGTGCTGTCACTTTCAGGCGATTCGTTGTGCTGGAAGTCAACTTGCTGGAAGTCAACTTGCTGGCGACATCCGTATTTAGAGTTGCACGGTCACCGCTTTGGTTTCGGTGTAGAGTTCCAGGGCATCGTGCCCCATCTCGCGGCCCCAGCCCGATTGCTTGAAACCACCAAAGGGTAGCGCGGCATCAAAGACGTTGTAGCAGTTGATCCAGACGTTCCCGGCGCGGAGTTGCTTTGCCACCTGATGGCCTCGACTAATATCCCGGGTCCAGACGGCCGCTGCGAGGCCGTATTGACTGTCATTGGCGACGGCGATGACCTGATCTTCATCGTCATAGGGAACGGCAGCGACGACGGGCCCAAAGATCTCTTCGCGGATGACGGACATTTCGGGACGCGTATTGATCAGGACAGTGGGCTCCACAAAGTACCCTTGGCCCTCACCAGGCTGTCCACCGGTCACCGCTTCCGCACCTTCGCTTAACCCGGAGTTCATGAATCCACAGACCCGATCCTGTTGAATCTGCGAGACCATCGGACCCATCTGGCAATCGGGATGCATGCCGGGTCCCATCTGAATGCTTTTCGCGTGCTCCGCAATCCCCTTGACCACTTCACCGTATTGGCTGCGGTGAACGTAAAGTCTTGAGCCTGCGCAGCAACACTGTCCGTGATTGAAGAAAATCGCGTTTGCGGCGCCTGGAATCGCGGCTGCCAAATCCGCATCCGGCAAGATGATGTTGGGGCTTTTGCCGCCAAGCTCGAGTGACACTTTTTTAAGATTCGACTGGCCCGCGGCCTGAACAATCAACTTGCCCACTTCGGTTGATCCTGTGAACGCAACTTTGTCGACATCGGGATGAGCCGCCAACGCCGCACCCGCGGTTTCTCCATAACCCGTGATGATATTGACGACACCGTCTGGAATTCCAGCTTCTTGGATCAAATGGCCCAATCGAAGGGCGGTCATCGGCGTTTCTTCGGCGACCTTCAGAACAACGGTGCATCCTGTGGCCAGGGCCGGTCCCAATTTCCAGGCTGCCATCAGCAGGGGAAAATTCCAGGGAATGATTTGCCCAACAACGCCCACGGGCTCCCGGTGCGTGTAGGAATGAAACTCCGCGCCCGGCATGTAAGGGACGGATATCGGTAGTGTGTTTCCTTCGATTTTGGTGGCCCAACCCGCCATGTAACGCAAAAGGTCCACGGCTAGAGGAACGTCCGCTGCGGCTGCAACCGCTCGAGGTTTGCCATTGTCGAGGGATTCGAGTTCGGCAAATTCATCCAAGTGAGCTTCAAGAAGGTCGGCAAGTTTCCAGATCATCTTACCTCGTTCCGAGGTCGTGACCTTGGACCAGGGACCCGACTCAAAGGCGCGTCGTGCAGCAAAAACCGCCCGCTGGACGTCTTCTGAATCACCCTCAGCAACCGAAGACAGCTTCTCACCCGTTGCCGGATTGGTCACCTCAAGTCTTTTGCCGGATGCTGCTGGGACCCATTCACCATCGATCAACAGGCAATGTTCCTGATCCAAAAACGCTTGAGTCTTGCTTTGGCATTGAGGGGGAGTACCGGTGAGAAACATGGGAAACTCGCTGTCGAGGTCAAGAGAATCGAACGGCAGTACCGACGCTCACGCGTCGGGCCGTTGCCCGAGCGGTGGCCAAGGGGTGCCAATTCTATCGAATCAAGCGACGTCCGGCAAAATTGAACCTGTTGCCGTCCCCCGTTTCACCTCATCCCAGACCCAAGAGGCATTTCAAGTGATCGGGTTGACCTTGTTCATGCTTGAAGTGCGGTTCAGCCAAAGATCTCTGTTGCAGGTTTCCCCAAGCCGTCCTTGGTCGCGAAAAAAGGACGCTTTTCGACTTCGTACGACGTCTTTGGACTGATTCCCATCGCCGTGAAAATGGTGGCATGAAGATCTTCGACGGGGACCGGATTTTCAATGGCGAGAAGGGGGCGTTCGTCAGCCGTTTTTCCATAGACGAATCC
>JAKVCA010000118.1 GCA_022448315.1 Pirellulaceae bacterium | reverse complement strand
AGGATGTCTACGATTTGTCGCCCGACACCTCACCAAGTGCGTACGTCATTTCGGACGAGGAGATCCGCACCAAGAGATCTTTTCCTACGGCACTTCGGATCATGCGAACTGCACTCGGCCTTCCGCACTTCTCTTTCCAGAATTTCCGGCAAACGCGATCATCCGAGATCGCGGATCGCTTCGGTGCTCACTGCGAGAGTGCGTGGCTGGGACATTCGATCATGGTTGCCTCTCGATTTTATTATTCTGCAGCTGATGAAGCGATGAGCATCGCCTGCAGCACGGAGACTGGCGCCAAGAATATACTCCCAGATCGATCTCTTCAGGCTCGCTAGCAAAACTAAGTGTCTGCTATCACCAAAGTTATTCACTCCGTGCTGGCAGTGACATTACTGCCTCGCTAGCGTGGCTCACTGGGTGTCTCACCATTTCGTTTCATCTGGGCTGTTTCGTCTCAGGTTCATTTCATCTTGGGACGAAATGCGGTCATTTCGTTTCAACCCCCATTTTCCCCGCTGCTAGCGGTTCGCCTACTGGTAGGGAACAGAGCATCCTCGATGCCCTGCCGTAAACATTGACCCCTAGTTTTTGCGAACGAAAAAAGTCGGCGTCTCACTTTATGGTTCGTCGTGCCGATAGCTCAGGCGAGTCGATTTTTTTTGGGCGTCGATTTGCTCCTTGTTTTGCGATGCGAAATCGACGCTGGATTTTCTTGGTCGCGGCCAAGTGGTTGATGCTGGCGTGAAATGAAAAACAAATTTCGTTTCACGCAAAAAAACTGACCTCAAAATTTGGCGTCTGTTTTGCTAGCGATCAACGAATTTCGAACCAAATTTCGTTCCACCCTTGATTCTCGAAAAGCTCGGCTATCTTTCCTAACGACCGGGATGTTCAACACTGAAGCCTCCGCCCCAGGCTGCGACCTTCTCTGCATCCCCGTCAGCTGCTTTGCCGTCGTGGCCTGGGGTTTTTCATCGGCAGGAAAGGAATCACATGCTGATACTCACAAGAAAGAAATCAGAAGTAATTCGGATCGGTACGGATATCGAAATCTCAGTCATCCGACTTTCGAAAAAGAGCGTGAAGCTCGGAATCAACGCTCCGGCAGGCCTGGAGATCCATCGCGATGATATGCAGACGGACGTTGCTGGGGCGAAGGTAGCCAAAATTTTCCGCCCGCCGACCGATCCAGCGGACTGAACCACTGGTTCGGTCGAGGTCGGGGGACATGCCGCTCGTAGCGGAACTTGACCGAACCTTTTTTAAACATGGGGGGGGAGTTGTGTACAAACGGAAAGATATCTTTGACATCGAGAGTGGGGGTCTGGCCGCAGATCATCTGCGTGCGATCCGAGAGCCTTTTAGTGCCGATGCCGTTCCGCTTGGCAATGCGAAGAAGCCAGAAACGGTGGCAGCAAAGATCGAAACGGCGCGGGAAACGTACGAGCATGAGATGGAGACGGCAACAGGGCCGTATTTCGACCGTGCCGCACTGTCACCTGTGACTGGCCGTGTCCTATGCATCGCGCACTTAGGCCATGATGACGAAGATCCCGAGCTTCTGGGCGACGAGGATGAGGTTTCCCTGCTGAGTAGATGGTGGTCACTCGCCTCAGAGGTAGCAGACCAGGAGGGGAGTCTGATCGGTTTCAACATATCCCATTTCGATTTGCCCTTCCTGACAAAACGATCATGGATTCTGGACGTGACGGTCCCGACCTGGGTGCGCAGTCGCAGGTATTGGTCCGATACGTTTGTTGACCTGATGGATGTGTGGGGGTTGGGCAGTCGCGAGTTCATCTCGTTGAACAGCGTGGCACGAATCCTCGGGGTGGAAGGCAAAGCCGATGATGAATGCACGGGTGCTACGTTTGCCCAACATTGGGCAAATAATCGCGAGGCCGCGATTAAATATGCAAAGCAAGATGTTATTGCTACGAAACAATTAGCCGAAAAAATGGGGGTGATTTGATGAGCCTTTGGGGAAATGATGTGTCGATTGAGATTCTTGGTGTCACTGGCGACCACGGCAGCGGCAAAACATTGTTTTGCTTGTCGATTGACCCCAAGCGGACTTTGGTTTTTGATTTTGAAAATAGCTCGGGCAGCTACATGGGGCTCGGCTTTGATCGTGTGAGCATACCGAACCTTATGTCCGCAAAGTACCCGCAAGGTTACACCCAGGAACAAGTCGCACTGTTTGTTATCGATTACATCG
>JAKVCA010000117.1 GCA_022448315.1 Pirellulaceae bacterium | reverse complement strand
GCCACCCTCCAGAATCAGGGAGGGGGCTTCGAACGTCAAAGGGTCTTTGGTTTGGGCGTGAATGTACAGTGGGTCATGGCGAACCCCGAGGCGTGCGGAAAATTGCCCCGGCCGAGTGTAAGGCGCTTTGCTGGGCATGTGTGGCAGTGAGATCGTGTTGGGCAAAAACTTGTTCTGTGGCACACGCGAGCCGATGACACTGCCCATGAATGGCCAATCGTCTTTGAAAGGTGTGCGATTGTTGCCCAGTGTCACGAATGACTGGTCGGGAACGTGGCCGGTCAGGTTGTGATAGTACCCTGCATGGTGGTCGTTGGTATTCACGGTCCCATCGATCGAATTGACCACCGCAAGGTGATGCGCCTGTTTCGATAAAAGTGGAAGGTGTTCGGAGAGTCGAACGCCTGGGGCACTCGTTTCGATGGGCAAAAAGGGCCCGCGATACTCACGCGGTGCATCCGGTTTGAGGTCCCACATGTCGATGTGCGAGGCGCCCCCACAGAGGAAAAACAGGATGGTCGATTTGGCCTTACCGCCTGACCGAGTTGTCGTCGGGACAGCCATACCTTGTGCAATAGAAGGGATGCCCAATGAAGGGGTGCTCAATCCCGCAAGACCTGTGGTCGATGCGACGAGGAATTGTCGGCGATCCATGGTTGGACTCCGAGGGATGCAGAATTGAAATAGAACAACAATCAGACGTTCCTGAGTGAGACTTCGCCGACGCCAAGTCTATCATCTCCTCCCACTCGTCGCACAGATTAACCGCCTGGCAAATCCAATTTGCCACTGCCACGACGTCCATTTTCCCTGATGATCAAGGGCCTGCTAAAATCAGCGTGGTTGACGTTCATGTTTTCGCACCGGCTACGCTGTTTCCCAACGAGTTTTCCATGCCACCCATCGACCGCCACTTGCTCCCTCTGCTGACGCTTGCCTGCCTTAGTCTTGTCCTACCGATCACCCTCAATGGGCAGGAGCCACTTCCGAGATCGATGACCACCGAAGAGCATTTTGATGAACTTCAGGCGGGTGATTTCGAAACGTTGGATTCCAAGGTGGGGTCTTGGCAGGTGGTCAAGGGGCGCTGCCTGATCGATGACCAACATGCCAAAACGGGTCGCCAGTGTTTGCAACTTGCGGGCGGCGAGTCGACGGTGGTTGAGCTTGGGCTGAGCGAGGCCGTCGACACCTCGGGCAAACTTTCGTTCTGGGCGGAACGCTGGACGGCCCGTCAGCCTTTTTCCTGTCGGATCGAAAAGTACAGCCAAGGCAAGTGGACGGAAATCTACAACGGGGATCGGGAAGTGATCGTTGGACGAGCCTTCAAGGCGTTTGTGACCGTTCCACTCCGGGATGCCGAGATTGAAAAACTGAGGTTTCGGGTGACCAGCCCTCCTGACACCGGTGTCCTGCTGGACCACCTCCGCTTTGCTCCATCAGTCCCCCAGCGTGTGTTGACCGTCGAGCACGTCCCGATGACATTGCCTGCACTGGTGGGGCGAAGCTCCAGTCCGCTTTTGAAACTGCGAATCAAGACCGAGGGAGACCTTGAGCCCCGCCAACTTGAGCAACTCGCCGCATTCATTCCGGAAACCTCACTCCAAAATGGTGCAGGGAACTTTACCTTTCGATTCGGCCTGGAATCCAACTACGACATTGCGACAACGCTTTCCTCAAAAGTCGAACGGACCTCGGCGGGCGAAATGGTTTTTCGATTCTCCGGCGACGAGGCGATCCTTGCAGAAGGAGACAATTACCTCTGGCTCGGTTGTCAATTGAGGGCGGACACCAATCTGGATGCTGCCATTGAGGCGGAATGTCGGGCCGTGACGATCGAGGGGCTACCCCCATTTGCGACTCCCGAAGCCAAATCGCGTCAACGAACCGGAGTGGCGCTACGGCAGGGAGGCGACGACGGGGTTCATACCTACCGGATCCCCGGGCTGGCGACTTCGAAGGCGGGGACGCTGCTCGGTGTTTACGATGTCAGGCGCCGGGGGGGCGGCGATTTGCCGGGCGATATTGATGTCGGACTTTCGCGATCAACCGATGGTGGCAAAACCTGGGACCCGATGCGGATCATCATGGACATGGGCTCTGATCCCAAGTGGCGATACGATGGGATCGGCGACCCTTCCATCCTCGTGGATCGAGTCACGGGCACCGTTTGGGTTGCGGCTCTGTGGAGTCACGGCAACCGAGGTTGGAACGGCTCCGGACCCGGGCTTGAACCTTCGGAAACCGGCCAGTTGATGCTGGTGCGAAGTGATGACGACGGAGTCACCTGGTCGGAGCCGATCAATATCACCAAGCAGGTTAAGAAGCCCGAGTGGACCTTGATGCTGCAGGG
>JAKVCA010000116.1 GCA_022448315.1 Pirellulaceae bacterium | reverse complement strand
AGACCAGGTAGGCAATTCCACACACATACTCCCCGTTCCCCACCAGCAGGGGCCCAGCAAAACTGGGCAGCACCAGTAATCCAACTCCCGCCAATAGCAGGAGGATGGGGACGAAAATGGGTGCCTTCCCGGCGGAAGCCACTTTGATGTTCTCCTTTTCTCGGATTCACCTTCAAAACACAGAGTACTTTGTCTGGGCGACGTCGCAATGGGAGCACCTCTCCAAATCGACCATCACCCCGGTCCTGTCATTCAGCGAAAAATACCTGTTCCGTCTGGCGTTCCACTCCCGCAAGCTCCAAAAAACGCGATGACCGCGTGAATCGATCGTCGCCGTCTGGAGGGGCCCACGCGTTGACCACTTTTCATACCCGCGGGAGAGGTCGCCACATCGTCTCAAGACTTTCGGCCGACTAAAGACGGAACAAGGCACCCTTCACGATGTGATTTCGGCGTCCCCCGTAGTTTCCTCTACAGGCCAAAACCATAGAATGGCACGCTTCCAACGTGTCCACCTGCTCGTGTCTTCCTGCTCCTCCAGAAAAGCATCCACATTAACATGGCTCGTTTCTCCTTGGGCCAAGATGGATCGACAAGCCGCAGTAGCTCACCGAGGAAGGTCTTTTTTGATTGACTGAGTGTTGGCAGGACAGTGCTGAAGTCAAAGGGACGAACCATGGCCAAAAAGAAGGCGAATAAACGACCGCGTCGCCCTGAACGTTCACGCCGCAAGGGGCGGACCATGGCCAAAAAGGACGCGAATAAAAAGACCGCCAGGGACGGCGCCGACCAAGTCCCATTTTTTACGGCCCCGATCATTTGGTTTAACTATCCGGAATCAAGCCGTTGCAAAATCCCCCGTCGTCAGACCAAGACAGTTGTGTATTATGGCGTTATGGGCCTTTTCGTCGGTTTCATCCTTGCCTGCGCGGCGTTCACTCCATCCATCGTTCATGACGATCTATTTAAGGGGCCAGGGGTCTTGCTGCTTATTTGGCCCGCGGGCTTGTTGGCACTAGCTGCTCTTTTCGTTTGGAAATCCTTGCTCGCCCTGCGCGCGCGAATCGAACTCGTCATCGACGCCAAACGACTCTGCGTCATTACGCGTCTAGGTCCTTTCTGGCGCACACGGCGCTGCGCCCTGTCTCAACTTGCTCGTTTTCAAATAGAAGACATGCGCGGTCTGCTTAACCTTCAGGCTGACAGAACTTCGAACGATGTATTTTACGACAAAACAGACGACGAAGAACTTGATGAAACGCTCGAAGACGACAAAGATTGCGTCGACGATCCACGAAAAGAGTCCCACTGGAATCTTTTGGCGGTCCAAGAGGACGGGCGCAAACTGAAAATACTGCACTGTTACCCGAAGGAAATAGTTTCCCAACTTTGCCAGGATCTACCCGATCAACTGCGCCGGTTCCTGCCTGACTCGAAACAGACCAACGTCGCAAAATTTAGCAGACCCGCGCCGACCGTTGAAATCCATGGCGTGGGTCCCTTCGATATTCGAGACAGAAGACAGCTACCACTCAACAGCGATTTCCGCGTTGAAGAACACGGCGAGGAACAACGGGTTTTTTTACCACGCCTCGGTTTCTATAAAACGACCAATTTATTGGGAAAAATCGTGTTACCGCTCATTCTATCAATGGAACTTCTCATCATGACGTGGGGCTTTTCGGAGTGGTTTGCGGGAAACGTACGAGGTGAGAATGCGACCGCGTTGGGCGGTATTTGGTGCATGATCACCGGTGTTGTCATTTGGCAAGCTTTAATTCGCACCCAGGCGGCCACATGTCACGGCTCTATTTCCGTCACGAACCATCAACTCATCCTACGCCAGCGCGACCTGTATGGAGAGCATCTTGGGGAGTGGAACCTGACGGCGGTCGAGAGCGTCGACGTCCAGGGGTCCAATTTCGAAGATCGTTTTGGAAAAATTCGGGATTTGTACGCTTACACGCTTTACGTGACGCCGAGTTCCTCGAAACGTCATTCTTGGTTTCGGAATCGACCCAAGGAACAACTCGAGTGGATCCGCACTTGGATCCATGACCAACTCCCGGCGGACGCTGAGAAACCCGGCTCGCCCCGGAAAAGTGTCTGACCGCCTGGCGGGAAACTGCTTCCTGATCACCGGCGTCTCTTGATGACGCGCGGCCACCTCTTTTTTATGTAAACCGGTAACTGAAGGGAAGCTGTGAACTCAAGGGGATAAGGAAACCAGACGCCCCGTCCTGCAGGCAAAGCACCACGCAACGCCGCTTGGTCCCGCGCTCATGGTCGTAATCGTCAGGCACACCAGAGGATCCCTTTTCGTGAGGCACTCAGTTTTTTTAGATTCTCGGTACCCAGTTCGACAAAACAGACTCTCGCCAGAGGAGCCTTCATCACGCA
>JAKVCA010000115.1 GCA_022448315.1 Pirellulaceae bacterium | reverse complement strand
AAGGAAACCTTCCGAAGGTTTTTCAAAGGGAAACAAGCAACTCCAGCAGGCTGTTGGCCGTCTGAATCACTCGCGCGTTGGCCTGGAAGGCGCGTTGGTAGCCCATCATCTTGATCGCTTCTTCATCAAGACTGACGCCCACAATGGAAAGGTGCTCTGACTCGATCGTGTTGTGGAAGGTCGAAGCCCCCTCGGTAACTGCGGTCGCGGCTGCCGCGGATTGCGTCACCTGCACGGTCAAGTGTTCGTAGGTTTCAGAAATGGAACGGCCCCCTTGGGAATCCAGCGGTTCGTCAGCCAACGCGGCAAGGCGCAGGGCGATCTCAGAATCGCGACCGAATCCGTCGGCGCTGCTGGAGAACTTACCCGGTGAGTTTAGAACGGCCTCCGCAATATCAATCGTTCCGGCTGAACTTCCTGAGAAAAACGTGGCAACGCCCAACGCGGCGAGGACACCGCTCGAGTCATCCGAGAATCCGATTTGCGTCCCCATGCGATCACTGGTGAGCTTTAATCGGCCGGTATCGGTGATCTGCGCGTTCAGTCCATCCACCTCATCGAGTTGTCTCCGAAGGTCTTCAAGAGACGTATCATCATCCAGGCCATTGAGACGGACCACGATCTCATGGGTTTCCTGCTGGTCTTCCGCCTTGTTCCAAAGCACCACCTTGAAGGTGCCGCCGTTGGGTTCGAAGGGCAAACCTGCAGAATCCAGCGCCGCGTTCGGATTCAGAATCCGATGCTCAGATTCGAGCTCCGTGTAGCCTTCAAGGCCCTGGCCACTGGTAAAAACTCGGTTGAACTCGAACATTAAGCTCTTGGCGAACCCATCAAATTGTTCGATCACGCTCCCCAGCGTTTCATCACGTGCCGCGACCAGTCCTCCGATGCGACCGGCCGAGGTGTTGACTGGCGCCTGGGTCTCCCCGACCACCACTTGATTGATTTGAAGACCTTGGTCCGAGACCTTCTGGATATCCAAGCTTCTGACGGTGGCGTCGAAAACGAGGAACTCGCCCTGGGAGTGAACGGTCACCGCACCTGAAGGCTGTTCCGTCGTCTGAATCACCATGAGCTCGCTCAACTGCGTTAACGCGGCATTGCGTTGGTCACGCAACCCGATCGCTCCTTTTTGCACCGATCCTCCACCTTCGGCCCGGGCAATCCGTATATTGAGTTGAGCGATCTCCTGCAGTAGACGATTCGCATCCGTCACCAGGTCCTCAACTTCCTCGTTGACCTGGCTGCGCATTTCCCGAAAACGAGAATCATGTCGGCGAATGTCAGAGGCCAGTTGCGAAGCCTCGAGCGCCGCAACGTTGCGAACCGAAACCGATTCGGGCTGGTTGACGACGTCGTTGATGCTTGCAAAAAAGCGGCTCAGGCCCGTGCTCAGGTCGGAATCCTCCAACTCACCCAGCAGGGCTTCAAGCTTGCGAAAGACCTCTTCATGAGAGGTTGCACCCGCGAGTTCTCCTTTGGCCGACCGCAGACGTTCGGCAACCAACTCATCGATCTGCTGCTGAACACCGAGAACCTTGACGCCTGAACCATACTGCTGCCGCCCAATCCGCTGCGGCATGGCACTGGTTTGAATCAGTTCCTGCCTCGCATACCCCTCGGTTTGGGCATTCGCCATATTGTTGGCGACCGTGCGCAGACCAAGCTGGTTGGCGTTCAGAGCGTTGGAGCTCATGCTTAAAATGGAGAAGAGAGACATCCGCCACCTCGACATCGGGGCCAGTTAACTGGGCAGAACAACGGCTTTCGATACGCCGCAGTCCTGACAAGCCCTCAGGCCTCTTGGTCCACCAGCGCACCACGAGCGCTGGACTCACTCTTTCCATATGTCGGCTGAATTTTCCCTCCAGTCGCGACAATCTCTAATATCTGCGAAACGTGCAAAAGCGATTTTTGCGCAATTACCCAATTTGTCAGGTGTTCGAGCTGCAACCTTCGGACATGTTCCTTCGATTCTTGAAACTTCTCGGGAAGATTTCCGACATCGGCCTGATTTTTTTCAGAGATCTGTTGAGTCAACTCCGCGAGTGTCTCACCCTCCAGCCCCTGTGAGCAGCCCCGCTCCAGAATTGCCGACCGCCGGTCATAACACGCCTTGAGTCGTCGGTGAATTTCCTCCTCGATTTTTTGGAGATCGTTCAGGCTATCAAGGGCGCCCGTGGCCATCGCATCCCGTTTTTGCTTCAGGACCGACAGCAGCGAAGACTGTATTTCCGTCAGGTCGCGGAGCAGCGTTCCGACTTCGCCGAGGATCGCTTCGGCAGAGTCCGATGCGGTGACGCGCTTTTCCGAGGTTGAGGAGGTCATTCAAATTCCCGGTATAAAAGTGTGGATGACGTCGTGTCTTCTGTGGCTCAGTCTGAATGGGTCTCGGTCTGAAACTGAGTCCGGACCGGTGAGAGCCCGTGGCGTATGCGAGGACTGTGTTGCGTCGGGTTGCCGGG
>JAKVCA010000114.1 GCA_022448315.1 Pirellulaceae bacterium | reverse complement strand
TTTGACACCTCCACAGAATTTCATGGCTTTGAATTTGGCTACGAATGGGAATGGAAACGAGCAAAATGGTCTTTGGAGCTGCTCACAAAAGTGGCGATTGGTAATAACCATCAACGCGTTACGATCCGTGGAGAAACCTTGTCATCGGATTCTCTGGGGACGACGGCGCGTCCCGGCGGTTTGCTGACACAAAATAGTAACCTCGGTTCTTATGAACGTAATCGCCTCTCCTTGGTTCCGGAACTTGGCGTAACTGCCGGTTACCAAATCACCAATCACCTGCGCTTCCATGTCGGCTACAGCTTGATTTCCTGGTCAAAAGTAGTCCGCCCGGGCGACCAAATCGATCTTAACGTAGACGGCCAATTTCTACTCGACCCCAATATGGGAACCATCTTTCCCCAATTCAATTTCCAGGAAGACCATTTCTGGGCCCAAGGACTCCACCTCGGATTTGATTTTCGAATTTAGGGCGTGTGGTAACCGCAGAGATCCCCCACTGGAACTCATGGAAGAAACCAGACCTGAAAATTTGGGCCCGGCCTATTTCCGCTGCAGCAACGGTTTTTCCGCTGCAGCGACCGTTCAAAGTGCTCTCAAAACCGCCAGAAATGGTCGACACCTCCGGTAGCGGCCTCAGTACCTGGGCACACCCGTCGCCGTCAAAACTTACCCTGCTTGCCTGTCCAGGCTAACCGTTCATTCGGAACATTCCGAATTCGCCTTCTTTACAAAGAATGCTGCGGGGACGGCCCGATACAAGAATAGATGAGCGTAGCTCTCCGTCCACGAACACGATGTTCGACGACTTCCCTTGCAACGGATTGAAGCAGGAATCCTTCGGATGCCTCAAATCAAAGATCTCATCAACCGCCTTCTCTGTCGTCGAGACGTCCGTTTGGCCAAGTCTTGTGATCAGAGCCACAGACGCAAACAATATTTGTCGCTCGAAGAATTGGAAGGTCGGCAACTCTTATCAGCAGCCTCCCTGCTAGGGTCGGTATTCAACGACCTCTCCCTTGGCATTGCCAACGTTGAAGTTCATCTCACTCCGCATGCGGGCACCGGCCAAACAAATGTCGCGTCTGAAGCTTCGCTGACCACGACAACCAATGCTGAGGGATCCTACCGATTCGATCGGCTTGCAGCGGGGCAATATGATGTTTTTTTACCCGACAATGCAAATAATCGTAGTCTGCTCAAAGGCCTCCTTCCCAATCCGAATGAACAAATTCACACGTTTGTTGTGACTCCTCAACACGTCGCCGGATATGGGGAGACCTCCATCGACAGTTTTCAGACGTTTCAGACTGCTACCGATGCCGTCAGTATGCTGGGCCCTCAGCCGACGGTAGCGTCATCTTCAACTTCTGCCACAGAAGCGGTTGGTGGAGAACGTGACCTGTTCGTAGCATGGACTCCAGGAGGCACCGGTGGTGAAGTAGCACTTCGGGTTAACGCCTTCGGCGGTCAACTACTCCAATTCGATACGACCGCTGGGGCGCAAGGAATTCGGCAAGTCGTCTGGGACGGACTCGATGCGGATCCCTTCAGCTTGGATCCTACCGGTCTGGGAGGGCTTGACCTGACAGATGGTGGGCACAATCACGGATTACGCTTAAGGATTTGGGCCGATCATTCGGGAGGTCGTGCTGAAATCGGTATCTATTCGGGTACCGACAACTTCTCCACAGCAATCGTGACCATTCCTGAAACCCGTACCGGGACCGGCAGTGATGTTGAGGCGGTGGACATTCTTTTCGAGCAACTCGCCGATACCAATCAGCCGACCTTCACAAGCCAGAGTGGCAAGGGAGCAGACTTCTCTCAGGTGGGCGCCATTCAATTAGCGATTATCGATGATCCCACAGCCTTATCCGTCGATGGCCAAGTGGATCTGTTTGGCACTTTACTTAGCCCTCAGAGATTAAATTTCGAACACCTTGCTCAGAGTCCTGGAATCCATCTCGAGTTACATACCAACGACATCGATGCGGATGACGCTTTCGGGACCGAAGTTCCTCAACTTTTGCCCGGTGAGAGTGTTACTTGGGATTATTTTGTCACCAATACAGGGAACCTGCCTTTGGCAAATGTTGTTGTCCGAGACGACCACGGCACTCCCCATGATTCGTCCGATGACTTCTCCAGTAATTTCATCAATGGGGACTCAAATGATAACGGCTTATTGGATCTCGACGAAGAATGGATTTTTCGTCACACCAGTACAGCCCTCAACCTAATTACTGGGAACGTAGGTACCGTCCCCGGAGGGGATGTCATAGCACCCCAGCCAACGTACGAAAACATCGGCGTCGTGACCGCCACAACCAATGATCAGACAGTCATGGCTACAGATCCTAGCCATTATTCTCATGCCCTATTTTCAGGACTGGGAGATCTTGTCTGGCTGGATACAAATGAAAATGGCCTGCAGGATCCTAGCGAGGTTGGCGTCAACGGTATCACCGTAACACTCGACAGTGCTGGCCACGATGGCATCTGGGGAACGGTGGACGACCTC
>JAKVCA010000113.1 GCA_022448315.1 Pirellulaceae bacterium | reverse complement strand
GGTTTTTAAATGGTACGCGGGTTCGCGTGGCGGCCAATTTGCAACTGGCTGCGACTTTTGAATTTGTCGACGTGACCGTTGATCCAAATGCAAATGGCAGTCCGAACACGATCGACATTCCCTTCGTCCAGACAGACGACGGGGCGACTCTGGCTGGGGTCCTGGTAGCCAATATTAATGCCACTCTGGCAGGATTTGTTAGTGCCGGAGTGACAGGTAGCCGCATTACGCTGGGCGGTGAATTTAGTGCCAGTCTCAGTAATCACGATCCACGTACAATTCAAATTGAGGGCAGCGTAGGGATCGCACCCGTGTTGGAGATTGTCGATCCGACGTTGATCGTCGATGGCGATCAGTTCACTGTCACGACGGCCGCCGGCTCGCAAACATTTGAATTTGACGACACGTTTGGAAGCACGGGCGTGGCTGGTAACAATATCGCGATTCCTTTTAATGTGTTACAGACGGCGGAACAGATTGCCACGACGGTTGCCTTTGAGGTCTTGCAAAGCCAAAGCGTCAATGGGTTGAATTTGACCTCGCAGCTTGGTGGCCCACGCGTGGCGATCAATGGACCCGGCATCAATCAGTCAGCGGGCTCACCCTTAGTGTTGAATTTCGTGCAAAACCCCGGTGCCTTGGCAGTGCCTCCTGTGGTAGCAATTCCTTCCGAGGAAGTCTTCCCTGGGACGATCACGCCCAACCAAAATATCAACGACTTGACGATTGATTTTATCGGAAGATCTGTTGAAGCGGGAGTCAACCAGGACGGCCGATTTGTTGCCAGCCATCGAAAGAATCCGGAAGCAAACGAAGCCGTTCTGATCCCCTCGAACTACGGGGAGTTTTCCTATGACCGCATTAGTTTTCTGGGAGCCGAAGTAGGGGATTTTCGTGGCATGCAGGCGACGACGACGTTTCCGATCCAGGCAGCGAGTAATCGGCCATGGATCGACCAAGGAACACGCGGTGGTCTGACGGATCCGCTTCATGTAGGGATTGAGTTGCTGGCGGCCGATGAGGGCCAAGATTACACGTTCGATCAATTCAACTTGTTGGCAACGTTTCCGCAGTTCGGTTCAGCACAGATGCAATTTGGCGCCTTTCAAGCCGACCCCCAACCAGGTGTCGCAACAAAGATCAATGATGTGGTTTCGGCAACCTTCGCCGAACTCATTGCCAATCAGGATATTTCGGTTCAGCAGACCGGAGCTTCCATCAAACTAATCGGCGCTTCGCCGATTGTCAGCGCGCCTTTCAACGCGGCCGGCGAGGGACCGGGCGGTTTAATCACCGGTCTGGTGATCATGGAAGATAGCGGGCTTTCGCAGCGGGGTACCGGCGGACAGATTTTTGCTGTTTCCGATGTGGGCGGTTTGTACACGGTAGATATCAGGCAGACTCCGTCCGAATTGGGATTCCCAGGGCTTTATGAAATCACCAATGTAGACTACATCGAAAGTTCTGCGGCCGATCTTTTGGGAATTCGTTTTCAAGGTTTAACGCACGGACCCGCAGACGTTGAAGGTGGGCGATATCGCGACTTGTTGTTCGGTACTGATGATGATGGACGTATCTATGCTTTTGACACCAGTGGCGTTCTACAACCGATTTTCTTAGATGGTCAAACGAGTGTCGCGACTGGCTTGAATCAAGTTCGCGGACTTGAGTTTGGAACTCTCGATGAAAATTTATTCCATGAAACGCGAAGAGTCCCAGGTTCTGAGGTGACGGACTTTATGGATGAGCGTTTTATCGGCGTGGCAGAAGGGTCTTCTTTTGTCCTCAACGAGAGACAACTCAATACCGTTGGTGGTGGTTTGTCGGAAGCGATTGGTCATGGATCGCCCGTGGCGTTTGACGGTCAGCCGTCACCTGCCAGGGCAGGTTTTTCCAGCTTGCACTTTGGACGAGGAATGTACCAGCTTCCAGATCCGAATGGTGACACGGGAAGTCAGCCGCATCTCGGTGCCATTTCAGGAGCACGTGGCTACGACTTCCCAGGTGGGGCGCATGGTTCGATTGTCACGAATGAATTCAGCCTAGTGGGTTATCGGCCGGAAGACCGGCCGACGCTTTATTTTAACTACTTTGCGGAAACGGACGGCTCGGGGAATAGTGATGGTTTCCGTGTCTTTGTTTCGGACAACGACGGGGATTGGGAATTGGTGGCCTCGAATCATGGGGCCGGTCAAGAATTATTTGACAACACGGGTACATGGCGACAAGTTCGCATTCCACTCGATAATTTTGCGGGTGTGGATCACTTGCGTTTGCGTTTGGACTTCAGTACAGCCGGGGATATGAATCTTGGGGATACCTTCACCGCGGGTGAAGAATTACGTACTGTGGCGGGGATTTACCTCCGAGATGGCGATCGTTTCCAGATTGATGGTGAGCAGTTTGAGTTTGACAGCGGTTATACGGTTGTCCCCACCAGTGGTGGGCCGATTCAGGATGGTGAACGGCTAAAGATCCAAGATCCCTTCGGCAAGCAGGTTGTGTTTGAGTTTGACAAGGACGGCACGTACACCCATAGCATTCAGCT
>JAKVCA010000112.1 GCA_022448315.1 Pirellulaceae bacterium | reverse complement strand
CAGGTGCAGCGAGCCGTCGCAGCGTGGTGCGGTCTGAAAAAGCCTCCTGAGCCCAACGACGCAGCAGACGCCCTCGGGATGGCTCTCTTTCAGTTGCGAAAGCTCACCCCTCATCTTCGGGGCACACCGTAAAACACAAAACAACCTCCGACCCTGGAGGTGGCAAGAGCGCTGCGTTGGGTCGAAAAATCGGGCGAGCGTGCTCAATGGATGCGCTTCGGGATTCTGAATACCCAATCAGTTCGTCACCGAACGTCACGAGTCCGACCGCAGACCCCTCGTCATCGGCGAGATACCTTGCTTGACCTTCCCATTCAACGATCTTGCTGCCAGCAAAAACAAATTCACCCTGCAACGTTTCCCCAGTTCGGTCATCAAAGATGAGGTCCTGAAGACGATGGACAAGCCCTTCGTGGTCCATGTCAATGCGAATCAATGAGCCCGTGGGCGGCCGGGCTGGAGCGTCTACACGTTCCGGGATGCCGGGAGCCCCGGGCGTCCCCCCCACCGCCAGCAGAGCGGCGTGCAGCTCGGAGGGTGCTGCGAGAAGTGCAAAAATGCTTTCGTGCGTCCTGGTCTGTGGCGTGCAGACCGCCTGCTCCAGCCAACCGGAACGAAGAAGAGCGACCGCAGGAACTCGGACTTGCGATCGGTCCAGATGAATGTGAATGCCATTGGGCAAAACAATGGGGTCATAGGAAGTTGCCGCCGATCGGCAACCGGCCAGAAAAATGAAGAACACATTGAGGAACAAAGAGGACTTCACTGCGAATCGACCCTATCGTATTTCCGTGGTTGAACTGACAAGAATCGTTCGCTTTCACCTTGACGGCAGCCCATCTCCTTTGGGATGCAATGGCTATGCCGGTCGACCAGGACTTTCGAAAATTGCCCCGATGGTGGAAGTGCACGTCACTCTCCGCGGGGAGCCAGACCCCAAAACCCACTACGTCCTTGACATCAAAAAGTTTGACCATTGGGCCAACGAATACATTTTTCCCGCCTTAAGCACCTGCCCCGAAAGCACCACCGTCACGCAGAGCCTTCGCAATGCCTTTCAAACTCAAAATGACTTCCCGCACGAATTGATCTCCATCAAACTCCAATTGTCTCCATACGCCTCCCTTTCACTGGATGCCACCATGCCCAATGTCCCACCCACCCTGACCTTTACACAAACCTATGACTTTGCCGCCGCCCATTACCTGTGGGCCCACGGTGCCGACGAGGCGGGAAATCGGAGCCTCTACGGAAAGTGCTCAGGGATCCATGGTCACAACTATCAGGTTGAGGTGGTGGTCGAACCCCAATCCAATGATCCTGTTCCCGCCGACAAACTTGATCATTTGGTCACCGAGCATTTGCTTGATGCATGGGACCATCAAGTTCTCAACGAGTTGGACGACTTCCAAGATGTTCCGCCCAGTGTCGAACGAATTGCCCAAATGGCTGCCGCCAGACTTGTGGACCCACTCGCAGCCTCAAATCTCAAGTTGCGAGAAGTATCGGTAAGTGAGACAGATCGCACTCGAGCTCGGGTCCGTCTTGGGTAAGATGTCAGATCGGGAATTCGGGAGACCCAATGATGCGTTACGTACAAACCTTACTTTTCACACTCTGCACCACCCTGCATGCCGCCGGTGCTGAATCTGAACTTGAACTCATGGATGCTTTCGCAAAGTGCCGCAGCAGCTTGACCAACCTGAGGAACATCAACGACTCGGATCGAGCGGCCATGAGCGAGCTTCGCACCCGGTTTGACACGTCTGGAGAACTCAGCTCAAAAACCGCCGCTGCGACCCTCCAATTGTCACTGTGGATTGAAGACGCATCAACACCGAATGGTCAATCCAGAATCCAACAAGACTGGCAAACCCTGCTCATTGCTGCACCAGAAAGTGGCGCTCTGGCCAGTGGATACATCAGTTGGCAGGCCAGCGTAGGAATACTCGAAGGTTCCGCCCTTCTCGAAGCCCGGCGCTCGTTGCTGGACAAGTTTCCTGATTCTCCAGAGACGGCCTTCGAGGTGGCCACCGGTCTTCGCCGCGAAATTGACTGCCAGGCCGCTATTGAAGTCCTACGCAACCTGGGGGAATCCGCCCCTGCAAAAGCCAAAGTTCTTCTTGCGCAGGCGTACTTCGACGAAAACATGTTTGACGAAGCCTCAGGTGTGCTGGCCGCCATGGATCTTGAAGGAATTGCTGATGTCGCGGTGCGAGCTCAAGCAAACAACATCGTCCGCCAGTGCGAGGAAATCAAGCCCTTGTGGGAAGCAGAACTCGCTGTTCGCTCGAAGGAACAAGATGCCGACAACCTGCCCCGGGTGCAAATCCAGACTCCAAAGGGGTCGATTTTGATCGAGTTGTTCGAGGATGACTCGCCCAATACCGTCGCCAATTTCATCTCTCTTGTTCAAAGTGATTATTACGACGGGATCGCATTCCACCGGTTTGAACCCAACTTCATGATTCAGGGGGGTTGCCCAAACACCAAATCCGGGGAAGGCACCTATGGCACTGGGGGTCCTGGTTACACCATCGCGGACGAATGCAACGTTGACAACGCCCGACTTCACTTTGC
>JAKVCA010000111.1 GCA_022448315.1 Pirellulaceae bacterium | reverse complement strand
CATGGAAGGGTATTTTAATTAGAGTAGTATTCCCAAAAGTAGCTTTGGAGCCACTACCCATTCATTTATTTATTGTACTTAACGAACCGCTTCCGCGCAAAAGAAACGTCGAACTCGAATCGGCTCAGAGCAGTAGAGGCTCAGGGCACTACTAGGTCTCTGTTGGAATGACGCCCGTTACTGGGATGACGGAAGATGTCTCGGATGCTGCTTAATTTAGTGGTTAAAGAGAAATTCCTTGGTATTAATTAACGCCCAAACAATGTCTTCATAAGCCACTTTGGGCGTTTCTAGTTGTTTTTCGATATGCGCTGATGCGATTTTTAATTCGTCTTCGGTTGGTTCGCGAGAGAACGAGAGTAAATACAAGTCGCGAATTTTAGCACGGTGATCACGGTCGGTTTCCGCACTCAGCTTCGCAGCATTTCCATCGGCCTGAGTCAGCTTTCCTTGGATTTCTTGAGAATTAAGGAGGTGCAGACTCTGCGCGAGATTGGCCTCGGAAGATCGTTCGCACTCACAAGCACTACTCGATTCTGGTCGACCAAAAACAGTGAGAAAATACGAGCTGAAACCGTTGTCAGGTAATTGCACCGCCCGTGTCCCTAAGGGGATCGCCCCAAAATTCGTCGTGGTGCCCGTGACTTGATTAATCGCATCTAGCAAAACCTCTGCATTCAGCCGCTTGGGGTAGTAACGCGAGAAGTTTTGTTTGTCGTCCTGATTCCAATCGTTCGGCTCGGCGCTAAGTTGGTAGACGGTGGAGGTGCAAATCGTTCGCACTAAATCCTTTAAGTCAAATTGACTGTCGAGGAAGTGTTGCGCGAGGGCATCGAGCAATTCTGGATTAGTCGAAGGGTTGGTGACACGCATGTCATCTTCCGGATCAACGAGCCCGCGACCGAAGAAATGCTTCCAATAGCGGTTGACTAAAGCCTTGGCGAAAAACGGATTTTCGGGATTTGACATCCAGTCGGCCAAGTGATGTCGGGGATCTTGATCGGGACCGATCTTAAGTTCCCCTCCACCGAGCCCCATCGGCTTGACGTTTTGTTGTGTTTTCGGGTTTTGGGACTGAGCAACACCGCGTCGGTGGTAGATCCGATCCTGGCCCGCAATCAGTCCTTTTTTGCGCCCGACTTGGGCAAAAAACGCGGAAAAACCGTAGTAGTCCTGCTGGCTCCATTTTTCAAAAGGATGGTGATGGCAGCGGGCACACTGAATCCGCAGGCCGAGAAACAATTGCGCAGTGTCTTCTACTTGGGCCGACTGGTCTTTAACCTCGCGGTACCAAGCTACCGGAGCATTCTTTCCAGGCTCACCAGAGGCAGCAAGAATTTCCCGCACGAAACGATCATACGGTTTGTTGTTATATAAACTTTCACGAATCCAACCGTGAAAGGCAAAGGTTGCCTGCCGGTCTTGGTTTTGCCGGCGTTTGTTCCGCAAAACGGCATTCCATTTGTTCGCAAAATAGTCTGCATAATCGGTTCCACCAAGCAGTCGCTCGATAACCAGGCTGCGTTTGCCGGGATCGGTTGACGCGAGATACTCTTCAGTTTCTTCCTTTGAGGGTAGTCGTCCTGCCACATCGATTGTGACACGACGAAGATACGTCATGTCGTCACTGGTAGCGGAAATAGGTAAACCCAGGTTCTTCAGTTTCTTGAAGACGAGTTCGTCGATGAAATTGCTCGGCTCGGGAAGATTTTCCACTGGAATGCCGAGTGGAACGGTTGCGCGAAACACCCCAACGTGGCCCTGGTAGCGAGCCATCACGGCAACACTGCCAGTTAGCTGAGCGGTTGTGACCAAGCCCGTAGCACTGGCCTCTGCCATTTCGGGGTCGTTCGAGTCAAATTGTGTCATGCGGGTAATGTCTTCGGTGGAACCGTTGGTGTAGTGAGCCACCACCGTGAGCTGTTGATCTGCATCCCGTCCCATTAAGCGCTCTTCGGGCAGAACAGTAATGTGTGTGACCGTGGGGTCATCGTCATTGCCGTAGGGCATTCCTTGCTCGACCCAGCGCGACAGTAAGCGATAAGCGGGTGTGTCCTCTTCGATGCGGCGTCCCCCACCATGAGGCAACTGAGCGACGGCCTTCATGAGGAGTAAACTTCGTTCGGGGTCCGCAGGAAACAAACGACGGCCGCGCCCTTCTTTGACAAGATATTCAAAGTCTTCCGTAGGCTCGAATCCCAGAAGTGACAAGCGAAAGCCATTCTGGCCGCCAGATTTTCCGTGGCAGCCTCCACCGTTACAACTGTATTTGGTGAAGATGGGGACAATCTGATTGGGGAAATTAACTGGTAAATCCTGTTGAATGTTGGTGACGAATAACTTGGTTGTTGTGTCGGGGCCTAATTCCGAGCGGATGTGAATGGAGGCTTCCCCTTCGGTGATCGGGGTCACGTGTCCGGTCACATCGACACGTGCGATCGTGTCCGGTGTGACCGTATAGGTGACATCGCGGGTCAAGTCGCGCAGTTGGCCACTGTCGTAATGGCCAAAGATGATTAATTGTTGACTAGCATCGCGTCCTGCTAGTTGAAAGCGGCCATCTGCGGATCGACCGGTCTCGAC
>JAKVCA010000110.1 GCA_022448315.1 Pirellulaceae bacterium | reverse complement strand
GAGATCAACGTTGAGGTGACCGTCACTGACAGCGCCGGTGCCAGCTTGAGCGAGAGTTTTGCGATCACCGTGGCGGATGTGAACGAAGGCCCCGAAGCGCTGGAGATGACCGGCGGCACGGTAGCCGAGAACGCGAGCGGCGCCGTGGTGGGCACGCTGTCGGTGATCGATCCGGATGCCGGGGACAGCCACAGCTTTGAGGTCTCCGACGACCGTTTCGAGGTGGTCGAGGGCCATCTGCAGCTCAAGCCCGGGGTCAGCCTCGATCACGAGGCCGCCGCCGAGATCAACGTTGAGGTGACCGTCACTGACAGCGCCGGTGCCAGCTTGAGCGAGAGTTTTGCGATCACCGTGGCGGAAATCCCGGACATAAACGTAACTTCTGGGTTCAAGGCGGAGTATTTTGATGTTGAACATAGCCTTTCGAAACTTGACGACATCGACTGGAACAGCGACCCGACCTATGAGGAAGTGACCTCCGACATCGACTATGCAAATGGGAGAGGCTCTTTTTGGGATGGCGGATCTAAGGATACGTTCGGCGCGAAAATCACTGGAACAGTTGAGGTAGCAGAAGGTGGAAACTTCAAGTTTCTCCTCGGCGGCGATGACGGTGCAATGCTATTCATCAACGGAGAACCGGTCATCGATAACGATGGCGAACATGGTTTCAGGACGCGGACCGGTGAAATCGAATTGGAGCCGGGCACCCACCATATCGAAGTGCGGTATTTCGAGAATTACGGTCGCGCCGGTCTCAAACTGGAATGGGAAGGGCCGGGGATCGATGGCCGCGAATTGGTGACTGCCCCGGAAGCTGACTCCCTTCAAACGGTCAGCGGTGTTCCTTTGGCCGTCGATCTACAACTGGATCAAAGCGCCTTTGTTGGCGACGATAGCCTCGCGCTCACCGATTTGCCGACCGGCACCACAGTCAGCGCTGACGGGCTATGGGTCACCGTAAATGACTCAGGGGTGGCAGACATCACCGGCTGGGACACCGACACGCTCTCCATCACCCCGCCTGTAGGTTTTGACGGTGAAGTCACTGCGAAAGTCTCTGTCACAGTGCACGATGTATCAGGGCACACTGCAACGGCAACCCATCCTCTGACTTTTGATGTGAATGAAGCTAACGTGACAGCACCAGGCGTAACTTTGGTCGGGGGGTTCAAAGCCAGTTATTTTGATGTGGATCACAGCTTGCGTAAAATCAACGATATCGATTGGGACAGCGCGCCAACCCACGAAGAGTTTGTACAAGATATCAACTATGAAAACAGCCGGGGCTCTTTTTGGGAGGGCGGATCAAAGGATACATTTGGTGCCAAGCTCGAAGGTCAGGTCACGGTTGAGGAAGGGGGAGACTACACGTTCTTTGCCGGCGGTGATGATGGTGTGGTCGTGTACATCAATGGTGAGGCGGTTATCGACAATGACGGCATACACGGGTTTCGGACCCGCTCTGGTAAGATTGAGCTGGAACCGGGCACCTATGACGTCGAAGTGCGATATTTCGAAAACTACGGCAACGCCGGTCTAAAACTGGAATGGGACGGACCCGACACCGATGGACGGGAACTGGTGACGTCCGATCCGGACACCCATGTCGAAGAGAATGGCACCTTCGAGGTCGGGCTGGAATTGGGAACAGCAAGCGACTCTGCAACGGTTTCCATAGACGGCCTTCCCCCCGACACGATCCTGCACTTAGGCGACGCATCCATCGTCTCGGACGGAGGATCCGTCGATCTGGCAGGTATGGACCTTTCGGTGCTCGAAATCTCTCCGCCTCCAGGTTTTGAAGGTTTGATCGAAGGAAACATTACGCTCACCGATCAAGCGTTTAATGGCGCGGAGGTGACGTCTCATACCCCGTTCACTCTCGAAGTGGGCGACTCGGACAGTACATCTGAGGTTCAATGGGAGGACACGGACTTGATGGGTTCGTCTGAACCCGCCGGACAAGCCTGGGATGCCGAGGCGGACATGTCTGATGCTGAGGTTAGGGATGACGAAGTATTGTCAGAGCCTGTGGTCCAGCACACCAGCGATGATTTGGGGATTGCAAATACGGATACCTACGAACGCTTCGATTGGTAACTTGACCGACCAAGTGCGCGATACTGCTGCGTAAGCGCATGTTCAGTGAAGTGGTCCCAGGAAACTGGACAGTCATCTAAGGTGTATCCCAAACCTTTGAAGGGATACGAGAATGGCGAAACGCCGGAATTTTACAGACCAGTTTAAAGCCAAGGTGGCGTTGGAAGCCCTGCGTGGTGACAAGACTGTGCAAGAGATCGCAGCGAAGCATCAGTTGCACCCGAACCAGGTCAGCACCTGGAAGCGGCAAGCCATCGACGGGATGGCCGATGTGTTCTCAGGCGGTAAGCAGAACGGCCCGACCGAAGCAGAGGTCAAGGAACTGCATGCCAAGATCGGGAGGTTGGCGGTCGAGAACGATTTTTTGTCGGAAGGGCTGAAGCGATGAGCCCGGCAAAGAAGCGGTCGATGATCCAGCGGGATCACCCCGACCTGAGCATCAGTCAGCAATGCAAACTGGTGCGGCTGTCGCGGTCGGCGTTCTACTACACACCGGTCGG
>JAKVCA010000011.1 GCA_022448315.1 Pirellulaceae bacterium | reverse complement strand
CCTCGGTGCTCCAAGCGTTGAGGACGTGCATCGCAGCCTTGCCGTTGGCCTTCTCGAAGGTGCGGCGCAGAGTCTTGCCGTCGATGGCGATGTGCCCACCGGCTTTCTGCTCATGCACCGCGTCTACCCAGGCCAGGAGACGGTCGCCCAACTCAACGGGGTCGAGCATTCGGAACACCCGGCTGAAGGTGTCGTGGGATGGAATGCCGTTCTCAAGCGTCAGGAACTCCCGTAACCACTCTTCATTCATCTCGCTGAACAGCTCTACCTCGACGAAATTGTCAGCGCCTGCAATCACTGCGATGAGCGTCAGCAGAATGATGTCCTGAAGTGAGTGGAGGCGACCCCGCTCCACCCTCGGGTCCTCCATATCCTCAAAAATCACAATTAGGTTCGGGCTGCTGTGGTCGCTCTTGCCATTGGCCATCGGTGTCTCCACTCGGCCATCGGGAAGTTCAAACGTGTCCGAGCACCCACTCCCTGCTCATCCTTCGCACTTCACGTCAATCCTATTTTGGTGCGATTGCCCTGGTTTATGATGACCCAGTGCTTGTGAAGGGCCAGGCGAATCACCTAAATGACTCGGCCTTGTAAAACCTTGCAGGTTGCCGACCCCCTTCTCGCGATGTAAACCACAGGATGTTCGTTGTCATCCTTCAACGCGCTCGGATCGGCACCACCAACCCCGAGCACCTTATTTGGTGATCGAGGCGCGGTGGATCCCCCGTGCAGCGTCGTCAGCCGATGCTCGAACGGGGATGTATAATTCATCCTCGGGATCTGCGCGACCCCCAGGGTGAGCCACTGAAACATCCCCTCATTTTCAGCACACTGTGCATCGATGTAAACTCTCGACTCACTTGAAAGAGGGCTCTTCGGCGTGAACATTGGGGGCATGAGCACCCGAAAAAGCATCAGAGTTGCAGACGTTCGTGGCCCACTTGATCGCCTGTTCGGCGAGGACTTTCACGCGAAGCGTGTGGAGTCGATGGCGAGCGGAGTCGTTGGAATCATCGAGAGCCGGTCGTTGGGGATTCACCTGATTGGTCGGGGGCTTGCAGCGGTGGAGGGGCTTTGCGACAAGCACGCAGTGAAGCAAATCGACCGACTGGTAGGCAACGAGGGCATCGACGTGGAGTTGGTGCAGGAGATGTGGTGCCGGCACAGCCTAGAGGGGCTTGAGGCGGCGGTCATCAACCTGGACTGGACCGACTTCGACCGACGACCACACGATGTTGATGGCCAGCGTGCAGACTTCCCATGGGCGCTCCAGGCCGTTGATGTGGAAAACCGTAAAGAAATCAAAACTCAGAGGCAGACGGAACGGATACGAAGACGAGTTGCTTACACGTCTGAGAGCTACGGTGCCCAGCTCGATGAAGGTGACCATCGTCGCGGACAGAGGATTCATGGACTCCAGCTTCATGGAGTACATCGACGAGATGTTGGGCTTCAGCTACATCCTGCGCATCAGGTCCAATGTGTACGTGACTGACTCCAAAGGGGAATGTAGGACTGCTCAAGGGTGGCTCAATCCCAATGGGCGCATGAGGACCATCACAGGGGGCTCCATCACCGCTGAAGAGTACGAGGTGGCCAAAGTCGTCATCGTCAAAGACAAGGGCATGAAGGCTGGCTGGTTCCTTGTCAGCAACGATGACACCCTCTCCGGCTCTGAAATCAAGAAGCTTTATGGCAAACGCTTCAGCTGCGAAGAGACTTTCAGGGACCTCAAGAATGGCCATCGTGGCTGGGGTATGTCTCAGAGTCGAATCAAGAAGGAGAGTCGCAGAGACAGGCTCGTAATGCTCGCCGTACTCGCCATGCGCTTTCTTGAGTCTCTCGGAGAAGCCGGTGAGCGATGTGGCCTCGACCGAACCCTCTACGCAAGCACAGCCAAGCGGCGCCAACTCTCGCTCCTCCGTCAGGGTCTTCGCTGGTACGACCTCATCCCCAACATGCCCGCCCCGCGCTTTCGCAAGCTCATGAAAGCCTGGCGTGAAGTGCTTGAAGAGCAGGCTGATTTGTCCATGTTCATAGGCGTTTACGCCAAATGAGGGGATGCTTCAGACAATTTGGAGCAATTCAATAAGGGTCATGGCATAACAATCTCACAGCCAATCTCATCCTACTATTCACCGTAGACACCAGAAACACAGACCTTATCTGAAGAGACCTGAACCACTGATAGAGTGCTTAACCTAAGCAGCGAACGAATATATTCTATAACGATGTAAGCTCATCCCAGTGCGCCGATGGCCCTGCTGCCATAGAGGGTGGGCTCCACGAGTATCATTCACCTTCTATCCCCGCCGGCTTGCTGTACACCGAATGTACACACCACAAACACGAGCCGTACACCGGTTCATTCCCTACAGGCTCACACAGAAACAACATTTCGACATTTCTCAATGATTTCAAAAAATAGCCAACAAACCAGGACTTCTGGCACAGCCCCTGCTTTGAGGGCCGGCCACCAAACGCGTAGTCGAGGAAATCGAAATGTTGAAGCACACTATGGAACTCGTGATGGCCTGTGTCATGTGGACGGGCTTGGCGCACGCTCAGGTGAATGTGGGATCGAACGCCCAAAC
>JAKVCA010000109.1 GCA_022448315.1 Pirellulaceae bacterium | reverse complement strand
AGAAAGAAAAAACGAGTGTCCAAGTCATGAAGACCTGGCCACTCGTATGCGATACATCACCAGCCATGTTTCCAACCCTCGGAGTCTAATACCCGTTGGCGGAAATGGCAATTCCCGGTGGTTTGACGCTCGACCTATCCACCCGTAAGGGGCAACGAAGCCGTCAGGTCAGTATTAGATAATACCGCCGTGCGTCCGGAATGGTGATTGATGATCTGGTTGGTCCAAAAACCAAAATCGCTCCCACTCGTCGAGGAGAAGTCGCAGGTTTTCAGAGGTGTCAATTAGCTGCCGAGTGCGGCGTTCGGGCTCGGCCGAATAGATGGGTAGGAAGCAACCTACGTTGCTACTCACCACAACTGCCAGCAGCGTCGCAAATAAAAGCCGACGCATCTCATTCCTCCCTGAAGTGGTATAATCGAAGCCGATTCGCTCGGCACCCGGTCGGTCTGTTTGTTCATCGTCGCCGGACGGGGGGAAAGTTTAGACCTTATCCCCGATACAACCCGAAAATCTTGACCGAACATCAGCAATCATGTTTTCCTGACGTCTCTTCGACGGGATCGGGGAGCTTTCTTAAGCTCAGCGCTTCAAAACAACGGACTGATAGCACTTTTGAACGACTGAACCAAGTCCAAATGCGAAGGTAGCTCCAGAGTGGAGCTGGATCGACCAGGATCCCATGCTTTTTTCACGTCTTATTCAGCGAGATGGCTACCAAGAGGGCGGCTGATAGGGATCGGATGGACGACTCTCTAAACCCTGCTCACCACCTGTAGAGGTCTCTGGCGGGAGTGGATTGCCGGAATTCTGGCTCGCTTGGGCTTCCTCCGCCAGGCGACGTGCTTCTGCCAGTTCGAGTTCCCGGACACGTTTTTCCATCTCTTTGCCCGGTTTAAAGGTCACCACAAACTTCTCAGGGACATTTACCTTGTCCCCTGTTCGGGGGTTTCTCGCTTTCCGGGCGGCTCGTCGCTTGACCTCAAAGACACCGAAGTTGCGGAGTTCGATTCGCCCTTCTTCGACAAGGGTCTCGACAATCGCGTCAAACGTCTTCTGGACAATCTCCTTGGTCCGCAGTTGAGTCATCCCAATCTGGTCGGAGATGGTCTTCACGATTTCTTTTTTGGTCATAACTCCGCTCCAACCCAGCTACGGTTGTTTTTTCAGAGACGTCATCACTCAGGCTGAGTTTAGGTTTCAATGTCCCTAATGTCAATCATGAAAGCAGTTTACGTCGACGCCAAAGCCGATTCGCGTCGCATAGCAGTACGGTTGGGATGCCGACTTTCCACAAAGTGCGGGCGAGAGCCCCACGGCAGTATCCTGTGAGGATTCAGGTGCATGTTCGTGGGAATCAAATTTTCATGACGCGGCGCTGCGTCTCAATTTCAACAAGGGAGTGGAGTTTTCCTTCGCCGCTCCCCTTACAGACGCGGCAGGTTTCTTTCCAATCTTCGGGCGTTCGAAGATTAGAATCCCAAAAGGGCCAGGTTCGACATTGCCTTGGCCGCGCCTCGTAGACCGAACATTTTCGAGTGTCGGTGTCGAACAACAAGCAGTCACCGTTCGGAAATTCCTTGAGGCTTCGACGAATGCCCACCTTGCGGACATAGAGTTTTTCAAACTCGTCAACATCTTCGATACCCACGGCCTCGGCCAGCTTATTGATTTCCTCCTGATTCACCCAGACGTAGCCCGGTGCTCCGGTACAGCAGTCACCGCATCCGGAACATGTAAAATTCAAACCTTCGTGATACCAGGGCTTTTCGGACAAGATTCCATTCCTTGAAATGCGGGGCCAAAGGGGAACGCGAGTCTCAACGAGACTCGCCGAAGGATCGTGGCTGGGGCGAGCAGCATTCGCCGTGTTTTAGTCATTCGCGATGATTGCAGGCGTTTGTCGGAATCAGGTCGTCAAGAAGCGTCCAGACCCAGGCTCACCATGACTATCGTTGCTGACATAAAAGACATCATAAGCTAGCTCATGGATTAGCGATAAAACGCTATTCCCATTCGATTGTGGCTGGCGGCTTGCTGCTGATGTCATAGACAACGCGATTGATTCCCTTGATTTCGTTGATGATCCTCGTGGACATTTCCGCGAGGACCTCGTAAGGAAGATGCGACCAGTCTGCCGTCATGAAATCATCGGTGTTCACACAGCGGATCGCGATCGTGTTTTCATACGTTCTCGCGTCACCCATGACTCCGACACTCTGGACCGGCAGCAGTACCGCAAACGCCTGTGATGTTTTTCGGTACAGCCCTGCCCTCTTGATCTCTTCAACCACAATGGCGTCGGCCTCTCGGAGAGGGGCTAAAGCCTCGCGTTTGATTTCACCAAGGCAACGGACTGCGAGGCCTGGGCCGGGAAATGGATGTCGCCAGACAAGATCCTCGGGGAGCCCAAGTTGTTCGCCGAGTCGTCGGACTTCATCCTTGAACAGATCCCTTAACGGCTCGATCAGGTCAAATCCCAACTGTTCAGGCAAACCGCCCACGTTGTGATGCAGTTTGATGGTTGCCGCAGGTCCGTCCTTGGCCGCCCCACTTTCAATCACATCGGGATACAGGGTTCCCTGAGCGAGGAATTTGGCGTCCTGGATGTCCTTCGCAGCGGATTTGAAGCACTCGATGAACT
>JAKVCA010000108.1 GCA_022448315.1 Pirellulaceae bacterium | reverse complement strand
ATCTCCTCATCATCCTCTACGGTCTCTGCCTCCTCATCTACAGTCTCATTCTCTTGCTGTTCCTCCCCCTCAACGGCTTCGACTTCTTCTTCGTCCAAAACCGCTTCGATAACATCCTGTTCCTCCAAAATGCCACCGCGTCCACCACCACGTCCACCGGATCCCCGATCTCCTGATCCTCTATCTCCCGAGTCCTCCCTCGGTGCTCTCGTTGGTCGCTCATTCTCTCGGCCATCAGATGCTCGCTGACACACTCCGCTCTCACACGTTTTGGGTCCACGGCAGTCGTCATCGGAACAGCACTCCGTCGGACAGTCCGAATCTCCGCCGCCATCCTCTCGGCCATCAGAAGGTCGTCCGCAGACTCCCTCGGAGCAGACCTGAGGTCCTCGACAGTCGTCGTCCGAACAGCACTCATCAGTGCACCCGCTGTGGACTGGGGCGGGAGTGTCATGTCCTCCTGATCCGCCGTCACCTCCTCCGCCTCCTCCGTTGTTGGTGGTGGTCGGAATGTCGTAGAGCCCGCTGGCGGATCCAAAGCGGAGCTCGGGTTGTTCGCAGGGAATAAATTGATTGACGGAAAGGCAGTGTTTATCGATATAGATCCTCATCAACGTCTCGAATTTGGAGATGAGCTCACTGTGCACCATCATCTGCGGGGCGTTATTGAATATATTTTCTTTTTGGTTCGGGTCCCTCTCGAGATCGTAGAGCTGCTCCAGATCGCGCGTATTGGGATAGAGCTTATCGACATCGTACATCGTGTCGACGGCGTCCGTCTGCCGGAAAATGTACTGATACTGCCCCATGACGATCGCGTGACTGTTCTTGATGTCGAGGATCTTGTACTCGCACGAACCCTCACCGTCTGCCACCTGATCGAAATTCGGGTCGTTGAGCGCCGAAACCACATCGTCGAGATACGAGACGCCGTCCATTTGGTAATCGTTCGGCGTATTGATCCCGGCCAATTGGAAGATGGTCGCCGCCAAATCCACATTCGACGTCACGAAGTCGTCCGGAAGCGTTTGCATTCCGCTCTTCCCGAACAGAGGCGGATATCGCTGGAAATTGATGATCCGCGTTCCTTGTTCGTACAGCAAACCTGTAGTGGATTGGGAGTGTGAACCGCAGTGAGTGGATGGAAGAGGATAAGTGCTTTGTGCTTTGGGGTTTGGTCAGAACTGAATGTACTCTCTGAATTCGGCACTCTCATCCAATGCCATCAGAGAACAGAAGTGCATCGGAACCAAACCTTTGGCGATTTGGCCGTGGTCACTCTGCAGGATCACGAGCGTATCATCGTAAACTCCCTTCATTTTCAATGCATCGATCAACGCTCCAAATTGCATATCGCACCAAAACGTGGTGGCAAATCGCAGGACGTCCAGACCGAGCTCGTCCGCCTGTTCGTTGGCGTAGTCCCAGACTTCCGACCTCGACCACATCGTCGTTTTGTCCTCGGGGTTCTGGGAAGACGCAGATCGAAATGGTGATCATCAAAAAGAGAGAGTGCGCATTCACAGTGCAGCTGAACAATGGAGTGAATGTGAAGGGCAGTGCACTGCAGAGAGTCGAATCATACTTCGTAAGCTCCCGCCAATTTGCCCATCGGAGTGTCCTCGCAGCCAAATTTAGTGAGAGCCGGTCCAACATCGGGCGAATGGACCAGCGTCGAGGCGAAATACAGGAAAAATGGGTCATCGCGACTCCGTGCTTCATCCACGAATTTCTGGGCTTCATCCACTATCCATTCGGGATTATGGCTGAAATATTGGTTCGATTTGACATTCCCATAGTAAAACGCCCCGATGTAATCGAAGCCGACCTCCTTCAGGATCTCCTTGCACTCTTCGTACAGATCCTCGTTCGGGAACAGCTCCAATGCCTCGCAGTCGAGGTTATGACCCATATCGTCGTCGGGCATCATATGCCATTTCCCGACCATTCCCGTGAAGTACCCATTGTCCTGAAGCACAGTCATGATGTTATTGGTGGCGTCGTAGCCCTGCATTTTCTCGGTTTGTACCGACACCGTCGTCCCGTAAATCCCGGTGTTCGTTCCCTTCGTCCTCAACGTAGCTTCGATTGCAAACTCGCACGAAACCGGCTGTCGTCCCGTTAACACAGAGATTCGTGATGGAGCACACTTGGAACTCGCCGAATACGTCTTGCTGAACACCACGGCCTCAGACCGGAACTCGTCGATTCGCGGCGTAGGGTACGGGTCCAAAGTGACCGTCAATCCCTCCAGATTGTTGCCCGCCGGTGCACTCTCGGACCACTGCTCCAAAAATGGCATATCGTCGACGATGAAGATCACGACATTTGGTTTCTTCTAAAGAATCGAATCAGAATCACAATCACAATCAGAGCAGATCAGATGACAGTGAGTGCACATTATGTTGGGTCCAATATGTAAATTACGGAGCAGATGATGACCGATCAGAATTCGAAGAAATCAAATAATGAGCACATACTCGCTGCGCGGAGACCAATGAGAGATTCAAAAGAATCAATACAGCTGCTGCTGCGTAACACGTCATTGAGAGAGCCATGATTAAAGAAGAAAGCAAGTTGAGAGTGACAGTTTGTTGGTTGTTTTCTGACAGAACTTGTTTTGGCCTCACAGCCAGTACAAATCCAGTCAAGTTATGATGATT
>JAKVCA010000107.1 GCA_022448315.1 Pirellulaceae bacterium | reverse complement strand
CGCGCAGGTGAGGCAATGCCTTACGGAGATGGGCCCGTTTCTCCTCGATACGCGTCTGCCGCCAATTCGTGAGTTTGATCCGAAATTCAGTCAATTCGGATTCCAACACACCAATTTCTTCTCGCGTGTACTGCAGATCGATGTCGTTTTCAGATCGTGACCGCGTCATTCGCAGTTCCTGCAAACGCATCGCCGTAAGCAGTTGCTCGATTTCACGCAACTCTTTGAGGAGTCTTTGCGCGGTGGGGTGGTCGCTCTCGACGGCGTCGACGGGCACAGCAGTCGGGGCATTCGACGCATGCGGCAAGTTGGGAGTATCAGGTATCGATTTTTGCTGCTCAGGCCGCGAGCTGCCGTTCGGCAGCGGTTCGAGCTCACCCTTAAATGTAAGAAAAGTAGAATCCTCTTCCGAATGTTGTGCGGCCAAAATCCAATCGTAAGCGTTGCGTCGCAGCGACTCTGATTCGACGAACGCGAACCCGCAGGCGGTGGCGAAGCTGATGGCGGCAAGACCGAAGAACTGCACAATCGACATGAGGAGAAAAGCCGTGCTTTGGGTGCTTTGGTTAATTTAGGAAGCTTGAATATAGAGTCGTTTCGTCAGAATTACCAGACTTTTGGGCGATGAATCCGAAACTAGCCATTCCGGGATCGCCTTGATTGGACCGGATCGCTGAAACACCAGCCTTTTCCGCAGATGAGCCATTGGTCGCTGTCGTTGACGCAGCAATTCAAGAGCAGGCGGCCCGACAAGGGCTTCCGGACACGAGCGTCAAAGCACAACTTTCGACATTGAGCGTGGCACACGGAATTCCTCGACCTGTCGTACCGTATTTGACATAGGACGATGACTGGACCATCCTTTTGGACTTCAGTCAGGCGAGGGCACCATTGGAATGGCGCAACACGATGTTATGGTTCAACACGCTGTTGTGTGCCAGCCTCGGTAGCGAGTGTGAAATTTCGATCGACGGCGCAAGCGGAGGCTCGAACGGGGACATGCAATTTTACAACCGACACCAACTCAGCCGATCGATCATGGAAAAGGAAAATGGATGAATTGGACCTCAGGATCTTTCAATAGAACGTCACGTCAGATTTTCATGTCGCTCGTCGTGTTCATATTGAGCCATTTCGCTGTGCCCAATTTAGAGATTCAGGCGCAGGAGGGGACCGCTGCGGCGAAGCGACCGAACGTCCTTTTTATCGCGATCGACGACCAAAACGACTGGATCGGTTGTCTGAATGGCCATCCTCAGGTTCAAACGCCCCGCATTGACGAACTTGCTGGAAGCGGTGTCGTTTTTCAAAATGCTCACTGTCAGGCACCCTTGTGCAATTCTTCTCGCACCAGCCTGATGACCGGCTTGCGACCGTCTACCACGGGGATTCATGGGTTAGCGCCCTGGTTTCGAACCGTCGAGGCATTTCAGGATGTGGTTTCCCTCCCACAGTTTTTTCGCCAACACGGATATCAGACCTACACGACCGGCAAGATCTACCACGGTGGTTACGGACGTCGCCCGAAGGACGACGAGTTCGACATCATTGGTCCACCTCCGGGGATCGGCGTCAAACCACCGAAGAAGCTGGTGGTGACCCCCAACCCTCATCCGCTTGTCGATTGGGGCGTATTTCCTCATGAAGATCAGGACAAAGGTGACTATCAGGTTGCCAGTTGGGCGATTGAGAAACTCAAGCAGAAGCCCAAGTCACCTTTCTTCATGTCCGTCGGCTTCTTCTTGCCCCATGTCCCTTGCTACGCGACTCAAAAGTGGCACGATCTTTACCCGAAGGTTGAGTTGCCGCCCGTTCAATTTGACGACCGCGAAGATACCCCTCGTTTTTCCTGGTACCTGCATTGGAAACTTCCTGAGCCCCGGCTGAAATTTTTGCAGGAAGCCAATGAATGGGAGAACCTCGTGCGGTCCTACATGGCGTGCACGAGTTTTGTCGATAGTCAGGTTGGGAGGCTTCTCGATGCCCTCAAGACGAGTGGCCTAGAAGACAATACCATCGTGGTGCTCTGGTCAGATCACGGCTGGCATCTGGGTGAAAAAATGATTACCGGCAAGAATACCTTGTGGGAGGAGTCGACCCGTGTGCCTCTGATTTTTGCCGGCCCTGGAATCAGTCCGCAAGGTTCCTGTACCCAACCCGCAGAGTTGTTGGACATCTACCCGACGCTTGCTGAACTTTGTCGTTTACCCGCCCCCAAGCACCTCGAGGGACACAGCCTTGTTCCCCAATGCGTGGATGCCTCCACAACGCGTGAATTTCCAGCGATCACTACGCATAACCGAGGCAACCATAGCATTCGAAGCGAGCGATATCGGTACATCCATTATGCGGACGGAACCGAAGAGTTTTACGACTTCCAGTCCGACCCTCAGGAGTTTGAAAATCGGATTGACGATCCCTCGTTTCAGGCAGTCGTGCAGCAGCATCGAAAATTTTTGCCGAAGGTCGATGTGCCCGCAGCGCCCGGAAGTCGCGCAAGAATTTTGGAGACCGGGTCCGGGAAAGTGATCTGGGAGGGCAAAGAGGTCAGGCCCGGAGATCCTATACCCGAAATTGAGGATGAATGAGTCGCAGCAACGCCTCGGTTCCCTGCGTGGGAATTTGGTTTGGTTCACCCGGTGATGATTCATCCCAACCAATGATCCATCGCATCAATT
>JAKVCA010000106.1 GCA_022448315.1 Pirellulaceae bacterium | reverse complement strand
AAACTTGAGGCTGAGATCGCAGAACTCGACGAGGATGACCGGGCTGAGATGTTGGAGTCGGTTGGATTGAACGAACCGGCGCTCGCAGTACTTGCGAGAGGGGCTTATCGAACTTTGGGATTGCAAAGCTATTTTACCGCAGGTGAAAAAGAAGTTCGCGCGTGGACCGTACCCATCGGAGCAAAAGCGCCCGAAGCAGCAGGGGTGATTCATACGGATTTTGAACGCGGTTTCATTCGCTGCGAAGTTTATACCTTGGAGGATCTCGAGACGTACCGCGAGGAGAAAGAGATACGACAAGCCGGGAAACTTCGTGTTGAGGGTAAAGGCTACGTGATGCAGGATGGTGACATCTGCCACTTTCTTTTTAACGTTTAACACGCGAAAAGCATTTCAGCCCGGCGGCTGGGCCTTGAAGCACCGGGAACCTTTTCTAGGCTCTTGCTGGCCTCAAAAGAAGGTGACGATCCAGCTTAGTACGAGAAGAAGGCAGAGAATCACAGTCGCGACAAAGGTCCAAGGTTTCGGCCTCGCCGCACCATCGGCATCGGTAAGATAGTGACCGCAATGCGGGCAACTTACCGAATCCTCGTAAATCCATTGGGAGCACTGGGGACACCTCTCGAGATCCTCGTCCTCGGTCTCGTCGTCTTCGTCCCACCAAGAGGAGGATTCGTCGGTCACGTGTTGGCCTTTCAGGTTTCGGGTTCGAAACGAATTGTGTCGGGTGACCCGCAAGCGAACCTCTAAACTACCGTCACCTCTGACGCTGGGGAAGTGAGGAGGTCGAAGCTGAGCGTTGAGGCTTCCGGTTAATGGAGTACGATGAAAATGGTGTAATCACGGAAATTGAATTGGAACTTTCGATTCTCTTTCGCACTTTTTGTAAGACAGGTCTTTCCGATGTGAAGGGTTGGCATACGGTATTTTTCGTCAACAATCGGCTGAGGTACTAAGCCGGATGAGATATGCGGGCTTTCGAGTTGCTATTTGAATCATGCCAATTTCAAAGAACTGATGATGAAGGAAAAATTTGTTGCGATCATTGGTGGAGGATTGTCAGGCCTTTGCTGCGCCCGAAAGCTTCACGCAGAGGGTTGCTCGTGGAAAATTTTTGAGGCTGATTCTGCCGTGGGGGGTAGAGTAAAAACCGATGAATTGGATGGTTTCTTGCTCGACAGAGGATTCCAGGTACTCCTCGACAACTATGTGGAATGCCGGGAACAACTAAATTACGCCGACATGGACCTCAGAGCGTTTGAGCCCGGTGCATTGGTTCGCTATCAGGGTCGATTTCACGAGTTCTCTGATCCGCTGCGAAAGCCGTCTTCAATCTTTCGGACACTCTTCGCGCCAATGGGTTCTTGGCGAGATAAAATCAAACTTTCGAGATTGCGACGCCTGACTGACCCACGGCAGGAATCAAGCCGTACTCAGTTTGCGGGTCTGACAACGCGCGAGTTTCTGATTAAATACGGGTTCTCAAAGCGGCTGATTGAATCCTTCTTTCAGCCGTTTTTCGGCGGGGTTTTTCTGGAGTCGGATCTTCGAACCAGTGCCGGTAAATTCCGCTTCCTCTTCCATCAATTTGGTACCGGCAATGCGACGATTCCGAATCTTGGCATGGGCGAAATTCCTCGACAGTTGGTCAAGCCATTGCCACCCGAGAATATCTGCTTGGGCGTGAAGGTTGAATCGGTTTCGAGGCAAGGAGTCCATCTCGCCAATGGTGATGACGTGGACGCGGACGCCGTTGTGGTGGCAACGGATCAAACCACGGCAGTGAGGTTACTTGGCGAGCCTGAGGTGGACCAGCCTCATGGTGTTTGGTGCGTCTACTTCGCAGCACCACGCGATGAAAGGCGTCCGATTTTGGTGCTGAATGGTGAGGGAACCGGGCCCATCAATTCGCTTTGTTGGCTTAGCGCTGCAGCCGACGGGTACGCGCCTGAGGGGCAGGATCTGGCTTCAGTCACCGTGCTCCAGGATGCGGGGGATAGCGGGGAGATGGTGGAATCTTGCCTGACACAGTTACAAGATTGGTATGGCGATGAGGTCACTCAATGGCGACATTTGAGGACTTATCACGTCCCTAATGCACTTCCGAAACAAGGTAGTACTTTTGAGACAGGGTCCCGTAATATTCAACACTCAAGCGGTATCTTTCGTTGCGGTGACTATATGGAATATGCGTCACTTAATGGGGCGATGGTTTCGGGGCGCGAATGTGCGGAAGAGGTGTTGAGACAGCTTGGTTGAACCCCGAGTGGCTTACCTGCCCTTCAGGGCTGCTGCCACCTTTTATGTCTGTTATCATGCGAAGCTATTTGCCGTCCAACACGTCCGAGAATCTTCTGCGATAACGAAAACGTTGCCACCAATTGGCCTTGCGGATCAATGGGTCGTCGGGACTTATCAGATGGGTTTTACCCCGCCTCGTCACCAATACGAGTTGGCCATCTTCTTGGACTTCTTGAACAATCCAGTGTTTCTCGACGATGTAGGAATAGGAGTCGCCTCCACTCGACGGGCTGACACTGTCCGCACGGGGACCAGGATTTGTGCTGTGCTTGGTTTTTTTGTAGATCACCCAATCGCCGACGCGATAATCCATGACTAATCCAGGCTTAGAGTTGCCGATGCCGTCCTTGTTATAGATGATAGTATAGGATAACGGTCAAGGGCTAAAAAGACGTGCGCTTCCCGTTGGAGAAAACCTTCGGCGTTAACTTGGAAAGGTAAGAAGAAAATGTCGTGGCTTACCGTGCCTGGAC
>JAKVCA010000105.1 GCA_022448315.1 Pirellulaceae bacterium | reverse complement strand
CCTCTCTTCACAGTTGTAGTAAGCTGTCGCTTCCGCCTGAATGGTGAAGGGGCCAAAGTCACAACCGAATAATTCGGAAATCACCATGGGGACTTCAATCTGGCCCTGTGCCTTGACCGCAAATTTACGGGTTTGGGCTTGTCCATCGACTTCAACAAAAGACTGACCGTTATTGCTGGCCGAGGATGTTGGAGGGCACGGAATGTCGGCGATTTGCCGACCATGCACGAGCACATGAAGATTCCCAAGTGGATCCGTGAACGGTGTCGCGGGATTGAAGCAGTCGTTACTGCCATCAAGCCCTCGGGTCATGTTGTCAAAATAGAAACCCTCGGACGGCGTTGCGATGGGGACTCCTCCGTTCGAAAAATAGACCGACACCTTTGCCGACAGTTGGCCAATATCATCTCCATCTGCCTGCTGATAGGTCCCGCCTTGAAGCGTTTCGACCAACGCACCAAAGCGAAAACGGTCGCCGGGACTGAAGCCTGCGTCACTACCACTTCCTGAAAACGTGATTTCCAGTTGTGTAGGAGTCCCTGTCGTTGGTGTAAACGCAATCTGGGTGACGGGTGCCGCGGGAGCGAGATCAAAACCGAAGTTGTCATCCTGGTCAGTGCTGCTGCTGTCTCTGACCGCGGGTTGTGGGCTGTTGTCGGATAACACGGGCGCCGTCGACGTGAAATTGAAACGACCCGTTCCGGTTCCAGAGGGGTCCAAGTCAATCACGATGCGATCCACTCGTAAATTGGCGTTGACAGTTGGGTCATCGGTCGCACGGAATGAAATGCCCCATGCATGATCCAGCCCCGTGTTGCCCTGCTCGCTTACATCGAACAGGAGCGAACCGCCGCCACCGCACGCGGGTTGCACTGCGGCGTTAAAGATGACTTGAGGGTCAAGGTCCGTGATCGCCCCAAAAAGCAAAACACCGTTGGGGTAAGTCGTGTTCTGGTTGGGGTTGTTGACTGGGTCGCTGTTGTCGTAATTCAAAGAAGGATCAATGGACGAGAGATTAACCCCGGTTTTGCGAACCGTATTAGATTTGGCAAATTCATTTCCGACTTCTCGGGGTGTCAAGGTGCCACTCGCACCGTGGTCATCTCCCCAATCCTTTGCTGCAGCCAGGGCTGCTGATTCCAACGCATTTTCGAATTCCACTCGAGCGATCCAAAGATTGGCAACCTCCAGGACCATCACAAGCAGAGTGATTACGACTGGGATCAACAAAATGATCTTAAGCGTTGCAATTCCGGCGCGGGTGCAAAGGCGACGGGAAGGACGAGGAGTTTTCAACCGAGATTCCGCTATCACTATTCTGCTCCCGTGAGATCACTCAAGTTCTCTCGAATGAGAGGTAGCTTTTGTCGGAGGTTTTCCGATTTTTCCGGATCTCGAATCGTGTCATACAACTGAGGTGGATCCGAAAGGATAAGTTGCCAAGGCGATTGTGCGATCACCGTTTTCTGGTTCGGATAATTTTTCTCCCAAACCAGAGAACGATCACCCTGATCATCCTCATCGTCCGTCTTGGATTTGAGGGAAATGCCGTCTCGCCCTTTGATGGCCGAAGCACGTGCCCATTCCGCAACGGTCGGCAGAATGTCGCAGGTTGAGCAGAGAAACTCGACCGACTTCCCAACCTTTCGGTCGGGGCGGTACATCAGAAGTGGGGCCTGTTCTGCTACGGGACCGGACACGGGACCTCCCGTCGAGGGGGTCGTTCCCAACGCGGCCAGCATAATGACAAGCTCACGCTCCATGGACTGAGATTCCACGAAGTTCATCAGTAATTTGAGCCGACGATCCAATCGGACGATCTGCGAGTTGTGGTTTTCGCCAGAAGATACATCGAGAGTCAAATGGACAAAGATGGGCCTACCACGGCGGTTTGCGGCGAAGTAGGACGCAGCTTGATTCAGATAAACATCCTGTGTCTCAATATCCTCCCCTTCAATAACGACCTCAAGAGGACGTCCATCGCTTTGAAATAAGGTGACGTCAGATCGGTCCCGGTCGCCTGATTGCGTCACACCGAAGTGGTAATCGTAGTGCTCAGCTGACGGTTCCAGATGATTGATGGCTTGAGTGCAGTCTCCCACCAAGGCGGTGAGGTAGCCCGATTTTCGAATGTGTCGAACGAGTCCGGTAGAGGCGTCGGTGGTGCCGTTCATAAGATTGCCGGTCTGAAGTTCATTCCATGCTCGGTCGCGGGAAAGCGGGGAGTAGTATTGGATGAACCGGATACCATCACGGTACATTCGGGAAAGCGTTGAGTCACTCGATTGGATGTGTCGCTCAAGGACATCATTGTTGGTCAGACCTGACACGGTGATTAATAGCAGGTGAGGTGTTCCCGGTGAGAGGCGGCGATAGGGGCGGCTTAATTCTCGTAGGGCATTTTGATTGTCACTCTTGGACTCGTTGAATTCTTTCGCCGCGTTCTCGAGAGAAACATCGACCGCCAGTTGTTGATTGGAAACCTCTGCAACTTGATTCCCAAGTCGAATGAGACCATCGAACATCGGTGACATCTGGATGCCAGGGGACCGATCTTCTGCAGCGGTTGCAGTTGAGAATACAAGGTCGTCAGGTCTTTCTTCAGTATCCTTCCTTCGCAACTCCGCCATCGAGGGTTCTTTCTCAGTGGCACCCAGCATCTGTTGCCGGAGTGTCCCAACGATACCAGGGGCAAAGACTGCCGCAATCAGAACACCGACGATCAGGAGAAGTAGAGTTCGCAGAATCCAACGCACGGGGTCATCCCCTTGTTTACGGGTTTTGCAAAACGTGGCGGTA
>JAKVCA010000104.1 GCA_022448315.1 Pirellulaceae bacterium | reverse complement strand
CTTTGGGGACGACGCTCGCGAACACTGCAGTTCGGCGCGCCGCGGTGCGTTCGCGCCGGACTTCAGATCTTACAACCTGGGCTTTCGGGTGGTCCGTGCAGTCACGAAGCGTGCAGGGCCGGCTGCCAAAGCCACGTTGACGAATGGTTTGAAGAACGGCCTCATCGCCTACTACCCATTCAACGGGAATGCCAAGGACGAAAGTGGCAATGGGAATCATGGAAAAGTTGAGGGCCCCAGGTTATCGGTCGATCGTTTTGGCCAACAAGATGCTTGCTATGCGTTTGACGGCCGTGACGATAGGATCCTGGCCGGCTCAACAGACTGGCCAGGCGGGAACAGGGATCGGACCGTCAGCGTGTGGTTCAAAGCGGAACCGGTCTCGACTCCGTTCGCGAACCTTTTTTCAATGGGTGATGGGAACCAAGCGGGACGTCGCTTTTCGCTGGTGCTCACCCCTTCACCCAATCGGCTTTATTTTTCGGGACAATATCGAGATCAGGGCTTCGAAGCGGTGTATGCCTACCAAGTTTGGAATCACGCTGTGCTCTTATTGCGAGGTGGGGTCACAGAAACCTACATCAATGGCAACCATGTGAATTCCTTCCGTCCGCGCCCACCTCTCGATACCGACGGAAAGTTGGCCTTTGTCATCGGGGCGGGAACGGTCACGCGTAATGATGAATTCTTTCCCGGCTCGCTTGACGACGTGCGGGTCTACAACCGGGCGTTGGCCGCAGATGAGGTGAAGGCTCTTTACGAGTATGACCGGCGTGAATATCGGGCGGGAAACGCATCGCGCGAGGTGATTGTTCAGCAATTAAGTTCACGCTCCGATTGGCACGATGTCCGTCTCAATCAGACAGCGATTACAGATAATGATATTGCCGTACTTGCGCAGGCGGTGAGCTTGCGGCATCTCAACCTCGACAACACGCAGGTCACCGACGCGGGGCTGGTGCATCTCAAGGATCTAGCCAACTTGCAGACGCTCAACCTCCGCAACACGCAGGTCACCGACGCGGGGCTGGTGCAGCTCAAGGATCTGGCCAAACTGCAGGACCTCGACCTCAGCAAGACTGCGGTCACCGACGTAGGCGTTGCCAGGCTCAGACCACTGATCAATCTGGAGGGCCTCAATCTGAGCGAAACCAAGATTACAGGTAACGCGTTGGGAGCTCTCGCTGCACTACCGAGGTTGCAACGCCTTGCAATTCAAGAATGTCACGTCGGAGATGAGGCGGTAAAGAAGATTTCTTTGCTCCGACAACTTCAGGTGCTCAATCTTATGGCAATCAGTATGAGCGACGCTGCGATTGAACCACTCAGCAGTTTGACTGAATTGCGAGTTCTGCACATCGGGTGGAATCCGATCACGGGGGCGACATTGCACCATTTAAGGCGTTGCTCAAAACTTGAAATGCTGACTATCCCAAAGACCCAAGTTAGAGATGCGCACCTTTCCTCCCTTAGTGATTTAAAAGCACTCGGATATTTGCGCGCGGATATCAATCGCATCACCGGAAAAGGGTTGGGGGGCCTGCGCGGATTGCCTGCGTTGCACAGCCTTGATCTGGGCCCAAATCGAATTGACGATGCGGGGCTGATGCATCTGGATCCGCAACAAATGCCTCAACTGCGAGAACTGTCCTTGGAAGAGAATCCCTTAACCGATGCGGTCATTCCTCATCTGGCGAAATTCTCCAATTTGGCAGTCGTTAACTTGTCAGAGACCCAAGTGACTCAGGCGGGCATAACGCGATTACGTCAGTTGTTACCCCGGGTGAAAATACACTGGAAAGCGCCGCAGTAAGTCTCCACGCAACGGTTGGCAAGGCCTCGCAGAGCCCCCCCCGAGCGGGCGTTCGTTTCCAAGTGTGAACCAAACCGGAACCGGAGCCGTAAGGAAGATCGCAGAGAGAGGCGAGCGGAGCGGACGGAGTAAAGAACGCAGTTTGCCGTCAAGGAGATAGACCTGAAGAGTTCAATGCTAAAGTCCTCACCCTAAGTGGAGCCATCAATGACACCCGAAGAATTCGACACACTACTACGAACGGAACTGCGAGAATTCGACGGAACGGTCGAACGCATTCCCCCAAAGAAGGAATCCGAGGGTACGCAGAAGGTTCAATTCTTCATGGTCAAGAATCCTCGCCCCTCGCAACAAACAGCGCCATCAGAATCCACATCAACCGGGAAAGAGTAAATCTATTTCAGCTATCAATCGTTCGAACAGGGCCTTAAACCGCTTTTCTTCGCAGCGGTGTCCGCTGTCCCGCAAGCGGCGTAACAACCGAGTTCGCGAGACTTTCTGGTCCTGGTGCAATCCCTCGAGAATGAAACTCCGAACCTCGCCATCTGTCAGCGACACGCGATCGAACTTTTGCAGCTTCGGCGCACCGCTGAGCAATTGTGACAAGGTTCTGTTCCACGCATTTCGAATCCCATCGGTGGCCCATGCCTTAGATAATAATCGGCGCAGGATTCGCACGTTGAGGGACATGCGAGCACCACCGAGAAGCGGCTGTAAACGTGCGTCAAATGTCAGGAGATGGTCCGCAAAGTGGCCCTTTGCCTTCGTTCCTCCGGAGACAATGATTAGTTCCTGCCCCGACCGCAACTGTTCAGACGCCTGCCGAAGGTCATTTTCGATGACTGCGACAATCGACTTTGACGCAGCGACAACGAGCGACGATCTTGGATCGTCGGCGGCCAGTTGCGCAATTGTTCGGGGTGCTCCGGGGTCGGGACCACCCCATTTCGAAATACGATCCCACCAACGTCGAGCATATTCAACACGCTCTGTTCGACTCGGCTTACTGACTGAGTCGGGATGCGTCATGGAAAAGGTAGCGGAATAGGGAGCGATGAGGGATGTGGACTTGATCAATCCGTAACCGGGGGAACAAATCCAAAGGCGAGTATCCCATCCAGCAGACTTTGCTACATGTGGTAGTGAACGTGCGATCTGCCAATGATCTCCCGCATAGAGTTCCTGTGCTT
>JAKVCA010000103.1 GCA_022448315.1 Pirellulaceae bacterium | reverse complement strand
TTCCCAAGTGACCAAAAAAGATTTTCAGCAGCACAACTCACAACAACAACTTTTTCTTCAACTTAGTTTCAGTGGTTAGTTCTCCTTTGCAGCAGTACAGCATGTTGACGACAACAGCACCGACTACCGGCACCACCACCGTTCGAATCAAGACATTGGACTCTAGTGTTTCTCGTGACGATGAGAAGGACTTAGAGATCGAATCGGAGGAACTGCCCAATAATCAACCGGAAACAGAGGAGGTCTCTGCTTCAGAGATCAATGAGGAACAAGCTACTTTTGAGGGGCTCTCAACTCGAGCAAGCGAGATCAAGGACTATTTGCAGCAGAAAACGGAGGTTAAGGCCATTCTGCTGAAGCAAGACGGGACAGTGGAGGAGATCTCATATGATGCCTCATCAACGGGAACTCGTAAATTGCTGAGCGGTCGGCCATCGATCATCGGAGAGATAGAGGATTTGGAAGTGGTCGCGGTGAAGTCTCTGAGCACGACCACGAGCGGTACAGTGAACAAGAACACTCTTCCGGTGCCGCTGTGCAACAATAAAGGAGAAGGTGACTTTGTTTTGTTTCGTGTGGACTCGACCGGCAAAGCGGCTGATGTGACATTGGCGGAATACACGAAATATGTCGATGACCACAAGGCTTTGACCGCCACGGCGATGAAGAACTACAGCACTGACGGCGATGTGATTCGATCAAACTCCCCATTCGATACGACCGCGAGTTGAGATTGACATTCGTTTCTGTTTCCGTTTCCGTTTTCTCTCTCTTTCTCCGTCTCCATTGACTCTCCGGGCGCATTGATGTGTGCTACGACGACACAGCGACCTCGATCAAGAGCTTACGCGGTGCGCTGGAGACGCAGATCAGAGCGTGGTCGAAAGGCGACGAGGAATCAGCAAAGAAGAGCGATGCTGACATCGAGAAGGAGGTGGAACAGGGACTCCAGAAGCTGGTGGATGAGGCGGTGGCTGCTTTTACAACGTCGCCAATGGAGGATCCGGATTATAAACCGGAAGACGACATGGAAACTGATACCGAGGATGATGTGGAAACGATTCCCCATAAATTTGATGACGAAGCTTTGGACGATCGGGAATGGAGAGAGCAGCTGGTTGATGCACTGAAGCACATTGAGCAAATCGGGAAAGAGGACGGTGAGGCGTACGCCGAGATCATTTGCGAGACATTCTGCGAGGTCAACGGTGTGGAGCCGACATTGGATCAATTGACCAATTTATATGATCGGATCCGGACGGATTTCGCCAATGAGGCCGAGGAAGAGCTGGACGACGAATCGGAGGCTGAAATTGAGAGTGAAAGCGAATCCGAGGTCGAGAGCGAAGGTTCAGTGGATCTCGACGAAGAATGGGAAGACGCCCTCGACGCAGTTCGTAAAATCGGAAAGAAAGATGGCCGGACTTTGGCGAATTCGATTTGCGATTTGTTTGCCGATGTAAATGGCAGTGAGCCGACGTTGGAGGAACTGGAGGCAGTTTGGGAGCTGATTCAGGACGAACTGGCCGAAGAAGCCGAGATTGAAAATGAAACGGACTCTGAATCGGATTGGGAGAGTGTTTCGGAGGATGAGGAAGAGGAAGAATATGATCCCAACAATTCCGCGGATCAGAAGCAGGCGAAGAAGGACGCCGCAGAGGACGCGAAGCACGAAGTGGTCCACTTCGATCGAACGGTGCTGAACACGCCGATGGTGACTTCGAAGAAAGGCGGCGGAGTGTCGTGGAACATGTATTTCAATGAAAGCGATCTGAACGAAGAGGCGGAGAAAAGCAATTTGGTTCAAACAGTGGAAGGATTCAAGATGATGAATGGCCGTGAACCGACGCAAGTGGAGGTATACAAAATGAAGCAGTTTCTGTCGGTGCCCAACGAGCTGATGGACGGAGAGGAAGAGATCGCCGGAACGTCCATATTGCTGAAATCGCAGAAGGTGTCGAGAGGCGGTGGTGTTTCGTGGACCGTTTACTTCGATGAAACAACGGGCAGTTTGAAAATGGCGGAGAGATCGTTTTTGAAAATGCACGGTCAGAAGCCCACGGCATCGGAATTGGAACAGATCCGAGCATTTCTGACAATGTCGAAGCCCCAAGAAGTGGACTCGGACAGTGCTGATGAACAGGATTCGGAGCAGAATTCGAAGCGAACACCATCGAAAGTGCTGGTATCTCCGGTTCAGGAAAAGAAGACGGCGAAGCGGTTCAATGTGTATTTGGAGGACACCAAATTATCGCAGAAAGAGACCGAACAGATCGCGGTGAAATGGTTCAACCGCTTCAATAAACGGGAGCCGACGAAGGAGGAATTGTCCAAAATCCAAGCGTTCATTGCAAAGGACGCCGATTTGAAGGAACAGGAGTTTTTGGTTCCGGTGAAAGCTCTGAATTTCGATGATGTCGATGGCGATGATGATGAGAAGGACATTGAGCCGACAGCCACCCTCAAGTCGAGCACCAAGGCAGTGACCACGAAGAAGACGGCGACTGGATATACGCTCAATTTTGATGATGATGCCAAGGACCAAGATGGCGACGAGGAAGAGGCCATCAAATGGTTCAAGAGGTTCAATAATAGAGAGCCGGCGGAGGACGAGAGGCAACAGATAGCGCAGTTTATGAAGTCGGACGAGATGAAGAAGACCGAACAGGATGAACAGGAAATGATCGACATTGAATGAGGAGGCGGTGCTCATCGATGATGATGCGTCGCAGCATAGACTCTGCTGTGTAGTATGATGCGAGTTCTTCAACTCGCTTCGTGTGATATGACTCATCGCCTTTTTGTTGTTTGCTTTTTTGTAATATGTAATTCATAGATCAGTCCGTATTGCGGTCACGTCCAGACATCACACCCTCGGTATTTGCATCAAGATACACCATCTCTCCGTCGTCATCAATTCCACATAGATGCCTTTCGAGGAATCTTCAGGGTGAATCTGTCGAGCATTTCGAAGCGGAGCAAGGACGCATATTAGCGATATATTTGCTTTGTTTGAATGTCGGTTCTTAGATTTGAACTGCAACAAACCGACGAAACTTGTACACGCGCGGTCCACTGACAATTGCTGCGCTAATCAAATCTGTACATAAATTGTCAAAAGTCCATTCAGATTTCAATCGACTGCGTGTGTATGTG
>JAKVCA010000102.1 GCA_022448315.1 Pirellulaceae bacterium | reverse complement strand
CCCACATTCATGTACGAGGGGATTTTCTCAACGCCGGTGAGGAAGTGCATGCCGCTCTACCAACAGTCCTTCGATTCTCTCAAACACCTTCCGCAGAAGTTTCAAATCGTCTTCACTTAGCGCGGTGGCTTGTATCGGCCGAAAATCCACTCACGAGTCGCGTCACCGTGAATCGCTTCTGGCAAAGATTTTTCGGCACAGGCATTGTCGCCACCAGTGATGACTTTGGAATGCAAGGCGAGTCACCGACGCATCCACAATTACTCGATTGGCTCGCACGCGACTTTGTCCGGTCGGGCTGGAATATAAAACATCTTCACCGGCGGATCGCCTCGTCGGCCACTTACTGTCAATCTGCACAAATCACCGAAAGCCTCCTGCGTCTTGATCCAGAAAATCGTCTTCTCGCACGAGGTCCGCGGTTTCGCATGGCTGCCGAAACCATGCGAGATTCAGCGCTGGCCATTAGCGGCTTACTACAAAACCGTATTGGCGGCCCAAGTGTCCACCCTGTACAGCCAGCTGGATTTTGGTTGGAATTCGGCACCAAAGGGTTTGGAATGGAAGAGTGGCCAACGGATTCTGGTGCCGCACGCTACCGACGCGGCTTGTACACTTTTTGGAGACGAACATCTGCTTATCCAAGCTTCACGACTTTTGACGCCCCGAGTCGTGAGCATTGCACGTCACGGCGGCCTCGCACAAACACACCATTGCAGGCCCTCACCACACTGAATGATCCAACATTTGTGGAAACCGCCATCGCACTTGGAAATCGTCTGATGACGTTCGATGGCTTGACCGTTTCTCAGAAAATCACGCGTGGTTTTCAGCTTTGTGTTGCTCGCAAACCTCGGCGTCAAGAGTTACAGCGTCTGGAGCACTTGCTGGAAACGCAGCGAATCGTTTTTCAGGAAGATCCTCAAGGGGCTCATGCTCTGGTAAGCACCGCAACATTTTTACCAACCGCAAATCTAAATGTGACGGATTTGGCTGCCTGGACAATTCTCGCCAACGTACTACTCAACCTCGATGAAACCATCACAAAATAACTCATAGATTCATCTTATTCCCACGCTATCGATAGGATGCAAAATTTCTTCTGTGCTTTAAAATGACATTACCAAATCAATCTATCCCCGGCATACCACGCCGACAATTTTTGCAAGGTGCGGCGTTGGGATTAGGCAGCTTAGGCCTCTCTTCACAGCAGACCTCCCCAGCCCTAGCTTCCTCTGAATCTGAGCAGTCTGTCCATTTTGCACCCCGCGCAAAACGCGTGATCTTTTTATTCATGGCCGGTGGTCCATCCCAACTTGAATTGTTGGACCACAAACCAACATTAAAGCGTTTTCACGGAACTCCGATTCCTGAAAATCTCATTAGAAATGACCGCTTTGCCTTCATCAAAGGCAGGCCTAACCTCGCGGCATCGTCCTTTCGGTTTCGTCGACACGGTGAATCGGGCGCAGAAATTTCCGAACTCTTGCCTCACTTAGCCAAGGTTTCCGATGACATCGCAATCGTCAGGTCGTTGCACACCGACGCCTTTAACCATGACCCCGCTGTGATGTTCTTGAATTCGGGTTCAACCTTGACTGGGCGGCCTGCCCTGGGAGCATGGCTGAACTACGGCTTGGGAAGCGAAAATCAACAACTTCCAGGGTTTGTTGTGCTGGCTTCCGGCGCCTCAGAAGGTCCGCCAGTGGGATATCACCACTGGACAAGCGGCTTTCTCCCGACAACTCACCAAGGCGTACGATTTCGATCACACGGCGACCCGGTGTTGTTCGCCTCCAGTCCACCCGGAGTTACACGCAAAGTTCGCCGACAAACCCTGGATGCCTTACGAGACCTGAATAAAATCCAATTCGAATCACTGGGCGATCCCGAAATCATCACTCGCATCAAGTCATTCGAATTAGCATTTCAGATGCAAGTGAGCGTTCCGGAATTAACCCATTTAGCTCAAGAAACTGACTCTACTTTGCAAATGTACGGGGCGGAGGTTGGCCAGACGTCTTTTGCCAATAATTGTCTGCTGGCGCGGCGCATGGTGGAACGAGGTGTTCGATTCGTGCAACTTTACCACCGACATTGGGACCATCACGGTTTCAATTCGACCGACCAGAACGTCATGCATGCGCTCCCTCAGCGCTGTCGCGAAATCGATCGACCTGCCGCAGCCCTGCTCACGGACCTCAAGCAAAGAGGCCTCCTCGATGAAACACTCGTTGTTTGGGGTGGTGAATTTGGCCGTACCCCAATGGTCCAGGGGACCGCTTCGGCAACGCGACTGGGTCGCGACCATCATCCTGACGCGTTCAGCGTTTGGTTGGCGGGTGGTGGCGTCCGATCCGGCATCACTTTGGGAACAACCGATGACCTGGGATATCATGTTGCGGAAGACCCGGTGCATGTTCATGATCTGCATGCCACCATATTGCACCTCATGGGAATCGACCACCTGGCACTCACGCATAGACATCAAGGACGTGACTTTCGTCTCACCGACGTCGCCGGAGAAGTCGTCACCAAACTAATCGCCTGACCCTGAAAACCTAGTGAATAAAATGAAAAGACCCTGGCTTCTTTTTCTCGCTCTCTACTTGTCGAACATGCTGTTTCCCGAAATCATCTGGGGACAAGAAACGACCACTTCTAGAAAGGCCTGGAAACGGGACCTGAAAATCTACGACCTGCCAGGTTGGAACAGTTACACCTATAATTTTCCTTATGCAGGTGGGATTCGAAAACGGGGCGACAACGAGATTGTCGTCCAATTCGAAACAGCCGACAGTAGTGGAATCAACGACGATTTCTATGTCGAACATCACCGCCGAGTTACCTTGTCGAGCAAGGATTACGGCACTACCTGGAAAGAGATCCAACCAGATTGGCAATACAGCATGCCACTTCGCCTTTCCGACGGAACGCTGGTCGAGGTCGTCCATGCGACCACCTTGAGAACACCAGAACAACAAAAGTCTCGTCTGGAGCGACTGGGCATTGGCCATATTTGGCGAGACGACTGCCACATGCCATGGGACATCTGGCCAAGCCACATGGCCGAGGAATTGAGGGAACGCGGGATGCTGATCTGGGACATCCGCGTCGGTTCTGCATCTCCTTTCGATATTTATTTACCGGAGGCGACGATCGCCACCC
>JAKVCA010000101.1 GCA_022448315.1 Pirellulaceae bacterium | reverse complement strand
TGGCGTTATTGCCGTAAAATCCATGGGAGACGCCGTGGGCTGAACGGACCCAGAATTGCATTTGGCTGAGGGTGAGGAGAAGCAGGTTGATTGCGTTGGAAGGGAGGCCGACCCGGCGGCAAGAGGCCATACCGAAGGAAGGGATGATGCGGTCATAGCACCCCTTTGCATCGTTGTTGAACACCGCAGCATTTGTACGGGTGTGGCGGAGGTAGTCGTAGGAGAGGACCTTGAGGTAGAGTGCGCTGTGTGGTGTCTTGTGTGGTCGCGAGCCATACTGGGGAATGTGTTCTAATGCGTTGTTGTCTTCCGCATGCCATACCATTCGCCTTCCCCAGATGATGCGTAGGACGATGTTGAAGTCAGCTTCAAGGAGTTGGATGATGCGAAGTCGGTCTAGTTTGGGGAATCCGGGCTTCTTTTCTATCCAGATTTGAAGTGCCCGGCACCAGCGGTGTGGAGGGCAACAGTGTTGGAGAGCGAAGGTGATGATTAGCCGGTGGATGGTGATGATCCATTCGTTATTGTGGTCTTTCGAGCTAATGCTTTTGTAGTGGCCATAGTGGCGTCCTGAGGGGGATGAGGATGTCTTCTCGTTACATTTAGCAAATGCGGACTCCAGGGTCGCGTTGCTGATGGTGATATCGATTGGGGCAATGTTGGGTTTGCGTTGTAAGGAAGTCAGGACTGTGTGAACGTCAGCAGGAATACTGGATGTCAAGTATGACGGGATTCGGCCATCAACGATGTCCTCCCAGGCTTGGTTCCATTGGTGGGTGGGTAGGTGTTGGCGGATAGGCGGGGATGTGAGGGGGGTGCCCTCGGACTGGCTAAGATCATGGAGCCCTCGCTTTAGGAGGTAGTCGAATATGTCGTTGGACTCGGTGACCTCTGTGAGAGACCCGTCGTCCTGGGGAATGAGGAGTTTGTCGAGTTGACTGATAGTGCGGGGGTTCATGCACGGGCGGATGCGGTTGAAGGCGCGGCGTGTATCTTCGGATGATTTGATGGCCTTGATGACAGCCGAAAGATCCTCGAGTTGGTTTGTTTGTGCTCTTTGCTGGAGCATCGAGAGGTGTTCTTGTCGGTGTTTATTCCCGTTGGACTGAGTGGTTTTAAGGTCAGACCAGGCTTGTCTATAGGCCTCGGTTGTGAGGCGGATTTCCTCGTGGGCGTGCTGGATGGAGGCGTGATCCGTTGCGGGAAGGGTGAGTAGGTGACGTTTGAGGTGTCGGAGGGCGGTGCGAAGAAGGCGTACACGGGTCCCTGCAGCGGCGAGGGCCTCGGAAAATGGATATTGTGTTTGGGAGTGGCAACATTGTTTTTCCGCTGCCAGCATGTACTGGGTAAGTTCGTTGTCGATGCGTTGGAAAATTAGTTTGTCTCTGGCTGACGCGTGTTTCTTGGCGTTACAATTGTTGACTAGGGCTTCCAGGCGTTCTCCAAGCTTGTTGGAGGTTACGCATTTGTGAAGATGGGAGAGGTAAGAGTCGCGTCGTCTATTGGAGGAGGAGCGTAGTCGGCGGGTTGCCGGAGCGGCGTGGTCGAGGAGGTTTGTCCCAAAGATCTTGGTTTCGTTGAAATCGAGGAATAGTGCAAGGTGGTCTGAGTGAGCGGGGGTGTCCCAAGGGAGGATGCCGAGAGACGTGATGGCATTGGCGATGTTCGGTGTGGAGAAGATGTAATCAATTCGACGTGAACCTGGCCAGCGTGTTGGGATCTGGAGTTCGGAGTGGTGAAATGTGTCAACGAGTTCAGTTTCGCGAAGAAAGTGGCTGAGATCGTGGTCGCTCAGGTCTGAGTTTGCGTCCATCAGGACAATTATTTCATGTCCGAGACTGGTGTTGGTGGTGACTTCGAGGGCAAGGTCGATCAGGACTTGTTGTTTGGGTTTCGCACCAACGACTCCTGCGTTATTAAGGATGCGTTGCTGCTGCATGTAGGCAGTCCTGGGACCAAGGCCGACCGGGCTGTGTTGACTTACCCGGTAGACAGTATATATGGTGAGTTGGCTTTCGTTTTTGCCTCGGAAGTGTTGTGTAGTCCAGCGTCCCATGCCTGTGTGATCTTTTCCTTTCCAGGCATGCCGGGAGGCAAGGGAGGATAATGCAATTTGGGCACATCCACCGGGCTGGTGGGCGGACGGAGATTGGTGTGATTCATCAGCGCATGAGACTACGGTCTTGTTATGTGGCCATATGGCTTTGATGGACTGGAAAAAGGGGTTGGTGGCTTTTCGGGCTTGATTCCAGTCAAGGTTTGTCTCCACTAGACCAATGAGAGATGGTTCCAGTGTACGGAGGGGTGAGAGGATGGATGCTTGTTCGCACCTTGAGGTGGACAGGCCCTGACAGTTTTGCATGATGATTCGAATGGTGTTTGATGGGCGGGGGAGTTTAGGGAGGTGATTTACGGAGATGGTGATACCGGTTGGGGTTGTATGCTGAATTGACGTCAGGAGAGGACGTGAGGCGCTCGTGATGGGTTGAGTGGTGCTCATTCTTGACGACCGCCGGAGCTATGCTCAACAGCGGTGTTAAGGTCTTCGTCGTAGGAGTCGTCCATGGGTTTGTCAATGCGACTGACGTCCAGGAGGCTCATGTCGTGGAGTGAGGTGTTTTGATCCTGGGTGATGTGATCTGGTGGCTGGGAGAAGAGGCTTCGAGATTTTTGCCTCGCGCGTCCTAGGGATGTCAAGGGTTGGTGGGTATTATGTGTGTCAGGAGGGGGAGGTGAGGTGTAGGTACCGAGGGGTTGAGGTGGCGGCGGGGAGGGGTGGGGCGGAGTTGGGGAATGGGAAGGGGGAAGGGGGAACGTGGGTGGGGCTTGTGCTGGGGGTGGCGGGGCCAACGGAGCTGCAAAGTGCTGCGAGTGAGCGGAAAGGTAAGTTTCAATTTTTGTGATGCGTTCGGTAAGTGCTAGGTTTTGGCTGACGAGGTTTTCGATGGACTTTGCTATTTTCTCCAAGGGGCTAGCAGCACAGGTTGTGATTGCGTTGTCAATCTTCTGGGTGAGACGAGGCTCGAGTTTAGCTTCAAGAGTTGCAATGATTTTTGCGGCAAGATCATCGCTGTTAATGGAAGTTTGGGGAGAGGTGACGGTGGAGACTGGGGAAGTTTGCTTGTTTGCTGTGGTAACGGTGCGAACGGCTTTGGGCTGTGAAGAGGCA
>JAKVCA010000100.1 GCA_022448315.1 Pirellulaceae bacterium | reverse complement strand
TAGTCCTCTCGCAAAGGTCGAAAAATCCAGACGGCTGAACTTCAGGCTATCGCGCACTCGAAACTGTTCCGCCCTCTATCGAGAGGCTCAGGCCATCATCAGAAAGCAGAAGAAGAATTCCACATCTCAAAAGACGACGTCGGCGTGAATTCAACCCGATACACCCAACAACACCAATCGTGCGGACCATCCTGGCCAGCGTGGTCGCTATTTTCACCACTCTGATGGCGGGAGAGTCGCTGGCTCAGCCGTCTGAAGAACCCGTTTCCCCACAAACGCTGAAGGATGCCACATTCGTCAACCCCATCGCCGAAGGTGCGGACCCATGGGTCATTCGCGATCCGCGATCCCAGCGGTACCTCTGGTGCATGTCGGAAGGGAATCGAGCGATTGCAATCCATTCGAGCTTGAGTGTGACATCGCTTGGACGAAAATCCATCGTTTGGCATGCTCCCGACCAAGGCCCCTGGTCACGAGAGGTCTGGGCACCTGAACTCCATTATTTTGACGAGCACTGGTACATCTACTTCGCCGCGTCGGATGGACAGAACAGAAATCACCTTGCGTACGTCTTGAAGTCCGCAAACGACGATCCGCTTGGTGAATATCATTTGCACGGGCCGTTCGCGACCGGGGAAGGACCGACTGGGATGTCGCCCAACCTCTGGGCCATCGACATGACCGTGATGCAACATCGCGGCGAACGTTACGCGCTCTGGTCCGGGTGGGATCGACCAGATTCCGACCAGCAGTATCTGTACATCGCCCGGATGAAATCACCCACGGAACTCGCGACGCCCCGAGTCCGACTCTGTGAAAATGACACGTACCTTTGGGAACGCGTGGAACCCTCACTCAATCATCGGGGCCTCAACGAAGCGCCTCAGGTCTTTCAATCAGATTCTCGGACCGTCGTGGTCTACTCCTGCGGAGCGTCATGGCTGTCCACTTACAAACTGGGCATGCTCGAACTGGTCGGAGACAACCCGCTGGATCCGGCCGCGTGGCAGAAGCAAGAACTTCCGGTTTTTCAGGGGACAACCTCGGTCGTTGGAGTGGGACATTCCTGTTGGGTCCCCTCACTTGACGATCGCCAATGGTGGCACGTTTTTCACGCCAAGAGAGATGCCGCGCCGGGATGGCGGCGTGCGATCTTCGTTCAACCTCTGACCATCAGTCCGCAAGGCTACCCGGTATTCGGGGTTCCTCTTCCGCCCCGAACGCGCGTGAATCGACCCTCGGGGGATTTCATGCATCCCGCCGAGTTTTCTGTCAGGGAATTTGATTACTTTGGGCACCACCAACTGCTCACCGAGGCCGACGAGACCTTCAGGATCGGCCGGATACCCGAAACCCCGGTGAACCTTTATCGATCCGGCGAAAAGGTCCTCTTTTCCGGCAGGGTTTCTCGCGACTTTGTCGCCGAAGTGACTCTTGATTTTCATGGCGAAAGGAACGCTCGGGATGGTGGCCTGTTATTTCGAGCGACGGAACCTTCCATTGGCTATGACGCCCAGAAAGCGTATTTCGCCGGCCTGATCCCCGGGACACAACTCGTCATCTTGGGCAAGACAGACGGGACTCATTGGCAGGAACTTGCGCGATCCAAGACCCAGATTGATCCAGACCAACCGCAGCACCTACAGCTGAAAGTTCAAGGCAACCAGTTCGCCATTTTTCATAATGGCAAAAAAACGATCGAGCACTCAGACTCCACCTACACTCAGGGGCGTCTTGGGCTGCGTGTCGTCGACACGGACGCGAGTTTTTCCAAAATCGTGATCACCCCGCTTGCCCTCCGATAAGCAGGCAGGCGTTCAGAAGACGGGTCGACTCCCCATGCTGACAGGCTGCACGCTCGACGTTAACATTCTGGGACTCTGCTTGTTTGTTTAAACCCCATGGAAAGTGCAATGAGTGACAGAATCATCATGCGTACCGGTGAATGTTTGATCGCCGGAGGTCCGCCGTTCACAGCCGCCGAACCCGAGGTCGTCATTGGCGAATTGGACGGACCCGTCGGGACGGCCATTGCCACCCTGACGGGAAATCAGTCCGCCGGACACTCCAAAGTGTTTGCCATTATGGATACGGATATTCAAGTTCGACCCGTCACGCTGATGGTCAGTAAAGTGACGGTGAAGAGCACGGCTTACACCAACATTCTGATGGGAACGGTTCAAGCCGCGATTGCGAACGGCGTGCTGGATGCCGTGAGGGCGGGAGATATTCCCAAGGAAAAGGCGAACGATCTCGGAATCATTTGCTCGGTCTGGCTGAATCCTGGTGCCGCGAAGGATGAAAACCTCGACCATGAAGCCCTGTTCGACATTCACCGTCGGGCGATGGCTCAGGCCATTCGCAAGGCAATGACTCATGAACCGACCATCGATTGGCTTCTGGATAACCAGGATAAGGTGACGCACAAATACTACCAGCGCGCGCTCGATGCCAAAAATGCAAAGGGCTAAGGGCGGACCAAACAATCTCTTCGCGGGCCGTTGATTCGCGGAGAGGTTGTTGATGGGCGACCTGCAGTTCATCGACATTTCAATCGACTGGGTCGGGTCGAAGCCGAAGCCCAACGCCATGCCACAACAACTCAAGGTCTTCACGGCTCCAAGCTTCGATCCCGACGGAAGGATCGCCCACGACCACACGTCCGCCTGGCAATCGGCCCAAGGCGACGACCGAATGACCGGTCCCAGGAATCCATCCCCAATCCCTTGCATAACGTGGGTCCTCGACACCGTAGGGTAACTTGACGGCCAAGAGGACGGGCCAATCATTGGCTTCCAGCAGCTGATCAAGGCTTGAGTCCACAATCTCCACGTCCAGATGGTTTTCGCTCGCAACCTTTTTGACGCCACGATAGAGTCCCAAGGTGGATGTTCCGGAGCGATCCGTCAGGCAGTGCGGCACCAAATCACGCTCGTCCACCTCGATTCCATGCTGACGCAAAAGTGTGGCTGCAGCCGCAGGGCTGCAGGTCGCTCTGGCACTTTGTAACGCCACCTCGCCTTGCCACTGAGCCGCCCCTGGAGGAGCCGGCCGCAACACCCTCGACGCCAGAGGCCAGCAAGTCGCCAGCACCGATGCCAGCCCGAGAGACAAAGCCAAAAAAGCTCGACGCCACGCCGGTGTTTTAGGCACCCGCCAGGCCCATCCGGCAGCCGCCGCCGCGAAGAACGCCGAGAAGTTGGTA
>JAKVCA010000010.1 GCA_022448315.1 Pirellulaceae bacterium | reverse complement strand
GGTTGATCCAGAAACGGCTGGCAAACAACTGGAGGTTATTCGACAACGACTCGTGAAAGAAGGATTCTGCAACGAGGAAAACAGTCAAGAAAATGTTCGAGCGCTCGCTGAGCAACTTCTCATCACTCACCAGCAGTTTGCCGAGATCGATCTGCAATCCATTGTTTTGTGTGCAAACCGTGCTTCGTACGACTACTTGGCTCGAACACACGGGTGGAACATCATTTCGTTTGATCTCGATCCCAAGTCTCCACTTCCAGAAAAAGTAAAATCAGAGCTTGAAAGCATGATCGAGCGCCAGATTTTCTTGTTCGAATCTGCCCCTTGCTTGGAACTGGCAGAAGAATTGTCACGGTTGAAGATCCAGCCAGTGGTCCTTCCAACCGGAGAAAACCCCAGCAACGATGGAGGGTGGCCCATTTGCCTCGCTGCTGGTGCGAAACGCCTACAGACGGCTGTACGCTCTGTTTTGACCGAAAACGGTCCTTAAGCAGCCCTCCGAACTTGCTGATTTTGCCCCAAGTGAACCCTGGGTTGTGGTACAATTTTTCTTCTACCCCGTCGCTCTTGGCGTTGTCCGAGGGCAATTCACACCACGCTGAATTTCCAGGACTGGAGCCCAGATATGTCTCAATTCAACCGCAGCGAAACCAACCGTGATGGATTTCTTCGTCAGGACACCCGAGGCCAGTGGTATGCCGATTACAAGTGCCACGAAGAGCTTCGCCGCCTGCTGACCCCGAATGGAAAAATGTACGGCCGCAAGCGTTTGAACCTCACTGCAAGCGAGCAACGCAAGGTTGCCCAAGCCATCAAGCGTGCACGCCACATGGCCCTCTTGCCCTTCACTTCCGCCACGCTCTGACCGAGCTGCCGGAAACCCCTCTGAAACTCAACAGAAAAGACCGAGTCGGCTCGGCTTGAAATTGTTGTTGCGCCCTATGAAATCACAGGGTTGATCAAGTTGCCCTGAACGAATCTCTTGGTCCGTCGTAGGATGGTTCATGTTGATTGCGTTCCTCACCAGCCTGTTGATTGCAGCCACACCACACTTGGTGCCCGCCGACGAGAGCAACCCCCGGCTCAAGCTCATCGAGCGGAATGTTTTTGACGCAACCTTGGAACCCGATCTGAGAAAAATTTCTGTCAATGACCTCACCGATATTGGCAGCGAAGCCGCCCTGTCAATTTTGATTCGCGCGATCCAGTCGGCGGAGGAATCAGTCGCTCTGTCGACGCTCGAGGCAATCGCGGAGATGAACAATCCCCCACGGGATGTCATCGAACCAATCATGGAGCGATGGTTGCGGAACGGGAACTCTTCGCTGGGTCCCCCACTCCTGTCCGCACTGACCCGGTACGGCGGTGATAGCGTCACGATGTTGGAAACGGCGTGCGATGGGGCGCGACCTCTTGAACAACGCCGAAGGGCTGTTTTCGCCCTTTCGGTTTTTGCTGGTGGTGAAGGTGCAGCGGTCTTGATCGCTCTGGCCAATTCTGAAGACCATGAGGATATTCGTCTGGAGGTCTTTGATGGGTTGCGGTCTTTGTGGAGTCGACTTGCACCCAACCGCCCCATCACGACAAACCTGAGCAATCCTCAAGCTTGGATCCCAATTCTGACTCCAAATGGGTCGGAATGCCAGTTGGAAAACCAGCGGCGAGTCGAAGCAGAGGAAGAACGAGAACGCTTCGCTGACTCCTTAATGCGAAGCCGGTCGACGATCTACAACCTGCTTCCGGAAGGGGAACGTGCCAGCCAACTTCGTGATGATTTGTCATCAGACGTGGCCCCAATACGACGTGCCGCGATGATCCGAATCGATGAAAGATTGCGAGACGGAATCTCACCATCTGACCCAATTGCTACCGCACTGATGACCACATTGGATGACTCGGATGAAGCCAACAAAATTTTGGCGGCAGGTATCCTCTCCAAAGTCAATCCCCAATCCACGGCGGTCGCCATTGCGAACCGACTGGAAATGCAGCGAACGTCAGTGATTCAGCAATGGGGTGTGCATCTCACCCGAACCCCGGTTGTCGAAGCAGCCCTTCCAGCATTGGGGCTCCTGAGGAATCAAGTGGGTTCCGAAGAAGTTGGGGTAGGTGTACTCTTGGCTCTTGATCGGGTCTCCAGCCTGCGAAACCTCTTCAACAGTCAGCAAAAAAGCAGTCTGCAAGATTGGCTTGACCGGTATTTGGCCAACGGGGCCCCATCTCCTGAGGCCATCAAGCTTCGAGCCCGCATGAGTGGGGAGAAATTTAGAGAATCGCTCCGACAACAGCTCAGATCAACCGACCAGCAGCGATCACTTCATGCGGCATGGGGCTTGGCGGAGCTGGGGGCTGTTTCAGATCTCAGTCCCCGTTCTGAGACGAGCTTTCAAGTTGAACCATGGCTGACAGCCTGTCTGAATCACAAGCCAAGTGGAGGATTTGTTGATCAGGCTTTTGTGAAGGACCTGCTTGATGCTGAACAAATCAATCAACTGGTCTCCTTGAAACTCAAGCCAAAATGGGAGTTGGCCGTGGTGCACCTGGCCCGGAGGACCAATCCGAACCAGCTGTACAACACCGATCTGTTGCTCGAGCAAGTTCTGGGAATGGAAGCCGCTCGAGTACGAAGAGAGTTGTTCGATCAAGAGCACTGGGACTCTTGGATTTTGGCCCGATTGACCGACGATCCAACCGCAAGAGACCTGTCGATCAGAAGTGTTTCCCGGGCACTCGCTCGGGTCGGGAGAAGTGCGGAAGCGAAGGCATTGGCCGAGAATTTCATGAACTCCGAAGCGGCCAAAAATGATGTGCTCTTGGAACTTGCCCTACGACAGGGCTATTGGAACACTGCTGAGTCACAAGAATCGAAGTCCAACTGGGTGCGCGTGCTTGGGAGTTGCGACCCCAACGACCAACAAATTCGTCCTGCTCTTTTCGAATTGGCACAAGCAATGGCCACGTCCAATGATGGTCTCGACGTTGGCCCAGTGGTAGACCACTTGGACGCTGCAGTGCTTGCAATCCTCGCGGAAGAAGATGCAAAATTAAACGAATTGGAAGTGTGGCAGGTCATTGTTGAC
>JAKVCA010000001.1:135572-244634 GCA_022448315.1 Pirellulaceae bacterium | reverse complement strand
GCCTCATCCACATTGGTCGAGAACGAAAGATTGCGACCGCGCGCTTCCTGAACGACTTCATCCAGACCCGGTTCGTAAATCGGTAGATCTTCCGAATTCCAGGCGGCAATACGCTCTGCGTTGATATCCACGACTTGAACTTCGATGTCGGGACACTGTTTGGCAATCATGGCCATCGTGGGACCCCCCACGTAACCTGCTCCAATACAACAGATCTTTGTCGAAGCAACTTGCGTCATGGTTGGCGATTCCTCATCGATCTTTGCCCCGTGATGGGTTCTACAGTTCGGCGACTTGGGCGATCAAGAAAGAACTCGCCACCGGCAGGCTTTTAGAGTGCGGTCAATTGGCATTCATCGATCTCCATCGATACGCCTTGTTCCAGAAACTCGATTGAAATCAGAAGACGCGTCTGAGCTTCTCGCCGAATCGCGACTCCCTCATATCCTTTGAACGGTCCCGTTCTTACCAGGACCCGTTGACCTTTTTCAATCTTCGCTTCGGGGACCAATCGGACACCGGATTGAATCGCCGTCTGAATCTGACGAAGCTCCCCTTCGAAATCCTGATCGATCTTAATCACATCGTTTCGCACGACGTAATTCGTGGTGAGTGCCTGATATCGTTGCTCATCATTTCCGAGCATGAACACGTAACCGGTGAACGCGGGCAGGTAGCTGGTCCTGATCCGCCCCGACGGCGAACGATATCTTTTCTCAATCAAAGGACAATAGTGTGGCGCCTCGAACTTTTGCAGCCAATGCAACAATTTCTTTTCCGCTCTGGACCGAGTCGCCAAAACCCACCACTGGTGTCCTGAGTCCTTCGCCCGCACCAAGAATTCCTCGGAAAGCAGGTTGTTCGGAAAAATGTCAGGTTGGGCGTCTAAAATCGGCATAGCAGTGCGGTTCTTCTTGACTTTTCAAAACAGGAGTTTTCGTAGCCACGAGCCGAATAAGGCGAGGCTATATCAAATCATAAGTCTTATTTTTATCGTAGTTCTCGAAGCCAAAACCTCAAACAAGTCTGGCTTTTGTCGCTAAACTCTCACCCGGGTGATGACTCCATTTAGAGGCGACACAAAAAGCGGCAAACAGGGAATCTTGTTAAATGAGCAGGCAGAGTTAAAAGAGTTGCTTTACGCCAAATAAGTGCCGCAGCGAGCAATACCCCGAAGCTCCTCAAACACCAAGTCGATGCAAAGCTCCCAATTCTTCAAGGTAAGATGCGTTTAGATATGCAAATGTCAAACCGACCTTACCGAAACACGGCTATCACGCCGCACTCCATTCTGTTTTCACAAACTTCACCCTTCGCTGTATTTCAGCCGGAATCCGCAAATGGGCCTACTCATTTTCTCGGCCTGCATGACGCAACCGGTTTATTCGCTACCATCCCATCGAGTCTTGAGTCATCATCCCCGCATCGGAAAAACGCCTTTGCGAACTGCCTAAACTCGAATCATTCTTAGGAAATATCAATAGGTCTTTGTCGCCGGGCTAATCTCTCGTTTCTCACAACGCCAAATCCTGATCCATGTTGATGATGAAATTACGCCGCTTTCTCCGCGGCAGCCGATCCTCCTCCAGCCACGCTGTTGGACATATGACCTTCGCAAAATCGAACGTGGGTCGAACCATGTCCCGCGCGGGCTCATTCCTGAAACGCGAACTCTGGATTTGGCCAGTCATCGCAGTGCTCATTTTGGCGTTCGTGGCATTCTGGTCCCGTCGTGCGATTGAAACGACCATGAAATCAAATTTGGAGTCTGGCCTTCAAACATTGCTCGACGTTGAAGTTGCAATGCTTGAGACATGGCTCTCGGTGCAGGCCTCTAATGCGGAGTCGATGGCAAACTCCTACGAGATTCGAGAGTGCATTTACCAGCTGATCGATGAACCTGGGGAGACCATCTCGGAACTGAAAGACGCGCCCGAGATTCAAAGGCAGTTGGATCGGGACCTGGCCCCTTTTATGGCATCTCATGACTATGGGGGTTACTTCATTACCGATAAGACCAAAAAGATCCTGGCCGCTTCTCATTCTGAAATTGTTGGCCGCGATGATGTCCGCGAATACATGGCCTTTCTCTCACGTGTGATGGAAGGTGAGACGGTGGTTAGCCCGCCGTTTGAAAGTGTGGTTGGAATTAAAGTGGCATCGGGCGAGTTACGTCAGCAGCAGCCCACCATGTATGTCTGCGCCCCGATTCGAAATCGCAACTTCCAAGTGGTGGGCGCACTTGCCCTGCAAATTCGCCCTGAGCGCGAATTTACGAGGATCCTGCAGCTAGGTCGCTTTGGCGATTCTGGGGAAACGTACGCGTTCGGGAAGGACGGTCGGATTGTCTCGAACAGCCGATTTGATGATGACCTGATCTTACTTGGACTTCTTCCCGATGAGGAAGAATCACAGTCCATTCTCAAATTGCAGATTCGAGACCCTCTGGGAGATATGACCGCTGGCTATCGACCCAATATCCGCCGAGCAGATCTGCCGCTCACCAAGATGGCCGCGAGTGCCGTGGAAGGAAATTCTGCGGTAGACGTCAACGGGTATCGCGACTATCGGGGTGTGGAGGTTGTTGGCGCTTGGACCTGGATTCCAGAATTCGAAATCGGAGTCGCGACCGAAGTCGATTATTCTCAGGCGTTTGAACCTCTTAACATTCTGCAACGGACCTTCTGGATTTTGTTCGCGATGCTCTGTCTGTGTGCATTGGCGATTTTCGGCTTCACCCTTATCGTCGCACGATTACGTCGCGAGGCGCAAAAGGCAGCCGTTGAAGCCCAACAGCTGGGGCAGTACAAGCTGGAAGAGAAACTTGGTGCGGGCGCGATGGGCGTCGTCTACAAGGCCTATCACGCGATGCTTCGTCGACCCACTGCCGTCAAACTACTGGATATTGATCGAGTCAATGAAACTTCAATCTCACGTTTCGAGAGAGAAGTTCAAATCACCTGCCAACTCAACCACCCGAATACTGTTGCCATCTTTGATTTTGGTCGCACACCTGAGGGTATTTTTTATTACGCCATGGAATATCTCGATGGCATCGACTTACAGACATTGATTGAGCAGTACGGACCCCAAGAGGAGAAGCGGGTCATCCATATTCTCCAACAAATCTGCGGTTCGCTATACGAAGCTCACAAGCTGGGACTCGTCCATCGAGATATAAAACCGGCGAATACCATGTTGAATCGCAGAGGATTTGAGCCAGATGTGGTCAAAGTGCTCGACTTCGGTTTGGTCAAAGCATTGGACGAGGAAAGGCATGCGAATTCAACATCGGCAGGTTCTCTAACCGGCACCCCCCAGTACATGTCACCTGAGTCCATCCAAAATCCAACTTCGGTCGATGCCAGGGCGGACATCTATGCCGTCGGTGCGGTCGGTTATTACCTGCTGACGGGCAAACCGGTCTTTCCGGAAAAATCGGTGGTTGAATTGTGCAACATGCATGTCAATGAGGTTCCGCAACCGCCGTCGGAGCGGCTAGGCAAACCGGTCTCGAAAGAGCTCGAGCATGCTTTGATGAGTTGTCTGGAAAAATCCCGTGCCAAGAGGCCGCAGACGGCGCGCGACCTGGCAGATCTGCTCAGCAAGTCGCCAGAAGCCAGCCTTTGGTCGACCGAAGATGCTGACCGTTGGTGGAGTCAGCATGAACGCGGGCCAGGCCAAAGTACCCAGAGAGACTCATTGGCACCAAACGCCGAGCCGAAAACTCACGAGCAAACCATTGTGTCAAAAAAATAGGGCACTCCAGACCGTGTCAGTCGCCGACTGCTCATCGTATCCATGCGACACAAAAAAAGCCCGACATTCAAAAATGCGAGCTTAGTATCCGTCTTCCGACAGGTCTTCAGACGTTCACCGTTACTCTGTGACCGAAACCTGAGCGACGCTGCTCGGGTCGGCTGCACTTTCAGCTTGCTTCCAAGCGAGTGAAAGCCAGCCACTGGACATTTCAAAAAGAGCCAATTCCATGGGCGCTTTATCCTCAAAACGACCAGGAAACTGAACACCGGTCGTCTCAGCTGAGTCTTTGAACAAGTAATTGAACTTCACCAACAGGAAGGACTTGACCGCGGTCTGCTCAACCGTCAACTGCTCCTTACCCGGGTACGTCAGCTCCACATCACCTTCTCTGGAAAGTTTGACTCCTTTACTCGTCTTCTCAATGTGATAGGTCGCACTGACCTGAATCATATCATTGACACTGCTTCCACCACGGCGAAAACGATTGCCACGAATATTGACCGTAATCTTGGAATCACCCAATTCGACCGTCACCGGCTGATATTTGGCAAGNGTAATCGACCATGGGTTCGTGCGATCGACACTGAACTCTTCGGGAAGATCACCTTGGTTTGCAACCTCAAGCAACTCTGCCGCCATGCGGTCGGTGATGGTCTTACCTCCGAGGATCGACTCCGCCAGGTTATTGATCGCACTTTGATGCACAACAAGCGCGGCGTCGCTATCGTCCGAGATCGGAGGCGCTTCATCCGTCGTTCCAACTTGAAATTGACCTGCCTGAACCACTTCGAGGTTCAGATCCTCTTCCGTTGTCGAGAAATTCATGGCCTCAGGATAAGCATCTAATCGAATCAACGGATAACGGACTTCTTTCGTGACATTGTCGTTAGCCTGACCAACCGACTCCGAAACCCTTTCATCGAATTGGTCCTCCAAACGTCGGGCGACCCGCTGCGATGCGATGGACTCGGCTTTTCCCTTTTTGCGATGCACCTGCCTTGTTGCAAATTTCGAGATGAAGCGCGGAGCGGAAACCTTATTGATTTTGGTTCGGGTCGTCGCACGCGCCCGTGCAGCCGTGCTACTCAAATGACCATCGTCGATCAGGATGCTTTTGGACGCGGTCGCCTGACTTTCACTGTCACTGTGAATCACAATGGTCCCAAGGTTGCCAATCGGTCGTCGACCGATGTTTTGGGCTGTGGTCGTCGCCTCGAGCACAGCTTTCAATTCAGCCTGATCCGGATTGGTGACCGTGTTTAAAGTCACCGTGCCCAGAGTGTGAGCTTCTCCAGTTTGCTGACTGCCAAGAATTTCTTCGGAAACCTCTCGTTGATCGTCAATGGTTTGTTCGGTGTTCCGAACGATGAATGAGTTGGAAACACGCGCCATCAGGTTCGGCTGCCCAAAGTGAGATCGCACATCACTCACCAATCCTGGAACTTGACCTGCTGCCTCCAGCGTTCCAAGAATTCTACCGAGTGTTGAATTGGACGCCGCGGAAGGAGTCTGATTTGCAACCTTCACCGCCTCTTTCAGGTCGTCGAGAAGTTCAGCGTAGAGTTGAACCTGATTCTCTTGGCGGGTGAAGTTTGAGGCATTGATAAAATCATTCAATGCGCTGCGCACGTCGGTGAAATGGGCCATCTCGAGGCCTTCGTGCTTTCGACGAAGATAATCATATGTTCGGCGAAGGATGCTCAGATCTGGAGTTTCGGAATTTAGAGTTGTGGTCAGGTCTTCCCAGCGAAGATATTCTCGCCAACCCCAATCTGTTTCTTCGTCGCTTCGCAAGAATAACGCGTCCAGCTTGGCAAGAGCGCGATCCAGAACACGTCGAGTACGATCGACTTCTGAAACGGGGACCGCGACAAGATGCGCCTTCGCCGCATCGATTTTCTCATCAAAAGCCGCAGGGGAATCCGCCAGCGTGAGTGTCTGACTTGTCAGAGTGAACACAATCGCAAGAAAAAGTACCCAACCGTGGGTCGCGCGATCCCGCGAAGTCTGCATAATTGCTGCCTCCTAATCATCTTACCTGTCTTAAGACGTCTAGATTAAGGGTATCCCTTGGGTCACGCAAGGCGTTCCGATCGGAAATAGGAGACGCATTTTCAAGAAACAACAACAATAACACCCTCGACAGGCTCGTTTTCTGCCCTCCGCAGCCCGAATTGTCATGGGACAATGCCGTTGGCAAGTCACCGCTGGCCAGTTCATTTAATATGGCCGAGACAGGTGTTTCACCCAGGATTTCAATTTGGATCTTCGTGCGGTAATGGTCTTCGCTGGTAAGCCCTCTAGAGATGGATGTACTCCAGACCTGTGCCTGTTGAGTAGCACATCTCTTTACGTCGATTCTCATGGTTTTTGGTCAAGCTCACAATTTTTCACGTACCACAATCTTGAGGTCCGGTACTCCTGATATGACCGAGTGAGTTCCAACCTGAAAACACTCGGTATGACAGATCCCAGTCGCCGCATCGTTACCCGGATGACAGTGCCGAACGTGATCGATCCAAAGGCCAACCATTCGACCTTTTTTGAGGCCCGCATCGAACGGTATGGCCTCGGCTTCAATCTCAGTCGGTGAATTTCTCCGGGGAATGCGCGGCTTGCTGGGAGCTGTGCGAGAAGGCTCGCCACATTGGTGGATCCACCATGTGTTTTCAACAGTGACTGGCGAGTTCTTCTTTATCCAACTCCCTGTCATCGTTCGTATCGTCGTTTGTATACCTGCGTTGGATCGCAACCTGATTCCATGGCGTTTGAGACACACCACTGATGATGGTGTGATCCATGGCGGTCTGTCTCAGCATGACTGATTTCAGCGTCGTTGACTTTAACTCAGCCACCACCAACACGACGATGCACCTGGGATTTAGTCTGCTTTAGATGGCATCGACAGCGAGGACGTGCGTGAAGTCAAATAACCGACCCCCGGAACATTTACTCGTGCCGCAATGCCTCGATGGGATCCAATTTGGCGGCTCTGAAAGCAGGATAGAGGCCAAAGAACACCCCGACTCCCACAGAGATACAGAACGACAACAGAAACGGCCAGTATTCCAAGACCGGTTCCAGATCTCTAAGTGTGGGAGGTAATGCTTCAAAAACTTCAGTCCAAAACAGTCGCATGACCATTTTGCAGAATTGAAAAACCTGCTTGAAAGAAGCGCCAATCACCATCCCGAGTAAGCCACCCACGACCGTTAACACAACGGACTCAACTAGGAACTGTTTGACGATATCTCCTTGCTTCGCACCAAGTGCTCGCCGGATCCCGATCTCCCGCGTCCGCTCCGTGACCGTAGCTAACATGATGTTCATTATGCCGATACCTCCAACCAACAGAGATATTCCGGCAATAAGCACCGAAAGAAAGCGGAACATCTTTTTCAGCAAGTCCGCCTGTTCCAGCAGTTCCTTGGGAACCACCACGGCCACGTCAGCCTTGTTTTTATGCTCCCGATCCAGCAAGTGGCGAATGACACTGGCGGCATGGTCAACGTCTTCAATACTGTTCACGCTGACGGTGATTTGATTGAGCTCAACGATCTCCCCCTCGCTACCGCCCTGGCGACTTGTGAACAGAATGTCGCCAATTCTCGCCCGCCAGGTCCCCATCGGGATATAGATGTCCTTATTGAAATCCTGCGAATCGAGGCTGCCGCCAATCGCTGCCGTCGCGGAACGTGAACTCGTTTGGCCCACAACCGTGTAGAAGTTTTCCGAAATCTGAACCGTTTGGCCAATTGGATCTTCAAGGGGGAAGAGTTTTTTCGAAATCTCCTCGCTAATCACGCAGACATTAATCGGTGGCTTGTTGTCCTTGTCCTGAATGAACCGCCCTTTGTACAGCTCCAGTTGGTTGAGCTGCTGATACTCGGAGGTGCAACCGACCAGGCGACCTTCGACGGTTTTATCATCTCGACGGAACTCCATTCGATACTCTCGGATTTGCACGGCTTGAGTGATGGTGTCACGGAGATTATCGACGATGCGTCGATAGTCCGAACGAAGCAGGCCATACTCCATGAAAAGTCCACCGCGTGCCGCACTGCCTTGCTGGGCAGGCTTAACCGTTCGCACAATGATGTTTGTCGCGCCGAGCCCCTTAATCTGCTCTTCAGCCTGCTTGGAAACGCCCTCACCCATGGCCACGAGCCAGATGACCGCCACAATTCCAATCAGAATACCCAGAACGGCCAAGCTTGATCGAAGCTTGTGCAGCAGTAGGCTGGAAACGCCAATTCGTACGGTTAAGAAGAGTTTGTCAAACAACGCTTAGAATCCTCGGATTATCGGGCAGCCTCGAATCGGTTGAGGAACCTTATGAAACCTGGCGTGAAAAAGTAGGGAGTTGATGTCAACTCGAGCAATAATCGCTGAGTTGCTATTTCGCCATACTCTTCAATCCTTCCGAAAACTCTTCCTTAGAAATGGCCTTATCTCCATCGGTATCAATGCCACTCAAACGATCTTTCAAGAAGCTCGGAAGTTCCTCCTCGGAAATCGAGCCGTCTTTGTCCTTATCAAGGCGGTCGAAAAATGCGGAGGGGTCACTACTTCGACTTCCAGAACTCGCCCCAGCTCCACCTCGACCACCACCGGACGAGGCAGCTCCTTGATCGCCTTGACCTGCTTTTGGGGCGCCGCTGCCCTTTGGCATGGATTTCTCCGCACTCTTCGCAGGAACCGTTGCGCCTGCAAAATCATCTTCGGCTTCCTCTGAGACCGCCTCGCCGTTGCTGGAGATATAACGTTGCTCAAATTGCATCGGATTCTCAAAAACCTCAGTCTCATCATCGATTCCACTTTTGATTTCAACAAAGGATTCATTTGAGAGTCCGACTTGAACTTTGTGACGTTTCGGTTCGCCACTCACCGACTTCCAAACGTAATACATGCCTTTGCTCTCGACCACACAAGCAAGCGGGAGATATAACACGTCCTGAAGACGTGCCACGAGAATCGTCACCTCTGATGTCATTCCAGGCTTTAGGCCTTCCGCGTCACCGTCGATTTTCACGATCGTTGCGTATTCTTTCACATTGCCTTGGAACCAACTCGTTTGTTCAGGCTGATTGGCAATCGACTCCACGACTCCTCGATACTTCTGTCCCTGAACGACGATAGAAGCTGGCATGCCAGCTTGCAGCTCTTCCACCTTGCTCTCGTGAACATTGACCTTCACCTGCATTTTAGAGAGATCGGGAAGACGAATAATGTTCTGCCGTTCACGAACGGTTGCACCCTCCTCGATTGAAGCCCCTTGACCACCACCAAATCTTGAGCCGCGATCATTCGCGTACACAATCATGCCAGATTGTGGCGCGGTAATGATGCAATTTTCTTTTTGAGCTTCCAGCTTCTCAAGCCGCGATTCTTCCAAAGCGAATGCCGCCTCTTCCGAATCTTTGCGGGCTTCAGCAATATCTGCTTGACTTTGCAATTCTTCGAGCTTTTTCGCCTTTGTAAACTGCTCTAATACTGTCTTCGCCGTTTCGGCTGAAGCCAACTCGAGTTGAGCACGCTGAACGGCGAATTTTTGTGCGTCGAGCTCATTACTGCTGACGTAACCTTTTCGAAACATCATCTGAGCGTGTTCAAGCGCACTCTCGGCGCTCCTCAGGTTTTCTTGCGAGATCGTGATTTCTTTGTCGTGATCTTGAAGGTCTTTTTTGTAGGTACCCTCTTCGTATTCGCGAACCGAAATGAGTGCCACTTGATAATCTTGTTGAGCTTGAATCAATGTCGCCTTTGCGTTGTTGAATACGTTTTTCTGAGAACTGATCTGGTCCTCCAGAGATGAAGAGTCAAGTTCGACAATTCTGTCGCCTTCCTTCACATATTCGCCGTCCGGCACAATCCAAAGAATGGAACTACCGCCGGCGACCTGACATTTGACATCCTTGTTTGACGCACTCTCCATATTCCCATCTTCAACCACAGTAATCAGAAGTTCGCCGCGTATCGGTTTCTTCACGGGCTCGTCCGACATCGAACGCCCCTGATCACTCGCCCCCAAGATGTTACCGAAGTAAACAAGCCCAGAAATGACCGCGAGCATGATCACAAAAATAGCAACCTTCGCCCAACCACGCCGTGGATATGAGCCACCGAAGCACTGCGGGTCATGCAATTGGGTGCGGGTGGGCTGGAGAATTGGACGACTCATAGGATTCCTGACGGGTAAATGGCTGTGGGGCGGTAGAATGGGCCTAAAACCNTGCCAGACCACACGATCACTCGTTGGATCGGTCGATCCGCAAAACAGCAGAAACTAACCCAGCCAAACCCTTCGTGTTCCGATGGAAATGGCAGGCGATCTATTTTCACACCGCTTATTGTACCCGGGAAGATACGTATTCCGAGTCGTTTTTCGCGGGGTTTTACGTTGGGTGGGGTGTTTTTTCAGCGTCTTTTATTCAGTGGCCTCGGCAGACTTGGGCCCGTTTTTCACGATCAAACTTGAAATATGGGCGAAAAGTAAGGCTGGGAAAATAGCGCAAGGCTTGCCGGAAGTACGGATTGTTCTGTTGCTATTTGGCTCGGCGATCCGAAAACAAAAATACAAAGAGTTCTTTGCTCGAATACCCGTGAATCAGTAAGTCCTCGGAGGAGCGTCACAAATGAACCGAATGATCCTTCTTATGATCGCCTGTGGACTTCATATTGGACTTTCCCAAACTGCATTCACGCAGGAACACCCTCAGAAACGGAACGAGACCTCACACGCAGTCCCTTACTGCCCGAACGATATCGAAGCGGGGCATCTCATTTACAGAGTACAGACGGGCCAAGCGGGACTGTTTCGAACCTGCAACGACGACCACCTGAAGAGGTACTCGCCCTACGTGGAATGGAGGGTCCAACCGACCCCGCAGCGAAGTCTGATTAGTTACGAAATCTCGTCAGTCTTCAAGGATCTTCAAAGAAAGGTGGTTCGTTGGAATTGGGGAAAAAAAGGATGCAACACCGACACGTTCCGGACTCTCGGGCATGAAGCACAACCACCCAAGTGACCCAACTCTCCCAATTCAAGCAGGGCTCTATTTGGGACGGAAACCGTCCCCTTCTCTAAGTTAACCTTGCCACTCGCTTCTCCGTAAATTTGCTGGATTTCTGATTTTTAACCGTCATCGTGGTATCGGTTAGGTACTAACGCTGTAGGAAGACCACTCGGTCCTGCCAAAACGTTTGGGTGTTTGGGCATCAGGTATCGATAGTCGTTACCACGTTAAATTCGCTCCCCAGCGCTTTGCGATGCTACCCGTTACCGCGTCGGAGCAATCGCTGAAGCATACTCTCCGTTGGAGTGTTGTTCAGCTTTTTGCAATGACGGATGCCCACACCCATTTTTTGTTTGACCAACCGGCAAGACCTTCTTGATTAGACGTTTGCTCTTCAGCGAACTTGGGCCTGAATTCCACGATGGTGATTGATCCATGTGACAATTTGGAAGCCTTAAATGACTCGAATCACCGCGTATCTTCGGTTCAGTCTCTGCATGCTTCTTGCCGGCTGTGATCTACGGCCCGAGCCACGCGAGATCATCGGATCGCCATGGCAGCAAAAGGGACCGCGGGAAATTACAACCGACTGGTCAAAGATCTTGAAGCCGCCGGCTGACACACCATGTCGTGTTGAGGTCAAATCGCCAGCGGTCATGAGCTTGATTCGATCTACCCGCCCTCCGGGACTGGATTCCTTGGAGTTTTACCAGTCACTCTCAAGATACGACTCCGACGATCAGTTGAAGTTGGTGGATCGTTATTTGTTTGCCAAAGACTGTCCGCCTGATATCGAAGTCTCTCCCCTGCCAACCAGAATCGCGGAAAGACGCAAAAATGAGTGCCGGACTTATTTCGGTTATGCCAATGAACTCACGGCTTATTGGACGCTTCAACACACGCGTTCAGCCTATGAAGCAGGTCTTGTCACACGAACGGAAGCTAGGAGAAAGATGCTGGACCTGGGAGAGCAAGTCCGGGGCATCCCACTGGAATTTCGCGATTATTTAACAATACGCACGGATCAATGGACACTTGACGACCGTCGTGAGGCTTTTCCGTATTCGACTGGACTGCACTCGAGCCCAAGCGAGTTTTGGTCCGAGAAATCCCTTCTGGCATTCGCGGATGCCTTAAGGTTTCTTGATCGTCACGGACTCTGCTGCCTGGCGAGATTTAGTTCAACCGCGTTTCGTATTCGTTTAAGTGGTGATGAGCACGCGGCATTGGCTGTGAGTTGGCTTGTGGAATATTACTTCCACATGCACGATCAAGACTGGTCACTAGCCTTAGCGGCAATCGATCAGGCCGCAAAAATTTCGATGGGATTTGAGGCCAAGCTGTTGAGTTCCTTGGGGCTCAATCAGAAACGCAGAGTTTCTTATTTGAAAAACTCTCTTCCAGTTTCAGAGCCGGCTTCAGACGCAACCAATCTCATTGACCTACTAACCGTTTTGATGCCTTCCAAACGCGCTGAACTTTTATGTTTTCTGTGTGATAATCAAGGGCAGCTGTCGGCAGCTCACCTTCATGCTTTTTCAATTTTTCTCAACCCTCTTATCGCATCACGACTTTCGAAAAATGAAAGCCTTGTCAAAGCGTTAATCGTTGCTGCTGAGAATAAAGATCCTGATGACTGGTACGCTCTTTTAGCAATCCAAAATCTGACGCGGCTTTTTCGTCTGTCCATGAGTGATGAGCTGCAGCGCAGAATCGTGAATTGCTGGACTTCTACTTCGTTGCCTTGCCTCAACCGCTATCGTCGAATTAGTTCCTGCACCGGGCATGATCAGCTACAGGTTCTTTGCCAGACTCTGGCCCGTACGACGATATTTAGAACGACGTTGATTGACCCAGACGACAAAGCGTCCTTGACGGGAATTTACAAGGATCACTGCGACCTCCGAGAAATGGACGCCAGAGTACTGAGACGCAGCCTGAAAAGTGCGAGAAGCACGGATCAAGGACGGTCGCACATTCATCGAGTCGCACAACTTAACTTCCTGCTTTCCGACTATTTCTGGGACAGTTCGGAGCGATTAGATGTCGCAGAGGTGGATGCTCTTTTGGCAACCTTGATTGTCCTTTCCAACCGCGGTGAATCAGAATTTCTGCAGCTCCATGGATTTGAGATCCCAAGGTCATCTTCAGTGGACTGGATGAATAATTTGGATCGGGAATGTGTTGTCGTTAACTTCACGCAGTGGATTGATTTGTCGTTAGGAAAGCCGCGGGACAAATTAGCGGCTTTTATCGTTACAAGGGCAACACAGGAAAAAACGTCAATTCGGTTGCTGAAACTGGATGTGCCAATCCAAAGAATGGCGACGTTTCGATCGGGATCTGATATTGCCCGAAGGATCGAGGTAATCGTGGAGTCCCACCCTGACAGTTCCGACTCGATAACGGAAACACTGTCTGCCATTTTAAGTCCAAACCACTCGGCAATGCGTCGAATCGTAGTGATTCCCGACTCGTCGACCGGCAGTTTCCCTTGGACCTCGTTCCTCGTCAATGAAGTCCATCGCGCAACTTGGGAAGTAGAATCCATCAATCTCTGCTTTCACCCGTGTCAAATCTCGCACGGCGAAGGTCGAAAAGAAATGGTTGATGACATTCACTTCCTATCCAATGAAAACTATGGCAACTTTCGTAACAGCCACACTGCATTTCCTTACGATGTACCGGACCTGAAGGGTGTCGGTCGAGAAGAAGACCTGATCCGACAACAGGCCGATCGTTTCTCGATCAAATGGAACGCAAGTCGCTCCGGTTTTCCGAGACGAAATTTTTCCAGCAACTCGATTGTTCACTTCGCGGGCCATGCCGCAAATTTGGACCTGCAACAACTCGCTTCGCCTGCCGCCATGAGAAGTCCTCACCTTCGCAAACTTGCTCGTGAAATATCGGCCTGGTACCGCGTACCTTTTGTTGCTTCGACTCTCGTGTTGAATGCGGATTCTTCGACCATGTCATCTGCAGAATCTAAAGGTTTTCTCTCCGCAAACGCAATTCGGTACCTTCCCTGCGATCCACCAAGCGTCGTTGTGCTTTCTACTTGCAATTCCGTCGGCGGCCACAGCCTTCCCACAAAGGCACCTGCGGGCCTCGCAAAAGCCTTTTGGATCTGGGGAGCAGACTTCATTATTGCGAGTCCGGACATGGTGCCTGACAACAATCCGAGCCAATTTTTGCCCGATTTTTACCACCGGGCGCTGGCCGGAGATCGATTCTCCAATTCTTTTTACGCCGCTTATCGGTCTACTTTGATCGCTAAACCGACGGAAGCACCCTCTACCAATTGGAATTTCTACGGCTACTGAAGATCTGCGGTTTACGCACACGGAACCTTGTTAAAATGGCAAGGAGGCGTGGTGGTGAATTTACCACTTGTTCTGGCGGAGTCTGCGTCAGAAGAGACATTCAATTCTTTTTGAGGGCCGCCGGACAATGGAACGCGATCCCTATGTGGTTCTGAGATGCCTGTTTTTCCTTACCGTCGGCTTGTCCCAATCCGAGATTCAATCGCAAGCATTTGCAAACCCGATTTCAGGCGATCAGGCCATCGCGACATGGAGACAGGACCTTGCACGTGAACTCTCCACACTCGAAGCGATTGAACTGGAGTCGATCAGACAATCGCGACCTTGGTGGATCGACAAAGATCCCAACAAAACACTTGCGTTCTTTCCGCTCTCCTCGGATACCGAACCTCCTTCTTTTTCAAACAAGACTCAGGCAATACTGAATCGTCATGCAGACTCCCTGTTCGCAGTCGCCAAAACTCTCGCGGCACGGGGGAACGAGGGTGAGGCCTATCGCGCTTTGTTTGAAGTGTTGATGCTTTCGCCAACCCACCCACAAAGTCTCAAAATTCTCGGCCCAACTTTCAACGATCTGTTTTCGGAGATGTCGACACAGCCAAAAATTACCCGCATGCGGAAAGCGGAACGCACCTATGGCTGGCCAGCGAACACGTGGCTCAGAATTGACTCCGAACATTACACCATTCTGAGTAATGCAAGCGCCCAGGATTTGCGCGAGATCACCGTCGCTTTGGAACGACTCTACGTGGTTTGGGATCAGGTCTTTTACGATTACTGGGCGCCGCAAGGCCGACTGCTGGACGCCTTCTCTGATCAGGAGCCGCTGAATCACAGGCGAACCCGTAAGCACGCTATCGTCGTTTTTGCATCGCGACAAGATTATGTCGATCGACTCAATGGCACGGCGCCGAATATTGAAGACTCCAAAGGCTACTACGCGGTGAAGAGGCGGCAATCTCTGTTTTACTTGGGAGATCCATCACTCCAAAAAACTTGGCTCCACGAAGCAACTCACCAGCTTTTTCAAGAGCGATTCGCAGCAAGACAAAGTGTCGGAGATCGTTCAAACTTCTGGTTGGTCGAAGGTATTGCCATGTATATGGAGTCTCTGGTTGACAAAGGTCAATATGCGACGCTCGGAGGAATGTTCAGCGGACGCTTACAATACGCGCGTTTCAACTTGTTCACACGTCAATTCTTCCGGCCCATCGAAGAACTGTGCGAATTAGGTCAACAAGAATTTCAGAATGACCCTCGTGTCCGGCAACTGTATTCAGAGTCGGCCGGGGTCACTCATTGGTTAATGTCCGGCAGTGAAACTAAACGTCAAAAGCACATCATGGAGTTACTGAAGAGCGTCTATCAGGCGAAAGCTCAACCGGATACGCTCCTCACACTCACTGGCTGGTCAATCGACAGTGCGAATCGAGATTACATCCGCTTTGCCAGGCCGCTTAAAGCAAATTTAAGACAATTTCCTCCCGAAGGATCGCTTGAGGGTCTCTGCCTGGCCTATGGAGACATCGATGATGCTTCACTCGAAAATCTTAAATCCGTCACGTCGCTAGGCTGGCTCGATCTTAGTAAAGCCCCTATTTCAGATCGCGGACTAAAACACCTAGGTCACCTGAACGGCTTGAGCCAACTCTTCTTGGCCGGTACAGCCGTTGCCGATGAGGGCATCACTCAACTGTTGAGCCTGACTGAATTGCAAGAACTTGACCTCTCAGGGACCCGTGTCACCCATAAAGCCATGGAGACTCTCAAGGGCCTGCCCCAACTCAAATCATTGTCCATTTCCAATACAAGTGTCGATGATCTGAGCGTCATGGCTCTCATGTCTATTCCGTCACTACAAACGATCAATGTCTCGGGTACGCAAATAACCGACTTGGGTAAACAACGCTTGCGATCGAGGATTCAGAACGTCATCGATTGAATTTGACGAAGGCGGTTCAAGTCTTCTCCCTGTTTCGCCTCGCGGATCGGCATCCGCTCGCGGTGTGCGGTTGTTCCGATAGCTCTTGAAAACCATTTATTAAGAATGAGTCCCCGAATGCGACCATGGATTCTCTCAGAAACCCACTATTCTCACACCAAGACGTCAGACTACGAAGTGGCCGTGCTACCATTCGGTGCCACCGAACCGCACAATCTGCATCTGCCTTACGGGACAGATACCTACGAAGCCGACATCATCGGCTCAAAAATCTGCGAAGCCGCGTACGACCGGGGAGGAAAGGTCATTCTCCTTCCAACGATTCCGTACGGTACAGAAACCAACATGCGGTCTCTCCCTTTCGCCATGAACCTCTACCCGAGCACGCTTCTACAAATTATTCGAGACCTTGTAGAATCTCTTGAGCGAACAGGAATCCGCAAGATTCTTCTCCTAAACAGCCACGGGGGCAATGAATTTAAACCCGTCTTACGAGAATTGGCCGGGCAAACATCCGCGCAGTTATTCGTGTGCAATTGGTTTCGCATTCTTCAGGATCGCTACCACCAGATTTTCACCCACGCCGAAGATCATGCGGGGGAGATGGAAACCAGTCTGATGCTGGCGTACCATCCAGACCTTGTACGAGTGAATGAGGATGGAAAACTCCTGGCGGATGACGGAGCGACTCGGCGCAGTCGTTTTCGAGCGGTCAATGAAGGTTGGGTTGGCTTGACCCGAGATTGGGATGTCCTCACGCAAAATACGGGTTCCGGTAACCCAATCGAAGCCTCGGCGGACAAGGGAAAGGAGCTCATGGAGCTTCTCATCGAACGTCTCAGTGAATTTTTGGTCGACCTATCCGCTTCCGATATTGATGACTTATTTCCTTTTGAACTTTGAAGCCAGCCGCATTTGAATCAAAGCATCTCTTAAGATGCATATGATCCTTCGGGCCCCTTGGTAATCTGGCGAGAAAATACCGTTTAACCGGGTCACAAGACGAGTATGGAGACCGTTGACCGATTTTGGTCCGGTGATTAGACTTTCACGTTTTCGTGGTGGCTGTAGCTTAATCGGTAGAGCATCAGATTGTGGTTCTGAGGGTTGGGGGTTCGAGTCCCCTCAGCCACCCCTTTTTTTGAAAATCGCGCAGGAACCAAGACCACTGCGGTGCGTCTTGGTTTTTTCATGCGCATCGTCAAAACATGGACGGTTCATTCTCACCGAAAACATCGTCCCACGACTCTGGCGATTCAGATAACTACGCAAGGGATTTGCCCGAACGGCTGACGAAGCTCTGTATGCTAGCAATTCAGGTGGCGCGTAAAACGAAGTCCCCGTTCAGGCAACGAAATAGGAAATGACAGCTTGCTTGGCCAAGTTGCTCTTTCTCCAAAATCAAGGATGACCTAGTCTACGGTGGGTCACGTTACGGTTCTTTGATGCCATTTCATTTCTGAATGTTCTGCGCTTATTCCTTCGAGCTTGCTGGACGTTCCCTGCTGATGAGACCACGACACGGATGTCGAATCTACCTGCAGCCAATCCAACTGGAGCGTCTGGTAATTCAACCACCAAACGTCGCCGTCGCGCTCTGCCTTATTGTCGATCACTTGTGATCGACCTCATGCATTTTCAGCGCGACTATCCGACAGTCACTCACACAAAAGAAATGCAACTTGGTAAGTTGGCGAGATCCCGGACTCAGGCGGCTCAGAAAATTTCATGGTGTCTTCTTTTCGCGAAGGCATACTCTCGCGTTTCAGAAGAGTTTCCCGAGTTGCGCAGAACTTATATGCGGCTGCCTTGGCCACATTTTTACGAACATCCTGAGCCCATGGCCAATATCTCTATCAAAAGAGTTCTCGAGGGTGAGGATTGGCTTTTCTTCGCTCCATTCGAAAACCCTGGCCGCGTACCGTTAATAAAACTTCAAAAGAAACTTACTGGGTACTGCACTAAGCCGGTTCATTCGGTTTTCAAGACGCAGTTCCGTTTGGCCCACTTACCCACCCTCTTTCGACGCACCATCTGGTGGCTCCGTTTGCACCTTTCTGGGCCCAAACGAATCAAACGACTCGGAACGTTCGGGTTAACCACACTGGCGGGTCAGGGCGTCACCATAGTCGATCCCAAAGCACCTTCCACGTCGATCCTTACCTACGGGCCTCTTAAACCGGATGGAAACTGTCAGGTTTCTATCGCTTATGACCATCGTGTCATGGATGGTAGTCGAATTGCAGCGATTTTAAGCCGTCTTGAGGTCGTTCTTGACCAAGACATTCGAACGGAGTTGGACAACATTAAAGAAAGCTGCCGAAAACCGAAGAAGACTGCGGCATGACCCCGACTTGTTTTTGGGGTCGGATTCCGCAAATTTGCTTGAATGCCATTCGAAAACGGTTGAAAATGCAGAAAGCAGCGAGTTCTGCTCCCCACCCCATCATCCTCCCATTTCGAGACGACGATCATGCTGACCATTTTGGGATCTTCGAGCCGATCAGGACTATGTGACAAAGTCTCACGCCGTGACTTCATGACCATTGGCGGGATGGCTCTTGGCGGGTTAAGTCTCCAGAACATGCTTCATGCTGAGGATTTGCAGGGCACGAGCAGCCACAAAGCCATCATCAATGTTTACCTGCCTGGCGGGCCACCACATATCGATATGTGGGACTTGAAACCTAATGCTCCGGCCGAAATTCGAGGTGAATTTGAGCCGATCTCGACCAACGTGCCGGGAATGGAAATTTGCGAATTATTTCCAAAGCTTGCCAAAATGGGAGACAAATTCGCCATCATTCGATCCTTGGCCGATAGCGATGGAGACCACAGTGCCTTCCAGTGCATGACCGGTCGCCGTCGCCGAGAACAACCTCCGACTGGCGGATGGCCAGCGGCAGGCTCATGGGTGAGCAAGCTGAAAGGCAATGTTGATCCGGCGGTGCCTCCCCACTTGAGTCTCATGTATACGACGGGTAACCGAGCTTGGGGCGAACCCGGTAAAGGCGGTTTTCTCGGTATGGGTCATGCCCCGTTTGAACTTGTGGGAAGAAAAGCCTCGGAACAGCGCAAGTCTGACAATATGGTTCTCCAAGGAGTCACCTTGGATCGACTGCAGGATCGAGATTCGCTAAGAAGCTCACTCGATCGCCTCCAACGCAACGCCGACGCTTCGGGAGCGATGGATGGTTTGGACAGTTTTGCTCAGAAAGCCTTGGGCATTCTAACCTCCAGTAGACTGGCTGATGCTTTGGATTTGAGCCTCGAAGATCCCAAGGTCGTCGAAAGGTACGGCGTGGACGATCCTGCTTTTGAACGGGACGGCGCGCCCCGCATGGTTCGTAACTTCTGCATCGCTCGCCGTCTTGTGGAAGCCGGTGCTCGTGTCGTTTCCTTAAACTTCACGAGGTGGGACTGGCACGGCGGAGACGGTATGAATTTCGTCCAAGCCCGTAAAGATTTTCCTCTTCTCGACACCGCTTTATCGGCACTGATTGAAGATCTTCATCAACGAGGTATGGATCAGGACGTTTCGGTCGTTGTTTGGGGTGAGTTTGGTCGAACACCTCGGCTCAATAAGATGAACAGTCGTGACCATTGGCCCCAAGCGAATTGCGCCGTCGTCGCTGGCGGCGGGATGCGCACCGGACAGGTCATCGGAGCCACCAATAAATATGGCGAACATCCTACGGATCGCCCCATTTCTTTTCAGGAAGTTTTCGCCACGCTTTACACCCAAGCCGGTTTGGATCTCAACACCCGCGAGTTTGATGTTCGCGGTCGCCCACAGTACCTCGTCGATGCGGGTATTGAGCCGATTCGTGAGTTGATTTAATCAGCTTGCATCGGATTCCCCAATCACTCGGTTTTGTATTGGTAAACCCTTCGACACCTGACGCCCATTCTTCCAAAGGCGTTCTGTTCTGGGTATTCATCGAGGCTAACGCCACGCCTTTCGCGTGAATTGACTTATCGCTTTCGTCACATCTGCACAGCACCACTCGAACAGCCGACTCCGACCCGCGGTTTGAGTTTGAAGGATGGCTTTCCCGGCTCGATTGTTTTACAACGTTGACGTCATAAAGCGGGCCAAAGACGGGATTGGACATACCCTTGCGACGAGGTTCAAGATGAACAAAACCGATGACGAAACGACACTTGCAGAACTTAAATCGATCGTGGATCAGTTTGTCGGAGAACGTGATTGGCACCAATTTCACTCACCGAAAAACCTATCCATGGCCTTGGCTATTGAGGCTTCTGAACTGATGGAGCACTTTCAGTGGATCACGATTGACGCGTCACGAAAAATCAAGACCGACAGCGAACGACTCGCTGAAGTCGGCGAAGAGCTGGCAGATGTGCTTTGCTACGCAATGGCGATGGCCAACGAACTCGGATTGGATATCTCCCAGACCGTTCGCGCGAAAATGGCTCGCAACGTTGAAAAATATCCGGTTGATAAAATCAAGGGTCGATACGGCCACGATGACCCCAGCCCCTCTGCAGAAAAATCCGACTAGTCCTGCTTCGGTTTTGACTCTCCCTCGGTGCTCAAGACACGCAGATTCGTCGAAAGAAACATGGGCAGACCATTGCGATCGTAACTGGCTTCGAGAAAAAACGATCGATAGCCTGCTTTCGGTCGACCTACCTCGACAGAGAGCGTCTGGCCGTCGATCACCTTGATGGACTTTGACGACCATTTCGCCTCCCTGAAATCACGAGACTCTGCCTTAGCCGTCCACAAACTGACGGAATCCGGGAGCTCATCGCTCTTGAACATGAGTGTCATTCCATGGCCTGTTTCCTCAAATTTCCATTTGAGTTGGGGCATGGACTCCAAGCCCCTCGCCGCACGGTGGAAGCCATGCATCGTTCCGAATACACGACCCAGATCATCGAGGCCATGCCCTGCGTTGGGAACGTAAATGATGTGCTTTTGACCTTCTAGTTGATTCCAGTAGAGATTAAGAGCATCGACCGGCCAGTACGCATCGTTGGTCCCCAACATGATCAGCTTGGGTTGACTTAACTGGCTTCGGTAGCTGAACGGATCAACGATCTGGCGGAGTTTCTTTCCCTTCTCCGTGGTCATCCATTCTTGTATGCCTCTTTCGCTATAGTCATCAATTTCTGTCGAGTAATCACCCCAACTGAATTTCTGATGCTCCATTTGCGGAACCATATTCAAAACATCAATCACCATCGGCGCAATTGCTGTGGCACGTTCATCCACGGCGCCTGTAAGCCACGTGGTCCAACCTCTTTTGGAGGCGCCCGAAATGGTGAACGTTTCAATGGAGATCTGGTGTTGGGTTTTGAGATATTCTTGAGTGGAATCCATACCTCGGACTGCGCTCTTCACCATTGGTAGTAGCAAGGGCCAAGTCGGGTCACCCGTTTTTAAAAATTCCTGAAACGTATATGCAATGATCTGATCTTCATACTTTCCGTCGAAAATAGGCTGAAAAGGTACGTGCATGAGCACTGCAATGGGCGTTTGAAACTGCTCTGCCATTGACGCGAAAAGGCGAGCCTCGCCGGGTAGCGAGGGTGGGTCCTCACCCGACTTCACGGGTCGACGCGTTTCAAGTTCTTCATTCCAGCCCCCGCCAGTGATGAAGAGCAAACCGTGATCTTGGTTCGATTTCGCTGTGGAAGGAATCAAAACAAAGAGTTGATGCTTCCAGACCAGAGATTTCCAAGTCTGGCTGGTGAGTCGGAGTTCGGCATAACGGGTCTCACCGACTTTCCCTTGATTCATAATCTCCCACTGATAAGTGTCGTCGCCGTTGGCAAGGTAATTGGAAAGACTCGAGGACGCCTTTTCTGCGATTGCTTCTTGGCCAAATGCTTCACACACGAAGAATGCGATCAGAGCAACGGCACAGATCGATGTAAGTGGCTTGTCAAACATCAAAGTTTCTCTTCAATTAACTATGGGTGTACCGCATTGGCGGACGTTGGACCCTGGAACCGGCAAAACGAGAGCCTATCGCATCATAAAAGTTGTCAGACAGTCAAACTTGGACCCGCTGTAATCTTGAGCTGACGTGTTCCTGTTTTAATCTAACATTGCACCTGGAAACAGGTTTTAAACACCCTTGACCCAGGAAACCCTTTTCACTGATTGTCACCTGATCATGCTTAATCCCTGGTTCTGGACTGAGTCTAAGATATCGGAACTCAAAGCCTCAGGCCTTCATCGGTCTCTGCGGCGACGGGAAAGTCCACCTGTTTCAGGCCGCATCCAGATCGATGGAAGTCAACTTCTCAATCTCGGCTCAAACGATTATCTCGGTCTCGCGGCGGATGGTCGTCTGGTCGATGCCGTCAAGCGCTTTGTTGGCTACCACGGTTGGGGCTCTGGAGCGAGTCCGCTCGTCAACGGTCGGGGAACGCTACATGAAACTCTGGAACGAGAGTTAGCGGAGTTCGAAGGAACGGAGTCTGCGCTACTTTTCCCCAGCGGCTTCGCAACCAATTCAGGAGTTCTCTGCGCTCTGCTGGACGACCAGAGTGTCGTTTTTAGTGACGAAAAGAACCACGCGAGCATCATTGATGGCATCCGATTGTCGGGAGCTGAGAAAAAAATCTACCGGCATGTCGACACAAGTCACCTCGCTCAACTGCTGGAGGAAAATCATGCCGCGAAGAAAAAGTTGATTGTGACCGACTCACTCTTCAGCATGGATGGTAACATCGCTCCTCTTTGCGAGATTTCGGAACTGGCCCATCAACACGAGGCAATGCTCGTCGTTGACGAGGCTCATGCAACTGGTGTTTTTGGCGAACGAGGCCAAGGGATTCATGGGCTGGTTTCGCTCGAAAGCCCTCCACTGATCATTGGAACACTCAGCAAGGCGTTGGGTTCGTTTGGTGGTTTTGTCGCCGGGCCGCACACCGTCATTGAATGGATATGGAATCGTGCGCGGAGCTACATGTTTTCCACCGCAAGTCCCGAAGTGAGTTGTGCCGCCTCCTTGGCAGCGCTGAGCGTGGTTCGAGATGAACCCCAACGTCGAGACGAGCTCCTTGTAACCGCGACGTGGCTCCGCGAGCAGTTGCAACTTCTGGGCTGGGACACTCGATCGAGCAGCAGTCAGATTATTCCCATCGTGATTGGCGATGCAGGTCAAGCTCAAGAGCTCAGTCGTGTTTTGTGGCAGGCAGGCTTTTTCGTACCCGCTATTCGCCCCCCAGCGGTTGCCCAAGATGCCTCGATACTCCGAGTGAGCCTCTCTTGGCAACACTCAAGAGGTGACCTTGAGTCTTTCCTGGAGGTACTCGGGAAACCCGTCAGCTGAGCCAGCTACGGTTTCCTCGCTACGAAGGGCTTTTTACGTCTCGGGTAACACGTCTTGCAGATCTCACATTGGGTCCCGTCACAACCACGAGCGGTGCAATGTTCCCGGCCGTAAAAAATGATCTGCAAATGTAAGCGATTCCAACAGTCTTCAGGAAAGAGTCGTTTAAGATCTTTTTCCGTCTGAACCACGTTTTCGCCTTTGGATAAGCCCCATCTTTGGGCCAGACGATGAATGTGTGTATCTACCGGGAAGGCGGGATGACCGAAAGCTTGTGCCATCACCACGCTGGCGGTTTTGTGCCCGACACCGGGTAACGCTTCGAGTTCTTCAAAGGTTCCCGGAACGTGACCTGCGTGCTGGCTCATAATCTGTTTCGATAAACCGACAAGCGCTTTTGCTTTTTGCGGGGCAAGACCGAGGGTCTGTATAAGCGATTGCACTTTAGAAACGGGCAACTTGGACATGCTCTGAGGGCCTGAAGCACGGGCAAAAAGCGCCGGAGTCACTTCGTTGACTTTTTTATCTGTGCACTGAGCGCTCAAAACCACAGCGACCAACAACGTGAATGAATTTGTGTGATCCAAAGGAATGGGCGGATCAGGATAAAGCTCATCCAATCGCTTTGACACATATTCAGCACGTTCTTTTTTCAGCATCCGCTTTTACAGTTTCAATTGGTAAGCGACTGGAATAGATCAAATCTGAGAACTAACAACTACGTCCAATGGCTTCACTTTGAATCATGAACTGATACTGCTGGAGATCAATCGCTCGTTCTTGGCCATCGACCCCGGAGAGAATTTCTTTGGTGCTTGACCAACAGTTAAGCGGATCTTCATCCAGTCGGGACTTTACTGCGTCCCGGTAAACCTCAACCGTATAAATCTCAACGATCCCAAAATCGGATTGTTCGTAATCAAACGTCTTGGCCGGATGGACATTTCCGCAGGGGCTCACCTCAAAATGAATCCGAGGCACCGAGGAAAGCAGATAATCTCGCTTCCTGTCCAAGCTCAATTGCCAATCGATCTCTCGGAATAACGCGTCTCGATACGACTCGCCTTCCAGTCGTGGAGCCTCAATGAAACGTGACTGACTTTGCTGCTCGTTCCAGCGCAGTAACCAAGAGACTTCTTCCCCCTGCATATGCCGAATCATGGCAATTGATTTACTGAATAGTAACACGGTCGTCCTCAGTGAAGTTTGCGGTTGGAAAAAGGTTGATCATTTGGTTAGCCAGCAGGACTGTCTTTCGCTGAACCCTTCAGCAACCTACCTCGACTCAAAAATGGGTATTCATCACTCTGAAGTCCATCTCTTGATGCGTGGGTAAGTCGCCCGACAAACTTCGCAGAATCACGAAGATTGACTCCCGGTTCCGACTTGTTTCAACTGATAATGGCAATCAATGAGTGGCTCAGGGAAAAACCCTCCTCCACTATTATTGACGGCCAACGCCATCTTGAAACTCAGCCCTGGGTAAGAAAATACTGGATTTTAAATGCCGTTTTTAACTTCTTGGACTCGCCGAGAGAGAATGCTTGAGAAAATTGTCTCGACGATCGTCCTTCTGAATGGGTTTTTAGTTTTCGTCGCAGGTACTTCTGTCTCCGCTCAAGAAGACTCGTTGGATCGAGACTATGCATCGGAACTCCCTCGCATTCGTCCGCTTGCCCCCAACGATGCGTTAGCTTCCTTCGATGTCCTTGCTGGATATCGGATCGAACAAGTCGCCGCCGAACCGTTGGTTACAGACCCGGTCGCCATGGCATTTGACGGGGATGGTCGACTTTATGTCGTGGAAATGCGTGATTATTCCGAACACCCGGATGAAAACCTCGGACGCATCCGGGTCCTTCTGGATACCAACGAAGATGGCGTATTTGATAAGGCCCATCTTTTTGCTGAGCAATTATCTTGGCCCGTTGCCATTACCTGTTTTGACGATGGCGTGTTTGTAGGTGCACCTCCCCACCTGATCTACCTCAAAGATCATGATGGCGACTTTAAAGCTGACGAATCCCGAATCGCTTTGACAGGCTTTGGGCGTGGCAATGTCCAAGGCCTGATGAACTCGCTTCACTGGGGACTTGACCATCGTATCCACGGAGCAACAAGCTCGAGTGGAGCAACTTTGACTCGGCCGGAGTCAGACACTGGCAAACCCCTTGTGCTCCGGGGGCGAGACTTCGCGTTTGACCCACAAACCTTGGCCGTCGCAGCAACGAGCGGGGGCGGTCAACATGGCATGGACTTTAATCGATGGGGTGAGAAATTTGTTTGTTCTAATAGCAACCATCTCCAGTTTGTCCATTTCGAAGATCGTTACCTTTTAAACAACCCCTACCTCGCGGCGCCCGGCCCCCGAACCAGCATTGCTTCTGATGGGCCGCAAGCCGACGTGTTTCGCGCGAGCCCTATCGAACCCTGGCGCATTGTCCGTACCCGTCTGCGGAAACAGGGGATCGTTCCGGGTCCGGTTGAGGGCGGAGGTACGCCGGCGGGCTACTTTACCGGCGCGACTGGCGTCACCATTTTTGAGGGCAATGGGTGGCCAAAGACTGAATCATCTTGGGCAATCATTGGTGATGTGGGCAGTAATCTCATCCATCGAAAGGAACTTCAACGACACGGCACGTCCTATCGGGGCGACCGAGTGGACACCGAAACAGAACTGGTGAGGTCCAAAGATATCTGGTTTCGACCCGTACAGTTCTCAAATGCACCCGATGGATCTCTTTACATTCTCGACATGTATCGCGAAGTGATTGAACACCCGGCGAGTCTTCCACCCTTGATCAAAAAACACCTTGATCTCGACAGTGGTCGTAACCGCGGCCGGATCTACCGCTTGGTGAGCGACAGCTTTCATCAACCCAAAATGCCGCGCCTGCAATCAGCTACCACGTCTGATCTGGTTGAGTCCCTGTTTCATGAAAATGAGTGGCACCGCATGACGGCGAACCGGCTGCTGTGGGAACGAAAGGATCCCATGACTGCTTCGCTTGTCCGAAAAAATCTGAGCGGAAAAAAGTTTGCTGAGGGGTGGGTTCAGGCTCTGTCTGTTCTCCACGGACAGAACGCGCTGGACGAAACGACTTTGATGGCGGGCCTGGATCATCCCCATCCGATGGTCCGCAAATGGGCGTTACGCTGGTGCGAATCCCTTGAGAATCCGACCTTGTCACTTCGTAGAAAACAGCTTTCCCTTTCGAAGGATGCCAACGTCAATGTCAGAACACAGCTCGCATTTTCACTTGGCGATCAGCAGGGACCTTCGGTAGAAGCCGCGTTAGTCGATATTGCAATTCAAGACTATGACGATCCGACCGCTCGAACTGCGGTCGGTTCAGCCCTTGGTCAAGGCGCAGCATCTGTCTTTGACGCATTGCTGAGCGATGCTCGGGTCCGACAAACCACTGAAGGAAAAGCGTGGTTGGCGACTTTGGCAAAACAGATTTTGCGTCAACGGCGTGGCGGTGATCTGATTTCAATCTTGTCGTGGTTTCGGGAAATCGACTCGGATGACCCTCGCCACCCTATCTTGATGGCTTCGTTTACCGTTGAGTCCACTCATCCATGGCATGCGGAACTTCAGGCGTCCGTGGGCAATGACGCCAAGGAGCGTATGGAACTCGCGATTGCTAAAGCCAAACGCGATGCGGTCGATACAAGTCTGCCGATATCCCGTCGCCTGCCAGAGATTGAGAGACTGAGGCTTGGCCCCTTTTCTGAAGTCGGGCCACTGCTTTTAGATTGTCTGGATCCCGCGTCACCTCCTGAAATCCAGAGTCAGGCACTGAGTGCATTGCTCTCTTTCACGAAAGAAAGTCAGGTGGCGATGCTTCTTGTCGATCATTGGACGTCACTATCACCGACTCTTCGCGAATACGCCGTGGACGGTTTGTTAACGCGTCCAACGTGGACACTTGACGTGCTTTCTGCTCTGGAGGAATCCAAAATAAAACCCTCCGATTTTCAAACGGCTCAAATCCGTTGGTTGCTCCAGCATCCCAATCCAGCGATACAGAAACTGGCAGGCCAGGTGCTGATGGCCGAATCAGACCGTACCAAAGTTGTCGAGCAGTACGGGGTCGCACTGGAGGAAGGAGGCTCGGTTGCCCGGGGTAAAAAGGTATTTGCAGAGCGTTGCGCGAATTGCCACCAACTCGGTTCCATGGGCCATCCGATCGGACCCTCGATTGCAGGTATGAGAAATCGCGGTAGCGCAGCGATTCTCACCAACGTTTTGGATCCCAACCGAGAGATCAATCCACTTTATCTGTCTTACATTATTGAAACCGTTGATGGTCGACAGGTAGCGGGAATGATCTCTGATGAAACGGCGAATAGCATTACGCTTCAACAAGGAGAGGATAAAAAAGAAGTCATCTTGCGGACAGACATCACCGGGTTGAGCAGTACGGGCATGTCCCTTATGCCGGAAGGCTTAGAACGTGATATTCCCGTCGAAGCAATGCAGGATCTATTGGCCTTTTTGATGTCCGGTGAATGGGAAAGCGAATAGGCCTCTTCCCTCTAACTATGCATCCTGGCGACGGGATCGCCTTTGGCCAGAATCTCAGCCTCTTCCTCTAGGAGTTCATGGAATCGCGTTTTGACTTCATCTTCAGGCCGAAACAACTTGGCCAGACGGACGTATGTTGAGTAATGTCTTGCCTCCGACTCAAACAAACTGTCATAGAACTCGGCCAATTCTGGATCATCGACGTGCCGACGCAAAAGATCAAACCTTTCGCAGGATCGTGCTTCGATAATCCCCGCGATGAGTAACCGATCAACGGCCTTGAACGGCTCAAACTTGCGGACCAGATCATTCAGTTGTCGTCCGTAAGTACTTGGTTTTTGACGACAGAATTCTACATTCCGCTTTTTCAGGATCTCCAACACTTGGTGAAAGTGGTCCAACTCCTCGTTCACAATCACCGTCATTTCGCGACATAGCTCCTGATTTTCTACGTAGGCGAAAATCAGGTTCATCGCGCAGCCGGCCGCCTTTTTTTCGCAGTGTGCGTGGTCGATCAAAATTTCGTCCAGTTGCTCGTCGACTTGCTTGAGCCATCGCTCGGAGGTTGGTGATTTAAGATTGAGCATGTTCTACGGTTTTCAAGCAGGCGGGTTGAAGGGTGATTTCGCATAACTGACAGCATGAAGCCACATCATGTTCGATGACCGGAATATTTGCCGAAATGCGGCTTAGTGCCAGAGTCCTCCCAATGGTCGTTGAGCAAACCCCGTCTCAATCACTGCGATCATCTTTTACTTTTTCAATGAGCCGGCACCTCAAAGGGTCGGTCGTCTTGATAAGGTGCGAAGGATTTTATTTTCCGGGCTCTCCACTTCATGGTTATCCTGAAACGTGGTGAACGCTGCAAGTCCTCTGACACCCGGAGCAACGATGAGATAGTCTGTCGTGGCGCGGCAGACGATTCGTACAGGGTTGGAATCAAGTTTTTATTATCACTTCCGGTGAGGGATCAAGTGAATTCAGAAGACCAATCATCGCTAGATGAGAACACGGAAACTCAAGACATCAAAGGCAATCTGCGTAAGGTGATTGTTTTTCTCGTGGTCGTTACCAGTTTAGCTGCCATTTATCAGATCATGATTTTCAATTTCGTCCTGCCCAATCGGGAGATACACTGGCAGAAAACGACATTGCCACAAGTTCAAACATACGACGAACAAGGACGGAGGTTTGCGGTCCTTGTCCTGCTGGAGCAGGATCTGGGAGATGCCACGCAACCACTTACGCTATTTCAGAAACCCGAAGTACGCGAAGAATTCAATCGCCTACGATTGGCAACACTGGCTCTACCCGTCAACAGCGAATCGCGAGACGTCCAGGAGTGGATGAAGTCGAAATCAATCAGTCGATTGCCTGCCTTGCTGCTCTATGCAACCGGATATTCTGAACCCGTCCGGCTCAACGCCAGTCAACTCGATGCAAACCAACTGGTAAATACTCTTAAAGACGTTCGATTTCAAAGATATGAACCCTGAGACTTCTTCTACGATTCCGATTGTGTTACCAGAAAAAATCAATCGTTTGGTTGATTTCATGAAGAGCATGCAGCATTGCGTGGTCGCGTACTCCGGTGGCGTCGATAGTGCGGTCGTTGCCAAAATTGCAGCACTTGTGCTCGGTGAAAGAGCCAAAGCAGTCATGGCAGTCAGCCCGAGTGTCGCGACGGGGGAAGTCGAATCCGCCAAGACGTTAGCCGAAGAGATTGGCATTGATTTCCACTTGATTCACACCTCGGAGATGGAAGATCCGAGATACCTCAAAAATGATGAGCGTCGATGCTACTATTGCAAACAGGGCCTCTACCTTGCTTTGAAAGAATTTGTTCGTGAGTTTCCGCATACGACGATTGCCAACGGAACCAATACGGATGATCTTGGCGACTATCGACCGGGCCTTGAAGCCGCGCGGGAACTTCGAGTGGTCAGTCCCTTGGTTGAAGCCGGGTTAAACAAACAAAACGTCCGCCAGCTCGCGAAGCAGTGGAATCTAAGCGTCTGGGACAAGCCTGCAACACCATGCCTCTCCAGTCGCATTGCTTACGGGGAATCGGTAACGCCCGAACGCTTGAGGATGGTCGATCAGGCGGAAACCTATCTTAGGTCCCTTGGCTTTCGAGAACTCCGGGTCAGATATCACGCAGGTGATCTCGCTCGAATTGAGATCCCTCAGGGGGAAGTCTCTCGGTTCGCGACCCTCGCCGAAGACAAGAAAATTGCAAACCGATTTCGAGACCTTGGATTTCGATTCGTCACCTTGGATCTGGTCGGTTTTCGATCCGGAAGCTTAAATTCGCTAGTCCAAATTACAAAGAGCCCGTCATGAACGAGCATGGCAGCAAAGAAAGCACTAACGCGGCACCGTTGCGATCGGCGTGTCTCCGAATGCTGCTAGGCATGGCCACCTTCCCCGTCTTTTTCTCGATTGTCATGTTTTTTACCGGTGGCAAAATCGCCTTGGAGAAAACACTGACACGCTTCGCTTCGCCCGAGGGACTGTTCTGGTGTGCTCTGACGGGAACCGTTCTGATGATTCAACGCCGTCGTGACCGCTCGGCCACGTTGGCTATTTTCTGTGTCTGGCTCCTCTACACGGTCGCGGGAAACGGAATGATCAGCGGGCTTGCCGTTCGCTCACTTGAAGCGCCTTATCTCACAATTACACCGGAGAGCTATGAGGGAAAGTTTGACTACGTGGTCATTTTAGGCGGAGGGACGTCCTATGGATTCAATGGCATGGAACAACTCGGTGCCAGCGGCGATCGTGTCATGCTCGCCGCTCGAATGTACTCGACCGGTAAAGCCGAGAAAGTCATCTGCACCGGTTCCCGCATCAAAAGCCTGAGCCATCCCGATGTTCCCGATCAGGGCCAGATCACGCGGCAAATCATGTTGGACCTCAACATTCCCGATAAGGATCTTGTCCTGATCGATGGGCGTAATACTTCGGAAGAGATGAAAAATCTACGGGCACTGATTGGCGACCAATCACCCCGAATCGCCTTGGTGACCTCCGCCTGGCATCTCCCCAGAGCCATGCGTCTCTCCGAGGAGCAGGGCCTGACACTCTGGCCGGTACCCGCGGATATGCGGACGCGACCCTCCACCTTCACACCACTCGCACTGATCCCTTCGACTCAGAACCTGACCACCCTTGGACAAGTCTTTAAGGAGTACTTGGCAAAGGTCGTTGGTCGCTGACTTGAATCTTGTGCAGCTCACCACACTCGGTTTCTATGGGTTCCGAACCCACGATTTGCAGATTCCTGTATCCCGTCCGCTTGACCGGGGAATCTCCAGATACCGGGTTTTGCCTGTGAGATGAAAGCGCTACAGTGGGATGAACGGCTTGAGATTGGAAAAGTCAGCGGTCTCCATTGAGCGCTTTAAAAATCTCAGCCCCCTCCGATTGCCCCGACATGGGGTCCCCTTTATTGCATTGTTTCGATAGCGATGCTGAGCCCCTGGTTTGGATGCGGCACATGGCCTCTGGATTGCCGTTAGCTAAAGCTGCAGATCGTCTTCGATCTCTAGACATACAACTCGCTGACCATGAAGGATTTTCTGAGGCGTTGAGTGCCTTGGATCAGGGACAACCTGCAACCTTCGACGGCGTTTACGGGTCAGGTTGCGCACTCGTAACTGCTGGGATTTCGAGACACCGCAAAGCGGGGGGCAAAGGACCAACGGTTCTGGTCATGGCAGATGCGGAACTCATGGATGATCTCGCGGACGACTTACAGACGTTCACGGCCGCAACCGTTTCGCGTTTTCCCCCTTCGCAAGCGACCAACCAACGGGAATTCGCGTTGGATGAAGCCTACGGCTCTCGGATCCGAGTCTTGAAACAACTCTTAAGAGGAGATTCGGACGCCATTCTGGTCACGTGCATCCAAGCGCTCATGCAGAAATCACCTTCTGCTGAAACGTTGCTTGGAACGTCCAAGCGTTTTCGGATCGGCGACTCTTTGGACATCGAATCCTTTCCCGCCTGGCTGGTTGAAAACGGATTTCACCATACCAGCGCCGTGGAACTACCAGGTGAGTTTTCGATCCGTGGTGGGATCGTTGATGTTTTTGCTTACGACTGGCACCGGCCGATTCGGATCGAGTTGTTCGATGACGAAATTGAGTCCATTCGACAATTCGATGTTCAATCACAAAGGACCGTTCTAAATCTCGACGAGACCGAATTGACCGTCCTCTCAAACCGCTACGTTCTCGACGACCACCTATCCTCCTGTCTTCCATCCGATTCCTGGATTGCATGGCACGAACCCCAAAGAATCGATGAGCAAGGGGCTCACCTTCTCAGTCTGACGGAGACACCTGAGACGCTTCACGGACTGGACATCGTTCGGCAGAGCTTGAGTCAATTCGCCACACTGACGATCTCGGATTTGACGGCCGGGTCGCTGGGTGTGACGTGTCGTCTGAATACCGAATCGGTCGAACAGTTTCAGGGTGATCTTGATGAGCTTCGAAGTCGTCTTGACCGAGTTGGTGAACAGGGTGATGTGCATGTCGTCGCGCGTACCGACGGTGAAGTTGAACGAGTCCATGAGATTCTCCAAACCACTCAGGTTGCAACTCAGGGAAGACTCAAACTCTCGGTTGGTTGCGTTCATCGCGGATTTCGACTGCTTCGTGAAAATGTAACCGTGATCGGATGTGATCAGCTCTTTCACCGCGGCGAATTGCGGCGGCTACCCAAGCGCCGTCTTGGGAAAGCCATCGATAGTTTTCTGGATTTGCGACAAGGTGATCTCGTCGTTCATCTCGCACATGGCATTGCCCGTTATCGCGGTCTCAAAATCATTACCAAACAGGGCTACGCCGAAGAGCACCTCGAGCTTGAGTTTGCCAAAGGAACGAAAGTCTTTGTCCCTGTCACCCGTATCGATCTGATCCAGAAATACATTGGCGGAACCAAAACCCGACCTCGGTTGGGACAGATCGGCGGAAAAACATGGATTCGACAGAAAAAGGCGGCAGAACAGGCGGTGACGGACATGGCAGCAGACATGCTGCACCTGACAGCAGAAAGAATGAGTCGTCCTGGAATCGCCTTTGCAGGTGACACTCAGTGGCAATACGAATTCGAAAACGCCTTTCCATACAACGAAACAACAGACCAACTGCATGCCATCGAGGCGTCCAAGACCGACATGCAAACTGCTCGGCCCATGGATCGACTGATTTGCGGTGATGTGGGTTTCGGTAAAACCGAAGTCGCGATGCGCGCGGCGTTCAAAGCCGTGGAAAATGGCTACCAGGTTGCCGTGTTGGTCCCCACCACCGTGTTGGCCGAACAACATTATCGAACGTTCAAAGAGCGAATGGCCGAGTTTCCATTGGAAATCGCAAAGCTCAGCCGCTTTGGCACGACCCAAGAGCAAAAAAAAGTGGTGGCGGAATTAAAGTCCGGCCGCGTCGACATCGTGGTCGGTACCCACCGTCTCGCCTCCAAAGATGTTTCGTTCTTCAACCTAGGTTTGGTGATTGTTGATGAAGAACAACGATTCGGCGTCGAGATCAAAGAGCGTTTGAAGTCCGCTCGAAATAATGTGGACGTCCTCACACTCAGCGCTACTCCCATCCCCAGGACATTACATATGTCATTGGTGGGCGTCCGAGATATCTCCAACCTTGAGTCACCTCCGGAGGACCGACTCAATGTCGAAACACGCGTCACACGTTGGAGCGACGAACTGATTCGGCATGCTTTTCTTCGAGAACTCAATCGCAACGGGCAAATCTACTTCGTTCATAACCGAGTCGGCGATATTGGGGTCGTTCAAGATAGGCTGAAAAGAATTGTCCCGGAGGCCCGCATCGTGGTTGGCCATGCCCAGATGCCGGAAGGCAAACTTGAAAAGGTGATGCGAGACTTTATCGACCACAAGTTTGATGTGCTGCTCGCAACAACAATTATCGAAAGCGGTTTGGACATCCCCAATGCCAACACCATCTTTATCGATGAAGCGGATCGATACGGGCTTGCCGACATGCATCAATTGCGAGGTCGTGTTGGAAGATATAAGCACCAAGCCTATGCCTATCTCCTGATTGATTCCCACAAGCATGTGAATCCTACAGCGGCAAAAAGACTTCGAGCAATCGAAGAATACAGCCAAATGGGAGCCGGTTTCGCGATCGCCATGCGGGACCTCGAGATACGCGGTGCGGGCAATCTTTTGGGAACAGAGCAGAGCGGCCACATCGCTGCGGTTGGGTACGAGCTCTACTGTCAGTTGCTGGAAAGCGCGGTGCGTAGTTTGAAGAAAATGCCGGCCAAGCTGGCGTTACATGTTGACATCGATCTTCCCATCGAAGCTTTCCTGCCCGACGAATACATTCCCGAACCTCGCCAAAAAATTGACCTATACCGGCGGCTCACCCGAGTTGAGTCCTACGATCAGCTAGCACAACTCCACGAAGAGATGCTCGATCGTTTCGGTCCGTTACCTCCGCCTGTCTCGAGATTATTGGTCCTTTCCGAAAGACGTTTGGATGCCGCGGTCTGGCAAGTCGAATCCGTCTTCCTGGATGATGCATTTCTCGTTTTGAAGTCGAGCCATGGGCCCCGGCTTGCCCAGCTGAAAAATGCCAGCAAGTGGCCAATCCGCATTGTTGATGAGCATTCGGCTTACCTCCGGCTTACCGAAGAAGGTCGGTCACCCGAGCACCTACTAGATCTCCTGAAATCGATCTTGCATCCTTCGAGGTGACTTTTCTATACTCCCCCGCCCGACTTCTCGGGCTAGCAGTTTCTGTCATCGTCCAGAACTTCGAAAAATCAACCCTGGTAGCGAAACTTGGCCTAGGGCTGTTGTGGGTTGATGGCCGAATTCGATCCTAGGTCTGTCCTGCGAACTCGGGTAGAAAACGAACATGGCTTGGATACCAACCGTTTCAAGGAATCGCTTTGTGAACGTTCCGACCCTGATCCTCATGACCTTGATGCTGCACATGCTTGCACAGGCAGCCTGCGCTCAGTTTGGTCCGAATTTTCCATCTCCAGCCAATCAGCGCCTTCGCGCAAGCTCACCGGTGGCGGCACAATCCACCAACATGGGGACAGCGATAAATGGTCCCGTCGTGAATAACGCCCTGCCCGTTTCGAACTCCGCAACATCATCAAGTTCGCCGGCGGGAGAACCCGGGTTGGATTTTGAACTGTTTGAACCTGGAAAACTGGTGGCCAAAGTCGGAGACCTGCCGATTTTCTACGGCGATGTCTTGGGTGACTTGAATCAAATTGTCGAACAAGAAATGCCTGACGCTTCGGAGACTCTCAAAGATCTCCGCCGCAAAGAACTTTTTAGACAGCTGCTTCCGCGACTCATCGAACAGAAAACGGTTTACGCCGATTTTCTACGTTCAATGCCGGATCAAAGCCGCGTGCCGGAAATCAACAAACAGCTCGACCAGACCTTTTATGATTCGGAAATTCCACAGCTCCTGAAAAAGCTGGATGTCGCGTCCACGAAAGATCTCGAAGAGAAACTTGAGTCGATTGGAACCAGTCTTCGAAATGTACGACAAGCCTGGCGAGAAAGCCAGATCGTGGGATTCTACTTGGGGGAAAAATTCAACGAAGAGCGTGAAGTCACTCACCAGGAAATGCTCGATTACTACCGCGAGCATATCGCCGACTACACCGTGAAACCTCGGGTCAAATGGGAACAGTTGATGGTTCGTTTCGATCGATTTCCGTCTAAAGACGCGGCGCTTAGTACCATTGAAGAAATGGGCAACCGGGTCGTTTACGGGGCCCGTTTCGACGCGGTCGCCAAACGGGAATCCCACGGCCCTAATGCCGCAGATGGTGGCCAGTATGACTGGACCAGTCTCGACTCGCTGGCCAACAAGTCGATTGAAAAACAACTCTTCAAACTCCCGCTTCGCTACCTGAGCGACATCATCCAAACGGATGATGGTTATCATATTGTTCGGGTCCAGCAACGGGAGCCCGGCGTCGCTCAGCCCTTTGTCGAAGTCCAAACCGAAATCAAGACTCAAATTCTTGCGGCGGATCGAAAAACAAAAGTCGATGACTTTTTGGAAACGCTACAAGAGGAAATCCCGGTTTGGACCATCTTTGACGACGAGGCAGACGCGCAAACCGCACGCGACTCTTTTGCCCTTCCCACAAGATAAGCCGTTCAGCCAGTTCGTCAGGTCTCAAGAACTTGTCGCGACCGAGGTGCACGCTTCTTCTCTGCGGAACTCAAGGCAAAACACGCCTGATGACGATTTGACGGCCAAAGCGGCTGGATCGTCTCTTTTGAGTCACTCGTCGACCAAACTCCGCCCCCTGCCCTGAGCCTTTGGCTCTTCTGACCGCTGGCCCTTACGGCAGGCATCGGGTGCGGATGGTGTCCTTGACGCGCCGAGCTACAATATTCGCTTACCGTGGAGATTGTATATGCGCGATTCAAATCGACATTTATCGATCCTTGGACTTCTGGGCCTCGTTTTGTTTGCCGCACTGCTTATCCTGGGATTGCAGTGGATGTCCAATCATTGGAGTACGCGCGGATTTCAAGCATTGGTCCTGACTCCACTTCTGTTGCTTTACATTTTTTCATGGACAGTCTTTGTTTTGTTGGCCCCAGCGTTGGTCGCAGTTTCACCCGGAATCCGCGCAAGTGCCTTCGTTCGGTGGCTTTTGGCCGTATTGCTAGGGTCAGCCGAGTGCCTTTTTGCCATGGTTTGGGCCGAGACGGACTCCTTCTTCGTTCTGCTTGCGATGGGCTTTCTTTTTTCCTCCGTTTGGGTGGGTGCCTCCATGGCATTACGGGAGTACTTTGAGTGGGGCTGAACGGGGTGTAGGCAGTACCGATGGGCAAGCGTCGATAGAGAATCCGCTCAATCTGATGGATGGTGGGAAAATCCTCAAATCGAAGGGGCGTAGCCCTCGACAGTTTCCGCCGATTTGGCTATGTTTTGTGGTCTGCTTTCGGGTCTTGGGACGCGCCTGGGCCACTGCAGACAGACAGATTTGTTTCAAACACTGATATTTACGCCGGTTTCCTGACATGTATGCAATTATCGCTGACAGTGGCAAGCAGTTTAAGGTCGAAGAAGGCTTGGAACTTGAAGTTGACCTGCGAGACGCCGACGAAGGCGAAGAAATCACTTTTGACCGTGTTTTGGCGGTTTCCACGGGCGAAAGCTTTCAGCTAGGCCAACCCACCGTTGAGGGGGCATCTGTGTCCGCGACGGTATTGGGAACCACGAAAGGCGATAAGATTTACATTCAAAAGTTCCGACGCCGAAAAGACGCTCGTCGTCGGACGGGCCATCGGCAGCAATACACAAAAGTTGTGATCAACAAGATCAACAACTAGATCGGATAAGCAATCCAAATCAACCGGCTGTCGAGCCGGTTTTTTTGTGCGCTAATATCATACGAATTAAACTGGAGATTGGGTCTAAACGGACGATCAAGCACATTTTTCACCGTGGTTTCCACGTTGTTAAAAACTTGACATTAAAAATTGCCGATCCCTATACTGACTCAGTTATCGACCGCATCGTCCAATCCTGCCCGAAACGACCAACCTCGACCCGACAGCAATGGCTGTTCCTCTTGGAGATCTGTAATGTTTGTCATCCCTGGCCAGCAGAAGAGCAAAGATCTATGCGACGCGCATCTCGGACCGACTCGACGTGAACTGATGCGTGTGGGTGGATCGGCGATGATGGGTTTAACATTGGGTCAAGTCCTGCAGCTGCAAAATAGCCAGGCAAAAGAGGCCGCGGCAGAATCAGGCGGTCCAGGATTTGGCAAGGCCAAGAGCGTGATCATGCTTTACATGCAAGGCGGCCCCAGTCACCTGGATTTGTGGGACCCCAAGGATGATGTTCCCGACAACGTCAAAAGTGTCTTCAAACGGATGGGCTCCAAGGTCCCGGGCATGGACGTGACTGAACTCATGCCCAAGCTCTCCAAAATCACCGACAAGCTGACGATGATCCGATCGATGAGTTACTCGCCGGTGGGACTGTTCAATCACACGGCGGCAATTTATCAGATCCATACTGGCTACACGGCTGACAAAGTCAGTCCTTCAGGCCAACTGGAGCCCCCTTCCCCAAAAGACTTCCCAACCTTTGGATCGAACATCATCAAGTTCAAGCCACCGGAGGTTCCCATGCTTCCTTTTGTGATGATGCCGCGACCACTGCAGGAAAGTAACGTTGTCAACAAAGCGGGTACCGCAGGATTTCTGGGTCGAGCGTACGACCCTTACTACCTGTTTCCACCAGGCGGTGACATGGACATGGGCAAGATGGCCAAGATCAATGTCGATGACCTGAAGCTTCGCGATGAAATATCCGTCAGCCGTCTTCACCGCCGGGCACGGCTACGCGAATTGATCAACGAAGGAATGCCGGCGATCGATAAAGCGGTGGAATCTTATGACCTTGATGAATACTACAAAACGGCATTGAATTTGATCAGTTCGGGTCGCGCTAGGGACGCTTTCGATTTGACCCAGGAATCTGCGACAACCCGGGACATGTACGGTCGAAATACATTCGGCCAATGCTGCCTCTTGGCAAGACGATTGGTCGAAGCAGGAACGCGAGTGGTCGAAGTCGTTTGGCCGAAAGTTGCAAACTCGGATAACCACTCGTGGGACGTGCATGTCGGATTGAGCGGTCGAATGAAAAATCAATCGGCTCCCATGTTGGATGCCGGCCTGAGTGGCTTGCTCACGGATATGGATGAACGTGGCCTGCTCGACGAGACACTCGTGGTTTGCATTGGCGAATTCGGGCGAAGCCCTCAGCGTGGAGTGTCGACATCAGGCAATAACAATAGCGATGACGGTCGTGACCATTGGCCCTACTGCTACACGGCAGTGGTCGCTGGTGCCGGAATCAAACGGGGCCATGTGCACGGGGAAAGCGACGCGACGGGCTCGGCTCCCATCGCCCAACCGGTACACCCGATTGAACTGTTAGCGACCGTTTACCATGCGATTGGTATCAATCCAAACACAATCGTCTACAACCATCTCAATCAACCCCGGGAATTGGTCAAAGCCGAAGCGGTCACCAGCCTCTATGGGTAATCGGTTTGATCACATCGGTCCCGGGTTTGAAAAAAGTTCTTAAAGAGCGTCCTGTTATGGGCGCTCTTTTTTTGATGGTGAATCCCTCGACCCACAGTGACTTCCTCAGCAGGACCTGAACGCCTGGCATCTCGCTCAGACCCACTCACGAGTCGAATGTGCTACGCTAACCGCGTGATCGGTAAATCAGCAAACCGATCAATCTCTTTTTGCTTACTTGTCGATGGATGGACCCCATGAATCGCCGTCGTATTGGAAAAACAGCACTCGCCGTCTCTGATATCTGCTTGGGAACCATGACCTTTGGGTCAACCTGCGACGAGGCAGAGTCATTTCGAATCATGGACCGTGCTGTCGAAGCGGGAATCGATTTTCTTGATGCAGCCGAGGTCTATCCGGTTCCCCCTGACGCCTCCTACGTTCATCGGACCGAAGAGATTGTTGGCAAATGGATGAAGAATCAGGACCGAGACTCCCTCGTCATTGCTACAAAGTTTTGTGGTTCGAGCTCCAGTTGGTTTGTCCCTCCTGTACGTAGCGGCCGAACCGGCATTGATCGTCATCATATTCTTCGAGCGGTCGAAGGAAGCCTTCGTCGACTTCAAACCGACTACATTGACTTGTATCAAACCCATTGGCCCGACCCAGACTTTCCCTATGAGCACACGCTTGGAGTTTTGGACGAATTGATACAGAAAGGGAAAGTTCGCTACATCGGATCGAGTAATGAGACCGCATGGGGAGCAATGAAGGCTCAGGGAATCAGCGAGCGATTTGGATTGGCTCGCTATGAATCGATACAGAACAATTTCAGTCTCATCAATCGGCGATTTGAGGATGCCTTGGCAGAAGTTTGCCGACGCGAACAAATCAGCCTTCTTCCTTATTCGCCGATCGGAGGTGGAGTTCTGACAGGAAAATACAACCTTCCCGCTCCACCGCCTGAAGCCCGTTTCTCGAAATATCTGAGTGAAGGCGGAGATCGCCAGAAGGTCATGGCTCAGCGCTTTGTTAATGATCGAAGTCTTAAAACGACGGCAAAGATCATGGACTTGGCGAAAGAGGTGGGGCTCTCCCCCGCCGGTTTTTCAGTCGCGTGGAGCAAACAGCATGACTTTGTTGCTTCAACCATCCTTGGGGCGAATACGGTTGAGCAACTCGAAGAGAGTCTGGAAGCTGCAGACGTGCTACTATCGGATGACGTCATGGCCCGCGTCGATCAAATCACCCAAGAGTACCCCTACCCTCTCGGTTGATTTGCGCGATGTCGCAAACTGCTCTGGCCGGACCGAGGATTTCGAGGTCTTGAAGTTTGCCACCTAAGCATTCTTTTGCATCAATGCCGTGGCAAACCCCAACACATCCTCGTTCTTGCGGCAGACTTCCATCATTCGACTGAAATCGCCAACTCTTCTGGAAAGCTCATACAAGGTCGGTGCCAGCCCGACAGTTCGAGTGCCTGCCGGCAACATTGCGATGCTCGCTTCAATGGCCTCTTGAGTTCGGTCGCATCGAGTCAAAAGATCAATGTAAACCTCGATCGAAGCAGTGCCTTGATGATAGGCATCAGTCGCTTCCGCCTTTTCTTTGAAGTAGTGAATCGCGGCATCAATGTTTTCTCCTAGTAACGCTTGAAAATAAAGAGCGCTACTTGGATAGACATCCGCAAACGGTTCTTCGCCTTGATACTGAAACTGCGAATGAAGTCGACGACCATACTCGGTCAGATCCAGGGCGAGTCGCAAGCAAGACTCCGTCTGAACAACCCTCGCAAATCGCACGACTGAAGCAAGATGTGTCGTGTCGATATGGTAGGTCAATTCACCGAATAACCAGTCCCGATCTTCAACCAGCCCCTTGATGGATATTTCCGAAGGAGCCTGTCCCTCTTGCTGACTGATCACGTCTTTCAGGTTCTTGGAAAGTTCCGCGTGCAAATGCGACACCAATTGCTCTGCCGCATTCTCCTGATCGGCCCGTGGTAGATGGCTGATTTGAGTTTCGTAAGCCGTAATGGAATTGCAAGTTCCATAATGTTCAAGAACCAAAGAAAACCCGTAGCCGGGAGCAACGCCTTCACTGACACAAACCTCAATCAGTTCATCCAGATTACTTTCGTCAGCTGGGATCTCTCGAACCAGCGACTCCACACCGGATCGATCTCCCAACGGCCTCAGGTACATCCAGCCTTCGCGTATTTTGCCATCTCGAAGTAAACCGGTTCCTGCTTCTTTGCAGGCTTCCAGCAAACCGTCTTCAAGTTGATTTCGAACCTTTTCGTCCAATTCAATGGCATTTTCGTCGTAGACAATCGGTAAGCCGAGTTTTCTTCGAACCTTCATTTTCAAAATTTCGAAGAGTTCATGGTATTTTTTTTCCGATTTGAAATACTGGCCTAACGCATCAAGCGTGGAATCAATACCTCCGGCTGCAAAACTCTCTGCCAATCGGTCCATTTGCTGATGTGTACTGGTCTGATTCATGAATTGTGCCTTCTAGCGGACTCGATGTTGAACCTCATGTCGAGTGAAGTTTGCGGTGTCGCTTCGAACCGGCTTACCACCCCATCGTATGGTCGCGACCGTCCCAGAGCCTCCTCTGCAGAGTAGACGGCCCATGCTTAGAAACCGAGAATCTCTTATCGTAGCATGCAAGCCGACCTATCCTAGCAGCCCGGAGGTCATCGAGTGAATTCCCGTGAAACAATTCCGGGCTTCGACCAAGTTTCGATACGCTGCCCAATGCGATCATGGCGATAATTGATTGAATCGGGAACCTGTTTGAGGACGATTGACAATGGTATCTGACGGCGAATCACTTGACCCAGCAGACGAATCCAGTTTTTCCACGGCGAAGATCGGCGCTTTCGAAAGCCGCCGAGCGGATGACCTCAAACGTTTGATCGAAAAATTCGGGGGTCAAGCTCATGTCAGTGCCTCGATGCGTGAGGTGCAACTCGACGACCAGCGAGAGGCGATTGACTTTGCCCATCGACTCCTTGTTGGCGATATCGATGTCGTGGTCTTACTCACGGGTGTTGGTTTTCGGTACCTGATGAACGTGGTGTCAAAGCATGTGGATCAAGAAAGATTGATTCACTCTTTAACCGATGTGGTCACCGTTGCGAGAGGTCCAAAACCCGCAGCCGTGATGCGAGAGTTTGGACTTCAACCCACGTATCGAGTCCCCGAGCCCAACACATGGCGTGAAATTCTGACTACGATGGATGCGGAGCTCTCACTCAACAACCAGACGGTCGCCCTTCAGCTTTATGGCAAAGTCAACCCGAGCCTCATTGCGGGTCTGGAAGCTCGTGGAGCGAAGGTGGTTTCGGTACCGATTTATCGGTGGGATTTTCCGGAGTCGACGGTCGAACTTGAAAAGAACGTGCACCGCCTGGTCTCGCACGAACTTGACATGGTGATGTTTACGTCAGCGCACCAGTTGGTCAACTTAATCAAGCTTGCGAGACGCCTGAACCTTGAGCAAGANGTCGTAACGGGGTTGAATCAGACGATAGTCGCGTCGATTGGCCCGACCACCTCGGAAATGATCCGCGAGTACGGAATCGAAGTCGATTTCGAGCCAAGCCATCCTAAAATGGGCCATCTTGTCAGTGAGTCCGCCCGACATTTTCAAAACCTCCAATTCCGCAAACAGAATATTCGACTCACCATGTCCAATCCTGCGAGTGATTCTATGGATACCAAGGCGCCCTGGTATGACAGCCCGTTCATGAAAGCATGTCGCCGTGAACCGACGGAGGTTACTCCCGTCTGGCTCATGCGTCAGGCAGGCCGTTACATGCAAGAATATCGGAGTGTGCGATCGCAGGTTTCTTTTTTGGAACTCTGCAAAAATCCGCAGCTCTGCAGCGAAGTGATGTGCACCGCCGTCAACCGACTCGGCGTTGATGCGGCCATCATTTTCTCCGATCTGCTGCCTATTCTGGAACCAATGGGGCTAGAGCTTGAGTTTGCCAAGGGTGAAGGCCCCGTGATTCATAACCCGGTTCGTGAAAGTCAGGATGTGGATCGCGTCGTCGAGCTTGAGACGGTTGACGAACTCGATTTCGTGATTGAAACCGTCCGGCAAACGCGACTTGATTTACCGGCTGATATGCCGCTGATCGGATTCGCGGGCTCCCCGTTTACGCTCGCAAGTTACACGATCGAAGGTGGATCCAGCCGGACCTACACCCACACGAAAGCGCTGATGTATCGCGATGAGGGCGCATGGCGCATCTTGATGGAGAAATTCGCTCGTGCCGTCGTGATTTATCTGAACGCACAAATCGCGGCCGGTGCACAATGTGTTCAGCTTTTTGATTCCTGGGTTGGATGTCTGGGCCCGGGAGATTACCGACGATATGTCCTGCCCTACATGAAACAGATACTGGAGGGAATTACACCGGGTGTCCCCGTGATCAACTTTGGCACCGGAAACCCTGAGTTGCTGCCCCATTTGGCAGAAGCTGGAGGTTCGGTCATTGGAGTGGACTGGAGAATCCCGCTCGACAAAGCGTGGCAGACAATTGGGTATCACAAAGCCGTTCAGGGCAATATGGATCCCATGGTTTTGCTTGGCGAGCAGGATTTGATCAAAAGACGGGTTCAAGAGGTCCTTGATCAAGCGGGCGGACGGCCTGGCCATATCTTCAATTTAGGCCACGGGGTGGTTCAGCAAACACCGGTCGAGAACGCCATCGCGGTTATCGATTACGTCCATGAGCTCAGTCAACGTTAAAGTGCTGCAAGCCGCATCAATGCTTAAGGGCGAATCGATTTGACCTGCTCGGTGCATGCGATGGCCGGTACACGACGGCCAGTGGGTGTGAAAAATCGGAGAGAAAAATGGTTTTTCGTCCCTAGAATGGCAAGGCAGCCGCTCTCCCGCGTTGATGAAGAACGCTCATCAGGCTATCTTGCCGAATCATACGATTCCTTGGTCGTGGAAAAAAGTGAGCGTTAGAACGCCAATCCACGCCCCGCGGTTGTAAATACTTGGTGCGGCAATTCAAGGAACTTATTGGGCCACAGGTCTTGGTTGATTCGACGGGAGTGTTTGAAATGGGTCTTTTCGAAGGCAAAAAGGGTCTCATTGTTGGTGTCGCGAATGATCGGTCGATCGCATGGGCGATCGCTCAGGAGGTCATGAACCAGGGAGGCCAATGTGGTTTCACCCACTTGCCAGATCGTCCAGATGACGAGAAGCGAAAAAACCGTCACCGCGTCCANAANTGCATTGACGGGAACGACAATGCAAAATTTCTCGTTCCGCTCAATGTNCAAGACGACGAACAGATCAACGAAGTCATCAGTCAAACCGAAGAAGCATTCGGTACCATCGACTTTCTATTGCACTCGGTCGCTTTTGCGGACCGCGCTGACCTGCAGCGAGACACGGTTGAAACNAGCCGTGAGGGTTTCAAAATGGCAATGGATATCAGCGCGTATAGTCTGATCTCCCTGACCAACGCTGCACGGCGCATTCTCAGCCCCAACAGCTCGGTCCTCTGCATGTCCTACTTCGGCGGTGAAAAATGTGTGCCAGGTTATAATGTCATGGGAATTTGCAAAGCAGCCCTCGAAGCGACCACTCGCTACCTGGCCTACGACCTCGGTCCTTCGGGATGCAGGGTCAATTCACTGAGTGCTGGTCCCTTAAAAACGCTGGCGGGCAGCGCCGCGGGCGTAGGCGAAATGCTCAAAATGTACCAGCACATGGCGCCCCTTGGCAGAAATATCACACACGAAGAAGTGGGTCGAAGTGGAGCATTCCTGCTCTCGGAAATGTCAAACGGCATCACGGGCGAAATTTTGCACGTCGACGGCGGCTACAACATCATGGGGTCGCCAGGACGGCTTCTTGATGAGATGAAGTAGGATTGCCAGATTGGAACAGACGTGGATTCGAATCGATCGTTTCCGCGTCGTTCTTGATGGGAGTGCTTCGGAGCATTCTCTACGATATCTGTGAAGCCGAACGCTGACTGAGCCAACGATGCATCTTCTTTCGAGCCCTCGCCAAGGTTGGACCAACACTGTTTTCAGGCACGCCCAAACGACTCGCGATCTGATGGTACTTGAGATCGCTGAGGTAATAGAGTTGGACCACCATCGACTCTCGTTCATTCAACTGCTCGAGCAAGCGACGAACCAGGTCCGCATTCTCGAAGTGCCTTCGGAAGTCATCTTGCCCAAACTTGGGGCCTGCCAAAATCGCAGTCCTGCGACGTGAAGATTGCTGGCGAAGTAATTCGCGGACCGCAATTCGACGCGCAATCACGGTCAAATAAGTGGCAAGACTCGATTCACCCCGAAAACGTCGCAGGACACGAAAATCGTCTTGAATCAGCTCAAGAAACACGTCTGCAACCAGATCATCTCGATCCTGCCGCCCCATCCCGATTCCACGGGACTGTGACGTATGCTCAATCACCTGATAAACCAGCCCTACAAATCGATCAACAAATTCGCGCCAAGACTGATCGATCCCTTCCAGGCAACGGTTTAGCAAGTCACGATCTCGTTCAGACAGTGCCATGCTGCTCGTCATCCTGATGCTGGAGCTAAAACCGTTGTTCCATGCAGAATTTTGCGGGTCTACCCTGACCCGGTCGCGATATCGATTCTACCGGGATGCGAAAATGCGGAGCAAGATGAAATACGAATCTACGGAGAGTCTGGCCAGATTCTTTAGTGAATGACAGCATTCGCAACCAAGACTACGCCACCGTCGCGATTTTCCCAGTCATCGATCTTGACGCATTTTTTCTACGCTACTAGGATTTTTTGCAGTTCCACCCAGCCACACGGTTTGTTTTCAGAAGGTAACCCTCAGGATTACTAAGTGATAAATCGAGTGGAGCCGACTCATACAATGGAATTTATCGAAGATCTCCCGCGATCGAACCGATATCGATCGTATAGGTCCATGCCAAAACCTGCCGTTGATCATTAATCAAAGCCGGGAGTTAACGAATGCCTCACGTCGTAGCCAAACCTTGTGACGGTTGCCGATACACCGATTGCGTTGTAGTTTGCCCTGTTGAGTGCTTTTACGAAGGTGAAAAGATGCTCTACATCAATCCAGATGAGTGCATCGACTGCGAAGCCTGTGTTCCGGAGTGTCCTGTCGAAGCCATCTTCCATGAAGATGATCTCCCGGACGAGTGGAAAGAATATGTCGAAATCAACGCTGATCAGTCGCAGAACACTGAAAATATCACCGAGAAGAAAAAACCTCTTTGCGACTGACCTTGGGTACGCATTGGCAATCTAAATTAAAAACCCTTGCTGTGTCTGCAAGGGTTTTTTCATGACTCAAATGGTCTCTCTGATCGTCGTATCGAGTACTACGCTGCGTGTACTGGATCTACTCCATGCAAAAACGACCTCCACATCTCATATTTCGGGTTCAGTAGTTTCATTTGGAGCAGCGGATTCCGTTGCGGGCGTTTCGGCTCGGCAATCAAATCCATCCCAGCTTCCGAAGGTGTTCGATCTCCCTTCTTGGAATTGCACCTGAGGCAACAGCAAACCACATTTTCCCAACTTGTTTTACCGCCGCGACTTCGCGGAATCACATGATCGACGCTCAGATCAATTGGCGAAAATGACTTTCCGCAGTATTGGCACTGATGCTTGTCTCTCGCGAACAGATTTCGCCGAGTGAGTCGCAGCGTCATCTTGGGTGTCTTCGAGTAAATATTCAACCGGATCACCCTTGGAATTTGCAGCTCAAAGTCGACACATCGTATCCAATCGTCGTGTTCGCCCTTCTCGCCCGACAGCAACTCGGATACTTCGCACCAAGACGAGAATGAGTAATTGCAATATTGACCGTCTTCAAGGTACACGACCTCAGCGGTATCCCGATAAAGCAGCGTTAGAGCTCGACGAGCCGCAATCACATGAACCGGCATGTAGAATCGATTCAATACCAGAACACTCGAGTTCAAGGGTGAACTCGGATCGAGGCTGACCATTCGTTCTCTCCCCGCGACAATGTCACTTTTTGTATCTCTATTGGATGCCGGAAATCCTCGACAAGGTCACACGCGGATCAAAGCTTGAGAACCTTTGAACCCCAGACATCATTTCAAGTCGTCTCTCAACAGTGCACCAAACTGATGCGGTGAGAGCGCTCCGATTGATTTCCATCTTAGCAATCTCAAGGCGAACCCGCCAATTTAGACCGCGAGGTCGGTTGCGAACTAACGAAGCCGATGGCAAATGCGGGTGGTAAATTGAGCGGAGCGACGTCGACACGAAAACTGGGGCAGTTCGGATTGGCAAACTTCGGGTCCATGCAATTTACGCATGGATAGAATTCATTCCCTTGGGAAAGCGAAAAGGGATTCATCTTCCCTCGAAATGGAACGACCCAAAACAGTCGTATCGGAGAGGTTTAGTTTTCGCCAAAACCCAACTTCACGGACTTTGATTTCCCTAACGGGTTTTGCATGAACTGTTGGTAACAGTTCGTGCACAAGTCGAACCGCATTCGTCGATAAACTTCAAGACCCGAATGATCGTCGTCGAATTCGTCTTCCCGATCGAGGATCTCATGAACCTCCATCAAGTGGTCTCGATCCTCATCTTGATTTTCATCTTCCCAGGTCTCCATCGCTGCCTGGACTTCCATCTTTACCGTGTACCGTATCTCATTTGCTGGATCGATGGGTCGGCCACACCGGTCGCACGTGAAATGGATCATATCAAGCCTTGTTCGAGCCCGTTTGTAAACCGATGTTTCTAATCCCGTTCGCAACGTTCATGACGAGACGAATCGTTTTTTACTGCCTCAGCTTCTCGCCAAGTCATATCGAAACCGGTTCAAACCGAATCGCTTTAAAATGAAATTTTTGTCTTCAACTATTGCGCGTTCTCGCGAGAACGTTCTTTCAATGCTTCCATCCTAACGACGATGATTCCTGCGATTCAACCTCTGATATCCGAAAACAAAAAATGTTCCTTAAAAACGAAAATCGGCCCTTGAATCCAACAAATTCACAAGTCCAGAAAAGCGCTTTCCAACACTCAACTTGCTTGACCGAAAATAGATCGTTGACACGAAGTACCCACCTCCGACGGGCACGTTCTGGAGTCTGCGATCGTCGTAACAGAAACGTTGATGAACCTTCATGCAAATTTGCGCAAAGACGGTGTTGTGAACCGATAGACGGGAAAGCGACTCGTCCTTAGCGAAAGATTGTTGTCCACGGCTTCCTGCCGGCAGATCGCCGACTTTGACAACATGCACTTGATCCAACGCCCCATTAGGAGTTTTGATCAAGCCCATACTCTTTGAGCTTTTTATGCAATGTGTTTCGGTTAATGCCCAGCCGAGCGGCCGCTTTAATTTGCACGTTATTGCAGTCCACCATCACCTGCGATATCAATTCTTTTTCAATACGGCTGACGATCTTAGCATGGAGGTTATCTTCGCTTTTTGTCGCCCCGGAAACACCGGTATGAACAACCGCCTGAACCAACGAATCGATATCTCCGGGAATCAAAGCCGCACCCTGTGGTGTTTCACTGCCAAAGACTACATCGGGGAGATGTTCCGAGTTGAGCTCATCCCCTTCGGCCATGATCACCGCGCGTTCGATGTAGTTTTGTAACTCACGAACATTGCCTGGCCAGTGGTAGTCTTCGAGCGACTTGAGTGCATCCCGATGAATGTGGACGACGTAGCGATCGTTTAAATCGCTGTACACTTTCAGAAAATAAGTCACCAGATCGCGAACGTCTTCTCGACGATCACGAAGAGGTGGAATCTGAATGGGTAGGACGTTCAGTCGCCAATAAAGATCCTCTCGAAACTTTGACTCCTGAACCATTTGCATGAGATCGCAATTGCTTGCGGCAACAACCCTAACGTCCACCTGGACCGTCTGTGTATCCCCGACACGCTCGAATTCTCGCTCTTGCAAAACCCTCAAGAGTTTGACTTGCAGGTGTGTCGAGGTGGAATTGATCTCATCAAGAAAAATCGTTCCCGTATGAGCCGCTTCGAATCTTCCGGTCCGGTTCGCGACAGCACCGGTGAATGATCCGCGGACATGACCAAAAAGTTCGCTCTCCAACAAGCTTTCCGTCAGTGCACCACAGTTCACTTTGACGAGCGGTCCACTGCCTCGCTTGCTTAAGCGATGCAGGGCTTTGGCAATCAATTCCTTGCCTGTCCCCGTCTCGCCCAGCAGCAATACAGACGCGTTACTCTGGGCCGCCCGACGTGTCAGTCGGTAAACCTCTTGCATTGCGGGAGAAGAACCAATCAACCCTTGGATAGGCAAACCGGAATCTCGTGTTGAGCTCGAAGGAAAACTGGCCATTGTGCCCTACTGCAATCGTGGATTGCTTCCGAGAAGGTCTCACAACCTGTGGCAGTACTTGGCTGCCTTCGCCACATTCTAACAGCGAAACGTAGGATTGATGAGACCCGGAATCAGATCGGCTCACAATCAGTTTCGAGCGGCTTGCTCGATGAGATCCAGGACTCGCCCCAGCAGTTGTTGGGTCTCCGTGCTGAGCGACTCGCTGGCGTTGTAACGGTCGTATTGCTGTTTGAGGTCTTGGGTGGTCAACAACACCCCTCGCTTGGCAATCGCGGACTCAAAGGAATCGACAGCAGCTGTTCGAAGGTCGAGCGACAAAGACTCAAGACTTGCGAAGTCAAGCAGTGCATTTTGACATTCGGGTGTGGCAATTTTGCCAACCACCGAAATTGCCGCTTGATCGAGCCCGGGTTGGTACATCGTTGCGATAAACTTGCCCTGATTTTGGACCAAGGCATCGAAACCGTAAATATGATCCTGTCCCGCCACCAGCACCAAATGCTCCATGCTTGTCGCCGCCTGATCCAACCTTTCCTGCGGGGTAGGCCAATCAGAGTCCGAAAGCGCAGCGAGTTGATCAAGCTCGAGCTGAGCCGTTTCCGCCGTGTAAGGCCAAGGAAAGGCCTCCACTTTCTCATGATCTCTCGCAATTCGCCTTGCCCGTTCAACATATTCCAATCGGGGAAGCAAGCCGATTGGAATCTTGGCCGTGCGCGGGTCTTTGCGTAGTTGCTGAACCAGTTCGAGGATCTCTGGGGAGTCGACCGCGTCACTGATTAGAATGGCCTGATAATCCGCGTGCTGACGCGCTTTAAAAAACAGGTCGCGTCCGTTTTGTGCAGAATCAGCCTCGTAGCCGATTTCATTCAACAAGCCGACCAAATCTCGATTCTTCCTCTGTCCCGGATGCCCAATAAGAACTCGGGGTTGCCCTTGGCTGCTGATGAAATAAACCAAAGCCTCAGCGACTCGATTTGCTCCGGAGAAGGAACGCTGCGGTTGCCAGGAAACGATAGCTTGAAGTGCCGCAAGTCGTAGACGTCGGTCGCTGTGTCTCAGGGCCCCGACCATGGGTACGGCGTTCCCCGATTTTCGATCCAGTAGAGAAGCATCACCCAAATCGGCGAGCAATTCCACGGCAGCGACACTCGATAAACCTTGGTCGCGACCCAATCCCGATTCGAGTATGCTTTGCAGCACTTCTGCGGAAGGCACGTCGTTGACATTCAAATCGCTGAGCGTCAACCGCCGACTCACCCCCAAGGTCGTCTTGGCTGCCTCAAGCCGACTCTCCCAGAATAACTGGTTGAATTCAGGGTTCGTAGCATCGAGTGTTCGCAGATCTTCAGCGAGCAATGCTTTCAGGGCCACATTCGCTTCGGTGACCGGCAAAGCCTGTTTCACCAGTGTCTGATTCGCAGGGTCCCATGACCACTGCTCCACTTCGCCATAGGCATCCGGTTGGGCGACATTTCCACCTTCATCAAGGTACTTCCACAAACGATAGACCCACTGGATAGTTTCGCCGCGACTCGGCTCGGCTCCGGAGATCTCCCGAATCGCGGCCTTCGCCTGCTCTGCCTGCTTCGGATCCTCAAGGTTCTGAGCCATCGAAGCAAGGTACACGGTTGCTTCACTTGCTTTCAGAGCTGCAAGAACTTGAATTGCGGTTTGTCGGACTTGAGGCGACTCACTTTTAAGAGTCGCAATCATGGGGGCAATTGCCTGAGCACCCCATGCGATCAGGGTATCACGGATCAGCCCCTGATCTTTGTCACCATTTTGGGCAACGTAGCGGATCAGTGCGATCAGACCTTCGTCCCCCAATGCTCGCAATTCTTGAAGAGCCTCGGTCCGTTTTTGGATCGAAAGGTCTTTGAGTTGTATGATCAAGGTATTCACTCGAACCGCGTCCCGTGAATATCTCTGAGCGGCATCAATGATGCCGCGGGCCAGTCGTGGAGCATCCTCTCCCAATTCCTCGATCTGACTCAATTCGATCAGAAAGCCGGTGCCATACTGGCGTTGCAAGTCGAAAGCCGATTCGTCACTCAAAGCCGCGTTGTTTAGAGCATTGAGATACTTCGCAGCTTCATCGTATCGCTCAATATCCACCATGAGTTTGAGCGCACGAAACCACGAGGTTGGATCCGAGGGATTGGAGTCCCGTACGGCCAAGACGATTGGATCATCTTCCCCGTCGTCTGTAGCCTTCGGCGAAGCCGGAGTTGCCGCGGGTCCGTCATCATCTTTAACGCCAAATGGATCATCCTGTGCGCCGACAAAAATTGCAGGACACAGGATTAAAGGCACAAGAAATAACCAGCGCTTCAGATTTTGACCACCGCGATAGAACATCGTTGTCTCATCGTATTGGGCTTGGGACCGGAAAACCGTTGTTTCCTGCCTGCGAGACCTATTTTGAAAATTCAAACACCAGTCGTACAGGACATGTCGTATTCGGGTTCTCGCTCAAGTCTCTCCTTCCAGACTCGAACTTGCTCCACGACCCTTTGGGGCGCAGTTGAACCATAGCTGACAAAGGACTGAACCGCCTTTTCCACTCCCAGGACTTCATAGATGCTCTCGTCTAAACGAGAGTCCATTTCCTGGAACGCTTCCAGAGGCAAATCAGCGAGACGCTTCCCTTCGCCCATCGCCCGGCGCACCAAAGCTCCCACCGCGTGGTGGGCTCTCCGTTGGGGCATACCGGTTTTGATCAAATATTCCATCAGCGTGGTGGCATCAAGGTACCCTCGGTCGAGACGGGACTCGATCGACTCACGCTTCAGTTGACTATCCCTCACAATCGGAATTGCGAGTTCCAAACATGACTGAACGGTATCAAATGCATCAAAGACCGCCGGCTTGTCTTCCTGCAGGTCGCGGTTGTAAGCCAGTGGGAGCCCTTTGAGCAAAACCATCAGCGTTTGCAAACTTCCAATCACCCGTGAAGTCTTGCCGCGGGTCAACTCTAGCACATCAGGATTGATCTTTTGAGGCATGATTGAGGAACCTGTGCAGAACCTGTCAGGAAGTTTGATAAAGTCAAACTCCACGGTCGACCACAAGATCCATTCATCGGCCCAAGTCGCTAAATGCTGTGCAATCATCGACAAAACAAACACGGATTCGGCCGCAAAATCGCGATCACTGGAAATATCGAGGCTATTGGCAGCAACGGACTCAAAACCTAACCGACGCGCAACATTTTCGCGATCGATATCAATCGTCGTTCCAGCCAATGCGGCAGCCCCCAAACTCAAACGATTGACTCGATGACGGCAGTCCGCAACTCGCTCCCTATCCCTTTGCAGCTTTTCGCAGTAGGCAAGCCAATAGTGATTTGCCAGAACCGGTTGCGCTCGCTGCAAATGGGTGTAAGCAGGTAGTATCGTGCCTTCATCAAGGTCCGTTCGCGACAAAAAAGACCGCTGCAATTCCACGAGCAGATGATCGATTTTGTCCAGGGCATCTCGAACCCACAGTCGGAAATCGGTGGAAACCTGATCATTCCGACTGCGGCCCGTGTGCAATTTTCTGCCCACATCTCCCAGTTGCTCAATGAGCGCATGTTCGATGTGCATATGGATATCTTCCAGCTCCGTTCGATATTCGAACTCGCCGGATTCAATTTTCAATTGAATTTCTTCGAGCGCTGATTGAATCTGTGAAGCTTCTTCCGCAGTCAGAATATTTTGATCAGCGAGCATGTGCGCATGAGCCACAGACCCAGCAATATCCTGCCGATATAAACGTCGGTCAAAGCTAACACTCTCCGTGAAGAGTTCGACGCGGTGATCAGCAGCCTCCTCAAAGGCGCCTGATCGGCTTGGGCTAGACAAACGGGAGTCCTTCCACAGATCGAGTCTACGCTCAAAAAATAAAATTTCGAACAATTAATACTAAATACGGCCCTGTGGAGTGTCAACGAATACGTTTTTGAGAACCCAAGACCGGATTCAAACGCTTTCATGGGGCATAGATGGTGAGAATTTTGACGATTTTACCCGCCGAAGTCACCCTTCTGCTGGGAATCCCGACCACCAATCGGTTCCCGTACGCGTCACGTTTTACCGAGGCTCGACGTGGTGGCCCCGTACAACCCCTTCATCGAGCCTAACGGAGATGTAACTACCATTCGATTGGAGCCATTTTGGGGGAAGCAAAAAGAGTTTCGGGGCCCGAGCTGCAGCGTGCTGGCGAAACATAGGCCCTTCGTTTGTGAGCTTTCGTCGGCCAATCGGTGATCGGATCTTAAGTTCCCGACATCAGACCCTTGCGAAACTCGTTTCAAAACGTTTAACTTTGAGGGATTTTATAGATTTCAGACGCCGCCCACAGTTGGTCACCATCTTGACCACAAACGGGCGGAAATCCGGTTTAAAGCCAGGACGACCTCTGCCCGAGAAGGGAAATCAGCCCCGTGCCAAAGCGAACGGATATCCAGAAGATACTACTCATTGGCTCCGGTCCTATCGTCATTGGACAAGCCTGCGAATTCGATTATTCGGGCACCCAAGCCTGTAAGGCACTGCGAGAAGAGGGTTATGAAGTTGTCCTGGTCAACTCCAATCCGGCCACCATCATGACCGATCCTGGCACGGCCGAGCGGACCTACATTGAACCGCTCGACTGGCGGATCGTCGAGAAAATCATCGCCAAGGAACGACCTGATGCCCTGTTACCGACTTTGGGAGGCCAGACCGGGTTGAATGTCGCGATGGATCTCTCTCGGCACGGGGTGCTCGAAAAATATGACGTTGAAATGATTGGAGCTCGGGCCGACGTCATCGCCAAAGCTGAAGAACGTGAACAATTCAAACAGGCGATGGACAAGATCGGGCTCAGCGTTTGTTTGGGCGAAACGGTCCACACGCTGGATGAAGCACGTTCCACTTTGGAAAACATTGGCCTGCCCTGTGTCGTTCGCCCGAGTTTCACGCTCGGGGGAAGCGGTTCATCCATCGCCTACAATCGTGACGAGTTCGACACGCTGGTTCAACGTGGACTCGACTTGTCACCCGTCTCCGAGGTGCTTCTCGAGCAGTCCATCATCGGATGGAAAGAATACGAGATGGAGGTGATGCGGGATCTTGATGACAATGTCGTGATCATTTGCGCCATCGAAAATTTTGATCCGATGGGAGTCCACACGGGTGATTCCATTACGGTAGCGCCCGCTCAAACGCTGTCTGACAAAGAATATCAGCGAATGCGAGACGCCAGTCTCGCCGTCATTCGCGAAATCGGAGTCGAGACGGGTGGTTCGAACATTCAGTTTGCGATCAACCCGGACAACGGAGACATGATCGTGATCGAAATGAACCCACGCGTCAGCCGTTCGAGCGCTCTCGCATCTAAAGCGACGGGTTTCCCAATTGCCAAAATCGCAGCCAAGCTGGCGGTCGGCTATCGTTTGTGGGAATTGCCCAATGACATCACTCGCCAGACGAAGGCCTGTTTTGAGCCAACCATCGATTACGTGGTGACAAAAATCCCACGTTTCGCTTTTGAGAAATTTCAAGAGGCGGACTCGACACTCACCACTCAAATGAAAAGTGTCGGCGAGACGATGGCAATCGGGAGAACGTTTAAAGAATCCTTGCAAAAAGCGCTGCGTGGTTTAGAAGTCGGCAGTTTCGGATTCGGCTCGGATATGAAAGATCTCTGGAACACACCCCAAGAGCCAACGGTCGATGAAATTCACGCCAAACTTTCCACACCCAACGACCAACGCATCTGGTACCTAAGGTACGCGATGAAGGCGGGCATGTCCCTCGAAGAAATTTTCGACAGAACCTTCATCGATCCATGGTTCCTTGACCAACTCCAAGAGATCGTCGAAATCGAGGAGCTTCTTCGGAGTGCCGGCTCCCTCGAAGAAGTCGACCCGAACCTGCTGCGAAGGGCGAAAATCTGTGGGTTCTCAGATCGACAACTGTCTCATCTCTGGGACTCAAACGAGATGGACGTTCGCGAGTTTCGAAAGAGTCTGGGTATCGTTGCGACATTCAAATCCGTCGATACCTGTGCGGCGGAGTTCGAAGCTTATACGCCCTACTACTATTCAACCTACGAAGAAGAAAATGAAGTTCCTCCGAAAAGTCCAGATCGTAAACGGATCATGATCCTGGGTGGAGGACCCAACCGAATCGGTCAGGGTATTGAATTCGACTATTGTTGTTGTCATGCGAGCTTCGCACTTGAAGAAATGGGAATCGAGTCCATCATGGTTAACTCGAATCCTGAAACGGTCAGCACCGACTACGACACCAGTGATCTATTGTTTTTCGAACCGCTGACAACTGAGGATGTTCTCAATATCTGTGACGCTGTTCAACCCGATGGCGTCATTGTTCAGTTTGGCGGCCAAACTCCATTGAATCTCGCTCGCGGACTATCCAATGCCGGCGTCCCGATCATCGGAACCAGTGTGGACACCATTGAGGCTGCGGAGGATCGCGAAAAGTTTCAGCAGCTCCTGCAAAGATTGAACCTGAAACAGCCGGCCAACGGCATCGCTCGAACCATGGAACAGGCCAGACAGGTCGGTACCGAAGTCGGTTTTCCAGCGTTGGTGCGACCGAGCTTCGTTCTCGGTGGTCGCGCTATGGAAATCTGCTATGACACGTCTCAATTCGAACGATACGTCGCAGAGGCTTTTGCCGTTGCCCAAGGGCAACCGGTGTTGATTGACCGATTTTTGGAGGATGCCACCGAGGTTGATGTCGATGCGATCGGAGATGGAACCGATGTCGTCATCACCGGCATCATGGAACACATTGAAGAGGCGGGTGTGCATTCCGGTGACTCCGCCTGTGTCATTCCACCTTACAGCCTTCCCGCACCGATTGTCGATGAAATTCGTCACGCCACGGTGGCCATGGCCAAAGCGCTCAAAGTAGTAGGATTGATGAATGTTCAGTACGCCATCAAGAAAGAAGATGGACAGCACGTCCTGTACGTGATCGAAGTCAATCCACGAGCCAGCCGAACCGTTCCGTTTGTTGCGAAAGCGACCGGTCTTCCGGTCGCCAAGATCGCAGCGAAAGTCATGGCTGGAATGTCTCTTGCCGAACTCGGTGTGACCCGTGAACCGATCCCTGCACATGTCTCGATCAAAGAAAGCGTCTTCCCGTTCCGAAAATTTGCAGGAGTCGATATTGTCCTCGGTCCTGAAATGCGAAGTACCGGCGAAGTCATGGGTGTCTCCGAACGATTCTCACTCGCCTTCGCCAAGAGCCAACTTGCTGCAGGAGTCGATTTCCCCACATCCGGTACGATTTTTGTGAGCGTCTCCAGTCGGCACAAACATAAGATCGAAGATCTGGCACGACGACTCGATCAACTTGGGTTCAATCTGATCGCCTCCCAGGGCACGGCTCAACGACTGCAGGAAGGCGGTATCCCGGTGACACCGATCAAGAAGCTCGCAGAGGGCCACCCCAACCTGATTGACTACCTTAAAAATGAAGAAGTCGATCTGGTCCTCAATACCCCAAGTGGCAAAGGGGCGCGGACGGACGAAGGCAAAATTCGCGCCGCCGCCGTTCAACAAGGTGTTCCTTGCATCACCACGATCTCTGCAGCAGAAGCAGCTGTCACCGCGATGGAAGCACTGCGCGAGGAAACGATGGATGTGCAAGCGCTACAGGATCGATTTGAATCTCGAAATTCACCGTCCCGTGAAGGTGCTGTTTCTAACTCGTAATCAAGTATGTCTCACCTCAAAATCATTGCCTGATTTGGACATGAACTTGAAGCCGAGTACTACCGGGCGCTATTGGCTGAATACGGCATCTCGTCCCACATCAGTAACGCCCGCATCGCCGAATCACTCTCCGCCAATAACGTTGGACGTGTGCAGCTTCAATGTTCCGAAAATGACTACAAAGAGGCCAAGCGGCTAGTCGACGAGGTCAGTCAAGAGAAGCGTCTTCGAAGAAAGCACCTGAAAAATCAACCTTTCATTTTCCATTGCGAAGAGTGTGGCGCAGAGATCTTGGTGACGGCAGATCGGTGCGCTTTGTGGAAACTTGACCAACCTGCAAACCATATGTCGACGTTCTGGCACTCGATGTTGGTAACGAAGGCAGCAACTGAATGCAGGGAAAGGATGTTCTCCCGGCACCGCCTAGCCGAGGAATTTGGAAATATAGAAGCTGGCGTAAGTGTGAACGCGGTCGAGTTGGTGAAGTCGATCGGAAAGTTCCGTGTTGTACTCCAGCAACTCGCTCAGGGGCTTGATTTTGCCCTCGTGACTCACCTTGACCTCTTCGATGAACTCTGTTCGCAAACCTCCGCTCCGCCAGATGATCTTCGCATTCGGAGCAGCTTTTTCAACGATCGCTTGCCACTCACTTTCAAGCAATGGAAAAAACTTGTCGGACAACCAGTCCATATGATCCAGGAGAATGAACTTCGAGATCTGTCCATCATGCCCTTCTAAAAAGGCTTGGACCGATTTTGTGTGGGTGGTGACTCGATCTGCAAGACCATTCCTGAGCGCTTCGTAATTCGCTTCCTTCAGGTATTCGGGGCAACACTCTGGGGTGTAGGAGCCGTACAAGTAAACTCGCCAGAAGTAATTATCGTGAATGGGTAACTTCGTAAAAACGCTCTCAAGGCAATCCTGCATGTATTTGACGATCCCACCTTCGTACTGATACTCGATCTGCCGACGCTGGGCCTTGGGCACACCGAGCATGCTCAAAGTGGTATCTCGATTCAACGCGAATTTCAGAAACCCGGTCCAAAATCGATCCTTGAGTTCCTCTTTGTAGACTCGCTGCTGCTCTTCCACTGTCTTTGCACTGAAGAGGTGGTCGATCGGGTCGCGGACTTTGATAACGCGCTCAATATACATCCGCATCAATCGAGCGAAGCTTCCACTTGTACCGCGGTAATAAAATGTATTGCGGCGGTTATCAAAGAATTTGATTTTGCGATCCCAAAACTCCTGGGACCAGAGATTCAGGTGGTTCCTGAGTTTCTGCTCGTAGACGGTCCGGATACCTTCGTACCGGCCGATACCAAACATCTTGAAAAAGTCCTGATAGTCCAGTTCTTTGACGGCGGCAATTTTGAGCTGCAATAAAGCATTCTGCCGAGGGTTCATATCAACGGCGTGAACGTTCGCGGGGCCGGTCAAAGCGTAATCCAATGCGTTGCATCCAGCACTGGTGATCACCATCACCTGATCATCGGGTTGGAAGTCGAGCGCCTCTCGATCGAGTCGTGGATCCTCCCAACACGTGTTGTAAACCAAGTTGTTGCGATGGACGGAATTGAAAACGCGTCCACTTATCCAATCCAACAAAACCATGCTGGGCTCGCTTTAAGATCTCAGGAGATGCCGAGGAGATTCGGCAAAGCCCTGTCGCGGGTCAGAGGATGACCGATGGGCTCTAAAAACCCCAAATTCTAACGAGATGAAGCCATTCTTCCTAGCTGCCAAGCTCTCGGTACTCGGCCTTATTGCCGACTTATTGCCGAATCTAGAGAGGATTTTCAGTGAGGCCACTCGACGAAGAATCTTCTTGCAGAGCCTGCTTGAGCCGACGAAGTGCCCTCAGGTACCTCATGCTGGCAGCGGGCTCGCTTAAACTAAGGGCCTCTGCGACTTCCTGATTCGTCAATTGTTCAAAATTGCGCATCATCAGAATTTCGGCGTCATTGGCCGGTAGCAGTAAAATGGCAGCCTCGACCTCCTTGGCGAGTTCTCGGCGGGCCGCGGCTGTGGCGGGTGTCAAATTTTGGTCAACCACCTGCTGACCCAAATCCACGGCTGATTTGTCGCCGGTCGCACCAATTTGGAGGGGTTGCTCACGATCGACGCTGCGTTTGGCCGAGCCCCGATGACGACGATGGGCGTCAATAATGCGGTCCATCGCAATTTGGCGAAGCCAAAGATGGAAAGACATGGGCGGTTTTTCCAAGTAAGCCTGTAGTCGCCGACTGGCTTCAAGCAGCACGTCTTGCAAAACGTCGCTGACATCAACTCGACGACGGATCCCGTGATCCAATCGCATTTGTATCAACCGCCTGACAGCGGCGCGATGTCGCTCAAATAAAGCATCAACCGCGTCAGGGTTCTCACCCTTGGCGTTGATCATCAATTCTTGAGTCTCTGTGGATTCAGGCCACATGCTTGCCACCAGAGTGGTAAATGTCGAGTTGCCCCCTCATCACGGGTCATCTTAGCACCGGTATTCCCGTTTGGTTACCGTTATTTTTCACGACGAACCTGGTGACAAGAAAAGAGTCGAAACGACTAAGCCGGAAAAAAGGTATTTTTGGCCTGAAACCAACGGTTTGACTGGAGAATCCAACCTTTGGAGAATTGCAAGCGATCAAAAACTCCAAAAACTGGACGACTATCCTCCCACATCTGCGGACATCAACAAGAGTCGGTCTCCGTCCACCAGCACTTCTACGCCGGAGCGAATGAAACAATCGCCATTTCGATTACCAACAATGTGGCGACTGAGTTCCCAATTCCCAAGAGGGCTACAAACCAGACAGTCGGGATGAAGATCGGGAAATTGCTCTGCAAGAACTTCGATCAATTCCGCGAGCTGGACGGACTGCAGGTCAAGGTCAATCGGGACCTCCGTAATCCCTGCTCGTCGCCGGGGAAGGCCATACAACTCAACGACGATTCGCATCTCTTATAACCCCGCCCCTTCGCACCATCTCCTGCCTAGAGGCTGGGCTGTTCGTTCCAAATCTTGACGAGCTCCATTGCCACATTTCCTGCTGCGACCATCTCTTCCAAGCTCGCCCACTCCAACGGCGAGTGAATGTTGTGTTGTCCACATGAAAGGTTGGGAGTTGGCAGCCCACGTTCCGTCATTTGTGATCCATCGGTCCCACCGCGAACAATCGAACTCTTTGCCGTTCGCCCAAGTCTCTCATGAGCCAAAAATGCATAAGCAGCGGCTCGGGGTTCTCGACGAAGCCCCTCCGACAAATTCCGATACTGCTTTCGAACTTCGACCGTGACCTCGCTGCCCGGCCAAGCTGACTGCACGTCTTTCGCGGTCGCTTCGAGCTGCTCCGCATATTCCAAAAGTTTTTCCGTGTCGAAGTCGCGGAGGATCATTCGAATCGTCGCTGATGCGACTCCTCCCTCCATGCTGTAAGGATGAATAAAGCCTGCACGCCCCTCGGTTCTTTCAGGCGATTGATCTTTCGGTAAGCGTTCGATCATATCTGCCCCCACGCGCAGCGCATTGACCATCCTGTCCTTGGCGATTGCTGGGTGAATATTTTCGCCTTGAATCGAGACGATCGCGAGGTCCGCAGAAAAAGTCTCGATGTCGACGTCGTTCGCTCCACCTCCGTCCAAGGTATAACACGCCGTCGCGCCAAGCTTTTCGAAGTCGACGTGATCCACACCGCGACCGATTTCTTCATCGCAGGTAAAAAGTAACTTGACCTCTCCACGCGGAAGCGACGATTGCTCCGCCAACGTCTCCGCGAGTTCCATCATGATGGCGACACCCGCTTTGTCGTCTCCGCCCAACAAGGTTGTGCCATCGGTCGTAATGAGGGTGGTTCCCAAAAACTGTTGAAGCTCTGGGTTCGATTCCATGCTGATCGTTTTTTGAGGGTCACCCGAAAGTTGGATGACCTCTCCGGAGTACGACTCGATCACTTGGGGCTTAACACCTTTACCACTTGTTTCTGGCGAAGTATCCAAATGAGCATTGAATGCAATCGTGGGACCCGCGTCTGCCTGATTGGAAGGGATGGTTACCCAGACGAGGGCGTGGTCATCCTGATGTGCATCGGCGTAGCCTATTGTTTTTAGCTCTTCAACGAGCATACGACCAAGGTCCCACTGACCGGAGCTGCTTGGGTACGATTCCTGTTGCTCGTTCGCGGTCGTATCGACCTGGACATACCTTAAAAAGCGCTCCAGAAGACGCTGGCGATTCATCGTGTTCCTCCAAATCGAACTCACCCCGATTGCAAATGACAACTGGTCATTAGGCTTCACTTTATTCCAAAGTGCCCCAGTTTCCAAAGGGACCATGACAAGTTGCGATCAACATGCAACGCGAAAGCAACCGATCAGGAATCCATCCGCCGCGATCTCGCTGTTGGCAACGACGAGACTGGCAACGACGAGACTGGTCGACGTCATGAAAAGAAAAGGTAAGCTTCACTCAACCGGACTCTGATTTGTTCGAACAGATGCATCGATCGCGAGGCCTTCAAAACGAACGCAACCATTGAACGGTCTGCCGCCAGTGCATTGCTTCACGCCCGCACCACCAGGCGAGGCTTGCTGAAACGAGCACCATACAGGTCGACCAAATCGAGCCTTTGGTTTTGAGCATGATGGGTAGTTCCAGCCATTGAACAAAAACGTTGTCTACACCGGCGAATCCCAGCAGCACGCCGCCGCACGCATACCCGGCAGCAACGGCAAGAAGGAAAGCAGCAACCACCCAGTTCGCGCTCCAATCCGCGACTTGGCTTAAGAAGAATGCATAGGCGAGGTGCCCCATGCCGATCAAGATGGATACGGTCGCCCACATTTGCAATCGTTCAGTTGTTGACCCTTCAAGCCAACCGGACTGCCAGATTGCAAGGGCCACATTTGACATACCCACCACCGCCATCAAGAAGGCAATGATACGGGCGACGGATCGTCGCGACGTTTCAAAAGCGCGAACGTTCTGCCTCGCCTCAAACGCCTCTAACCGATCGTCATCCAGAACGATTTCGGGAAGTTCGAGATCTTCCTGAGTCGGTACAAAACTTGATTGAACAGCCTCAATGCTCGGTAACACGGGGCCAGAATCGATGGGACGGGTAAACCGATCATTCGCGGAGCGGTCGGTGAAATCTCCCTCCGAACCATGGCCCTCGGTCGAGATGACGACCGGCATGAAAATGTCAGGTGAAGGTCCGGGATCTTTGTCAAATTTGCGAGTCTTTCCTACGTTGGTCGCACTGACAATGACAAGTTCAGATTGGGCCCGATCCCCGCGGCGAAGAGTCTGTGATACCTCTGGAACATCGAGCCGGGTGTTGCACTCCGGGCAAGTCACCAAATGGCCCGCCTCCGAGAGTGGCAACAGAAAGCGACAACCTTCAGGACATATGACTCTCAGTGACATGAATATCACCCGCCTCTGTTGGACTGACGAAGACTCGGCTGAAGTGGTCGTGGAGCCATGATCTCGATGAATGCAGGAGCGACCAGAAGACCGATTGGTTTCTACATTCTTCTGACATCCATGGCTGCAAATTTGTCATTTCTGACGATCCGTCGACTCATCATCTCCTTCGGACAATTGCGACGTCACTTCATCCATAATTCGCTGCTCGACCGTCTCACTCCAAGGGCCGGGCAAGCCGTAGTAGACCATGGCACCCGCACCTTCATATCCGCCTTCCCGAAGGACTCGGCGTGAAGGAACGTAAGCCATCACATCATTGGTATAACCCGCAACCCACGTTGAGGTTCCTCGATTCTCTTTTTTAATCCGCAAAGCATAGTCGACAACGACCTCTCCTCCGAGGAACACCCACTGGATTTGATCTCCCAAATTCCAGGTCACGATGGGATACGGGTAAGTTTCCGACAGACCACCATTCGTCTCAACGATGCTCAGAAGCCATTGGGCCCGTGCCTTTTCAAATCGATCTTTGGAATCAAGAGTCTCCCGTAACTCCGATAACTCAGGAACCGAAGCATACGGCAATGGTATGCACGCGGAGCGACTTTCCAAACTGGCTGCCAATGGACGAAGTTCTTGCGTCGCGATCACGGATTCGACCGCCAAAGCCAGTCGCTCTCCATAGTGCCGCGCTAACTCGACCTTGCGACGCGGCAGCGGGTTTTGATCACCACCGCAACCGGCCCAGAACATGGCCTGAACACCGGGCAACCGAGATTCCAGTGCCATCTGTGCATAACCCGGATAATCCCCGGACCATTGATAAAAACTGAGAACCGTAGCGTGGCACGCATAACCAAACACAATCACCTGAATCCGATGGTCCAAATCCTTGATGACCAAAACGGGTGTATCGTGATCCGTTGGGCCAGCAAGTTCGCCACGTGATCGAACCGAGGGAACACTCGCTTCCCGATTATTTCTACGATTGACCGCAACCGCACAACGCCCTGTCCCCCAAGATACCGAGCCCGAAGACAAATTCTTCATCGCCACAGAAACACTCTTGATCACCTGCGATTTCAACCATACCGCATACTTATCAATTTGAGCTTGGTGAACCCGTTCTACTTGCAAGTAGTGCAATGGCGCAAGATTCATGCCGACAACAGGACCGGTGTGAGTATGCGAACAACAGAGGACGATTCGTTCAACCTCAACGCCATACTCGTCTGCGAGTCGTTTTCGAATCGAGTCTGACAGCGTCTGATCAATCCCGACAAGATCCATAGTGATCAGGATCGCCATGTCTCCGGTTTTCGGTTTCAACACGAGAACTTTGGCCCAAAGGTCCGTCAGCTTCCCTTCAGCCACGCGATCACGTCCCCCGTAACCGGACATCCACATCGGCTCCATCGGCGTGATGTTGACTTTGGCCTTACCAAACTGCCAGCCTTCCTTCCCTGACATTCCTGATGCAACATTCATGCCCAGTAAACCGACGCACGCCAGAAAACAAAGTGACCCGAGGATTCGTTCAGCTCGCTTAAGGCTGTTCTTGCGCGGTAGACATTGTTGAATAACATCCATGGCTTCGACCCGTATGACGGTGATGAGCGGACACTACCTTTTGCTGGATGACAGCTGTTCGGTGGCGATGATGACCAATCACGCTTGATGGGTGACCAGACGAAAAACCGGCCCAAGTCCAACGCACCCTGAACCCAAACCGGTGCTTGAGTTTAAGTCACGCTTACTGGTTTCTACAAACTCGGGTCCAGAATGAAATGCTCGTCGATACCATGGCTTGACTTTTCGTCTCCTGTGGGCGGTCCAGTAAGGACATGTCGCCACACGATCATCGGCATGGCCTAAGGGCCTGAAAGCCCTGTTTGCCCTTCGGTCTTTCAGGCAACAGCCCGCTAGGTCGTCGAGATCGACAAACCGCGAACCCATTTTAAAGAGAACGAATGTGCCCCGACTTCAACTTACCGTTAAACTCGGCCCACCCTCGGCAATGCCATCGGAAGCGCCCTCGCGGTACTGGTGGAAGTTTTGGTCGAAGAGTTTCGCAAGATGAAGTGCCGTTTCCTGATAGCTGTCCTGATCGTTCCAAGCAAGACGAGGTTGCAGGACCTCCTGTGGCACTCCAGGACATTCTTGAGGAATGGCCAACCCGAAGAAATCGTCTTGAATCATCTCCACCTGTTCGAGATGACCCCCATGAATGGCGTCGATGATGGCGCGGGTATATCCAAGGGGGATCCGCTGACCGGTCCCGAAAGCGCCACCGATCCATCCCGTGTTGATCAGCCAGGCGTCAGCCGCATGTTGATCCATTTTTTCCGCGAGCATCTGTGCGTACTTGTTGGGGTGCCATACGAGGAACGCCGCTCCGAAACATGCTGAGAACGTCGCCGTCGGCTCCGTTACCCCCTGCTCAGTTCCAGCGACTTTCGCCGTATAACCACTGATGAAGTGGTACATCGCCTGCTTGGGGTTCAGTTTTGAGACGGGTGGAAGAACGCCAAAGGCATCACAAGTAAGAAGAATGATGTTCTTCGGGTGTCCACCGACACAAGGAATTTTGGCGTGAGGAATGAAATCGATCGGGTAGGAAACCCGAGTGTTCTGCGTCAAGCTTCCGTCTTCAAAGTCAACCGAACGCGTGTGCGGGTCGATCGTTGTGTTTTCAAGAACGGCGCCAAATTTGATGGAACTAAAAATTTCTGGTTCGCGTTCGTAGGACAACCCAAGACACTTTGCGTAACAACCGCCTTCGATATTAAAAACCCCACGATCTGTCCAGCAGTGTTCGTCATCTCCGATCAGATCCCGATGTGGATCGGCAGATAGGGTCGTTTTGCCGGTGCCGGACAACCCAAAAAAGAGCGAGACGTCACCGTCTTTCCCTTCGTTAGCAGAGCAGTGCATGGAAAGCACGTCTTCTCGAGGCATGATGTAATTCATGATCGTGAACACGCCTTTTTTCATCTCACCGGCGTATTCGGTTCCCAGAATCACCATCTCTCGACGATCAAAATGGACCGCTACGCTTGTCGAGCCGGTCACTCCCTCGATGTCAGGCTTGGCCGGACATTGGCCAGCGTTGTAAATCACGTAATCCGGTTCGCCGAAAGAGTCGAGTTCCTCCTCGGTCGGTCGAATCAACATGTTGTGCATGAAGAGTGCGTGATAAGGTCTCGAACAAACAATTCGAACTTTAATTCGGTGTTCAGAATCCCAACCCGCGAAGCCGTCCACCACGTAGAGCCGGGGCTGGGAATCGAGGAATGTTGTCGCGAGTTCTTGAAGTTGAGTAAAAGAAGAGTCAGACAGTGCGATGTTGACCGGACCCCACCAGACATCCGCTTCACTGGTCGGCTCCGCAACAACCCGTTTGTCTTTCGGACAACGGCCCGTCTTTTCGCCGGAGAATGAAACGATCGTCCCCAAATCAGACAACTGACCCGCGTCATGAATCACGGCATGTTCCATCAAAATGGCAGGCGCCGCGTTGCGAAATACAGGAGCCTCGAAATCACCTTGGTTCAGAGCAGCAAGCAAACTGGACATGATGAAACACCCGCGAAAAATGGCCGGTTTGGGTCATAAATGAATGGATTTCGTCCACCGATTCCTGAAAGCGAACAACGTACGGATATCGACCGGGAGAACTTCGGCTCCACGCATAACCTTTGGGTCCTGCAAAATTTTAGGCTTGTCTGGTCGAGTGTACGCATCTGATCTACGCATTCTCTCGGATTGACCCATGATCGAGAAGAGGTGTCAACCCAGATCCCCTCTGCAATGCAAGCAACCGAAAAATTAGTACGTGGATTCACCTTCACTTTTGCATTGCCGTTGACAGCCTTTGAATATTCTGAGAACAGCACTTGTTGGAAGTCTAGCCTACCGGATTTTTTGGTCATTCAAGGTATGCGATGGAAACGGTTACCTTCAAAATCAGGGGCCAAATTGTCAGCCGGCAGGTTGCGAGTCTCTATTTCGTGGCGATCGGGATCTTTGTTTGCCCATCTTCTGCGCCATTAAAAAGCCAGACCTTGAACGAGGTTCGGTCGGAGATTCTTTCGCCGTCCGAGTCAGTCGCTGCGAATCAACGGACGACAGACCATCGAAGCAATCAAGAAGCCGCTCATGAGTCAATGACGTTTATGGATTCGGAAGAGGACCAAACCTGGGGTCAGATGCTGGGTGAGTTAGGGTGGAATTTTGCAGTCGGATTCACCTACGTCACGTTTGTTGGCGACCCTTCAAATCGCGGTTATGACATCACCTACAAATCGTCCGATTCTGCCGCGATGGATACGCCAGCCACCATGTATTTCGCCCATTATCCTTACGCCGATGGCTTGAATGGCTACGCCATGCAATCGGACCATGTTCCCGCAAGGCCTCTAACCTCGGCAATGCAATATCAAATTGCTTTCGGCTCGGACTTTGATTCGGTCCAATGGTATACGGCCAAAGGTTTTTTTGAGTGGTCACAAACTCGATTTGGCGTCGATACGGAATGGACCTATTTTCATGAAAACCTTCAAGACGGAACGAGCGATGAACTTCACCTGGGAGACCTCAATATCCTGTGGAGACGCTTGCAGGCCCGTCGCTGGCTCGTTCGTTGGGGATTAGGAACGGGTTGGTCGCACGATCGAGAAGGGACCGCTTTTGGAATCAATGGCACGGTCAAGGTCGACTACTTTCCGTCAGAACCCTGGGTCATTTCCGGAGAATACGATCTGGGTCGACTTGGCCATGCCACAGCGCAACACCTTCGCCTCGGGATCGGTGCAACATGGAAACATGTCGAACTGTTCTCAGCTTACGATTATCGACGTTTCGGCGATGTTGAAATCTCAGGCCCTATATTCGGGTTAAGATTATGGTTGTAGACGACCGCCATTCCATGTCTTGGTGAAGGCCGAGTGGCTCGACATCGCCCACAGGATTTAACGGAAAAATAGAGATGAATTGGATTGATATCAGCCTATTGAGCGTGGGAATCTATCTGTCCGTCATTTTACTGGTTCGCATGATGCGGCAACGACAAAATCAGGGTCTAGCGGAACTGCGCGAACGATGGCGGGCGGAGCGGGACCGCCAGCGAAATCAGCCCACATAGCGTATTTATGGTCCCCGCCCGCTCCTCATATCATGAAGCGTGGAGAACGCATCCGGGCATAACAACATCGTTCTCGTTGACCATTGCCGAATCCCTCGATTCAAGACAAACTATACGCTGCTTTTCGACTCCAAACTCATCGGCACTTCTCGCGAATGAGACAGCTTGACGCCGAAGTTCAGTATTTCATTCATGATTCTTCAGGAAGACATCGGTTCGATCATGACCCATAAGCTGTACATCGAAACGGTTGGTTGCCAGATGAATATGCTTGACAGCGAAATGGTAGTTGCCAGCCTCCGTAAGCGAGGCTACGAATTGACCGACAACACCAAAGACGCGGATACGATCCTGTTCAACACCTGCAGCGTGCGAAAGCACGCCGAAGATAAGATCTACAGTGCTTTGGGTCGATTAAGATTGGAGAAAAATCGCCACCCTCACAAAGTGATCGGTGTGCTGGGCTGTATGGCTCAGAAAGACCAGAAACTGATTTTTGACAAGGCTCCCTATGTGGACCTTGTTGTGGGGCCCGGGCAACTTCAGCAAGTTCCCGATTTGATTGACGAGGCGCGAAATCAACCGGGCCAATACACCGCATTAAGCCTTGAGCGGACCGCAGGAAATCTGGAGTCCATCAAACGGAGTCACGAAACATTTGATCCGATGCGGGACCCCACGATGCGTCCAACGCCTTTTCAGGCTTACTTGCGGATTCAGATCGGCTGCGACAAATTTTGCACCTACTGTATCGTTCCCATGACGCGTGGCCCCGAACAAGGACGTTCTCCTGACATCATCGTGGACGAAGCTCGCGTGCTCGCTGACCAGGGCTGCAAGGAAATCACACTGCTCGGGCAAACCGTCAACAGTTATCGTTACCGTGATGAAAAGGGTGAGACACGGCTCTCCGATCTCCTGCTTCGACTTCACGATATTGAGGGCATCGAAAGACTCAAATTTGTAACGAGTTATCCGAAAGACATGACCGATGATCTGCTCCAAGTCATTCGAGATATGCCAAAACTGTCGAAATACCTCCATGTGCCCGCCCAAAGTGGATCCAACGAAGTCCTGAAGCGTATGAAGCGGGGTTACACGGTTGAAGATTATCGCGAAATGATGTCACGAATCCGTGAGACCATTCCCGGTGCTGCGGTTTCCAGTGATTTCATTGTGGGCTTTTGTGGGGAAACCGAAGAAGAGTTCCAGCTGACCTGTGAATTGGTCGAAGAATGTCGATTCAAAAATAGCTTCATTTTCAAATACAGTGAGCGGCCCGGAACCAAATCCGAAACTCGAATGATCGACGACATTCCCGACGACATCAAAAAGCGTCGCAACAACGAGTTGCTGGCGATTCAGAATCGTATCAGCGAAGAAGATAACCATCCGTTTCTCGGAGAGACGGTCCAGGTTCTTGTTGAAGGTCCCAGCAAGCTGGGTGCCAAAAACGATACGGGCCAAGACGTTCTGCAACTCACGGGACGAACGCAGTGCGATCGTATCGTCGTCTTTGAGGGCAACCGTCGACAGATTGGTCAAATGCTTGCGGTTGGCATCTACGAAGTGACCCCTTTCACCTTGATGGGAACCGTTCTCACCGAACATGTTCAGGGTGACGTCCTCCAAATCGGCCTCTAAATGCCCGACGTGCCAGCAGCGGACGATGCCAAGCCTTGGGTTGCTAGCAATTCGAAAGAAAGGGACGAGGTGGGCGGATGAACCCGCCTCGCACCATGATTCGTCTAGCGTCATTTTTTCTTCGTTGTCTATAATCCCACACGTGATCCATCGTCAATTGACAGATGGGACGTTGAACGGACGCAAGGAAAAGGGAGTTTCCGGCCATGCGAGCAATTGCCACCATCAATCAGAAAGGTGGCGTCGGCAAAACGACGACGGCCGTCAATCTGAGCGCTGCACTTGCAAGAATGGGTAAACGGGTTTGCCTCATTGATCTTGATCCCCAGGCACATGCTTCTTTGCATCTCGGAATGTCACCGGAAGATTCCGAAGCGAGTATTTATGGCGTGCTCACTTCGGATCGGCCACTCGCCGAAGCCCGTTATCAGGTCGAAGAAAATCTTTGGGTCGTTCCTGCGCATCTGGATCTTGCGGCTGCTGAGCTGGAACTCGCCAGTGAGGTCGGGCGAGAAATTATTTTGCAGGACAAGCTCGACGAAGATAGCGAAGAGTTTGACTTTCTGATCTTGGACTGTCCCCCGTCCCTCGGCGTTTTGACACTGAACGCGCTGACCGCAGCGGGAGAGGTTTTCCTTCCGCTTCAACCGCATTTTTTAGCTTTGCATGGTCTTAGCAAGCTGCTTCGGACCATTGAGCTTGTCGCCAGAAGGTTGAATCCAACGTTGCGGCTAACGGGCATCGTCTATTGCATGTACGAGTCGAGTACTCGACTGGCTGCTGAGGTGACCACCGATGTCGAAGACTTCTTTGAATCTCTGAATCACAGCGAGTCGGTCTGGGCAGGGGCCCGCCCGTTTGCAACACGTATTCGGCGGAACATTCGCTTGGCGGAAGCACCAAGCTTCGGTCAATCCATTTTTGACTATTCGGCCTCGTCCAATGGCGCCGAAGATTATGAGCAACTTGCGCGAGAAGTCTTGGAGGGCGGAGATCCGTCCACCTGCATGGCTGAGACGGCCAATGCTGGATCCATGTCGAACTTTATCGACTGATGCGGGCCATTCCCCTTCTTAAAATGGCAAGCTTGTTTCGCTTTCGTCAGATCTGACCTTGCTTCACCTTGGGGGCTGCAAAGAGAGCACAGCGTCCTAACAATGGATGAGATTCCCGTTCATTGCAAAGCTGAAGGCGTCCATCATGAAAATCCTGGTTAGCGGTTCAACCGGTCTTGTGGGTAGACAACTTGTCCACCGACTCCAAAAAGAGGACCACACGGTTATTCCTTTGGTCCGGCAGAGATCCAAAGAAGGGGTGCTTTGGAATCCCGTGACCGGGGAGGTGGATGTTCAGGGCATGGAAGGTTATGACGCGGTGGTTCATCTCGCGGGTGAAAACATTGCGGAGGGTCGTTGGACACCGGCCAAAAAACAACGAATTCGCGAGAGTCGGATTGAAGGCACCCGGTTGCTTTGCCAGGCTCTGGCGGGTCTCCAGAAGCCACCCCACACGCTGATCAGCGCGTCTGCAGTTGGATTTTATGGAAACCGGGGTGATGAACGATGTGACGAATCGAGTGCCTCGGGATCCGGCTTCTTGGCGGAAACTTCCATCGCTTGGGAAGAAACCACCCAAGCTGCTGCCGACGCTGGCATCCGCGTAACACTTCCACGTCTGGGAATTGTCCTCTCAAAAAAAGGAGGCGCATTGGCCAAGATGTTGCTCCCTTTCAAATTGGGATTGGGCGCAAGACTGGGAAGCGGATCTCAATACATGAGTTGGATTTCTGAACGTGACCTGACGGAACTGTTGGTCTACTTGATCCTCGATTCGTCTTTGGAGGGTCCAGTGAACGCGGTGGCTCCCCACCCTGTGACCAATCGGGAATTCACGAAAACGCTCGCTAAAGTCGTTTCCCGTCCGGCCTGTTTTGCCGCGCCTGAACTGGTACTGAAAATCGTACTCGGGGAAATGGCCGAAGAAATGCTGCTATCAGGTGCGCATGTGATTTCATCGAAACTGGTCAATACGAATTTCAAATTCCAAGATCCGGATCTCGAATCGGCGTTGAGGTTTCTATTGACCCCTGCCGCCAGCATGACATGAGACGCCACGGGATTCTCGACACGCCCCCTGCCTTTCCCCCGGCATCTAACGGGACGGAGAAAATTTGAGTCATAAAAGGCGGCAACCATGACAGGTTCCGTTAGAATAACGCGAGTTCTTCGGCCGCCACACGTTGATTTTCCAACATTCTTTTTTGATTCAAACCTGACCATGAAGTCATCGTCAAATACGAAGACCTCTTCAGCGCGATCGAAGTCCTTGGGCAAACAAGTGATCGGTTGGACCCATAATCTCATCGCTTCGGCCATCATCCTGATAGTGATGCTCACCTTCGGATTCCAGATCGTTCGGTCTTGGTATCCAGGCTCCCCAGCCACTGAAGGAGTAATACCACAGGCGTCATTAGCGCAGGGACCCACGGTTGAGTTGGACCTGGGTAAAGCGGGAGGGAACTGGACGCGAATTGAATTTGCCGGCACACGTGAAGAAATGCTGGCTGAAATAATCGAGATGACTCGACACGAAATTCAGTCGAATCGCATTCACTTTCACGATGAACCCGATACGAGCTGGAACACGCTGTCCAAGCAACTTCAGAATCAAGAATCCGCATGGTCGGACGCCCTCGGTCATCGCGTCTACATGCAGGATGGACCCATTCCTCTCGCAGTGGCCTGTCGCGTTGCAGTTGACCGAGCTACTTCCGCTGCTTCAACGAACGAGTCGCTCCTGGTGGGTTGTTGGACGCTGGCCCTTCCGGGCGGTCGGATGGAAAATGTGGATCCCGAGTTGCCGGGAGTGGAACCCGCGGTGGTTCGCGCATGGACCCTGATTGTCTGTCACCCTCAATCCACAGACTCGAAAAATTCTGCCGCTGTTTTGTCCATTCCTCAACGTTTCAGAAAGATATATTCGGTCACCGATGGCGTCGGCCATTCCATGGTGAAATTTGTATCGGATTTGACCTTGGTCGAGACTCGAAACGAGATGATTCAACACTGGCGCGACCAGGGGTGGGCCGAGGTAGAATGGTCGGACATGCGACAAGTCGGTGAAGAGAGTTACCTGCAAGGCCACTGTCAGGTGGCGGATCGAGTTAAAATTCGCGTGGATCTGAATTCGACAGGGGCGGGCACTCAGGGATTGATTACCGATCAACCGTAATCCTTCGTGGTAAAACATTGCTGAACAACTGAGAAATGAGAGGATAACAACCATGAAAGGTCTAACCGGATTGATCGTCGCGGTCATATTGGGACTACTTGGAGGTGGATTGAACTTTTTTTACCTCGTCAATAAATCCCAGAATATGAAAATGGTGTCGTTTCTCGGCATCAGCGACGACACGGTCGTCAAGCAAGGGACGGAATTTAAACGAAGTCACTTCGTGGAAGTCCCCATTCCCGCAAATCGTGCTCAAGGTCTTGAAGATTTTGTTTACCTGTATTCGGACCTGCCGCTCTTGGAAACGCGTCTGGCGATCAAGAGCTACGAGGGTGGTGAACTGGTTTTCAAGCAGGATAATCAAACGCCGCCAATGGAACTTGACTTGAAGTCCAATGAAGTGCTTCTCACCATCTCCGTCAGCAATCGCAGTCCCCTCATCCAACCCGGCGACATGATTTCTTTTTCGGTCCCCAAACCGAATCCAAGCAACTCTTTGGAGCCGGAATATGAATTGATAGGCGAATTTGAGGTCGCCGCCATCGGTAACCAACTTGGCAGCCGATCTGTGTTCGAGGCTCAAGGCATTCGACCGGTTCAATCGAATCAGATCGGCATCATCGTTCGAACGGAAAATGGGCAACTCGAACCCAAGGCTCAGACACTTCAGGCCCGCTTGAGTTCGGTTGGATCTCGCGACACTTCCGTCGTCCTTCATGGTTCATCCGAATAAAGAAATCAGCCACTGACTTCTGTTCAACATTCTACCCCCATGGTCCCGATTCGATGGCCTCATCCCCACCCCAAAACTCAACGTTGAAAGTCTGGTTCAACAAGCTGAACGAGAGTCGCCGTTCGAGTGTCGAAGTCGATGGCGATGAGGTTTTGTTCGGGCGGGATCCAGAGTGTGACGTGGTGTTGCGAAGTCCATTGGTCTCGCGGCATCACGCGGTGGTCCGAATACTTGACGATGGTCTGGAACTTCAAAATGTCGGGGTCAACAGTTGCCTGGTAGGCGACACCGAGATTTTAGGTGGGCAAAGAGTCACGTTCTCTCCTGATACGAAGATTCGCATCTGGCCTTACACCATTTCATTTGAGTCAGAGCAAAAGGTTACCTTTAGCCGACGGGAAATTGAATCTCACCTGCGAGCCCTGGTCGCGAACCTCGAACTGCGTGTCCACAAGCAACTGTTGGAACGGCTTGATCTCTACGAAATGGAATCCACTCGTGGAGGTTCGCAAGATAGTATCTTACTCCTCGAAAACAATATCGAGGACGTATGTCGCGAACTCGATGTTTTCGGAGATGACAATGCGGAATTGCTCGAAGAAATCGCGGGGCTCGGGTTGCGTGATCACGCGATCAACCAACTCATTATGGAGACCGGCGTCGATGACCAGATCTTTGATCTGGCCGCGCTGACAAGTAATGAATTTGATGTACCGGCGACCTTGGTTCCGGAGCGAGAACAGGAACTCCACGGGCTTCTACAGTTGTTGCGCAAAAAGTTGGATTTGGAGAACTTTCCTGATATCAGCAGCAAGATTCAGTCCATTGAAGAACGATTTACCGAGGTCTTTCACCAGGTTCGTCCCCACCTGCACGCGGAGTTGCGAAAGTATCTGATCCTTCGCATGTTGAAAAAGGACTTGAAGGATATTGTCTTCGGTTACGGCCCCCTGCAAGATCTGCTGCGCGCGCCGACAATCAGCGAAATCATGGTGGTTCGTAGCGATCAGATCTTTGTCGAACGGGATGGCGTCATCGAACGGTCCGGTCGCCGATTCATTTCCGAAAAGGTAACGGAATCGATCATCGAACGGATCGTTTCTCAGGTCGGCCGACGCATCGATCGAAGTCAACCACTTGTCGACGCAAGACTCACAGATGGATCTCGCGTCAATGCCATCATCCCACCGCTGGCGCTGTTCGGTCCTTGTTTGACCATCAGGAAATTCCCGGTCCAGCGAATGACGATGGATGACCTGATCGAAATTGGCACGATTTCAGAAGCCGCCGCAAAGTTCATACGAGCATGCGTCATCGATCATCGGAGCGTTTTAATCAGTGGCGGTACCGGATCCGGAAAGACCACCCTGCTGAATGTGGTCAGCAGCTTCGTTCCTTACAAAGAGCGGATCGTCACGATCGAGGATACCGCAGAATTGCGACTTCACCAGGAGCATGTCGTTTCGCTGGAGAGCAAACCACCTAATGTCGAGGGAACCGGCGAGTACTCCATACGAGATCTCGTAAAAAATGCGCTCCGAATGCGACCCGATCGAATCATTGTTGGCGAGTGCCGAGGTGGTGAAGCGCTCGATATGGTGCAGGCCATGAACACGGGCCATAACGGTTCAATGACAACCATTCATGCCAACAGTTCAGCCGAAGTTTTGCAGCGGATGGAACTGCTGATGTTGATGGGGGCGGATCTACCCATCTCCTCGATCCATCGTCAAATCGCATCGGCAGTTGATGTCATCGTCCATATCGATCGACTTTCGTCCGGTCGCCGGGTTATTGGGCAGATATCCGAAGTGGTCGGTTTGCATCCACAAACGCATCAAGTCGTCCTTAGCGACCTGTTCAACCGTCGTAATGAACGCAGTCTCGAGCCCACTGGAAAACTACCAACTTTTATTGAGTCACTTGTCGACAACGATCTTCTGGAACTCGAATTTCTGTACGGTCGCAAGTCGGAATCGCGACGATAGCAACCGCCTCAAACCTACAAGTTACTCCAGAGAAGCCCAGGCAACGTGTCCATGGAAATCATCGTTATCAGCGTGATTGTTGCCGTTTTGATCATCCTGGCGGTTGCGCTGAATTCAAAGAATATCGAAGCCACCATTGACTTCGTCGAGGATGACATCAGTCATCGGTTGAAGGAACTTCGGTTACGGCCCACGCAGCTCAGGCTTTGGATCCAGCTTTGGATGGTGATCACGGTCTTTGGCTTTGTTTTGGTCTGGGTCGCGTCTGGAACATTCCCTTTGGCCTTGATGGTGATTCTTCTCTTTGGGGCGGGTCCGTGGTACATCCTGCGACGACTCGCACGAGAACGACGCTTCCGAATTGAGGATCAGCTCGCCGACTCAATGGTGATGTTCTCCAGTGGTATTCGAGCGGGACTTTCCCTTGCACAGGCACTGGACCTACTTGCAAACGACTGCCCTAAACCCATTCGTCAAGAATTCGCACAAATGGTCGGTGAGTATCAATTGGGTAAACCGCTGGAACGGGTTCTGGAGGAGTCGAAAGAACGCTTGAACAGCGAGAATTTTGTTCTGTTTGCGGCAGCCTTATTGGCAAGTCGAGAAAGTGGCGGTCGCCTTAATGAAACCGTAGAACGGATCTCCCGTTCGATTTTGGAGATGCAGCGGTTGGAACGGAAGATTCAATCAGAGACCGCCCAGGCAAAGAAATCGACTTTATACATGGCAGCCGTCCCGCCATTTGTTTTGATCATTTACGCGTGGCTTGACCCCAACAATGTTGGACTGCTGTTCAGCACACTTCCTGGCCAGATCATGCTCGCCGTTGCGTTGATGCTGAATATCGTGGCTTATTTTTGGGCCGTCAAAATCCTGAATCCGGATATCTGATGACCCGAACCGTATTGAAAGATCAACATGGACTTCTCGACTGAACCCATTGGACTTGCAGCTTGTTTGGTGATGGGTGGTGCGGTCACCATTTTCATCGTCTGGCTACTTCGCTCACTCGCGACCGATGATCTCGAGCAAGATGATGAGTGGAGGTATGACGTCAGTCGCATCAACGGCTTACGTCGAAGCGATCCTGTGTTCCGCCTGTTTCAACCGCTGATTCAAACGGCCGCGAGGTTTAACCGAAATGTTTTTGGCGGAGAACTTCCCGAGTTGGGGCGTCAAATTCAGGCCGCAGGCATGTCTCGTTACTGGCTTGCTGAGGAATATCTTGGCAAACTCGAGTTGATCAGTATTCTTTTGTTGCCCGTTTATGCACTGTCTTTCGTCGCCACGATTGGTGGCATGGGCGTTTTAACAGCCTTCATTGCAAGTGGAATGACCTTTTGGGTCATGAAAAGGCAGATCAAAAGAAGGGCCGAACGTCGATTGATCCTGATCAAGCGGCGCATGCCATATCTCCTCGATTTGCTGACCCTTTTGATGGAAGCTGGTTCGAGTTTTATCCACGCTTTGCAACAAGCCGTCCACGAGTTCGCTCGTCAACCTGTCGCCGAAGAGTTTGGCCGAGTTTTGGCGGACATGAATATGGGAAAGGCACGAAGCGAGGCATTTGACTCAATTCGGCGACGACTCGATGATGATGAAATCAACAGCATCATCGCAGCGATTTTGCAAAGTGAAGAGTTGGGAACGCCGATCACCAGTATTTTTCGTACCCAAGCCGAAGTTCTGCGTGTCAAACGCAGCCAGCGGGCCGAAAAAATTGCTGGAGAAGCGGGTGTCAACATGCTCCTTCCCGGCGTACTCGTCATGGCTTCAACGGTCTTGTTGATTTTGGGACCCTTTGTGTTGAATTATGTTGTTTTGGGGATGGGCCTCTAGGTTCGATCCTTTTCCTCTTGTTAACTCGACTTGTGGGCCAATCCTGATGGAAGTCACCATCCAGTGTCCTCACTGTCAGATGGAGCTCGAAGCTCCGGCAGAACTCGAAGGCAAACCCGCCATCTGCCCGAACTGTCAGGAGCAATTTATCGTGCAGCCGATCAACGCCGCGCCCGGGACTTCTGCTGCGCCCGGGACTTCTGCCGCACCGCTGAGCGAGCCTACCGAGCCAAAATCCAAAAAAAGCAAACCAAAGACCACAGAAAAAAGGCGACCCACAAAAGAAAAAGGGAATCCCACATCGAAGTCGGTATCTGACGCCGAAACCTCGATGAAAACACCCCGTTTCAAGGGACTGGATGCTCATCTGCTGTCCGAACTGCAAGGTGAATCCTCCACGGAGAATTCACCGGCACCAAGCCCGAAGTTGTCTAAACCGAACTCCCAACCCACGCCTCCTGAACCGAAGTCGACTCGAAATTCTGCTCCCGAAAAACGACAACGCAAAACCGCCCGACTACTGAGCAATGATGCCTCCGAAACCTGGCTTCCGCTCGGGAATGACGGGGAACTTCCCCAGTTGGTGGTGAAGGACGAACATCTGAAAGAGGTCAAACAGCGGGAGAGCAAAGAATCTAACCCATTGATTCTCATTCTGATTCTGGTCATGAGTGTTGCCATGTCGTTATTGCTGCTCTTTGTTCCAGAAGAGTTGCCCACTGCCAACAACTCCATGAGTGATTCAGTCGAGGTGCTGCAGCAATCCTATATCGGCACCAAACAGCCATTGGAGCCCTACCAGATCCTCGTGCGATCAGCGTTGGAGTTGGAGAACGAAGGAGAAAGGGCAGAAGCGAAAGTGATCTACCGGCAACTCCTTGATATGCTTCACGCAGAACGAAGAAATCCCAACGAGTATCTGACCGGGCCTCCCTTCTCGTCGCGAGAACCGAACGACCGCAGTTTTGAATATCATTTGAAAATCCTGCTTTCAAATCGGTAGTCGCCAGATACAGACCACGCCTTCAAAACTGTCTCTGTCTCCACACTTCGTAAAGCAAGACGGCCGCTGTCGTCGACACGTTGAGACTGTCAGCGGTGCCGCGCATCGGCAAGCTGATTTTTTTTACTGACTCCCCGGTCCACTGACGGCTGAGCCCCTTTGCTTCGCTTCCAAGGACGATGGCGATCGATTCGCGAAAATCTGCCTGATGATAACTTTGGCTATCGTCAACCCACGCTGCGTAGCTCGTAATGTGATTGGTTTTCAGCCACGGCATTAAACGGTCCGACGAACTTGCAACGACTCGTCGCGATAACACCGTTCCCATGCTCGCCCGAATCGCATTCGGGTTAAAAGCTTCAGTGACGCAATCCACCAAGATCATTCCGTCCGCGCCAACCGCGTCGACCGTTCGAGCAATCGCGCCGAGATTGCCCGGCTTTTCGATTCCCTCCACCACAACAAGAAATGCGGGAGAGTTGATTTGCAAATGATCGAGTGATCTTTTTGGTGTTTTAGCGATTGCGATCACTTGGCTGTTTCTTTGACCGTAAGACAAGCGATCAAAGAGATCCTGTGCAAGATAGAAGGCTGAACCCGCCGTCGAGTTTACCAGTTCGGTCACATGTTCAATTTGCTCCGCCAACACCGAATTCGACACGAATAGCGTTTCGATTTCGATTCCGGATTGCATGGCGTAACGGACCTCTCGGATTCCATCAATCAGGATTTTCTGCTGCTGCTGACGACCGCGGCGTTCATGGAGCTTCATCGCCAGTTTGAATTTTGGATTGGCCGAACTCACAATCTCGATCACGATATTGAAGCCTCCAAAGTCCAGCGGGCAAAAACCCCACTGTTGAGTCGTCTTTGATCACGGGTGATCAGATTCATCGGTCCCGATTCCACCGTAGCGGATGCCGTAGGCATCTGCGGCTTTTGAAAGAAAGAGGCCGCCATTTGTTTCATCATTGAAGCGTCTATCGAGTCAGAATGACAGGTCAAGAGAAAGTACCCCCGATCCCCCGACCAAAGGTGCCGGCAGCAGTTCAAAAGTTCCTCTAAATGATTTTCGATCTCCCACCGTTCTCCTTTGGGGCCATGTCCATAGGTTGGAGGATCGAGAATGATCGCATCGTAACGACGACCTCTTTTGATTTCACGTTTGCAAAATTTAAGAACATCATCAACGATCCACCGGACAGGATGATGCTCGAGCTGAGAAAGAGTCGCATTCCGACGGGCCTTGGCCACCGAGCTTTTGGACGCATCCACGTGGACAACGTCGCTTGCGGCCTTCTCTGGGGCGGAAGCTTTGCTTCGGGTTTGGGATGCAAAAAGGGTTGAAGCGCCGGTATATGCGAAAAGATTCAAAACTCTTAGTGGACGTTGGCTTGCTTCATGTTGCCGTAGGATCCACTTCCAGTTTCCCTGCTGTTCCGGAAACAGGCCAAGGTGGCCAAATGGGGTCGGTCCCACGGCGACGGTCACCGATCCAAAACGAAGGTTCCAAGAGTCGGCGATCTGTCGTTTCCATTTCCAGGCTCCGCGACTCCCATACTTTTTTTCGAAGTACCCGTGTGCTTGACTCCATTGTCCCGGGTGAGATCGTTTGGCGGATACAGCGGCTGGCGAGGGTCGATCGATTAAAAGGTCACCCCATCTTTCCAGTTTTCGGCCCCGGCCGAAGTCGATCAACTCGTAGTTATTCCATTCATCTTGAGTCATTTTTTGATCGCTAAAAGAGGGACAATGACCAACAGCCATCATTATCGAGTCTTAAATCGGAACGAATGGACCCTGCTCGAGGACTGCTTGATGACGATTTTTAATGGCTTCGGCAGCGTTTCACTAGGGTCTTCAACCTGAATCCGGAATTTGAATGTCAGATTCATCTAGTATTTCATGGCGTTTCCTTCGACAATGCAGGTGAAATGCCAGACATGAACGACCCGATCTACGAGGTCACGAATTAGCAACGACCAAAGGATTAGACGCGGATGCAGGGACCGAGATCTCACGCCGACCGGCAACTCAATGAGATACCAGGCTTTCGTCACACCACGAACCGCCCACACGGACAGATGGTCGTCACGACCCTTGCCTGGTTCATCTTCAGCAGCTTCTCGGGCAGTTTCGTGCACGCTCAAGATGTTCAGGAGGTCTTGCAAAAGCTTGATGCTGGAGAATTCAGTATTCGTGAAGCGGCGACGCGCCAACTCATTGAAATGGGCCCGCAAGCCATTCAGCCAATCTCGCAGGCCATACGAAATGGAAGTAATGAAATCCGCACGAGAGGCATTTTTGTCTTGAAAGAAATTGCCAAAACGGAAGAGATTGGTGCGCCCGAACCCGCCCGACTGGCAATTGAATCGCTGCGAGACAAAAGCACTCCGTTTTTAGAACGGCGGGCCGCAGCGGTGATCGCCGAGCTGAATACCCTCCGCGAAGCAAAAACGCTGATCTTCTTTCAGGAACGGGGTGGAGTCAAAGATAACCGGCCTGTCGTTGCTGGAATGTTTGTTAATCAAGCCGGTGTGTACGCCCTTTCCCTCAACACGACTTGGAAAGGGAAGTTCGAAGATCTGAATCGACTTCAATATTTGACAGGGATGGTCACCCTTGAATTGACGGGCGAATGGGTCAATGACGAGATCATTGAGGTCGTCTCTGCAATCAAACATTTGCGTCAACTCTCCATCCGAAAGGCAAAGATCACCAATCAAACCCCGTTTCTTTTGGCCAAACATGAGCAACTAGAAGGATTTGAACTGCGATATTGTGCAGTAAATGATGATTGCCTTCCCGCGCTGAAGCGGTTTCAGTTCCTGGCCAAATTGATGTTGGTTGGAACCAAGATCTCACCCGAGGTGGCGATCGAATTAGAAGATCTTTTTGGTGCGTCTGTCGTCGACTACCGTCGCGGCGGGTTTTTGGGTGTGTCGTGCATATCAGACAACTCGGGTTGCCGGGTAAGCCGTGTTGTCCCTGAATCTTCTGCGGACAAAGTTGGAATCGCGGTCGGAGATGTGATCCAGAAAATCAACGACACTCAGGTACAGACTTCGGAACAATTGATCGAAGCAATCTCAGCGTACGAAATCGGAACCGAAGTTTCGGTAACGTGGCTTCACCGTGGTGAGACTAACGTAAAGAAGGCTGCGCTTGGCGAGTATCAGGATCTGGACTGACCGCCGCACTTCCGCTCTTGTCCTTGCGATCAGACAGCGCATTGAGGATCGATTCAGCCTTTGGTTTTCCGATGTTTTAGAAATGGAATCGATCAAGTCCATTTTGTGGTGCCAAAAAACCCCGGCTCTCGAGCATGATCACCGGGGTTCGGAATTTTAATTCAGGCGAAATCAGCATCCTTGGCAGAGTCGACTTTGAATCATGTTCAACAATCGTCCCTTCAACTGATGGACGCGTTGGATGAAGCATCGAGGTCCGCACGCATTGTCTTCCGCTTCGTCGCTCGGCTCTGGCGATGGAACAACATCTGATGGCGATCGCTCTGACTCTTGCACCACGGTAGGCCCTACCGTTGTCGACTCCGTAGCAAAAACAGCCGTGGCAATCGAGGTCATGGTCAAAACGAGGATGATCACAAACAGTTGGCTTTTCATGGGGGAACTCCAGCGTTTCAGAGGGTTCATATTTATCGCAAGTTCGATGAGGGTAGTCGCCATCGCTCGTGGATGGGTCATCTACCCAAAGGGTGCCCATAATGTGGGGAAATGGGTGTAGGAGACTCTAGCTCGTAAATGGGCGGTTCAGCGAAAAATGATTCCTCGTTCAACAGGATTCCCAACAGCGATGCCGGTATCGTTGGCAAATTCGGTTAGGATGACGATAGGGTTTTTAGGGTCTCGAGAATTCATCAGGAATCACTCCGGCCATGACCAGCGGATCACGGAATTCCAATCACCGCCCGTTTTTCATGAGCAGTAATTCCAAAGCTGACACCCGCGATGCATCAAACACGCGTTTCCTTTCACCTGTAAGTCATCGCCGAGGCGTTACAATGATGAGCTGAAGTCGTCTCGCGGACGTGCACCCATCAGTTCGACCGACGCTTCCACTCTCTCTCCTTGGCCAATGGAACTTTGATGATGGAAATCCCCATGGCGGATCTGACACGGCAAGAGATTTTTGCTGAATGTCACTTATGCGTCGTCAAAGTCGGAACACGTGTTTTGACGGATGAGTCGGGCCGACTTGATCTGCACCAACTCCACCATCTCGTCGATGAAATTTCGAACCTTCATGCGAAAGGAGTTCAGGTGGTGCTGGTCAGCTCCGGGGCGGTCGGTGCAGGCATGGGCTGTCTAGGTCTTGAAAAGCGTCCAGAAAATGTCGCGAGTTTGCAGGCCGTTGCTGCAGTTGGACAATCCAAATTGATGCATCACTACGATTTTGCGTTTCAAGCGCATCATCTCCAAACCGCGCAAGTGTTATTGACCGCTGATGACCTTGCCGATCGCGGTCGGTACTTGAATGTGCGAAACACGTTGCTTCGCCTGCTTGATTTGGGCACCATTCCGATTGTGAACGAAAACGACACCGTTGCGATCGACGAACTTGTCACCCATTTTGGCGACAACGACCGGCTGGCCGCGTTAGTAACCAACCTCGTCCGAGCACCTCTGTTGGTGATTTTGAGCGATGTTGAAGGACTCTATGATGGGAATCCTGCTTTGCCGGAAAGCGCGTTGATTCCTGTCATTCAACAGATAGATGATCAAACATTTAAGATGGTCTGTGATCAACAGTCAGGGTTAAGTCGCGGCGGGATGATGACGAAACTCGAAGCCGCGAAAATGGTAACCTTGGCAGGTGAAAATGCGATCATTACCAGCGGTAAACAAAAATCGATACTGAGTCGTGTTTTCAATAGCGAACCGCTCGGTACACTGTTTCTCGCGCAGGGAAAATCGCTCACACCCCGGAAGCGATGGATCGGGTTTTCTGCTCAGAGTAAAGGTGAAGCTTCATTAGATTCTGGTGCTTCAGATGCCATCGTACGTTGCGGTCGAAGCCTGCTGTCGATCGGCGTCAGGCGGGTCAAGGGAACCTTTGGCAAAGGCGATGTCATCACATTAGTGGATTCAACCGGGAAAGCTATTGCCCGCGGCCTAACGAACTACACGTCAGACGAACTTCAGAGGATTCGAGGTCTTTCCAGCCGAGAAATTATTGAAGTCCTTGGCCATGTGCCTTACGAAGAGGTGGTTCATCGCGATAATCTACTGGTTTTGGAACCGACGGGAGACTAAGGTCTTGTCGAGACGGATCGCGTCGATTGCCCCAAGAAGCCTATTGCATTCATTTAACGATTACAAAAGAAGCTGGTCATGAGCGCCCCAAACGTATCTCAAGCGAAGGGTACCCGTCTTCCCACCTATGTTTTTGACAATGTTAAACCCCTCGCGAGCCACGTGGCCAACATCATTGCTGGCGTCATTCGCGAAAGAAATGCGCTCGGTCAGAAAGCCGTCTTGGGACTGCCCACCGGGTCAACGCCCGTCAGCATTTATCGGGAGCTGATCCGACTTCACCAAGAGGAAAACTTGGACTTTTCCGAAGTTGAAACCTTCAATCTGGTGGAGTATTACGGACTGGCGAAGGATCAGCTTCAGAGTTACCACCGGTGGATGCAGGACAATTTCTTCAACCACGTCAACATTCCACCTGAGTCCATCCATATCCCTGATGGAACAGTCGCGGCCGAGGATGTTGATCAGCATTGTCGGAACTATGAAGAGTCGATACGAAAGGCGGGTGGTATCGATGTGATGCTGTTGGGAATTGGCGGTAACGGACATGTCGGTGCCAATGAACCCTTTAGCATTCGAAATAGTCGAACGCGACTTTGCACGTTGGACCCTGTGACCCGACGAGCAGCGGCCAGCGATTTTTTTGGTGAAACCAATGTTCCCACTCAGGCCATCACCATGGGAATGGGCACGATCCAGGAAGCTAGGAAAATCTTGTTGGTTGCACTGGGTGAACATAAATCTTCCATCATCAGAGCTCTGACTCAGGGAGGGATTACGGAAAGAGTTCCAGCGAGCCACCTGCAAGACCATCCTGATTCGATGGTGATCGTGGATGAAGCATCTGCGAGCCAGCTTGATTTCTATCAAACACCCTGGTCCTTCGAAGATGTAGAATGGACTGACCTTCTCATCAAACGCGCTGTTCTGTGGTTATGTGAACAAGCGGGTAAGGCGCTGCTCAAACTGAACGATCACGATTTCCGTGAACACAATCTTCATAAGCTGCTGCGTCACCATGGTCCCGCCGAGCGAATAGCGCATCGAGTTTTCCGGTGGCTCATGGACACTATTGAGTACCATCCAGGGGGTCGCGATCCCAAAAAGATCATTTGTTTCAGCCCGCATCCCGATGACGATGTCATCAGCATGGGTGGTACCCTGATCCGGCTTGTCGACGACGGACATGAGGCACACATCGCCTACATGACCAGTGGTAATATCGCTGTTTTTGATCACGATGCTCATCGCATTGCAGACATGGTGACCGAGTACAACCGAATTTTCGATATCGACAATCAGAAATCGCGATCGGTCGAACAACAAGTTCTCAATTCGCTGGGAACCAAGCAGGCAGGCGAACCTGATATCGACGAGGTCAGGGCGATCAAAAGCTTGATACGCTGGAGCGAAGCGAAAGCGGGCGCGTTTAAAGTTGGTTGCAAGGAAGAACACCTGCACTTCCTCGACTTACCCTTCTATCGGACAGGCACGATCAACAAGCATCCTTGGGGCACCGAAGATGTGAAGATCATTCGAGATTTACTGACTACCGTTCGTCCCGATCAAATCTACGTAGCGGGAGATTTATCGGATCCTCATGGCACCCACCGAGTTTGTGCCGAAGCAATCTTTGAAACACTGCGACAACTCAAGGAAGAGGAAGGTTGGTGTCCTGATGTTTTGCTGTACCGGGGGGCGTGGCAGGAGTACGCACTGCATGAATTGCATATCTCGGTTCCCTTGAGCCCGAGTAACATGGAGCTGAAGAAAAAGGCGATTTTCATGCATGAAAGTCAGAAGGATGAAGCCCTGTTCCCCGGATCTGATCCAAGAGAATTCTGGCAGCGTGCCGAAGATCGGAATTGTGGTACCGCGAAAAGATTCAACGAAGTTGGATTGCCGGAATACTTCGCAATGGAAGCCTTTGTCAGGTGGGATGGAGTTCCCATTTAAAGGTCTTCAACACCACGACGACCGCTCAATTTCACTTCGCCCAAAACTTCCACCACGGTCGGCTTTTTTCTTTCCGCTTGAAAGGCCCCGTGCTCCCGAATTTTTGTCCATAGACACCTATCGAGCCTTCCATTTGGGCGGATCTGAAGTTCGCTCCTTCTGTTTTCGCGTTGGTCATGTTCGCTCGTCTCAAATCCGCTTCTGACAAGTTGGCTTCCGTCAGATCCACACTGTACAAGTTGGTTTCTTTGAGATTCGTACCATGCAGAGTGCAACGCATTTCAGCGAAAGAGCAGTCGGCCGTGAAGAGATCAGCCTGACTCAAATCACACTTGTTTAGTTTTGCATGCCTGAAGTCAGCACCGCACGCCGAGATTCCGCTTAAAGTTGCGTTCACGAAGCAGGTGTCGCTTACATTCGCTTGATCGAACTTAGCGTGTTGAGCATGGACTCGGTTCATTACCGAGTTTTGCAGGGTTGCCTTCGCAAAGTTTGTTTCGCGACAGTCGCAATCATTCAGGTTGCAGTGTCGTAAATCCGCGCCAGAGAAATCCATGCCACTGAGGTCGGTTCCGGAAAAATCCGTGTTGACAAACTTACCACCCGCGAGGGTTTCCGTCTCAAATCGCATGACAACTTTGCCGTCTTGAACACGTTTGATCTCGATCATGATTGCACCTGAACCTAATGGCGTGTTCCCGTGGATGGCGGTGCTCGATCAAAAACGAGCCGCCAGGCAAAACACAACAATTGTCATAAAACCGACCATCAGCCAGCAGTGAGAAGGTGTATCCGGCCGACACACATGGACACTGGAAACTCATTCTGGGCGCACGGGATACAGAATTAGATAGAAACAACAGATGATCGATTCATCTGAAAGATCCATGAACCTTCGTCGATGGCCTTTTTGCCACCGCTGTCGGAGTGACTATTCTAAAACTGCTTACGAGCGCAACTAAGTTTGCGATGACTGATCGTAGCGTTCTAACGTCGCGGAAAATATCACGGATTGGGGGGGTTAGATCCGTGCCTGTCACAGGATTGGGTGGGAATGTAAGGGAGATTTTCCTCATCGTCGAAGATGTATCCGATCTCGTCACATCTTAGAGCGGACATACAGATAATGACAATCTTATTTTTTCCCAATATCCCTGCAATTGATGTACTTCAGACAGTTTTTGATGGTTTTAGTTGGTTGATGCTGCCAAAGTACTCGAGGTTTCCGGGAGAAAGCGGCTTGGCACACCCTTCCGACGATGACAAAATTCGGGCTAAAATCGACGGTCGCATTGGATCCTTTTGATCAGTTCTGCGTCGCTTCTGCGAGTTTTTAAGTCATGGAATCATCTTTTCGAGTTGATCTCACCGGTTTTCGAGGCCCTTTGGACCTACTGCTCCATCTGGTTCGAAAGCACGAAGTCAGCCTCATTGATCTTCCGATTCACGAGATCACTCGGCAGTACTTGGAACACATTGAGGTATTGAAGGAAATCGATATCAACGGTGCGGGTGACTTTCTCGAAATCGCAAGCACCTTGGTCGAAATTAAGTCAAAACTCGCGTTACCTCGCATCGAAGAGGAAGACGATGGAGAGCATGTCGAAGATCCTCGGGAGGAATTAGTCCAGCGGCTTTTGGAGTACCAGAAGATTCGTGATGCCGCTAGCATGCTTGATGATCAGTCGCGTCAGTGGCGACAGCGATTTTCCCGACGGACAAACGACCTTCCTCCTCGACGCGTTGACCCCGCAGAACAACCGATCGCGGATGTCGAAACTTGGGATTTAGTGAGCGCGTTTGGCCGAATAGTTCGAGAGCAGGCGCCATCAGAAGTGTCAAACATCGTCTACGATGACACGCCGATCGCCCATTACATGACTTCGATCCATGATCGAATCGATGCAAATGGAAAGGCTCGATTCTCGGAGATGTTTGAGGCGGGCATGCACAAATCTGCAATGATTGGTATCTTTCTCGCGGTTCTCGAGCTCATTCGTCATCACAGCGTGCGTGCTTCCCAAGAGTCACAGCATGGCGACATCTGGATTTATCCGGGAGAGTCGTTTGACTCTGAAATCGATTTATCAGATGTCGATGACTACGGTCATGAAAACGATCCTGCTGAAGAATAGTTGCATGTCGAGTGATTATTGGGACATTTTAAGATGTCCCTTTTGTCCGTCTGTAAAAAGCCGTCTTTTGTCTTTAAACTATTCGATCGTTTCTCACCCGGCCAAAACTTGTCGGTCGGGTATTTTTCGCCCCATCCTGGTCGTAACCAAGACTTCATGCTGAATAACGTTGCTTTGCAAGAATTGACGCTTGGGGATCTTACGCTCGAAGGGTACTCAAGAGCAGCCGTCCAAAGTTATTGGAGAATCCCCGAGTTTAAAATCGGGTTTGATCTTGGCGCTCAACCTTGGGACTTCATGGGCACGGCAACGTGGTTCGTGAGTCACACCCATCTTGATCACATCGCCGCATTGCCCGTTTATATTGCACGGCGGCGGATGATGAAAATGTCGCCTCCCAGGATCTTTTTGCCAGAACATGCGATCGATCCAACCCGCGATATGCTTCGCGCATTCAGTCGCCTTGATCGGGGACGTCTTCCATGCGACCTCGTTCCTGTCACCGCGGGTCAGGAAATCGAACTCTCAAGAGAGTTAGTGGTCACCGTTCACGCAACCACACATACCGTTCCCTCGGTCGGGTATCTGGTCTGGGAACGTCGCCAAAAGCTCAAACAGGAGTATCAAGGACTCGGCGGTGAAGAAATACGTGCACACAAGGAAGCGGGTCGCCAGATCAGCGAAGAAAAGCGATTGCCTTTGGTTGGGTACCTTGGCGATACATCTCCTTCTGGTTTGGATCAAAACCCAGAATTTTATGAGGCGCGGTACCTAATCTCTGAAATGACATTCGTCGCCGCCGGGCACCGCAAAGAAAAAATTCACAAGCATGGTCACATGCACTTGGACGACTATATCGAGCGTGCTCATCTCTTCAAAAATAAGAAGGTCATCGTTGGACATTTCAGCACCCGATATAGCCGCCAGCAAATCATCAACATCGTCAAAAAGTCGTTGCCCGGTATGCTTGACGGTCGATTGCACCTCTGGCTCTAAAGTCCTTTGGCTCGCCCTTCGGTGATACCTAAACTGTGATACCTAAACTGTGAGCGTGACTCGAATGCCCGCCGATCGTTATGGGATGGAAGCTCGATCGGCATACATTCACGTTCCATTTTGTCGGCATCGTTGCGGTTACTGCAATTTTACGCTCGTTTCTGGTCGGGATGCATGGATCGAAAGATACCTCCTAAATCTCAAACGAGAACTCGCCCTTCTGAAGCAACCTCGCCAACTCGATACACTGTACATAGGTGGCGGAACTCCGACACATCTTTCTTCAAATCAGCTTGATCGATTACTCGAGATCGTCGATGAATGGTTACCGAGGGAGCCTACCTCCGAATTCACGATAGAAGCCAATCCCAGTGATTTAAAAGACCACCGTAAGTTGGACGTGATCCGTCAACATGGTGTCAATCGCATAAGCCTAGGCGTCCAGTCACTCCAACCGAGAAAATTAGACCTTCTTGAGCGGGACCATACCCCTCGTGAAGTTCATGATGTCATGAACGCGATCCGACCGTGGCTTCGAAGTATCTCGTTGGATTTGATCTTTGGGACCCCTGATGAAACTCTGGACGAATGGAAATCAGATATCTTCGAGGCAAGTTTACTTCCCGTTGACCATGTCTCTACTTACGGTTTAACCATCGAAAAAGGAACGTCTTTCTGGAAGCGAAAACATGAAAACTCGTTGATTGAGTTGGACGAAGACACATCTGCGAGCTGTTACGAATATGCAATCGATCGGCTGAGCGAGCTCGGTTTCGAGCACTATGAGATCTCCAGCTTTTCTCGACCTGCCCATCGCTGCCAACACAATGAGGTTTATTGGTCAGGTAAACCTTTTTTCGGATTTGGTCCCGGTGCTGCAAGCTACACCGGAACGCGGCGTGACATGAATCACCGCTCGACATCTCAGTACTTCAAGCTGATGGAAACCGGTGGTCCGGCGGTATTTGAATCCGAGACACTAAACCAACATCGCCGCGCAAAGGAGCGACTCGTCATCGGGTTACGTCGCATGGAAGGCTGGAATCTGGCCCATTTCGAAGACGAGTATGGGTTCTCGGTGCATGGGCTCGTGGGTCCCAAACTTAAAGAACTCATCCGTTTGGGTTACTTGATCGAAACCGACTCAACATTGAAGTTGAGTCGTGCGGGTCTCATGATCAGTGATTCACTGTGGACAAAGATCCTTGCTGATTGAGCCTACTGACCATTGACGGTTCGGAGACCGCATCTGAGATTCGATGCTCTGTTGTTAACCCTCAATGGCAGGTTGTTCGAGGGGCGAGGGAACCATTCTTAGAAATCGCCCGCCGTTGTCATACCACCCATAACGATTGAACCTGCACCAATTAAGATTCAAGACAAAAGCCACCCATTGGTCCTCTTGCACCGAAAACGAGGCGATCACACGCCGATATGGAATCGCTTCCTGGTGGTAAAAATCGATGCCCGATGAAGATAGACGGTGGCCAATGACGGAAAATGTTTCCTTGGTAACGGTCTCACCGTAAGTGTTGATGGGCGTAATGAAAAAAGGTTGCGGATAAGGGACCCGTTTTCGAGATCGTCTTTCGGATACTTGAGGTTCCCGATCCAGCAGAGAGTCCAAAGCCCATTGGACGCCATCCTCAATCGAATCGATTGACTTGAAAATGGACTTCGCAAGCTCCGTCGATGCAAGTTGATCCGTTTGGATTTCCGTTGGCATAAACGACCTGTGTTTGCTAAAAGGCGATCGGTTGATGTTACGATTCAAGGTCGATAGGTTTTAAATTTTATCGACGTGCCGTGTCAGTACAGAGACAAGTGTTTCCTTGTCGGTTCGTCAAAACCTTTTTCGATGACCTGAGTTTTCGGTGAATCGTGGGGCCAAAAAATGGGTCGAGGGACATCTGATACGTACTTTGCTGCGCGAAGTGAGTCAAATGACCAATTGGGGAATCGGTAAAATTGCTGCTGACTCGTGTTCGGCTGTTTGGAATGGTCATGCCGTATCGAATTAGCGACCGTAAAATATCAACCGTTTCGAATCCAGGTGGCGGCGAGGTAGCGAGAAACATGTTTGTTCTGCACATGCCTCTCGGCTCGAAAGCCACGGCTTGAGTCTGAAGCAGAGATCGCCTTTTGAGGGGTTGAAATCGTGTGTGGCCGATTTACTTTACGGACTCCGCAGAAACAACTGGCGGAACAACTTCATTTGCCACCCGATCTTCAACTGCCCCTTCGGTTTAATGTTGCCCCGACGCAACAAGTACTGGCAATTCGACAGGCGACGCCACCAGACGGTCGACTGCCCAACGGCTATGGATTCACTCTTTTACGTTGGGGACTCGTCCCATCTTGGGCAAAGGATCCCAATGTTGGAAATCGTATGATTAACGCGCGAAGTGAGACGGTGGCTGAGAAACCATCGTTTCGGTATGCCTTCAAAAATCGTCGCTGCCTGATCATTGCCGATGGCTATTACGAGTGGCGTTCCGCCGATGGTCAGAAACAGCCTTTTTACATCCATCAAACCGACTTCGCTCCCTTTGCCATGGCTGGCTTATGGGAAGCATGGGAACCAAAGCGAACCGAGGCGACTTCAACTGGGTTGGAAACGTGCACGATCCTGACCACGTCAGCGAATCGGCTCACCCAATCGGTCCATCACCGTATGCCTGTCATCCTGCCACCTGAGGACCACGATCTCTGGTTGTCTAAGGCAGCGCAGCCGACCAATCTGATCAAGTTGTTGAAACCTGCTGCCGAAGGCGTTTTAGCTATGTATCCTGTCAGTAAGCTTGTCAATTCTCCGCGGTATGATCAGCCCGATTGTATCGAGTCGGTTGAATTAGCCGAATAACCGTAATGATCAACACGTTTTGAAAGCCGCTCACCTGCGGTTTCAAGCTCACGGTAAACATCCAATTGAATTGAAACCGACGAATCCTGTACGTATTTTTATTGCGTTTCGTTGTTCAAACCCTCCAACCCTCTCGACACCCATGTTGGAATTTTTCAGCCGCATCACCATTTCCTGTTTTGGTCTGAGCTATTTGATTGCTTGGGGCTTGGAGTTATTGCGGGTTTATTATCCTGACAGAATTCGTGGAACCATCTCGTTCGGTTTTATCGGTGCGGGTTTATTCGCCCAGACCTCGTTTTTGGTGGTACGGGCGCGGTTAGATCTGAGTGAGGGAACCCCTCTCGCGAGTTGGCAGGCTTGGTGCCTCATGGGTGCGTGGTTGCTGACAATCATCGTTTTCTATTCCTCGATCCGATTCCCCAAGGTCGCTTACAGTCTTTTCATGCTCCCTGCGATTTTGGGACTCATTATCATCGCTTACTTATTGCGAGGTTGGCCCCCTTTCTCAAGTGAAGGAGCGCAGAGCTCGTGGAGAGCCATTCATGGGTTCGCTCTATTGCTGGGAACTGTGTCCGTCTTTGTTGGGTTCCTTACCGGATTGATGTATCTGCTCCATTCGTCCCGTTTGAAGAAGAAAAAAGCAGCGGGTCGTGGCTTCAAATTGCCGAGTTTGGAGAAGCTTGAAACTGCTAGTGAACAAGCTTTAATTCTCTCTACGCTGTCTCTCCTTGTCGGCTTCATTTCGGGCATTCTGATCAACTTGATTGGGCAGCAGAAGGATCAAATCGCAGTTCAGTGGACCAATCCGGTTGTCTGGTCATCCGCGGTCCTTTTGGCCTGGCTCGTCGCTTCGCTCGGCTTTCAGCGACTCTATCGCCCCGCTCGTCACGGTCGCAAAGTGGCTTATCTGGTATTGGCAAGTTTTGTCTTTCTCATCGTCGAGTTGGTAATCGTTCTGGGTGTCAACCACGGTACGAAAGAGCCAGTCGCGAAATCGGCGAGTGCCGCAACATCGTCGCCTCATCAGGGAGGAATCCTTCGATGAACATGATGATGATTGGGTGCAGCCACAAAGAGACCTCGATTTCTATTCGGGAAAAAATTGCGTTTTCGCCCGAGCAGACCAAAGCCGCGCTCGCGCAGTTTTATTCCCTGTTTCCGGGGTGCGAAGCTGTTCTGCTCTCCACCTGCAATCGCACCGAAATCTACACGGCCGCGAAAGATCAGACGAAGATACCGGCATCCAACGAACTCATTCAGTTCGTCGCAGATTTTCACGGACTTGATACCCATCAGCTTTCAAGTGAGTTGTTTGAACGAACTGGCGAAGAAGTGATCGCTCATTTATTCACGGTTGCGGCAAGCCTCGATAGTATGGTCGTCGGCGAAGCTCAGATCTTATCGCAGGTAAAGCAAGCATATGAACTTGCGACGGGTTTCAACGAATCAATGCCCATGAGTCACGTAGCGTTTCAACGCGCGATCCATGTGGCGAAAAGAATTGCGACAGAAACTCGTATTCATGCGCGTCGAGTCAGTATCCCAAGTGTCGCGATTTCAGAACTGGCCACGGAGATTTTTGAGCGGTTTGACGACAAGACAATCATCGTTGTCGGCGCCGGCGAAATGGCTGAAGAAACGCTGACCTATCTGGTTGGATTCGGGGCGAAAGACATTCGACTTATTAATCGGACAGCAGAACGGGCCGAAAAGCTGGCGAAACAATTCAATGCCAAAGTTTACCCCTGGGAGGAGTTGGAAACGCAATTGATTCAAGCGGACATGGTCGTGTCAGCAACCAGTGCGCAAGAACCTATTCTCACGCTAGAACGCTATCGGGCCATTGAGAGAAAACGGAATCAACAGACCTTCTTTGTTCTAGATCTGGCCATCCCCCGCGATTTCGAGCCCGCGATCGGGGACTGTTCCAACGTTTTTCTATACAGCGTTGACGACCTTCAGGCCCAGTGCGACGAGAATCGAGCCGCCCGGAAGAAAGAATTGCCCAAAGCATTCAACATCATTAAGGAAGAAGCCAACAAGTTCATGTCGGAACTCAGTCACCGTGAGACCATTCCGACCATACGACAACTTCGAAAGCAGGCGAACGAACTGAAGGGGCAGGAGCTCGAACGCCTGCTGCACAAACTCGAACCTCTTGATGAACACTCTCGATCAGAGATTCAGTACGCGTTTGATCGTTTGGTGAATAAGCTACTTCATCCGCCATTGGAATCGCTGAGGGACGAAGCTGATCTTGAATCTCCAAAGTCCATGGTCGATGCACTTCGGAAGTTATTCAAACTACGTGATTAACCAAAGATGAAGGTGTCGTATTTCTGTCAGAGGCGGTCCAGTTGAGGTCGACCGTCTGATTTTCTAGTCCCAATCGTCATCATCATCATCGTCGTCGTCAGTCCACTCGACGTCGTCGTCATCGCTCCATTCGTCGTCGTACTCATCATCTTCTTCGTCGTCGTCTCCCTCGACCTCTTGCCACTCATTCTCTTCTGAGTCATCGTCATCGTAGTCATCGTCATCATCGTCGTCGGCGTCGTCAAAGTTGTTATCTAAGCCGTCGAATCCATCGGCTGGCAGACCGTCTTCTTCCTCGTCGTCATCGTCGTCGGCGTAGGCATAGTTTTCTTCATCCTCAATCTCCATGACGACCGACTGTGATCCATCTTCAGTATCGTCGGTTTCCTCAACGCCATCTTGGTGCCATTCCGTCAAAGTCACTTCTTCATTCTCCTGAGAAGGGTTAGCAACCGTTCGTGGTTCCGATTCGACAACGATCGGGTCAACGTGATCATCCGAAGCCGCGTCAACCAACGCTTCAGATTGTGGCAAATCATCCAGTGAGTTAAGACCAAACATCGACAAAAATTGTCGAGTTGTCGAGTACAAAAAAGGGCGTCCCAGTTCTTCACTTCGACCTGAGATCCGTACCAAGTTACGATCCATGAGTTGCCTCAACAATTCCCCACAACTGACTCCTCGAACAGATTCGACTTCCGCTCTCAGAATCGGCTGCTGGTAGGCAACGACTGCCAGGGTCTCTAGAGCGGGACTTGAAAGCCCAAGACTTTGATTTTGGTTGTTCAATCTTCGTAACCACCCCGCAAATTCCGGTTTGGTCAGGAGTTGATAACCCCCAGCAATTCGCTCCACTCGAAATGATCGAACATTACGTCGGTAATGTTGATTCAATCGCCGGATTAGGGCTCGGGCTTCAGTCCCATTCTTAAGATCCGCCAGTTGAGCTAACTTACGGGCGTTTAAAGGCTCTCGCGCGATGAACAAGATTGCTTCGAGCCGCTTTCGACGAACTCTACGACCACGATTGTCGAGGTTTTCACACCCCCCATAACCCCTAAACACCCAAAACCAGTTCCAGCCCGTTGTAACATTCGTCATATGTGATCCGCTTAACTTCGATGATAATGAAGCGTGTGATCGACGATGCGTGGCGGCGGTCGGAAGACGGTGATGGAAATGTCTCATAACAGAAGTTTTTCAAATGGTTTGGGTGAGCGGTTGCATGTCGATCCAGTTTGTCAAATTTCTGACAAAGATGGTATCTCAGCAAACGCCAAAATGACCCTGTGTCTGCGAATATTTCTGAAAGAAGCGACGCACTCTATCCCTTTCGTAGCGACGATTGCTGGACCGAACGGAACGCTTTGGCCAAAATGAATCGTGCGGTTATTAAATCGATTTGCGTTTCTCAGAGACCATAGCCATGTCATCCGCATTCCCAACTCAATCAAATAAAGGATCCTGGCAATCTTGGGCAGTTCCGGTGATTAGCGGTCTTATTGTGCTCGGGTTGGTATTGCTCGTGGTGATTTACCAATTTGAATGGGTAGGACGAAGTGTCTCGGGTGAAGAATTCAATCCTTACACTTTCGAGACGCGATCCTTTTCCTATCGCCAAGGCTTGATCACAAAAAGGCAACTTAAAGGCATCAAGCGGACAAAAAAACAAGACTCCCTATCCAAATTTATCTCCGCGCAGCCCTGGTTCCCGGCTTCGACTCAAGACCAGTGGGATCTCATGGAAGATTCGACTGTCGAGGGGGATTCCTTGGATTGGCGGTCTCGACCACTCGTTCGCTTATTGAAAAATGAAGACTTCACTTCGTTTTGGCTAGATTGGTCAGCAACCCGTCCTGAGTTGGCAAAATACTTGTGGCTCACGGTGATCGAACTCGCTCGCGAAGACCAATATGAATCGATTCCATTGATTTTCGACGCCGTATCAGAAATTGAAGACCCTGTTATTTTTCGCGATAAAATTGAAGAGGTCATGAAAACCGCTAACTAGGTCGCGGCCAAATCATCAGCTGAGCCAGATGCGCGAAGCAGATTTAAAATCTGGCAAATGAACCGTTCGAAAGTCGCGTGCCTTGATCATCAGTCAGAGCCACAGAATCCCGAAAAGTTATGACTTCAGACCATTCCCACCTGCCGTGGACTCCCGTGATGACGGGTCTCCAACAGTCAGAACAAATTTATTTGGATAACAACTCGACCACTCCGATTGCTGATGTTGCAATCGAAACCATCGAAGCGTGTTGGAATAGCAGACTTGCGAATCCTGCCAGTCAGCACCAAACAGGCCAGGTAAGTTCAAGAATCCTAAACCGTGTCCGAGAACTCGTTCTCAATCTCTTAGATGCCTCCGCAACTAAGTTTCCTGCAGACAAACTCATTTGGACGGGTTGCGGTACCGAAGCGAATAACCTCATCCTGTTCGGTCGGTGTTTGGATGAGAGAGGAAGAATCCGACCTGGTAATCTCGTCATTTCAGGAATTGAGCATCCGAGTGTAACTCTCGCTGCGCAACAACTGCAACGCCTGGGGGTAGAACTGCGCATCGCACAAGCTGATTCCAACGGCGTCGTATCGCTTGACGACCTGAATCAACTCGTTGACGAAGCGACACTTGCGGTGTCTGTCATGCTTGCGAATAACGAAACCGGTGTTATTCAGCCTCTTCAATCGGTATCGAAGCTTTGTCGCGATCGAAACGTGTTTTGTCATACTGACGCTGTTCAAGCAATTGGGAAAATTGAGGTCTCCTTCGAAGCTTTGGGAGTGGATGCATTAACGTTCGCACCCCATAAATTTCATGGGCCGGTAGGAATTGCTGGTTTACTTCTTAAATCTGATGCGTCGCTACAGCCAAGGCTTATGGGAGGATTCCAGCAGGAAGGATTACGTCCTGGAACCGAAAATATTGCTTTGGCGGCGGGAGCAGCAGCAGCCATGCATTGGTACTTCACAGATCGAAATCGACACGAATCAAAACTCCGGTCAATGAGAAATGAGTTTGAGTCCTTGGTGACCAAAGCCATTCCCGCCGCGTTGGTTATCGGAAAAGATGTTTCGCGTCTTCCAAACACAAGTTGCATAGCGTTTCCTGGTGTCGACCGACAGGAAATGGTCTTGGCTGCAGATATGGCGGGTGTCGCTTGTTCGACGGGCTCCGCCTGTGCAAGTGGCTCGAGTGATCCATCACCGGTTCTCCAAAATATGGGCCTCTCTCCAGCGGTAATTGATAGCGCACTCCGCTTCAGCTTTGGACTTTTCAATAGCTTGGACGACGCTACAGAGTCTGCTCGTCGTATCTCATTGGCTCACAGTAAGTTACAATCGCGAAGTCACGATTGAAATCCACTCGTTGCGGCTCGCTAATAGGAGAAAAAACGCTATACTGAGAGGCTCTCATTTGAGCCATGGATCAAGATGGGGTTGAGTGCCGATATAAGGCGTCTTGAGCTTTTACCGGTCAGGCTCAGGAATGCTGCTCGTAGATGAACACTGCTGTGATTGATTTGTCTGCCAATAGTCATGATTTTCTGATTTCAGAAGTACCCAACGGGCTGCTCGGCGAATCTTCGTTGGTTGACCTTGCGTTTCAGGCCATTTCGCGAATCGACACGCAGTATTCACCCATCGTTCTGGTCGGCGATCAGGAAACTGGACTTTGTCGGTGGATTAATTTGGCAATCAGTCTTGCAAAGTCTCTAAAAAGCCAAAACTCAATATCAACCTTCACTTTTCGCGGCCGCGAATTCAGCCAGTCCGTTAATCATGCGGTGACAACAAAATCTCTTGGCGAATTCCGCGAGCGACTCGACGATCATCAAATCATCATCTTCGAGTATCCATCCCAATTGAAAGTGAACCAGACGGCATATACCGAGCTGATCGCAATGATCGATCGGGCGAGAACCACCGATCAACTGATCATCGTCACCATGGAAGCCTCTCTTATTGACCAGGAATCAAAAGGAGACCCGCTACTAAGTCGCCTTTCAGATGGACTGCTACTAAAAATTGCTCAACCACCGGTAAGGCTGAAGGCCTCTTATTTGACTGAAAGGCTCGCGGTATGGTTGCCGGATGTGGATACAAAATTGATCGCACAGATTCTTCAGAGACCCATAGCAACCTGGTCACAATGGAAAAGGTGTATAGAAAAAATTGAGGCTGATCTCATGACAACCGGTCATTGGTCAGCCGACCTTGAAGCTTATTTGACCGAAGAAGTTGAGGTCCTCGAACCAAAATTGATCGGGCAACACGTTTCTCGAATTGGCAAAATCAAATGGTCTGATCTGAAAGGCCATTCTCGTCGCCAATCTTTAGTCCGGATGAGAGGCGTCTGCATCTATCTGATTCGAGAGCTCACTTCAACGAGTTTTGAATCCATCGGAAATCTATTGGGAAATCGGGATCATTCGACGATCATTCATGCGTATCGAAAGATCGAATCATCTCGCCACAACGACATTGAGCTTGAAACCCTTTTGGAAGACGTTTGTCGCTCCCTAAAAACGAGTCTTCCCAACAAACCTAATTTCGAGGAGGTCTAATCTGGAAAATATGTCAATCCATTGTTGGATATTGTTGCTGCAACTGAACCCGGAATTGAACTTTTCCTGAAAAACAACAAACCCGTCGATCCGGCAACAGGTCCCCAACATGAATACCACCGGTTTAATGACAACTTATCCAGACCCTTGAATCGTGAGAACAACCAAGAAATAGAGGTTTCTGTGCTATCTCTTTCAGTTCCAGTCTCCGGGCGTAAGATGCTTGCTATTACTGATACTTACTTAAATATCTTCTAGATAGATCATTTAACTTGACAATCAAAACGCCAAGGACCCTGGCCAAAGTTAAACACTCAATCGCAATCGGATTTGCGACCTCGAAAGCAAGGATCATTTCGTGAAAATTGAAATTCAACGCGAGTCATTTCTAAATGTCTTTTCCATCGCCGGAAGCGTTGCTCCCACACGGAGCCCCAAACCCGTTCTGGAAACGGTAAAGATTGAAGTGACCCAATCCGGAACAACTTTACTTGCAACCAATATGGACATTGGGATGCGACTCGAAGTTCCCGATGTTACCGTCCACCAACCAGGCGTTGCGTTATTACCCGTATCACGTCTTTCTCCTTTTCTAAGAGAATCTCGTGATCAAACTCTGAGTATCGACGTCAGTTCGGAGAAAATCGTTCTGAAGGGAAATCAGAGTCAGGTGACGCTCCAAGCTCGTAACCCCGATGAGTTTCCACCCGTCGCAACTTTCGAAGAAGAATCCTACATTCAGGTCAAATCCAGCGTTCTTAAACAGATTATTCATCGGACCGTGTTTGCAACTGACAATGAGAGCAGTCGTTTCGCCCTCGGAGGTGTCCTGCTTGAATTCGAGGAGCAAAGCATGACCGCGGTCGCAACCGACGGACGGCGACTTGCGAAGATGCAAGGAGCATCGGAAGAGGTCGGTGAGGTCAATATTGAAAGCATGACGATTGTGCCGACCGCGTCGATGCAACTCATTGAGAAATCACTTCCCGATGATGACTCTGAAGTTATGCTCGCTGCTCGAGCCAACGACATTCTGGTCAAAAATGGTGGGACCGTCATTTATTCTCGCCTCGTGGAGGGTCGTTTTCCGAAGTGGCGTGATGTTTTTCCAACCAATCGACCGGATGCCGCACAGATCGATTTACCCGTCGGAGACCTCCATTCCGCCATTCGGCAAGCCGTTGTGGTTGCCGATGCAGATAGTCGCGGGATCGATTTTGAGTTCACGAATGGAACGCTCGTTTTGGGATTGTCCTGTGCCAATATTGGGGAATCACGTGTCGAACTGCCGGTCAATTATGACGGTCCCAATCTGCAGATTACTTTAGATTATCGATTCATCATTGATTTTCTTCGGGTTCTCGATGCCATGGGAACTTTCTCCATGGAGATTGAGAACGCAGATCGTGCGGCTCTCTGTACAACTTCGGAAAGCTATGGATATGTCATTATGCCCCTGGCTCGCGATCGTCGTTGATGAACTTTATTCTCGTGTGATAGCTCATGCTTGATTCCTACGATGAACAAGATTTCGATCACCTGGTCGATGATATGAAACTGAAAAAGTTTCGTGTTCCTCGTTCGAAAACGGCACGATCAATAGTCAATCGGTTACTTGCTCGGAAAGGCTACGCTCAAGTCGAAGAGCGAGATCAAATACAAGCATTATGGAACCAGGTGGTCGGAGATCATATCGCGAGACATAGCCGCTGTGGACGCCTGTTGAGGGGGACCATGGAAGTCTATGTCGCGAATTCTCTGGTTCTGTCAGAGTTGACTTTCGACAAGTCCAATATTCTCGCTCGATTGCAAAAAGAGTCGTTGGGAAAAGCAATTCAAGACCTGAAATTCAGACTCGGCGCGGTCGATTAGAGTTCGCCGAAACAAGCGAAGAATGCACCACGTTCTTACGCTGAAAAATCCAGATGGAAATACACGATGACAGAAAACGAAAATCAAGACGAGAATCCTCAAGAGATTAACTTGAATAAGGGAAAGGCGGATTATCAATCAGGTGATTTGCAGCACCTTTCCGATCTTGAGCACGTACGAGAACGTCCCGGTATGTATATCGGTGATACGACCGCGAGGGGACTTCACCACCTTGTTTACGAAGTAGTCGATAACTCCATCGACGAGGCGATGGCGGGATATGCCTCTCGCGTCAAAGTCATTATCAACAACGATAATTCAGTGACGGTTGAAGATGATGGTCGAGGGATTCCAATCGATCGCCACGATCAGTTGAGTGAAGAAATGGACCGGGAGGTTTCGACCCTCGAGGGCGTAATGACGGTCTTGAAGTTCGGTGGAAAGTTTGAGAAGGGTGCTTACCAGACATCGGGAGGTCTTCATGGTGTCGGTGTGACTGTTGTCAATTTTCTATCTGAATGGTCCGAAGTTGAAGTCAGCCGAGAAGGCGGCGTTTATCAACAGGAATATGAGCGCGGCGTACCCACGGGGCCTGTATCACGCATCGGTAGTTCCGATCGGGTTGGGACGAAGACCACATTCAAGCCGGATGGCAAGATCTTTCAGACAACCAAGTTTGACTATGGAATTCTCCATAAACGTCTACAAGAACTCGCTTTCTTGAATAGTGGTGTACGTATCGTGTTCAAGGATGAACGTAATGGTGAAGGCGACGAATTCTTCTATGAACGTGGCATCATAGAGTTCGTTGAGCATTTGAATCGGTCAAGCGATGCAATTCACAAGGAAGTCATTTACTGTCAGGGTGAGCAGGATGGCATTGGTTACGACTTGGCTTTGCAGTACTCCACAGACCTGACTGAAAATATTCGCACCTACGCGAATAACATTCATACCCACGAAGGCGGAACTCATCTGAGTGGATTCCGATCCGCACTGACCCGCTGTTTGAACAGTTATGGCAAACAAAATAACATGTTCAAAAATATCTCGGTCACTGGGGAAGATTTCCGTGAAGGGCTGACCCTCGTGATTTCCGTGCGTGTCCCTCATCCACAATTTGAAGGGCAAACGAAAACGAAGTTGGGCAACAGTGAAGTCGAGAGTATTGTCCAGTCCGTCACCAACGAGTTTTTAACGAAATATCTCGAAGAGAATCCCGGCACGGCAAAGATCATAGTTCGTAAGGGCATTCAGGCCGCCGAAGCACGGGAAGCTGCGAAAAAAGCCCGAGAACTGGTACGGCGTAAATCGGCTCTGGGTGGAAGCGGTTTGCCTGGAAAATTGCGGGATTGCCTGAGTAACGAGATGGAACGCTGCGAACTCTATCTGGTCGAAGGTGATTCGGCTGGCGGCAGCGCCGAGGGTGGTCGCCTCAGAGATTTCCAGGCGATTCTGCCTTTGCGTGGTAAGATCATCAACGCCTACAAGGCGCGAGAGGATAAAGTTCTTGCCAACGAAGAAGTCCAGAGCATGATCAATGCCATTCGTTGCGGCGTCGGTGCGGATCAGGATTTAAGCAAGCGACGCTATAACAAGATCATCATCATGACCGATGCGGATGTTGATGGATCTCATATTCGAACGCTATTGCTTTGTTTCTTCTATCGTCAGATGTACCACCTCATAGCCAGCGGGCATGTTTATGTGGCGCAACCTCCGCTCTTCAGAGTTAAAAGCAAGAAAGAAACGTATTACGTCCAGACTGAAGAGGAGATGAAAAATCAGCTTTTGCAACGCGGTCTTGGAGACTCCGTGTTTGATCCTCGCGATGGCCGACTCGTTGAAGGCGAAGCAATGGCGACTCTATGCCGGACACTCGCTGTCATTGAAGAAGCAATTCTCGCGCTCGAGAGACGTGGAATCAGTCTCCGTGCTCATAGCGAGCGAATGAATTTCGAAACCGGTCGACTCCCCGTTTACCACGTATTTCTTGGTCGAGATGAGCATTGGTTCTCACAAAGATCGGAGATGGATGTCTTTCTCAAGGCACATGAAGAGGAAACGGGCGAATCAGCTCAGGTTAAATCCTCTGAGGGTGATGAGTCATCCGAGGAAAACGAAGGAATTTCAGCCAGCCAGCTTTTGATTACAGAGTTTCACGAAGTAAAAACCATTAATACGTGCTTACAAGATCTTCAGGAGATGGGATTCAACATCGAAGATCTGATGCCGCAAGATCGCACAGGAATGGATGAAAGTCGATTTGCTTTGAGACGGGGCGAAAATGAAATAGGAATCGATGATCTGCGCGGGTTGTTGGCCGCGGTCCGGTCAGCGGGTGAAAAAGGCTTGTCTGTAACTCGCTTTAAAGGTCTCGGTGAAATGAATGCGGAAGAGCTCAGGGAAACCACTTTGGATCCAGCGAACCGCACACTATTCAAAGTCACCATGGCAGACGCAGGAGCAGCAGATGAGATGTTTCGTGTCTTGATGGGCGACAAAGTGGAACCTCGACGGGAGTTCATCGAGAAACATGCACTTGAAGTGAAGAACCTTGATGTTTAGCTTCGCGAGTTAGCCCAGCTTGAATTCTTCTCAAACGTTAGATGGGTTTAAAGTGGATACGGAGTTAGGTCAGTCAGCAGCATCAAGCGTAGCGTGACTCGACTGCAGTTGGGCCATTTCGAAATAGTGACCTCCCAACTTCATCAAGTCGGTATGACTCCCCTGCTCTGCTATCTGCCCATCGTCAATGACGATGATGCGATCCGCATGCCGGATCGTGCTGAGACGATGAGCAATCACGAAATTGGTCCTGGACTTCATGAGTTCCACAAGACTTTTCTGGATGAGGCGTTCACTTTCACTATCAAGGTTGCTGGTCGCTTCGTCCAGAATCAAGATTTTTGGGTCAGCGAGCACAGCACGCGCGATGGCTAATCGTTGCCGCTGACCACCACTTAATTTGACGCCCCGTTCGCCAATAAGCGTATCGTACCCTTGTGGCAACTTCTGAATGAACTCGTCCGCATTGGCGATAACCGCCGCAGCCTGTACCTGATGTAAAGGTGCAGCGAGATCACCATAACCAATATTGTCAGCAACAGTCCCATCAAACAGGAAGACATCCTGCTCGACAATTCCGATGAGCTGTCGATAGCTTTCGACGTCATACTCTCTCAGATCGGTACCATCTAGATAAATCGCACCTTGAGTCGGATCATAAAATCGGGCGACGAGATTACAGAATGTTGTTTTGCCCGCGCCACTGGGGCCAACAAGCGCGAGTGTCTCTCCGGGCTGGATATCGATGGAGATACTTTTCAATGCTTCAATTTCGCTGCCATGGTAATGGAAGCCGACTTCGTCAAAGGACAAACCGCCTTGAACCAGCGATTTGTCGATTTTACGCAGCGGTGAATCGCTTGCCATTTCCAGTGGTTCATCCAGCAGATCAAGCACCCGATCGAGACCACTCAAGCTGTTTTGGAATGTCGCAGCACTGGAAGCGAGAACGGCGAGGGGTTCGAGGAGCATCAAAAGATAAACAAGAAACATCATGAGGTCGCCGAGCGTCAATTCACTTTCGATGACTTGCCAGCCGCCGTATATCATCAAACCGGCACTTGCTACGGGAATGATGGTTTCCCAGACGATTTCAATCCCCCGCGTCCACCACCATGCGAGTAGTTCCAAGCGGCCCATAACATGGTTGCCACGCATGATGCGTCGAGTTTCTGACCTTTGGCGACTGAACGCCCGAACCACCCTCATACCCCCAAATGACTCGGTTGCCAGTGCATCGACTTCTTCCCGTTGAGCTCGCACACGTCGATGTTGGGGCCGTATGCGACTAATCCATGTCCGATGAGTCACGTAGACAATAGGGACAATCCCTATTGCACCCAACAAAAGACGCCAGTCGACCCATGCAAGAATCGTTAGGCTACCTAATAACTGAATCAAGGCTCGCCAGGGGTTGTAAATCATTCCGAATACGAGATCTCCAACACTTCCCGCATCTTGGCGTAAAATACTGGCGGCGCCACCGGATTTAATTTCTTGAACTCGGTGCAAGGGCAGGCGAATGGCATGAGCGAAAACACGTTTCCGCATGGACATCTGGATGAGTTTTGTGATTCGAGTGGCGTGCCAACGACTCGAGATATGGAGCAACGTTTTTAGGAACGATACGCCCAAAACGGTCAAAGTAATCAACAGCAGCAACTTCCAAGGATCGGTCGGCACGAATTTCGGAAACCAGGATGGCAGAGGTTGATCACCGATGACATTATCAATAATGAACTTGGTTGATGCCGGCGGAACCAAAGCCAGGCATGTTGCAAAAGTCAGGGTGACCAACGAAAACACAACGGAACGGCGATGGAATCTCAAAAGACCGAAAAAACTCTTGATCAGTGTCCAAGATGATCGCTCACGCAATTTGCTTGCCTGATGAAACTGAGCCGATATTTGCTCGTTAAGCTTGATTTTGTTTTCGTCAAATCTGCGGCGGCTTGAAACGTGCCTTTCGGTCATCTGTACTGAATTGCCTCGATACAAGGTAAAGACGTGATGGAAGACATCACGGAGATGGCGATCAGATGACTCTTTGCGGGATCATGATCACCTAGTGGATCATAGCAACAACCTAGCGAATTAATAATGGGCCAATATTCGTGAATCAGTGGGGTATAGAAAGCGACAGGAGTCGCGAATTCTTCACGGGATATTTGGCAAGGACAACAACATGATGTTGAGTGGGTTGATGAAAACATACGGAATCATGCCCTTTCTGTGGGTATCCCTGATATTCATCATGGACGAATTGCCGAGGCTTTCGACTAGAGCAATGGCCGAAGACAATCGGTCTCACTCAAGCATCGAAAAAATTTCTGTGAATCGATCAACAGTCACGATTGAAGGTCGATGCGATATCGAATCGAAAAGACCGCGATTTCTGGCAGAACTTGCACCGCACCACTCAAAGAATGATCTCGCCAACGCGCAAATCATTCAGCAAGTTGAACTGGATGAGACGGGGTTTTTCCGAATGAGTTTTCCGCGCTGGTCAGACGACCGGGACCGGATCTTGTCTCGTTTTTTCCTAACCAGTGGTCATTCGCAACCCCTCAAAAAGTTGACCAGGTTGCTGTGGGCATCCGAAGTCTCAAATGCTGCGGTTCATCAAAACCTTGAACCCGCTAAAGCAAAAACGGTCAAAGGGCTGGGTGGCATTCACCCAGACCCTCGACTTTTTGACGACCTTGTTGAATTGGGTGTGGGACACCTTACTGTCAATATCACGCTGAATTCGTTATTGCGTACAGAAAGAGAGGGCAATATCACGCGTCAGTACGGTGGTAAGGAGTTCTATTTCAATCCCACCTACATCCGACAGTTGGATCGATTGTTGAAGTTCGCCCATCAGAACCAAATGGTGGTGTCGGCCATCATTTTGATTCCCCGGACGACGCGAGATCATACCCTGGGTGAGGTTCTGGTTCACCCTGATGCGATCGATGGCCACTATACACTCGCGAACGTCGTCACCCCTGAAGGGGTTCAATACTACAGCGGTTGCATGAGGTTCTTAGCTGAAAGGTATGGACCCATCGATTTTCCGAATGGTCGCATCACCCACTGGATTATTCACAACGAAGTTGATGCCGCCTGGGTTTGGACCAACGCAGGTGAAAAAACCGATGTTGAGTTTATGGAACAATACACAAGATCACTTCGGATCGCTTACTTCAGTGTGCGAAGTTATGATCCCCATGCTCAGGTTTTCATCACCTTAACCCACCATTGGAATGAATCGCATCGGCCGAATCCAAGGCGTTTTTATCGCAGCCGGCGATTGATGGAACTCTTAGCACTTGATTCCGAGCACCACGGAGATTTTGAATGGGGTGTTGCGTTTCATCCGTACCCTGAAAATCTGTTCAACCCTCGAACTTGGCTCGACCGTAAATCCGACGATCACTTCGAAACCGCCCAAATCACATTCAAGAATATCCACGTTCTCGACCGTTGGATGAAACAGGACAACTACCTCTATCTCGGGAAGAAATTACGTACCATCCTGCTGTCTGAGCAGGGTTTTCATTCGTCAGATGATTCTTTAGCGTCCCAACAAATGCAGGCGGCAGCGCTCGCGTACGCCTGGAAGAAGATCAAGCCGCTCGATTCCATTCAGGCATTTCATTACCACCGATGGATTGATCATGAACGGGAAGGCGGACTTAATTTAGGTTTATGGACGGTCGAACCCGGTTCGATTACTTGGCCCAAAGACAAAAAACTCTCTTGGGAAGTCTTTCGCGCTTTGGATACGATCGAGGAGTCCAGGCAAACTCAATTCGCATTGCCAATCTTGAAAATTGAAAACTGGCAAGAGATAGCACCCCACACCAATTCGTCTAAGTAGATCAACCCCAAGAGAAGAAATGTCGCGGAGTTGAATCACCTTGATGAGCGAAGGGCTTTGGTCATCAGGTCATCAGGTCATCAGGTCATCAGGTCATCAGGTCATCAATGGCTGAAACCCATTTCGCTCATATCTTTCGATCAGTTTCCAGCAGACGAGCTGCATTCTTGGTAAATGGAATGGACCCTTCCACAAGGTTCCCTTCACCGGTGTGCTTAAACGCCCGTCGCGGTGCAGATAACCAAACCATTCGCCAGACTTGGGGTCAGGAAACAGTTGATGAGCCCAGTCATAAATCTTGGTGTGCCATTCAAGATAACGGGATTCACCGGTGAGAATATATGCGAGCAAGGTCGCAATGATGGTCTCATTCTGGGGCCACCAGAATTTCATATCATGCCAATACTCAGAAACAGGTCCGCCACGAGCATCGACAAAATAAAGGATTCCACCATATTCATCGTCCCACCCTTTCTGCCACATCCAATCGAGCATCTGGCAACCCAACCCGACAAGATCTCGGTCACGCCGATAAAGGGCTTCCCAGAGAATAAACCAAGCACCTTCGATGGCATGGCCAGGATTCAAAACTCGGCCATCGAGATGATCAATCAACTTTCCCTCGGGTGAAACCGTTTCAAGGACACACTGTAAGTCCGTGTTCAAATGGTACTTTCGAATGGTCTCAATACTTTGATCAATCCATATACTGGCATCACTCCAGCCAATACTCTCTCGAAGCTCTTGGGCCGTGTTAAGCGTGATCATCGGGAAACCAAGCCCACGAGTAGGTCGGACGTCCGTCCATTTCGGTGCAGGATCCCGGGGCGATGACATCTGTTTGATGAACGATGAAAAACAATCAATGGCCTGTTCTCGATAGGATGCATCACCGGTGGCTTTTGCCAACTCACCGTAGGCAATCGCTGCAAAACTTTCAGAAAACGCATATCGCCGCTTGCGTAGTGGACGACCGTCCTGCGTCAGTTGAAACCACATTCTCCCGTCGTCAGGATCAAAGGCACAGGATGAAATAAAAGCAGCCGTGTTTACCGCGAGTTCAAGCCAATCACCACGTGGTTCAACGTGGTTGTAAAGCTCGCCCATAAGCCACGCAAACCTTGCTTGTTGCCACACCCCCTTATCCGTGTCCACAATCGCGCCATTCTGATCGAGGCACGTCATGATGCCACCATGTTGATGATCGACACCGTACCTGAGCCAAAACGGTAAGGTGTCATGCAGAAGGCGGTCGCGGTAGCCATCCTTCAATGTTCGAAGGCGGTTGATTTCTGATTCGTCAAAATCGATCATCGAATTTCTGTGTCGTTCTGAGCAGTGTTGGGTTCGCCTCTTTCATTTATAATTGCCCGCCGATTGACGGACATCTCGAAAGCAGAAAGTCTTGGAAATGAAGATTGAAACCGAGAAACGAAATCGGTCGTCCCGGAACACAAATCAACGACGGGGGATATCAACACGACAAATCACCTGCTTGAGTGTCACGAGTTGTATCGTGTTTAGCTTTGTGTTGACGTCGTCATGGGGTAGTGAAAAACCTAACCTGCTTCTAATTCTCGCTGACGATTTGGGCGTCGAAACGCTCGGTTGTTACGGAGGAAGAACTTACGAGACACCACATTTGGATCGTCTTGCCTCTCAAGGTATGCGTTTTGATCATTGCTACAGTATGGCCGTCTGTCATCCGACCCGATTAACGCTCATGACCGGACGGTATCCGTTTCGCTGGAGTCACCCAAGATGGGGAACCTTCCCCAAGGACGCTGAAGAAGTCTCTTTGGGGCGTCTGTTGCAGGATCGAGGATACACCACCGCGGTGGCTGGTAAGTGGCAACTGACGCTATTGAAAGATGACCTTGATCACCCTTATCGTTTGGGATTTGACGAATACTGCCTGTTTGGATGGCACGAAGGAGCGAGGTATTTTGATCCGTGGATTTACGAAAACGGAAAACAGAGAAACGACGTGAGTGATCAATACGGTCCCGATGTTTACACGGATTTTTTGATCGACTTCATGAAACGAAATCGCAAGAATCCATTTTGTGCATTTTACTCCATGGCCTTATGTCACGACGTGACCGACGATCTTGCAAATCCAGTCCCTTACGGACCCAAGGGTCGCTATGAGAATTACCGTGAAATGGTCGAGTCGATGGACCAAAAAATCGGTCGACTGATGCAAGCCCTTGAAGACTTGCAACTGGAAGACAACACGGTCGTCGTATTTACCAGTGACAATGGAACACCCCAGCGGATGATTTTGACCGCGGAAAATGGCCAATACCAACGGGTTCCAGTTCAATCCGATTGGAGAGGAACTCTCATCCCGGGTGGTAAAGGAAAGCTGACGGACAGCGGTACCCACGTCCCAATGATCGTCCGGTGGCCCGCAGCAATTCATGGAGGCCAAAAGACGGATGCACTCGTAGACATGAGCGATTTTCTTCCGAGTTTTCACGAACTCACTGGTGCGAACCCCTCGCCATCCAATGTCGATGGTGTTTCGTTCGTAAGTACCCTTAAAAATCCCGCACAATCAAATCGATCTTGGGTGT
>JAKVCA010000001.1:0-135473 GCA_022448315.1 Pirellulaceae bacterium | reverse complement strand
ATTCGCTTCCAGAAGTCGGTTCATTTCGCGATAGGTGGGACTTCGAACCGCGTCTGCAGGTGGCGTCCCCTGCAACTCTGGCGCCCAGTTTTTGATCAGAAGATAATCAGGGCTGATGATTGCCCTTTCATAAGCCCGATAATCATGCCAATTATGCTCTGCAAAAGCGTACTTGCGCACTTCGGTTTCAGGGTCAAGCAAAACGGGTTTGAGCGAAACGCCTTGCAACGAATCGGGAATTCTCACACCGGCAAGATCCAAAATAGTGGGACCGATATCGACGGTTGAGACCAGCGAATCTGATGTCACTCCCTGCTCGACTTGAGAAGGGAATCGCACGATAAAAGGCGTCTTGACCCCATCGACATTGACCCGCGTCTTGCAACGAGGAAATGGGCGACCGTTATCAGTAATGACAAGCAGGAATGTGTTGTCGAGAACCTCCTGACGCTCAAGCTCCTGAATAACCGATCCGATGCCTGCATCAAAGCGACTGACTTCATCGTAGTAGAGTGCGATGTCTTTTCTGACGTCTGGCGTGTCGGGAAATATCGGGGGAACAATCACTTCAGAAGGTCGATGCGGCTTGGGAATTGCACCCTCTTGATAATTCCGGTGGGGATCGGTGGAGGCAAACCAGCAAAAGAACGGTTGATTCTTGGGCCTTTCCTGAATCACATTGACCCAATGACCTTCACCTCCCGGACCTCCACCCCCCTTGATCAGGTCAAACTGAGATTTGGCATGAGGACCCAAATGCCATTTACCAGCGGCTGCGGTGAAATATCCCGCTTGATTCAACGGTTCGGTGAACAGCGCTTGATCTTGAGGCAAGGGTTGGTGAAGCTCGCTGGCACCGGTCGCATGGGGGTATCTTCCTGTCAAAATCGAGCATCGGCTTGGGCTGCAAGATGAGCAAGTCAAAAATGCGGCGTCGAACTTCATGCCCTCCCGGGCAAGTCGATCCATATGAGGGGTCTGAATATTTGGATGACCGTACGCGCCACAGTCTTCCCAGGCCATGTCATCGGCGACAAAAACGATGAAGTTTGGTGGTTCTTGCGACGTGCTCGTTCTGGCCAATCCAGCGACAAAAAGTAGAACAAAAAACCACCGACCAGCCATATTCGATCCCCATTTAATCAGAAAGCAACCTGAAGGACTTCGTATCAAGTCTGGCGATTTTAATCCTACTCGAACACGTACTCAATCAAATTGCTGGCGAGTCACGCCGGGAATGACCCAAGCTGGGTCAGAAGTTATTATGTCTCAGGGATAAAAGACGATTCACCGAGAAACAATCATGATTCGAGATTCATTCAGCCTCTTATTTTTCATCATCGCGATGGCGATTTTGCCACAATTGACCCAATCACAAGAGGTGAGTTTCCAAAGAGATATCCGACCTTTACTCGCCAAAAATTGTTTCGCCTGCCACGGTCCCGATCAAGAAGCTCGCGAGGCTGATTTGCGACTTGATCTTCGCAAAGGCGCCGTCTCTCAGGAAGGTCGATCCGCAGCAATCGTTGCAGGAAATCCTGATGAAAGTGAGTTGGTTATCCGACTTCGCGAGAAAGATCCAGACGTGAAAATGCCGCCGCCCGAGACGGGCCACGCACTCTCAGCAGAGCAAATTGCGCTCATCGAACTCTGGATCCGGTCCGGGGCGGAATACTCCGAACATTGGTCCCAAATTCCCCCTGAACTTTCAAAGCTTCCCGAAGTTTCGAACCCTGCTTGGCCTAAAAATCCCATTGATCATTTTGTCATGGCTCAATGGGATCGGCGTAACATGTCTGGGTCAACACCCGCGGACCGTGAAACGCTCATACGCCGGCTTAGTCTGGATTTGACGGGTTTACCACCGACACCGGAGGCGGTTGATCGATTCGTCGATGACCCCTCGCCCAATGCTTATGAAACTCTGGTTGACCGTTTGCTTGAGAGTGATCGATTCGGAGAACATTGGGCACGAATGTGGTTGGATCTGGCTCGATATTCAGACACGAAAGGATACGAAAAAGACAATCCGCGTGAGATATGGCGATATCGAGATTGGGTGATACAAGCGTTCAACCAGGATCTACCTTTTGATCAATTTACGATCGAACAGATCGCGGGAGATTTGCTTGAAGATCCAACGTCTGACCAACAACTCGCAACGGCATTCCACCGAAACACCATGACCAACGACGAGGGGGGAACAGATAACGAGGAATTCCGGGTACTCGCAGTTAAAGATCGCGTTGATACCACCTTGCAAGTTTGGATGGGCCTCACCATGGGATGCGCGAAATGCCACACCCATAAGTACGATCCAATCCAACATCGAGAATACTACGAGTTTTATGCCCTTTTTAACCAAACGGCGGATATGGATCGTTCGGACGACGAACCCCGAGCAGCAACGCCAACCAGGTCTCAACAAAAAGAGCTTCTGACTCTGGAAAACTCGATACAGTCTCTCGAAACGGCCTATCGTCAGGAGACCGATGTTCTCAAAGTAGCCCGGGAGGCATGGATTCAAGAGCTTGCCAAAAGCTCGGTATGGAACAAGCTTGTGCCGCAGACCATGGAGACCCACTCTGAGACGCAACTGGAAGCGCGTCCCGACCACTCTATTCTGGCCAAAGGCGTCGCCGCGGACAAAGAGACATACATCGTTACCTATGACGATCTCCCCGAAGGAGAATTTGATGCTTTGCGATTGGAGGCTTTGACCGATCCCAGCATCCAAGGAGGTGGCCCCGGTCGGAATGATCGTGACCCAAATTTCGTTTTAAGCGAAATTCAGATTGACGTTTATACCGGAGAAAATCGCGAGGGCGTCAGAATTCCGATTCAAAGCGCGCAGGCGGATTTCTCGCAATCCGACTGGCCCGTAAAAAATGCTTTTGATGGAGATCAGAAAACGGGCTGGGCCATCTCACCCAAAAAAGGTCAGCCGCACGTCGCGGTGTTTCGATTTGGCGTGCCCTTTCAACCCAAAAAAGATCAGCGGTTGAAGATCACGTTGATACAGAACTACGGTAACCGACTCGTCCTGGGCCGTTTTCGGATTTCACTGGCGAAAGGGACCGAGCAGGTACTCACGCCGGATCCTCAAGATCTCGGCGATTTGGCCCGACTCCCCGAAAATCAACGAACCGTTGAACAACGAGAGCAACTTGCCGAGGCCTTTCGCAGACAATGGCCCGCCACGGCAGACCAACTTTCCCAACTCGAAGGTCTTCGCGAGAAAAAAGATCGATTGGTGAAATCGATTCCTCGTACACCGGTCATGAAAGAACTGGGCTCGTCTCAAAACCGCGAAACCCGCATTCACCTTCGGGGAAACTTTCTGCAACCTGGCGAAGTCGTCCAACCGGGAATTCTGGGGGCGTTTCATGATTTTCCGGATGGAGCACCGATGAACCGACTCGGGGTCGCTCAATGGCTGGTTGCCGCTGAAAATCCGCTGACGGCACGTGTGGCCGTGAACCGAATCTGGGCACAACTTTTTGGTCGCGGTTTGGTCGAAACCGAAGAAGATTTCGGCGTTCAGGGAACCCTACCCAGTCATCCAGAGTTACTCGACTGGCTGGCCGTTCGTTATCAAGGGGAAATGGGTTGGTCGACCAAGAGCCTCTGCAAGACGATCGTGATGTCGAGCACTTACCAGCAATCATCGAAGACCACCCCACGACAACAGCAAGTCGACCCTGAGAATCGTTGGTGGACACGGGCACCGCGATTTCGATTGCCAGCGGAAACGATTCGAGATCAGGCACTCCAAGTTGCAGGTCTTTTGAGTCGAAAAATCGGAGGTCCGTCAGTGATGCCTCCCCAGCCTGAAGGGATCTGGCAAACAACCTACAGCACCCTCAAGTGGAAAACGAGTGAAGGTCAAGATCGGCACCGAAGAGCGCTTTACACGTATTGGAGAAGGACAAGCCCTTACCCTTCGATGTTGACCTTCGATGCGGGGTCGCGAGAGGTTTGTGTGATTCGGCGGATTCGCACCAATACGCCACTCCAAGCACTCGTGACACTGAATGATCCCGTATACATCGAGGCTGCAGCGGGTTTGGCGAAACAGATGATCGGCAACGACAACGCCAAACACAATGGATTGGACTATGGATTCCGGCGAGTATTGGCACGAACGCCAAATGAACGCGAGATGTCACGACTTGAAGACCTATTGAACACGTCGATTCAGGACTTCAAGAACCATCCCGAACAGGCAACCGCCCTACTCAAAGCGGGAAAGGTTGACGCTTCGACAATAGAAGATCCGGCTCGACTCGCGGCGTTGATGTTGGTGAGCAATGTCCTGCTCAATCTCGACGAAACATTGACCAGAAATTGAGACGACGAATGACCTCCCAGATAGAGGCAAGAAATATGCTTTCAAAAATTGAGCACCTTGCGACATCAACACGTCGGTATTTTCTCGGGCATGCCGGTCTGGGTGTGGGCGGCATGGCATTGGCCAGTTTAATGCAGCAACCGTCATTGGCTCGCCAAGATTCGGGAAGCCAAGATTCAGTAACAGGTCGATTGAAGGATCCAAAAGCCAAGTCCGTCATCTATCTGCACATGGCAGGCTCACCTTCTCAGATTGACCTCTTTGAGAATAAACCGGCGTTGGCCAAATATCACGGAGAGGCATGTCCTCAAGAGTACCTCGAGGGAAAACGATTCGCTTTCATCAAAGGGGTTCCCAAAATGTTGGGACCTTTGTTCGATTACCAGAAACGAGGTGAGTCCGGGCAGTGGATCAGTGAACTCCTTCCGCATTTCTCGAAGGTGGTCGATAAAACGTGCGTGATTCGATCGGTCAATACGGATCAATTCAATCATTCGCCAGCCCAATTGTTGTTGCATACAGGGCAACCTCGATTGGGATATCCCTCTATGGGTTCGTGGGTGACCTATGGATTGGGAAGCGAAAATAAGAACCTTCCCGGATTTGTCGTATTGGTGTCCGGAGGCAAAACCCCAAGCGCCGGCAAGAGCCTCTGGGGATCAGGCTTTTTACCCACGGTTTATCAAGGCGTTCAGTGTCGGACCGAGGGCGACCCAGTGCTTTATCTGTCCAATCCCGAGGGGATCACAAGGAAAACTCGGCGGCACACTCTGGACGCGATCAACGACTTGAATCGAGAAAGATTTCACCAGGTCGGAGATGTTGAAACGCTGACACGCATTTCACAATACGAACTGGCTTATCGGATGCAGACTGCGGTGCCCGAGGTGATGGATCTGGCCAAGGAAAACCAAGAAACCCTCGAACTTTACGGTGCGATGCCCGGATTCCAATCCGCAGCTGAGAAGGCCGATGATCCCCGGCCACTTTACAAAGGTGATGATCCGACGTTTGCGAATAACTGCTTGCTGGCACGCCGCCTTGTTGAGCAGGGAGTCCGTTTTGTGCAGTTGTACGATTGGGGGTGGGACCATCACGGTAGTTCACCTGGGGAGTCATGTGACGAAACATTACCCATCAAGTGTCGGCAAATTGATCGAGCCATCAGCGGACTGTTGGTCGATCTTGAGCGCCGTGGATTGCTGGACTCCACTCTGGTTGTCTGGGGCGGTGAGTTTGGTCGAACACCCATGATGCAGAACAATGTGCGCTCTGATTTGAGAAAAGGATTCATTGGTCGAGATCATCATCCCCACGCCTATACCATGTGGATGGCGGGCGGCGGTATCCAACCGGGTCTGGCCTATGGCCAAACCGATGAAATCGGATATTACATTGCGGAGAACCCGGTCAATGTTCGTGATCTCCAAGCGACGATCCTGCATCAGATTGGTCTTGACCCGCATCGATTCTCGTTTCCCTTTCAGGGACTCGACAATCGACTCATTGGGCCCACCGACGAGGGCCGCGTGCTCCATGATATTCTTGCTTGATCCGGCACTCTGATTTCAAGCCCGTTTGGATTAAGCTGATGGCTCACGTCGTTCAGGCGGGTTTCAAAACGTCCAAAAACGATGGGCACCGACAATTGCATGAATACCTTGCCGACCATTGATCTCATTGTTTTGGCGATTTACCTGTTGGCCGTGGTGATCTTGGGATGCTGGTTCGTTCGAAGGAGTGGAACCACGGACGAATTCATGGCAGCTGGTCGCTCGTTACCCGGTTGGGCCGTGGGCCTATCAATCTTTGGGACTTACCTTTCCAGCAATACGTTCATCGGCGTTCCAGGCAAAGCGGTCAACGGCAACTGGAACTTCTTTGTTTTCAGCCTGTCGATTCCCATTGCCGCTTGGATTGCGTCTCGAGTTTTCATCCCTTTTTATCGCAATAGCGGCGCAATCTCCGCGTACGAACACCTGGAAAGACGATTTGGTAAATGGGCTCGAAATTACGCCGCCATCTGTTACCTGCTCACCCAGGTGGCTCGTATCGCAACCATTTTATTTGGGGTTTCCCTTGCCTTGACGGCCTTAACCGGTTGGCCACAGGAGTGGGTAATTGTTCTCGCAGGAATCTTGATTGCCCTCTACACGGTGATGGGTGGTATCGAAGCTGTGATTTGGACCGATGTTGTTCAAAGCATTGTGTTGACGGTCGGCGCTGTCCTTGTCCTCTTTCTGGTGATCAATGGAATGCCCGGGGGACTTCCGCAAACGATTGAAGTCGCTCAGGCTCACGGTAAGTTTTCCCTTGGGTCATTCAGCGGTAGCCTGATCGAATCGACGTTTTGGGTCGTGCTGATTTACGGCATTTTCATCAACTTGAACAACTTTGGAATCGATCAGAGCTTTGTTCAACGATATCACACCGCGCGGAGCGAGCGCGAAGCCAAGAAGAGCATCTGGCTGGGCGCTTGGCTTTATCTGCCCATTTCCGCGGTTTTCTTCTTTATTGGCACCGCACTGTTTGCCTTTTACACGGTTCACCCGGATCAAATTGTCGAGATTAGGCGAGGGATTGCGATCGAGAAACTCGACCAAAAAGATGCTCCGATTGATGAAGAGTACATTCAAGCGGAACTGGACAATGTGGGCGTTGCCGACTTGGGCGATGATGCCTTTCCGAATTTTATTGTGACCCAAATGCCACCCGGCATTTCGGGTTTGCTGATCGCGGCATTGATCGCGGCTGCCATGAGTAGTGTGGATACGAGCCTGAATAGTTCGGCCACGATTTTCTTATCCGATTTCTACCGACAATATGTGAACCCGAAAACCAACGAATCCACATCCATGAGAGTTCTGTACATTGCGACGCTTGTGATGGCCGGAATCGGTACAGGTGCGGCGCTGATGATGATGGGAACGGAGAGTGTCCTCGCAACCTGGTGGAAGCTGTCAGGGGTTTTTGCGGGAGGAATGCTCGGTCTGTTCCTGCTCGGACTTTTTGCACGAGCCTCGACTAAAGTCGGAGCTGTGACCGGGGTGGTCTTCGGTGTGCTGGTCATCTGCTGGTTAAGCCTTACCCCCATGCTGGCAACGAACGATGCCGTTCCCAGTTGGATGATCAACCACTTGAATGCCAACCTTACGATTGCGATTGGAACTTTGACGATATTTGGCTGCGGACGACTCGTCTCTTATTGGACGACACGGTCGGGCAGCGGCCACTCGTCTGAGGAAATGAAGGAGTGAAAAATCACGCGATAAACGAAGTCCGCGGCCAAAAAAGGAAAGGCTGAACTCAGCATTAAAAACGCCTCGTCCCGGTTTGGTTTTTGGCCAAACACAATGACGAGGCGATGACTCTGGACAGAAGCTCAGAGGACAACCTGTTGTGTATTGCTAAAGGGATCAGGCTTCTTCAACGACCTCTTTGACCTTCTGAACGAAGTGGGGCGACTTACCGGAGGCACTGAGTTCTTCCGCTCGCTTCACCGCCGATTTCTTATCCGTGTATTCATAGACGGCAACGCGTTTTAAAGACTGACTGAAAACTCCCCAGTACAATTTGACGCGTTCAGGCGTTGGATCTTTCGCACGAGACTTGCGCTTGGTCGCCTTTTTCTTCTTTTTTGGGGCCGTTTCAGCGGCTTCTGCTTCTGCTCGCAACTCTTTGCGATTCGCGACCTTACGTGCCATTGGATCATCCGTAGTCAAGGAAAATTTAAAATACTTATCAAACCGACATCATACCTGAACGGAAACTCGAACACCAGTTGCGGTTGCGGAATCCACCGGCAACTGACGAGTCACGAACCGCGATTCTAGCGGCGGAAAATTGGTCAAGTGGACCAACAAAAATCGGCCGTCTAGTGAACCCTTTGTCCGGGAACGGCACCGGAGTCGGGACTCAAGAGGAAAACGTCAGCACCGCCGGGTCCCGAAGCGGTAATCATTCCCTCACTTAGCCCGAATCTCATTTTTCTCGGTTGTAAATTGGCGACCATCACCACAAGTCGACCCACAAGTTTTTCTGGCTCATAGGCTTTTTTGATTCCCGCAAACACCTGACGACGCTCATTGCCACCCAAGCTCAAGGTCAGCTTCAGTAGTTTGTTGGCCTCGGGTACATGTTCCGCCTCGATAACTCGGGCGACTCGCAAATCCACCTTGGCGAAATCATCAATCGTACACGTCTCCGCCAAGGGTTCATCTTGAAGCGGTTGGTCGCTGTCGCTCCATGGAGTGTTGGTCGTCTCGGTGTCATTTTCAGATTCGATTTCGTTTTTGCTTTCTTCGACCATAGCTTCAATATCCTTCTGTTCAATTCTTTTGAGCATGTGTTTGAATTTATTCACACCCTGACCGGTCAAGGGTGTCTGTGCATCATCCCAATGTTCGATCGGTGTTCCGAACAATTCTGAAGTTTGTTCGGCCAGTCTGGGAAGCAAAGGCGACAAATAAACGACAACCTGTCTGAAGAGATTCAATGCAATCGTACAAACATCTTGCAGTCGATCCGCTTGTTCGGGATCCTTCCGTAGCTTCCACGGTTCAGCCTGTTCGACGAATGGATTTGCTCGATCGGCCAGCTCGATGATGAGCCGGACCGCACGGTTGTAATCACACGCTTCGTAGGCAGCAGCAATTTCATCTCCAGCAGCGGCGCCTTGTGCAAAAAGGCCCTGATCATCCGGATACTCAGTCGATAACCCCGTGCTCTGCACAAACTTGGCCGTACGACTCGCAAGGTTGACTACTTTGCCGACCAGATCCGAATTGACCTTCGATGCAAATTCATCAAGGTTCAGGTCGATGTCATCTAAACGTGGGCCGAGTTTAGACGCATAAAAGTACCGGAGGTATTGAGGGTCTAAATGCTCGAGATAAGTCGATGCCTTGACGAAAGTCCCTTTGCTTTTCGACATCTTCTCGCCATTGACCGTCAAGAATCCATGAATGTGGACTTTGCTGGGCAAGTTGAATCCTGCAGATTTCAACATGCCGGGCCAGAACAGAGTGTGAAAGTACGTAATGTCTTTACCGATAAAATGATGAATCTCGGTCTCTGGGTTCTTCCACCACGACTCTAGATTTTCGCCGTGCTGGCGGCACCATTGGGCTGTTGACGCAATGTAACCGATTGGGGCATCGAACCAAACGTACCAGTAATTTCCGGGTTGGTCAGGAATTTCAAATCCAAAATAGGGTGCGGGTCGAGAAACATCCCAATCGCGAAGTGGTTCGTGTAAAAAATGACCTTTCAGGTAATTGGCAACCTCTGACTGCAGGTGATCACCCGACTGGGTCCACTCGTTCAAGAAGTCATGCAGCGCTTCAAGCCGCACAAAATGATGGGTCGATTTTCGAAGGACCGGGGTTGCTCCGGATAGGGTGCTGAAAGGGTCAATCAGCTCCGCCGGAGTATAGGTCGCACCGCACTTGTCACAATTGTCTCCATACTGGTCAGCCGCTTGACATTTGGGACACGTTCCTTTGACAAACCGGTCGGCAAGGAAGATCTCTTTTTCCGGATCAAACAATTGCTCGACTTCTTTCACAACGATCAGCCCAGCACTCGAAAGAGCCGACCAGAATTCACCGCATAGTTCCCGATTTTCCGGGCTGTTGGTGCTTCCGTAGTGGTCGAAACTAATACCAAAGCCGGCGAAATCATGCTGGTGTTCCTGGCTGATACGTTCAATCCACTCTTCTTCCGTGATCCCATGTCGCTGAGCACTGATCATGATCGCGGTGCCGTGAGTGTCGTCGGCACAGACAAAGAGGCACTGGTTACCGCGAAGCCGCTGAAATCGTACCCAGATATCTGTCTGGATATATTCAACAAGATGGCCCAAGTGAATTGGTCCATTGGCGTAAGGCAACGCAGCTGTGATCAAAATCCGGCGTTCTGTCATGTTGACGAGTCCCCTTGGAACCATCTTCTTCTGGCCAACCTGAGTCGATCGAGCCCCATGATCGTGTCAGGGGTCGGAAAACACGCAACCACAATGGCCGAGTGACAGCGGGTGCTTAAATTGGGCATTTATCGCAGCGAGCATTGTAACCGACCGATGGCTTACCGATTAGGGGCAGATGACCTTGGTCGGGCCGACGCAGATGCGGCGTTTCACCGGAAGTGTTACATTTTGAAGATCATTTTCCAAAAGACCATCTCCCGATTGTTGGGGTTCCTCATGAAATTGTCGACCTGAGCAATGGTCGCCAAGACATACTCGTCATTCGGTAAGCAGCAACGAGGTAGGTGTCGAATTCAAACAACGCTCAAAGGCGTTTTTCATTCAAGGATCATCGAAATCGCAGTCGGTTGAATCGAGCCTCTCATGAATGATGTTTCCTCGGAACCACCAACGAAAAAACCATCCCCAAACGGGAGCTTCACCGACTTTCTCAGGAAAGCCGATACTTGGTGGTCGATTCTGATTCTCTTGTTCTGCTTTACGGCAGGTTGCGGTNTTCCAATTCTGTGGGTGAGCAAGGCATTCAATGTTCCGGGAAAAATCGTCGTCACCCTCTTGGTCACCATTTACACCGTTGCCATCTGCTGGATCTTCTTCGTGATCATGGCATGGGCCTGGAATCAGATAAGTGCGGCACTGTGACCCTCTAATCCTGTGACCCTCTAATCCTGTGACCCACCCACGAAGTTCACTGATTACAGGTTGGCGTAATCTCGCGTCCATCGCAGTGCACTCAAAGGTTGTGCAGCGACCGCGCTAAACCACGCGTCCCGGTCGGATTTTTGTCCCGCGTTTGCTCGACGACTGGCGCCATCAATCAGACTCGTTTTGTTTCGAAATGGTGTCACTTTCTTATGTACAAGGTGACCAACAGCTTCTTCGTAAAAACCCTAAGTAACTGCACCTTAGACGTTTAGGTTGAATCAATAAAAAACTGGCACAAGGCATGCTTCTGGATTGAGTTGCCAAGGAATGGCAATCAATACGCAATTGGAATGCACGACGTCAATTTTCTCCGGAGGGATTCAGCCATGAAAAAGGCCCTATTGAGCTTAGCCGTTGTTGGACTTGTCAGTCTGGGTATGACCGAAATCGCCAGCGCTCAGAATCGGGTGTCGCGGCATGCGCCGCAGAGGCAGCGACTCCAGTCCAATTATCGATTTGGTCCGAGCACTACCGTACTGAAACAAGGCCAAATTGTTTTTGGTGCTCCGCGGTCCACCGCATCCAGGCACTACTCATCGAGGTACCGCTATTATCCGCCTCAGGTCCATCGCCATTACTACCCGAGTTACCAAAGATCCTGCGTCCCCTCATATCGGTCGTCTTACCGGTCCCCCTATTTCAATCCGAGTGGCATCGGTTTTTCCAATGGTCGCGTGGGTTTCTGGATCGGTTTTTAACACGCCCCTGGGACGATAGAAATTGCGCAATGACGCAATGTCGTCTACCGAATCAGCAAACTCTGACCGCGACCGGTTCCCCGGTTCCGACATTCGGACCGGGGTTTCTTTCTTCTTGTTAAGGTTGAACCCCAAGACAAGAGTTGCGATCCACGACGATCCTGCCGAAATATTGGACCAGTGCCCCGGCTGCGGAGCAGTTTTCGAAAAAACCTGATACGATAACGATGATGATTTTAATTCATCGCGAACCACTTCCATGACGTTCTTTCCCACTCCATTGCATGCAGGACTTCAATGTCTGAATCCTTCACTGAAGCCGAACTGGAAGCCTATCTTGAAGAGGCTTTAGGCAATGAAAGAGCGGCCGAGATCGAGAAAGCGATTCGAAACGATCGAGGCCTTCTGGAAAAGTTGGCGACGATCAATTCGAGAAGAGATTCTGGCGTGCACTCCATCGGCGAAATCTGGCGTCGGCATCAGCTTTCTGTTCCCACGCGCGAAGAACTCGGTGGTTATCTTTTGGGAATTCTCAGCCCTGAACAAAGTGCGTACATTGAATTTAGGCTCGAGGTGCTCAAATGTCCGTACACGATCGCAAACCTTCGAGATCTTGAAAAGGAAAATGAAGGGGGCTCACCAGAAATCCAAGACCGTCGGACCAAATATCTTCAGTCGACTTCCAAATACCTGTCGAATCGCGAAACCCAATAACCTCGATGACGGGTTGCACGGATTTCATCCGCCGACACGGCCGTGGTTTTAGTCGGCGAAATCTTTCTGCTAGCAGATCTCAGCAAGGCTTGCTCAAGCGGCGTTATCGTGGCCGACCGATCCGAGATGCCATTGTCGCAAAATTGCCGTTGACCTACAGTGTGCCCGTGGGCCTCAAAGAGTTCGCAGGCCGTTGTTGCGACTTCAACCATGTTGTCGAGTCATGGAACGTTCTCGAATCAATTCACACCGTTGGTTAGTCAGCTGGATTGCAGTTGTCGCATGGTTACCGTCACTCGGCTGCCAGAACGTAACGGAAGAAAGATTATTGGGGACGTGGGAGCTTGATGGTGCTGACCGACTCGCGAAATTGATGACGGGTGGATCTAAATCGAAACCTGCGATGGACGGGTTTTTGGGTTCGGTTCTCGAAACGGTCGTCGATCAGATGGAAGCCACAATGGAGGTGGAATTCGGGCGAGGCGGAAGCCTGATCACTCGGACGAATTTCGGCGGCCGGCAATCAGAAAAAACGGGTACTTGGAAAGCCATTCGATCGATGGAGCAGGAAGTGGTGATCTGGGTCCAATTGGGTCAAGAGGATCCTAACGAAATCACGGTCACCCTTGTGGATCAAAACACCATCAAAATGGTGCCACCCAATATCGCCGTTTTAGGGAAAATATTTACGTTTCAGCAGGTTCAGAAGTAGGCAAATGGAGTTGTCCGGATGAAGATCGGAATCCCAGTCGTATTGTTCACGTTCGTGGTAAGTTCATTATGGTTGACCGGTTGTGGTGGAGGTGATTCAAACGAAGCGACTCCGGCACCTGCCGAGGCGACTTCTACCACGTCCTCCGGTCCAGAGCAGCAGCAGGGAAGTGTTGCGGATCAATCTCATCCAATCACGGGCCTCTGGTTAGGCGCCGCATACATCGAGGATGAAAAACTGCAAGCGAAGCTGGATTCTCTAAATGACGATGCGGCCAAACAGAATCTCATGAATCAAGTCCGCACGTTTAAAAGCATGTTGGTGGGAGCCGATTTTGCAAACGACGGTTCATACACTTTGGATGCTGAAATCACACCCGTCGGTGGCCAACCTGCCAGGCAACAATCAGTCGGCCAGTGGGAAATCAGCTCTGCGGTCGATGAGATGGTGATGGTGAAATCGACGGAAAGTCGGCAAGACGGATCCACCGAGGAGACCTTCAAACAATACAACTTCATCGACAACGACCACTTCTACTGGATTCCCAAGTTGTCCGAAGATTTGCAGGCCTGCGATGCCATGGTCGTTTTTGAACGTCAGGCTCAACCGGCAAAGACGGCTGCGGAGCCAAGCCAAAACGACCTCCGGTAACGAGCTTAATGCCAATACCCCACCAGCAGACTCGCTTGAAAGCCTTTCTGTTGGATGGGTCTCTCTTGAAGGCAGTCGCGATCAAGCGAAAAGCAAGTTTCGCTCGTGACTTTCCAAATTTAGAGGGGGCTAACGCGCATGCTGAGGCTAATGTGAACGCGTTGGAAATGCGGTGTTCTAAAAACACTCATCGCATTCATTTTTTCGATACCGACTCCCTACGACGTTAACCGAAGTAGCTTACGGCGTTCTCGAAAATCACGGCGCCCTCACCCTTTTCTCGCTTGGGCATTCGCGTCCACTGGGGATGATGGGTGGGATCGAAATGCCGCTCGGGATGCGGCATTAAACCGAACACGCGTCCTGTCGCGTCACATGCGCCGGCCACATTTCCTTGTGAGCCATTCGGGTTGTCAGGGAAACCGAGTCCGCCCCCGTCGTTCCCGGACGCATCGCAATAGGTAAGCGCTAAATGGCCCGCGTCTTCGAGCTTCGCCAAAGTGGCTTCATCTACCGCCATGAATTTGCCTTCTGCATGCGCAATCGGCAGGTACATTTTGTCCACACCCCGTAAGAACACACACTGTTCGGACCGCGCTTTCAGGTGGACCCAACGATCCTCGAATCGCCCGTGGTCGTTCCAATTGAGGGTTGCTGGTAAATGACCTTCGGAGGTCGGCGGGAGGAGTAAGCCGGACTTGATCAGGATTTGAAACCCATTGCAAATGCCCAGAACCAACCGATCTTTCGCGGTGAACTCGCGTAGCTCGGTTGCCAAATGGTTTCGCAGTTGTGACGCAACGATCCGTCCCGCGGCGATATCATCTCCGTAACTGAAGCCGCCGGGAAAACATAAAATCTGGTAGTCCGAGACGCGATTGGGTGACTCAAGCCAGCGATTCAAATGCGCCACTTCAACCTCAGCTCCACATTGTTTGAAAGCGAAAGCTGTTTCTTGATCGCAGTTGGTCCCTGGTGCTCGAACGATAAGGACTCGGGGTGTAGCCATAACGGAGTTTCCGATTGTCAACAAATACGATGATGAATAGTCAGCGGCATTTACACTTGCAGTGAATTCAGGCTGCGGGCAAAATCCGACCTTGCCACGTGGCGTGCGGCTTTGCAAAGAGCTGCGATCAAGTCCAATTTAAAGGTTTCAACCATGCAGATTTGAGTCGGTCAATGGGAACATCCACCGGGGTTCGATTCGAAGCGGTATCCGAAATGACGAGTCGATCATGATCACAAACGTGTCCCAGACGAGCGACTGATTGACTGTCGAAATGCGACTCAAAACTTGTGGCACTTTCGACCGGCACTTCCACAATGAAACGACTGTTGGACTCCGAAAACAGACGAATCACCAGCGCATCCGAATCCGTGGCATCCAACGACGCGGTTTCTGATAAAGGTACGTTTTGAAGATCGATCTCAGCCCCCAACCCTCCGGCAAAGGCCATTTCGGCAAGGCCAACCGAAAGACCGCCTTCGCTAAGATCATGACAGGCCGTTACACATCCCGCTTCGATCGCCCGGTGAAGCCTGACGAAAAGATCCCGTGCGTGGTCGGCGTCGACGGTGGGGACTTGTCCTCCCGTGCGTCCCATCACCAGACCAAAATGGGATCCGCCAAACTCGCGGTGGGTTTGACCCACGATGTAGATCAATGAGCCGGCCTGCTTCAAGTCCATCGTGACGCAGTTGCTCACATCGTTGACCTGTCCCATGGCGCTGATGAGCAAGGTTGAGGGGATGGAGATAGTGGTCTTTTCGCCATCGATTTCGTAGCTGAACTCGTTGTTTAAACTGTCCTTGCCACTGATGAAAGGAGTCTGGTAGGCCACCGCGGTCTCTTGACACCCAAGCGCGGCCCTCACCAGACTTCCAAGCGTTTCGGGACGATCCGTATAGCCCCAGCAGAAATTGTCGAGAATGGCGATACGGCTCGGATCAGTGCCGACGGCAACGCAATTTCGCACCGCTTCATCAATGGCGCTGGCTGCCATCCAGTAGGGATCGAAGTCACCGTAGTGCGGATTCATTCCACAGGAAACCGACAATCCCCGGCGAGAATCTAGGAGTGGGCGAATAACGGCCGCATCGCCCGGTCCATCATTTTGAACACCGACCAGAGGCTTGAGGACGCTGCCACCTTGAACTTCATGATCGTACTGGCGAATGATCCAGTGTTTACTCGCGACGTTCAAACTTCCGAGGATCTGCTCAATCAGCTCACAAGGGCGTGAATCCGCCAGTGTGAGATCCATTTCGTCAACCGAAGGAGGCGTATAAACGGCTTCTCTTACCACCGGTGGCCGGCCGTCGTGCAGGAAGGACATTGCAATGTCCCCGACCTGTTCGCCGTGGTAACTCAATACCAGACGTCCCGTAGGTTTGAACTGACCAATGACCGTCGCTTCCACATCTTCTGATTGGCATAATGACTCAAACGCTTCCCATTTGGCAGCAGGAACGGCAAAGACCATTCGCTCTTGTGCTTCCGAAATCCAGATTTCGGTATAACTCAAACCGTCATATTTGAGTGGAGCCTTGTCCAGCCAGACTTCAGCGCCAATCTCTTCTCCCATTTCTCCGACCGCGCTGGAAAAACCACCGGCTCCACAGTCAGTAACGGCGCTGTAAAGGCCAAGATCCCGCGCCTTGAGCAAGACGTCCATGGCCATTTTTTCGGTAATTGCATTTCCGATCTGGACGGCGCCGCTCGACACCTGCTCGCTCTCACTTGTCAACTCGGCACTCGAGAAGGTTGCTCCGTGAATTCCGTCTCGTCCAGTTCGGCCTCCGATCGAGACGATCAGATCATCCGGCTGGGGTTCCTTGAAGGAATGTTTATGAGAGAGTAATCCGACGTTGCCGCAGAAAACCAACGGGTTGCCAATGTAACGATGGTCGAAGAAGACCGCTCCATTGACCGTTGGGATTCCCATGCGATTTCCGTAATCGCGAACGCCTGAGACAACGCCTTTCATTACCCGACGAGGATGAAGGACACCTGGAGGAATCANTTCATTTGGTGTTTCTGGAGGGGCAAAGCAAAAGACATCGGTGTTGCAAATCGGCTTGGCGCCCAGACCTGTGCCCAAGGTATCGCGAATCACTCCACCGATTCCGGTATTGGCCCCACCATAAGGTTCAATTGCCGACGGTCGATTGTGAGTCTCTACCTTGAAAGCGACGTTGTAGTCTTCGGTAAATTTGACGATTCCTGCGTTGTCTTTGAAAACGCTTACACACCAGTCATCCTTGCCGAGATCTCGGCGAATCTGCTGTGTTGCTTCAAAAATCGTCTCCTTCAGCATGTTGTCAAAGTTCAAGGATGTTTTTTCATCTTGGTACGCAATCCGTCCAGCAAGTGTCTTATGACTGCAATGTTCACTCCACGTTTGAGCAATGGTTTCGAGCTCAATATCCGTGGGATCGCGGTTCAGAGCGACGTAATGATCTCGAATGGTTTGCATCTCGACGAGTGTCAGGCTCAACTGCCAATCACGACTGATTGCAATGAGCTCTTCGTCTGAAGCGGCGCGCAATGGCGCGTGTTGAAGCTCAAAGGAGTAATTGGACCCCTGAGGTAAATGATCCTGTTCAATGGGGCCAAGAAGAATCTGCTCAATGGATTCATTGGCGACCAAGCGTGCACCGAGCTGCTGCAGGCGATCCGGATTGTCAAGTCCATTCACCCAGTATTTGCGAAGTGTGCAACAGGCTTGCGCTTCCATACCGAAAGATTTGAGACTGCCCATCAGACTGAGCGCGACAGGGTCGGTGACACCCGGCTTGGGTAGCACCGTGATCAGGCTTGCGCCTTCCAGAGGCGGCTCCGCTAATGATGCATCACCTACCATCGCCACGATCGCCCGTTCCGTCACTCGATCAGACAAAAGATGATGGGTCAATTGTTCAATCTGAGTGGCATCAAGATTCGCCTGAATAAGGTACCCATGTCCGGCTTCGACCGATAAAGGCTCAGTCCAGCCAAGATCTCGAGCATCGGCCTCGATACGTTGACCCGCACGATTGATTTCGTTGTCCGACGGGTAGATGTCAATTTCCCACAGAGTCACGACGTTGTTTTCCTGTCGTCAAAAGGTGGCGTAAGCGACCCATATCTGAGTCGTTAATTGCCCGATTGAAATCGATAAGCTGTTGTTGGAATTTTTGTAATGCCAATTGAACTTGACCTCGATTCTGCATCAAGATCTCCGCCCAAAGATTCACGTCGCCGGCGGCAACACGTGTGGTATCCTCCCATCCCGTTGCCGCCAACGGCAGGCAGGCCTCTGGCGTACTCGCCGCCAGGCTGCTCGCTACGATATGTGTCAAATGGCTGGTCTGAGCAAGCGCTTCGTCATGGTCTTCAGGAGACATCAGTTGCACTCGGGCACCGAGGGACTGCCAAAAATTCTGCAGGGCCGTCAGTGGTTCCGACGGTGAGGATTCGGTGGGAGTCAGGACGACCAGCCGATCTGACAATAAATCGTGTGATGCTGCAGCGACTCCAGATTGTTCGCTGCCCGCCAAAGGGTGACTGCCGATGTAGCAACCGTTGATTTCAGGTTGCTGTTCAATCTGGCGAACAATCTGAGTTTTCGTGCTTCCCGCATCCGTGATCAAACAATCCGAACGGCAAACCTCTCGAACCTGTCTGATGTGGTCCACAATCTGTCCCACGGGTGTCGCCACCACGACCAAATCAGCTGAATCAAGAATCGGTTCGATTTCCACGCTGTATCGATCGATTGCACCAAGTTCGATCGCAAGGTCAAGCGATGATGGATTTCGTCCGACTCCGATGACTTCTTTGGCCAATCCTCGTTGACGGATCGCCATGCCGATCGATCCGCCGATCAGGCCTACTCCGTAAATCACTACAGAATTCCAGAGTTTCATGGTTTCCCAAAAACAAGTGTCGGTGGGGGACAAAAGAGAATTGTAACAAACCCATCCGAATTTCAGACAGGTGGCAATCAATTCCTGAGAACGCCCACCTGTGGAAAGAACAGCATCACAAAGCGTTAAATCAGTTGGCAAGAGTCTTGAAAACGTTCAAAATCAGAGGGCCGGTGATTCGCGACCGTTCAATGATATGGAGTCCACTAATGCCCTACACTGGCTTTTTTTAGCGCCTTCGCGTGTTGAGTTTCGTGCTCATATGCCACGTTGAGTGGTTTTTAAAAGGCTCAGGTGAAAACCAAAGAATTTGGGAATTCGAAAACAAGACCCGCGAAGATCCATTGACACTTCAGGTAAGGAAATGCAATTGAGCTCTTGTCTCTCGATCATCGTTGTCATTTGCATCACGCCTCTCGTCCTTGGCAGTGGGAACCTGTATGGAGACGATGAGTCGGACCGATCCAGCGAAAGGATTGAAGTCGAATCACCTGTGGCTGCGACCATCGATGGCGACATCTCCATCACGCGGCGAGAGGTCGAGCAACTTGTGAACGCCATCGCTCAGGATGAGAATCTGTCTCCCGTTATCCAAGAGCAAATGCGTCGCACGGCATTAAACCAATTGATCGGTCGACAGATCATCCTGAAGTACCTTGAAGAGAAGCAGTCCGCAGCCACCGAGACGGACCTGAAGGCCTACCTTTCACAACTTCAGACAAGATTGGATCGCCAAGGAATCGACTGGACCGTATTTCTGGGCCGAATCGGACTTTCCCAAGCCGAGTTTGAAATGAGCGTGAGGTGGAAACTCAGTTGGGATAACTACCTGCGCGCACGCCTGACTCGGGAGAACCTTGACAAATTTTACGAGCCACGTCGACAACATTTTGATGGAACAGAGATAAGCATCCGACAGATCCTTATCAAATTGGCACCCAACTCAAGTCAATCAGATACAGAGAAAGCAACCGGGTTACTTCGTCAGGTCAAGCAGAACATCGAGCTGCAGCAGCTGACATTTAAAGATGCTGTCAAGGAATACTCTCAGGCTGAGAGTGCCCGTTTTGGCGGCGGTCAAGGGAGAATCCAACGACATGATTCCCTGCCGGAATCACTTTCAAAAGCGGCTTTCGATCTTAAGGTATCTGAGATCAGTGCACCTGTGGTAACGAACATCGGTGTTCATCTTGTGATCTGCGATCAAATTTTCCCCGGTCAAAAAACGCGTGAAGAGACGGCGCAAGAGGTTCGCCGAGCTGCGATTCGCTATCTGTTTGACTGGGTCGTCACGCAAAGAAAGGGCGAACACACGATCAAGGTCATGATGTTTCCGCCCTCTGATGAAACAGGCTCATGACGAAAAAAGCACGACCATTGAGTCGTGCTTGTGTTATTCGTCGATCACCCATTGGCCCTTGGCGACTACAGAGTGGCCTATTTTCAAGTTTCTTCATCGGTTGCCGAATCGTCCTCGATCTGCGGGTCGGTCAAGGGAGGGTCTTCCGCTTCGATTTCATCAATGGCATCGGCCGCCTGTTCGGGCGTTAAAGAAGGAACTTGATCGGCTTCCACGGCAGTCGGTATGTCAACATCCGCAGGATCATTCGGCGTTTCTGGCTCGGAGGTTTCAGGGTCAGACGGGGTCACCTCAATTGGATTACCATTGGCGTCCAGCGGAATTCTCATTGTGATGGTTCTCGGAACGGTCTGCATCGTCTCCTGCTTGACCCAACGGGTCACGGGCCGTTGGACCTGAACCTTTTGGACTTGAGGGACCCGCTTCAGGACTTGGACAGGTTTTTGTTGGACGACAGGTTGGTAATTGACCGTCTGATTTTTAACTGGGACCTGGACCTCTTGCTCAACCCATTTCAGAACCTGAACAGGTTTCTGATGCTCAATTCGACGTGTTTTGGGTCTTTGATACGTGATCGGTCGTTCCACCAACTGCTGCTCATACTCCATTCGCACCTCGTCGTAGGGCACTCGGTACGTTTTGACTTGGTCCACATACTGTGTCGTAAGTACAGGTCGCTGTTGGATGACGGTTTCGGGAATATATTGAGTCACAGGGACTTGTTGGGTCACCACGTTAGGAACGTAGGTGCGTTGAACCTGGTAAGTTCCGGCTGCCTGACTGGGGACCCACTGGAAACCGCGTCGTTGGAAAGTGTTCGTACCCGTTGCGGGATTATAGATCCAAGAAGGACGGTTCCACTGAAGACGGTTGCTCACCCGCCCCGGTTGATAGGCAAGTTGGTCCACGTATCCACCTTGATCGACCAGTTGAGGTCGGTACGTGGTCACCGGTTTGAGTGTCGTAACCCGTTCTTGTTGATTGTAAGTTTGTGTGACCGGGACTCGTTCAACCCGTTGTTCGTCGCGGTACTTCGTCTCCCGAATCTGCTTCGGAACCATGACAATTTCTTGCCTCGACTCAGTGACCGTTTCGTACTCAATCACATCTTCATAAGACGTTTGGTTCTGTGTTTCCCAAACGGGTTTCATGATCCGCCGTGTCTCGTAACGCTCTTCCGTTTCGAAGATCGGTTTGTAGGACGTCACATTCTCGTATTCGGTGACCCAAACGTCTTCGTAGGTCGTGACTTCCTGCTCTTCCGTCACCCACTCTGTTTCCTGACGGTAGGTAATGATCGGCTTTTGCTCGTAAATCGTCTTTTCGACAATTTGATACGACGTCGCAGGAACCTGAGCATGACTCACACTGCCGGCTAAAAGGCAAGTGACGATTGAAAGTCCGAGATTTCGTCGCATCGGATATTGTCTCAACTCATTGCGTACCAAGAATAACAGTGAGCACGCTTCTCTCCATCCCGCGCCTGTTATCGACCAGTCCCGCGGGCCTCGTTGCCCGCATACAATCCCACAAGTAAATTTTGTCGAATCGACCTGATGACTGCAAACCGAAATTGGTTCCGGTTATAACGGCGAGGCGGTGCAACTCACGGGGATTCAAAGGGTTACGAAATTCCAAAATGTCCAGAGTTTTCCGAGGGCTGAAGCCGCCAGTAACTTCACCTACTCAATAAAGTGGCTGCATTCCACGTTTTAAAAGACCCAATACCCAGACCCTTTGCAACGGCATTGACGGACCGTCCAATTTTTACCCATCCAAATAATACCATGCAGCGACTCTGTTTAACCTGCGACACACCCGAAGCGAATCTCGCCATGGACGAGGCACTCCTCGAGTCGGCGGAAATGAGTGATGGGCCCAACGAGACTCTAAGGTTGTGGGAGTCGCCGAGCGATGCCTTGATCTTGGGGCGAGCCTCCAAGTACGCAGAAGAAAGCCACACCGAGCAGTGCAACCGAGACGGGATTCCCATTCTTCGCCGGAGCAGTGGTGGCGCCAGCGTCATGATCGGCCCCGGTTGCCTGATGTACGCTGTCGTTCTGAGTTACGAACAGAAACCATTTCTTCGGCAACTGGATCAGGCTCACCAATATGTCATGGACCATTTAGTGACCGCACTGAAGTCACTCGCGATTCCCGTCGTCTCTAAAGGGACTTGCGATTTAACACTGAATGATCGCAAATTTTCGGGTAACAGCTTGAGGTGCAAAAAAAAGCACCTCCTTTACCACGGAACACTGCTCTACGATTACGAACTTTCCAAAATTCAGCGGTACCTGGATACTCCTCCCCGGCAACCGGAATACCGTCTTAATCGAACGCATGAAGACTTCGTCATCAACCTTCCCTGCACACGTTCGCAATTGGAAAAATCTCTTCTCGAGTCCTGGGGTGCCGATCAGGAACTTATCGACGTTCCACATAGTCTGTCGGCTGAACTTCAACGGACCAAGTACGATTCACAAGAATGGCATCGCCGCCTTTAAAGCTGTACTGAGACAAGCCATGCAGGATGAGAAAATCGGATAGACCGTTCGCCGCGAGTTCACCGAAGTTTGTTTTCGAAACGGATGACTGGATTTCTAACCGTCCCCTGCCTTTAGCGTTGCGGACGGCATCCATTTCGCGCGACCGATGGATGTGCATGTAGATAGTCCTTGAGGTTTTGGAACGACTCATGAACCCAATCAACCATGCAATGCACTGGAAGTTCTTCCCTGATCAAGCGATTTAATTGGTCGCAAATCACGCTGCATTCTTGGGACGTCAGGATCTGCGTTGGCCGGTAGCGAGTCCAGTCAGACAACACGATCAGAGATGAATGGTGTTGGCAGGTTTCCATACTTTCCATGGACTGGAGAAGGAGCCGACCTCGCGAGAGACATTCTGCCTGCAACGATCTGAGGTCCAAATCAGAGTCGCCAAAAAGACTTTTTTTGTTCTGCCGGCCTCTTTCTGAAAACGCAGGGCAAATTGCACGCGAGAAATTTGAGGACGCTGAAAAGAGCCGTCGTGTTGTGGAGGATTCAGAATCAAGGTGGAAAAAAACAGGCTCGACCTGTAACGCAAGAGACCGGCAGAACCCGCAAGTGCAGTGGTCGGCAATTTCTTCGGTCGTCAGTGACCATGGAATCCGACGACGCTCATATTCCACGATCTCTTTTGCAAGATGAGAACTGGGAATGCTGGAAGGTGAAGTCGCCATCCACGTTTCGCGCCGATCGTGAACTTCACGGACCCGTTCGTCCCGAGTCGATTTCGGACGGTAAAGCACTTCGGCCGCAGCGAATCGGACCAAATCGTGAAGTAACTCCTGGTAAATCCAAGATTCGTGCGGGCCCATTCCCGAATATCGGTAAGCGGAATCTTGCGTGGACAACGGTGGGGGACAAACGCCTGTTCGAACCCACTGGAGTTGCCGATCGTGCAAATCATGTTCAATCCAAAGTCGATGAGATTCAAGCCACGCCCCGGGACGAGACGCTTCACCATTGCCATGAGGCCCCAGAATCCATCGCCCACATAATTCCTCAAACAGTTTCGCTAACGACACACCATGGTTCGCGTTGGGCTCTGGAGGGTCGATGGAAAACCACTGCCAATTGCGAGGTGGCTTCCATTCGCCTTGTCGCGTTGGCGACGACGAAAAAATCGCCGCAAGCTGATCTACAAAAAACTCGCTGGGGCCCGAGTACAAAAAGTTTCTCGGGCAAGGATCCGGGGTTTTTATATCGGCAGTGGTTTCAAGGTCTAACCAAGCGTTTTTGAGCGTTTCGAGTTGCCAATCGGGTGGTAGCGTATAGGGAACATCCACGAAATCGCCGACCAAGCTTTTGACAGCAACGACACCGCGAACCCATGGAAGCAGATCGTGGCTTAAAACACAGGACTGGGTGGTCAAGTTGATCAGTAATCCAGACGCCGTGGGTTCCCTGAAGCCGGGATTCCAAAATTTCATCTCAAACTCATCGGCGGGTCGTTGAAAGCGTTGATGGCCGCGACTCCACTCTTCGGGCGTGTGCGGATTGACACTGCAGGCGGACAACAGTTCATCGAGCTGGTGCCGGGGCCAGTCCCGATGCCACGAGTTTTGATCCGCTTTCAAATTGACGCAAACTACGGAATGTGTCGCTGCGTTCGTCGGACAACGGCGATCGATTGGCGGCTCCTTTTCTTCAGCACGCGGTTTCTTCAACACACGCTCTTTGATCACCCAGTCCTCATTTCCATCTCCGCATATGAGATGCAGCCAGAGAGGGTCGAGATGCCATTCGGCGAACTTACGGACATCAGTCCACGGTTTTGAAGTTGACCTACGCTGCGTTTCCGAATGGAAACTCTGGGTCGAAAAAACTTCCGGTCGTTTGGAAAGCAAAGAGACGTCCGGAAACCCCAAGTCACCGCGGCATCAAGTCATGATTTAGAGTACCCACGGCGTTAATAAAACGTTGCCGGAAGTTGCCGCAAAGACAAAAAAGGAAACTCGACTTCGAGCGATGTGGTTTGCGAAGACTTTCGCAATCCATCACGAACATAAAGTCTTCGGAACAGGCGAAAGCGTTTTTCAGGAAGCCTGTTCACGAAGCTTGGCGGCGCGTCGCCCTTGTGACGCGGAAATGCCCGCACGGATCGATGAATCGATCGAGAGAAGTTCTTTACAGGTCATGACATCCGCGGTGGGGAACTACTTCAAGTCGAGAATCAACTCGATATCGCCGTTCCAGTCCCCTTCGCTCGTGTAGGGGCCGACCAGTCCATTGGCGTCCCGTCCGACCTGCAAGCCGTCCGCTGGCATCGAGGATAGTCGTCCCGGCGTCTTCGTGCGGATCACGTTCCTGCCATCAACGGATACCGTAAGGAAACCTTGAGCCGGAAAAACCAGATTCAACGAGTGGGAACCCGGTTCGAGCATCTCTGCGGCTGTCCAGGTTTTTAATTCTCCCGAAAGACGGATTGCAAATTCCAGCCGACCTTTACGAACGTACAAAGCATAACCCCACGCAGTTCCACCCTGGGCGATCAAAACGCCGTCGGCACCGCGATAGCTGAAATTACCGCGAATATGAACGTCTTTTTCCGTAATGACCGGCGCTTTCGTCTTTCCAAGATTGGCCCCTTTTTCAAGTTCGAATTGCTTCTGCTTGCGATTCAATTCTTCTTTGGCTGGACGATTCCAGTAAGGAGTTAAAGGATAAACCTGAGTTCGTTCCGCGTACGCTTCCCAGGTGGCTTTCATTTTCTGCAATCGATCCGGCTGATCACTCGCGAGATTGTGCAACTCAGTACGATCAGCTTCCAGATCATAAAGTTCCCAAGGGCCATCTTTGCCGGCAGCAACCAGCTTCCATTTGCCTTGACGAACCGCACGATTCCCTTCATGCTCCCAGAAAAGGGCTTCGCGCTTGATGGTCTCTCCTCGGAATGCCGTCGCCAGACTGCGACCCTCCGGCGGTTGAATGGCGACCCCATCCACTTCGTTGGGGTAGTCCGCCTTGGCCACATCAATGCACGTGGCCATGATGTCGATCAGGTGACCGGGTTGGTGTTCAAGCTCGCCCTGTCTTCGGATCTGCTTTGGCCAGTGGGCGATCAGTGGTGTTGAGATACCACCCTCATGAACCCAGTGCTTATAGCGCCGAAACGGAGTGTTGGAGGCATTGGCCCAAGGTTTTCCGTAGGCGATGTAGGTGTCCGCGGGGCCGGGCATGACACCAAAACCGGTTCTTACGGGTCGTCCGTCCCGAGTTCTATCCGGTTGCATGGCGGTCTGCAGTTCATCCGGCTCCATCGCGACCGTAATGCCTACGGTCTTGGGGTCTGGTTTTACCGCGCCTCGGCTTCCGTATTCCTCTGCACACCCTCCATTATCCGCGAGGAAAAAGATGAGCGTATTTTCCATGAGATCGTGGTTTTCCAGAGTAGAGACGACTCGGCCAATCCCCTGGTCCATACGGTCGATCATCGCCGCATAAACCTCCATCCGACGTTCGTACCAGGCCTTTTCCTCAATGGTCTCCCAAGGTTCGATGCCGTCGTCGCGATCTGTCAGTGCCCAGTCCGAGTCAATCAACCCAAGATCGATCATCCGGTCGTAACGTTCTTTACGGAGTTGATCCCAACCTTTCGAATATCGACCTTTGTATTTCTCAATGTCTTCCTCGAGAGCATGCATGGGCCAGTGCGGCGCCGTATACGCCATGTAGAGAAAAAAGGGACGGTCGGCTTCATGTTCGTTGATGAACTTGATGGCGTTGTTACTGATGGCGTCCGTGTAGTAATAGGGTGATTCATCAGGAACAATCTGAGTGTTGTCACGGGTCAGAGAGTTCGGATCGTAAAAACTCCCTGCTCCATGAATGGTTCCGTAAAATCGATCAAACCCACGCTGCCGCGGCCAATTACTCTTGTCGCCTGTCGGCGTAATACTTTTGGTGACGTGCCACTTGCCGGACATGTACGTCTGGTAGCCCGAGCCCTTCAACACTTCGGCAATGGTCTGGCACCGACGATTCAAGTCACCCCGATATCCGTCGTGACCATTGTCAGTCATCATCCAGCCAACACCGGCCTGATGAGGATAAAGACCGGTGAGCAGACTCGCTCTTGTCGGGCAGCATCGTCCGGTGTTGTAAAATTGCGTGAAACGCAATCCGCCTTCCGCGAGTCGATTCAACGTGGGCGTTTGAACTTCACCCCCATAACAACCGATATCGGAATACCCCATGTCATCCGCCATGATCAGAACGATATTGGGTCGTTCATCCGCAGCGGCAAAGGGTGTCAAAACAAAAGTCAACAGGGCGAGGTACCATCGGCGAGGTGGTTTCATGGCAGGCTTGCGTCATTGAAAGAGGGTGACAAAATCGATTTCGGGATCGCTTTTCCGATTCAAGGAACTCAAAATAGATCCTTGGACGTGGGCTGCGGAATTGACGCGACTTGTCATCGCAACGATCAGAACCCACATTCGCCCGACCAGTTTACTCGATACGCGAACCGCCTGCGCGAAACGCGGTCCAGAACTTCATAAAGAACGGCAGATGCAAACAGGCTCTTGGCTCACGGACGGTCCATCGACTGCTGAGGCGACATTCATTTTCGCACACGGCGCGGGCGCTGCCATGGATACGGATTTCATGGAAGTGATCTCAAGCTCCCTCGCGAAACAGGGAATTCGAGTTATCCGTTTCGAGTTCCCATATATGGAAATGCGCCGATACACGGGAAAAAAAAGACCCCCAGATCGAGAACCGCGATTGATTGAAACATGGCGAAGCGTCATCGAGGCGGTCAAGTCCAATCGTCTTGCAATCGGCGGCAAATCCATGGGAGGGCGAGTGGCGAGCCTGATCGCCGACGAGGCCGAAGTTGATCGCCTCGTCTGTTTGGGCTATCCGTTTCATCCGTTAGGAAAACCGGATCAGCTGCGCGTCGACCATTTAAGAACACTCAAAACACCCTGTTTGATCCTTCAAGGGGAGCGAGATCCGATGGGGAATCGTGAAGAGGTCCTGAGTTATTCCCTTTCTGAAAAAATCGAGATTCAGTGGATGACTGATGGTGACCATAGCTTCAAACCTCGAAAAGCTTCCGGCTGGACGGTCGAGCAAAATTGGCTTGAAGCCGCCAAGCATGTCGGTCGGTTTCTTTTGAGTTAAAATCGCGTCGGAGACTTTGCAAACCGATCAGAGACTGGGTCAATCCGGCTGAGGGCACGGAAAGATCCAAAACCGAATTTCCCTTTTTCTCCTGCCAAAAGTGTCACCACGATATGCCGATACTCCAACGCCTCTTCTCCATCGCCCGCATCATCGGAGTCTTCTTGGTCCTTTTGACGCAGACGATCGCCTCCAACGGTGAAGAATCGAAGCAGCTCAAAGCATTATTGATCACCGGCGGGTGCTGCCACGACTATTCCGCGCAGAAACAGCTGATCAAAAAGGGACTCGAGGCACGCGCAAACATTTCGGTCACGGTCGTTCAACAAGGTGGGACGACGACCAATACCAAGATTCCGCTGTACGAAAATCCTCAATGGGCGGAGGGGTATGACGTCATTATTCACGATGAGTGTTTTGCTGCCGTGGACGATCCCGCATGGACGCAACGGATCTTGAAACCCCATCAAGGTGGTGTCCCGGCCGTGGTCATTCATTGCGCAATGCATTGTTACCGCGACGGTACCGATGAGTGGTTCAAGTTCTGTGGAGTCACCTCTCGACGGCATGGTGCCCACTATGCGCACGAGGTGCTCAATCGCGACGCAGAGCATCCGATCATGAAGTCCTGGGGTCCCGGGTGGGCCAATCCCGCCGGTGAACTCTATTGGATTGAGAAAGTCTGGCCCACGGCGCATCCGTTAGCCGCGGCAAAGAATCGTGAAAAAGGAAATGAGGAGGTTTGTGTCTGGACCAACGAATATCACGGGACTCGGGTCTTTGGCACAACGTTGGGTCACCACAATGAAACGGTGAGTCATCCCAAGTTTCTTGACCTGTTGACGCGTGGAACGCTCTGGGCCTGTGACCAACTCAATGAGGATCACCTGATCCTTGACGAGCCTCAGGAGATTCCAGTGAACCTGGCGAAGGGGAAGAAAACGACCGCCTCCAGTGAAGAGAGCAACAAAAACAACTTCGCGAAAAATGCGGTCGATGGGAACCCGGCGACTCGCTGGTGCGCGGCGAGTGATCGCGCTCCACAATGGCTGCAAATCGATCTGGGAAAACGACGCAAAATTCAGGGCTGTCGTCTTGCATGGGAACAACCGGCGACTACCTACCGCTACAGGGTTGAAGGTTCGCTTGATGGCGAAACGTGGAACACGCTTGTCGATCGCAGCACCAACAATCAGGCAGGTGCAGTGGACGAGTTTCCCGAACAGGAAGTGCAGCTTGTCAGAGTCGCTTTTCTCGGCAGTAACGGAGGATGGGGCAGCTTGTGGGAAGTAGAGGTTTATGGCAACGAGACTGAAGTCGTCGACCCCCAAGCCGTTCTTCAGGAGGAGGAAAGCAAATACCTCTCCGAAGTTTCCATTCCTGAAGGCTTCAAGGCGACACTTTTCGCCCGACCCCCAGCCGTTCTCTACCCCGTCTTCGTCGCTGCGGCTCCAACGGGCACTTTATACGTTTCGGTCGACAAAAATGGTTCACTTGATCGAGAAACCAAACGCGGCTCCATCTACCGACTTCGTGATCTTGATGGAGACGGACGGGCCGATGAGGTCAAACTTTTTGTTCCTGATGTCGATTCACCACGGGGCCTCGTCTGGGATCGAGATCGCCTCTACGTGCTTCACCCACCCCACTTGAGTGCGTTTCTGGATCAAGACGGAGACGGCATCGCGGAACGTCAGGAAGTGCTGGTCAATGATCTTGCGTTCACATTCAAGGACCGGCCAGCAGATCACACGTCCAACGGAGTGACGCTTGGTATCGACGGTTGGCTTTACCTCGCCATCGGGGACTTTGGCTTTATGAATGCCGTAGGCAGCGATGGTCGCCAGCTCCAGTTCCGGGGAGGCGGGGTTGTTCGGGTCAGGCCGGACGGGAGCGACATGGAGATCTACTCTCGGGGGACGAGGAATATTCTGGAAGTGGGTCTGGACCCAAGACTCAATGGATTCACGCGCGACAACACCAACGACGGTGGAGGTTGGGATATTCGCCTCCACCATTTCAGCGGACTTGAACACCATGGGTATCCCACGCTCTACAAGAATTTTGGAGCGGAAATAGTGAAGCCCCTTGCTGACTATGGTGGGGGTTCGGGCTGCGGTGCCTGTTACGTGGCCGAACCCGGTTTCCCGGAAGGTTTCGGTGACGCGCTTTACACGGCCGATTGGGGACGAGGGTGGATCTACCGACATCAGATGACTGAAAGGGGTGCGACGTTCACGGCCTCACAGGAGCCTTTTGTTCAGATACCAAGAGTGACGGATCTGGATGTTGATGCCAATAGCCGCATGTATCTGGCGAGTTGGAAAGGGGCCAGTTTCAAGTACGTCGGCGATGAAGTGGGTTATGTGGTGCAACTGGTTCCTGAAAACGCGCCCGATGCCCAGCAATATGATTGGAAAAATTACACTGAAGATGAGCTGATCGGAATGATGGCGAGCGAAAGCCATCGCCTTCGACTGGCTGCACAACGGGAACTTCTCCAGCGAGGCTGGGCGACTTCTGTTCCGGAGCAACTGAACCGTTTGGCAGCAGATCGCTCCGAATCACTCGAGAGTCGTATCGCAGCCGTGTTTACCCTCGCACTGGGGTTGGGCCCCGAAGCTCGAAGCCCACTCAGTGATTTGACCGAAGATCCCCAGCTCGTTCCTTTTGTGCTGCGTGCCCTGTGTGAAATGCCCGATGCAATGAGCCAGCCAGCTCCGATCCGACTCTTGCAACGATCCCTTGTCGCCGAAGATTCTCGCATTCGTCTCGAGGCCATTCGAGCAGTTGCCCGACTCAAAGTCGACTCGCTCGAGGGTCTTGTGTCCGAACGTGTGGTCGACCAAGACCCCATTGTGGCGCATACGGCGATTCGTGCATTGATTGAAATGGGCCTCTGGGAGGTCAGCTTCAGGCGTTGGCGCGAAATCGCGGCTGCCGAAAAAGCAGAGGCATATTTAAAGGTTTTCCAGAGTATCCACGACCCGGCACTGATTGCTCAAATCGAAGCCGTCTTGCCAACGGTTGAATCGTCCAAAAAATTGCAGCTGATGGTTGCTCTGGCTCGACTCTTTCATGTCGAAGGAAAATGGAAGGGTGATAGCTGGGGAACACGACCCGATACACGTGGGCCTTATTATCAGCCCGAATCCTGGGACGCATCGGACAACATTTTGGCGGTCCTCCTTGCTGAATTGAAATTGGCGGATCCCGAGTTGAGCCGCGAGGCGGTCAAGCAGTTCCAAAGGCATCGGCTTGCAAGTCCAGAGATTCTGAAGGTTCTACTCGCCAAAGCGGAACAGGAACCCCAGCACCAACACGTTTTTCTGGAGGGCCTCGATGCGTACGCGAAGCCCCATGCCGATGCCGCCCCGTTGCTGAAGACCATCATTGAGAATGAGAAAAGTCCACCCGCTCTACTGGCTCAGGCCACGCTGGCACTTTGGCGGATGCCAACAGAATCCTCCGATCCAGTGATCGCCGGTCTGCAGCGACTCGCCGACTTGAACTCATCGATCTACCAAAGCACTTGGCAGACCGCCCGTGATCCAAAATGGGTACGTCCTCATCGAGCTCAACTGTTGAAACTTGTAGAAGCAGAACCCCCCGCGGCGTCTCGCGCTCTTGCCTTGCTGCTTTCCATCGCGACCCCGCCTGGGGCCGGGAAGCCGATTTCTGCGAAGGTCGATGCCGAGCTGCAAAGTCTTTGGGAAGCAGCGTCCGGCCAGAGGAAGTGGTTGGATGCTTTGCGGTTGGCTCAGGACCCAAAGTGGGAAACTAGAATTTGGCAACTGACCGGAAACAGCAACGACAAACTAGCTGCTTCAGCCCGCGAGCTTGCTGAGCAAATGAACCTGCAACCCTTGATCCCCACCGAGGGACCCACGGTCAAGGAACTGGGAGTTTCGGAGGTCATGAAACAGCTTGGAGAGTCCAAGGGGCACGAAAAACGTGGCCAGTTGTGGTTCGCAAAACTCAACTGCGCTAATTGCCACACCGTTTCGGCATCCGAAGCGCCTCGTGGCCCATATTTGCCCAATGTTGCAAAAACGTATAACCGGGCTCAACTTGCGGAGGCGATTCTGGAGCCAAGTAAGACCTTGGCACAGGGATTTGTGACCGAAGTCTTTGCCCTTGAAGACGGAAATCAGGTGACCGGATTCGTGACCGAGGAGGGAGCCACGAGAATTACGCTACGCAACGCGGAGGGTCAGGAAATCGTTCTTTCCCCCGAGGAGATTGAAGAACGCGCCAAACAGTCGATTTCCGTAATGCCGGAAGGTCTCGTCGACGGACTGGGTCCTGCGGATTTGGGTGATTTGCTCGATTATCTGCAGTCGCTCGGGAAATTCGCCGAAGCCAACGATCAAGGCTGAATTTGAGACTTGTCCATTTCCCCGAACTGGCAACACTCTTGGGAGAGATGCCGATTCGGGATGACCGTTAGATTGACTCCCACCAGGGTTGAAAACAATACACGCTGATGCGAGTGAATCGACGGCACACGAAGAGAAGACGTCAAGGTGACAGGGTTTTTCAGTTGGCGGCCAGCCAACTCCCGGCACATCTGAATCTCACCGCCTCTCTCACCGTTAACAAGTGACTCGTTGATGTCGCGGTTAGCTCCTGTTTTCCAGGTAGAAAGAGAGTGGAAGTATGAGATCGAGAATGAGTTTTAAATCCGTCGTTTTGACGCTCAGCCTTTGTCTGAGTGCGGTATCGGCCCAAGGTCAGGATATCGTGGACACCGCCGTGGGTGCCGGTCAATTCAACACGTTGGTCGCAGCCGTCAAAGCGGCAGGTCTTGTTGATGCCTTGAAAGGCCCAGGCCCTTTCACGGTTTTTGCTCCTACGGACGATGCTTTCGCCCAACTCCCCGAGGGCACCGTCGAGACGCTTCTCAAGGAAGAGAATCGAGCCCAACTTGTCTCGATCCTCACCTACCATGTGGTTTCCGGCAAAGTGGCGGCCAAAGATGCTTATGGCCTGCAGCAAGCAAAATCATTGAACGGGCAAAATCTTGATCTCGTCGTTACCGGCGGTCAAATTCAGGTCGACGGGGCCAACCTGATCAAAACCGATATCGAAACTTCCAATGGCATCATCCACGTGATCGATAAGGTCATGCTGCCGGCAACCCAAACGATTCCCGAGGTTGCTCAGTCAGCAGGTACCTTCAAAACACTGTTGGCCGCCGCACAGGCAGCAGGTCTGGCCGAAGTTCTGGGCAGCGAGGGTCCTTTCACGGTTTTCGCTCCAACCGATGAGGCCTTTGGTAAACTGCCCGCGGGCACGGTCGAGTCGCTGTTGAAGAAAGAAAATCTTGACCAGTTGGCTTCAATTCTCAAGTACCACGTGCTCGCAGGTCGGGTCGACTCTGCCGCTGCGGCGAAGGCTGGGGAAGCAAAGACGCTGCAGGGTCAAACGGTCATGATCGGATACGACGGGGGACTCACCGTCAATGAATCCAAGATCGTGGCGGCGGATGTCGAGGCTAGCAATGGCGTGGTCCATGTGATCGACGCCGTCCTGCTCCCGGCCGCGAAAGATCCGAAAGAGAGCTGCCGCGAAGTTTGCGACATGCTGGACCATGCGGTCTCGCAAGGTGCCCGTCTGTACAACCGGCGTCACCATTCGCAGTGCTGTTCCGTTTACAAGTCTGCGTTGCAAGAACTGACCCGGATGCCCGAGACGTTGGGAGACGAAGGCATGTCGGTGATCAATACGGCATTGCGGAGTGCAGAACACGAGCATCACATGGGACGACGCGCTTGGATTTATCGACGCGCAATCGATCGGGCTTACGCGATGATGTCTGAACAACTCTGATACGGTTCCGACTCAAATAGCCCGATGACGGAACGAAGGGTGATGAATGCAGCCCCTCGGGACACGATCCTGCGGGGCTGCTTTTTTGTATTGAGACTCAACTAAAATCTCAGACCAGCCTGAATGATCCACGCACCGCTCAGGTCCGTGCGTTCACCGCCGGTCGCATATTCGAGTCGACGACGAAACGCGTAGCCAGTCTCGAAAAAGAGACCCCCTCCCCCATCGATGATGCGTTCAACACCAAGTTGAATCCGGTAATCCTTGATGGACAGAACATCGTCCGTCCCGTCGGATCGTTGCACACTCCAAGTGTTACCACCGAGGTCCGTCGACAGGTAAGCCCACGTCTCGGCGCGGCTCCCTTCTTTCCAGAGTTGGTACGAGATTTTCGGTCTAGGAAAAAGAAGATCGTATTTCCACTGCGGCGTTGGCGTCCAAACGAGCCCTATCGCAGGAAGTAGCGTGGGCAGGTCCTGTCGGCCCAGATAAACCGCGCCAAAGGAGATCTGAAGAATGTCGGGAACCCACTCCCACTGTGCCAGACCGAGCCCAAATAGTCGAAAACCAGCGTCATCGCTTTTGAAATCCGTTCGGACCGAAGGGGTAAATATCAGGATGGAACTCCAACGGTCGTTCCATTCCTTACGCCATAGGAAGCTCGTATCGGCGATGTAGAGATGGTCCGGTACATCGAAGTCCAAGGACACATCGAGGTCATCGACTCGAAATGAAGGCGAAACGACCATGATGTTTTCAAAGTTACCCAACGGAACCGCGACGCTTAATCGAGTTTCCAAATAACGACTGGAAAGGTCATCCGATGCGGGAACCAGCAACCCTCCCCTGAATTCCAATTGCTGAAAGAAACCCTTCTTGTATCGCTGAACTGGCGTTTCCTGTTCCGGAAAGGAGGTTTGAAAGGCGTCAAAAGATGCCTCGCTGTCGACCGCAATCGTCTGGCACATGGCGACCTGACGTGGAAGCACCATTACGAAGAACAAAAAGAATATGAGTGACGTTTTCCAACCCACTACGCACCCTCCTTGTTGCGTGGAATATCGGTGGATTCAGGTGTCTCGAGTGACACGTGGGTTCGGGAGTTCCATTTGGTGGAAGACCGAATATGGCGTTTCATAACAGGTCAGGTTGCGAGACTCTAACAGACGTCGGATCTCTTGCCGAGTCGAATTCTTATCAGCCGGTTCGACGACGGTGCTCGATGGGCCCTTCTGCTTTGAGCTGTAATTGACACAGGCTCATATTTTCTCGTCGTGCTGTAGTCATGCCAAAGGTTTTCGAAACTTGAAAATCCGAAAACAGGTGCTAGCAAAAAGTCCTCCACCCAATCAGGGATCGAGCCAGCCATTTCGTTGGAGCCAGAGTTCGCACGATTTGGGCCATTGTGTGCATGGATCGTCCGTCTGCCGAAGCCCGTACCCATGACCTCCATGCGAGTAAATGTGGATATCGCAGCGAACGTTATTTTTCTTCAGTGCAGTCGCCATCAGCAAGCTGTTTTCGACTCGAATCGGATCATCCCAGGCATGGGCAAAGAACATGGGTGGCGTCTCTTGGTCGACGATCACCGCATCGTCCAAAGTCAAGTTGTCCTTCTTGATAAGCCACGCCGGGTAAACCAGAACGGCGAAATCGGGTCGGCACGAGATTTCATCGGTGGTGTCGATGGCCTCGTATTGTCGATCTCGATGTAGAACACACGTGTAACCCGCGGTCTGTCCGCCAGCCGAAAAACCAAGGATCCCAATTCGGTCGGGTCGGATTCGCCAAGCTTTCGCCTGCCCGCGTGTTGTACTGACGGCCCGCTGAGCATCTTGAACAGCGGCTTCCCACCGTTTTTTTGGATTTCGCGCTGGCACACGGTATTTCAGCAATATTGCGGTAACGCCCAAAGAATTGAGCCACTCCGCGACCTCCGTTCCCTCCAGATCCCAAGCCAGAATATGGTGACCGCCACCCGGGCAGATCACCACCGCGGTTCCCGTCGCTATGTCTTCTGGCGGGTGGTAAATCGTCAGCGTGGGGGTCGAAACGTTTCCAATTCGCATCACCCGTTTCCCAGCCACTTTGCCGTCTGTCGGTTTGGTGAGATCCCGCTCCGCTTCAAGCTTCCGACTTTCGCCAGGGGGTTGGTCGGGCCACAAGTCGAGGACTAGTGGCTCCTTTGCATTCGCTTGCATGAGCGACGAGACACCCCAAAAGAGCATCGTGCCTAACAGATAGAATCTGGAAAAGTGTTGGGTGAGTTTCATGCGGAGTTCCATTCATGCGGTGCGGAATTTGAGGCCTCGTCGACGTGGCAGTTTAACGGCGATTCGTTGGAAGTGGGATGGTGCAGCGGCATGTTGGACACACCCATGAGCGAAAACCGTGCCGCTCGATCACCTCGGCTCATCTGGTTTACAGCCGCGTTTTTAAAGGAACAGATGGGAGTTTAAATCCGAGTCATTCCAGCCTTTCCCTCTTGAGGCGATTTCGAGATTGCCACCTTCTCGGCAAACCCCGTGCCTACGCAGTTGAAACTTGATAAAACCTACTCGGTCTCAGGCCTCAGAAGATTCCATTCGTTTTTTGTCTCCGACTTTCGGTAACGTTCATCATTTCGGGTTCTCGATGCTTTTTCCAATGACCGCTCAATCCATGAACTCCGCCAAGAAGCTTCATGTCATCCCCGCTGTATCACGCGTCCTTTGGGTTGGCCTTTTTGCATGCTTGTTTCCGGTCTCTCCGATTCATGCGTTTCAACAGCAGCAAGTGGAAAACGATCTTCCGTGGGACCTTGGGACCACTTATGTATTTCGATATCAGGAACAGGGAGCCATCATCGGATCAGAGGAGTTTACGATTCAGCTTCGAGGGAAGGTGGAGGATGGTTTTGATGTCAACTCGACGGTGAAACTGGCAGACGATGAGGCGAAGTACGAATTTAAAACTCGGCTTCTGACGACCCAGAACGGCCATCCGGTCAACTACTCGCGGAAAGCCAAGATCGACGAGAAGCTACTGAATATCCAGAACGACTTTCAGAACGACATGGTGACGGTGCATGCATCGGGAATGGTCCGTCTTGATCAGGAAATAAAAATACCGAAATCGGTATTCTGTTTTGATAGTAACCTGATGGCTTCTTGGGCCCTGCTGACTTCTTTTTGGGAGTTGGAACCCAGCTCAAAGTTTGAGATTCAGACGTTCCATAATTCGGCCTTGAAAATTAATCCAGTTCAGGTGGAGGTCAGTAAAGAGAAACGCTTCAAATGGAACGACCAAGTGATTGAGGGAGTCGTATGCCACTTGGATCCTCTGAACAACAACCTTTACTTCGATAAAACCGGTCGGCTTCTGCGAGTTCAGCAAGGAAAGCTGGTCATGGAACTCATCAACACCGCGAGTCCGTGACACCGCGAGTCCGTAACGGAGTTGGGCTGGACCCAGTTCCCTCTCTTCAAAGTTCGTTTCGTGGTGTTGTTGGAACTCATCGCGCCCAATGTGATCCGGCTTTCCGTATCTGAAAGTCAATCCATGAAGGATTGAGGGTCGGATTAAAACTCGCAATTGTCCCCGGAGATCGGGTACAATCACGGGGCTTTGCCGTCTTTTTTTCTTCCTCCGTTTTCAAAGTAGAAACTTGATATGTCTCGCTGTTGCGCAAACCGTTACACCAAGATTTTCGCTGTTGTACTGGCATTGGGTCCCGCCTCGTGGTTGACCTCTGAAATGGGTCTTTCCAATGCTTCAGCGCAGTGGAGTCAGACGCCAGAACTCGTTGCCTCACAGGTCGCGGATCAGCAGGCGGAACCTGCAAAGAACGTGCCCCCCAACATCAATTGGGGGAGTGGTCCAAAGCCTCAGTGGATCTGGGGCGATGATGTGACAAAGGATTATCGCCTTTCGATCGATTTTGAAGCGCCGTCCAGCGAGGGGTGGTTGCGAGCCACCTGTGACAACAGCATGACGCTTTACTTGAACGGGGAGCGACTTGCGAGCAGCGATACCTGGGAACAGGCCGAACAGGTCAATCTCGGTCGGGCGCTGAAGAAGGGCAAAAACACGCTCGTTGCCGAGGTCAGTAATGAGGGCAATGTAGGTGGGTTTGTCGCCAAGTTAGCCCTCCTGCAAAAAGGCAAGGTCTCTGACTGGGTGGTCACGAACAGTCAGTGGAAAGTCACGCTTAAAAAGAGTGATGACGGGGCCAAAGCGGCGAAAATGGTGGCGGACCTTGGAGCCTCACCATGGGGAAATGTCCTCGACACTGCTGGCGGGGTTGCCAGCTCCGCACCTCGAGATGTTTTCATCCTTCAACCCGGGTTTCAGGTGGAGCGGATGTTCACCGTACCTAAAGACGAACTTGGCTCCTGGGTTTCGATCACCTTTGATCCGCAGGGAAGGCTGCTTGCGAGTGATCAGGGCGGGAAAGGAATCTGCCGAATTACTTTGCCTGAACCCGGATCCATGAAGAAGGTCCAGGTCGAAAAACTGGATCTGGCGATCACATCTGCTCAGGGCATGCTCTTTGCATTCGAGAGCCTCTATTTCTCCGTAAATGGTGGACCGGGAAGCGGACTTTACCGCGCACGAGATACCAACGGAGATGACCAGTTCGACGAGCTTGTCAAGCTCAAGGACTTCCGTGGTGGCGGCGAGCATGGTCCTCACGCGCTACGATTGTCACCCGATGGAAAACACATCGTGGTCATTTGTGGGAACCACACCGATCCTCCCGGGGACTTCGATACCAGTCGGCTACCCAGCAATTGGAGCGAAGACCATCTCTTGCCACGTCAATGGGATGCGAGAGGTCACGCCCGGGGCAAATTGGCACCTGGCGGGTGGATTGCTCAAACCGATCCGGACGGAAAAACCTGGGAAATGCTCAGCGTGGGTTATCGAAACCCCTACGACATGGACTTCAATGCCGATGGCGAGCTCTTTGCTTACGATGCCGATATGGAATGGGACCTGGGAACACCCTGGTATCGTCCAACGCGAGTTGTGCATGCGACCAGCGGAAGTGAATTTGGTTGGCGAAGCGGGACGGGCAAATGGCCGACGTATTACGAGGATTCGCTTCCGCCCGCCATCAATATCGGGCCAGGTTCCCCTGTGGGAGCCGCATTCGGTTACGGAGCGAAGTTTCCAGCCAAATACCAAAAGGCGCTCTACATATGCGACTGGACTTTCGGAACCATGTACGCCATTCACCTCAAACCGGAAGGGGCCTCTTACACGGCGACCAAGGAAGAGTTTGTTGCCCGGACGCCACTTCCATTGACTGACGTCGCGATTGGTCGTGATGGCGCAATGTACTTCACGATCGGCGGACGAGGGACGCAGTCCGAGTTGTTCCGCGTGACTTACAAGGGCGATGCCCCAACCGTCGCCGTGGACCCGCGGGAAAAGACCGGCACCGAAGCGCGTGCATTGAGACACAAACTCGAAGCGTTGCATCATGGAGACGTCAAAAATACGGCGGAAGCGCTGAAGGTCATCTGGCCCAACCTTGGAAACGAAGATCGTGCAATTCGTTATGCCGCTCGCGTTGCCTTGGAGAATCTACCGGTGGCGAGTTGGCGAGACAAAGTTGTCGGCGAGTCTTCGGTTCGTGTGGCAACATCGGCTTTGATCGCTCTGGCGAGGCAAGGAGATGAATCGGACCGACCGCTGGTGATCAAGCAGTTGATCGGAACCCCCTTGGCCGATCTGAACGAGTCCGAGCTACTCGGGTACGCACGTGCGGCACAACTTGCACTGGTCCGACTTGGTCGACCCGATGACGCATCGGTTGAAAGTCTCCGAACCCACCTGGAACCGCACTTTCCCAATGAGTCGGATCGAGTCAATCGGGAGTGGGTCCAATTACTCGTTTACCTCGATAGCCCGAACGTGGTCGCGAAGACCATTGAATTGATGAAGCAGCCCAAGAGCGAGAAGATCGATGAGGATCTCGCTGAGCTGATTACTCGAAACCGAGGGTATGGTGGACCCATCTCAAACATGTTGTCTAACCATCCCGACCTGCAACAAATGCACTTTGCTTTCGTGCTTCGAAATGCGACCGCGGGTTGGACCGTTGAACGACGGCAACAATACTTCGAATGGTTCAATAAAGCACGAAATTGGAGTGGTGGAGCGAGTTTTCAGGGCTTCCTCAATAACATTGACCAGGAGGCCTATGAGAATGCGACTGACAACGAGCGACTCGCTGTTGAGGCGCTCGGTGCTCGTAAACCTTATGTCGCACCGGAACGTCCAAAACCTCAGGGACCGGGACAAGATTGGACCTTGAAGGCCGTCATGGAAAGCGCCGGAGAACAACTGAAAGGACGTGACTTCAAGAATGGCGAACGGACGTTTGCATCCGCCAACTGTGTGTTGTGCCATCGTTTCGCGGGCAACGGGGGAGCTACCGGGCCGGATCTGACGCAAACTGCCGGACGATTCGGGATCAAGGATCTTACCGAAGCGCTGATCGATCCGAACAAGGTGATTTCGGACCAATACCGAGCGAGCGTGGTCTCGACCGTCGATGGTAACCAGATCACGGGGCGAATCGTATCGGAGAATGACGACGAGTTGGTGATTCTGATCGACCCAGAGGACTCAAGCAAAATCGCGACGATAGCAGCGGAAGACGTGGAAGAGGTGACGCCTTCTCCGGTGTCACTGATGCCTGCGGATTTGCTGGATACGTTGAATGAGAACGAGGTGCTCGATCTCTTGGCCTACCTCCTGTCGCGAGGAAATCCGAATGATCCAATGTTCAGGTAGTCTTGTGTCGGAAGTCGTGTCTGTGAGATTGAATTGACATCAAAAAAGGGAGGCCAAAACTGGCCTCCCTTTCTTTTTAGCCGTCATCCTGTCGATGACTATTTAGCCAAAGCCGTTTCGATCGTCTTCACGAGATCAGCATCACTTGGTCTGGTGCGTGGTGAAAATCTTGCGACCACTGCTCCATTTCGATCAATGACAAACTTCTCAAAGTTCCACTTGATGTCGCCTTTGCTTGCGGGTTTCAAGTCGAGGCTGGTCAGGTGCTTGTACAAGTCAGCTTGTTCTTTGCCGTTCACTTCAATCTTGCTGAACATCGGGAAAGAAACGCTGTAGTTGTCTGAGCAAAATGCTTTGATGTCAGCGTCGCTACCCGGTTCTTGCCTACCAAACTGATTGCAGGGGAATCCAAGGACGACCAAACCCTTGTCGTTATACTTTTCGTAAAGCGCTTGAAGTCCCTTGTATTGAGGCGTCAACCCACACTGGCTTGCCACGTTCACAATCAAAATCACCTTGCCCTGATAATCTGACAAGCTCACGTCTTTGCCATCAATGTTCTTCATGGTGTACTTGAGAGCTTTTGGCGAATCCTTCTTCTGATCGTCCGCACCATAAACGGATCCCACAAGTGCCATGCTCACAGTGGCTAAGGTCATTACGCGAAACAACATCTTTTCGAGTCTCCAGGGAGGAAGGGTGAATGCGAAATTCGCAGGATGTGCTTGAGAAAGAGATAGAATCTCGGCCCACCAATGTATCAGGTCGTGTCACGGTCGCTAATCAGCTGCTCGAATTTACTTTCTTCGGCCGGCCAATATCTCCCGGCTAAAAGCCGTAAAGATCCATCCGCATTTCCACGACGAGTCGACCTCACGGGCCGTTAAATCGTTGTGTGGTGGGACGGATTTGCCAAGCGAAAATCGAGAAAAACCGATCCGTCATCCCCATCGAGGGAGGGCGAGGTACCAATCAGCGTTGCCGCTCCAATCCACCAAAAAGGAGGGAAATAAGAGCGATCCCGCTAGCACTTGGTGAAAACCACGCGACATCGAACACGACGATGACGATAGTTGACATGAAGGACCCGATTCTCTCGGCTCTCCGAACTTGGGATCTTTACCCACTTCGTTTTTCCAGGATTCCGGCTGATGACGATTACTCCTTATGACACAGGTTTCGCAATCGGAAGCGCTGCAACTGGCGTGGTGATCGGGGCAACAAAGTCACTGGCGGACGCGATCGATTTCAGCCACTTTCTTCGCAAAGAGGAAGGTTCGAAGGAAAGTTCCCAAGAGTCCGACGCGGTGAACTTCGTGGGGTTGAACGACACGCACCGCGATCTGGCCGAACATCGAATTCACCTTGCGGATGCGATGGCCCAACTGGAGTCAATACTCCAGCAACTTCAGACGGAAACCGGTTCGCTCAGTTTTCAGCAGAACATGATGGGTGAGTGGCAGGTTCAAGGTCTCTCAGAAGTTCGTGGCGAACTGGAGGCCATCATTGCGCAATCACCAGAGTGGCAGAGTGCCTGGGATGAGATGGTCAACGCGTTACAAGAACTGAAAAGCCGATCTCGGTCGTCAGAGGATCTGCCAGAATTCGTCGAGGTCCAAGAGACTGATTGGGAGGATTCCGATCCAATCTCTCGTGATGATATCCGGTTGGTCCAAGACGACCGACAGTGGTCCATCCAATTGCTCTAGAGGATCTTCAACATCGACGGTTTTACCCTCGCGGAAGTCTCAGTCCTCAGTCCCATTGGCCGCCGGGTCGATTCGTGCGCGAGCGGGTTCAGGCGATGAGTTCTTCGAGAACTCGGCCGCCCACATCGGTTAATCGGAAGTCACGACCTGCGTAGCGATAGGTCAATCGCCGATGATCCAAGCCGAGCAGATGGAGCAGCGTTGCATGCAAATCGTTGACATGAACCGGTGATTCCTGAGCCTGGAACCCGAAGTCATCCGTTGCACCAAAAGTCGTGCCGCCACGAACACCTCCGCCGGCAAGCCAACAACTAAACCCATAATGGTTGTGGTCGCGACCGCTTAATCCGGGTAATTCCGCCACTGGCGTTCGCCCGAATTCGCCACCCCACATAACGAGCGTACTTTCAAGCAGGCCGCGTTGCTTGAGGTCAGCCAAAAACGCGCCAATGGGCCGATCCCAATCCCCACTGAGTTTTCGATGTTGCGCTTCCAGATTGTCATGATTATCCCAAGGCTGTCCCGCCCCCGACCAGACTTGAATGAAGCGAACACCCCTTTCAACAAGTCTTCGGGTCAGTAGCAATTGTCGCCCGTGAAGAGTATCGCCGTAGGCATCGAGGGTCGCCTGCGTTTCGCGGGAGAGATCAAATGCTTCTTGTGCTTCCATTTGCATGCGGAATGCAAGTTCGAAAGCTTGAATACGAGCTTCCAAAGCGGCCTCCTTCTCGCGTTCTCCTGCGTGGTTTCGATTCAAGCGACGTAGGAGTTCAAGTTGTCGTTCCTGAACGTCTCGTGACCATTTAGGATTGCGGATATTCGCAACCAGTTTGTCGATGTCGGTCTGCTGTGTATCCAGGTAGGTTCCCTGGTACGCCCCTGGAAGAAACGAGGATCGCCAGTTGTTGGTCGATACGATGGGATAGCCACCCGGGCACATGGCAAGGAATCCCGGCAAATTCTGATTTTCGCTTCCCAAGCCATAAGTCACCCACGAACCCATACTTGGACGAGGAAGTCGACTGTGGCCGCAATTCATCAACATCAGTGAAGGTTCATGATTTGGAACCTCCGACTGCATGGACCGGATGACGGCCATCTCATCCACGAACCTCGCCGTTTGGGGAAACAGCTCACTGACTTCCACTCCCGATTGCCCGTGAGGCTGGAATTTGAAGGGTGACTTCATCACGGCACCCGTTTTTCGTTCCGTTCGCAAGTGGCTTTCCGGAAGCGGCTTGCCGTGGTATTTGTTCAACAGGGGTTTTGGATCAAATGTATCGACATGTGACGGTCCACCATTCATAAAAAGGTGAACCACACTTCGCGCTGAGGCTTTGTGGTGAGGCGATTTGGCCGCCAGTGGCATGGCTTCAGTGCGAGACGGCCGTGGATCGGGCGGTGAGGCGCCCGTTTCTTCGGCCAATAGACCCCCGAGACCCAGAAGGCCCAGACCGGTACCACTCCGCTTGAGCCAATCCCTGCGACTTGTGGGAACTTGGGTTGGGCTGGTCACATCAGGGCATGGGTTCATGGTGGGGTCTCTCGCAACGCCGCTGCAGGCTCGGAATGGTCAGTCAATAAAAACAGTTTCGTTGCTCATCAGTAGTGCGTGAATCAGCGCTTGCCAAGTTTCAGGAGAAACGGACCCAGCGACTTCACGCGAAGAGTCTTCGGGAGATGCATCGAGAAAGTCAAACGCCCATTCAAGCTCCTCATCCGTCGCGGTTCTACCCCAGAGGATCAATGCGACTTTCTCCAGTTTCGCCTTGGCCGCCAAATCAACGATGTCAGGTCGAGATACCAATTCCTCTGCAATGGTCAACATATGAGGTTCATTCATCCAAAACAGAGCTTGCGGCGGCACCGTCGTTCGTTGCCGCATGGGGCTGGTGGCTGCCGGGTTGGGAAAATCAAACGTGGTCAGGACTGGGGGGACATCAAGGCGATTGATGAATCCATAAATCGTACGGTGATGTCCGAGTTGGTTGATCAGATCCTGAGACGGTCCACCCACCCGCGGTGAGAGTCGATTGGCTGCAACCAACAGGCTGTCCCTCATGGCTTCAAATTGAAGCCGCTTGGGTTCCTGCCTCCAACGAAATCGGTTTTCAGGATCGATCGCTTCCGCCTCGGGTCGTCGCCGACTCGCTTGCTGGTAAGTACGTGTCAAAACCAGATGACGAATCAGAGCCTTTTGACTGCGACCGCGGCGACGAAATTCCACGACCGTTTGATCCATCACCCGAGACAGCGTGGGACGCTCGCTTCGAAGTCCAAAATCGGCAGGGGTATTCACGAAGGGCTGTCCCATCAGATGCATCCAAATTCGATTGGAAAGGACACGGTCGGGAAGCGGATTGGTCGGAGACACGATGGCCTCAGCCAGTTCTTTTCTTCCGCTACCCTCTTCGAATGCAGTCTGCTTTGGGTCCAGGAGTTGCAGGAAACGGCGTGGTACCCGCTCGCCCAGCTGATTGGGGTTTCCCCTGAGAAAAACCCGAGCATCCTCAGGTTGGTCATCGTCGACCAACGCCATGGCACGATCGGGAGCTTCGGCAGGATCGACAAGCCACTCTTCAAGTGACTTGAGTAGCCGCTTGTACTCGTTCTGTGTTGCGCGATCTGGGAACAGAGACAGAAAACCCCAGTCCAGCTTGGGCGGTAAGTCTGACGGCGTGTCTTTGCCGTAGATTTCGATTCGTAAGGCTTCACGGGCAGCGTTCGTTAAGGGCGCGGCATCTTGGGTTTTTCCGATCGCCTGCCATTCATCGTCAATTTCCCGGAATAACAATCCATAGAGATTCGCTAAGTCTTCGATCGACTTCGCAGCGTCCGACTGAAGCCGAGAAACCAACAACGGATTCCATTTCGACGCAATTTCCGCAGGCGTTGACTCAAGATCAAGCCGCTCTCGCGGAAGCGTCTGTTCCAAGGCCACTGCCCACGGTCCCCAAATCGGATGGGCGGGTTTTGCGGTGCGAGAAAGGTAAGCTTCCCACCGCGTGATCATTGCCGGATTGATGTCTTCCGGATCCGCAATCAGCATGAATTCTTCGGCCGATGGGTGAGTGCGACGACGATCAACCGCAATGAGATATTCGTCGACGCGACGCCGCGAACCCGCAATCAGCGTTTCATATTTTTGAGAAACAAAGTCGATCAGTGACTGGTGACGCTCGTTCAAAGTCGAGTTGTAGTCGGTCAATGCTGCGGCGGTGGCCGGATTTAGGGGAGGGGGAACAATCGGTTCAGAACAACTCTGGAAAATACCATAGAGCGCGTAGTAGTCTGCCTGACTGATAGGGTCATATTTATGGTCATGGCACCGTGCACAGGTCACGGTCAGGCCCATGAGCCCGCGCGTCACCACATCAATACGATCATCAATGATGTCATGAGTGTTGTTGACAAAGTGGCCGCCGACGGTGATGAAACCCAACGCTGCCATGTCGGCTGGCGATTCCAGATCGTCCAGCTTATCCGCCGCCAGTTGTTCCATGACAAACCGGTCATAGGGTCGATCCTGATTGAGTGCTCGGATGACATAATCACGATAAGTAAATGCCCATGGAAACTCAGGCTGTTCAAAGAAAACATAACCCTTGTTGTCAGCATACCTGGCCACGTCCATCCAGTGCCGAGCCCAGTGTTCTCCGTAGCGAGGCGAGGCCATGAAGCGATCCACCAACCGAGAAATGGCGTCGGGCGATGAGTCCTCCAGAACGCGTTCGATCTCGTCCAACTCAGGCGGTAGTCCTTTCAGGTCGTAGGAGAGACGGCGGATCAAGGTGCGTAGGTTCACCTGTGGTGAAGGCGTCAATTGCTGATCGACAAGTCGCTTCAGCAATAATGCATCGACTTTCTTGTGAGGCCAATTTGAGTCAGGGTCGACTGGGAGGCGAGGTTCCCGGATCGGTATCAGCGACCAGTGCTGTTCGACCAGGCTGTCGGAATGGTCCGTGTCGGACGGCCAGAAGGCTCCATCCGCAATCCACTGGCGAAGTGACTCAATATCTTTGGGTGCCAATGCTTCTTCGGGTGGCATGGCCCGATCTTCTGTCCGCCGAATCGCAGTGATCAGCTGACTCTTCTCCGCCTGACCCGGCATCACTGCCGGCCCTGAGTCTCCGCCCTGAAACACACCTGTTCGCGTATCAAGCCGCAGACCACCTTCCTGAACATTGGGTCCGTGGCAGCCCACACAATGATCGATGAGGATGGGACGCACATGACGTTCGAAAAACCTCTCGTTTTGATCAGAGTAAGCGGAGCAGATGAGCGTGCACCACAGGACCTGTACTCCAACGGCGAGGCGAAGTGGTTGGCAGAGGGTCCACGGTCGGGCGGATCGCAAGAATGGGAGTGGATGCCACATGATGCTTTTTCACGGGAGCGACGATAAGGCGATGGCGAACGGGCCTCGGCAATCGGGACTGGATACATCTGATTTCAGAGATTTTTCGAGAGTCATCAGCCTGACAGACCCGTTCTTGGCCGTCAATTCTTTGTGCATCGGTTGACGATGGCCGTTTCGTGAGGAACTTATGCAGCATCCTGGGGAAGACTGCTGATCAACTTTGAGCCGAGGGCTCGTTTTTATCGAGACAATGCGTCACAATTCCGGCTGTCCGAACGCAGGCCCGACTCTCATGAACGCACCGGTGAACTTCAGGCAAGTCAGGCTTGGCAACGATTGACGACTCCCGGAGAGAAATCGAAGGTCACCGTACTTCGCCGCGGTAGCCGAGTGATCGAGCTCGGCATTTTCATGCGGATCCTAATTTGAGAAGCAACTTCACAATGAAGCGAGTTGATGTCACCCTCCTTTTGATGGGTTCCATGGTCTTGGGGGTTTTATTTGCCGAGACGGATTGGTTTGTCGCCCAGCCAAGGAACCCATTGCAGTTCACTTTGGAAAACGTCGAAGAATGGAGTCTCGGAGCCACCGAGCCCGGGACTGTTACTCCTCTTTAAAAGTGCGCTGACGGTTAACGACGCCTCTAAACAGTCAATCTCGTCTTCGTGGAACCGCGAGCTAGCAGCTATAATCAAGCGATTCGGTATCCGTACGCAGACGTTCGGAGGCACTCCGAATGAAAGAGCCGTTCTCCGATGGTGGGTCTGCGAGCCATCGACTCCGTGCAGAGTTTCTATCATGGCGACTGAATCTACCTCCAAAAATGATGCTTCCTCCGAATTGAAGATCGTCAAGGACGCCACCTGCACGTTCTGTGGTTGTGTTTGCGACGACATTGAACTGCACGTTGAAGGTCAGCACATTACTAAGGCAAAAAAGGCCTGCGTGCTTGGTACGGCATGGTTTCTCAACCATGAAATTGAGAATCGACCCAGTTGTTTGATTGAAGGAAAGCCCGCGTCAGTGGATGAAGGCATTGAGCGAGCAGCACAGATTCTCGCTCGCTCGCGTTACCCTCTGATTTACGGCTTAAGTGATACGACGGTCGAATCCCAGCGAGTTGCCGTATCGATTGCCGATTGGGCAGGCAGCAACATTGATACGACTACCAGTGTCTGTCATGGGCCCTCAGGGATGGCCTTTCAGGGTGTGGGCGAAGTGACATGTTCTCTTGGCGAAGTTCGGAATCGGGGCGACTTGATCGTTTTTTGGGGTTCGAACCCGGCGGAGAGTCATCCACGCCACTTCACCCGTTACAGCTTGATGCCTAAAGGGATGTTTGTCCCCAACGGTCGCAAGGATCGCACATGCGTCATCGTTGATGTGCGAAAAACGAAGTCCGCAAAAGCGGCGGATCTGTTCATCCAGATTCAACCCCGAAAGGACTTTGAAGCCTTATGGGTGCTGCGTGCTCTGGCCCAAGGCATTGAGCTGGATCCAGAACAGGTCCAGCATGATACCGGGCAACCTTTGGAGGTGTGGACCGATTTGATGTCTCGGATGAAGGCTGCGCGTTTCGGCGTGATCTTTTTCGGCATGGGCCTGACGATGACGAGGGGAAAACACGCAAACAGCGAAGCACTATTGGCTCTGACAAGAGACATGAACCGCTATACGCGTTTTGTTTGTAAGCCGAATCGCGGTCATGGCAATGTCACGGGAGCGGATAATGTGGTGACTTGGCGGACCGGGTACCCTTTTGGGGTGAACCTTGGGCGTGGTTATCCCCGATTCAATCCCGGTGAATACACGGCGTCTGATATTTTGGCACGTGGTGAAGCGGACGCGGCAATGATCATCGCCAGTGATCCGGCAGCAAACTTCAGTCAGCCGGCACGGAATCATCTGGCAAACATACCCTACATCGCGCTCGACCCTAAAGAAACGCCGACGACGCGTGGTGCGGCCGTTGCCTTCAGTGTGGCGACTTATGGGATCAACGTTCCTGGAACAGCATATCGAATGGACGATGTTCCCATTTCCCTGCGTACTGCATTCGATTCTCCTCATCCCAGCGACTATGAGATTCTAAAGGGAATTGAAAAAAGAATCCGTGAGCTTAAATTTGGACTTGCGACCTGAGGATTCCGATCGGTCACTAGTCGGGAAAGAACAGTTGGTGCGGAGTTTCAACCCCCGCAGAAACGATGAAAGTCAAAACTTCCACCGTTGATGTGTATGGAGGCACGGATGGACGAAAAGACAATCTTCAAGTCGACCGCCCTCTTTCTTATGGTTCTTGGTGGCTGTGGATCGCCGCCTGCCGATGAAAATGCCGAGGACTTTTCTGTTTACGCGGCTTTGAAACTAACCTTCGAGTCGCCCGATGAGGCCATGCAGACCGAACTTTCCCGAATCCAGTCCGAGAAGGGCTTGCCTCAGCAAATGCAAGCGGCCGAAGAGCAACTGCGAGGTGCCGACGATTTGACGGCCGTGTTCCAAGGCGGTTTCGGTTCGATCGATGAGATCAATTCACTTCATACTCGCCTGATGAGGATGTGGCCGAAACGAGATCTTGATTTTGCCAGAGCACTTCCGGGATTGAACAGCCTCCTGCGGGACCAGCGACAGCCCCGATCTTTGTTGAAAGATGCCCTGCGGTCTTCGGATTCCCGATTCCGACTGGATTTCGCTCATGGTTTGGGAACCGATTTCCAATGGTTGAAGGCGACCGAAGTTTTCGCGCGAATGGAGCTGGTACAGATTGCTGATGCCATTGACCGTTTTCATCCGAAGCGGGGGATCGATCCTTTGATCATGATGTTGCGTCTCGCTCATAAGCTTGATAAAGCGCCGCAACTGATCCCCCGACTTCAGGCGGTCGAAGTCCGAAGGTTTGCATTAAAGGGCGTGCAACAACTTGCCACAGACCCGGAATCGACGGAGGAAATTCGAGAAACCCTCCTTGAGTTGCTCAATCAACACCTTGAGTTATGGCCCGACGAACGGAAGGCGTGGAAAGGCGATCGAGCTCTGGGCATGCATGTGTATGAAATGGTAAGGAGTGGCGAGTATCTCTCTCTCTTGACCGACGACGAAATCACGGTTCTTGATGCCCGACGAGAACGCTTCGATCGAGCGTTGGTGGTTACCCGGAATATTGATGTCGATGAACTCTATTACCTTGACACCATGCGGCAGGTCATGGAGATGAGCGCTGTACCGTTTTACGAGCGGAATGAAACATGGAACGAGCGATTTACAATGTTGGATGAAAAACGAAACCAACCCGAATTTCCCCGAGTGGCTGCTGACATGATGTTCGCGGCCTTCACCACGGCCCAACAGCGGATAGCACGGGACCGATCCCGATGCGACGCTTGGAGAATGGCGCTGCAGCAGAGTCTAGAGCTTCCGGTGAACGAAGCGATTCATCAAGTCACAGGGACGCCCCTCAGCTTCGATAACGAACTGGGGGTGATCCGAGTGATCGGGCTCGAGCCGGAAGACCGTGACCTGAATCCCGTTCTCTTGCCCGCCGCCAACGCACCTGAGGGCTAACGGTCTTCGACAATTTCAGCGAATCAAGATTAATTTTGCGGCACGGACGTGACTTCGCAGAACGACGGGTACCTATGGATGGGACGAGTAACGTCGGGTTACTCAGCTCAGGATGAATCTGTTCATGGAGAAGTCACGATGTCCAAACAATCGGCGTTCGTTCTTGGAACTGCCACCCTGCTTACCGTGGTGGGCCTGCTTTTTCCACCGCCAGAGGCGGTTGGCCGTGGTGGGCCTGTCAGCCAAGCGACTCTTTTGCAGGAGAAGTCGGAAACGGAAGCCAAAGCTCGACGAGGATCGCGAAGGTTGCCCCTCTATTACGCGCGAGTAGTAAGTTCTGAGCAACGAGAGCGGATTTATGAAATTCAGGCGGAGTATGCGGAAGAAATCGAAGTGATCGAAAACGAGCTGAAAAAAAAGATGAATGAACGTGACCAGGCCGTCCAAGCCGTGTTGAGCGTGGAGCAACTGGACGAAGTCAAGCGATGGATTTCCGAAGCGAAAAAACGCCGAGCCCAGCGTCAGGAGGAGAAAAAAACGACAGGAAACTCCGGGGAAGCTGATTCTGACCGATAGGATTCCATGGGAGCCTACCGACGAGGTGGCCGAGTGATTTCGGTCAAGCATCCCAGAAATCCCAGTTTTCAATTTGCGGTGGACGTCGTCTAAAAGAGGTCCACCGCTTTTTGCGTGCTCCAACATGGGGTTCCACGTCAAGATCCAATAGGTTGGCCATTTGAATCGGTCCGTTTCTCCGATGCCAAGTGATTTGTAAGTGGCCGCTNTGTTGGCGGCGTCTTGGCTCCTAAAGTACCGCTGCCACTCTCCCGCAGCTCTTGACTCTCACCCATCTCGAGTCGAAATGCCTGCGGGTGTCCTGATCCCGCCGTCATGCGAAAACGTTTGAGTTTTGGTGGGGAGTCTGTGAAGATGAGAAATAGAAGTGGTCGCAGGAATCACACCCGAGATTGACAGAGCAAGTGACAGGATAAGTTCATGACGATTGCCGATTTTCAATGCAAACTTCGCTATGGATGGATCGGGCTTTTGGGGTTATTGGCGTGGTTGGACTCGAGCCAAGCTCAGGATCCGTTGGATCGCCATACTGCGGGCAATCGCTTGACCTATCTCGATGAACCGTGTGATCCTTATTACGTCGGGCAATCGTTTCCCAAATTGATCACACCGCAGTGGGTGGGGGAACAAGGGGTCGAAGCGGTCGTGACATTGGCGATCGACGACATGAGAGACCCGGCTCACTACGAGGCGTACCTAAGGCCGATTCTGGATCGACTTAAAGAGATCGATGGCCGAGCCGCCGTCAGCATCATGACGAACCAGGTGGACCCGAATGACGAACAGGTCTCTCGCTGGATCCGCGAAGGGGTCACCATCGATGTCCATACGATCGACCACCCCTGCCCCTGCCTTCAGGACAGTAACTTTGAACAGTCAAGGAAAACGTATAACGACTGTGTCGATCTCATGTTCGAAATCCCAGACAATCGCCCCACCACATTCCGAATGCCGTGTTGCGATTCGCTCAACACACCAAGTCCGAGATTTTGGTCTGAGATTTTCAATCGCAAGACGGCAAACGGGCATTTCCTTCACGGGGACAGTTCTGTTTTTCAGGTCTTCACACCAGATGACCCGGAGTTGCCAGCGGATTCACTTCGAAATGAGGATGGGCGACTCCGATTCGACAAGTACATCCCCTTCCCCTCTTTCGCCAATACGATTCGAAATTATCCCTACCCCTATGTGATTGATGGGGTTTGCTGGGAATTCCCCTGCATGGTGCCAAGTGATTGGCAAGCTCAGAGTCTGCATCAGCCCAACAATCCTTTGACCGTTGAAGATATGAAGGTGGCGTTGGATCTGACGGTGGTCAAAAAGGGCATGATGAACCTCGTTTTCCACCCTCACGGATGGATTCGAAATGATCAGATGGTCGAGTTGATTGATTACGCTGTGGAGAAGTATGGGAAAAAGGTGAAATTCCTGACCTTCGCCGAGGTCACCGAGAGGTTGAATCAGAATCTGCTGTCTGGAACCCCACTGCGAGACGAACAGGGTCGGGAAAATCCAAACCGACTCTTGGACTTGAACGAGGATGGCTATCTTGATGTCGTTCAAGCGGAACCTCCAGTCACTCGAATATGGAATGCGACCGATCAAACATGGATGGAGACACCCACTCCGTTTCAACTCGGTCGAGCCATGTTGAAAAAGACCGCAATGAATTGGGAGTATTCCTCCAGTTATGTCAACCGAGTCGATCGATTTGGCGTGGTGGGACCCGATCATGATGTGGTGGTGTCTTCCTTGTCTCGCACCGACCCATCCGTCGGACGTCAGCTTTATCGTTTCCAGGATTCCCAATGGCAGATCGATGCAACACTCCAGTCCTTCCCACTGACCAAGAGCTCGACGAAAGGTGATGAGGTTTTACCCGGGCCAATCGCCCGAGGAATTTTTCGAGACGTGGATGGCGATGGTCAATGCGAGTGGTTGCAGCAGGAGAAACAAACCGTTGTTGTTTATGGAGTACGGGAACATCAATGGAAAGATCTCGGGTACGCCATTCCCGATGCCTGGCGCCTTTTCCCCTCCGACTGGCGTCTTACGGACAGCGGTTTGAGGTTTATCGATTTGAATCAGGATGGTCAGGAAGATGTGGTTGCCAGTGACGGCAGTCGGTTCGGCGCATGGTTATTCGATTCTCCCGAAACAGGATGGGCGCGATTGCTGCGCAAAGGTCAGCGGAGTGATGAAGGTGCGATTCCTCCTGTCGCAAGAGGTGGAAGAAACAATGGAGCATGGTTTCAGAAAGACACCCTTTGGGTTCAAAACGAGGATACCGCACGACTGCCCGACTTGGTTGATCGAGTCACATTCAGCGACCTGTTGGTGTCGCAAGATACGGAGAAAAAAAATCAGGGTTTGCCGCTGCCGCGCGATTCAGAGGCTGGATTAAAGAGTATTCGAGTAGCGCTGGGTTTTGAAGTTGAATTGGTGGCGGCAGAACCACTCATCGCGGACCCTGTCGCTTTCGATTGGGGGCCCGATGGGCGACTTTGGGTCGCGGAAATGAGCGATTATCCGCTGGGTGTAGATGGCCAAGGTCAACCCGGTGGGCGAGTCCGGGTGCTGAAGGATACGGATGGTGACGGTCAATACGATCACTCGACGATTTTTGCAGACAATTTGCCGTATCCCACTGGCGTGAAAGTATGGAGAGATCGGATTCTGATTTCGACCGCGCCCGACCTTTTGGTGGCTAAGGATGCAGACGGTGATGGGCGTGCAGACTCGATCGAACCCCTGTTCCGTGGGTTCGCCGAAGGCAACCAGCAGCATCGCGTCAATGGCCTGAGGTATGGCCTGGATCATCGACTGTACCTGGCAAATGGGGACAGCGGAGGTCACGTGACGTCTACCGTGACCGGTGAATCCATGGGGATTGGAGGCCGCGATTTGTGGGTGCATCCGGACACGGGCGCCATGGGAACCACTTCCGGACAGACTCAGTTCGGTCGTAACCGCGATGATTGGCAACATTGGTTTGGCGGGAACAACTCGAATCCAATGTGGCATTATGTCATTGAGGACCATTACCTTGCACGCAATCCCCATGTGAATTACCCCAGTCTTCGGAAGCATGTCTCGATACAACCTGGGACGTCACCCGTTTATCCGTTAAGCCAGACGTTGGCACGCTTCAACGATTTCCAGATGGCCAATCGATTCACCTCGGCTTGTAGCCCCAACATCTACCGCGATCAAAAGTTGGGTGATGAAATCTATGGCAGTGCTTTCATCTGCGAACCCGTGCATAACCTGGTCCATCGGGAGGTCATGCAGGTCGAAGGTGCGAGCTGGACCAGTCAGCGAGTGGAAGGCGAATTGCGAAGTGAATTCCTCGCAAGTCGTGACTCGTGGTTTCGTCCTGTCATGGTCCGCACCGCTCCCGACGGTTCACTGTGGGTGGCGGATATGTATCGGCTGGTTATCGAGCACCCGGAGTGGATTCCAGAGGAACAGCAGGCCCGGATGAATTTACGTAGTGGGCACGATCGTGGCCGTATCTATCGGATTAAACGGATCGGAGGTGAGCCTCAGAAGTTGATCCAAATCGACGGGAGGGACATCAAACAGTGCCTCAAGGGTTTGGAATCAAGTAACGGATGGGTCCGGGATATGGCCCAACAGCTCATCCTTTGGAACGAGCATCTGGAAACACAGTCGGCGCTCAGGGAACTTCTACGTCAGCACAAACGTCCCACGACCCGTCTTCACGCTCTTGCAACGTTGAATGGTCTTCAAGCGATATCGGTCGATGATTTGGTTGTGGGACTCCGCGATTCTCATCCCGGAGTGCGACGTTGGGCTTTGCGTTGCAGCGAGTCGATGATTGANCATCCAGAGGTCATTGAGGAATTGAGGCGGCTGTCTCAGAGCGAAGAGGATATGCAGGTTTTATTGCAGTTGGCATGTTCTCTGGGTGAGGGATCAAAACAGGAACTGGCGCGAATATTATCTCAGCTCTTGATCCAACACGGCGCGGATCCCTGGATTCGCGCAGCCGGCTCCAGTTCCATCCATCAGGAGACGGTCGGGTTGGTACTCGATATGATCTTGACCGGTGCTGACGCGACCGTTTCGGAAGATCTTGTGCAACTCGTTTTCGACTCCGCAGCGGGTTGGTTATCCAATGAAGATTTTGGTCAGCTGATGAGCTCATGGTTGCCCGAAGATCTCGACCAGCTTCAAGGAGACCCGGAAACAACAAACTGGTGGCGAGCGCTCGTTGCATGGCGAGACCACGACCGGGAACTGCCACGTGAGGTCAAGGGCTGGTTGTCCCGGCAACGAGTTTGGGCCCGGGCGCAGTTGGATACCGCTCATGGAGACCTCGCGATGAAGGTCTTGGCAATCTCGATTCTCGGCTCGGATGACGAACGCCTTTCCGAAGATCGGGAGAGGATTCTGGAATGCCTGATTGCGACGGCGCCAACGGTGCTTCGTGACCAAGCCTTTGAGGTCATTCAATCACTGAATCAAGTTGAACTCGCGAGGGGAATGATTCGACGTTGGCCCCAGTTGTCGCCTTCAACTCGCGGACAGGTCACAGAAGTGTTACTCGCAAGACCCTTGTGGACCCAATCCTTGGTTCAGGCACTCGAAAACGACGACATTGCAGTTCGTGACCTGGGGCTTACGGCGACCAACCGACTCCGACAGGTGCAGGACGCAGACCTGCAGAAACGACTTTCGGAACTTCTGGGCAGCATGACAGAGTCCCAGCGCGGCGAGGTGGTTGCCCGTTATCTGAAAGAAATGCCCGATCAGGGAGATCCGGTTCAGGGGAGAGTTATCTTTCAAAAACAGTGTGCGACATGCCATCGGGTGGCCAATTTAGGGGAGCAACTTGGGCCCGATCTGGCAGCCTTGACCGATAAAACCTCACCTTCTTTGGTCACGGCAATCCTGGATCCGAACCGGGCCATCGAAGACAAGTATTTGCAGTATGTTGCGCTGACCGAAGATGGTCTCCAGATTGCCGGTGTGATCGTGGAAGAATCCTCGGCGTCAGTCACCTTGGCAGCGACCGATGGAAAACGGCATCAGATTCGTCGAGCCAATCTTTTGGAATTGGAATCGACTCAACAATCTTTGATGCCAGAAGGTCTCGAACGTGAATTGAAACCTCAAGATCTGGCGGACGTTCTCACGTTTCTGCGGGAAAAGGTCCAGCCTGCCAAATCGTTTCCCGGGAATGAGCCCAAAGTCCTTCAAGCAGATGAAATGGGCGCGGTCATGCTTCCGGCCCAGCATGCTCGAATTTACGGGCCTTCAATTGTGTTTGAAGAGAAATATCAGAACTTGGGCTGGTGGTCCAATCCCAAGGACCACGCCATATGGAACTTTGTCGTCGAGCAACCAGGGACCTATCGTGTCATCTTGGACTATGCCAAAAATCCCGGAGGTGAAAGCGGTATTGTTGAACTGATTATCGGAAACGAAAAACTGTCAGCACCGGTGAAGGCGACGGAGAGTTGGGATGATTACGTGGATCTAGATATGGGGAGAGTCACCTTACAGGCAGGCCGATGGGAACTTGTGGCTCGCCCACAAGGTCTGATCACTACGGCACTGATCGATCTGAGGACCCTTCGGCTGATTCCCGTCAAGGATTGATGATGACCATTGAACTGGGACCATGGAATCTTTGACGATTGCCTGTGCGGGAATGATTACTGTGCGGGAATGATTACTGTGCGGGAATGATTACTGTGCAGGAATGATCTCAAGCATTTTTGCCTCGGGAAGCTTCAGGAATCGGTCATGGAACTCCTTGAGAAGTTCCTGAGATGAAGCCCCGAAACTCTTTTCAAACGACCCTTCAAAATCGAGCTCATTCAGATCTCCATAAAAGTCGATCAGAAAGGCGTCCTCGCTGCTCTTGCCAATGACAAATGCAACGAACCAGGCTCCGAGGTCATAAGCGATATGGCCACGACGGCCATAGGGAATGTCCCGAATCGTCTCCCCCTGCTTGAGTTCCGACAGTGACCGTAGTTTCTGTTTCATTTTTTCGCGTAAGTAGTCTCGCGGAATTCCGGGCTGACGCGAATACAGTAACTGGGCCATGTATTCAGCTCCACCCTCGGTCCACCAAGGATTCTTTTGATTGCGACTTTCACGCTCAGCTTCTTTTTTGCTGAAGACATGGGCCTGTTGGTAGACATGAAAATACTCATGAAGGGTCACCGACTTGTAATCGGATTCTTCTGGCCCAGGATTTTTAGAGGCCATGGTGATGATAAAACCCGACCAGTTGCTGAACTCATGACGCTGGGTGTTCAGGCCCGCATTTCCATCCGTTGCATAGCTTTCAAAGTTATGGCTGCGAGACCTGCAATCGTCGATATCCACATTTGGATCTTTGTCTTGACGGACTCGGCAATACCGATCATCGAGTCGCTTTGCAGCTTCCACGTCGTGTCCCACGATCCAGAATTCGAGTGGTCCGAAGTTGCCCCATGCGTCCGAAGCAATCTCGTACCATTTTTTTGTTAAATCAACGTGAGATTTAGGAACGTCTCCAGCGGCGTAAAACTCGGCCTTCTCATGGGTCGGTCTTCCCCAGTCATCGGTCCTGACTGGTTGTCGAGCGGTTCGCTGCAGGAATTCCTCCGTCTTCGGCAACCGCATGAAAATAACCAGAAGCACGCTCATCGAAGCGAAGATCGAGATTGCAAATCGAGGATTTCCCCAACACATCCTGCGCATCTTGAAACCTCTTTTTCATATCGAGATGAGTAAGCCTGATGATCCACGACGTCGGACCACCCTCTCAATCGCTCGACAATGCGTTCGTTCTTTTGAATTGGCTGCAAATTAAACGCGGGTCGAATACCATTATGGTAGTGGCGATCGAGGGACGAAGTACGTTTGGAATCAAAAAGAAAACTGTTCGAGCCGCCGACGCTTGGAATCAGAGGGTCGATTCCAACATCATCATCCGATTTCCCACCGGCTTGTCGAAGGTTGACAGCCCGGGAAACGTTCGGAGTCCACAAAGAACCGACCGATGCATCTCGGTTAACCCGAAAGCGACATGGAAAGAAATGGCCGGATTAGAGCAACAGTTTGTCAGACAGTCATTCGCAAACGGCTACGATCTGGTGGACGGTGTCGTGATGAACGCAGAAAATCCTGCCCTGTTTCATGTTCCTCCCGAGGTGCTAAAGCGTAATATCCAAGTGGGATTTTACGTTGAAATTCGCATCGATTCAGAGCGTTTTTCTATCCATGACGAAGCCGCCGAAGTATGTTCGTGCCCGTCGTGTCAGGGTGAGATGTCCAAGCCCATTTTCCGACACCTCCATCCAGCTTCAATTGTCCCCGTTCCCCCGCAGGAGGTGCCAGCCAGAGGGTGGGGAGAGGACTTCTGGGTACGAGTCGAAGAGAAAATGGGTGAATACTTTAAAGGTATTGTGGACAATCCTCTTGTCGAGTCTCGCCTTCATGAAGTTCAACAGCATGACGCCATCATTTTTCGCGAGCGGCATGTCTTGGCCATCCATGACATCCATCGACGGGAATTGGTTCAGGGTATGACCCCGGAAGACGTGAAAGAATTTGCCACTTGGCTTAGCACTCAATACCGACCGGATGACGAAAGACCCTTTTAGGCCCAGATGGATTTTTGGACGCCGGCTCCAGATACTGATTGATGACGAACCAAATTTTAAGGGGCCGTAATATGTTCGAAACGACCTGTTGAAGACTTCATAAAGAGAAAGTGTATTTCGTCATGTCCACAATGGAGAGTAACTGTGGTCGGATCCTTGCTTTGTTGATGACGCTACTTGGCTTCTTGACGACTCACGCGACTGGTCAAGAAACCCCTTCATTCCTTGAGAATGGAGTGACCGCCCATCGTGGCAATTCAATTGCGTACCCCGAAAACACCATGTCAGCGTTTCGTAACGCGATGGCTGCCGGCGTCGATTGGATTGAGGCCGATGTCTGGCTGACCAAGGACAGAGAGTTGGTGGTGATTCATGATTCCACCACAGCGCGGGTTGGCAACAAAAACCTTTCAGTCATTTCGTCAACCTATTCCGAGCTTCGCACGGTCGATGTCGCGACCGAACATCGACAAAGAAATCAACTCACGCTTGAGGATTGTCCGACCCAACACATTCCCACGCTGGCGGATCTGATTTGTGAAGTCCAAAAGCAAGGCCAAACTCGACTTTCGATTCAGCCCAAAATGGATTGCGTCGCCGAAGTGGTTGGGCTGGTCAAAAAGATGAAAGCCCAGCGTTGGATTGGCTTCAATGACGGAAACCTCGAATACATGAGTCAGGTCAAGCAGCTCGCCCCGGAGATCCCGGTGTTCTGGGATCGTCCTGCGGATACTCATTTGGAGGCTGATCTTCAAATCGCGCGCAAGCAGGGCTTCGAATCCTTGGTTTTAAATCGTGCTGGGGTCACCAAAGACAAAGTCCGACAGATTCAGGAGGCCGGCTTGGGAGCGGGTGCTTGGACCGTCAATGCCCTACGTGAGATGTCGCGGCTTCTTGATTTCGGAGTACAGCGTCTGTACACCGATGATCCGATGAGTCTGCTGGGGATGATCTGTGAACGGGAACTGACGGATATTCAGTGCGAGGGTCGTTATCCACATCACTTGCAGGGAATGGATGTGGATGAAGCGTCGATTTATTGGAGTTTCACGACAAAGCTTGTCAAAACAGATCGGGATGGCAATCTGATTAAAAAAGTCGATGTGGCCAACCACCATGGAGACCTTTGCCTTGTTGGCGGAAAAATTTACGTCGCGGTCAACTTTGGCCAGTTCAATAATGCCGAAGGAAAGGCGGATTCATGGGTCTATGTCTATGACGCTGAATCGCTGCGTGAGGAAGCACGTCACGAGGTTCAGGAAGTTTTTTATGGGGCAGGCGGAATCGGATACCAAGAGGGACACTTTTTTGTGGTGGGTGGCCTGCCGAAAGAAATCGAGGAAAACTACGTTTACGAGTACGATCAAGAGTTCAAGTTTCTCAAACGGCATGTCATTCCGAGTGGACAAACACTGATGGGAATTCAAACCGCCACGTATGCTCACGATCGTTGGTGGTTCGGCTGTTACGGGAATCCCAAGGTCTTGCTGGTCACCGACTCGAAATTTGCATCGCCGAACCTCTACGAGTTTGATTGTTCGCTCGGCATCGCCGGTCTGCCGGGCGGCCGACTCCTGGTGGCTTCAGGAATCTGCATGGGCAAATCCGGTTGTGACGGCCAAGTGACCGTGGCTAGGCCGGATAAAGACTCCGGGCTGAAAAAGTCCAGTTCGCTTAAACGCTGAGCGATCAAATGGCCGAAAACATCTCTTCAGTCGTCCCGCTTGAGTCCTCACATGTTTGTGGCACTGCCTGTTTGAGGCGATGAATCTGCGTCCATGACGCAGTGAAATGGTCTGTCTGCCATCGTTTTTGCTTTTTTTGGATCTCTGCGTTCCAGAAAATGATGCCCGCACCTTTTCGAAGGGCTTCCCTCGAACAAAACTGTAAGTAGGGCCCAGAGCGAGCCGGTGCCCCTGCTGACCATCGGCCTTGACCGTCTCGTTCTCTTTTACCGCACCCCTGCCGAGATGATTGAGCGCTTGATGACTCACTCTTCCCCCGAACAAAACCCAGAGCTTCCCGTGACTCAGACACCGCCTTCGATTGCCGTCGTCGGTGGTGGAGTCACAGGACTTGTAGCGCTGCGAGAGATTCGTCAACGAAATCCTCAGGCCAAGGTTCGGTTGTTTGAATCGAGTTCTCGAGTGGGTGGTGTTCTTCAAACGACGCGTAACGACTCATGGCTTGTCGAGCACAGTGCGGACATGATGGCCACCTCTCCACGTGAGGGTTGGGCCTTGTGCGAAGCATTGGGACTAGCCGAAGAGATGCTGCCGACGAATCCGACGCATCGCGGCGCGGTGGTTTATCGAAACGGAAAACTCTATCCGGTTCCCGATGGATTCTCGTTGATGGCACCTTCCAGTGTAATTCCGCTGCTGAAATCGAGCCTGCTAAGTTGGCCCGGAAAGTTACGACTCGCCTGTGAAAGATGGGTGAGACCTCGATCGGATTCGCGCGACGAAAGTTTCGAATCTTTCGCGCGAAGAAGATGTGGTGAGGAGGCTTATCAGTACCTGGTTCAGCCGCTGGTGAGTGGAATCTATACGGCAGACCCTGCCAAGCTGAGCATGCAGGCGACTGCGCTTGCAAGGTTCGTGAAAATGGAGCAAACCTATGGCAGTCTGACTCGTGGGATGCTGCAAGGTGAGGGAAAAAAACCGTCGGCGGACAAACAAGCCAACGGAGCACGTTACAGCATGTTTGTGGCACCTCGGTTGGGCATGCAGCAATTGGTCGATCGACTCGCAGACGAGGCAGGACGGGAGCACATCAGGACGGAAACCCCCCTGAAGGCACTTCGGAAAGAACCCGATCAGGACCAGTGGGAACTCGACGATGGTAGGCAGGTCGAGAGATTTGACCGAGTCGTTCTCGCAACTTCGGCACCACAAGCCGCGCGACTTTTGGCGGAAGTGGACGAATCCCTGTCGACCGAGATTGGTCGTATAGAGCATGCCAGCAGTGCTGTGGTCGCTTTGGCTTTTCCAAAGCCGAATCGGAACCCGGGCGTCTTTGGATTGGTTGTCCCTGATGCGGAAAAGCGTCATATGATTGCAGCGAGCTTCGGGAGCAATAAGTTCTCGGGACGCGCACCCGATGGCGGGCTTTTGGTGAGGGTATTTCTGGGCGGGGCGTTGAACGAAGCCATCACTCATGAGTCGGACGACGTTCTCGTCGAGACAGCCGTCAGAGAACTCAGAGAAATTGCAGATGTCACAGGCACACTCGCCTTCAGTCAGGTCATCCGTTGGCAGAAAACGATGCCCCAATATCACGTCGATCATCTTAAAAAACTTGAAGTGATCCAAAGTCGACTCGACGCGTTGCCCGGTCTTGTTGTGGCTGGCAATGCGTTTCGGGGCGTAGGTATTCCTGATTGTGTTCGCGCTGGACGGCATGCAGCAGAACAGATATGCACCTAGCCCAGAGCCATACTCTCGAATTCGTAAGGCCGTTCTTTTCCCTTCATGGTCTGCAGAGAGTAAAATTGGATGTCGTGACACCGGCGTCTTGGACCTCTTGGCAGGACCGACCGTTGTCATCGCCTTGAAAGGCGAAGTGTACATGAAACGGTTGAAGCTTCTGTTATTTTTGGGGTCGTTGACATGGCCGAGTTGCTGGGCTGTCATTGCTGTGGCCAGGTTCAGAACATCCCGCGACTTCGTCCAGGCGAACGCGCGAGGTGCAGTCGTTGCGGCATCGTGATTCGTCGATATGGACAAACGGTTCGATCCGCGGATCGATCTGCTGCGGCAGCCGTCGGTGCGCTTGCACTGTATGTTCCTGCGGTTAGTCTCCCGATCCTTGAAATCGAAAGATTGGGTCACCATTATCAATCGAGCCTGATTACCGGGACCTGGGACTTGATTCAGCATGGTAACTGGTTTGTAGGAATCGTGGTCTTTCTATTTTCCATCGTCTTACCCATTGTCAAAATCGTCCTGCTGATCGACCTCAGTCTTTTGCGATGGTCGCCCAAGTCGTACCGTGCAAAGACCTACCAATGGATGGAATGGGCTGGAAGATGGAGCATGATGGACGTTTTGCTCCTGGCTCTGCTCGTGATGTTGGTCAAAGTTGGGAGCATGGTCAGCTTTTATATCGGTCCGGCGGTCGGGGCATTTGTAGGTTGTGTTGTGATGAGCCTCATGGCCTCTGCTTTTTTTGACCCTCACGCCATCTGGAATGATGACACTCCTTCGCCGACTCATTGACGAGATGGCCCTTCAATCGGAGATGCTGACCGATGTCAGATTCTTCCTCGATTCCCGAAACTCGAATTGAATCCAGCCGCGTTGCCAGCCCCCGACGGAGTTTGATGTGGTTGGTGACGTTCATCTGTATCTTGATCGCGCTGTTGCTTAGTTTTGGGCAATTTTGGGAACCGGGTTCGATGATTCGAATCACGTTCAAACAGGGTCACGGTTTAAAGCCGGGTGATCGTTTGCGATATCGTGGTATCGACGTTGGTGAAGTGGAACGGGTTGAAATACGACCGGAACTGGAGGGCATTCGGGTTCATGTGAGGCTGGAGTCGGCCGCCGAAGACCTGGCCCGGGAAGGAAGTCAGTTCTGGATCGTGCGACCTCAGCTGCGATTGAACCAGCTGGCCGGATTGGAGACGGTCGTTGGAGCCAAGTACCTTGCCGTGCAGCCGGGACCCGGCGATGGGCCATACTTGCGAAATTTTACGGGGGTGGAAATGCCCCTGGCGCTCGTGGACGAAGAGACGACGCAGATCGCCGTCTATTTCCGTCAGGGATATGGATTGTCTGTCGGTGACCCAGTGCGGTTTCGGGGAATCGGAGTGGGTGAAGTGGTCAGCATCGAGCTTGATAAAAACCTCCAGCGTGTGAAGGTGACCGCACGACTTTTCCAGCACCCCAGTCCCTTTGCGCGTCCGGGAACCCAGTACTGGATTGAGCGGCCTCAGTTGAGCGTGACCGAAGTTCGAGGTCTGGAAACTCTGGTCGGCGGGCAGTATCTCGCGGTTCAGCCCGGTGTCGCGGATGGACCGGAAATTCTTTCCTTTGAAGGTCTGGAACAGTCTCCTGTCGGCCTTTTACCCGAGGGCGGATTGGAGGTGGTCCTCGAGGGCGAGCGGCGTCATGGGCTGCGTGTTGGAGTGCCGATTGAATATCGCGGTGTTGTGGTGGGGAAAATTGTTTCAGTAAGCCTAGCTGGAGATTCAACTCGAGTTGAAGCGCGAGCGTGGATTGAACCTGCGTATCGAAGTCTCGTCTGCGAACAGACCCGCTTCTGGAACCAAAGTGGTTTTGATCTCTCTATTGGGCTGACAGGGATCAAACTGGACGCGGAAGCGCTGTCGAGCATCGCGATGGGGAGCATCGGTATGGCAACCCCCGAAAAGGATCCCGGCGATGCGGTTCATACCGGCTTTCGATTTCGATTTTTTGCCAAGCCGGATGACAGCTGGCTGAAATGGAGCCCACGGATCGCCGTGGGCAGTCACCTGTTGCCCGAGGGTGTGTCTTTGCCTGATCCGCAACGCGCTTCAGTTTCTTGGCAGATTCGTCGACTCGGCTTTCGATCCAGTCGTCAGCGATTGGGTTGGGTCTTATGGCTGGATGACGAGCGATTGCTTGGACCGCGGGAGTTATTTGAGCCGGATGCGGCCGCTATTGAGGGTATGGGCCTCGAAGTGATGGGCCTGCGTTATTCATTGACCGACTTGCCGGCGGATCAACAAGGTGATCTTTCCATTCTGGATATGCCAGAAACTCCAGAGGATATTATCCCGTTTCCTTCGTCGCGGCTGCGAGTGCCTACGGAGCCGGAGGACGTGCTGATGTTCATCCCCGGGAACGAACCTTTTCCCATCGTGGCGAGTCGAATTACTCAGGTCGAGGGCCAGTGGGTCCTCGCACCCTCCATTCCCGTTCCTCCGGATAAACAGGGGGCTTTGTTGATCGCGGTCAAGGACGGTGCGATTTTAGGGATGGTGTCAGTAATCGAAGACGAGGTGCATCTCGCCTTGATTCACGAAGCGTGGATTTCAAACTCCCCCGAAACCTCCAAGCCCTAGCGGCTGGTATGCCTCGCACTCCCCACCACGCATCATCTGCCGATGCCACGCAGGCAATCTCGTGACTGCATCAAGATGCTTCATGATTGGCATAGCCACGAGAACCGGTTTCTCCTAAAACCAGATCACAAGTGGCAATGAAACGCCTTTCGACCTCGCGTCATCTCAACGGATGACTGTCAACTTTCGCAATGGCGTCGGCCGAAGACCTGCCAATACCCTGATCCCCACTCGATTCGTATTACTGGTAAGTCCCCATGGAAACAGGTTCCGTTTACCGTATCGCGTATCTGGGAACCTGCCACGGGGGTGATTTTGATCTGGCGACTCGTATGGTCAGCACGGCAGCCCAGTGCGGCATGCAGGCGATCGTGATCGACCTGTTTCGGGCAGAAATGTTGGCCCAACCGGGAATCGACTCCAACTATCCTCGATACAAAGCCGCCGAGTTCCGGCCTTCCCAATTCCAACGGCTGACCGACATGGCTCGAGAGTTCGGATTGGATCGTATTTTTCATCCCCGAGACTCCAAATCTCTTTTGTGTCATCCGATTCAGGAAGATGGACTTTGGACTCGAACCGACAGCCTAGTCGCACAACAGGCGATTAATCTCGCCACGGACGGTGGGCGAGAGATTTTCCTCGAAGCTGTTGAGACCACGGGTTCAGAAACGTCGTCGACCTCCGTCGCGTTATCCGGGGCTTCTGCCGCTGAGGAGCATCGAGTGGTGGTCATGAAGTCGCATTCCGGCGTGAATCCGTCACAATTTGATCCTGTAGCGGTAACCTCTCGCGGTCGTGATACCGAGACTCCTCCCCAAATCTTGACGACCTTTCCTGCGAGACCCGAGGCAAGAACGGAGGGCCAGTATTCGCCGCAGAAGCGAGTGGTATGCCAGCACTTTCATCACGAGCCGATCCTGCGGGAACAGTGGCCGAAGATTCGTCAGCGATTTCAGCATTGGGCACATCGGCTAGAGCGCGAACCGCGTTCTTCCGTCCAATGCTCCTCCAGCGATGCGGCTTAAGTGCTAGCATTTTCAGAGGCAGGCTTTGCCTGACGACCCAACGAGGAGTCGACAAGGCCAAGGGAATGCCATTCTGTTGAACGCGGTCAGTCGGGAGTCAGGGTTTACCCGAATGACTTCGTGACGGCGATGCGGCAATTGCTATTTCCCTGCGAGACCCGGATTGGTTATCACTTATTTTTCTGGGTGACTTGGGGCATTGGAGGCCCAAGCGAGTTGGGCTGGACTTTTAAGTGTGGACGCATCATGCATCGTGGTGTCATTGTTGTTTGCCGCATGAATTCCAGTCGGTTGCCGGGAAAAACCATGGCGACGATCGAGGGTCGGCCTCTTCTATGGTACGTCTGCTCACGGCTTCTAGTGAACGACGAATTTCGGGACTCCCTCTGCGTGGCAACGAGTCAAGAATGGTTCGATGAGCCCATCGCACAATTCTGCAGACAACAGGGGATCCCTTGTTTTCGTGGGGACAGCAAAGACGTTGCAGGTCGGATCATCGCATGTGCGGAAAGCCGCGGCTGGGATAGCTTTGCACGCGTCAACGGCGACAGTCCATTTGTTGACGCCTCACTCCTCCAACAAGCGTTTGAAGCGTTGTCTGACGGCAACTGCGACTTTGTGACCAACCTCGCTCCTCGCACGTATCCCTACGGAGTCGCGATCGAAGTCATGCGAACGCCGTGGTATCGGGATTGGATGTTGAATCGGCTAGACGCTGCGGATCGGGAACATGTTACCCGGAGTATTTATAGAAATCTGGAGTCGGTCCGTTATCGAAACCTTCCGAGATTGGACGGTGACCTGAGTGACTGGTCATTGACGATTGACACGGCAAAACACCTGGAGTGGTTCCGCGAACTTTTCAGGGAACCGTCATCCGATTGGGATCAAATGGATTACGCATCGGTAATCGCTCAACGTCAGCCGTACAGGAGAGTCGGATGATCAATCTGTTCTGCATCCGCCCCAAGGGATTCAATGTTGGCAATGACGCCATTTATTTGGGCATGCAGCATTTTGTTTACAAGGCCTTCGGCGAGGTCATCAATCTGATTACGCTGCCGGCCACCTTCAAGTACGAAAGCCAGGGCAAGGCGGGTTTGACCGCCAAGACGATTTACGAGATCAACCAATATGGTCACGGGGTCATCATTGGCGGGGGGAACCTCTACGAGAACGGAGAGCTGGATGTCAATCTGGACGCGCTCTCCGCCCTCGAGGTCCCTCTGATGATCTTTAGTGTGTCTCGAGGTCGAGTTTACAATCGGCGTCTCGAGTTGGTTCATCGAACCGACACCATGCCTGATCGAACCATTAAGGCGCTTCACCAACGTGCTGATTTTGCGCTCTATCGTGATCAGGCCACGGCGAGTCACGCCAATCAGATTGGTTGCCACGGGGCAGTCGTGGGCGGATGTCCGACCATCTTTCTCGACAAGATGATGCATCGGTTGCCGGATGTTCCCGGCGATTTGGACAACACGGCTTTGATCAGTGTCCGCACACCCGAACTGATGAGCATCCCTCTCGAAAAACAGGCCAACGTTCGCAACGATATTCTTCGTATCGTCGAGCTGTTGAAATCGAGAGGATATGGCGATGTTCGATTGCTATGTCACGACTATCGGGACCTTTCCTTTGCCGCTTCATTCACCAATATCGACTACGTCTACACGGGCGATGTCATGACGTACCTTGCCATGCTTCGACGCTGTGCGTTGAATGTCACTTACCGGCTTCACTCGTTTTTGCCCTGCGTCTCCTTCGGACGGCCGACCATCAAAATCAGTTATGACGAGCGGGCACTGAGCCTCGTCAAAACCCTCGGACTGGATCGATGGAACATCAATATGGTGGAGCACGGCAATCCAATTGAAGCCGTTGAGAATCGACTCGATCGCCTGTCAGACCTGGCGTCGCTGAGGGAACAGGTTCAGCCTGAATGGAATGGCTTTTACCGGCGATTCGAAACCACCTTTGGAGAATTCGCCCGCCGGGTCCATCAGTACCATGATTCCGTTGAAGGTACGACTGAAGATACAGATGAGTTACGGCTGATCGCGTAAGCCGCACCTTTTATGACAAGGATGTTTTCGTGGCAAAGATTCACATCATCGCCGAAGCCGGGACCAATCATAACGCAGACGCGACTCTCGGACGCCGACTCATTGACGTTGCCCAAGAGGCAGGAGCCGATTCAGTCAAGTTCCAGATCATTTATCCGGAAGGTCTTTACGTTGAAAAACTCAAAAACGAATCGGGAGACTTTCAAGACAACGAAGTGATTGAGGTTCGACGCAAGGGCATGCTCAGCGACGGCGACTATCGGTCGCTTTCAGGGTATGCCCACAGTCAGGGAGTGCCATTGTCCGCCTCCATATTTGATCAGCGCGGGATCGAACTGCTTGAGGAATTTAATCCGCCTTACATCAAAATCGCGTCATGCGATGCGAACAACATTCCCCTGATTGCGGCTGCCGCGCGGACGGGTCGCAAATTGATCATTTCGACGGGAATGTCGACGATGAGTGAGGTCAGAAACACGGTCGGCGCGATCGAGGCAATGGGTCACAAAGACCTGGTCTTGATGCATTGTGTTTCCGTTTATCCCTGTCCGACACGGCAAATGAATCTTCAGTTTCTGACATCGCTGAGGGAAGAATTCGGTTATGAGATCGGTCTGTCCGACCATACCGAAAACAGCCTCGCTGCGGCGGCTGCAGTTGCCTTGGGTGTCACGTGGATCGAAAAACACTTCACGTTGGACCGCACGAGTCAGGGCTTCGACCACGCCTACGCGATGGAGCCCGAGATGCTGACGGAATACATTCAGGACGTGCGCGCCATTGAGGCGGCCATGCTGGGCTCCGAGGATAAAGTCGGTGAACAGGAAGCCAGCGTCAAGGTCCGGGCTCGCCGCGGCCTCTATGCGGCCCGCGATATTCAGCCGGGCGAAGTGATTCAGGAAGACGATGTTTTGATCGTGCGGCCAGAGGCTGCGCTCGCTCCGGGCCAACTGCGCATTGTGGTTGGGCAGAAATCGGTGGGGCATATTCCCCAGTACGAGCCGCTGACTCTGGACCATCTGGATCAGGCGTCATGATTGATGAACCTTTATTACGAGTGATGTTCGCTTGCCGAGGCTCGACCAGGGAAGGGCTTGGCCATGTCATGAGGTCGCGTAGCGTGGCCGCTGAAATGGCTCGCCTGAGTTCTACGCGAGTGTGTGTGGTCGGAGAGCCTTACGTCGAAACCCTCGTTTCGGGACGAGGGCTGCATTTTCAGATGCTTAAAGAAGAATCAGAGCTCATCAAGCAGACTGAAGCGTTTCAACCTCACGTGGTGGTTTTTGATGCCTTGAACTTCGAGCCCCNAACGCTGGCCCGCATTCGAGAAAAGGCGATGACGGTTTCGTTATCCCCGGTGTTTAATCTGCTGAACGAGATGGATCTGGTGTTCCATCGTACGAAGTATCTGGGAGACGAGTGGATCCCTTCGCGTCGGCAAGGTCCTGAAATCCGGGCCGGTTTGCAGTACGCCGTCATCCGAGAACAGTGTGTAACCATCGGTCCAGAGGCGTATCGCCACTCGCTTGAACAACAACCTCTGGCCATTGTTATTTCGATGGGCGGTGCGGATGCGGGAAACAAGACACTCCAGACGCTTCGCGCCATTCAATCGGTTCATCGACCCCTGCTCATCTGGGTCCTGTTGGGAGAAGGCTACGGCCATTCCTATGAAAAATTGGTGGACTGCGTTCGGCAGAATCGCCAACACGAAATCATTCTCGCGAAAACAAGCGATTCGATGTGGCGTGTGATGCAGAACTGTTCTCTTGCTATCCTCGCTGGAGGAACCATTACCTATGAAGCAGCGCACGCAGGTTTACCGTCCATCAATGTTTTCGAAGATGGCAAACACGTTTTTTTGATCCGCGAATTGGTGGAAAAGGGCATCTGTTTATCCGCCGGGTTCCCCATGCACGATGCACTCGACGTGGTTGCCGCGAATCTGTCTCACCTTGAAAAAAATCGTGAAGATTTGTGGAACATGCATCAGCGAGCAACGGGGCAGGTGAACCATACGGGGGCGGAAAGGATTGCCAAAGAGATCATTGAACAGTACTGGGAGAGACGTGGTCGATACGCCAAGCCCACGTTGGCCAAGATCAAAAACGGGACCGCGGCGTAAAAGGATCGACGATGTCAGGAACGGGCGTTATCAATTACGGATCGGGGAATTTCACCTCCGTATGGAACGCCTTGAACTATTTGGACCTTGAGATTCATGAAGTGGACTCACCAGAGAAAATGGAAGGGGTCGACCGCCTGATCCTGCCAGGCGTTGGCGCTTTTCCTTCCGCCATGGATCGCCTGGAACACTTGGGAATGATTGATGCGATGCAAAACGAGGTGATTGGAAATCGGAAGCCGCTACTTGGTATTTGCATTGGTATGCAGGTTCTCGCCGATCTCGGTACAGAATTTCATGAATGCCGAGGATTGGGCTATGTGGCCGGTACAGTCCGCCGGTTTGATTCAGATCAACTTGGACTGCCAGTGCCGCACATGGGTTGGAACGAGTTGACAATCCTCAGCGACTGTCCCCTGTTCAAGCGGATGAGTGATTCGCCCTCATTTTATTTCGTTCATAGCTATCGGTTTGAACCCAAAGATTCATCATCAACGGTGGCGACATGCGAATACGGCGAAGACTTTTGTGCATGCGTCCAAAACGAACATATTTTCGGTGTGCAGTTTCATCCGGAAAAGAGTCAACATGATGGTTTGACTCTGCTGGAGAACTTCTGCGGCCTCTCATAGGAAATCAAGGATGACCACGGAAACCCTGCCCAGCTCTTTGCCCTCACTTTGTCCGGAACTTGTTGAAGGCTTGGTGGATCGGGCCGATCACATCGACAGTCAAACTCATCAACAGATGGTTGATCGAGTCATGGATTTTTATCGCGCCTGCAAATCAGATCAGCCACTCGCCAAGGAACCTTATCAGCCCGGTGGAGAATGGGCCAATTATCTGGCGGAAAGGCGAACCACCTACGAGGCCATGATGGCAGGCGACGCCACCACAGCGGGTCGACAACTAAGAAACTTCTGGCGCAATGAACTGAGTCCGATCGTCAAGGAATACGCCAAGTACGAGCAGATTCTTGCCGGTGAAAACGAATATATCGAGCGGTTCCTTTTGAACGTTTCGCGGAACTACGAGACTTGGAAAGAGATCTTCCAGGTTGACAAGCAACAGCTTGCGGTTCCCCCGGTCGGGAATCCTTGGGGTCTGATGATTGACGATCAATTGGTCGTGCCGAAGGCCACTCGCTTCCATGCCTTAGCCACACAGATCGGAGAACTTCTGAGAGATGTGGCTTCGCCAAAAGTTGTCGAGATCGGTGCGGGATACGGGGGTCAGGCATACTACCTTCTGCGAGATTTTACTGGCGTCACGTATATCGATTTGGATCTCCCAGAGACTTTAGTCATCGCCGCATACTACTTGCTGGCCACCCATCCAGAACTCAACATCGCCCTTTACGGCGAGTCGACCACTTCCATCGATCAGCAGATAAGGGATCATGACGTCGTCTTGTTGCCCAACTACGTGTTGCCAAAACTGTGTGACCAGAGCGTCGACTTATGCGTGAATTCATTCAGTTTCTCCGAGATGCCAGCGGAGACGCTGACGGAATACCTCGAGCAGATTACTCGGTGCGTGAAATCGTACCTGCTCCACAACAACATGGATCGAAGGGGGGTCTTCAATCGAGGTTTTGAGAGAATCCCTGCGTCCGAGTATCCAGTCGATTTACGCTGCTGGAAACGTCTTTACAAAAAGTTCGACTTGTTTCACGGTCACCAAGGCGATTACCGGGAATTCCTTTATCAGCGCATGGAGTCGACCTGAAGAGGATCTTGAGACTGATGTGCGGCGAAGTTGATTCGGGTACATGATTTTGGGTGACGTAAAAAGCAGGAAGTGATGACAGGGCTTTGCCAGGCCCAAAAGACAAAGGGATGAAAGTGCTTAAAAATCGGTTGATTCCGGTTGTCCTGATGCGAGGCGGCATATGCGTCCAAAGCAAGGGATTTCGACGCTACCAACGCCTCGGGAATCCTACTCAGATCGTGGAACGGCTCAGCGACTGGGCTTCTGATGAATTGATCTATCTCGATATCAGCGGTGACGAGGATTACGATCTGGGCCGAGAAGATCTCCGTGATGGTAATTGCGAAGGGCCACTCGAAATTCTGACCGAGATCGCTCAGCGGTGTTTCATGCCATTGACATTCGGAGGTCGCATTCGATCGCTTCAGGACATTGCGGATCGAATACGCCGTGGGGCCGATAAAGTCTCTCTCAATACCCACGTACTTGACCAACCCGAGTTCATCAACCAGGCGGCCGAAGAGTTCGGAAGCCAATGCATCGTCGTCAACGTAGACGCCCGTCGAGAGGGAGAGGATTGGGAAGCGTACGCGGATGGTGGTTGTCGAGCCACAGGCAAGTCGGCCGCACATTGGGCACAGGAAGCCCAGGACCGGGGTGCGGGTGAAATCCTGATTCAATCGATCGACTGCGATGGTCGCGGTGCGGGTTACGACATTGATCTGGTCCGCAGCATCACTTCCACCGTACAAATACCCGTAATCGCGCTCGGAGGTGCGGGCACTTGGCAACATATGGAGGAAGTACTCACCCACGGTGGGGCTCGTGCGGTCGCAGCCGCGAATATTTTCAACTACACCGAAAACAGCGTGTTCAATGCCAAGCAGCATCTGTTTGATCACCACTGCAAGGTTCGGCAGCCCATCATGGGTGTTCGAGGCTTCAAGTCGTCGTGATTCAGAAGTCTCGGTTCAAAACGTAACTTTGTCGCAAAGTCATTTTTACTCCATTCTTTTGGAATGTCCTCATGAAGTACTGCCAGCGATGTGTCTATCCGATGCGAGCCGTTAATACGATGTTCGACCGAGAGGGCATATGCAGTGCGTGTCGTGCTGCCGAAGAAATGTCAAAAGTGGCGGACGATGAGTTTTGGGAGAAACGGCGACAAGTTTTCGAGAAACTGATCGAGGACTACCGCCGACCTGATGGGTCGAATTATGACTGTATTGTCCCGGTCAGCGGTGGAAAAGACAGCTACTGGCAAGCTTGGATCATGAAACATCAGTATGGAATGAATCCTCTACTGGTCACTTACCACGGCAACAACTACTTGCCGGAGGGTCAGGGAAATCTTGACCGTATGCGTGATGAGCTTGGAATTGACCATGTCGTCTATGGTCCAAGTGTGCCGACATTGAAGAAACTGAATCGCCTCGGTTTCAAGATGATGGGGGACATGAACTGGCATGCCCACGCGGGCATCAAGGTCATGCCTCTTCGTGTCGCAGTCCAGATGAACATTCCTCTTCTGGTATGGGGCGAGATCACCTGGACCGTTGCGGGCATGTTTTCTCCAGACGATTACGTTGAGTACAACAAACGCACGGTGATGGAACACGATTTACGAGGCTATTCGTGGCGGGACATGTGTGAAGAGACCGAAGGGCTCGAGTCTTCGGATCTGCACTGGTTGAAGTTTCCTGAAGATAAGCAAATTCAAGCCGCTGGGGTTCGTGGAATTTACATCGGCAATTTCTTTCGGTGGGATCCCAACGAACATGCGGAAAAGATGCATCGGGAATTCGGCTTCGAGTTTGCCAGACAGCCTTTCGAACGGACTTACCGAACCATGTCCAACCTCGATGATATGCACGAGAACGGGATTCACGACTACATGAAGTTTGTGAAGTTCGGTTATGGCCGAGCCTCGGACCACGCCTGCAAAGATGTCCGAGATGGCTATCTGACTCGGGAACAGGCGATCGAAATGGTGAAGCAATACGATCATGTAAAACCCCGTCGAGACCTAGAGCGATGGCTGGATTATGTGGAGATGGGCGAAGCGGAGTTTGATCAGATCGCGGATACGTTTCGCAATCCACGTGTCTGGTGGATTCAGGAGGACCAGTGGTGGAAACAAAACTTGTGGGGCGAGCCGAGCAGTTATGGTCCAGTCCATTACAGTGATCAGCTGGATGTGGAGAAATACCATCTGAAATCCCAGACGGTGCCGCCGTCCGCGTTGTAGCCCTGGGAACCCGCGAGCTGCTGACACGACATCTGTCGGTTGATCCCCCTCGGCTCATCAAAGCGTGATATCGTGACGGAAACACTGGCGATCGACCCTATCCAAAAGATGAAAAAATGACGCTAATCACCGAGCAGTCCATACGCCCCGCAGATCTCATGTCGCAAAAACGGGCGTGTGTTATTGCAGATCGAAACTACCTTTTGGAACGCCGCGACCAGTGGGTGGAAGTCTCCTGCCCGGCTTGTCAGGAGACATCCTTTGAGGCGTATGGCGACAAAGATGATATTGCGTACGTGAGTTGCAACGCATGCGGGACGATTTATACCAACCCACGGCCAAACCTGACGCTCCTGCATGAATTTTATTCGCAGTCGGAAAACTACGCCTTCTGGAATGAGCATATTTTCCCCGCGACAGAGACGGCGAGACGGGAACGGATTTTTAAGCCTCGCGCGGAGCGATTGGACCAACTCTGCAACAAGTTTGAAATTCAAGGCGGTACGTTCCTTGAAATAGGAGCTGCTTTCGGGACGTTCTGCCAGGAGGTGGACCGACTCCAGCGTTTTAAGCAGGTCGTCGGGGTGGAGCCGACTCCGGGGCTGGCTGCGACCTGCCGACAGCGCGGAATCGAAACCAGGGAATGTTTTGTCGAGCAGATCGAAGGTCAGGGATTCGCCAGAACCATCGCTGCCTTTGAGGTGATCGAGCACCTCTTTGCTCCACAGGATTTCATCACGACGTGCGAGCGGCTTCTGGAGCCGGGGGGCTTGCTGATTCTGAGTTGTCCGAATGCCCAGGGGTTCGATGTGGCGACACTCGGTCTCCAGAGTGGGACCTTCGACCATGAGCACCTGAATTACTTCAATCCATCGTCGCTTTCAAACCTTGTCGAAGCTTGTGGATTGGAGGTGCTTGAAGTTCAAACACCGGGCCAACTGGATGTGGATCTTGTGCGAAATGCGGTACATCAGGGCCGATGTGATCTTAGCCACCAGCCATTCCTGCAATCAGTGATCGTCGACCGTTTCGAAGAGCTCGGAAAATCGTTTCAGGAATATTTGTCTGACCACTGCATGTCGAGCCATCTATGGATCGTCGCTCGAAAACGTTAGGCAGCGCGATGGACGCCTGGCAGTCTTTTGACGATCGATCGCTTCCATTTCCGCAGTTTCTGTAAAGGTTTCGCTGCGCTTCGAGCAATCGCAGGGGGCGCGTAGATGCGGGTACCATCAGACAGACATGTAGTTCTCGGTATGGTGCGGTCCAACCACTCGCATTTTAAAATCCACCGCCTCAAGTCTTTTCTTGAAAGCTTGTATTTCGTTCCGATGTAACGATCGACAAAATCTTGCTGTGCTTGTGTCACGATTGAACTGGGTGAGGAAAATAGGGCTCTCGCCTGCTTTTCAACAGCTTGGAACATTGGATTGAACTGTCCGCACTGAGCACGGTCCCGTTCCGGGATATCGTATTCAACTGGAGTCGAGTCCAAGAAGAAGAAGCGACACCCTGACGTCACAGATTGAAAGAGATGCGTTCCCAAGCTGTTGGAAACGGTGTATCGAAATTGCCGGCAGAGGTCATGAAATCGAAGCATGAAGTTTGAGTCATACATATGCCCACACGTGACGACCGGGAGTCCCTGCTCTTCGTAGGGCTGAAGCCGTCCGTCAAGGATGTCCTTCCAATAACCGCATAGGTAAACCGGTTGGTACTCCTCTGGCAAGCTTTTCAGTCGCTCCGCGTAACTTCGGTGGTCGAATGTCGCGGTGATGCTGTGAGTGGAATGACAAGGAAAAGCCAGTGTTCCGAGACGGGCGGATTCGCAAGGGTCAGGGCCGGCAATCGTTTGAGTGACGTCCATGGCGTAGAGGTAACCGAACCCTGTCGGCAAGATGGATTTATTGGATTCTCGACGCAGCACTTTCCCGCGCCACTCTGAGCAACTCGCCATTGCACTCATCGGGGATCGGGTATCGATCTCCCAAACGATGTCGTCAAGGTGAATCCCATGCTCGACGACAAATTTGAGAGAACGGCCCGTCTTGATACCGGCGTAGGCTTTCAAGACGTGGGCTTGACCGTAGTAGTCGTTCTGAGGGTGAAGCTCTGGCGTTGTCAGGGGTTGATCCACGTGGCCGCAGATCTCCCTCGGTTGATCCTGTTGAAAGGCCCAGCGATAGGTGTCTGAAGGATCTGACATGAAGGGCGTTTGGTTTCACGAGTAGATAGTGCGGAGTCGATTCCGTCTCAATCGCGGATAAGGCAGATTGGACCTTACGGATTCGGACCAACCTGGAGGGTCAAGCTAAAGAAAACGGCGAATTCCTGTCAAGGTCGAACATCGAGGTGGATCGACAGAGAACTAGGCAAACCGCTTGAGCAGGGTCAAACATTGAGAGCGGTAGCTCGGGCCAAACAGATTAAGGTGGTTCAACACGTGGTAGAGCTGATAGAAGGCGATGCGTTCCGTTGCACCGGTTTCCAGTGGCCATACCTCTTCATACGCTTCGTAGAAACAGGAGTCGAATCCTCCAAAGAGTCGGGTCATGGCAAGTTCTGCTTCTCGGCGACCGTAATACGCGGCGGGGTCAACCAGCACGGCGTTACCACTTTGGTCGTATAGATAATTCCCACTCCAGAGATCGCCGTGAATCAGGGTCGGTGGCTCTTCCGGTTGGCCAATGATGGATTCAGTCGCATCCAATACCCGGTTACCGAGGCGGTGAAATTCAGAATCGGCATACCCATGTTTCTGCGCTAGTTGTAATTGGTACCCGAGACGACACTGTCTCCAGAAATCGATCCATTGGGTATGCCACGTGTTCGGTTGGGGTGTGCTCCCAATGAAGTTGTCTGCATGAAAACCAAACTCGGCTGCCGTTGTTTGCTGATGAAGTGTTGCGAGACCAACGCCAAATTCCTCACTGGAACTCGGACGGGGGTGCCCCGATTCAATCCACTCCAAGATCAGAAAGGAATGATGCCCATTCGTCGAAAGACCGTGGGCAACAGGTTTTGGAACCCTGAGGACTTTGGGAATCTCCAACGCGCGAAGTCCTGACAGTTCCTGTTCAAACATGACGAGGAATTCGGGATGATTGGACTTCACGAAAAAGAGGCGTCCGTCCTCCAGAACATATTTCTGACTTTCATTGATGCAGCCGCCACCCACACTTTCACATCGGCAGAGCTGGGCGGAATGTCCGGTGGTTCGTCCAATGGTTTTGAGGACGTCGGCTTGCAGGGGTGTCATGAGGCCGAATCCTTGTCGGGGTGCAGTTCTCTCAGAATCTCGGGGCATGCAGCCTCGATCATGTCGAGTACCTCCTCGAACCCTTGCGCTCCACCGTAATAAGGGTCAGGGACGTCCACGGGCCACGAGTCGTCAAGAAAGTCACTCAGCAGCCTTACATCTGCGTTTGGAGATCCATGTAAAGCATTTAGATCTGCCAAGTTGTCACGATCCATGGCGATGACCAGATCAAAAGAATCCAGGTCAGCTTTGGACACCTGACGGGAAATGCTCTCGAGTTGGTAACCCCGCTGCGATGCGGCTTTCCTCATTCTCGAATCGGCCGGGTTTCCCGAGTGGTAGCCGATGGTCCCCGCCGAATCTACCTCGATCGCAATGTCCGACTTCGTTCTTTCGACAACCGATTGCATGACGCCTTCGCCTGTGGGTGATCGGCAAATGTTCCCCATACAAACAAACAGGACACGCTTTTTTGCAGGAGTCGTCGAGGAATCGTTCATGGGTTTCAATCCTAATCGGGGTCGAACCGCAGACTGTGAACCATCGCCAGAAAAGCATGGAGTTTCAACAGGCCAGCGACTTTCATCGTCCCAAAACCTTGAAGCTGCGTGTCCGATTCGGGTGGAGTTTATCGCAAGATTGAGAAATAATGATCGGGGCAGATTTATTCTTCAATGAATTTTATATCGAGTTGAGAAGATGTTGCGAGACAGGCAGCTTTGTTTGTGGGGCGTGATTGCTTTGGTGCATTATGCGACGACGCCAGGTTTTGCTGAGGAGTCGGCAAGATTTAATCGGGATATTCGGCCACTGCTCTCCGACCACTGCTATGCATGTCATGGCCCTGATGCCAACCAACGGGAAGCGGATTTGCGACTTGACACCGAACAAGGATTGGCGTCGGTCACGAAAGCGGGTGACTTGGACGAAAGCCTGCTTTTTCATCATGTCACCTCCACGGTCGAAGATGAACAAATGCCACCGGCGGATTTTGGCAAGCCGCTGTCCGAGGAACAGATCTCCAAATTGGCCCGATGGATTCAGGCAGGCGCTCAGTGGCAGGGGCATTGGTCTTTCCAACCCATCTCGCAAGAGCCTCTGCCCAGCGTGAAGCCGCCCACTCCAGTGTCAGGACTTTTTGTCAGGAATGACATTGACGTGTTTACGCTGCGAGAAATGATACTGAACCATCAAAGTCCCTCGAGGGCTGCAGATCGTCGCACTCTGATCCGACGCCTGAGTTTTGACCTGACCGGTCTTCCACCTTCGTCCGAGCGAGTCAAAGCGTTCGAGGAGGATGCTCGTGCCGATGCCTACGAGAGATTGGTGGACGAGTTGCTGGAGTCTCCCCATTACGGTGAACGCATGGCGATGTGGTGGCTCGACCTTGTGCGTTATGCGGACACAGTCGGCTATCACGGAGATCAGAACGTCAGTGTTTCTCCCTATCGCGATTATGTGATCGAGTCGTTCAATAGCAACAAGCGATTTGACCAATTCACCATCGAGCAACTTGCGGGGGACTTGCTCCCTGAACCGACGCAGGAGCAGTTGATTGCGTCAGGCTACAACCGGCTTGGCATGATGAGTGCCGAGGGCGGCGTCCAGCCCAAGGAGTATCTGGCCAAATACATCGCGGAACGGGTCAGAAATCTCGGTGGGACATGGCTGGGCGCGACGTTGGGTTGCTGCGAATGCCATGATCACAAATATGACCCTTTCACCATGGAAGACTTTTACAGCTTTGAGGCTTTCTTCGCAGATATTGAGGAACGAGGCCTGTACGCTGGCGCGAATCAGACGGGCAACTGGGGGCCAAAAATCGAGGTCCCTACCCATGAGCAAACTGGGAAAATGGAGGCATTGAATCAGGCCATTCTAGAGACGGAGCAGCTGCTGCGGACGTCGACACCTCAACTCGAGACTGCTCAACGGGCATGGGAAGCCCAGCTTCCTCTTTGGCAAACCCTGACCGCTGTCGAGCAGGTCAGTCTTGCGGGTGCCAGTCTTGAGCCCAAAGAGGACGGCTCAATTTTTGTCCAGGGCAAAAATCCGACCACCGATACCTATCGACTGACCTACGACCAGATACCAAGTGGCATGACGGCAATCAGGATCGATGTGATTCCTGATCCTGCACTTCCCGCCCAAGGTTCAGGACGCGCGGGCAACGGGAACTTTGTATTGACAGAATTGATTTTGAGGAAGTTCGACGCACAAGGACGAGAGGTTGGAAGACTTCAACTGCAAAATCCGACTGCAACTTACGAGCAAACCGGAGCTGCTGATGCGAATCCCTACAAGAAGTGGTCGATCGCATCAGCAATCGATGGCGACGTCAAGGGTCAGGATTGGGGCTGGGCCGTCATGGAAAAGTCGACCGAGCCTCAGGCAGCGATCATTGAACTGGTCCAAGACCTGACGCTCGCTGAGGGAGAGTCGGTCAATGTGGAACTTGTTCAGAATCATGGCCAGCATACGATCGGACGGTTCCGAATTTCAGCGACGGCAGCGAATCGTCCTTTGCAGGCGAATCAGTTTCCTTCAGATCTTGCAGCGTTGCTGGCGATTCCTCGGGATCAACGGAACGAAACAGACCGGGCAAAAATTTCGGAGCATTATCGAAACATCGCACCCGAACTGGCGCCAGTTAGAGAGAGTCTCGCAGATCTCAATCAGCAACGGAAAGCCCTCCAAGAATCGATCGTGACCACTTTGGTGACTCGAACGGTCGAACCCCGAATGGTCCGCGTTCTACCACGCGGAAATTGGATGGACGAAAGTGGGAACCCGGTCTCACCCTCGTTTCCTCAATTTTTGAATGTTTCCTACACGCCGGCCACATCCCGAATGTCCCGACTCGATCTTGCTCAATGGGTGGTTCATTCCGAAAACCCACTCACGTCACGAGTCGTAACCAACCGACTCTGGAAACTTCTCTTCGGTCGGGGACTTTCTCCGAGACTGGATGACCTTGGGGCTCAAGGTGCCTTACCCAGTCATCCTGAGTTGTTGGATTTCCTTGCCTTGCAATTGATCGATTCTGGATGGGACGTCCGGGCGATGATCAAGATGATGGTGATGTCGGGGACTTACCGGCAGTCGTCGTTGGTGGAATCCGAACAACTGGCGAAGGATCCTGAAAACCACTGGCTTACTCGGCAGGCCAGATACCGATTGGACGCCGAGATGATCCGCGACAATGCGTTGGCCATCAGCGGACTTCTGGTGCGTGACGTGGGCGGAACGAGTGTGAAGCCGTATCAGCCGGCCGGTTACTGGGCTTACCTCAACTTTCCCACGCGGCAATGGAAATCGGGACAGGGCGACGATCTTTATCGGCGTGGCCTGTACGTTCATTGGCAACGCCAATATTTACATCCCTCACTTCTTGCGTTCGATGCTCCCAGTCGTGAAGAGTGCACTGCGGATCGATCCCGATCGAATACGCCACTTCAATCGCTCGTTCTGCTCAATGATCCCACGTTCGTGGAAGCAGCAAGAGTGTTTGCCCAGCGTGTTTTAACTAACGGAGATGGGGATGATGCCGAGCGACTCCAATGGGCCTTTGAGCAGGCACTTCATCGGCATCCCACAGCGGAGGAAGCTGAGATTCTGCTTTCTCTATTGCGACGTCAACTTGAAGGTTACAAGGCGAATCAGAATGCCGCTCAGGAACTCGCTTCGGTGGGAGACTATCCGTCGGCAGCCGATCTGAATCCAGCTGAATTTGCAGCTTGGATTAGTGTTTGCCGCGCCTTGCTCAATTTGCACGAAACCATCACGCGCAACTAGAACGCCGAGCCGAGATCTCTTCTGAGTTCCGTTGCTCATGCGTTGGTAACCGTTTTAAACCGTCTTGTTCCTTGAAAGCCAAAAGATGCAACTGCCAAATACAATCGCACGGCGAACCTTTCTCAAGAGCAGCGGACTGAGTGTCGGCTCGATGGCGCTGGTGAGCCTCTTGTCGTCCGAAGGTGCAGGCGGCGTTCGGTGGAATCAGGGTGACGCCCAAACCCCATCACAGGGTGTGATCTCGCCGACGCATTTCCCGCCCAAGGCGAAGCGTGTGATCTGGCTGTATATGGCGGGGGGAATGAGTCACCTCGATACCTTTGACCATAAGCCCAAGCTTGAGGAGATGAACGGGCAACCGATGCCCGAGTCGGTGACGGCGGGACAGCAGATTGCCCAGCTCCAAGGCCAGAAATTGAATTGTTTCGCGCCCCAGCACCCCTTCAAAAAATGGGGCGAGTCGGGGCAAAGTCTGAGCACCATCTGGCCCGAGTTGGCGACCCATTGTGCCGACGAGATGTGCGTGGTGCGATCGATGTTCACCGAGGCCATCAATCACGACCCTGCCCATACTTTCATGAACACGGGCAACATGGTCACGGGACGGCCGGCGATGGGGAGTTGGCTGTTGTACGGTCTAGGTAGCGAGACCCAGAACCTCCCCGGTTTTGTGGTCATGGTGTCGACGGGCAAGTTTGGACAGAAGCAGCCGATCGCGGCGCGGCAATGGCATTCTGGTTTCCTGCCCAGTCGCTTTCAAGGCGTTGAGTTTCGCAGTCAGGGCGACCCGGTTCTTTACGTTAAGAATCCCAAGGGGGTGGACCACGTTCGTCAACGCGAAATCGTCGATGCGATCAACGCCATGAACCAATTGCAGCAGGATGCCACGAGCGATCCCGAAATAGCGACTCGGATTGCTCAATACGAAATGGCATTTCGCATGCAATCCAGCGTGCCTGAATTGATGGACGTAAAAGATGAGCCACAACATATCCTTGACATGTATGGGACCCAGGGTGGTGATGGCACGTTTGGATCCAACTGTCTTCTTGCTCGTCGGCTCGCCGAACGAGGAACGCGGTTCATCCAGCTTTATCACCGCGACTGGGATCACCACGGGTCGATCAAGTCTCACGTTGCGGGCACTGCTGCCGAGGTGGATCGTGGGGTCTCTGCCCTCATTCAAGACCTGAAACAACGCGATATGCTCGATGACACAATCATTGTTTTCGGTTCGGAATTCGGTCGGACTCCGATGGCCCAGGGCAGCGGTCGTGACCATCACCTCGCGGGATTCACCATGTGGATGGCGGGTGGTGGCTTCAAAGGAGGGATGAGCTACGGAGCAACTGATGATCTCGGCTATCACGCGGCAGTCGATCGCGTTTCAGTACATGACTTGCACGCGACCCTGCTCCATCAACTTGGCATTGACCACGCCCGGTTCAGCGTAAAATTCCAAGGGCTCGACTCTCGCTTGACCGGTGTCGAACCGGCACGCGTCGTCACCGAGCTTCTGTCTTGATCGCCAGCATCGCGAAAGGTTTACAACACCAAGATTCGACGCCGGCCCGCGAGGCTGCCCGTTTGGCGTTAGCGTTGCGTTGAACAGGAGACGTATCTCTCACCTCGAGTGAGGCAACATCCCGTTTTATGCGAGAATTTCTTTCACCACGCGGCCCTTGACGTCAGTCAATCGGAAATCGCGACCTTGGAAGCGAACGGTAAATCGCTTGTGTTCGATTCCCATAAGATGAAGCATCGTAGCATGAAGATCATGGATGCTCACGACATTTTCGACAGCGTTGTATCCCAACTCATCGGTCGCTCCGTAGGTCATTCCGGGCTTGATACCGCCGCCCGCCATCCACATTGAGTAGCCCTTGATGTGATGGTCACGACCGCTGCCCTGAGCCATCGGTGTTCGTCCAAACTCGCATGCCCAAACGACNAACGTATCTTTAAGCATGTCACGTTGTTTCAGATCTTTAAGCAACGCCGCTGCCCCTTGATCCACAAGCTTCGCCGTTCCTGCAGACGCATTCTTGATNTTGCCATGGTGGTCCCAGCCTCGGTGATAAAGCTGGATGAACCGCGTTCCTCGTTCGGCGAGGCGACGTGCCAGAAGGCAGTTGGCGGCAAAAGAACCGTCGGAGCCACGAGTTCCATACATGTCGAGCGTCTCTTCGGTTTCGTCACTTAGATCCATAAGCGAGGGGACACTGGTCTGCATTCGGAAAGCCATTTCGTACTGGGCAATCCGCGTCGCGATTTCGGGATCATCGACCACGTCGTTGCGAATCCCATTCAACTGCTGGACTGCGTCGACCACATCTCGTTGCCGCTCCAGGTTTACTCCCGGAGCATTATTGACGTAAAGGACGGGATCCCCCTTGGAATGGAACTCGACGCCTTGAAATCGACTGGGCAGGAATCCAGAGTGCCATTGCCGCGATGCAATCGGTTGGTTCTGGCCGCCACCCACCGAGGTGAGAACGACAAAGCCGGGCAATTCCTCGGTCTCCGCGCCAAGGCCATATAGCAGCCAGGAACCCATCGAAGGGCGGCCACTGATGGTGGTTCCGGTGTTGAGAAAGGTATGCGCGGGATCGTGGTTAATGGCTTCGGTTTTGAGCGACCGCACGACACACATTTCATCCGCGACCGTTGAAAGATGCGGAAAGATCTCCGTCATTTCAACACCTGACTCGCCGCAGGCTTTGAAGGGATGCTGGGGTGCCATGCAGGTCAGTTTTTTGCCCTGCAATTGGGCAATGGGTTGACCTTGGGTGAACGACTCGGGCATCGGCTGGCCGTTCATCTCTGCGAGTTTGGGTTTGGGATCGAAAGTTTCCAGGTGAGACGCACCCCCCGCCATCACCAAAAAGATGACGCGTTTCGCCTTGGGGGGAACATGGGGCGTTTGGATGACGCCTCTCCATCGATCGATGCTAAGCGGTTCGGGTTCCTGCGCTGTCAAAGCTTTCTGTGGGTTCATCAAAGAGGCCAAGGCGTAGGCACCAAGGCCCTGAGCGCTCTTACCCAAAAAGCATCGGCGGCCAAGTTCGGAATACCAGGACATCTTATTTTCTCTTTTCAATGATGCTCGTCCGGGAGCGAGTAAAAATGTTTTGGATGGTTCGTTCGTGAGCGCAGGCCCGCTACGGGCGAGTAATGGTCTCGTTAAGATTGAGAACAATGCGTGCGACGGATGTCCACGCTGCCAGCTCGACGGTATCCAAACTCTCGTTGACCGGCAATGTGCCGACATTCAGCAACTGCTTCGCCGATTCTGGATCGGCTTCGTACTGAGTCCGATGCCGCTCGTAAACCTTGGTGAGCACTTCCGCCTCCGTCTTTTCCGGCAATCGAGACAACACTTCTTTCCAGATCCAGTCGATCCTTCTTGCCGTTTCGGGCTCTGCGGATTGGAGCGTTCGCTCGGCGAGTCCGTGTGCAGCTTCAACAAAAGTTGGATCGTTTAATAAAACCAACGCTTGTTGGGGGATATTCGATCGAGGTCGCTCCACCGTGCATTCCTCTCGACTTGGGGCGTCAAACGCCACCATGGCGGGATGGAGGAACATACGTTGCCACCAGGTATAAAGGCCGCGTCGGTGAAGATTTTCGCCCTGATCTGATGGCCACTTCCGAGCGGGGAAATTCATGTGACTCCAGTAGCCTGCCGGTTGATAAGGGTGAACGCTTCGGCCACCAATATCTCGAACCAGCAATCCACTCACGGCGAGGGCGTTATCTCGAACAAATTCGGCATCCAGTCTGAATCTCACCTGACGGGCGTAGAGTTGATTGTAGGGATCGACGCGTTTGAGCTCGTCGCTGACATCGGTCGCTTGCCGATAAGTGTCTGACATCAGCATCAACCGAATGATGTGCTTCATGTCCCAATCGTGATCCATCAATTCCACCGAGAGCCAATCCAGAAGCTCAGGGTGTGTGGGCACACTACCCTGTCGCCCAAGGTCATCCAGCGGAGTCGCGAGCCCTTGGCCATAGAACAACTTCCAAAATCGATTGACCAGCGTGCGGGCCGTCAGAGGGTTATTGCGGTCGATAATCCAGCGAGCCAGGTCGAGTCGGTTGAGACGATTCCCAGTGGTTTCCAGCTTGCCCATGAACTCGGGGATCGCAGGTTGAACCACGGGGCCCGATTCATCCAGCCAGTCGCCGCGGTTTAGCAAACGAACTTCACGCGGTTTTCCTGTTCGTGTCATCATGGTGCGCGGACGACTGTCTACGAATGATTTTTTCTCGGCCTCCTTCTGGGCCAATTTCTTTCGTTGAGGCTGAAGCAGGGGTGTTACCTTACGGTAGTAGGCTGCGAGTTCATTCTTATGCGGGACCGTACGACTTTCTGGTTCGGTTTCGATAATGCTTGCAATATTGGACGGCAGGTCCGAGCTGCCGACATTGAAAAAGAAGCCTGCTCCTGACTGGTTGTTACAGACTTTGACCAATAGATCGTTTTCACCGGCGCGGAACTCAACCTTTACTTTGTCCTGATCCGCTGCTGGAGCTCGACTGACCTTGTTGTCATGCACTTTCTCGCCATTCACCCAGACGGTGATACTATCGTCTGATCCGAGTGAGAGCGTCAGGTTGGTGGCCTTTTCCAGGTTCACGCGCCGATGGAGATAGGTTGCTGCAAGGTTTCCCAACGGCAAGGCATGAACCTTTCCATCGGCAAGGTTGTTCTCGGTCCACTTCAGCTCCCCCTCGGGTTGGTCGTAATTGCTGACCGAGGCAGCAACAAATTCCTTGGCATGGAGTTGGTCAAAGTTATCGGCAGTGAAAGGTCCAATTTGAAACCACGGTGAGAATTTTGGAGTTCTGGCTGCAGCTTCCTTCAGACTTGCTTCCCATTGGCTCTGAGCTTCCTCAAGCTCGGGGGTGGTTGCCTCAAGTTGTTTGCGAAGTGAACTTAGTTCCAGGTCAAATTGATGGATCAATTCTTGATCTTCGGAAGTCACCACAGGATAGGTAGGCGGGTTTCCAACTGCGGGTTGTTGGATGTCGGCGAAGAACGCGGCGAAGCTGTAAAAATCATGTTGCGTGAACGGATCAAATTTGTGGTTATGGCATTCGGCGCAACCGACCGTTGACCCAAGAAAGATTTGGGACGTGTTTCGTACACGATCTGCTGCATATTTGGCGATGTATTCCTTTGCCTGCGCGCCTCCTTCGCTCGTTGTCTGAAGCAGCATATTGAAACCTGAAGCAACTTGCTGTTGCAGGCCCGCTTCGGGCAGCAGGTCGCCGGCAAGTTGCTCGATGACGAATTGATCGTAGGGCATGTTGTCATTGAAGGACTGGATGACGTAATCCCGATATGGCGCGATCTTCCTTGCCTCGTCGGAGTGATACCCATTACTGTCGGCGTACCTCACCACATCAAGCCAGTAGGTTGCCATCCTTTCGCCGAAGTGTGGAGAATTCAGGAGGTCCTCCACGACTTTTGCATAGGCATTCTCTGAGTCATCACTCAGAAACGCGTCGACCTGAGCGGTCGTGGGCGGCAAACCGATCAGGTCAAAGTACAAACGACGGATCAACGTCACTCTGTTGGCTTGATTGGAGGCGACAAGTTGGTTGGCGTCCAGTTTCGCCTGAATGAATGCATCAATAGGGTTGGTCGAGGGCGTTTTGGCCTCAGGAAGATTCACTTTGACCGGAGGCAAATAGGCCCAGTGCGTTTCCCATGCGGCGCCCTGCTCAATCCACTTCTTCAGAAGATCCTTTTCCGATTCCGAAAGCGGCTTGTTTGTGGAAGGAGGCGGCATCACGATGTCGACATCGTAGGAAATGATGCGTTGGTAGAGTTCACTTGCCTCAAGGTCGTTGGCTTGAACAACGGTGGAGTCGCCCTGAACGACGCCTTCCGCAATATCCAGCCTCAGGTCCGCTTCACGTGTATTCTCATCGGGACCATGACATGCAAAGCAGCGATCGGAGAGTAAGGGGCGAATATCTCGATTGAAGTCAACGCGCTCGTCAGCCAGTAATGGAAATGAAAAAACAGCAATCAACGACGAAAAGATGGACCATCTCGCTCGAATCATGGAGTTGCCTCATGGAGTTAGGATTCGGGCCTTCTATGATATCACGCCCAAAGGCGGACGTCGAAGTGACTCCCCTCAGGTGAGGGCTTAAGGGGTGAGGCCGAATGCCACATTTTATTGGACCGTAGAATGTTGGGTCTCATAAGGAAATATCTTCCACGGAGGAGATCACTTCGCTTAAAATCAGCCGTTTTGAGTGGTGGACGTCACATGGTTCATCCGCGCCCAACATTAGCTTCTCGTGAAACAGTATCCTCATGACTCGTGTTCATTGCTTTCAGGTTGATGCCTTTACGATCGAGCCGTTTGGTGGAAATCCCGCCGCGGTGGTATGCGTCGATCGCGATTATCCTGATGCGTGGTACCAGATTGTTGCCCGGGAGATGAATCTTTCAGAAACAGCATTCATCAGACAGTCGGCTGAAGGATACTCGCTTCGCTGGTTTACCCCGACTGTCGAAGTGGATTTGTGTGGACACGCCACGCTCGCCGCCGCCCACGTGATTTGGCGAGAATTGGACTTGCCGGACACGGAACCGATTCAGTTTCAGACACGCAGTGGGATTCTGACCGCGAGTTATCAGGGAGCGGTTATCGAATTGGATTTTCCCGCCACTGTTGCTGAGCCAGCCAACCCTCCGGAAGAACTTCTCGAGGTGCTCGGTGTGGAGCACGTTGATGCGGGACGAAGTCATTTTGATTGGCTCATTGTCGTTGAACGCGAAGCCCTCGTTCATAGCCTCGACCCCGATCCAAAACGACTCGCCAAGATCCCTTCCCGAGGTGTGATGGTCACCAGTCAAACGGACGAAGGTCCTTACGATTTCGTATCCCGTTTTTTTGCACCGGCTGTCGGGGTCAACGAAGATCCGGTGACTGGGTCAGCGCACTGTTGTCTCGGGCCGTATTGGGCTGCTCGTCTCGGTAAACAATCTTTGGTCGGTTATCAGGCTTCGCCGCGAGGTGGAGAGGTTCATATGCGGATGAAGGGTGACCGAGTGGTTCTTGGGGGGCAAGCTGTGACGGTCATGAGAGGCGAATGGATCGCCACACCGCCTGCGGACAATTCAGGAAATTAAGTCGCGAGTTCGAGTCTCTGAGATCGCGTCTGTCTCAAAATCGATTGATTCCGATCCTGGCGGGTCGAGTCAGGAAAGTGAAAAAAGGTATGCCTTCTAAGATCCTTAACTTCTGTTTGCTCATCATTTGTTTGACCTTCGGCTTGGATGTTCAAGCCGAAGAAGCGGGCCACCGAGTATTGCTTCATGGGAATAATCGGCTCGCGATTATCGAAGCCGATGGCGAAATCTCATGGGAAATGCGGCTGGGTGGAATTCACGATATTCATGTACTGCCCAATGGTCATTTTCTCGTTCAGCAGAGGAATCGGGAGATTGTTGATATCGATCCGATCACCAAAAAATTGACTTCAGTGGTCGACGTAAGCAAAAGCTCACGCAACGAAGGAGTCAATGTTGAGGTGCACGCGTTTCAGCCGATTGCTGAGGGTGGGTTGATGATCGCGGAATCCGGCCCTGGGCGATTGATTGAATTGGATCGAGAGGGCCAAGTTAAAAAATCAATCCCGCTAAAGCGACGGAAGCCTCACCCGCACCATGACACTCGACTGGTTCGACGCACTCCGGTGGGAACGTACCTTGTTGCCCATGAAAATGATGGAGCCATTCGCGAGTACGATGGTGTAACGGGGAAAGTGGTTTGGGAATATGAAATTCCCCTTTTTGGAAATGAAAGAAAGGGGGGCCATGGCCCGGAGGCTTTCGGAAACCAGACATTCTCGGCCGTGCGCCTTGGCAATGGAAATACGCTCATCGCGACCGGCAATGGTCACAGTGTCATTGAGGTGACGCCCGAAAAGAAAGTGGTTTGGCGGCTTTCGCAGAATGATCTTCCCGGCATCCGACTCGCGTGGGTCACCACGTTGGAGGTGCTCGAAAATGGCAATTATGTCATTGGAAATTGCCATGCTGGCCCGGGTCAACCCTTGCTCGTTGAAGTGGTTCCCTCGACGAAAAAAGTGGTCTGGCAACTCGATCGCTATGAAGACTTTGGAAACAACGTCTCGAACTCCATCTTATTGGATCAGGTGGGTAAAGCGGTTCGCTGATGCGACCGGAGTCCATTCACTTTTTCGCGGCAGAGGGAGTCACGCCATGCAACGCATTTCCGGAATGGTCATCCTGGGCTTGATTGGATGGTTGCAATGTCAAGCACTCGCTGAGGAGAGCTCTCTCAAAATCGCTTGCTTTGATGTGGATGCTTCACCTCGAATCGGGAGCCCCCTCGCTTACGATCCCTGCGAGGGCATTCAGATTCCGCTCGCCTGTCGGGGCGTTGTATTTCTGGTGGAGCCGCAGCCTATTGTGGTCTGCGCGGTGGACTGGATTGGAATCGCAAATGAAGCTCATGATGCATTCCGACAGTCGCTTGCGTCCGTGGCAGGAACCACCCCTGACCGAGTTGCCGTTCACACATTACATCAACACGATGCCCCCCGGATCGATTTGACGGCCGATCGTCTCATGGCGAACCATGCGATCAATCACCATGTCTTTGATGTGCCCGGGTTTCGCAATCTGTTAGACAGGGTTCAAGCGGCGGTGAAAAAGAGCGTCCAGAAACCAATTCGAGCGACTCACGTTGCTTGGGCGCAAGGAAAGGTTGAGAAGGTTGCGTCAAATCGCCGAATTCTTGATGAGGATGGCAAAGTCAAGGTTACTCGCTGGACCGCAACGTCCGATCCTGCCATTCGAGCGTATCCTGCCGGCACCATTGATCCGAACTTGAAGTTGATCGCGTTTTACAATGGCGAACGTCCCATCGTCGCCCTGACTTACTACGCAACCCACCCTCAAAGTTACTATCGAACGGGACTCGCAAACCCCGACTTTCCCGGGATGGCACGGAACCAGAGGCAGGAAGCCACGGGAGTGTTTCATGTTCACTTCAATGGTGCGGGCGGAAATGTTGGCGCGGGAAAATGGAATGATGGCCGACACGAGCAGCGGCAGATTCTTGCGGATCGGATGGCCAAAGGCATGGAGGCAGCATGGGACCAGCTTCAAAAGCAGCCCCTGAAACCCGATCATGTCGAGTGGCATTCGGTGGACGCCAAACTTCCACCCGCTCAACATCTTTCCGAAGAATCACAGGTTCGTATTCTTGGGGACAATGGTGAAAAGATCGAAGCTCGCCTGTCGGCTGCCTCGCATCTTGCGTGGCTACGGCGGTGCAAGTCGGGACACGCAGTTGAAATTGGCTGCCTCGCGCTTGGCCCGGTTCGTATTCTGCATCTCCCGGGCGAACTTTTCGTCGAGTATCAGCTCGCGGCACAGAAACTCCGTCCCGATCTGTTTGTCGCCATGGCTGCTTACGGGGATTACGGTCCCGGCTACATTGGGACTCAGGTCGCCTACGGCCAAGGGGGTTACGAGACCAGCGCTCGAGCTTCGCGAGTCTCAGCCGAGGTCGAGTCCACGCTGATGAATGCGATTCAAAAGCTCTTGGCGGTCGATAAGTGACCAGAGACGCTGCCGGATCACCGAGATCGAACCTCAGGTGTTGGGGTTCATCACTTTTCCAGTAGAGATGCTAAAGCCTAGCGCGGACCCTTATGGGCTCGTGTCACCGGCGAGTGCTAGCAATCGAGCAGCCGTCGAAGAGAAAAGACGAAGTTGGGTCCCAGATGAGTCCGATGACTTCAAGAGTCGGAGCCAGCCCATTTAAGGATGCTCTCGTTTCCTTTCTCTCGAGATTTCCATTACACCCTTTGACCCCCGAAACCCTTTCGGCTTTGAGAGGAACATTCAACATGTCGGACCCAAGCGGTGAAAAAAATCAATGGGATCAATTCTTTCAGCACCTGCCCACCTACACTCGGAGCCTATTGCGTGTCAAAGTTCCGGTCACGATACGGCTGGCGAGTACTCAGACTCGTCTGTCACAATTGATGGAAATGGGACCTGGCTCCATTATTCAGTTTGAAAAAGGCTGCGACGAGCGACTCACCATGGAGGTGGGTGGGTTTGATATTGCCGAGGGTGAAGCGGTGAAAATCGGCGATAAATTCGGTTTGCGTGTGACCCAAATCGTCCTTCCGCCAGAGCGATTTCAGAAAATCCAACGGCAGGTTCAAGACGAAACTTCGTGACTGATGCGAGTGTCGTCATGAAGGCAGATCAAGACATCGGTCGATTCACTTTTCGGCGTTTGTCGACGGTTTACCGAAATGAGCTTGGAATCGATGTTGGTTTGATCCAGACCGCACCCTCTTCAATGACCATTCAAGGTTTATTCTGAGTGGCTGCCTTGCTTTCGCCTAAATTATCTCTCTTGAGTGAATGACTCTGTGAAACTCTATCTCATACGCCACGGCCAATCACTGAACAATGCACTTCCAGAGTACCAGCGGGTGGAGGACCCCTGCTTGACCGATCTGGGAGAGCGTCAGGCCGCGTGCCTCGCCGACTGGGCCAAAGAGTTTCGACCCTCTCGCCTGCTGGTCAGTCCCTTTCGTCGAACATTGCAGACGGCTCGTCCCCTGCACCAGGCCACGGGCCTCCCTTGTGAAATATGGGCGAATCTGCACGAGCGCGGAGGTTGCTACGCGGGTTATCAACCGAGTAACTTCCAGGGGCGACCTGGAATGAGCGGACGCCAGATTCTCAAAGCGTTTCCTGAAGCGATTCTCGTGGATGAAATCGGTGAAGAAGGCTGGTGGAAGAGTCAGCCCCGAGAAACCGATGACGAAGCCAGGTGCCGCGCTTCTGAAATCATCGGCCGTTTAGTCCGTACTTTTGCTTCGACCGACGAGGTGGTTGCATGCGTCATGCATGCAGACTTCAAAAATCTCGTAGTTGCCGGCTTAATGAATCGAGAGGTCGAACCCGAAGTCCCGGCAATTTACCGAAATGCCAGCGTGACTTGTTTCGACTTTGAATCGGCCGACGAATACCATCTCGAACGTGAGAATTGCGTCCAGCATCTAAGTCCAGATCTGCTGTGAAAGACTCCGTTCACTTTAACTCTGAGACGTTCTCACCGTCATCTTCAGTCCCATCGGCTTCGCTGCCATCGTTTTCGGGAGTTGTCGTTTCAGGTGCCTCGGCCGACTCTGCGTCGTCACCGAGGTTTGCGGGAGTGCCTTCACCGTTGTCTTCGGGTTCATCCTGGGGCTCAGATGGATCAGAAACTTCTTCCTCTTCTGTTTCGGAGTTTTCCACGGACGTTTCCGAGTCGCCAGCAACTTCGGCAGAGGTTTCTTCGGTTTGCATGGAAACTTCACCGAAGTACTTTTCAAATGCTCGGTCGTACAGGCCTTCGCCGTAAACCAATTCTCCCCCCTGATGACCCGCGATGCCGACAAGTCCTGCGGCGAGAAGAACACCGGCTTGCCATGTGAACTGAGCCATCCGTGAATCGGATTTTCGAGCCCTCATGGCCAAGATGGTCAGCAGAGTGGTGAAGACCGCAACTCCGACGCCCAGCCAGCGATGCCGAAAGAGTTCGTGATTGACGTCGAAAATGCCTCCACCGAGCGATCTTTCGGGGGCGAATGCCCATCCTTTCGTACAGGCGACGATGCTGCCGGCGGCTCCAAGCATCAGGAGGTAAAACGCAAACTCTTTGAAGTTGCCTTTGAATAGCCAGTGGAGAATGACGAATAACGCGGAGACGGTCAGCAAAGCAATCGGAAAGTGGACCACGGCGGGGTGGAAGTAACCGTGAAAGGACCAGAGCTTTTCGTGGAGAGGTCGAGCGTGAGGTGGCACACTGCTTGGGGCCGGTTCGACAGGATCGGCGGTTGCAGTCTGTGGATCGGAGTCGCTTCCGGTTTCATCTTCAGAGACTTCCGCCCCTTCATCGATCCATAACTTGACCAGTGCGATTTCTGAGACGCTCAGGGGTTCGCCCGAATCTTCTGGCGGCATGATTCGGTCTTCATCGATCAAGACATTAAAGAGATCGCTGGAGGACGCATCTCCGGGTTCGTGATAATCGATGAACGTTTCCGGATCGGCTAAATTCAGGCCGGCTTCATCCAAATCAGGTCCATGACATTCAAGGCAGTTCTTTTCAAAAATCGGTTGGATATCTCGCTTGAAATCCACAAGCTTATCTTGCGCCGACAGATTCCCTTCGGTCATAAAAAATGCCGTTGTCAGAGCCACGCCGATGAGAATACAACGTAAAGAATCAAACCTCGTCACTAGAAAACCTCGTGGAAGAAGTTGGTATTTCGGTGGGATGACGATATCACGTTTCACACAAGTTGGTTTTGACCAGCTTGGCCTTCGACAGGCGTGATCCGCGGCGTCATTCGATCTGATGGGTGGAATGGGATGCCGAGGTCTCCAAAACCTTGCTTGCTCAACGCAGCGGACAGTGTGTAGGCCTTGTCGGCATGTCCGCCGCACGATTTTCCATTTTATTCACAGTCGACGCGAAGTTCCTAGAGTGTCCTCGAAAAAGGGGGCAAATGCAGGCAGGATAGTCGTTGAACAACCCCATCACGTCGCGCCGGGACCTTCGCTCGATTGCCGCGAGAACTTCACTCACACGTCTTTTATCCGATTAGCTTAATGCCCGACAAAACTTGTTGGCCGATAACATCCGGCCCCCTCATCTGGTTATTCAACCCGTGTGGGGTGACGCGGTGTCGTGGATCAGCAGTTGGACGGAGCGAAAAGCGGGTTTCGAAGAATTGGGTGAATATCTGAGGACAACGCCCAGACGATTTTGGGGGGAGAGCGGAAAGTCCAGAGATAGGGTCGCATCGTGCGCAGGAGTGGTTGGGAGTCGGCGACCGTTCAGCCACATCTGCTCAACGTGGTCATGAGCGAGAATCGACATCGCAATTCGGCTGGTCTTGGTGAGACCGGTGGGCTCTCGAAAAGGTCTGACCAAAAGCCAATGGCGACAAGAGTCGGTGACCTCACCGATGGATTCCAGAGGTTGATCAAAACGGTAACGGCCCATCGACTGCAACGGCAGTTCCGTTGTTGCATCCTGACAAAGGGAGTCATTCACCGAATCCAGACTGGAAAGATACCAGGGGCCATGTAGCCGAATCGGGTGCGGTGCCAAGGACTGCTCCTAGCGAGGGATCGCTGAATTCAAACGATTGAAGATTCCACTCTCAATGTCATGTCGAAGGCTCGCCGTCGCCACTCAGTCATGACAGGATCAATTTTCAAAATCGACAGCGATACTCGTTTGTCGAACCTGCTGTGAAGTTGGCTCGACCAATCGGATTCGAATCTCAATGCCCCGCAGCGGCACAGGATAGGGAGGAGACGTTTCTCGCTCCGCGGCATCATCGGCTCCATTGATTTGTTGACCCAGCAAGGCGTCAGGATTGCCTGAAAAATCTCGGCCATCATGAGGTTCATCGAAACCATTGGTGCCTTCGTCCACAAGCGTGCCCACCGCCTGCTTATTGATGTCGACGTCGAAATGGTTGCCACCGTATACCGAGAACGCGGCATCCTGATTCAAACCGTCGGATTCGTAATGATTGGGCCAGGTGTCGTACCCGTATCGGGAAAATGTCGGCAGTGTAATAGTATCCAATCCCATCTGAGACTTAGGTTGGGGTAGACCGGAAAAATACGAAGCTCCCAGCAAGACGGGAGCACCGGCGGTCGTCGCGGCATTGAACATGTAACCCGCATCCACGTAGGTACCCAGATCAATCATGCCATTCAGCGAACCATCTTGAGCATCCGCAAGGATCAACGTTTCGAAAGTAGGGTCTCCCGGTACGATAGCCGATTGAGCAAAGCCCCCCTGGCGATAAATCGCGTCGTCGTAAACCGGAGCATTGGGGTCAAAGAGTTTGACATCAAACGTCACCACGTCGGACAACAAAACGTCTTCGCCGAAAAAATTCCCCTGCAAAGTCAAGGCATTGAGCCAATTGCGATTGATGGGGTAGGGAAACAACGAAGCATCAATATCTGCGATGTTCCCCGATGTGAAGTTGGCGTCTGACGCGACCGCGTGACCGAATCGATATTCGCGTTTGCTCAGATCACCCAACGAGTTGGCCACCAGTCCCGTCTCACTGACATGGACACTCAAATCATTATTTTGGTACCAGTTCAACAAGTTGTTGTTGCCCGCGACCTGTCCAACTGTCGGGAACACGTTGATGTCGTCATTTAAATCGGGACGAATCAATAATGTCCGTCGGTGAACCGTGATCACCTCACCCAAATTGCGATCCAACGTCCCGTTGCCGTTTTCATCCAGAAGCCGAGTCCAGATGACAATTTCAGCGAGTGGGCTTTCAATCGTGATCAGCGATCCGTCTGCGAGACGAACCCGCCCACGAAATGGAGATCCAGGGCTGCGGCAGGTGAACATCAAGACATCGTCCACGTCACCCAGAACATTGTCAAAAAGAAACGCGAAGTTCGGGTCGTCCACCGGAGGATTCGGGACGTCCACCGCAATATCGAATTCCGCTTGTTCGAAATAACCGAGGCCTTCCGCCGGATTTACCCAGGGCGTTACCGGCAGTGTCACGCCCCGCAAGTCCTCACGAATCTGCTCGGCCCCACTCCGCAATTGGCCGGCCAATTGAATGATGGCCCGACTCTCTGAAATCTGTCCGCTGATGTCCCGAAACGCGTTGACGAGGACGGCCATCAGGACCAAAGTGATGGTGACCGCAATGAGAATTTCGGTCAGCGTGAGTCCCATTGAACGGTGACCACGCGCCCGACGACCACGGAAACCTAAAAATGGGGTGAGCAACCCAGTTTGCATAATGCCTCTCCTTCAAGTCACTTTCTTGGTTGAGAAAGCTCTTGAAACACAACAAAAACCCATGAGACAAGTATAAATGAGACGAGAGAGTTGTGTGGGTCGCGAATCGACCTCAAAGGAGAGATTCGACGAAAACCCAAAAAATATGTCGAAGCCAGCCGGGAAATGCTCAACCTCATTCGAGTGAGGGTCTCCCAAATTGTCAAGAATAAAGAACAAACCGACTCATGAACCTCATGGATACACCCCCAAAAAACGACGACTGTGACGAATTTACCACCTTGGGTGAGGCTCAAGTCCGACGAACCCTTTTTGGAAATGGGGGTTCTCCATGGCAGCGGCATCGAGTTGGAAACAGGACATTTCGCTCTCGTTGCGGATTAGGCCGTGTAGAGGTCGTTCTGATCCTTTTCTGCCTCGCACTGCTTGCCGCCCTTGCCACAACGGGCGTTTATCAACGAAGGTTGTCGGCGGAGACCAATTTATGCGGCGCACGCCAATATCGAGTCGCTTTGGCCATGCAGGGTTATAGCCGCGATTTTGACCTCATGCCGGGCTTCCGAAACCTTCAGGCCATGACCGAAGATCAACGACCCGGATACAGCAGCTGGGTATTTCCGACGCTGTCGTTTCTTGAGCCCCTGAATCGGCCTTTGACCATCAAATCCGGGGAGCAAACCCGGGTTGTCCGCGGTGACCAAGCTCCATCGCTCGCCTCCGGTGAGGAGATCGTGTTCGGGCAGTCGTCCTTTCAAAGCCTCGTTGATCGCTACGGTCCCTCTGGCTCAGCGGCAACCCGCGGGTTGAAACCGCAACTACGGATCGCAGAGCTCATATGCCCCGCGGCATCGAATCTGGCGGAACCCACCAACAGTATGAATTGGCGGGTGAATACTGGCCTGCCGGATCGACTCGGATACGCCATGCCACCAGATTGGCCCGCGAATGGAGTCTTTTTGAATTCTGTCGAGGGCGATGAGTTTCAGAGTCTCAAGCTCATCGAGTCTCGAGACGGACTCAGCTACACCGTGCTGCTTTCCGAGGGACTCGAGCCGCTTCAATGGACCGACACAGAGGAAGTTGACTTGGGTATCTACTGGGCATTTGATCGGACTCGGGCCCAACAGGACGACAAACCGGTTGAAACTCGTGAAAGCGGAAGCGACCTTCCAAGGTCAGTCGAATCGGTGGACCCCTCGAATTGGAGTCTTCTTGGCATCGAATCGACAATCGGTGTTTTCGGGTCGGCAGTGGGTGCAAAGACACCCATCAGCCTTCATCCCAATGGCGTGACCGTGACGTTTTGTAGTGGCGCGACCCAGACGATGGCGAGAGATATCGATCCACTGACTTGGGCCCAAATGATGATGTCGTTTGACCAAAACGCGAGGTTTCCGACGACAGCCGTTAACATTGCACCGCAGTTGACCTCCTTTAAAACGAAGAAATCGATCCCCTAAAAGTCAGCAAGTCGCTCACGGAGACTCAAGGGGTGATATATCGCTGGTCCAGCGGAAGGAAAAGGAGTTAACCGCCGAAAACCCGATCAGCATGTAAAGTTAGAATCAGGTTGACTACTGCCAGGACCAGCCCAGTCGTCGTCAAGTATTCGCCACGAGGAGCCATCGTACCGCGCTTTATTTTTGGCAAGTCGTTCATCGCCATCACGATGGCGATGACGGCGGTAATCTGGCAGCAAAATCTAAAACAGCTCAGAACAAAAATGGAAATGCCTCGGTGCCTTTCCGTGTAAACCGGATCGCAAGAGGAGGTCACGTCGACCGGAGGCGTAATACGAGGTGAGACCCCCTTTTCGACAAACGGTGATCCCATGGTTCGCAAATACGGAAGGACACTTTAAGCCGGTTGCCATTCGCGGTTGCCATTCGCGGTTGGTGGATCGTCTCAACCAGCAATCGATTCCGACATACCCCTCACGGATCCATTGATCCAAAGTCGGTCGATCGACGGGACCAAAGACCCGTCCATCCGCGATTTTGAGTTCCCAAGCAAGGTCAGCGGATGATTGAGATGTTGCAGGCTCTCTGGATGACCGTCGTTCGACTTGACCCTTTGCGGGGGGACCCGGAGAAGGAAGGGATGGATCATCTTTGATGGCGACCCCTTCGTCCCGCACAGGTTCAACGACGGAAAAAATGGCATTGCATTTCGGGCAACGAACGGTACGAACACGTTGCTCATCCGAGAGACGCAGACGTCGGTCACATTCCGGGCACTGCAATTTCATCCTGTTCAAGTTCCCTCTGCCAAGAACGCTTGGAGACGCTGGCTGCCAGGTGTCAGCGGTCGAGGGTTCGTCATACGCTAGTCAGTAAGAAGACCATCGTCGCAACCATGGCGACGATGCAGATCATCGACCAGAAGAGCCCCAGAAAATACCCTACTCGAGTCATGTCTCTGCCAGCCGGGTCCATGACACCCGACTTCATCATGGCCAAGTCTTTCGCGCCCATGACCCACGCCATGATGCTCAGGATTGGGCATGTTAGAAGGAGTCCGAAAATGCCCAAAATCAGGATCAAGGCGCCCCGATGTGATTCGGCGTAGACGTTGCTGGGATGTGCGGAGAGGAGATCACCGGGTTGATACCGTTTCGGTGAAACCGACGGAAGCTCGGGATAGAGGGTGGTCGCAGGCATCCAGGTTTCCGTGGCGCGACGAATCCGGGACTCCGCGGACAATCTTGATTCGGAGACCCATTGATCCAATTCGACGCGGGGAACGGGCCCATACTCCACTCCTTCAGGAGTTCGGATATACCACTGATCCAAGCGGAAATCTGTGGTTTCTGAGGCTGGGGACGGAAAGGGCGTCGCAGCCCCTGGAATGGTTTGGATGGTGCCGCATTTTGGGCATCGAGCTTGCTTGCCTGCGTGCTCATCGGGGACCCGCAAATTTGAGTGACACCCGTTGCACTGGATCTCGATGCTCAATGGATTCTCCTTGTCAACTGCTTCGACGCTTGGCGTCGAGGCGCTGGTGTGGCCTGGGTCGTTGGGTTTCTGTGTGCGTCGATTTTAATCACGCGCGTTCTGGGTAAACACTCGTTGTGTTCCGTCGCACTCGACACCTCATTCCAACGATTTTGCCGTGCAGCACGGAATATCTTACGCAAATTACCGATCTGCACATTGGCCCGCTAGGGTTTATTCGAGGAACTGAAGGAGATCTTGGATAATCCCGCGAATCGGTAACTTTGAGACATTTTGTTTCTTAACTCCTACCGATACTAACCAAGTTCCTCCAAACTGCCGTGTTTTAAATTCAGGCTCGCAAGGGCGAGAAAATATTGGTGGCTCGCGTTTCGTTTTCCACCCAAACTCAGGATGAGTTCCAGGGCAGATGCTAGCAAATGAGCTTTACGGCAGCCGGTGTGACGACACCAAGGAAATTTCTCATCAACCCGGACCAAGGTCCCCGGATCGGTCTTGGTGGTGACGATGCTGAGGGGGTAAATTAGGGTTTCACGAAGGCCCCAAACAAGGATGTTTAGACCCTCTTTTCTGTTGAAAAGAGGAACGGTCAAGGAAGATGATTCGAACTCTGACATTGATGGCAGTGGTCCTCTGCGGCAACCTGTCCCTTCGCTTGAGCGTCGCTGAAGATGCCGAGGATCTTTTTGCGCTCGCCGCGGGTTATTACAACCAGCAGCGATGGGTTGCAGCGGCTGACAAGATGTCAGAACTTCTTGAGACTTATCCTGAGCACGAACGCGCGGCAGAGGCTGCATTTTATCGCGGAGAAGCGTTGATGCAGACCGGCGATTACCGCCGAGCCGTCGACCAATTCAACTTTCTACTTGATCAGTGGCCCGATCACCTCCGCCGAGCTCATGCCACATTCCGCGTTGGAGAGGCCTCGTATTTGGTGGGAAATTACGAGGAATCGGAATCGGCGCTCCGAAAGTTTGTAAAGACCTTTTCACAGGATTCACTGGCTGAATTTGCTTATCCGTATCTCGGTGAGATTGCTGTCGCAGATCGGCGCTGGCAGCAGGCACAAAGTGATTTTGAATTCGCGCTCAAGCAGTGGCCTGCGGGCGAAATGAGTGAGCGTTGCCGGTTCGGTCTTGGCCGCGCGTTCGATGGACTCGGCAATTTTGATGAAGCTCGTCGTTTCTACCGATACGTCGGATACCAGGGTAAATCAGACTTGGTGGATGAAGCGCTCCTAAACTTGGCGATCATTCATTTTCAAGCCGGCCAGAACAGCGACGTTGCGCAAGTGGTCCAACGCCTACTCGATGAGATGCCTGAAAGTCCGTTAAGACCGAGGGGCTGGTATCTATTGGGTCGCGTTCACCAAAGTGCGGGCGGTCTCGATAAAGCGGCCGAAGCGTATGCAAAAGGTATTCAGGAGACAAAGCCGGAAGATGAAGAGATTGGTTCGGCTTTACTCTATGAGAATGCGATGGTTCTGGAATCACTCGGACGCTCCAACGAAGCTCAAACGCAGTGGGTGAACCTTGTTGATCAATATCCCCAATCCGAATATTCCCGAACGGCTCTTCAAAAACAGGTGGAAATTGCATTCGCTGACGAGCGATGGAATCGTGTCCTGCAACTCGCGGAGGTGGAAACCACCGATCCTGAGATGTCTGCCTTCACGCAGGAGTATCGGGGTCGCGCGTTAATGGCGCTGGGTCGCTTTGACGAAGCGGCGACCGTCTTTGAGGGTCTGATCGGGATGCGCAAGCTATCGCAGCTGGAAGAGACCGAAGTGGCTTATGGGTACCTATGGGGATTGAGCCTTGTCCGCAATGGTGACTACGAAATTGCTTTGCCGGTGCTTCAAGAGACTCGGTCTGCGGTGCAAACCGGTGAACTGGCCTCGGGTGTACTTTTGGCCCTCGAAACCGCCCAAGCGGGGGCAGGTCGTGATCGAGAACTGGTGGAAACTGCTGACACCTACATTCAGAATTATCCCGATGGCATCGAAATGGCTCGAGTGCATGTCGATCGATGCTTGGCGCTGGTTCGGCTTCAACGATGGGACCGAGCGGACCGAGCGATGACGGAATACCTTGAAGGTTTTCCGGAAGACGATGCGGTGATCCCCACGCTTCAGAGAATGGCTGATCTCGCGTACCAAAACGAACAATTCGGCATGGCTTCACGCTGGTTTGGTCATCTGGCGGATCATGGGCAACTCGGTGACGATGAGGCAGTCGTCTTTCTCGCGGTAGCATGGAGTCGTGCTCGCGACGGTGATCTCGGCGAGGCTCAGCGATGGTTCCAAAGACTGGTCGATGAACATCCCGATCACCCCCTTTCCGCTCAGGCCGCTCTGGAACGCGGTCGTTACTTTGAGAAACTGGGTTCAGAGACGGAAGCCATCAACCACTACCAATGGGTGATCGACCATTTTCCGATGACGGGAGAATCTCGCCGCGCCACTCTGGCGGCTGGACTGATGCTGGCGCGTCAAAAAACGAGGGAACCCTTGGAGCGCGCGAGCCAACTTTTTGAGATGCTGATTGACCTGCGTCAACCTGAAGCTCAAGCGGATCTTGCCAGTTACCAATTGGCCTGGATTCAGCGTGACCTCGGAAATTCAGACGCATCGCGTCATTGGTTCGAGAAAGTAGCCAAAGAACATCCACAATCCAAATATCGTCCGGACAGTCTTTATCGGCTCGCCGAAAGCGCTGCCCGCAGCGACGAGTATGGGGAGGCGATTCGGTGGATCGAAGTCCTGCGTGAGGAACATCCTGAAGTTCCACTCCACGAACACGCGACCTATCTTGCGGCCCAGATTGCTTCCCGGCAACAACAGTGGGAGCAGGTGATTGAAGAGACCGAGCGACTTCAGTCCCGCAAGCCCAAGAGTGAACTGCTGCCCGTACTCCGATTCTGGAAAGCCGAATCGCTCTACCGCCTGCAACGATACACCGAGGCCAACCAGCTTTTCGTTGCTTTGAATAAAGAATATCAGGGGAAATCACCGAATTGGAAGCCGATTTCACTTCTTCGCCGTGCCCAGATCTCGGCCATTACTGAAGACTGGGAAGGAACGCGCGAACTCTGTGAGCAACTCCGCAAAGAGCATCAGGATTTCAAACAAGACTACGAGGTGGATTACCTCTTGGGTCGGTATCACGGCTCTCGCGGCAATTTTATTGAAGCACGAGATGCTTATAAACGAGTGATCCGCTCCCCTCGGGGCAGCCAGACCGAAACAGCGGCAATGGCTGAGTGGATGATTGGTGAAACCTATTTTCATCAGGACGAGTACCGTCACGCGATCGAAGCCTATCACCGTGTCGAGACGCTTTATGAGTTTCCAAACTGGAAAGCGGCGGCCTTGCTTCAATCGGGCAAGTGTCACGAAAGGATGAACCAACCGCAACACGCGGTCACGATGTACGCGCAATTGCTTCGCGAGCTGCCAGATTCAGAGTATGCCGACGAGGCGAGTCGTCGAATGAGCGTCGCGCGGCAGCGCGTGGAGCCGTGAGGCAAGTGCGACACCACACCACGGAAAACGGTGGCGGAACTCAACACGGAGTGACGCCGAGTGGAAAGAATTCACTAAACAGAAACTGGCAAGGACGCTGGATAAAAATCAGGGCGACGCAGGTCGAGGTAACCGGCCATCAACTTGACGGCACGTAGGGAATCTACGAAGGATGTCGGGTTTGATGGCGGAAAAAAGAGCGTCGGTCACCAGATCGAAGGATTGATCATGTTACAGAAAACAAAACCACAATTGCCCTTCGTACAATTGATGTTCGCCACGCTGACCCTCATGGGTATCGCGGTTCCATTGTTGGCCCAAACGACAGGCCAAACTTCCCAGCCTGAGAATGTTCAGGTCATCACGAGTGAACATGAAACCAAGGTGATCGCCTCGAAGACTCTACTTCAGGTGATTCAGGATGGCGGGCCGATGATGTTCCTCATCGGAATCTGTTCCGTCGTTCTGCTCGTCTTCGTTTTTGAGCGATCGGTCAGCCTGCGAAAAGGTCGCATCATTCCGCGGCCGTTCGTCAAGCGATTCATGCAACAACTCCGTGAGGGTGAACTTGACGCGGATACGGCGATGGAACTCTGCCAAAAAAATCGCAGCCCCGTGGCTGAGGTCTTTGCGGCGGCAATCCAAAAATGGAATCGGCCCTCCGTCGAAATCGAGCAGGCCATCATCGATTCTGGCGAGCGTGTAACCAATAACCTTAGAAAATACCTCAGGCTGATTAATGGTGTTGCCACTGTCACGCCTCTGCTGGGCCTCTTGGGGACCGTGCTCGGAATGATCCACGCCTTTGATGCGATTGGCAGTGTCGATCAGTCCATCCGCCCCGAGACCGTGATTGCCACTGGGATCAGTCAGGCTCTATTGACGACCGCGGCTGGCCTCTCGGTGGCCATTCCCGCCTTGATCACTTACCTGTTCTTCGTGGGTCGAGTGGATCAACTGGTTGTGGAAATTGATTCTTTCGGTCAACAAATTATCTCCATCATCGCCTCCGACGCTTGGCGACCCAGCAAAGATGGAGAGAGCGGATCACGAAATCAAACGAAGAAGTCCAAACGCTCGGCAGCCTGACGTTGCGGGGCCCTCCCGTTTGAACCTGGTCGAAGGGGCAAGCGGTGACGGCCTAAGAGTCGTTTTTGCGGAAAACAAGATCACGCAAATAGATGTCCAATCGTTTTGGGACGTACGTGTAGGAGGCGAATCATGCCTTTAAAAACTCAATCGGACGAACAGCCGTCACTCAATCTGACGCCGATGATCGATATCGTTTTTCTCCTCATCATCTTTTTCATGGTTGGAACCAAGTTCACGGAACTCAGCGATGCGGAGCACGAACTCGACATTGACGTTCCTGAGGTGGGGGTTGCCGCAGCCATGACGCCGGCGCCCAGCAAACGCGTCGTGAGAATTCATGAAAATGGTGCCATTGAATTTGATCAGCAACCCGTGACTTTGGGAGAACTGGTCGAAAAACTCACAGAGGCACAAACGCAGTATCCCAAGCTCGGGGTGATTGTCCGGGGAGATCGAAAAACCGATTTGCAAAATGCGGCGGCCGTGTACAGTGCCTGTCTTGAGGCGGGAGTCTCAGACATTGGTTTGGCGGTCAGGGAACAGACCGAACGGAGATAAGCCATGAATCCCCTTCAACTACCTGGAGAGTCCGATTTGCCAATGGCCTGGACCATCGGTCAGCTGACCGGTCTCGGGTTGTGGTTGGGCCTCGCAGTGCTGACTCTCGCTTTGCTGATTCTGACGCGAACGCGGTGGGGTCAGGCGAAGCCCCTGGGTAAGTGCGTCGCGCTGTCGATCTTCGCCCATGTTCTGCTCGGTGGATACGCGTACGGAACGAAGTTGATTTTTACGGTTCCGGTCGTCGCCGAACCTGAAGTGGCTCCCATAAAAATGGTAGAGGTGGAACCCGAACCCGCTCCGGACGATGTGGAAACAAAAACGGTTCAGCCCTGGAATCGGTTTGCCCCAGTCGACTCGGTGATCGAAGAAGGCGAACTGGCCTCCGAAGTTGGCCGGCAGCAAGGCGAGTCCACGTCCACGGACATTCCCAGCGGTTTCGACTCCGAGCCCATCGAGGCAACGAGCGAAATTCCAAATGTGTCGCGGCCTCCCGTTGTCGATTCCGCCACGCCTTCATGGGCAACAACTCAAGCGCCGACCACAACGCAAGCCGTGGCGGCGAGTGCCCTCAGTCGACCAGATCGCGTTTCTGCGTTGCCATCGGCTTCCAGCGAGGAAGAGTGGGAGTTTGAAATTCCCAGTCTCCAACGTCCGACCACTGAAATCGAAATATCTTCAGCCGATCGTCTGCTGCCCGAGGTCAATCGGGTGACACTGCAGGAAGTGTTTGACGCGTCGAACACTCAGGAGTCAGATTTGGTCAGTGGGATCGACCAACTTTTCGAGTCGACCACGATGAAATTGCCCCGCGCGGAAGTGAAACTGACGGATCCGGGACCCCTGTATCCGACTCGAGACAATGCAAACAACAGCGACCGAGCTTCCGTGGATACCCTGTTGAATGAAGCGCAGTCTCTGCAGGATCTCGTCGCGGCTGTGCCAGCCCGCCGTCGCCTCGGCGACGGCCAACCGCTCCCCCAACTTTACCAGCTTCGAGATCAACGCCATCGATCCAAAATGGTTTTGCCGTTGGGAGGATCACCTGAAACGGAAATTGCGGTGAAGCGAGCGTTGAATTGGCTGGTTGCGGTTCAGGAATCGGATGGTCGTTGGGACGCAAGCCGATTCGGGGCGGGCGATGACACTCATGTGCACGGACAAGTCCGAGAAGCGGCCGGTGCGGAGGCGGACACGGGTGTGACTGCACTCGCAGTGCTCGCCTTTCTCGCCGCCGATCAAACTCATCTCGAGGGAGAGCATCAGGAAACGGTTCAAAATGCTTTGCAGTTTCTCATACGCTCTCAGGAGGCGGATGGAAATCTGGCCGGGGATGCGGCATTCTTTGCGAAAATGTATTGCCACGGCATGGCGACCCTCGCGGTGAGTGAAGCCCTCGCGATCACCGGAGATCGCCGATTGCGATCCACCGTGGAAGCGGCAGTCCGATTTACTCGGCAGGCCCAGCATCCGCAGACCGGGGGTTGGCGATACCAACCACGGGATCGTGGGGATATGAGTCAGTTTGGCTGGCAGGTCATGGCTCTGCGAAGTGCGGAGCAAGCGGGAATCAAGATCCCCGAATCATGTCGTTTGGGGATGCACCATTTTCTGGACTCCACGTCATCGGGGAATCATAACGGGCTGTGTGCCTACCGCGCCGGCGAGGCTCCAACTCCAACCATGACCTCAGAAGGACTGGTCTGCCGCTACTTTTTGGATTACGAGCGAGGACCGCAGACATTGAAAGAGGCCAGCGGCCTGATTCTGCGCGACATTCGCGATTCCAACGATCTGAACCTCTACTATTTCTATTATGGAACACTCGCGATGTACCAGCATGGCGGAGATCAGTGGGACGTTTGGAATGAACGGATGAAAAAAGCGCTACTCCCGGTCCAGCGGCAGGATGAAGGGTATGTGGGCTCCTGGGATCCCGATACCCGTTGGGGAGGCTACGGTGGACGAGTCTACAGTACAGCCATGGCCGCGTTGTGCCTCGAGGTCTATTACCGCTACTTGCCCATCTATCGACTCAACGATCCTACCCCGGCGGGGCTGGACCAAAGTCGTGAAGCGAGGATTCGAATTCCNAGCGAGACCCTTCGCTGATTCGCCGCAAGCTGATCGCAGCAGCAAGGTTGGGGAATTCCCGAGTGGGCGACTCGGCATCGCAGTTTAGGGCCAAAGCCATTGATGAGTTCGTCAATCGAGGCTTCATTGGCAGTTGGGTCCGGCGAAGCTTGCTTATTCGAGTGCTAGGCAATCTTCGGTCCGAATCAAAAATTCGGAATCTTAAGATCACGGGGCCACTCTGGTTGAAACCATCTAGAAGGGCCAGAAAATGGGAATGATGAGCAACGCTGTAATCGCCACGGCAATCGCGATGGGGAGCCCTGCACGAAGGTAGTCCACGGGACGATAACCACCCGGTCCCATCACCATCAAGTTGGTTTGGTAACCGATAGGCGTGACGAACGACAGTGAGGCCGCGACCGCAATCGCGATAATGTACGGTCGGGGATGGTGTCCCGATTGGATAGCGAGGTCAAGGGCGATTGGGAACATGATGGCCGCCACCGCCGTGTTCGAAATCATTTCGGTCAAAACGACCGTGGTTACATAAATCACCAGTAGCAACACCCAGGGGTTCGTTCCCACCATGCCCGTCACGCCACGAGCGATCTGCTCGGCCGCTCCACTGTCGTGAATTGCTGCCCCGATTCCCAACGCGCTCGCAATGACCAGTACAAGCTGCAAGTCCACAGCACTGCGCATCTCGGAGGTTCGCAAGCAACGCGTCAAAATCATCAGGATGACGACCGTGAAAGAAGCGGTCACCGGATTCGCCCAACCGTAAACGTCACCTCCGCCCCACAAGCTGGCTGCCACAAGCCAGACGATAAGCCCGAGAAAGAGCAGACCACTGATCCAGATCTTGTCGTGACGGATGGGCTCCGAACCTGAAACTTCACTCACGAGAAAGAACTCGCGATTGTTTCTGTACTTGGCAACAAAATCCTTCCGAGTCTGAAGCAGGAGGGTGTCGCCGGGTTCGAGGTCGATGTCACCAATTTTATTGGTCAAGCGAACGCCATTTCGGTGGACTGCAATAACGACGGCGTTGTAACGCTCCCGAAAGTTTGCCTTTTTGACCGTGGTTCCCACCAGCGGCGATGTGCGAGACAAAACCACTTCCGTCAGATGTCGGTTCGCAGACTCGTCCGAGTCGAGTGTATAAGACAGGTCAGCGGCAGGAACAAAACCGGGAATGTTCTTCAAATCAACAATCGTTTCGACCACGCCGGTGAAGACAAGACGATCGTCCGCTTTCAAACGATCTTCGGGCGATACGGGTGTGATCAGATCGCCGTCGCGGTCGATTTCGATCAGAAAAAGACCCGGCAAGTGACGGAGTCCCGCTTCCTCGATGGTTTTGCCAATCAATCGACACTCCGGTTTGACCAACATCTCAACCAGATACTCGCGTCGCTGATCGCCGAGTCGGCGGATCAAGTCCGTTCGATTGGGCAGGATTCGCGGGGCCAGAACCACCAGTACGATGCCACCGACGATGGCACAGGGGACGCCCACCAAACTGAGTTCAAGGAGTCGCATCGGACGAACCGAATCTCGTTGCCCTTTTAACTCTACAAGGGAATCGGCTATTTCCGCGGTGGCTGGCGAAGCGGATGAAGAACCAAGAGTCTCCATCGCCTGAATTTTGGTATTCAAACGCGTGTGGGTTTCGTTCAACTGACCGTTGACCACGAGCGAAGTACTGGTACCGATCAAAGTACAGACGCCACCCAGAATGGCGAGGTAACTGACCGGAATCAGCAGTCTGGAGGGGGAGATGTTGCGACGGCGACACCAATCCACCACCACTGGGGTCATCATGGCCACCAATGCGGTGTTCAACACAAAGGCTGAAGCAGAAATCAGGGCAAAGGCGAGCCGCCAAAGTGCCGATCGCTCACTCTGGGCATTTCCAAGTAGTTGCCGACCAATCCAATCGACGACTCCACATGAACGCAACGCCGAGGAGAGCGTCAACAGGGCCGCGATGACGAGCACTGCCGTGTTCGCAAATCCTTGGAAGGCACGACCTGGTTGAACGACTCCCAGCAAGCACAAGACCATAAGCGCAGCGACGAAAACCAAGTCCATCGGAATTCGTCGACGGACCTGAATCACGATGAAAAGAGCGGCGGTCACGAGAACCGCAATCCATGGATGCCAGGCTTCAGGTGTCATGGGTATTTAAAACGAACAGCGTGAGTCAGGCAGTGAAGGAACAAAATCTTGGACCCTAGAAGGTCAACGTTTCGGTCACCCGTTTTGCTGGATGTCCGTGGGAACAATCGGTCGATTTCAGGCGGGTGATGGATGACGCTTCACAGGTTTACCGAACCGTGTCGATGTAGAGTGGTAAAAGTCGGTAGTCAACTTCCAGACTCAGCAAATTCATGGCAGTCAGGTAGAGCCTTCCTCCATGGGCGCTCCAGCGGTCAGGTACTGGTCCCAACGGATCCCAGCTTCCCGCAAACTCGCCTTGACTGACCTGAGAGCCTCGCAGGAGCGGAACCAACCGAGATTTCCACCGCTGCCAAGCAACACCGTCCATGTGCCTCAAAACCTGTGTGGCGTAATACCAGTAGTAGGTATCTCGAACAATGGCATTTTCATCACTCGGAAGTTGTTCGAGGAGATAGTCGACACCCGTTTTGAAGTTCGCATCTTTTCGATGATCACCCAAATAGAGTGACATCAACAAGCCAACCGCCGTCATGCTTCTCGAAACGACACGGCCATGCCCCTGCTCGGCCGTATTGGGTGCTTGCGGATTGTAGCGGAAATGACCACCGCGATCAGGGTCTGCGGCGTCTCTCAACCACTTGCTGATCCGTTGATAGGTTTCCAGTTCGACCTCAAGATTGGCCAACTGACCACTTTTCAGGGCCATCATCATCCAACCGCTTACCGAGGTGTCTGCACCGCGCTGTGGCGTATAACGCCATCCACCACGCGTTTTGTCTTGAGTGAGGATGATGTAGTCGATGGCTTTCTGGGCCGGCTCCAATAGTTCGGGATCCTGAGTCACTCCATAAGCCTCGCACAAGGCCAGCGCCGCGATGGCGTGGCTATAGAGTCTGGCGTACCGAGTGCTGGAGGACTGCGTTTCGACATAAAGACCTCCATCTTCGTCCTGATTTGCAACGAGCCAATCCAAGGCTCGCTTCAATGTATCGGCGTATTTGTATTCAAAGTGGTTATACCCAGCCCCCTGAAACGCAAGGATCGCTAGACCGGTTGCAGCCGTATCACTCTGGGTGAGCGGGGTCTCATCGGTGGCGTCACCTTGGCCGTTGCCAAATCTCTCCAGTCGCCACCGTCCGTTCGTTTCCTGAAATCTCGCAAGAAAATCGAGGCCATTTTCGATCGTCGTTTCTGTTTGCGGCGCCCCTCTGCGCTGCGTCCGCTGGCGTTCCCGATCCTTGAACGCATCCGAAGCGACAGCTGCGGCAGTATTCAGTGTTGGCAGGCCTCCCGCACGCTGTCTTTCAAACCGGGTTTCGACAAAGGCCTGAAGTGGTCCGGTTTCGGGTTTGGCTCGACGATCATTGATACCCGCCGCAGAGGAGTAATCTTCTTCAAGTCCTCCCGGACCCGTTTCGGCGTCCAGTTGAACCCTCACACCTCCCGACGCAGCCCGCTGGGCAACGCTCGTATCGCCAATTCCGGTCGAATCTCCACTCCCCGACTCAACGGCAACTCCTTCCACTCCTCCCCTGTCTGAGAGTTCACCGAGTTCGGCACCTGAGTCTGTTGAGGCGAGCGTCCGAACCCGTGATCGGCGGCTGGTGGCCAGTTGGCCAAGTCCCGAGTTAGTTTCAGAAGATTTCGACGGTGCGTCACGACGGCCTGCTCCGCCACGTCCCGCCATGGTTTCCCCGGACGCTGCGAGGTCCTGACTCGCGGCGGGAGACCGGGCTGAGCCCGAGCCCCGACGTCCCGCAACCAACGCCGCGGAGGGTCCCGCCTCATTTGGACCGGATGCTTCCAGCCCCACTGCTCCCGGTTTGTCGCCCTGACTGTTTGCGTCTTCCACGACCGCAACGGAGGCAGCCGATAATGTCGCTCTGGCGCGTCGCGTTCCCCCACCTGCAGCAAGTCCTCCCAGTGCGGCCGCGGAGGATTCGCTACGACCGCGCCTTTCCATCCCTTGCCGCTCAGCGGCACCCGCAGGCCGGGAGGTTTCGACCTCCAAGCTCGAGTTTCTTGAACGAGCAGCAAGGGTCGAACCCTCTTGAGACTGCATCTCGCCCGCAAGGCCTTCGAGTGCACGTTTCTCCTCTTCGTCCTCATCCTCTTCTTCACCCGAGTCGTTCGTCGTGGTTCCAATATTCGCCATCGTCTGGCTCAACAACTCAGCGGTTTGGCCCGATTTTCGTCCCGAGGGATGAGTCGCAGCGGGATTGAGTGCGGCGGCCTGGAAGGCTCTTCCGCCCGTCTTTCGAGTCGCACGACTGAGTTGTGCGGTATCCGTTTCGGTGGCCATCCTCTCGCTCGACCATGATTCGGAGAGGTCACCCGAAGTGGGACTCCGTGCCGAATCTGCCGTGCCAGAAGCGTCTGCTACTTTCAGGCTTTGAGCGTCAGGAGTCTCGGCCAACAAGTCCGGTTTTCCACCTCCATCGTTAAGCGGACTGCTGGGAAGATCAGCGGCGGTACTGGACGCCAAATTCGCTCGCTGTGATGCCCTTGAGCGATCACCTTCAGCTAACGGCGAAGCGGCGTTGGCGAGTGTAGGCTGTCCTCCGCCACTTCCTCGACCCGCCATGTTTTCGGCGACGATTTTTGGAGGTCCCAAGTCGATCTCCCCCGTGCCCTTCAGTGCGCTGACATCGGTTTGTGTCACGCTGGATGAAGATTCAGACAGGCTAATGTTCGCCGAGGTGGCTTCGAGACTGGGCTGTTCCGATCCCGCCAGCAAGTTGGGTTGCTCGGTTTTGGCTTTCAAGGTGGCATTCGGAGCCGAGGATTGCGCCCGATTTCGACCCGACTGAGCCAATTGACTGGGTGCAAGGGATTGGGTCTCGGATTCACGGGTCGTGGTTCTTTCTCGACGAGCCGTCACCGAGGCCTCAAGTGCGGGTCGCTCGCCCGCAGCGGTATCGTTTTCAAGATTTCGTGACTGTCGACCTCCCGCAGTTCCTGCCTTGGACTGGGTGATGGCCAAGGGCTGAGGTTCCGCAGGTTTCGAGGACTGTCCCTGACCCGATTGGGCGATCGCCGGAGTTTCGATCGAGGTCGGGGATTGGGTTTGGGGTGAGAGCGGGATGGAGCGTCGAGACGCATCTGCAGTCTGTCGAGCTGGATTGATGCTCGCTTCGACCGCCGACGATTCACTTCGACTGGCGCGGGTTGCCACGGCAGTCTGTGAAAGGCGAGTTTCGGGGCTCGGCGTGATCTGTCGCTCGCTCTGGGTGTCTGTGACCCGTCGGGAGATTTCGGCGTTTTGAGGACTCGCTTGATTCTTAAGCGATGGTTGCTGGGCCGTGATCCGCTGGGGATTCGATGCGGCCGTGTCCACGCTGATTTCCTGAGCACTCCGCCGCCGTTGGGTTGTCCCTCCAGCAGCAACGCTTGCTGAACTTTCCGGCGATGCGGTAGCGCGTCGTGCCGCGGAGGCGGAATTCGCAGTGGCCTGAGTTTCCGCGGCCTGACGATTCTGGCGTGGAGTTGCAGGGGGATCATTGGAGGTCGCGCGACGCGATGCTCGGGTCGTGGCCTCGGCCAGTAAAATGGGATTCTGAGTCTGTGAGGCTTCCACGGTTTCTGCCGCATCCGTCAGATCAGGCCGTGCGGTCTGTCGGATTCGATCGGTTTTTGAAGCATTGCTCTGCGCTAAAGATTCGGCTTCTGCAGCGGTTGCTGACGCTCGTTGAGGATTCAACTGACGGACGGCCGAAGTCGGGTCCGTTTCCGGGGATGACTGTCGACCTGCGACGGCCTTGCTGGGCTGGCGCGACAATTCGGTGGTTGGAGTAACCGGTTGTGTTGCCGGTGTCGGAATTTGTGAAGGAGTGCTGGCCTGCGCCGTCGTGTTCGCCTGGGGTGCCGTGGTTCGATTTCGCGGTGTCGCTAACGCGGCGGAACTCGACGCCGTACTTGGATTGATGGCCTGTCGACGCTCTGCAGTCGCGGCGATTGAGGTCGACGTTTCAACCTGTTCCGAAGTACGGCTTTGAGTGGAACTCGCGCTCTGCCGCGGGAGATCCGATTGTCCTTGAACACTCAGCGTCGGCGCGCTGCTGGAATTGGACTGTGACGCGACATCGGCTGAAGAAGAGGAAGTGGGAAGATCTCGATCCGTCTGACGACTCATGCGCGAAAGCGAGTCCTGTTGCTGCGGTGTTGTCTGAACCGACTCGGGTCGTCTCATAAGGTTGGGGTCGACATTTGGCGTCGGCTCTTCGACGGGAGTCGGCTGCGGACGCTGAGGCGATTCGTTGGACTGCGTTTCCGGTTCGGCCTCCACCTCATCGGGGTCCGGGAGTTCAACCGGATTCACATCCGTCCAGGTTTGAGTCGGGAAGTCGACGGGACGGCGAATCGTCTTTCTTTGGATCGTCTTGGGTCGTGGCGCGGCGACCTGAGTCGATTCGCCAAAAATGACCGTGTAGAACGAGCCTGTCATCAACAACAAGTGGCAGATGACACTGATAAGAAATCCGAGTTGTATCGACCTGCGGATTTTTCGATTATCGATCAGGCTGAAGCAATAGATGCCCAAAGCCAACGCGATGGGGAGTCCAAGCAAGCTTGTCCAAAGCCATGGACCCTTCAGAAAGGTCATGAAGCTGCCAAGTGAAACGCCTCCCAAGACGCACAACGCGACAACGATCGGCCAGAACTGGCTATCGAAGCCCTCGTACCGTGTCAGGTTGGTTTTTCGAATTGTGCGTTTCGGTGGGTTCACAAACAGATCCAGTCAACGATTCATATGGGTGGCCGGTTCACGGCCATTTGTCATTCGTCTTCAGTTGCTTCCGTATAGTTCAGNCCCAGTTCCTTGCAAACGTTGATCACTCCAATGAATGACCCGACAGGCGCGCGACGATCACTGCGAATCAATACGGTTTGCGTCAGTGGATTATTGGCCGACGCCTGTGCCAGAATTTTTTCAAGTTCGTCGAGTCCTCGTATCGAGCCGTCGATGACCAACTGGCCATCCACGCCCAGATTCACCACAATCTCGGATGGCGTTTCGGTAATCGGGACGGACTGTGAAGCTTCGGGTAACTCCAAGTCAAGTTCCCGTTCCTGTTTTTCAAAACGGCTGGTGACCAGAAAGAAAATCAGGAGTAGAAACACGACGTCGATCAAGGGCGCAATACTCAGCGAGCTCATCGCGGACGATTCTCTCAGCTGAACACTCATGATGAATCCCTTGATCGTTCTATCTACAAAAAAGGACACGGATCGATTCGTTGAAGATCGTCACGTCGCTTAGTCTCGATCCTGGCTGAACCGGACCCTGCCTTCAAATCGCTCTATCTGTGGAAAAAGATTGAAACTCATTTCATCAATCTGATGAAAGAGACGGATGATTTTGCTTTCAAAATAATGTGCGGCGATCGCCGCCGGAATGGCGACGATCAACCCGACCAACGTGGTGACCAGTGCCGTGTAAATCCCTTCGGCCAAGGCTTCCGATTTGTTACGGCCAGGGTCGAGTTGAGTCGTATCATAAAAAGCCTGAATCATTCCCCAGACGGTTCCCAGCAAGCCGATAAGCGGTGCGATCTGAGCCGTCATGTTCAGCCAGCGGACGTTGGTATGAAGTTTTTCCGCTTCGCGTTGGCTGGCTTCGGCAACCGAGTGTTCCACCTCAGATTGAGGGCGGCCGACCTTGGACAGCAATGCTTGGATCACTTTCGAGCCCGCGGAGGGAAATGTCTGACAGATTCGATACGCTGCCCGCGGATCGAAACCGCCTTCAGCCCGACCCAGATCCGCCAACTCTCGTACCAGGATTGGAGGAAGAACTTTGGCTTTCCTCAGGCCAATCAGACGCTCCATGGTCATGGTAACGACCAGCATCGAAAGCATCAGAAGTGGAATCATGAACCATCCGCCCTGAACCAACAGGTTGAGAAGGTTCAGATCGGCTGGCACGATGGGGGCGATCACCTCCGGTTCGATCGAGTCGGGAGTCGAGCTGATATCATTCGAAGGTTTGGGGCCGGCCGAATCCTGAGCGTCGACCGACATGGATTGAAATCCAATCGTGGCGGCCAGCATGACAAAGCAGATCAATCGACTCGCGCGATTCATAAATCAAAGCCCATTCATTGAATTCAAGCAGTTTGTGAAGTGGGGAAACACCAACTCGATCAACGAGTGAGAGGCCGCATCACCAGGGCGAAATCCATTCTTTGGAAGATGCTGGCCCGCGATGAATCGAAGCTCCTTGAAGTCGAACCCGTCCAGTATGCAGCTTGCTTCAAATTCGATTTTATCGCAAGGACAACACGCAAAGTTGCCTCGCAGACGGCCCGATAATCGTTACCATCCGCACGCGCGTCTATATGACTCGTCTCCGAGTCATGAAATCCAATCTCTTACCGCGAGGATTGCATGGTTTTGAGCTTGGCGATTTGTTTGGCTGCTTCGGTGGCCAATCGATTCTTGGGGTGTTGATCCACCACGTACTGATAGGCTTCAAGGGCCTGTTCAATGAGTTTCTTTTGAGCCATGCCCTGGGCACTGGCGACGCGAATGTGAGAGCATCGAGCCGCTTCGAACCCGGCAACCGCTTGCCACTGGGCAACATCCGCAACAGCGTCGTCACCAAACCCAAACATGACCCGATTGAATTGTTTGATCGCTTCGTCGTATCGCTCTGACGAAAAATGGACCTCACCGATCATGAAACGCGCCCGTGCGGCAATCGCGGGAGCACCTGAAAGTGTGGCTTTCTCATAGGCATCGATCGCCTTGTCTGTCGACTTGAGACCCGTTTCGGCCATGCCGATTTCGAACCACGCTTCTCCAGCACTCGGCGATTTTGGATACCTTTCCAGGAACCCGCGCGCTAAGTCCAAAGCAAGTTCCGACTGTTTCTGCTGATTCGCACTCTGGCTCGCATGCAATCTTGCCAACTGTTTCATGGCGTCCGAAACTTCTTGAGTGGACTCAAGTGTTGGCAGGCAGGCTTGATATGCCTTGAGAGCGGGTCCGAACTTCTTCGCTTCAAACAAACTCTCGCCCGACATGAATTGGGCTTGTGATTTCAGTGGCTCCTTCGCCACTTCAACCAGTTTCGAAAAACCTTCGGCCGCCGTTTGCCACTTTCTCGTCTTGAATTGTGTCCAAGCCAGTTTATAGCGGGCGTTGTTGCGTACTGTATCGTTGCTTGCCAGCTCCATGGCTTGGTTGTACTGCTTTCCTGCCTGTTCGAATGATTCGGCCTTGTAGGCGGACTCGCCGAGATGAAACCACGCTTCACCCGCAAAGTCGCTGTCAGATTTTTGGTCGACAAGTTGTTGGAAGAAGGCATCTGCGGAATCTGCGTCATCCTGATATTTGGCTGTCCACGCAAGCTGATAAAGGACCTGATCGATCCTCTCCCAATCGGCCCGATTCTCCAGAATATCACGAAGTTCGATTGCTGCTTTCGGGTAGGACTCCTGTCCCATGTAGGCCATGGCCAGTTCGAATTTTGCGTTGGCCGATGAAATCCCAAGAGGGTCCCGTTTGATATAGGCCTTCAGGGTGTGTGCGGCCTCGTCAAAATTTCCAGCCTGCCGTTGGGACATCCCAAGCCCAAGTTCTGCTTCTGCTGCGAGGGGATGATCCGGATCTGAATCCAAAAGTCCCTGAAATCCATTGGATGCCAAATCCCACTGGCGGGCATCAAAGGAAAGCCAGCTCGTCGCCAGACGTGCGTACGGTGTCAATGGGCTTTGGGGGGAATCGACCACCAGTTTTTGATACCACTTCTGCGCCTCTTCGGATTTTCCCAGTCCTTCGTTGACTTCACCAAGGCGAAACCAGACTTCGGATCGCTGAGGTGACTCGGGAAACTCGGCCAGCACTCGATTCAGCGTCTGCTGTGCTTGCTGCCATTGATTCAGATTGGCCTGACTGCGAGCTAATAGCACCAACGCGACGTCACTTTGGGTCCAACCAGATTTTTGTTCGATCGCGCGGGTAAGCGACACCATCGCCTGTTCGTAATTCCTCTTGTAGAACTGGCTTGCTCCGACGAGGTAGGCGGCCTCTGCAGACCATGCAGGTTCTGTCCACACCTGAATTTCGCCCAGTGTGGAAATGGTCTCGTCATATTTTTTCTGTGAGTAAAGGCACAGGGCCAGACGGAGCGGCCATCGTTCTTTCTCCGGGTGCTGTTTGATCTCTGCCAACAGTTTCCGATAGATCGATTCGGCCTCGGCGGGTCGGCCCAACTTGAATTCGCACTCCCCTTGCAAGGCACGGACGTCGGGCGCGAAACCGTTGTCCGCATATCGCTCCAGAAACTCCCGAGTAAGTTGCATGGCATCTTCCGCACGTTGCGCTTCGAAGTCTTCAAAGGCGGCGTTGTAGAGGGCCTGAGGAGCCAACGGATGATCAAAAAACTCGCGGGCAACGCGTAGATATAAACCGCGCGATTGATCGCGAAGCGAGGGCACTGCAAAGGCGGCGTCCGCTTGATCCATGAGAAGGTAAGGGAGGTAGACGTCGGTTTCCCACGACTTGACCCACTGTTGAGTTTGTGAGAACGCTTCCTCTGGCTTGCCCTGCTTCGTGAGACATTTTGCGATCCAATGACCGGCCTCTCCTCGTCGGTCGTCCTTGGATTCAGCCACCGGTCGAAGCGCACTGATCGAGGCGTCGTACTGGTTCAGTTGGTACCGGGTTCGCCCCGCTGCAAGTCGGGCATCGGTGACGTAGGGTGACTGTGGAAATCGCTCGATGATGGCATCGTAAAGAGTCGCAGCCTGCTCGGGTTGACCGAGTCTCGCGACACAAAAGGCCTGTTGGTACGTGGCGCGATCGGCCTGTTCGTAGTTTGGGCTCGTTGAGAGTTTTTCAAAAGCATCACGAGCCTGCTCCCAGGCACCAATATCGAGAGGTTGTTCGGGGTCGGCCGACTGCGCCTGTTGCAACAGAACCTCCGCTCGACGCATGGAAACATCGGTTGCGAGTTCGTCTTCCGGGTAGTCTTTCAGAAAAGCATCGTAACGAACCACAGCAGATTCACGTTGATTCGATTCGTCGAGGGCAACGGCCAAGGCGTACAGGCCGATTGATCTAAAACTGGAGTCTTCGAATTGATCGACCAAACGCGTGTAAAGTGGGATCGACAGCTCAACTTTCCCGTTGAGATAGAACGACTCGGCGAGGAAATAGGTCGCTTGATCGATGTACTTGCTTTCCGGGTATTCCTTTGCCAGGCGGCCAAAAATCTCCGCAGCGTTGGCGTAGTCCTTGGAGGCCTGATCGGGCAATTGATCCGCACGACTCAGGTAGCATCCACCCAGGTTCAAAAGGGCGTCTTCGTTGTAGGGATACTCCGGGTGTTCCTTGATTTCTTCAACCACGAGCTGAAAAGCGCCGATGGCCTTCTCAAGCTTTCCAACTTTCATGTGGCAAACACCGGAGTAGTATCGCGCTTTCGGAGCCAATGTGGATTTGGGGAACTTTTTGAGATATTCGTCCCAAACGTCCGCTGCGAGAGAGAATTGACCCTTGTTTTGCAGGTTGGCCGCTTCGCTGGCCAATCGATTGGCGGCGGGCGAGTCTTCTTCCTGTCCGAAGCCTGTCGAAGCTCCCAGAATCATCAGCATAAAACAAAGAAATCGAAGCAACTCGCAAGGAATGTTTGACCCGAATGGGTGTTGGTGACGTAAAAGCATCACGGTAAATAGTCTCCCAGCGTGGAATGAGAACAGTGGCTTAAGTCTATCGAACGCGTCTCCTTGTGCAAAGGATTTGATTCCCTCGAACTGCCGTTCACGGAGTTCATTGCCGACTCAAAACAAATTTGTTCCCATCATGAAACACATCCTAATCACCGGTGGTGCCGGTTTTATCGGTTCTCATCTTTGCGAAAGACTTTTGGCGCAGGGAAATCACGTGGTTGTTGTCGATGATCAATCGACCGGTTCCGTGGAAAATTTGGCGAAAGTCAGCGGCCATCCTCAACTGGAGTGGATTTCTGGATCCATCAGCGATGAGGATCTGGTGGCCCAACTTATCGACCGCGTCGACGTGATCTACCACCTTGCGGCGGCCGTCGGTGTTGCCCTGATCGCCAAGGAACCCATTGCGACCATTGAACGCAATGTCGCGCCGACACAGTTTCTTCTTTCGAAACTGAACGAGAAGCACCTCGCGGGTCATCCTGTTCGATTCTTTCTCGCGAGTACCAGCGAGGTCTACGGCAAGAATCCGAAAGAGACCTGGCATGAAGAGGACGATCTCGTGTTTGGTTCGACAACCCGTGCTCGCTGGTCTTACGGTTGCTCAAAAGCGATCGATGAGTTCCTTGCGCTCGGGTATTGGCGACAAACCAAACTGCCCGTCGTGATTGGCCGATTTTTTAACGTGGTCGGTCCGCGTCAAACCGGAGCCTACGGCATGGTCCTGCCCCGGTTCGTCGAAGCTGCGTTGGCCGGTCGACCTCTGCAGGTGCATGACGATGGGGCGCAGACCCGCTGCTTTGCTCACGTTGATGATGTGGTTGGAGCCGTGATCGATCTTACAGAGCATGCAGAGACCGCGGGAGAAATCTTCAACATTGGCAGCGACCAGCCGATTTCCATTCTCGAACTCGCGCAGGAAGTGATCGCTCGGACGAAGAGTTCAGGGTCGATCGAATTTCAGAGTTATCATGAAGCCTATGACAAGGATTTCGAAGATATCCGTAAGCGCGTTCCAGATCTGACCAAAATTAAGCGGACACTCAACTACGCGCCGAAATATACGCTTGGTGAGATCATTGACGACGTTGCCGCGCAGCAAAAATCGACGCCCTGATTCGCCCAGGCATTCTCGATTGAAGTTCGGGAAAGTGGGAATCATTTTATTGAGAAGGTCGCGGAACTGCTCTGAGTTGCCCGAGTCAAGGTTGATGCTCCGGTGAGTCCAGCAACTGCCATCGAATCGAGTTTTGGCTAGACCTTCACGCCCGAGCCGTGCTGTTCTTTGGCATTCGCATAGAGGTCCATGGCTTCGGGGAGAAGCAAGTCGAGGTCGCTCGAGCGTCTCGAGTCGGAAGGGTGCGTCGACAGAAACTCGGGTGGTTTTTCCGCTCCCAGCTTTGAGAAACGTTGCCAGAATGCTGGGGCGGCTTGGGGGTCATAACCTGCCTGGCTCATCAGCATGATGCCGATATGGTCGGCTTCCGATTCCTGCTTCCGATTGTACGGCAGTAGAACTCCGTATTCGGTACCCACGCCATACGCTTTCATGATCATCTTGCGACGCGTTTCTTCCTGGTTTCGCGTCATGAAACTGATGGCCTGTTTGGTCTGGTCGACCGCAAAGCTCTGACTCATCCTCTCTCCGCCATGTCGCGCCAGTGCATGAGCCACTTCGTGCGACATGACCACCGCTAAGCCGGCTTCATCTTGACACACAGGCAGAATGCCTTCGTAGATTGCGACCTTACCGCCCGGCAAGCAAAAAGCATTTTGTGTTGGGCTTGAGACCACTTTGAATTCCCATTCGTAATCGGGACGGTCGGACTGTGCTGCAATCCGATGTCCAACCCTTTCTACCAATTCCACCCAATGCGTGTTCTGTGAATCGGGTTCGTCTTCAAGCATCTGATGAAAGGCGTCGGCACCCAGCGAGACCTCTTGCCCTTCTGGCATCAACAGCAACTGTTTACGCCCGGTCGTCGGAGCCGAATGGCAACCACAACCCACCAGAGTCGCGAGTGAAGCCAAGGAAAGTCGACGTAAGCATTGGCGACGGTTCATCGATCAAATTCCATTCCAAGAGAGCCGGTAAGGGCGGGAAAGCGATTCCCGGGATTGAAGGGTTCCAACCTGTCTCTTTATCGCCCACTGCGCGATGACTTGGCGACCTCTCTTGCCTGACCCGCAGCGTTTCACAGAAATGCTAGCGAGCCAAGTTCGTGAGAGCGGAACCGAGGGGTTTGAGTGAGCAGGCCGATCTCATCGATCAGAAACGAACATCAATGCTCAATTTGTTTAAACGGGTCCTGGCTCGCATGCGGAGCCCGGTGAATCGTCGTGTTTCAATCGCAGTTTGCTGATTCCATTGAGGCGGGATTCCATCCCAACCGGGTTTGGAGTTCGAAACGAAATTGGTTCAGCAGCACATCTCTCCGGATAGCAAGCCGGCTCAAATTGGCGATTTTGAGGGAGAATCCACCAAGTTCGCCAAAATGCTCCTTGATGCCGATCAGGCGATTTCCTATACTCTGCGGTTTGGCTACGGACCCGGTACGTCCGCACTGCGATCCGCAATCGCATGCCCTCGGAAAAGGTTCTCGACGAGAATCCAGAGTGGTGAGTTTAGCCTGTAAATCATTTAGTTGTATGAGCTTAGAGTCAGATCATGGCCGTTCCAAAGCGAAAACACTCCAACTCTCGATCCGGCATGCGTCGTTCACACGACAAGGTCAAGGCGAAGAACACGAGTCCTTGCCCTCAGTGTGGCACGAACATTCCGTCTCATGTCGTGTGCCCGACCTGCGGCTATTACATGGGTCGCATTGTGAATCCACCGAAGGATGAAGAGTAATCGAGGCATCCGTCAGCATCCACGCTGCAACCTGTCAGCGACATCAGTGAGAATTTGGCAATGAAAAGCGATATCCATCCTGACTACCGACCTGTTGTTTTCGTCGACAAGCAAGCCGACTTCAAATTTCTGACACGATCGACCATGCCGTCGAAAGAGACGATTCAGTGGGAAGATGGCAACGAATATCCCGTGGTTTACGTTGACGTTTCCAGCGCGTCGCATCCCTACTTCACCGGCAAGCAGAAATTCGTTGACACCATGGGTCGCGTGGAGAAGTTCAAGCAGAAGTTTGGTGGGAATTACCAATCCGCCCAAAAGAAAACGAAGTAACTGTAGCCGTCCGCTGCTTAACTTCTTGATGATGAATAGCCAAAATGCTGGTTTCAGGGATTCTTGAGCCAGCATTTTTCGTGCGCCGTTTAAGCTTACCTTTCCCATGGCAGCGATCAATGGAAATGTCGGTCCAACCGAACGAACTTCTGCTCGGCTGTGGTGTCGCGTTTGTCGGCAGTCTCGGTGGAGTAACGCGCCAGGAGGCGAAACGTATCGTCAAGCGGGCCGGCGGAGTATCTTGCAAGCTGTCGGACTCCAAGTTGAATCTGGTCGTGTTGGGCGCCGATGAAATGCCTGACGGAGATCCGCTCGACCAACTCACGGCCGATCAGAGGCTTGCGGTTGAGGAGGGAAGGATCGAGGTGATCGACGAGACTCAGTTCTGGGAGAAACTTGGTCTGGTTGACGCTGAGCAAAATGTTCATCGTCTCTACACGCCGGCCATGCTTGCCCAGCTGCTTGAAATTTCAGTCGCGAAGGTTCGCAATTGGTACCGTCGGGGGCTCCTTATTCCCGTCCGTGAGGTCCATCAACTGCCTTATTTCAATTTCCAGGAGATTTCCATCGCCCGGCACCTCCTGCAGCTCACCTCCGCCGGTGCCTCCACGGGAAAAATCGTTCGACACCTTCAAGAGCTTTCGGAACGGCACCCTGACGTCGATCGACCGCTTTCCCAGCTTTCTGTCCTGGTCGATGGTAAACAGATCCTCATCCGCCAAGGTAGCGAACTGGTCGAGCCGGGTGGCCAGATAAGAATGGATTTCGAAGCGCTGGAGACGAACCAGGAGGTTCAAGATGAACCGCGCACCATTGACCTCACGCGGTTTCGATTGGATCGGCTCAGCGAACCAGGTGAGAGGGCGGGTGATGCGACTGCCGAAGAACTATTGTCGATTGCAGCTCAACTGGAAGAGCAGGATCAGATCGAAGCCGCGATCGAAGCGTATCGGTCTTACCTCGTCGGTTTTGGCGCGACGTTCGAGGTTTGCTTTTTATTGGCTGAGCTCTTGTACCGAGTGGGGGATTTAAATGGGGCACGTGAGCGATATTACATGGCGATCGAGCTGAACGAGGGGTACGTTGAGGCACGCGCAAATCTCGGCTGCGTGTTGGTCGAGCTGGGCGACCTCGAATTGGCCTTGGCTGCGTTTCGTGGTGCGCTTCGTTATCATCCCGACTACCCGGATGTCCACTTCCATATCGCCCGGACCCTTGACCGACTGGGCGAGGACCATGAAGCAGAGCAACATTGGAAAACATTTTTGCGTCTTGCTCCGGAGAGCCCTTGGGCCGATGAGGCCCGCCAGCGTCTCAGTTCCAAATCCTAGCGCAAATACCCGCAGCTCCTCCAATGAATGGCCGTAAGCGTTTGACGACCAAGGGTTGCGTTGGACGACTTCGAGTCTCAATCCGAAGTTTCGTGGCTGTGGCTGCGGGGGTGTTCAACCTCGGTTTCGCTGCCCAGTGGGTGGACCGAATGAGCCGTGTCTGACTCAAACAGTCCGATTCCCCATGCAAGGCCCACGCCCGCAAGAAGTGCTGCCGTCAGTTCGAGGCGATCGTGCGCATGAAACTGAATTTTGGGCAGGATGTCGTAAAGAGAAACGCAGAGAAAGACATCCGCGAAAAATCCAAATGCGAAATCATCACAAGGATTTGGAAATCAAGACCTTCGTCCTTAAGATAGTGGCTCAAATTCCGGGACTCTTCGGCCACTGCTCGATGAACTGCTCGATGAACTGCTCGAGAAAGCCGTGGAGCCGATTGCCTTCAAGCTTCGAAAGTTCCCATGAGCACTTTGATTGTCGCCTTGCTTTCAGCCGTTGGTTTTATCGTGGCTTACAACACGTATGGACGCTGGTTGGGTCGCCGAATTTTCCAGCTTGATCCTGATGCCAATGTCCCGAGCAAAGAATTGCAGGATGACGTCGATTTTATTCCCACGCGGCGTTCAGTGATTTTCGGGCATCACTTCACCAGCATCGCAGGAACGGGGCCCATCGTCGGGCCCGCGATTGCCGTTTTCTGGGGTTGGTTGCCCGCCCTTTTATGGGTGATCTTCGGATCCATACTCATTGGCGCGGTGCATGATTTTTCGGCCCTCGTCATTTCTCTTCGCAACCGCGGTCAAACCGTCGGAGAGATCGCGGGTCGGGTCATTTCCAAGAGAGCTCGTGTCCTCTTTCTGCTGATCCTGTTTTTCGCGTTGACAATGGTGATCGCTATTTTTGGACTCGTGATTGCGATCATCTTCAAGCTCTATCCGAGCTCAGTTTTGGCCGTTTGGATCTCGCTGCCCATCGCGATTGGAATCGGTGTCTGGAGTCGTAAGAGTCAACATCAAATGCTGGTTCCTTCTCTGTTTGCACTGCTGATGATCTACGCGGCAATTTACATGGGTGTCTACCATTTTCCGATTCAAATGCCAGAGTTCAGCTCGACCTGGAATCCCATTGTCATCTGGACCCTCATTCTTCTTGCCTATTGCTTTGTTGCTTCCGTCCTCCCGGTGTGGGTTCTGCTTCAACCCCGTGATTACATCAACAGTCATCAGTTGCTGGTGGCCATGGCCCTGATGATCGCTGGACTTGCCGTGGCCTCACTCATTGGTGTCGCAAATCTTACTGAAAGTGCTCCCGCGATTGCGGTAGCGGCCCCCGCGGATGCGCCGCCAATTCTCCCCTTTTTATTCATCACCATCGCATGTGGGGCCGTGAGTGGATTTCATTGCCTTGTCAGCAGTGGAACCAGCAGCAAGCAGATCGCCTGTGAAACGGATGCTCGTGCTGTTGGTTATGGTGCGATGCTGCTCGAAGGAGGACTTGCCGTCCTCGTGATCCTCGCGTGTTGCGCCGGGATTGGCATGGGCAAATTCGAATTGAGTCAAACCGACGCCGGAATCCAATGGGTTGAAGCCATCGATCCCCAAACCAACACGCCTCTCGTCGGCAGGGCGGCGTGGGAATATCAGTACAGCTCAGCCTGGGCCAAGTTTAAACTTCCGCAGACCGTTGGCGCTTTTGTCGAGGGTGGAGCAAATTTCCTTACGGCTTTGGGAATTCACCTCCCTCTCGCCATTGGCATCATTGCGGTGCTGGTCGCATGTTTTGCTGCGACCACACTGGATACCGCAACGCGCCTGCAAAGATACGTCCTACAAGAATTGGCGGATACCATGAGAATCAAACCATTGACCAACAAGTACCTTGCGACGGCCACCGTGGTCAGCATCGGTGGGGCCTTGGCCATGCTGCCTGGGGGACCGGAACAGGATCCAGGTACAGGAGGCACGATACTCTGGCCGCTGTTTGGCGCGACCAATCAGTTGCTCGCGGGTCTCGCCTGTATGGTGGTGGTGTTCTATTTGTGGCGACGCAATCAACCGATCTGGTTTGCCGCAATTCCCATGGTCGTGATGATGATCATGCCCGCTTGGGCACTCCTCTGGCAGCTGTTCAATTCCGAGACAGGTTTCCTTGTTTCCCAAAAATGGCTTTTGCTGACTTTTGGGTTCGCCGTACTGGGACTGCAAGTCTGGATGGTGATCGAAGCCGCCATGATCTGGAAGAAATCTCGCGGGGTCCTTGAGGAATCACTTCCCCCCCTCCCCTCATCATCTGGTGGCAAAGTAGGGAGGTCCTGCTAGGCGTTGTGGTCTTCCCCAATGCGTTTGGGTGATGAATCGGTTGCAACTAGCGTAGACTCGACAGATAGGCCAGCAGGTCCTGAATTTCCTTTTGGGTCAGGGGCTTCAGCAAGGCTTCCGGCATCAACGAGCGCTCGCTGGCATCGAGTGCAATGATGGTCTCGTGATTGGCGGTAAATGATTTGCCATTCTGGTCGACGTAAAACTGGTCACCTCCACGCTCGGTCTGCAAAAGACCCATCTGACTTAGCCCATCATCGGTTTCCACGATCCACGCAGTGAACCGGGGCGCGATTTCGCGAGAGGGTGTCAGGATCGATTCCAGCAAACGCGCCCGATCCATGCGACCCACCTCGGTCAACTCGGGACCGATGGCGCCCCCGCGACCAGCGACCTGATGACAGGCCCCGCACCGTGCGACATCGGAGAAAAAGATTCGTCTCCCTGCGGCCGGATCCCCTTTCGCCGTATTTTCAAGCCAGTCGAGCCACAATTCTGTCTGCGTGGAATCTTCAGGGCGACCATCGTGGATGGGCCCGACCAGACGCATGGCCATGGCTGCCCCATCCTGGTTCCCATCCGCAACCATCTTGCGATTGAGACCACGAAGTTGCTCCCGCTGGCCATCGCTCAACGTTTTGCCAATCAACTGGCGTAAGGCCGTCTGCTGGACGTCTGCATTGGCGCTCTGGGCCAATTTGAGTAAGGGTTCGGCGTCGACCATGCCCAAGATCGCTTCGAGCCGCAGTTCCAAGGGCCGCTTGGGATCGCCGGACCACTTCACCAAATGTTGCTGAACCTCAGTCTCTGCCCCGTGGAACGCGAGCAGTTGGCGAAGGCATTCCAGACTCAACTCCCGCCCGGCGGATTCAACACGCTCCATCAGGATCAATTGCTGCAATGCTGGGGGAAGGTCTTTTTGGCGGTCACGAATCACGGCGGTTGCGAGCATCCGCAATGCAAAGGGGCGGACGACTTCTGATATGGCACCCGCTTCCGTAACCATCTGACTCAATGAGGCCACCTGCTGCTTCTCAAACTCGGCTCCCCGCTTGCCAGCCAGAAGCTCGAGGGTAGCCAGGATCGCGGTAAACTGGCCGGTCGTGAGGTCGTCCCGATGGAGCTGTTGGCGAACGGCCGTCTCGAACTCCCCAAGGCCCGATTCCCCGATCCATCGCAGGCCAACCCAACGGACTGATTCATCGACATCGGTGAGAATTTCGGGCAAATGCTCGCGAGCTTCTGGGGTATCCTGACGCGCAAAGACGCAGGCCATGCCAAGTCGCAATCGATCCGGGTCGCTGATATCCCAGTGCAAATCATCCTTCTCGGCTAACACACTTAACTGTTCAATGGCCGCTTGCTGGATCCAGTCGTCTTCGTGGTTGAGAAGACCGACGAGAGAAGGAATCGCGTTGCGATCACTGTTCAGGCGGACCCATTCCGCGTGTGCTTCGGGTACGTTGGCAATATCCAGCTGGGATTGGCCTAAAAGGGATTGCGGAAGACCCGCCGCTTGTCCCATCTGAGCCAAGGCAACGAGCAGATCTCCGGACCGGGTCTGAAGGGTGGTCTTGCGAACAATGTCCTTCCACTCTTCGGTGGCCCCATCCGCCAGATACCATTCGGACAGAATCGTTGCTTGCCGCCAAGGCGATTCATCATTGGAAAGTACAATTTCGGTAAGCTGGCCTCGAAGATCAATGTTGTCCGAAAGGAGTTGGCGGAGTGCCTTGCGGACCTGCTGACGATCGGGCGAATTCATCGCGATGGACCAGATCTCTTGATCTTTGGGAAGTCCCGCCCCCTCACCACGAAGATTCCAGATGCGGCCATGCCCGTGAAGCGGGTAAGAACGTTTGACCCAGTCACTGATAAATAGACTCCCGTCGGGGCCTGAAGCGATTCCCACCGGTCGAAAATCTTCCCCTCCCTTCAACAGGATCTCGGGCTCACTGGTCCAGGTGGCGCCGGTTGCCTTCAAGCGGTACCGCTCCAGTGTGTGCAGGCCCCATGACGTGCAAATCAAATCTCCAACGTAGGATGCTGGGAGTTGGCCGGATCGATACGAAAGGAGGCCACTGGGTGCTTCGCCCGTTCCTGATATCATCCCCAGTCGATCGGGTGCGTCGCCAAACCAGGTGGTGAAGGGGTGAGTTCCTCGCCGCCCAAGCGTAAATCGGTATCCGTAGTCCCCGCCTTTGACAATGTGCAAAAGTCGACAAGGTGGTCGCCAGTCCGGATCATTATCAACCACGAAGAGTCGTCCAAAGTCATCGACGGCAAGGTGGAAAGGGTTCCAGAATCCTCGGGCCCACCGGACCAGACCCGTTCCATCCGGCTCGATTCGAAAGATACTCCCCCCTTCGCCTCCTCCAGAGATTCGATCTCCATTGGTGGCAACCAGATCGTAGTCCTCCCCGAGATTTTCACCGAAGCCAAAATAAATCCGTCCGAGCAAATCGAAGGCGAATCCGGACAAGCCGTTGTGTGGATAATTTCCCTCGGTTTCCAGGTGTGCGATTTCCTCGCGTTCATCGGCTTGTCCGTCGCCATCCGTATCGCGCAGTCGAAACACCTCAGCTCGTGTGGCCACAAGCAGAGACCCGTCCGGAGCCAACTTGAGATTCATGGTCGCCATCGTCCCTTCGTAAAACGTGGAGACCTCTTCGGCGATCCCGTCTCCATCGCTGTCCCGAAAGACTCGAATACGATCGGTCTCCGGTCCCTCATAATCGTCGGGTCGGAAATGGGTATGGCATTCGATGACGAAGACTCGACCATCCGGGGCCACATCGAGACCTGTCGGTGTCACCAACGCGGGTTCGGCTGCGAAACGTTGAATGTTTATTTGACCGTCGACCGGTTGAGGAGCCGCTTCTTGATCCAATGCCGTTTCTTGACCCAATGTCAGTGCGGTTGGGCTGAGAGACCCGACAATCAAGATCGTGACTGCGGTTCGCAGTGAAGAGTGGTAAAACCAACGCATGAGTCGTTTTCCGTATCCAAGTTGAGGCGCGTGATCGCGCGGCCTCCCCAGAAACTCCAACGGGGTGGCCCAGCCGAGATCTATTTTGAGCCCTGGGTCAACCACAAGCAATTACCGTGCGGACTCGGTATGCAGATGACACAAAAAAACCGGATCCATTCGAGAAGAATGAATCCGGTGTTCCACCTGAAAGTGATTGACGGGTCGTCTTGCCTAACAATCAAAAGAAGATGTAACCCTCTTCGCCATGCTGGGTCACATCCAGGCCCTGTGTTTCTTCGTCCTTACTGACTCGCAATCCGCCGAGAAACGCCTCGACAACGTTTAGGATCACCAGGCTGACGACGAGGGCGTAGACAATCGTGACCAAGACTGCAACGAGTTGGCCGATGATCAGAGAGGCATTCCCATCGATGAGGCCGACAGCGGCTCCTTCGTTGACGTCATTAACGGCTCGAGTTGCGAAGACGCCGGTGAGCACCGCTCCAACAATCCCGCCGATTCCGTGAACGCCAAACGCATCGAGGGAATCGTCATGAGTTATCTTGTTTTTCAAGGTCTTGCAACAGCCGCGGTTGCAGCACGGAGAAACGACCTCACGGCATCGAGTCGCGAAAGAAACGGTGGTCGCGCAAAACACAGGCATTGCGGCCACGCAATTCGCAAGGGCTCCAGCCCCTTAAAGCCTCAGATGGCTAAAATATGCGCTCATCAAGGTGCACTCAAACCATCGTGTGGTTTTTTTAAAAGAAGCACCATTAACGTCCGAAAAATGGGCTGAAAGTGACGCAGGACATGGCTTTCACCACAAGCCACTTAGGCCGTTGGGCCCGCGAAAGTCCCGCCTTGCTACCGTCACTGACACCGGTTGCATTTCAAGGTAGCATCCTCGGAGTTTGGGCTCGGAGAATGTGAGGCCCAAACCACCATGCAATTGTCGATATTCACGGCGAGGCGGAAATATTGGGAAGTCATCACGTTGGGGAAACCACATGGCTCTTGATCGAATGAACGTGGAATGGAAAGGATGTCTGACAGAACCCGCCCTGGAATGGACGAGATTCTCGCCAAGCTGGACCAAGCCGCCGAGAGTGCAGCCGCCGTTTTGGAGGTGTTAGGCTGTCGCGAATCCGTCGTTTTGGATCGGGTGTTGAGGCAAAAAGACACCTACTTTCGGGTAAATCAGTCACGATTGAAGTTGCGCGAGATGCCGCAAGAGGATCCAGAGTTGATCTGGTATCGTCGCCCCAACGTGGGTGGGATTCGGACGAGTCAGTATCGACGACTCAAGGTCACGCATGTGGACCGGGTAAAAGCAGACCTTTCGGCCGTGCTTGGGGTGGAAGCTGTCGTCGTCAAAAGTCGTCGGCTTTATCGGTGGCGAAACTTTCGGATTCATGTGGATCAAGTCGATCAATTGGGGAATTTCATCGAGTTTGAGGCCGTTTTAAGTGATTCAGAGCAGATTCAAACGGGCGAGGAACAGCTGGAGCAATTACGATCTTGGCTCGATCTTGAGAGGGTAGCAACAATCGCGACCTCTTATCTCGAATTGTTATTGGACGGAGGCAGAATTAGTGAAAAACCTAAGAATTAAGGGGGGGGGAATCCAACCACAAATTCGTGGCAAAAAATTTGACGCAGAAGCAGCGCTTTAGGCGAATTGTCTTTAACCACAACCGAGGCTAAACTGTTTAACGAATGAGGTGAGGGGATCACGCAACGCAGTCTTAACGGGCCTTGAGATTTAGGCGTAAACTGCGTGCACTCTTTAGAGTGACCTGCTGCGATTCGTCTTCGTCCTGGCTTGGCAATCATTGCTATGCCTTAGTCGGTTTGTCGCGTGGGGATCATGTTGTCATCACAAGGTATCGCAGAGCAACGCAGTGTGATGGTGGCGACAGACTCTCCAAACCTCAGTCCAACCCCCTCAGCTTGACTCCGAATTTTTGTTCGACAGTTGCGACTCGAGTGATCACGCGGATCGCACGTCGGATAGTTTGCGGACTCGGAAGAGTGTTTAATTCGGAACGCAAGCCACGTTTGTAGGTAAGGTTTTGCACATGAGTATTGCCCCGTCCAAGGATCAACCCATGTCTGATATGGCGAAGTTGAATTGCGGTGATGCGGAAGTCGAACTTCCTGTTGTCGTGGGTACTGAAAACGAGACCGCGATCGATATTTCCAAGCTTCGCGGATCGACGGGTCTGATCACGCTCGACGAGGGTTTCGTCAATACGGGTGCCACCTCGAGCTCCATCACCTATCTCGATGGAGAAAAAGGTATCCTTCGATATCGAGGGTATCCGATCGAAGAGCTGGCGGCCAAGTGCGACTTTGTGGAAGTCTGCTACTTGCTTATCTACGGGGAATTGCCAAATCAACAGGAGCTGGAAGACTTCCGAAACGCCATTCGTCGCCACACGATGCTTCACGAAGATATGCGTTCGTTTTACAACGGCTTTCCGCGAGACGCTCACCCGATGGCGATTCTTTCGTCGGTTGTGAGCGCGTTGTCGACCTTTTATCAGGACTCGCTCGATCCTAATGACCCGGAGCAAGTCGAAGTCTCCATTCATCGCTTGTTGGCGAAGTTGCCGACAATCGCGGCCTATAGTTATAAGAAGTCGAGTGGTCAGCCTTTCGTTTATCCAAAAAACGACCTTGACTATTGCAGCAACTTCCTGCGAATGATGTTCTCGGTCCCCTCCGAGCCCTATTCGGTCGATCCCGACTTTGTTGAGGCTCTGAACATGCTCCTCATCGTTCACGCAGATCACGAGCAGAACTGCAGTACTTCGACCGTGCGGGTGGTCGGGTCCGCGGACGCAAACTTATTTGCTTCGATCTCCGCCGGCATTTGTGCCCTTTGGGGGCCGCTGCATGGCGGGGCGAACGAGGCGGTGGTGGCGATGCTCGAGCAGATCATTGCGGATGGCAGTGATGTGGATAAGTACGTCAACTTGGCCAAGGACAAATCGAGCTCGTTCCGTTTGATGGGTTTCGGACATCGCGTCTACAAGAACTTCGATCCCCGAGCCCGAATCATCAAGGCGGCCTGCGACAAGCTTCTCGCCAAACTCGACATTCAGGATCCACTTTTTGAAGTGGCTCAGAAACTCGAGACAGTGGCACTCGAGGACCCGTACTTCGTCGAACGAAAGTTGTATCCCAACGTGGATTTCTACTCGGGCGTGATTTATCGGGCCATCGGGATTCCCGTGCAGATGTTCACGGTACTCTTTGCCATCGGAAGGCTGCCTGGCTGGATTGCACATTGGGCCGAAATGCATGCGAGTCCGAGCAAGCGAATCAGTCGGCCCCGTCAGGTCTACACGGGACAGACACAACGGGATTTCGTTCCACTGGAACAACGGGGCTAATCGCCAACTTCACGAACCCATCCTCTCAAATGCATCGGGTTCGAAAATGGTGTCTAATTATCGGGCGACTCAAGTCGCCCCTTTTTTATGCGCTGTCACGGAAAGAAATTCATCATGTTTGTTCGCCCCGTCTTGTTCGTTTGTGTCCTCATTGCTGCAGTTTCTACCGCGATCTCGCAGGAGTCGAAAACCGACCGGTCCAAGTTTGAAGATAAATTTGGAACGACTGCGATCTTTGATGGGAAGTCGCTCGAAGGTTGGAAGGTCATCGATCAATTTGTTTTCAAGAGACACGGTAAAGTGAGCGTGAAGGAAGGCGAGATGATTCTGGAAAAAGGGGGCGCCGGTACAGGCATTGTCTGGCAGGGCAAAATGCCCAGGATCAATTATGAGATCCGGCTCGAAGCAAAACGGATCGAGGGAAGTGACTTTTTCTGCGGCCTGACATTCCCGGTGAATGACGACTACTGCACCCTGATTCTCGGCGGATGGGGAGGTGGCGCGACGGGACTCTCCAACCTCGACGATTTTGCCGCCATCGAAAACCAGACCAGCAATTTTGTGGAGTTCAAAAACGGGCAGTACTATCCCATTCGCCTACGAGTGTCCGGCAAGAAGATTGAAGCGTGGGTCGCGGACAAAAAAATCGTTGACGTGGATCACACGGAGCATCGCTTGTCGATCTGGTGGGAGCAGGAACCTGCAAGACCTTTGGGAATCGCCACCTGGTACACTTCGGCGGCGTTCAAGAAGGTGGAGCTTGAGAGGCTGACATCCAAAGGCGAGGCCACCGAAAATGAGGCCACTGAAAATAAAAAGTAGCTTGGTGTCGTCGAGGTGTGACTCCCGGGACCTCAGTTCTCCGGGACCTCAGTTCTCCGGGACCTCAGTTCTCCGGGGCCTTGGGTGGAATCAGGGCGATCAATGTCTGAACGCCATCACTCTTCATGGTTTCCCCGGCTAGTGAAATCTGAACTTTTTGGGGACCGTCGATCAGGAACAGTATTTTTGCCTCGTTGCCATGTGTCATTCGGAACTGATCGAGCGTGAAGGCTTCGGTGAGTTTTGTAGCTTTCATCTCGTAACCTTGGCGAACCAATTCGGCGAGGCGGCGTTGATTGAGGCCTCCTCCAAACAGGTCTCGGCCCCGTTTGGTCTCTTTGACCGAACCGCGACCTCCCGACGACTGATTGTTCGGGGTCAGCTGGTAGACGTTGGCCTTGCCAAACAGGTGAGCGTACTCACGCGTTGCCAGGACGTTCACTTCGTCGTTTCCGGTCATGGCCAGCAGGCGGCCGACGCCGGAGAGGTCTGCCGATTCTTCGATATTTTCCGACAGGATGCTGGAACAGTAGGCGCGAAGCCCAGCCATGCGAGCTTCACTGACGTTTCGATAATTGGTGTCGACGAGGACGACCGGAACCCCCGCTTTTTCGAGAACATGTGCGAGTTTCTGAATCCAGTCCTCGGCTCCTGCAATCAACATGCCCTGAGGGTTAGAATCGGCAAGGCCAAGGTAGCGGGCCAGAGGTGCTGAAGTGAGACCGTAGAAAGTGACCGTCCCCACAATGACAAGAAACGTGATCGGCACCAGTGTGTCCGCCTGAGTCGCGAGGGCAAGCATGTCTTCCGAGCTGTGAGCATCGGCGATGATTTTAAGGGAGAAGACCGAAGCAACGGCTGCGGCCACGATCCCTCGCGGCGCTAAAGCCGACACGAGTAGTTTTTCCCGAATATGGGTCGTTGTCCCCCAGCTGCCAAGGAGCACACTGGCGGGGCGAATGACTGCGATTAGGACCACCAGAAAAAGGAACCGCCATGCGCCGTTGTCGGCCAGGCTCGCCAGGTCGAGTCGGGATCCTAAGACGATAAACAGGCAAGAGATCAGAATGACTCCAAGATTTTCCTTGAACTGCACGATGTGGTCGAGGGAAACCGCTTTCTGGTTGGCCAGATAGATCCCCAGCACGGTCACCGTCACCAGGCCCGATTCCTCGATCACAAAATTCGAGATGGCGAACGAGCCCAAAGCACTGGCAAGAAAAAGAACGCCGTGCAGATGATCGGGAATCCAGAACTTCTTAACGACCAGAGTCAGGAGCCAGCCGATCACCGTTCCAAAGACGCCACCGATCAGGGCGGTAAGCACCAAGATGCAGGCGGCCGTCATGATCGGCTGATCCGAGTGACTGGAATGAAACATGGTTTCAAAAACCAGCACTGCCAGGATGGCGCCGATGGGGTCGACAACGATGCCTTCCCATTTCACGATCGAAGCGACGTTCCGCGTGGGACGAATGTGGCGGATCATAGGTGCGACGACGGTCGGACCTGTGACCACAAGGATCGCTCCGAGAAGGATGGCTAACCGATAATCCAAGCCGAGCAGGAAAGACGCGGCAACGCTTGTCAAAACCCAACTGATCAGCGCTCCCAGTGTGACCAACCGCAGGACGGTGGAACCGGATTCGTGGAGTTCGGAGAACTTGAGTGACAGGCCTCCTTCGAACAGGATGACCGCAACCGAAAGTGAGACGATCGGAAACAGGATTTGAGCCGCCATCAAGGGCTGATCACTGTTGGCGATATTCAAAAGCAGGTCATCGATCTTCACAAAAAAGCCGAGGCCAACCCCTCCGATCAACAGGAGTAAAATCGAAGGAACACGGAGTCGCCACGCAAGCCATTGCGCTGCCAGTCCAAGGACAGGGACGCCAGTAAGGTAGAAAAAAAGGGAATGATCCATGGCAGTTTCAGGTTGTGGGTCGCTGGGGGTGTGAGAGTACCGAAACGGGCGTTAGTTCTTGGGGGTGATCTGGCAGGGCCCCAACGTAACCGCTGAGGGCTCGTCCTGCGAGTCCGTGATTCAGAAACCGCTTCGCTGTCCCCAGTCCAGGGTTTCAACTTGCTGATGCGGATGAGTGTCGCTGGCGAGGCTCAACTCGACGCATTGCCTTAGACATTTTTCGACATGCCACGGAGCGTTAACCGTACGGCCCCTTGTATCTATCGATTTCCAAGCGTGTCAAAATGACGCTTGGTTCCGAGTCATCAGGAATAGGAGAGGTGGCATGTCGATCTATCTGATTGCGACGTTGGACACCAAGGGGGTTGAAGCCGGCTGGATACGTGAGAGTCTGATGCGGCAGGGACACCGGGTGACCCTGGTGGATGTGGGTTCATCGGGCGACCCGCAGGTCGATCCGGATATCGACCGAGCCATGGTCTTCGAGGTGGCAGGAACGTCATGGTCGGTCGTTCGATCCGATCAGGATCGGGGAGAAGCGGTCGCGGCGGCAGCGCGTGGGGTAGCGCAGTTGATTCGCCAGCATGCAGATCAGGGGCTCGTTGAGGGCGTGCTGTCGATCGGTGGATCGGCGGGAACGTCGATCGGGACCTCGGCCATGCGCGCGTTGCCGCTCGGGATTCCCAAAGTCATGGTCAGTACGATGGCTTCGGGTCAGGTGCGTCCTTATGTGGCGGACAAGGACCTCTGCATGATCAACTCGGTGGTGGATATTGCCGGCATCAATCGAGTGAGTCGCATCGTGTTGAGTCAGGCGGCTGACGCGATGAGTGGGATGGTGAACGGTCGTAAGCAAGTGTTCGCGGAAGCCTCCCCCACCGAAAAACCTCTGGTGGCGGCGTCCATGTTTGGCGTGACCACGCCATGTGTGCAAGTCGCACGAGGGGTCTTGGAACAGGCGGGTTACGAAGTTCTGATCTTCCATGCGACTGGGACAGGGGGACAGGCAATGGAGTCTTTGATTCGCGAAGGTTTGATTGCCGGAGTGCTGGACATTACCACGACGGAGTTGGCTGACGAACTGGTCGGCGGCGTATTGACGGCGGGTCCTGGTCGCTTGACCGCGGCGTCAGAATTGGGGGTGCCGCAAGTGATTTCTGTTGGGGCGCTCGACATGGTCAACTTTGGATCTCCCGAGACGGTCCCTCAGAAGTTTGCGGATCGACTTTTTTATCAGCACAATCCGGTGGTCACGTTGATGCGTACCTCGGTGAGCGAGTGTCGGCAGCTTGGGAAGGAGGTGGGTCGCAAGGTGGCGATGTCCAATGGACCGGCCGAGGTGTTGTTTCCCCGCCAGGGTGTCTCGGCCATCGATGCTGAAGGTCAGGCCTTCGAGGATCAGGAAGCGCGAATGGCGCTGCTCGAAGGCCTCAAATCGACTTGCGGTGCAGCGCGAATGGAAGTCATGGATGCACATATCAACGACCCTGAATTCGCGCAAGCCGCTGCCCAACGTTTACTGTCGTTGATGTGAACGACGCAGGGATGACCTTGGAGCTGAGAACCGACCTTGGACCAAGAGAAGGATCATGGGCCGCGCGAAAATAGGTAAAATCGTTGCAGCCGGACGTTCGGGAAGACGAGTTCGATTCTGCCGGTGCGAAGGAGGGGAAGTGCTCTTGTCAGTTTTCAGGTGTTAAATTAAATTACGAAACTCGACTGGAAGGTGGAGCGGTTCCGAACCACTTCAGTCGGCTCCTTCGATCCCCTGTAGCTCAGTTGGTAGAGCAGGTGGCTGTTAACCACCCTGTCGCAGGTTCGAGTCCTGCCGGGGGAGCCTTGCTATTTTTAGCGAAAATCTCTGTGTGAACACGTAAACGCTCGCTGGCCTGATGGCTGATCGCGAGCGTTCTTCGTTTCTTGCCCCAGCTTCTAGGACGTTGGGCGACACTGGCCGCGTGCGATCCAAAATCGTGTTTCGATACTGTTGCCTTCGGGTCCCGATCGCAACCACCGTGGTTGCCATCGCACCCCGAGAGCAACAGCCAAAAACTCTCGGACTCTCTGGTTAGCAGTCGAGAGT